>NZ_JBCIYR010000005.1:0-282010 GCF_050455445.1 Paenibacillus sp. MABNR03
CAAGGACCTCAAGGTACTCAAGGACCTCAGGGCGACCAAGGACCTCAAGGTACTCAAGGACCTCAGGGCGACCAAGGACCTCAAGGTACCCAAGGACCTCAGGGTGACCAAGGACCTCAAGGTACTCAAGGTACTCAAGGACCTCAGGGCGACCAAGGACCTCAGGGTGACCAAGGACCTCAAGGTACCCAAGGACCTCAGGGTGACCAAGGACCTGCCTAACTCCCAATATAAGATGAACTTCAAATGTTGTTGATTTTTGAATACTAGGACACAACAATCTCCCGCAAAGGGTACATGACCGTGGCGCTTCTTGCAAGCATGCCAGGCCATGTGCCCTTTTCTCTAGTTTTTGATAGGCTCAGGGCATAACAACAACCTTTTCCCTGCATGAAGCGATGATTTTGGCATATTGGATGCAGATGTCTAACGAATCCTGTGGATCCATCGGCCACCAGCGAATGGCTCCCGATGGAGCCAGGGAAGCGCACTTTTCCAGTTCCTCGGGTATTTGACCGACAACAATGACTTCCATATCCTTGAACCCGCTATCATTCCCCCTCTGTATTGTGCTGTATAACTGGGTGTAGTCTGGCTTTGTCCATGAATAGGGGAGCGGGAAAATAACAGAGACCCTTGCAGCGTCCTCCAAAAGGATATTTCCCGATTTTCTGGCGGGATCCTGGGGAGATGTCTGCCAGATTCGGTTGTAAGGAAGCAGTTCCGGGAGATCCAGCTCCGTTAATCTCAATCCGATCCTTTGCCGGTAACTTCGGTTCAATTCCCTGACTAGTACCTGAATCTGCTTGTTTCGGGTGAACGTTGTATTGTTCCCGTTCTCATTACGGTATTGGATGTACAGTAAATCCGGGATGTAGAGGTACCGGGTACACAGAAATGTACGCACAAGCAGATCATAGTCATCCGATACGAGAAGTTCGCTCCGATGGCCTCCGACCATATGATAACAATCCCGTGTCCATGCGCGCGGATGATTCGGCAGACCGACCAAATGACGAATGGTATTGCCGTTAATCGTTGTATGCTTTTGTACATTTTGCCATCTATCCATATCATGCAGCCATACCCGATAATAAACGCTGTACCCGTACCCACAATCCCACCCATACCAATGGGCCTTATTGCTTCCTGCATACACCTCGGAACAATCACCGTAGGCGAAGCCGCATTCCGGGTGTTGTTGAAAAGCTCTTACAATTTTCTCAAGACAATCCGGCATCAATTCATCATCGTGATCCACCTCTACCAAAATTTCACCTGTACACAATCCTGCAGCATATCTCTTGACCGAGCCGATATATCCGTTACTTGCATCCTGCCGATATCTCCGGACACGTTCATCCTCCAGTGACATCAGATACCGGCTGTAATTGTCTTCCTGATCATTTGAATCATCTACAATGACCCATTCCCAATTGCTATAGGTCTGCTTCAACAATGATTGGTAAGGCCGCTGAATTTTATCACCCGATCGGTAGCTTGCCGTGAATATGGAAATTAACGGAGTATTGGAAGAAAATTGGGACGGAGGAACGTTTTTATTCTCGGGAAGCGGATCCGTAGCTTTAAGCCAACAAAACATCAACCGAGTGGAGCTGACTTCATCAACCGAGCCGTAATGAAGCCAGCGTCTCTTCTCATGAGGTGGCAACGAGAAGAGACCCGGGAATTGTTCCCAACTCTCGCCAAGGGATACGTACACCCTTGGTTTCTGGAACAGGATCCCGGCGGGAGGCTGGTCTGCCTGATAGAGCCTCACTTTGATGTGGGCGGCTTCAAGTTCTGCTGTCAAGTTGCTGATTTCCTCTTTTGGTATCTTATCCGATACAAACAGATGTGCCATCAGCATCGGCATTTCATTTACCAACATGTTCGTCCTCCTTTACAAATTCATTGCAAAAATGACAAAAAAGAGCGCAATATGTACCAGACCTGCATCATTTATCTTCCGCGTAATATACATGTATGTGTAGTGCTGGCGAATCATTCGCTGCTTGAGAAACCGTCACAATAGCCAAGGAAACCTGCCTTCCCATTCAGGACCTAACTAACCGCCAGAAAGGTGGAATCAATATGAATTCCCCGCTCGTAAGCATTCTCATCCCGGCTTACAATCGCCCAGACACGCTGCGGATTGCACTTGAAAGCGTACTGGAACAAACCTACTCCAACCTGGAGATCATCATATGCGATGACAGCACGAACAATGAAGTCCAGAAGATGCTGATGCCTTATCTGCATGAAGATGTCCGGATTAAATACTTCAAAAACGATAAAAACCTCTATTTGGGTAACTGGCACAAGTGTTTTAATCTGGCTTCAGGCTTATTTGTCAACTATCTGATGGATGACGATGTATTCCACAAGGAAAAGATCGAAAGAATGCTTTATTATTATCAAAATTTTGAGAATATTTCTCTTGTCACTTCCTACAGGAACATCATAAATGAACAAGGTGAGATTCTTCCACCGATCTATGCATCGCGAAAATTATATGAAGAGACCCGAATCTTGGACGGTTACGATCTGGCTAACCACATGCTGAGCCGCTGCCTGAACGTGATTGGTGAACCCACCACCGTCCTGTTCCACAAAAAGGACCTGATTCACCCATTCGGAACATTTAATGGAAGGCAGTACAGCCTGCTGAACGACGTCGCCTCTTGGCTTAACCTGCTCTCCAAAGGCAAAGCAGTGTATATTGCCGATGGTCTAAGCAGTCTTCGCAAACATCAAAGTCAAAATAACCAGGAGCTGACTCGGACATCCATGACGGAATGGCTCGATATCGTGATCGCATCCCGTGATCAGGGATATCTGCATTCGGACGTCTTGTTCCGAAGCGCTCTTCATGCGTATCGACTGAGCATTCAGGGGCGTCCGCAAATCCATACGGATTTGGAACGAATCGAGGCCCTCTTGTCATCGTTAAATGGATAAGGTTGTATTCCTGCCGCCCAGGAAAGGAGACGAAACATGTATGATATCCCTTTTTTAAGACCCAAGCTCGTAAAAAAAGAAGCTTTCCTTCCCTATGTTGACTCCATAGAATCAACCCGCCTATATTCCAATTACGGTCCCCTGAACCAACAGTTCGAGCAACGGGTCATCCAAGAGAGCTTTAACGGCCAAGGATCCGCGGTAACGGTGCATAACGCTACCGTTGGCCTGATGCTGGCGATCGCTCAGAGCAAGCGCCCCGGAGGGAAGTATGCGCTGATGCCAAGTTTTACTTTTGCAGCTACGCCGCTGGCCGCGCAATGGTGCGGACTGGAGCCCTACTTCCTTGATATTGAACCCGATACATGGGAGTTAAATCGTGCTCAGCTGGAGCATGCCGTCAGGCATCTCGGAGACCAGATTGCCGTATGTGTACCCTATGCCACCTTTGGCAACGCCATGGACTTGTCACCGTATCATGATTTGGTTCAGCATGGTATTCCGGTTGTTATCGATGCGGCTGCCAGCTTCGGCACGACGGAGGCACAGACAGGAGAGCAGTTCGGCACCGGATTCCCGGGAGCCGTCGTTTTCAGTTTTCATGCGACGAAATCCTTTGCTGTGGGTGAAGGAGGGCTCGTGTACAGTGCCGATCATGATCTGATCCAGCGGGTTCGCCAGGCCGGCAATTTCGGTTTCTCCCGAAGCCGGGAATCTGTCTTTACGGGATTGAACAGCAAAATATCCGAATACACCGCTGCAATTGCCTTGGCCACGCTGGATCACTTTGGGACAGTTCAGCACAACCGCAAGTCCATCCATGAGCTTTATCTTCACGAGTTTCATCGAGCAGGCTTGCTGGAACATGGATGGTCCCTGCAAACGCTGCGGGGATCGGTTGTCCACCAGTTCATACCTATTCTCAGTCCCGCCTCTCTGGAAAACCGGAAGGTGCTTCATGGCCTCGATCAAAATTCCATTGAAGCCAGAACATACTTTTCGCCAGCATGTCACCAGCAAAAGCAGTTCAAATCGTGCCCCCATGCCAGTCTCCAAATGACCGAATATATGACAAAGCATATTGTCAGCCTGCCTTTATGGGAGGAAATGGACAGAGATCATATACGCAAAGTTGTTGGTGCCCTCACAACATTAGAAAGGGTTGAAAGCTGATGTTGAAGCTAATTGTTTGGGGGGCAGGAGGACACGCACGTGAAATTGTTTGGTTATGTGAAGAATTAAACATTAAAGTCGTCGGGCTTCTGGACGAGCGTCCACATATGAAAGGGCTAACCGTGGAGGGCCTCCCCATTCTCGGGACATTAGCTGATATCAAACTGCTGAGGGATGAAGTGGGGATTGTATGCGCAGGGGTTGGAGATCCGGCGTTGAAGCGGCGCTTTGCCCTCACAACTGCAAGTTCAGGATTTCGATTTGCCCCTCCATTAATCCACCCTAATGTCCGTTGGTCGCGGAGAAATGTGATTGGAGCAGGCAGCATGATCTTTGAAGGGGGCGTTATATCGGAACAGATCCGTATCGGACAGCATGTGATCTTGAATCGAAGCGTGAGTGTCAGCCATGATTCAGTTATCGGCGACTATGTTACGTTGGGTCCCGGGGTTTGCCTTGCAGGAAACGTGGTTATCGAAGCCGGAGCATATATTGGTATCGGAGCATCGGTCAGGGAAAAAATAAAGGTTGGGAACTGGTCCGTCGTAGGTGGCGGTGCCTTTGTGAAGGACGATATTCCTGAATACTGCATGGCCGCAGGAGTTCCTGCTGTTGTGAAAAAAAATCTATGATCTGAGAACGGTAAACTTCAGCAGCGGATCACATCCACCTTGAGATGCAACAAAATTGGAACCTTCTTCTCTCCGCAAAAAAATGCAAAGAAAGACACAATAGGGTCAGATGTACTAGTATTTTCTTGCCATGAAGCGACCTCCAAGCAGCATTATGTAGACCGAATGGTTCTATTCGTCTACATAATGTGCGCGTGAGCGTTAATATCGAATGATGCAAAATGCTGAAATAAATAAACAAGCGTTGTACAGCAGAAAAAAATTCTGCAGTGCAACGCTTGTTTATTGTAATCCTGGATTCAGATGATCGGCATCCTATTACCTCACGTTCGAGTAGTCGACGAATGCTGCAACCTTTCCCCTTTCACCCACACACCTTCTATCTCCAGCTCCGCATTCAGTAAAACGACATCTGCCTGTTTCCCTTGAGCCAGGGAACCCGTACGATGGTCGATCCCAAGCAGTCGCGCCGGGGTAAGGCTGGCCGCACGGGATGCAGCATTCAGGCTCATGCCCACTTCCTGTACCAAATAGCGGAAACCTCGAATCATCGTCAGTGTACTTCCGGCCAGTGCGCCGCCGTCTTTCAATCTGGCTACGCCATCCTTCACGATCACAGGCAGGTCGCCAATCTTATATTCTCCGTCATCGAGCCCGGCAGCAGACATCGCATCAGTGATCAGTACGATCTGATCGGCAGACTGTTTGAGCTGGGCCAGAATCGAGATTGCTGCAGGGTGTACGTGAATGCCATCCGCAATGATCTCAGCACTAATTCGCGGATCACTCAGCACCGCTCCCGCAGCTCCGGGATTACGATGATGCAGCGGAGTCATTGCATTGTACGTATGTACCGCATGGTGCAGCCCGGCTTCAACCGCCCGCTCTACCTCTTCGTAAGTGGCATCCGTGTGACCCAATGCTGCCGTAATCCGCTGCTGCCGCAGCCATGCAATGACTCCCAGTGCCCCTTCACGCTCCGGTGCCAGCGTCACTTGACGGATCAAGCCGGGATATTGTTTTTCCCATGCTTCCAGCCACGATACATTCGGAAGCACAATATGTTCCGGATTCTGCGCACCAGGCCATTTCGGACTGAAAAAAGGACCTTCCAGGTGCACGCCTTCCAGCTGTGCAAACGGCATCGGCTCGGAACGATACCGATCCACTTCAGCCAGTACCTGATCCAGTCTGTCCTTTGGAGCGGTCATGGACGTTGCAAGCATGGCGGTTGTTCCCTGCGTGCTGTGGAATGAAGTAATCTTGTCCAGCACTTCCTTATTCGCGTCCATGAAATCCTCTCCATTGCCGCCATGGACATGAATATCAATGAATCCGGGGACAATAACGCCCCCATTCGGTACAGGCAAGGATACCGCCTCACGATGGATTGATGCCGGCAGCCCTTCTGGTGAGCCGGCGTACACAATTTTCCCTTCGGTCCAGGCGAGCAGGCCATCCTGCGCCAGACCGTCAGGCAGTACCATTTTACCGCGAAGAAGATAAATGGGGCTGCCGCTCTCTTTTCCCAAATGGGCTTTACTTGACTGGTTCATTTTACCAACCTCCCTGCGGCACGGTCCAGCAGCACCACGACATTCGGATGACACTGCAGCAAGGAAGCCGGGCATTGGGTTGTAATGGGTCCCATAAAGGCTTCGCGAATAATTTCTGCCTTTTCCTCGCCACGTGCGATCAGCAGAATTTGTTTGGCTTTCAGAATCGTACCTACGCCCATCGTAATTGCCTGAGCAGGAACTTCATCAATACTTTCAAAAAAACGGGCGTTCGCCTTGCGTGTCTCTTCTTTGAGATCCACCACATGGGTGCGTCCCGTCAATTCGTTCCCCGGCTCGTTGAAGCCAATGTGACCATTGTGTCCGATACCCAGCAGCTGGAGGTCTACAGGCCCACGATCATCCAGACGCTGTTCATACATGGCACATTCCTGGTCCAGATCGGATGCCTGCCCATTCGGCACATGGGTTTTGGCCAGATCGATATCAATATGATGAAACAACTGTTCATTCATGAAACTGCGATAACTCTCCTGATGCTCCACCGGAAGCCCGACATACTCATCCAGATTGAAGGAAGAAGCCTGCGCGAAACTCACCAGCCCCTTTTGATACAAGTTAATGAGCTGTTTATATATGCCTACTGGAGAACTTCCTGTTGCAAGTCCCAGCACGGCCCTTGGTTTCGTTTGCAGCAAGCTGGCAATCAGGCCCGCACCTGTAGCATTCAGATCTTCTTCATTTTCAAAAATACGTATATTCATCTCTCAAGCACCTCCATTATGTTGAACTCGATAGGATTGTACATTGTGATACGATTGTTCCAATTTGGGAATAAAACGGTCGAAATCGGCACTCACCATGCCTGTGAACAAAATATCAATGACATGCAGCAGCGCGATGCGGGAAGCCATATCTCCCCGTCTCATGCCTTCTTCCAGCGAAGACGTGAACAGCGGAATATCTGATACTGCCGCAAGTTTGTTGTTACCATAAGAAGTAAGCGAGATCGTGGCGGCTCCCGCTTGTTTGGCACAATGCAGTGCATCGATGGTCTCCGGTGTTTCCCCCGAGTAAGATACTGCCATGGCCACATCTCCTTCACTCAGTGAGGAAGCCGAAGTAATCTGCATATGTGAATCCGAGAAGGCGGTACAGCTTTTGCCGATTCGCACAAGTTTCTGGTAGAAATCCTGTGTAACAATCGACGAAGTGGCGACACCGTACAGGTCAATGCGGCGGGCGTGGCATAATAACTGAACCGCATGTTCCAATCTGCCCAAATCCAACAATCGGGTGGTATCCGCAATGGATGCAAGATGGTTGGCTTCTATAGCCTCCACAATCTTGGACAAAGGGTTACCTGCCACGATATCCTGATAGGCTGTTTTGTCGGTCGAATGAGACAGCTCTGCCGCAAGCTTCATTTTGAAATCAGGAAAACCCTTGAAGTGGAATGATTTGCAGAAGCGGGTTACCGTAGCCGGACTGGTACCACTCTGTTGTGCGAGATGGTTAATCGTCCAGCCTGGTATATCAGACGGGGATTGCAAAATGACCTCTGCAATTCGCCTTTCCTGCGATGGAAGTCCATCCAGCTCCTGCTGTAATGCATGTATGATGGCTGCCATGAGTATTCTCCTCTGAAAATAATTTTTATATTTTTATATGAATTTAAGAAAATAATTTTTATAATTTCATTTTAATCAACCTCAATCTGCAAATCAAGGGGTTTATGCCATTATTGAAAAGAGAATTTGCTGTGAAGCACAGCGGAGGCCGGAACTATTATGCCCTATAAGCAATTGACTGGAAACGTGGCGGAAGATTAAGCTGGGAAGGCTGGGACCGCCTCGAAAATTTGCTGCAGTTTCACATACCGGTCAGGCGAAAAGCGGGAAGTCGGAAATCCGTTTCGCAACCAGCCGCCAAAATCGCCAAAAAAGCACTCTGCCTTCATCTGGATGAAACCGGGTACGAGGAGTTGGAGCAGCTCTTTTACCTACCTTTTTCGAAGGGAAAATGGAGATCATTTATTCGAGAGAATAACTTGATGTAGAAAGTTCATTTCTTTTCAGGATATAAAAAAGCCTTCCCCTTCTTCTTGTTCAAGAATAGAGGAAGACTTTGAAATAAATTCAATGCAGGTTCAATAAATTCCATTCCTTTAATTTAATCATATAAATTCCGGCTCAACTCATCTCATTTTCGAAAACTCAATCCAGACCTTTATATCGCTTCAAAAACTCGCTCGGGCCGTGCTTACTTCCTTCATCCTTGAGTAACTATGCTATAATACAAATACTACATCCAAGCGAGGTGAAGCCGATGAAATGGGGAGAGATCACTGAATTGCATCCAGGTCGTTTTGTAGTGGTTGAAGCAATCAAAGCAAGCTCCAGCAACCGTATACGTCAGTTAGAGGATATGGCGGTCATTCAGGATTACGATAATCCGCAAGAAGCATGGAGTGGCTATAAAGAGTTGCACAAGCTCCACCCGACACGTGAGTTGTATGTATTCCATACGAGCAGAAACGACGTTGAAGCTGTAGAGGAATTTTTCTCAGGAGTACGGCAGCGTACATGAAAATACAACTTCAGCATGGTTTACCTATCGTTTCCTTAACCTTGACCCAAAATGATCAAACCATCGTATTGCACAACGTTCTATTTGATACAGGCTGTGCGGCACCGTTTTTGATACCGATAAACTCGCTGAATTAGGTATCCACATTGATTTTATAAATGGAAGAGCAAAGCGAATGTATGGAGTGGGGGGAACGAGCGAAATTTGCTATGAACAACAGATTCCCGACCTTAGCATTGAGCATGTTGCTTTGAGAGATTTCCCAATTCAACTTGGTTCAATTCAAGAACCTTATGGCTTTGACGGTATTGTTAGCATTGATTTTATGATTAGAGCCTCCTGTAAAGTCGACTTTGAATTAATGGATATTCAATTGTCAACATAAGCCAAGTGATAACTTTTGGATGGTTATCATTATATGGCTTATTTTTGTATTGCCAGCTCTCTATCCCGGAACAGTCGATTATCCCATTTGAATAAGCTATAGTCCAATAGCATAAAAGCCTTGCCCCATTCTTCATGATAAAGAATAGAGAAAGGCTTTCATGCTGCTTCAACTTCCTAACTGTTATTCGCGTCAAATCTTCAGTTCTCCGAGCTTAATCAGCTCTACAACTGCTTGCGAACGACCCTTAACATTGAGTTTCTGCATCACATTCGAAATATGGTTACGCACCGTTTTCTCGCTGATGAATAACTGCCCTGCGATGTCACGCGTCGTTTTGTCCTGAACCAGCAATTCGAATACTTCGCGTTCACGGTGGGTCAACAAAAATTTGCTTTTATGATCGATACCCTTCAATGTTCACCCCTCCTTGCTCGGGTTGTGTTGGTGTAACAAGGTTAAGGGGATACAGTCAACTCATCTTATGTCAGGTCAAGGGCGATGGTTCAGTTTTATGAAAAAAATGGGCAGTCATTTTGTTGGTTATAGGTATAGGATGAGCAGTTCGTGTTATGTAACCTGAGCATGCTGCAAAATTCAGTTTGTTAAAAGTAAATATGCCTTTGCCACTGATGCTGCCATCTGCGCAAAGGCATATTTGTTCATCTATTTTCTACCGACCATTATTAGGATTCATAATACCATCATTGTTATTATTACGGTTCATCATGCCATCAGTATTGTTATTGCGGTTGCGGTTCAACATGCCATCACCAAGGATACCATCACGGCGCTGATTCATTGCGTTGGTTGGGAAAATGCGCTCAACCATCGATTGAAATGTATCAATCATGCCGCTAACCGGCTTTCCGTTACGAATATCATCGGCATATGTCTGCACATGATCAACGAAATCCGGATTGGCGGATACATAGACATTCTCCACATTCGGAGCAAATTGCTTGATTTTTGCAGCAACTTTGCCTTTGATCTCTTCGGACGTGTTGTCATCCGAGTTGTCCTGGCGCTGCCCAGCGTTCTGTCCCTCACTCTGCATACCATAGCGGCCATCACTCATCGTGCGGTCTCTGCCCGTATTCGTCAACCCGCGCATCATGCCGATTGTTCCGGTACCCATGGTTCCATAAATGCTGCGGTCGTTCCCCATATGACTGCGGTCCGTAGCCGAACCTGTGTTCAACCCGGGAGCGATACCACTAGTCGTGTAGGGAGACCTGGTTCCATCGCCTGCATGTACACGCATACCACCCATATCCTGGTTCATGCTCTCACTGCGCATGGTTCCGTTCGCACGATTACGCATCGTGCCGTTCATCGTATTGTTCTGACTACCTCTACCGTTCCCATTAGCTTGACTATCCATCTTGCCAGCGTGACCGTCTGTCAAGCGGACGGCAACATAAGCGTTACGGTCTGTTAACAGGACATTGGCCGACTTGATTTCTTTCATTTCGGTAATTCGTTTCGCCAGTTCATCACTGGATTTCAGGTCAGTGACATTGTGCATACGATAACTTTTGGCACGAATTCCATCCATTCCATTGGTCTCCACACCATAACGATTGAGCCCTCTAACTTCCTGGCCCGCATTATTGGTTTGCAAATTGTTGTTATCCCGGCCATCACCACAACCTGTTAATCCGGCCATTACAAAAATTGCTGTAGACAGTGATAAGCTGATTGCTTTCGCCTTTTTGGCTGCTGGCATGTCTCATCCTCCAATGTGTATGGTTTAGGTCACAACGTTAGGATGCGCTTCTGGTTTCTCCGATATGCTGAAAGGATTTGGTACCCGGGCCTGCAAAAATCAACAGAAAAAAGCGGTGCTTGCACCTATACGTGCTGCACCGCTTTTCTATAAACAGACAAATCTTCATTATCACTTTCTATCCGCATTCCGGCGCCTACTCGGCAGATGACGTGGAATCTTCGCCCGTGGCTTCCGGTGATGTATCTGATGCCTTCAGTGTATCCGGGAAATTTTCCGCATCCTGCAGGGTATCTGCCTGAAGGGTGTATGCCCACTGACCGTCTGGTGTGATCACATAGATCAAATTCGGTTCGGCTGGAAGGGTAAGCCCCCGATAGACGTCTGTTGCGGTCTCTCCATTTATAGTCTGCTCCACAGAAAGTGTAAACCGCGGCACCGTATCTTTCAATTCCGAAGCTTTACGGACATCGTCCGCAGTGGACAGGTTTTTAATTTTGCCAATTAGAGATACAGCATCTGTGGATTCAATCGGCTCACCATTCAGCGTCCATGTCCGCTCGGCAGCACCGTTCTCCGCAGCAGACTTCAGCATCCAGGCAGCTGCTTCGCCTTCCCATTCCAGGGAGGTGACATTCGTTTCATCGAGATTAAACGGCGTCGTATCCAGCAGATCACGTCGTGTCAGCTCCATATTGCCAATCGTTTCCGACTGAACAGCAACGACAGGGCCGGAATCCACCTGCACATAACGTGCGTCATCTGCGGGCAATTGCCCACCGATCGTCAAAGTGATTGTACGGTTATCCTTCAGTTTGATATCCAGACGTGTTGCACTCGAACCCAGACCATATTTCTCAAGATCAGTCGGTGTCTCTTCCACAACCAGTTCCTGATCTGCCCCGCTTAGAGCTTCAAGCCAGCTGCTGATTGTATAACCGTTAAGCGGGTATGCCTTGGGCTCCACCATGCTCCACACGCCATCTTTCAGTTCCAATTGCGCTGATGAAGAGGGAGAAGCCTCTGCTTCCGTCGTGTCTGTTCTCGGGTCATGGATGGTAATGGACTGTATGTCGTCAGACTGAATGCCGAGCAACTTCACCTTCTCTGCTTCCTCTTCGCGAAAATAATTCTGATTGGCCGCATAAACCCAGCCACCAATCAGTACCGATACGACCAGAACTGTCGGGAACCATTTTTTCATACGCGTCTGCGCCTCCACCATAAGATTACACCTATGATAACAAAGATGAGCGGGAAGCCCACAATGGCAGCGAAGAAAATCGTTCTGGCCTGCGTACCATCCAGGTAGGCTACTTCATAACCAGCCTGCACACGTGGACGAATCGTCACTCCATCCTCTTTTTCACTTAAATAATTGACGGTATTCAAAATAAAGTCACGGTTCCCGCCATTGCCAATTTCCGAATCCTGCATGAAAATGGATGACCCCAAAATTACGGCTTTGGGTTTGCCATCGGTCGTATCCGCTGCATATCCCAGTTCAACGGGACCCTGAATATCCTGATCCGGATCATTTGCAGTTTCATTTTGCAGCAAACCTGCAATATTCGTCTCGCCATAACTATCATTCGAAGAATGGATCAAAGGCGACAGGGTGTACTTTTCCTGCTCCTTGCTCGTCAGGGCAATGGACAGGGATAACATCGGGTACAGTTTGCTATCCGACAGTTTGTCGGTAATGGCATGCGTACCATACTCCGGCACGACCCATAACGGCCCCATCGTGCTGGCCTGCTGGTTGTCCACCATGACGGCATGCTCATCCACAACGCCATAATCAGCCATAAGGGTATCGATGTTTTTCCAGCTGGATTTCATATCCTCCACAAAACCAAGGGACATCATGAGCTTGCCCCCATTGCTCAAATAGGTTCGAATCGCTTTTAATTCCGCATCACTGATGTCACGCTGCGGTCCGATGATGGCAAGTACATCTGCATCTTCCGGAACAACTCCTGCCTGACTCAGCTGCAGCTCTTCTGTTGTGATGTTGTTCTGCTCTAAGGATGATCGCAGTGTTGTCAGTTGATCCAGACCCAGTTCCTCATGCCCTGTTAGGAACACCATTTTCTTCATTTCGGTAGAGGACAAATTCATCAAAGCCTGTGTTAACTTTTCCTCCCCCGTAAACTGGTATGACCCATCACTTCCATCCCCAACTGCTGTGAACAGACTGGCAATATCAACGACTTTGTACTGATCTCCCCGTTCCAGGACGATCGAACTGCCTGTAATGCCGTACTTCGAAGCAAGCGTCGGTTCTTGGGTAAGATTAAATTGTTCCATCTTCAGCTTGCTGTTCCGTTTGGTATACTCCTGAACCATGTCAGTCACTTCGCGGTTCAAGACGGTATTATTAGCATTTTCAACCGTTAATACCTTAATGCTGACATCATCTTTCACATTTTTGATCGCGGTGAGAGACTGGTCCGATAAGGTGTATTGTTTGTTTGATGTCAGATCCAGCTGGAATCCGCCAAGTGAATTCAGAAACAGCGTAAGCAAAATAAATATGCCGATGACCGCTACAGACAACACGGTACTGTTAGTATGACTTAACCATTTCTTCATCTTCTCACCTCCACCGCTTCCGTTCCACGATTTGAATGCTGAGTAGCAGGAATACGCCTGACAGCGTCACATAATACAAGATATCCGGACCACTGAGCACCCCCTTCGTGAAGCTGTCAAACCGGTTCGTCAGTGCAAATGGATCAAGCCATTGCTGTAAAGTGGATCCGGTATTGCCTGCAAATGAATCAAGCATCCACAATACGAGCAAAATAATGAAACCAGCTACCGCAGATACCATCTGATGCTGGGATAGCGTTGATGCAAACAATCCAATTGCCATCATGCTTCCGCCTAAGAAAAAGAGCCCCAGCGCCGACAGCCATACAGAGGTCAAGTCCAAGTCTCCAAAGAATGACATGATGAACGGATAGACCAAACTGCACAAGATAAGCACCAGCAGAATGGCCAGCGAGGCCAGATACTTACCAAATATCACTTCCGTCACCCGAGCCGGCGAGGTCAGCAGCAGCTCATCCGTTCCCTGCCTGAACTCTTCTGCAACCAGTCTCATGGTCAATAAAGGCACCACAAACAGCAGCATGGATAAGGTATCACCCAGAACCAGACGATAATCCACGATACTTGGCTGGTAATATACAAAACTGGAGTAGAACAATAAACTTGTCATCAATACATAAACCGCGAAGGCGAAATACGACGTTGGTGACAGAAAATACGCCTGAAGTTCCTTGTTACAAATAGCCATCATTCGTCTCATTTGGATTCCTCCTCTGTAGGGGAAACCGCCGATTCTTCATTCATGTCATTTACATCGGATGACTCAGCGTCTGTTTCCGTTGTAGTCAACTTCAGGAAGATCTGCTCCAGACTGAGATTTTCCTTTCTCATCTCCAGAATGGGCAATCCAGCTCCTGACAATAGGTAAAAGAGCTCTTCCCGGAAATCGTCTGGCGATTCTCCGGTAAGCAGCATTCTGACCGTTTCCTGCTGCTCTGTGCTGCTTTTTCCGTCCGATGGTTCAATGACTTCACTCCGCACCTTCTCCCAAGGTGCCAGCAAGTTATGTAATTGCTGCTCTGTTGCCTTAACTTCAATGGATACCTTAAACTGGTCACCCATTGATGAACCGAAGTGTTGTGGTGAACCGTCGAGTACAAGCTGTCCCTGATTAATGATCAACATGCGATTGCATAGCGTGCTTACTTCAGGCAAAATATGCGTGCTTAGCAGCACGGTGTGATTTTCGCCGAGCTCCCGGATCAAATCACGAATCTCAATAATCTGGTTCGGGTCCAGTCCTGATGTCGGTTCATCAAGTACGAGCAAATCAGGCTTATGAATGATGGCTCCTGCCAGTCCAAGACGCTGTTTATATCCCTTGGATAATCCGCGCACCAATTGTTTCTCCCGTGCTTGAAGACCCAGCCTGCTCACCATCTCACTGACCCGCAGTTTGATTTCACGTGCCGGAACATCTCTAAGATTGGCGACAAATTTCAGATAGGACTGCACCGTCATATCCGGATATAGCGGTGGGGTTTCCGGAAGATAACCGATCTTGGAACGAACGGTCCTTCCTTGATCATGCACCGATTGGCCATCCACCGCAATTGAACCCGTGGTAGGCTGCAGGTAGCCGGTTATCATGCGCATTGTTGTTGTTTTGCCGGCACCATTGGGTCCCAGAAAACCAACAATCTCACCGCGCTCCATTGTGAAATCCAGTTGATGCACGCCGTGCCGTCCATCATACACTTTGCTGACCTGTTTCACTTCGAGCACATTATTCATCCTTTCCCGTTAAAATACCCGTGTGCCATCAAACGATTCAGATGGTCAACACGGGAAGTTCCTTGTATCTTACGGGTTGTATCCTAAACCCAGCTTAATGACACTTAAAAGAAAGATTAAAAATTTGTGTCTAAAATGTGAACAACATAGGTTTCACCCACACCCTGTGCATTGGGGCAACGTACCATACAATACAGGAGTCAGCATTTTGCATCATTCGATTCCACTCGCTCCAGGTACAATATATAGCCGAATAGGACCATTTCGATCTATATACTGAAGATTGGAAGTCGCTTATTGGATTTATGCAAAATGCTCAGGAGTATGAGTTCCTGCACAAAAGTCAGAGGGTGAACCGTGTGAAAGTATTATTCACGTTTTTTGTACCAAGCGGTGGCGTGGATACCTTGAACCGATTGCGGACAGCCGTTCTGCAACGTCATGGCATTGAAGCGCATGTATTATATCTCTACACAGGCTCGGGATTGCAGAACAACAGCGGCACTCCGGTCTTCACCGCATCCAGTGATGAGGAAATTCGTTTTTTGATTCACAGTCAGCGTTATGACGCCATCATTGTGACCTCCGACATTAGCATGCCTGGCCGATTGAGAGGACTCGGATATACGGGAAGAATTATATTTGAAGCCCAAGGTCTCGGAACGCGGGATCAGGCTCTGGAAACAATCCAGATGGCAATCCCTTACCTCCAGGCTCACTGTGATGCTGCTGTTCTGCCTCCTACCGATCACTTGCTGGATATGTTTATTCATATCTGTCCTTGGCTGCACCGGTTTGTTATCCCCAATATGCTGGACACCGATACATTTGCTCCACTCGCTGTCGACACCCCACCCTACCCGGTTCTGGCCTGGGTTGGACGGCTGGAACACAACAAAAATTGGCGTGAATACTTGAGCATATCCAGTAAAATCATAAAAAAAATCCCAAAAGCCAGACTATGGCTGTTTCACGATCCCAGCTTGGCCAATCCCGAAGACGAAGTGATGTTCCGTCACATGCTGGCTGAATACGGACTGGAGGATCGCATTGGCATTTTCATCAATGTTCCTCACTCCCAGATGCCTGCATTTTACTCCATGATTGCAGCCTCCGGTGGAATTATGCTCTCCACATCCCTTCTTGAAGGCTTTGGATATGCGGTCGCAGAAGCCATCAGTTGTGGTTGCCCGGTACTCAGCACTGATTCGGATGGCGTACGGTCTTTTATCACACATAACAAGACGGGAAAATTTTATCCTCAGGGCAACGTAAAGGCAGCAGCAGCTGAAGCAGTCGAACTCATACGCAACAAAAAATTACGTGAATCTATCCGCGCACAGGGCAGAGAGCACATGACTGCCTCATTCTCACCAGATCGGTATGCTGTTTCCTTTCGGGAAATGATGACAGCCCTAAGCATCTTCTCATGATCACCGCAAAAAAGGCAGTTCAGGAATCCTGAACTGCCTTAGGTTGGTTTAGTATATTTATTTTTTCTAGTCTGCCAGCTTAATCATCTGATGCTCGGAGAGCACACCCAGCGTCTGCCCACAAGCACTTCGGCAGTATACCCGCACCGCCAGATGATAGGGCCTGCTTTTATTGCTGATGATTCGCAGTTGCCACATGAACGGTGAAACGTTCAGGTCATAAATGATGTGGTTACGGCTGCTACCGGTCGACTCTGCTCCAATATGAAAGATATGTCGATACAACTCTCCACAGGTTGGGCTGATCCCGCCGACATATACATCCGCCCCGTCATCACCTACGAATGCAACCTCTACATCTACGTACTTAATCGGAACAGCAGTTTGAAGCATGCCCTCATGTACTTCCATTACATATGCACCCACATTGCGCCTCCTTCTGCTTTGTACGACCTGTATGTATTTTATGCAGTCTCTCATCCTATGCCAGTTGCATACACCCATTTTTGACAGATGTACCTCCCTGCCCGGCCTTCAGCACAGCTTCTTTCATAGAATACAAGGATAGCAGAACCGCCTGTGCAGGCCGTGACAAGGAGGTACTTATGAAAGTTCTGCTCGTTACCTACTGGGAGCTTACACATATGGGAGGCATATGGACCTATGTAAAACAGCTCGCTGACAGGTTGATTACACTTGGCGTCGAGGTCGATATTATGGGAACAAACGGCGCGAAAAATGAAGTCTATATACGCAACCTGAATCGGACATTTTCCAAGGATAACGTTTGGCCCATGCTGCAAGCCAAGCTCAATCCCACCGATCTGCCACAATTCACAGCTGACCCTCTTCTGGCGTACTACGAACTGAACCGATATGCATTTGAAATGGCTGCTGCCTATCTGGGTGTAGATCAGTACGATATCATTCACGCACAGGATCCCGTTGCAGCTGTGGCGATGAAACGGATTCTGAAGAATAACACCCCCATGGTAACCAGCTATCACGGGGCACTCGCACGCGAAGCTTTTTACGATGCACAGAATTCCAACCCGCAGGTCACACTCCCTGCGTATTTACAATCCAAACGAGGGCGTTATTTCCTCTCATTGGAGCAACGGAGCGCTGCACAATCCGAGCTGATTCTGGTCTCCAGCCGCTGGATCAAGAGTACACTGACATCACTGCAGGTTCCTGAAGAGAAATTCCGCCTTATTCCTTATGCTGTCGACCTTCCTGCCTACCGTGCCCAGGCAGCGGTCCGGTTCCGTCAGCGCCCGCCGGCAAATAAAAAGGTCATTGCCTTCACAGGCCGGCTGGAGTTTATCAAAGGCGTTCATGTACTGATAAAGGCTCTGGCCAGCCTGAAGCATATGCGCTCCGATTGGGTCTGCTGGATTGCGGGAGAGGGGAATCTAATGGAGGATCTGCGTTCCCAGGCCAATGATCTTGGCATCAGAGACGACATTGTATTTTGGGGCAAGTTGGACAACATTCCTTCGTTCCTGCGCCGTGCCGACATTTATGTTCAACCCAGCCTGCAGGATACGCAGCCCTTCTCGGTAACGGAAGCCCAGCTTGCCGGACTTCCTGTTATTGTAAGTGGCACGGCAGGCATGCCAGAGATGGTCGAGCCTGCACATACCGGTTGGGTCGTTCCGCCCCAGGATGTAGATTCCCTGAGCGCACTCTTGAATGCCCTTTTGCAGGATGATGCCACCCGTAAACGGGTAGGTGCACAGGCCAAGGCCTGGGCGGAACAGCATCGCTCCCTTGAGGAGATGGGCTTGCGAACGTTACAGGTTTACCAAGAAGCGATTCAAAAAGGAGGTCATCGGCTATGACACTGCTTGTACCGAGTGATCTATACAATGGGTGGTTCTCCGTCCCTGTCTCGACGGCACATATTGAAGTGGACTACGCGATTATGAATGCTTTAGTACAGAAGCTGCCCCAAGAGTACACTTTGCCTGACCCGGAAGCCATGGCTATTATGAGCTCCAATGATTGATCTATGTTCAAGATATACGTGACATGTAGAGGGCTGAACTGGACCTACTTGTAACAATAATACGGATCATCCTGGCCCTCTTGGTACAAGAGGGTTATTTCCATTGAAGGCGATAAAATGAAGAAAAAGAACATGTCAACTGACCCCATAACACGGGATGGCCAGATGGCATGCTCTCTGTTCTACTCTATTTAAGATGAGGTCATTCATTCCATCGTTCCAACTGTTACTGCCAATAACCGCCGACCTGAAGCAGATTAAGCAGAATCGGCCGATGTTTGGCCTGAACCAGTTCCATCTCCGCTTTCAGTGCCTCAAAGTGTCTTTTGGTTCCCATCGAATCATGAACCCGATAACACATCAGAGGCTCATTGAAATAGAACAGTTCATAGACCGGAAACAGTCTTAGCCACATCTCATAGTCATGAGTATAACGGAACTTGGTGTCAAACATGCCGAACTTATGAAATGCATCCATCTCCAGCATCACGGTGCAGCCGTTAATAGGACAACCTTCCATCAGCACCTGCAGCATCTCCAGACGGCTGCCTACTTCAGGCTGCACCGTATCCATCCATTCACTGTTTGCATTCACATAGTGGTAGGCCCCATGACAGAACGAAGCCTTTACGTTGAGCATAAATTTCAGTTGCTTCTCCACACGGTCCAGCAGCATCACATCATCGGAGCTGAGCCAGACGAAATAGTCCCCCGACGCCCGCTTGATTCCTTCATTCAATGCTGTGGCCGTTCCACCATTCTTTTTCCGAATATATGTGATGCGCTCCATGAACGGCTCCAGCTTCTCCACATACTGCGTAGAGCCGTCATCCACCACAATGACCTCGATATGAGGATATGTCTGGTTCAGAGCACTGTGAACAGCCTGCTCAATATAAGCACAATTGTAAAACGGAATGACAATTGAAACTTTAGGCTCCATCCGGGCCTCCCCTTTCTCCGCCTGTCTCTGCAAAAACTGTTCCCCTTATCATATGAGGACCCGGCCTTCAGTTCGCGGGCATTTGTGATAGAAAATAAATACAGAGGGCATTATGGGCATCTTATATCCCATAACCCCTCCGTCAGAGTTACTCCGTCTCTTTAACCACCCATAGCCGCAATTCGCTGCAGCAAAGGTTCCCGATATCTGGACCAGACCATGGAGGCCTCCTTGCCGATGGTCTCTGCATGACGCACCGACCCCATCCCGCCGTGCCAACGGTATGCCGTAAGAGGTTCATTCAGGTATGGAAAGCGATGCCCGTTCAGCAGAATGCGCAGCCAGAGATCCAGATCATGAGTATAAGGCAGCAGCTCATCGAAGAGACCTACAGCACCAAACAAATCCTTGCGGATCATGACGGTACAACCATTGACGGGATTGCCACTTACGAAGCGACGCAGCCATTCGATCTCGGACATCGGTTCCGCTCCGCCATGCAGCTTGGTAACCGCGGAATGTTCATTAATGTAATGAAAGTTGGTATGTGAGGCAAGCACATTTTCCCGCTGCATGAACTCCACCTGATAACGAATTTTATCCGGATAGAGGAAATCATCCGAGCTAAGCCAGACCACATAATCTCCGGACGCATGTCGGATACCGTGATTAAGAGCCGAGGCTGTGCCGCCATTGCTCTTGCCAAGAACATAGATTTGGGGCAGGTATGGCTGGAGAAGCTCCGCATGACTAGTGGAGCCATCGTCCACCACAATGATTTCTACGTTGGTGTACGTCTGGTTTATTGCGCTTTGAACCGCCTGCGGCACGTAAGGACAATTGTAGAATGGAATGACAACCGACACTTTTGGATTCATTCAGCATTTCCTCCTTGCTGCCTGCGTACATCGCTTAGAATGTCCTGGAGAGATTGAGCAAACGGAATCTGGGGCTTCCATCCCAGCTTGCGCAGCAGCGATAACTCCTCCTCCTTGCCAGCCCCATCCGGACCTGAAGAAGCTCCATCCCAGCGGACAGGCACTTCTGCCTCCGTCATGGAGAGCAAGGTATCGGCGATTTCACCCAGACTGCGTTCCGTTCCCGAAACAACCGGATAAACGGTCCCCGTGGTCCCATGCACAAGAAGCGTGGCATAGGCTCTGACCGCATCCCGTACATCCAGAAAATCTCGTGTATTATCCCGCCCGGATAGACGAAAAGCCTCGCTTTTGCCCTCAAGTTCACAGGCAGCAACATGCCGTGCGAGCAGCGAACAGATGCCTGTGGAGGGGCCGGCACCGATCAGATTTCCCGGCTCAGCCAGCATGATCTGCTGACCAAACAGGGACATCCAGGACAAGGACACCATCTCCTCCAGCGCTTTGCTGAGACTGTAAGGGTGCGGCGGTTCGGGGTTTCGGCCCGGTTCAGCCGTGTATTTCAAGCGGGAACCTACAATGACGGTCCGTGCGGACGGACAGCTCCGGAGAGCATCCAGCAAATACAGCACAGCCATCACATTGGTCTCCAGTACAAGCAGCGGATCCGACCAGGAGTCCGGGACCGAATTTTTGCCCGCGAGATGCAGCACATAATCCGGCTGCACCTCGTCAATCAGATGACGTACCTGCTGTTTGTCGTTAAGGTCACAGACGTGCACGGCAACGTCTTCGCCAAACGAATGCACGCCTGCTCGCCTCACCACGGCTGCAACCTTGGCACCGACGCTCGTAAAATAGGTCACAGCGTGCCGTCCGGTAAAACCGGAGGCACCCGTAATCAGCACTTTCTTGCCAGTCAGCTCTGCTCCATCCATAATGCCAGCTCCTTCAGCATCGTAGAATAATCCGGAAGGTCTGTCTTCACATCCTCGCGTGTGGAAACGAGAGTGCGATCCTGCACAAGACTGTCATCAGGCACAATATTCACATCCTGCTTGTTCCAGGTCTGCTGGAAAAGAAGCAGCAGATCGTGTTTGCTGACAGGTGCAGGATGTGCCAGATGGATCAGGCCACTGACGGGTGACGCCAGATAATGATCCACCCATTTTGCCAGTTCAAGTGTAGTCACTCCATTCCAGAAAACGCGCGTATACCCGCCCACTTCACCCGTGCGGGACATAAACCAATGCATCAGACCAATCCCGCCCTTCCGGATTTCCGGTCCAATAATGGAGGTACGGATCGTCAGGTGTCCCGGGTCATGAACTTCGCCCAGTGCCTTGGTAATGGCGTAAGCTGACGTTCCATCCGTGACATCGTTCTCCGTATACGAGCCACGATCCCCGCTGAAGACACAGTCCGTGCTGATGTGAATCAGTCGGGCACCGATCGTATCGGCCACCCTCCGCAAACGATGCGGAAGGAAGCCGTTAATGTGATACGCGGTAATTTTATCTTCATCTGCGAAGCTGTTCAGCACACCTACCGCGTTAACGATAACATCCGGGTGCACAGCTTCCACCAGCCGATCCACCATATAACTGTCGTTCACATCCAGCAGCAGACCATTCGGGTCGGACACGTCCCGGGTAGTGTAGAAGACACTGTGCACGCCTTGACGGCGGAAATAGTCGACCATAACATGGCCGGCCATTCCGTTTCCACCAAGTATCAGGAGCTTCATGACAGAAATCCTCCGCGTTTCAAAATGTCGCGAATCTCCTCTTTCGTCATCAACTGATGTTCAGAACTGAAGCTGCTAAAAGAAACAGGAGGGCAGTTGGTGTAATGTTCACGCAGTCCCGGTATACCCAGTGTAGGGAGAATGACCAGGTACTGTTCGTCGTACACAACGGTTGTCATACTCTCGAATTCACTCATCAGAATTTCATGGATTTTCTCACCTGGCCGGGTGCCGCGCTCCACAATGGCCACGTTCTCCACACCGGAATCTTCAATCAGCACTTCTGCAAGGTCCACAATTTTGCACGTAGGCATCGTCATGACAAAAATCTCACCGCCTACACTCTCCACGGAAGCCTTGAACAGTAACGTGATTGCATCTTTCAATGTAAGGAAGAAACGGGTCATGTTCATGTCCGTGATGGACACTTGACCTTTCTGGCGGATCTGGTTTTTGAAGAGATGCACAACGCTGCCGTTGGTACCGAGTACATTTCCACCGCGCACCGTCACAAACCGGGTGTTGCTGTGCAGCAGATTCGCATATACGATTAATTTCTCGCCGATCGCCTTGGTCATGCCATAGAAGTTGGATGGGTTAGCCGCCTTGTCGGTCGAGATGTAGATCACTTTTTCAACCTGATTCTCAATGGCAGCCTCGATCACGTTCTGGGTTCCAATCACGTTGGTTTTGAGCGCTTCATAAGGCTGATCTTCACATACAGGTACGTGTTTGAGCGCCGCCAGATGGAAGACATAATCCACTTGCTGGCAAGCAGCGGTTAATGCTTCCTTATCGCGAATATCACCAATGCGGAAATGAAGACGAGGGTCCTCGAACTCGCGGCTCATCGCCACCTGGCTTGATTCATTACGGGAGTAAACGATAATTTCCTTCGGCTGCTGAGGCAGCAGCTGAGCCACAAGTTCATACCCCCATGATCCAGTACCGCCTGTCACGAGAATGCGTTTATTTTCAAACATGTATTTTCCCTCCAAGCAGAAATTTGACCACTTTACTGGATACATCCGTTGCTTTGTAACCCTGCGGGCACTCCCAGTCATTTGCCATCTCTGTCATGACCTTCACACATCCCGCAATACGGGATGCATCGAGACCGGAGACTACGTTGCTGCCGCAGTCCACCGTTTCCGGACGTTCGGTTGTCCGTCGCATGGTCACTGTGGGTACACCCATGATGCAGCATTCTTCCTGAACGGTACCGCTGTCCGTCAGTGCACAGCGTGCATGACGCTCCAGCATGACGAAGTCAAAAAATCCGAACGGCTCGTGAAATTCCACGAGGGAGTGCATCTCCAGCTGCAAATGCTCTGCAATCCGGATGGCCGTGCGGGGGTGAATGCTGCAGATCACCCGGAGGCCATGTTCCTCCGCAACCTGGTTCAGACCTTTCATAATCTCCATCAGATGAGGTGGATGATCCACATTTTCTGCCCGGTGGGCTGTGACCAAAAAGTACTGGCCGGACTTCAGCTTCAGCTTTTTCAGGATTTTGCTGGCATTCACCTGTGCGTCATAATGGCGCATCACTTCATAGATGGGATTACCCGTCAGCACAATTCGCCGGCTGGGCACACCTTCACTGACCAGATGCTTTTTGCTCTGTTCGGTGTATGGCATGTTAATGGTCGATATGGCATCAATGACCCTGCGATTTTTCTCTTCAGGCACATCCAGATCGAAGCATCGATTACCCGCTTCCATATGAACGACGGGAATGCCCATGCGTTCAGCCAGCACAGCACACAGTGCGCTGTTGGTATCACCGAGCAGCAGCACTTTATCCGGCTTTTCCTGAAGCAGCAGGTCTTCCATCTGTGTGAACATAGAGGATAACTGGCGGCCCAGCGTGGCCGCTTCGTCCTGAAGGACGTAGTCTGGCGCACGCAGGCCCATCTCCTTGAAAAACTGACCGCTGAGACTTTCCGTGAAGTTCTGTCCTGTGTGCACAAGAATATGCTTGGACGCGTACTGGTCCAGCTTGGAAATGATCAGGCTGAGCCGAATAATCTCCGGTCTCGTGCCCAGCACCGTCATGATCTTCATCGTAATCCCTGCCTTCATCGTGTATTGGAACCTTTCCGGCGCGCCCGGCGCCTTGACTTGGCAGACGTACGCTTGCGAGCCGTTGGTTTCGCCCTGTACAGATGCTTTCTCTTTTTATGAGTTGCCTTCCGGATTCGCTTTTTTGCTCTTGTTTTCCGTTTGCCAATCCGGCTGGCGGTATGCTTTTGAACCACATCAGCGGGTACAGGATCGCCGATGGCAAGCGGCGGAAGTGGGGAGATGGGTAATGCCTGAATCACGGACAGGGGGAACAAAAGTGCTCTGACTGCCCCTGGATTCAATGCAAGTACGGTACGTAATCCCCCTTCTCCCCAGGTGTACACCGGGCCATTCGGTGCCTGAATGTAGGGGAACCAACCGGGGAACCGCAGTAACCACTGTGTCACCATCGTATGCATGCCGGACCTGTAGGTTTCGATTCCATACAATCGTTCCGCTTCTGCCCGCCCCCGCCAGGCGATATCGGACGCCAGCTCCGAGTCGTTCAGCAATGTTGTCGCCAAGGCGGCAAGTGCATTGCTGTCCCCCGGTGGAGCAAGAAATCCGCCACTGCCTACCGTTTCAAGCAATTCCGACAACCCACCCTGGGCAAAGGCAATAACCGGTTTGGCAAAATAAATGCCTTCCAGCGCGGTCATGCCAAAGCCTTCTTTCACCATGCTCGGAATAACCACCATATCCATTGCCGTATACGCAAGAGATACATTTTCTTCAAAAGTCGTAAAGGTGAATCTGCGGGAATATCCTGACTTTTTCACTCGTGCCACGCATTCGTCATAATACTTTTTATCTGCTGGCGCACCAATGATCCAAAACCTGGCTCGTGAATGGGTTTCACACAGCTGCAGAGCCATGTCAACAAAAGGCTTGAGCCCCTTGGCATCATATATAAAAGAAGAGATATAGCCGATACAGACATGCGAGGACCTGAAGCCGAGCTCCTTGCGCTTGCGTTCACGCAAATGCAACCAGCGGTCCGGGGCAGGCAGTGACGGATCCCAGGTTGGAGGGAGAACCGTCAGCTTCCCGGTCATGCCCGCATGTTTGAAAGGTGCAACAGCGGTTTCGGATATGCCGATAATCCAGTCCGAATACCGGTTTATCATCTGTACAGCCTCGTCGGTATGATCATTGATTTGGATAATCTCCGTAATCTTCCAGATCACCGGAATCTGCAGGTCTTTGGCTGCTACAGCAGGCATTACATTCACACAGGTATTGGTTAATACCAGCGCAGGCGAGGTTTCCCTGATCAGGGAAACCACATCCTGGTAAGCCGGTGTGTGGCGAAGCAGTTCCGCATCATTTGCAATGCCCTGGTAGGGTGTGTACACACCGTGAAGCATCGGCAGAGAGCAGATTTTGACCTGTATGCCGAATCTCCGCGCAAGTCCGGCCAGTTTGCCTTCCTGCGGGGCAACAAGCACGCAGTCGAAGATTGAGCCCATTTCCCTCATAAAATGGAGCAAAAGTTTCTCCGCTCCCGTTATACTCCGGGTATTGCACACATGGGAAAACAACATCAGTTTCGGTTTAGTCGCCATGGCTGCACGGACCACTGCATGAACATTATGCAGGGCTCTGTGCACACCTCCTCCCGACCGGAAATTAAGGGAATATAATCGTCAGCATTTCGTTAATTCTTCTGCCATACGTGTGATCCTTGAGCGTCCGTTCCAGTCCGCGAAGGGCTATTTCACGGCGCTCCTTCTCGTGGCTAAGGTAATATTCAACTTTATCGAGCAGCTCTTGGGGAGAGGAATATGTTTCGATCTCCACACCCGGCTTATAGAACCGCGCCAGGTCATCACGCGCATCGGTCAGCTGTAATGTTGCGGAAGCCGAGATTTCAAATGTTCTTGGATTCGGGGAAGCTGGTGGTATTTTGAGATGGTTGTTATTGACGGAATCGTCTTCGTGGGAACGGTGCAGGTTAATGACAATTTTGGTGCCGTTATATACATCATTGGTTTCCTGCGGACTCATCCAGCGTCCATGTTCAATCTTCTCGCCATAGGCTTCATAGTCTGGCAGACGGTCCCACCAGATGCCATTAAACACGGTATTGTGTGACATGATCTGAGCCATGATTGGGTTGAAAAAGTACACCCGGTTCCAGTAGGCCGATCCGATAAAACTGACGTCCCGGTGCAGCGGGGAAGGAGTCGTAATGGGAAAGTAGTGATTGGTGAACGCTGCAAACGGCAGGTAGTGGACGGATGCACAGCCACTCTGACGGTACAGTTCGACACAATTCAGCTCAAGTGTGAAGATATGGTCAAAATGATGAACACGCTCCATCGTCATATCCGTGTAGTACGGATCGTCCGTCAGCCAGATTGCGGTCGGAATGCCTGCCTGGCGAATCGCATCAATATGCTCAAGCGGAATATCCATGCCATCCAGTACCAGAACCAGATCGGGCCGATTTTGCAGCGCAATTTCAGAAACCGGCTGCCGTGGATCGGACAATGTTACCTGAGCGACCATGCCCTGCAGGGTGGCCATAATCGCTTCATCCAGCGGGGAATAAGGAAATCCTTTACCCGAAGAGACGTACAGGACGTGGAGCTGCCGGAAAGGCAAAGGTTCCTGTGCACAATTGACAATATAGTTGGCACGCCCGCGCAGATATCCTTCTTCCTTGCCTGCATCATAACCGGCATGCTGCCCGTTTTTGCGGGCCTGATCAGCCAGGCTGAGTACTGGCGCATGAAAATTCCTCTTTTTACGGTGTTTGATAGACATACCGCCACTCCTCTTGTTTATGATAAAGTTCGCTGTATTACGGGTTGGCTCTATACATGTTCCAGCAGCTGGGCGATCCGGCGGGTAAACGTATGCTGGTTCAGCGTAGTCAGCAGCCCCCGCCAGGCCATGGCTTGCCGTTCTTCCTCGTGCTGCAGGTAATATTTGATTTTGCGCTCCAGTTCGGCTGCTGTCGTAAACGTCTCAATGTCATAACCCGGCCGGTAAAAGCGGGGCAAGTCATCACGCGCATCTGTAATTTGCATGGTGCCACAAGCACTGATCTCATACGTTCTTGGATTAATGGACCGACCTTCCAGGTGATGTGTATTGCGATTGTCCTCACCATTCTCGCAGGTCCGATGAATATTAATGACAATCTTGGCGCCATTGTAATAATCAACGGTCGTACTTGGATCAATCCATCCCTCATGGATAAACGGACCGAGTACATCCGACCGTGTCAGCCGCTGCCACTGGCCGCCGGCAATGAATACTTTTTTGTTCGCCAGAAAGGGGGCCAGCTCATCGAACAAGGCGATCCGGTTCCAGAAGCCCGTGCCGATAAAACAAATATCATACTGATGCTGCGGAGCAATGCGGCGTGGCTGAAACATGCCAGGATTCACGGCGAGCGGCATATAGATGACCCTGCTCGCACCATTCCCCTCATAAAACGGCACCGCCGCTTCTTCATGAGTGAATACCAGATCATAATGCTTGCAAATGGTCGCTGTATCTTCGGTAAAATACGGATCATCCACAAACCATACCGCTGTCCGAATACCGAGTGCCCGTATCCCGTTCACCTGCTCCAGGTGATCTGCAGGAAAAACATGCAATCCATTCATGACCAGCACGATATCCGGTCTGTGCTGGCTCGCATCCTGCAGCATGGTTGCCGGCGATCCAACAACACATTCGCGTACAGATTGCTGCAATGCTATGATGACACCTTCATCGATGGCATCAAACCCTTGCGGAATGTACAATACTTTCATATCCCGCAGGGTCGGCTCAAACATCTGCACTCGCTCCATCATGGCCTGACAGCCGCCGAATCTGCGGCCTTCAGCATATCCACTGTGGTAGGCTATCTTTGCTTCCGAGAGCGGTCGGTGTCGTTTTTTTGCCACATCCTTCACCCTGTCTTCCTTTCAGGAGATTCCATTCAGATTCTCCCCGAGATTGGTCTTCCCTCTAAAGGATATGCCCCGGGGTCAGATGCATCATGGACGGGTGTCCTGCAAGGCGCAAAATTGGCGTCTGCCCTCCACATCGGCCTGCACGGGCATGTCCGCTTCTGCGGCCAAACAAATAACCCGGAGGGAAGTGTCCCCCCGGGCGTCCTATGTTCGCATCCGCATCTATTGGTTTACCGAGATGCAGTTCTATCCGGTTACTGTGCCTTGTACGCCAGCTGATGTCCGTCCTCGAATCCCTTGGCGAAACCCGCGTTGAATCCCTCGTTGTACGCCTCGTTGTACCCCTGACTGTACGCGTTGTCCGGGTTCGGATCGGTAGGGGTAGCCGGGACGACTGGTTGTACGGGCTTCGGACTCCGGTGCCGTCGTACCGTACGTTTCTTTTTTTTGAGCCACGCACTACGTCCTTTAAGCGTGCGTTTGTGCAGGACACGTTTGCCCTTAAGGGCACGCAGCTTTCTGATTTTGCGCAGACGTGCACCACGGGCAAGCAAAGCTCTTTTGGTTCTAAGCCGCAATTTCTTCTTTCTTAACATATCAACATTCCTCCTGTATGTCCCGAACGATACGTATCGCATATTCGGGGTCTTTGAGCCACGGCAAGCCAGGCTCCCCATGCTGGATTCGCGCCAGCCTGATACCCGTAACCATACGGGACATTTCTTCCTGATACCGACTCAGCAGACGAATGTTCTCGGCCAGATTGCGGGCAGATACTTCCGAATGAGCGGTTACACTGGCTACACTGTCCAGAATACGAGCCAGTGCCTGCTGGCTGTGTGCAATGGACTCAATAAGGGCCAGTTTAACTTCCTGCTCACGCTGCAGCAGACTCATTTTCCCAAATCTCCAAGATCCATGCCGCCAAACATGTCTCCGTCCATCCCGCCTTCTTCAGCACGGTTATCTACCATCACAGCTTTCAAATTGTTGCAGAGTCCTGTTTCCATCCGGGTTAACCCTTCCAGCATTTCGACCAGCTGGTCATGCATTTTCAGCGGCTCTGACACCTGATCACCATGGGTTAGAAATGCTTCACCGTTCAGATGATTCAGCGCCCAATTCCGGACTTTCTCGGCCTCAACCGCTTTGGCCTCCAAAATCAGTGCAATGTTCCACTGCATTTTGGCTGCAGCATCCAGCATCAGAATGAGACTTTGTTCTCTGCTCATGTTCTCTCACCCGCCTTCCGGGCTTATTCTTCCTCTTGTCCTGCCATCTCCCGCATGACCTGAGTCAGCGTTTCGGCAACAGCTTCTTCCAGATCTGCAAGTCCCCCCAAGTAGGAGATGATGCTTTTGTTGATTTGTCCAGAGCTATCGAGCAGACCGTCAACGCCATCCAGCTCCGGTTCGATATCCGGCAAATGATTAATAATGTCAGACATCCGCACAGCGATCTGGCGTTTGGCATCCAATACTCGTGCGAGCTGCTGGTGTGAGTGTGCAATATGTGTGAGTATTTCATCAACTTTGCTCTGCATGGTCCTCCTCCTTACCGTCACGGCCTGCTTCACCCATAGAAAAACCCGGCCTATCAGCATTTGCCTGCTACAGCATATGCCGGGCCGGGATCGTCAGTTACTCCAGCTTGCGCCTATATCGTCAAATGACATAACTCCAGTCGGAGGAGTATCGACTCAGGAATTGGCGCGTTCGTTCCTGCTTGGGCCTTAAAAATATCTCCTCCGGTGTACCCTGCTCAACCACATGGCCCCCTTCCATGAACACAACCCGATTCGCCACTTCACGTGCAAAACCCATTTCATGGGTAACGACGATCATGGTAATCCCCTCCTGGGCGATCGAGCGTATGACTGACAGTACCTCACCGACCAGCTCCGGATCCAGTGCAGAGGTCGGTTCATCAAACAGAATGACTTCGGGATTCAGAGCCAGCGCACGAGCAATCCCGACACGCTGCTGCTGTCCGCCAGACAGCATACTGGGATACTCATTGATTTTTTCTGAAAGTCCTACTTGTTCAAGCACACGCAGAGCACGTGCACGCGCGTCCGTTTTGGACATCTTCTGCGCTATGATCAGTCCTTCCGTGACGTTATCCAAAACCGTTTTGTGTTTGAACAGATTATAATGCTGGAAAACCATGGCTGTTTTCCGTCTGATCTGCACAATATCGTGTTTGCGCGCATGTTTGCAGTCCACGCCGACACCGTTGATCTGTACTTTGCCTTCATCCGCACGCTCCAGAAAGTTTACGCAGCGCAGCAATGTCGTTTTGCCAGATCCGCTGGGGCCAAGAATGGCGACGACATCCCCCTGCTCCACAGTCAGATCAATGCCCTTCAATACTTCCTGCTTGCCAAATGATTTGTGGATATTGCTCAATGTAATCATGAAACCCCTCCTTTGCTATAGATGGCAACCCGGCGTTCCAGCAGAGCTGTGATCCGTTCCGCGATGACGGTCAGCCCCCAATAAATGACTGCTGCTGCAATGAAGGCCTCCAGAAATTTCAGACTGACGGATGCAACGACATCTGCCTTGCCGAGAATGTCCATCTGAGAAACCGTGAAGGCGAGGGTTGATCCATGCAGAAACCCGACAAACATGCTGCACAGATTGGGCAGTACAGCACCGATGGCCTGAGGGAGAATGATGCGCCGCAACGCCTGTGAAGTGCTCATGCCAACAGCGTGTGCAGCCTCCATCTGTCCACGATCCACAGCGAGGATACCCGAACGGATAATCTCGGACATATATGCTCCAGCCGTCAACGAGAAGGCAATTAACACAAACACCAGAATGGGGATGGAGGCGGATTGAAAGGCCCACCCGTACCGGGCAGCCAGTTTGTCAATAATCATCGGTATGCCGTAATAGATCAGAAACAAATGCATTAGCATCGGTGTACCCCGCAGAAAGGACACGTAGAAGGCTGCCACAGGATGAATCCAGCGAACCTGGTAGATTCGAATCAGCGCAGTGGCAAGACCGATTCCAAAACCTGCAATCAACGGGACAATCGTAATGACCAGCGTCAGCGGCAGTGCCTTCAGAATTTGAAAAAAAGATGTATAGATAAACTGGAGATCAATGGACATATGCTCACCCCGCTATTCGTTTCAGGCGTTTAGCCCTGACCGCTGGCTTGTGTACCGTTCTCTTGCGTTCATGACGCTGCAGTCTGTGCTCAGCAAGAGCAAATCCTTTTTCAAGTACAATGACAATGACATAATAAACAACCGACAAGCTGATATATACCTCAAGCGCATGTGACGTAGCCGAGATCAGCGTTTGCCCCCTGCCCACCATATCCATGACACCGATGGAAAAAGCGAGTGATGTGTCCTTGAGCGAACCGATCAGCGTATTCGCCATATTGGGAAAAGCCACGATGAGTGCCTGAGGGACAACGATCCGCCGGAAAGACTGGAACGTGGTCATGCCCGCTGCATAAGCAGCTTCGGTCTGGCCCTTATCGACACTGCGAACCGCTCCCCGAAATATCTCTGCAAAGGAGGCAGCATCACTCAGTGCATAGGTCACGATGACAAACAGCAGCGGGTCGGTTCTGGACAGATCAATGCCCACTGGCTTGAGCAATTCGGGTAGACCGTAATAGACCAGAAACAGCTTGATGAGAATCGGTGTGCCACGCATGAAAGATACATACAGGGTAGCGAGCTGACTCAGTACCGGAATCCGGTAGAGCCTGGGAACCGCCAGCAGCACACCACCCACCAGTCCAAGCACAATGGACCCGCCCAGTACAATCAGTGTTATATGCAAATACCGTAGCAGTTCCGGGATGAAGTCCAGAACCAAGGATAGATCAAATGATTTTCCCATTACCGCTTGCACACCTTTCTCCTAGCTACTCTTCAACCGTATAATCCGCTCCAAGCCACTCAGTACTCAGTTTGCTTAATGTCCCGTCTTCCTTGATGGATTTGAGGGCTTCATCCACTTTGGTTTTGAGATCCTGCTCGTCTTTGTTGAGGATGAAGTACACTTTCGAGTTGGAAAGGGCCTCCCCTACCGTTTTTAACTGGGCATCAACTACCTTGTTCTGATAATCGATCGCAAATTGTGTACTGATGGTGGCATCCACCCGGCCGGTTTTGATCTGGGTATTCGTATCTTCCCCTGCTCCGGAATAGACAATTTCAATCTCGCCTCCATTCGCTGCATTCCATTTCTCAGCGAGTACAGCCGCATTGCTCGTAGCACCCACAATCAGTTTTTTACCTTTAAGATCTTCGATGGAATTCACATCCTTGTTCTTCTCACTCACGACCACTTTATTGGGGAAAATGTTATAGGCTTCATCATTAAACAGAAACTTGGCCTGTCTCTCTTCATTGACTTCCATCTGGTGAGCGATCAGATCAATTTTTTTCGTCTCCAGACTTAACAGCAGGTTTTTGAACTCCATTGTACTGAATTCAAACTCATACTCGGGCAGCCGTTTATCAATCTCGCGAATCAATTCAACATCGTATCCTGTCAACTTGCCATTCTCATCAATGAAGCAAACATTCGGAAACTGCGTACCTGTACCCACGATAATTTTCTTTACTTTATCTTGACCGGATGCAGATGTGGTATCTGCTTCATTTGAAGCGCTGCCTGTGCTGCATCCTGCCAGCACCGCCAACATGGTCACGAACAGCAAAGCTGTCCGGAATGGATGAATCCCCCGTTTTTTAGCCATTCCCGATCTCCTCCACAGGCTGTTACAGCCGATATGATGTGTACTCCCATGCCTCCGAATTTTAACTAACCATTCATACTTGTATAGTCGGAATTAGGTTGAACACAGAATATCACCGCGAGTCATCCTGAGGCAATATGAAGCCTAATAGGACATCCTGATATCCTTATAGAACTTCTCTATGCTGAAACTTTCTCCACAACCCATTCCATCAAAAAAAGCCTCTCCCAACCGGTCTGGCGGAGAAAAGGCTTTTCCCATTCATGATGTTTATCTATCTGCGACTGGCCCATTTGATTTTACGTGCGACTTCCAGCCGCTGGGATTGCAGAAGGCCAATTCGTTTTTCAAATTTGTCGCGTTCATCTTGGGTGTGTGCTGCATGCAGCTGGTTGCACAGCCCTGTCAATTTGCTGTTGATATAATCCAGCCGTGTCCACAATTCCTCTTCTGGTGATCGCTGCTGCTCCGCCATCGGCTGAAATATCTTGAGCTGGTGGATAAGGGACTGCTGCCATTCCTGATCCTGAATTTGGATGGCAAAATGCAAAAGATCCAGATAATCGTCGATTTGCAACGATACGCCGCAATCAGGTTTAGTATTCATTGTCGTCTCTCTCCTTATTTCAGTGCTTGGCTGGAATCAGTTACTTCTATTTTACAGGAAAAGGGCTGCTTTAGGCGAGGGTTGAAAGTACGAAATTTGGGAATTTTTTCGGTTTTTTTGTGCATCGGAGTTTTCAATTCACATATAGACAGATTGAATTGGCGTTATATATTCCTGGAAGCCTTATTATGATAAAATGACTCCACAAATCTAAGATATTCCACTCGAAATAACTGGCTGTTATAACATAAAACCCGCCTTAAGGAACATCCTTTGGGCGGGTTTTAGCATTCCATTTCTCAATATCAGCCTTGCATCCGTTCAGGCCTTATCATGGTGTGGCTGTCTCGTTAGAAGCAGCATAATAAATGAGATGATAATAATCGAAACCGTCCATGCCCACGCCATGGTCTGATTGCCCGAATCCACTGCAACATAGATTGCCGTAGGTATGGTTTGGGTCTTACCAGGAATATTTCCTGCGATCATTAGCGTGGCTCCGAATTCCCCAAGTGCACGAGCGAACCCCAATATGAAAGCAGTCATTAACGCACGTCCGGCAAGCGGCAGCGAAATGTAGCGAAACACCTGCCACTCATTCGCCCCCATCGATCGGCCCGCATCCTCCAGGTCCCCATCAATACCGCTGAAACCGGATTTCATGGTCTGATATACCAACGGGAAAGCAACAACCACCGAAGCAATCACTGCAGCCCACCAGGAGAAGATGACCGGCGCCGAGAAAATGGCTTCAATCCATTGTCCCAGCACACTTTTGCGCCCCAGCAAAACGAGTAACAGAAACCCGACTACCGTGGGCGGAAGTACGAGCGGCAGCATAAACGCGGTTTCCAGAACAACTTTGCCCCGAAATGAGCGGCGTGACATCTTCCAGGCCACAGCGATGCCGAGTACGGCTGCAACTACGCTGGACAACAAAGCTACCTGAAGGGAAAGGCGCACAGGTGACCAGAATGCCGTCCAGTCGATCTCATTCACATTCATTCCGGAACAGAGAATCCGTATTTCGCAAATACATCCAGCACTTCAGTCGTTTGCAAATACGTATAAAATTGTTCTGCTTCTGTCCGGTGTTTCGTTCCTTCAATAATGCCTACCGGATAATTAGCCGGTGTATAACTGTTCTTGTCCACTTCAAACGCAATGTTCACCTGATCCGAAGTCATTGCATCCGTTTTGTACACAAATCCGGCATCTGCATTACCCGTCTCTACATACTGCAGAACCTGTCTGACATCCTTGCCCTGCACCAGCTTGCTTTCGAGCTGATCCCACAAGCTCGCATTCGTCAGTGCTTCCTTCGCGTATGTCCCTGCGGGAACACTTTCCGGAATCCCGATAGCTACGGTTTTGATCGAATCGGCCGTCAAATCCTTCTCGTTGGTTACTGCATTTTTACGATCTGCCGGAACAATCGCGACAAGTGAGTTTTGCAGCAAATTCTTCTGGTCAGCAGGTGCAATCAGGTTCTCGTCCACCAGAGCATTCATATTTTTCGTTGCCGCTGATACAAAAATATCGGCAGGTGCCCCCTGTTCAATCTGCTGTTGCAAAGCTCCCGATGCCCCGAAATTAAAGTTGAGTTCAATATAAGGATGGGCCAGCTCATAGTTGGTCTCGATTTCTTTCATCGCGTCGGTCAGACTGGCTGCCGCTGAGATTGTTAACTCTACCGTTTCCTGCGGCTCGGTATTCTCTCCCGAAGAACCCTCTCCTGATGTCACTGGTGCCGAGGACACCGGCTTAACTGCCGTAGATGAATCCGCGCTATCCGTGCCAGCACCACACCCCGCTAATACAAGTGCCAGTCCGAGGGACATGCTTCCCAGTATGTATCCTATCCTTTTTCTCATTTCTTCTCCTCCAGATCCCTCAACACGTTATGTTTGGTTATAACTAGTTATAATTAATTATATTTCATTATACATAAGATCAATCAAATAGGAAGGTCTAGTTTATACTGTCCTGCAGTTAATGGTATAGTACAAGAGACTACACCATCCTATTTAACAAATGATGAATGATGTTGATGAACGAAAACATATATGCTTATGCTTTTTCCATCCTGAAGGAGGATCTTCACATATGACAGAGGAGCAATCCTATACCACTGAAGAAATATCCAAGCTGCTCAAAATTTCCAAACTGACCGTGTATGATCTGATCAAAAAGGGAGACCTCGTCGCTTACCGTGTCGGCAAACAAATGAGAATTGATGCGACCGATCTGGAAGCGTACAAACGGCGTTCCAAGCAGCTGCAATCCCCAGGGGGCCAACGACCCGCTTTAAGCCATCCCTCAGGAGCCGTATCGGTAGCCGAAACCCGCGAATCCGGTAATGCTGCAGCTGCACATTTATCTGACAATTCTGCTCCTTTATCCAGACCGACATCCGAAGCTTCCCACGTTGTACCCGGGGATTCTCCAATAGCCCATGCGGCTCGCCATGTGGTCATTACCGGTCAGGATGTGAGTCTGGATATTCTGATGCGCCATATGGAGAAGCAAACACGGGACATTCGTCCACTGCGTTCTTTCATGGGAAGCCTGGACGGACTGATCTCGATGTACCGCGGTGAGTCCGATCTGGTCAGCACTCATCTGCTCGATGGTGACACGGGCGAATATAATCTGCCCTACATCCGCAAAATTCTGATTGGCTGGTCGTATGTCGTCGTGAACCTGCTGTCAAGGCCGGCCGGGCTGTATGTAGGGCGCGGCAACCCACGTGGCTTACAAGGCTGGGCAGACCTGAATCAGCCTGATCTCCGCTTGGCTAACCGCGAGAAAGGTTCCGGAGCTCGTGTATTGCTTGATGAGCAGCTTCGCCTGCATGGCATCCCTTCTTCCCGTCTTGTCGGGTATAACATGGAGGAGACCAGTCATATGGGTGTGGCCGCCAAGGTCAGTTCCGGTGAGGCTGATGTGGGAATTGGCATTGAAAAGGCTGCTCGTCTGGTCGGCCAGGTTGATTTCATTCCACTGACTCAGGAACGCTATGATCTGGTTATGTTGAAAAAGCCGGGTAATGAAGCGTGGACTGACTCGGTACTGCGCATCCTCCAATCTCCGGAATTCAGGCAGGAGCTGCAAGCGTTCGAAGGTTATGATGTATCCCGTACAGGCCAAATTTTGTATGAAATATAATGTGACTCAACCTAATACGTTTGCCAAAAAACACACTTATGCTTCCAATACCTCAACATGCACGACTGGTTAGGTAAACAAAAGCAGCTGATCACGTGATCAGCTGCTTTCTTAATTTGATTTAGCTATCGTTTCCCGCTAGCTTAATGGATCACATTAGTGGCCTTTATGCTACCTACCACTTAATCCATTAAACTCATTTTATTTCATTATGTTCGGAATTAATTCAGAGCCTTTTTCAATTTATCAGCAACAGCTTGGGTATTGGATTGAATAGCAGCAGTTGCTTTGTCTAATGTTTTCTTCCCGTTTACTACCTGTGTCAGTTCTTTAAGTAGAATCGAACGAAATCTTAATTCAAAATTTGGTGACTTGTTCATGAGAGCATAATTTGTTATCGATGAATCCAGATTAGGTTTTAATTTATAGAACGCATCCAATTTGTAACCAGAGTACTCCTTAACCATGCGAGATAGAGGAGCACCGATACTATTATTCGAGTTATTGGGCTTATAGTATTCGGTAGCATAGTCATCTCCATTAAAATATTTGATGAAATCCCAAGCGGCATCAACATGAGCTGCGTCTGCTGGAATTGCGAATATCTCATTAATGAAAAAGTTCCCTGTTGACTCTCGATCCTTAGCCGCAGGGCCGGCAGCAATACCAAGCGTGAAAGGTTTATAATTCTTCACACCACTTTTTGCTGCTTGTAAGGACTGCAGCTGACTAATCGAGGCTACTTTCATAGCAGATCGTCCCATAATGAACGAGCTACTTTCCAAGTAACTTTTGCCCGACAGACTGATCCATTCGTCAAGTACCCCGGACTTCGTTGCCTCGCTCGCCAGACGATAGGCTTTTTTCCACGCAGTTGTATTCGCAGTAGCCTTTAGCGTATTTGGATCCATGTACGTTAACCCTTCTGTTCTGGCGATATCCATGACCAAATTGCTGGATCCAAAGGAGCTCAGGCCCCAAATTCGGGAGTTCTTATCTCCTTTAGTAGGGAATTTCTTAGCAAGATTTAATATCTCTTCCCACGTCATTCCATCACTTGGTACTTTAACATTGTACTTTTTAAATAAATCAGCATTATACAGAAGGGCGTACGAATCCGTTTTTGGGCTTAAGCCATAAAGTTTGCCACCGCCCTGTTCCTTCAATTCATCAAGCAGGCCAGGATATAATGTTGTCGTGTCATACGCATCTCGCTTAATTAACGGTTCTAGATCGACCAACTTTTTATCTTTAGACAGTTGTTGGTAATGGTATGGGGGGAGCATAACCAGATCTGGTGAATACTTTTGGATAGCCCCGTTGTAATCCTTAATCGCTTCCATACCTGAAGGTGCAACGACTTCGATATTTGTATTCGGGTACTTCTTACTAAACAAATCTCCATACGTCATGTTGAAATCGTCTTCGTTCCAGTACAATACTTTTAAAGTTCGTTTCGCATCTGCCTCGCTGTCCGCATTTGCGGAAACCTGTTTACCTGGGCTAAGAACTGCTGAAATACCAATTAACATAACACTAAGACTAACAAGCATGGCCTTCTGTAATACATTGTGTTTCAAAAATAAAACCTCCACCCATTTGTTGTTCAAACGATTATTCGCTTGTGTTGAACTAAGTATAGAGGTCAAAGCTTATCATCTAACTACCGGACTTCTTATCATTTCCTTAAATAATGCTGACGTTATTCAATGCATAAGAAATATCGCTTATAATTATCGTGCTGCTCTTCAATGTAAGAAAGATACAAGAATTAAGGGAGGAACTATGGCAGAAAGCACGATTTTGATGGTGGATGATGAAGCGGAAATCATTCAATTAATGAGTATTTATTTCAATAACGAAGGCTACAAGCTCCTGCAAGCGTCTAATGGCCTGGAAGCGCTGAAGGTTCTGCAGTCCCAACCAATCGATTTAATTGTACTTGACCTAATGATGCCCAAGATGGACGGGCTGCAAGCATGTATGAAAATACGAGAAACGAATTCTATCCCCATCATCATGCTCTCGGCTAAAGGCCAAGATATCGATAAAATATCAGGCCTCAGTATCGGCGCCGACGACTACGTAACTAAGCCATTCAACCCACTCGAGCTGATCGCACGCATTAAGTCACAGCTTCGAAGGATGAACCAATTCAACGCCGTCGCGGCTAACGCAAACGAAATACATATCGAAAACGTTATCATTAATATTGCGTCCCATACGGTAAAGGTCGATCAGCAGGAAATCAAATTGACTCCCCGCCAGTTCGCACTTCTTCACATGCTGGCAGTTAATAGAGGGACGGTGCTGAGTATGGATCGCATCTACGAAGAGGTCTGGAATGAGCCCTTTATGGAGTCAAAAAATAGCGTCATGGTACATATCCGGAAGCTCCGCGAAAAGATAGAATCTAACCCGCGCGAACCGCGGATCATTAAAACCGTATGGGGGATTGGATACAAAATCGAAAGCGATTTAAAAGCAAGGAGTGAGTAGGATGCAACCACAGTGGCTGTATACGATTCGTTGGAGATTAATGCTGATCATTGTTGCAAGCCTGGGTTTAACAGCAGCAGCTATTTTTTTGGGGTATGTCATGGCGGGAGCGCTGCAAAAAATTGAATACGTGGCTGTCCCAATCAATTGGTTCATTGAGTACGCGGGATCCGTTCGTGTGATGATCATAACCGGTATCGTTCTGTTCCCCATCACTTTCTTCCTTGCCAGCCTCCGTTTGGTTCGGGATTTACGTGAAATCAACACAGGATTGCAGGAAATATCGGCAGGACGGTTCGGGCAGGTTGTCAGGGTTAGGGGCAAGGATGAGTTAAGCGTGATCGCGGAGAGTATGAATCAATTGAGCAGCGAATGGGATCATTATCTTGTGGAAATCACACGCGGTCTGGAGGAGATTGCGAGCGGGCAGTTCGAGCATCAAATCCCGGAAATTGCCGATCATCGACTGGGAGAGGTGGCGCTCAGCATCAACCAGATGAGCATGCAGTTGAAGCATTCGATCGCGGAGGAACGCAAGGCGGAAAAGACCAAAAACGATCTGATTACCGGAGTATCTCATGACCTTCGAACTCCTTTAACCTCGATTCTCGGTTTTCTCGAAGTCATCGAGAAGGATCGGTATCAGGATGAAGTGGAGATGCGTTATTACGTCAACATCGCATATGAGAAATCTTTGTCGCTTCGGCGATTAATCGACGAACTGTTTGAGTATACGCGTATTAACAACGGTATGCCTCTGGAACTGAGCGAGCTCGATATCGCCGGGTTAATCGGTCAGCTTGCCGAGGAATTCGTGCCGATCACGGAGAACGCAGGTATGGAAATCAGACTGAATATACAAGAAGGAGAATTCAAGACCCAAGCGGATGGAGGATTGCTGGTACGGGCGTATGAAAATATTATCGCGAATGCCATCCAGTACGGACGGACAGGCAAATATATCGATATTGATGTCGCGCAGGATGAAGACATGCTGATTGTGCGGATCCAAAATTATGGAGACCCCATTCCGGAACGGGATTTGCCTTTTATTTTCGACCGTTTTTACCGGGTAGAGAACTCCAGGTCGAAACAGACCGGGGGCACCGGTCTCGGTCTAGCCATCACGAAAAGTATTATCGAGGTACACGGAGGGGGTATCACTGCACACAGCAGCAAAAAGGCAACCTGGTTTGAGACACGGTTATCGATATTTGGACCCAATCAGATCCAAGTGGCGGTTACGGAAGAAGTCCATAACGAAATCAAGCGGATACCGACCGTGCTCCCGGAACAAGGCCTTGCACCGAAACAAAGGACGTCTCCTTGGCTTCGGCGCCTGTCTCACTCCAGGATAGCTGCTGTACCCATGATCTTGTTGCTCGTCTGCGCGGTAGTACTATTCAGCGTTAAGAATTCATTTACCTCCAATCTCGTGGTAAAGCTGCCTTCCATCTTCTCTGAAAATGACGATTCAGCGCTGATGCCAACAAGCGGGAATAACGAGATGACTTTAATCACCGGTAAAACAGACAAAGGTTATACACTGCTCATTCATAGATACATTTTCGACGGCCAGAGCCTAATTATCCAATACTCCATGAAACATTCTAGCCAGATATCGGAGTCGCAGTGGGCGAAACAATCGGTCAAGCCAACGTTTATGTTGGACCCTTCAACGATAAAGGCGGTTCCTGGCATCGCCACGGATCCAGGTGTAGTGCTGGCCAAAAACGGCACCCTCAATTTTCATTTTATCGAGACCTTGCCACCTCCAGACCAGTTCCTGTTGAAAATCAACGTAAACCAGTTAGTCCTGTCCAATGACCCGGCTCAGCAGGATCTGCTCAAAGGAGACTGGAGCTTCGAAATTCCTGTGAAGAAAAATTATGAACGAAAAGCCAACGGTCAAAGCGCGCCATTGCTGGATGATACGGTTTCTAAAGAATGACATTAAGCTATACTGCCCGATCGTATGATGAGATCAACCATTTCTTTTTGGTTGATCCTTTTTGCATTACTTCGAGGATTAGAGTAACAAAAAAGGCCAACCAGTTATCACTGGTTAACCTAAGAATACGAAAAGCCGCTGCATTAGCGACTTTATCGTCTACTGAATAATATTGACAAAATGAACGCTAGTCCGATTTCGTATCTTCATTTTCCGCATTTTTGAGCTGCTTTCTCTCGATATGGGCCTTCCCCCATTGATGTAAGGTTTCCAAAATCGGAGAAAGACTCATACCGTATTCCGTGATGGAGTACTCCACTTTCGGAGGGACTTGAGGATAAACGACCCGCTTGACGATCCCTTCCCCCTCCAACTCGCGCAGATGGAGCGTAAGCATCCTTTGCGTGATATCGGGCAGCAATCTTTTTAATTCATTGAACCTCAAAGGTTCACCTTGAAATAGATGGTAAAGAATCATCGGCTTCCATTTACCGACAATTGAATCCAGCGCCACAACGAATTGACATTGGGCAGGGTTCTTTTGCATGTGTTCTCCTCCGTTACAGTACCTTTTTTAATACTATACCACATGAGTGTGCGTACTTCACAAAAAGTATATATGCGATATGATTAATCCAGAAAGTGTATTTAATTCAATTACAGAAAGGAAGTTTTAAACCATGTCAACCGTATTATACATCACCGCACATCCTCTTGATGCTCAGTCATCTTATAGCCTCGCAGTTGGGAACGAATTTATTGAAGCATACCGTGAGGCAAACCCATCAGATGAAGTTGTTTATTTAGATCTATACCAAGAGAACATTCCGGATATCGATGCTGATGTCTTACGCGGTTGGGAAAAGATTCGATCAGGTTCTTCTTTTGATCAATTGACGGATGCTGAGAAATCAAAAGTAGCTCGTCATGAAGCGATTATTGACCAATTCGTGGCTGCCGATAAGTATGTGTACGTCTCACCTATGTGGAATTTCTCGATCCCACCGGTTCTGAAAGCATACACGGATTCGACTTCAATTCCAGGTAAGACTTTCAAATATACGAAGAATGGCCCTGTAGGTCTGTTGTCCGGCAAAAAAGTATTACACATTCAAGCTTCCGGATCCATATATTCGGAAGGTCCGCTTGCTCCGATTGAAATGGGATACAGCTATCTAAAAAAGATACTACATTTCTATGGAATTCAATCTATTGAGGCAATTTTTGTGGAGGGAACGGCATCATTAGAGCAAGCACCAATTATTAAGGAAAAAGCCATTGCAAAAGCAAAGGAAGTTGCCAAACGTTTCTGATCGTTCATCTCGTCTTCAATGAATTCAGATCCATTGTCAAAACACTTTCGGGTGCAGTCGGATGATGATTGGCATATCTGGAAGGATTCTGCTCGTTAATTGAACCAAAAGCAGCCGATCACTTTGATCAGCTGCTTTCTTGTCTTATATTAAGCTAATAGGATTACATTTCTAGCTGTAATGTGAACTACCACTTATTCCATTAATCACCCTTTACTTCATTATCGTTCGGAATTAGTTCATCACGTTGACTTACCAACGATTCCTCTTTATAATTCGGACATCAAGAGCCAAGACGATCCCAGTCGGTTGTCGACTTTAAAGAAAAGCAAAAGCGGATAATGTACTGATTGTCACCCAAAATGGATCTTGGTATTTAAACAAACTCAAACGTGAAAGATGTGAAGAAGTGATGAGTAAGCAGAAAGTATACTACGGTAAAGATATCGAGGTCATGTTTAATTCGGAGGTATGCATTCATTCCGGTATTTGCGTAAAAGGTCTCCCTGATGTTTTTGATTTAAGCAAGCGTCCTTGGGTTAATCCCGATGCTGACACTACGGAAGCAATTGCCCGGCATATTGACACATGTCCAAGCGGAGCACTGACGTATAGACGTCTGGACGGTGAATACTTAACAGAGAAAGAGGGATAAACATGCATATTGCAGAACATGATACCGACAATAAAAGATTTCTCATTCGAGATAACAGCGGCATTGCTGCGGTGATGACCTATGTAATCTCAAGCCCGGAGCTTTACATAATTGATCACACCTTTGTCGAAAATGCTTACCGAGGACAAGGGCTTGGCGATAAACTTATCCAAGCTATGGTGGAATACACGCGGCAAAACAATATTAAGATTTTACCCTTATGCCCGTTTGCCAAGGGACGATTCGAGCGTATCTCCGAATACGCTGATGTTCTCCACAAGTAATCACTAATAATATAATTAGGACAATAATAAAGAGAGAGCCTGAAAGCACGAGATTTCTTCTTCCTCCTCAGGCTCTTCTCTTATCTGTGAATAATCTCCGTACTGTCAGGAGATAAATAGAGTAATAGACGGCCGCTAGTTTCATTGAACTAATGTTTCCCGTTAATTTAGTTAACTATTACATAAGCCTGCCTCCACAAGCTTCTCTTCCAATCTTGCCTTTTGACGTAAATGGTGCCTGCTGTGCATGCCAATCATCTCAAACCATTCACGCGCGTTAAGCCAGCCAAACCAGCCATGACACACCTTGCAAGCCTGATTCGTTCCGCCAACGTGTTCCTCCCAGTATCTTATTTTTTTTAACACCTGCTCCAAACCGGCTATGATCTCTTCCTTACTATTGGGGTTACAGGTCCTGTTGACTGGTTCCTCAAGTTTCACACGGACATCGGGCCACACTTTTTCGATAAACGCCTTCGTTCCGACTTCAGTCTTACCTCCAAGTTTTTCTTGTGTCGCCATCGCACAAGTTTGAATATGGTCGATGTACTCTTCCGCCACATCGATCACGTGAATATACATTTGTCCAATCGACCAAACGTCTTCCTGGGATTTATACCGCAACTGGTCTATTGTATATCCAGCCAGTCTTCGCTTATATTGCTCGATAACAGCCAGAGAATCACTTTTTAACATACGGTTTCCCCCCCATCACATCATAGTCGTTAAAGCACCTGCGCAATCTCCCAAATATGCCCGTCAGGATCGGCAAAACAAGCAGTCCGCCGCCCCCAAGGACGCGTTATTGGCCCATTTAACAATGTAACGCCCCGCATTTCCAACTCGTTGCATACCCGGTCAACGTCGGGCACTTGGATTGTAAACAGGAACCTTGCACCATTCTCGACACCACCAAACTTAGCCGGATCAATCAATTCTCGGGCATTTGATTGATTTAAAAGATTTATGCATGTATTTCCGTAATCAAATACTGCACAGTTTTCGTCTTCGTATTGGATTAATAGCTGAAACGACTCTTGGTAAAATTTCTTCGACCGCTGCAGATCTTCCACAAATAATGTGATTTCGGTAATTTTATTCACCCAGCCAGTTATCCCCATTCTACATCCACTCCTATCATTTATTAGTAGACTCTCGAATCATTACGGTAGGTAGCTTGCTTGTTCGTTCCTTCTTTCTACATCCAGTAACTCTATTTCGCTTGGTTGGAATTTTCTGTATGCCATATGTGTTTTCGACGTTCTTATTCAACTAACCTGCCCGTTTTTGAACAAAAGCAGCTGATCACTTTGATCAACTGCTTTCTTTGTATTATTGAATTAACGTTTCCCGTTTGTTTAATGATCTGACTTTTTTCCTCATCATGATATCAAGAAAATATAGTAAAGTGTGCATACTATCTTTCCCCAATATGCACACACCATCAACATATTTACAGTTAGATACCGTTCATTTGAGTATTTTTTCATGCTACCCGTCCGTGTTATTCTTCAGTCTATTTTAGCTTTTTAAAATAATCGAATAACGCATGAATTTCTTTATAGGATACATCCCCATTTATTGACATCGTTTCGAAAGCTACGGCTTCATAATTTAAAAACAAGTAATCCTGAGACTCAAAACCTAAGAGTTGATAAAAACTTTTCCTTTTAATTCTTTGATTATTATTAAGAAATTTAGGGTTAACTTCTTCAATATTCAGGCAGATCCGATAGTTTGAGTATTTATTTTTTATCTCATGAACAACTGCTTTCCCGTACCCTTTATTTTGATATGCTTTACTAATTGCCAAATACAAAATGTAAAGCATATCGTTTTTTACAATTAGATAATTCATTCCTACCAGCGCGTCATCATCATATATTCCATAAAACAAATGGTCGGTATCATTGTTTATCTCTACCAATTTATTATATGGGACCATCTCTTCTACTGGAAACGAATCATCATAGATTTTTTTTATCTCATCCATGTTCTCGTTATTAACTCTTTTTAATACTACAGTCATAAATTCTCCTCACTCTATTTTGTGCTCAATAGTTTGCCACTTGATTTTGAAGTTTACCTTCTTTCTTTCCATACAACATGTAATATAGAAAAAGTGTTGCTAATACAATTAATCCAAGTATTACATACAAACCACTATATCCTGTAGCTGGAATGAACAAACCGATAATAGATGGGCCAAATCCGTTACCTAAATCATAGAATATAAAGAACGTCGCAGTTGCTACGCCAACTCGGTGAGGTTCAGCTAAATTGATGGCTATGGCTTGAGTAATGGAAGAAATATTACCAAATCCCAGAGCAACTAATGCTCCTACTAATAACAATGTAAAGCTGCTGTTAACAGAGCTTAAAAGAAGCATTCCTACTCCATAACTAATAAGAGCCGGATATATGATAATGTTAGCTCCTTTTTTGTCCATTATTCGCCCTGTAAAAGGTCGCGATATTAAGACAAAAACAGTATATATCATAAAGAAGAAACTTGCTGTGTCTATTAACCCTAACTCCAAAGCATAAATATTTAAATATGAAACGATGCCAGAAAAGCAAAAAGTCATGAAAAAAATAATAATTGCTATCGGTATTACTTTTGGCTCAACATAGTCAGAGATTTTTATTCCCTTTTTATTGTTCTTCTCAGTCTTGTACGTTGCGGGAAACTTCAAAAAAAATGCGATTACTAAGCTAAAAATTCCAAGCAATAGACTTAAAGAAAAAATCATATCAAAGTTTGAGTTTTGACTCAAAACTAACCCAATAAATGGACCAATTCCTGTGGCCAAGGCAGTGCTAATGGCAAAATAACTTATCCCTTCACCTTTTCGTGATGCAGGAAGACTAAATACAACAACCGTACTCACAATTGTAGATATAATACCCACTGTGATCCCGTTTAAAAGCCGATTTAATATGAGAAAGTTAACATCAAGATGAACGAAATAAAGTAACGTTGTTAAAATTAATAAAAACAAGCTGGTCATCAAGATTTTTTTGGAATGTATAAGACGCCCTGTAAACAAACGCCCTAATAATGAACCGATAATAAAAATACCTGCGATAATCCCAGCTTGGCCGGTTGACGCATCAAATTCATTAATTGCATAAAGAGTGATTGTCGCGTTTAATAAAAAGAAAATTAATGTCATAATGAAATTGACAGACGAAAGAATAATAAAGTTTTTAGTCCACAGTTTAGGATTCGTTTGGTTCACAGCATATTCTCCTGTCTGTAGATTTTGGTAAATACTTGATATGCAAGTGAGCTAGTGCAAACTAAAAAGTGTACGATTCGCCGTCTTCGGGAACTAATAAACTAGAGGTGAATCCCTTTTCTTCTCCAAAGCTTTTTAGTTCTTTTCTAGATAATGTCCAGTGGTTAACTGCTTCCATATGGACTGAGACAATTTTGGCGTTAGGGGCCGCCTTATGCACCTCGTAAACATCTTCTTTGCCCATTACAAGTGAGCCCAAATCATGCCAACTATTATCTCCAGCGTTCAACACGATAATCTCAGGCGTGTGGGAAATGATTTCTTTTTCGACACCTTCATACCATACAGTATCTCCGGCTAGGTATAACGTCTTCTCGTTGGCATGTTTGAAGACAACACCAGATACCTGCCCCATCATTTTTATTAAATCTTTCCCTCTACCATGCTCACCTTTTGTTTTAATTAACTGAATACCTTCAAAAAGCGTATCTTCAGTAAGTACTTCTACTTGTTGAAAACCGTCACTTTCCACTTGTTTGGCATCTTCTTCGTTTTGTACAAAAACTTTAGTGCCTTTTGGAAGCACTGCTTTTGCAATATCATCGTAGTGATCTAGATGCAAATGAGTCAGTATAACAGCATCAACATCCTTAATGATGTCGTAAACAGACATTGGCAAATCAATTATAGGATTTCTCAAATCCTCTCTGATCCCCGCCGGGAATGGATCATAAAGACCCTTATCCGCGAGTAACGGATCGACTAGGAACTTTTTACCTGCATAGCGAACAATGATTGTTGCATTTCGAACTTGTTGAATGTGCATATTTATATAATGCTCCTTCTGCTTTTTTTATTTTGTTTGTTGACAATGATAAGTTTATACTAGTTGCAACCTTCAAATACACAGATTAAATAAAGTGTATTTGTCTTTTTACTTTATTTTTAAAGGAGATGCGCTTGATTTGGATCAAACAGATAAACGAATTATTGAAGAGCTGAGTCAAAATAGCCGAATTACGATGAAAGAATTAGGGGAAAGAGTTCACTTAACTGGACCTGCAGCAGCAGCCCGGGTAGAAAAACTTGAGGATACTGGAGTTATAGAGGGATACAGCATTAAAGTTAATCACGCAAAATTAGGATGTTTTACGTATGCATTTCTAAATATCTATATTAAAGCTACACACCATCAACCTTTTCTTTCGTTCATTCATTCTAAAGAGGATCACATCCAAAATAATTACAAAATAAGCGGTGATGGATGCTATCTTCTTGAATGTAGGTTTCCAAGCAATGAAGCGTTAAACCAATTTTTATTAGAGTTAAACGATTATGCTAACTACAAATTATCCATTGTAATCGATAAAACCTTGTAAACAAAAACGTACAAAGAAATTGTATTTCTGAGAATAAGAAGGTTTTTAAACTTACCTTCCCGTTAGTTGAATAAAAGCAGCCGATCATGTTGATCTGCTGCTTTCTTGGTATTATCACGCTCTCGTTTCCCGTTATTTCCATACGCATAATGTGTAAAAATCGGGCCCCAATCCACATCGGACCGATCCCTGCTTCATCTTCTTACGGCTTGGCAGTACCGTTAATCTTCTCGAAGTACGGGGTCAGCTTTAAGCCGAGTTGCTCAAACTGCCGCTGCTCTTCTCTGGTCAAATTCTCCTCATGACTGACCCCATTTTCATCTGTGATCTTCAGCTTTAATTGCATCAGCTGCTTTGTCAGTTCCATATATTCCTTGAACTCGTCCTCTGTGAGCTTGCCTTTTGCTGCCTGAAGCATCCCTTCAATCTCTTGATAGTCTTCTTGTGTACCACCGTGCTGTTCAATAATCGAAGAAGAACCAAAAATATCATCGGCCAGATAGGAAGCAGCAAATGCGGCAGACGGAATTAGAATGGCTACTGCGGCAATACCTGCGAGCATGCGTTTTTTCATAGGAGATCTCCCTCTCTTCTCATTAACATAGTGTTGGTAGGACTGCCTGACACGTCCATACAACTCGGGTGGACAGTGCATCGAATCGGCCACCTGAAGAAGCTCTTCACGTAACTCCTTGTCAATGGACATAAGCGTCTCCTCCCGTCATTTCGAATCGTTTGCGGAGTTCTTTCCGCGCCAGATGATGCCTGGATTTAACTGTGCCAACGGGGATCTGCAGCATGTCCGCAATTTCTTCCAGGTTATAGTCGTGAAAATAGTGGAGTATGACAACTACACGAAGTTTGTACGATAACTGGCGGACAAGGCTGAAGAGCTCATGCTGCATTTCGGACTGCAGAACAGCTTTGTCTGTCCAGTCGAACGGTTGTTCACAAGTCATCTGGCGATTTCGTTCAAAGAGACGAATTCGCCGCCAGGTCTTTCTTTTCCAATCCTGGACAAGACGGATAGTGATCCCGTGCAACCAAAACCGGAACGGCCGGTTCGTATCGTATTTGTGATACGACCGCCACATGTGCATGTAAACTTCATTTACGATTTCCTCAATGTCCTGTTTGTTGTTGACAAGAAAAGCAACCGTCCGGTAGACGTCTTGGTGAGTCGCCTGATAGACAAGCTGAAATGCCGACTCATCGCCAATCGCTGCTTTTTCAAGCCATAGGATTAACTCTTTATCATTCATGGGGGCCCCTCCTGAACGTGTTACAATTCTTAATTCGCTCCCGTGGGGAAAAAGGTTCAGTATAAGTAATAACTTTTTTTGTTAAGTAGTCCTTTGTATTAGCCTTTCTGTGTCAATATTATTCCCTGCAAATGTATGTGTATATGGAGAAAACCATCGACAAGGATGTATATGTAGAAAATGTTCTTTAACAAAAAAACAGTCGATCTCTAGTGACCAACTGCCTCTTTATCTTTATTGATCTAACGTTTATCGATCCCACTGCTCCATAACGCCGCATATCTCCGTGAATCAATGGCAGGGTTCCGTACCAGTTTTTTCTCTATAACTCAGTGTTTCTCCATTAGACAGCAAAACAGTTTACTTCAATCGTCATCACACCACATTCTTTCGTTACAAATCCCCTAGTTTATTTACGAACTTTACGGATAAAATAACGCTTGCCACACCCAATACACTGAAAATGACATATAGAAAGTCCGGACTCAAAGTAATTCGCAGCAGCCCGAGAAAATTAGGAAACTGCATCAGGAAGACGGCACAAATGACTGTCGGAATGACCGCCCTCTTCCAAATTCCGAACAAAAATAACGGAATTAATGAGGCAAGTGCGGCGGCAATGGAGTGTATAATCATTCGGATCGCATAGTTCGTCAGGTCAGCTGCCGTTGGCATTCCCGGAATAACCTCCATAACCTGGTTGAGCGCAAAGGTCGCAATACCGCTAACTCCAAAGGACACCAACGTACCGATGAAAACCGCCAACACAATAAATACCACCTTGGCCATAACAAGTCTTTTTCGGCTGAATGGGTATCCGAATGAAAGAGCTATCGTCTTATTCTTATATTCTTCAATGAATACATGATTGATCAGGGACGCTCCGAACAAAATAAACCCCATCTGCATGGCTATCATCAGGTCCAGAGCCGCAGCATAACTCTCTCCAAAACGAACGCTTGGCATATCGGCAAAAACAACCTTGAGAAAAAATATCGGCAAGAACATGAGTATAAGCCAGTACGTAATCGCTTCACCAATCACTTTCTTACGCTCCAGCTTCTTCCATTCCAGCTCGATTAATTTCAGCATATCGGATTCATTCCTTTCCCTGAATTTGATGATAGAAATAGTCTTCCAGTGTACTGTTAACTTTTTGGATCTCCTCGATTTCAATCTCATGCTCAATCAGCAGCTTTGTAATTTGACTGGTCGATACGTCCGTATCATACACGCGGATTCGCTGATTTTGGACGATTTTGATATTGGATATTCGAAGCTCATGCTCAAGTAAAAAGGCGGATTTCTGCACATTCGAGGTCAAAAGTTCAATATAACCGGTACGCTGGCTTCGAATATCGGACAATGTGACTTCGTCAACCAATTGACCGTGTTGAATGACGCCAATTCTATCGGCCACCAGCTCAATTTCCCCTAGGATATGGCTGGACAGGACAAACGTAATCCCATATTCCTGGTTCAGCGTTCGGATCAAATCTCTCATGTTTTTAATGCCGATCGGGTCCAGTCCGTTCGTGGGTTCATCCAACACGATCAATTCCGGCTTGGTGATGGCGGCCCTGGCAATGCCAAGACGCTGCTTCATGCCAAGCGAGAAATCCTTCACTTTTTTATCTTCGATCCCTTCCAATTGGACCAGATCCAGAGCTTGACGTATAGCTGTCTTATCGTAATAACCCAAGTATTCGCAATGAATTTGGAGATTCTCCATGGCCGTCATGTGCTCGAAAAATATTGGGTATTCAATAATGCTCCCGACCCTCTTGAGGCCCTCTTTCGAGGCTTCTGAAAATTTCTTGCCAAACAGCATAATCGCACCGGATGTCGGTAGAACGAGTCCTGTCAGCATTTTCATGATGGTTGTTTTACCTGCGCCGTTAGGACCCAACAGACCATAAATCTCACCCTTTCTCACATTTAGATTGACACGCGATACAATGGATTTCCCTTTTACGGTTTTGCTCAGATCCGTAGTTTGAATAATGAAATTCATGAGGACCACCACCTGTGTTCACAATTTGATTTCATTTGTTATTGATCTCTATCTTAGATCAGAGAATGGACTTATTCCTTTCCCGTTCCTTACATGTTTCTTAAGAATGAATTGAAAAGGGCTGCGGCTGAAATAAAAAGAGACGTTGAACAAAAGAACAACATCTCTTGGATGAATCGCTAGTAGGTTAATTGCTTGAATTTGCAAGTAAAAATGGTCTTTTGGTACGGCTCCGAGCTGCTTAGACTGATCCATCCGTTCATTTCTTCCGTTAGGCGCTTGGAAATACTGAGTCCCAGCCCACTTCCCTGGAATTGCGGGTTCCGTGCATCATCCAGGGTATAGAGTCGTTCGAATACGCGTTCCTGATGAATTTCTGCAATCCCTTTGCCCCGGTCCCACACGTCTACGGCTACATACTCCCCTTCTTCCCGAACCGTCAACCCGAACACACCGCCGTCGCTTCCATACCGAATGGAATTTGATATTAGATTGCTCAATATTCGATGCAGCGCATCCTTGTTACCATGAAAATAAAAGGGCAGCTCCGGAATGTCTATTTCAACCCGAAGATTTCTGGAAACCAGCAGGTCGTAAAACTCAAGAACGCTGTTCCGGCAAACCTCGCTCAATGATATTTTGCTAAGCGGGATATCATAATCCTCCGATTCGATTTTGACAAGATCGAAAAATTGGTTAAGCAAGGTGATCAGACTGTTTACTTTTGTATTCAACCGTTGAATGACTTTCTCTTCTTCTTGCGCGGTTAACGCATTTTTATCATTCAGTTTTTCCGTGTAGCCGAGAATGACCGTTAGCGGCGTCTTCAAATCATGAGACATGTTCGAGATCATTTTCTTTTGGCTGTCCTTCGTTCTTGCATAGTCCGCAAATACCTTCTGTTTGTTATCCAGCAGACGGTTAATTTGTGTAAGCAGCTGCCTAACGGCATGGTCGCCTGTGGGCACTAACACTTTCTCGGCCGTATCCTGATTCAAAATATCGGATATTTTATTCGTAATCTCCAGGAGACTTAGATTTCGTTTCTTTTCTCTATAGAATAGCACTCCAATAATTGCAACCAATACGGCAATAATGACGGATAAAAGAAGGACCATGTGCTAATCCCCCATTCTATATCCGATTCCCCAAATTGTCCGAATGTATTGCGGAGTTGACGGGTCCTCTTCGATTTTCTCCCGGAGTCTGCGGATATGTACATTTATTACGTTCTCATTCCCGTAATAATCTTCTTCCCAAATAAGTTGATAGATTTGCTCCTTGGTGAACACCCTGCTCTGATGGGTTAGGAACAGTTTTAAGATATGGAATTCCTTGGCAGTGAGCGGCATGCTTTTTCCTTTTACTTTTACGGAGAACGAATGCAAGTCCAGAATGAGATCCTTAAACGTAATAACGGGTTGCTCGGCAGGTTTGCTTTCCGTTTCCGCGTATAACGTTGCCCTACGAATGGCCGCCTGAACCCTGGCTGTCAATTCGATCATGGAGAACGGCTTGCTTATATAATCATCCGCGCCAAACCCAAGGCCCATGGCCTTGTCTAGGTCGCTGCCTTTCGCAGAAATAATCAAGACAGGAACTTTGCTGGTCTCTCGGATCTGTTTGAGCAGCTCCATGCCGTTTACCTTGGGGAGCATCAAATCGAGCAGGATCAGATCGAATTTCTCTTTTTGAAAAAGCGCGAGTGCTTCCTCGCCGTCTCGTGCCGATGCAATGCTATAATGATCCTGTTTTAGCTGGCTTTCAATTAACAGATTGATGTCGTTGTCGTCTTCAACGAGCAGAATGCGTTTTTCCATATCCTAAGACCTCCTGAGCATGCTCTGATCCATTTCACTTCACGGTTCAATTGCGGTCCCAAAACCAATAGCTTGCTTTTCAATTTTGGCACAAATTGGCTTATTCTAGTGATCAATATGGGGATCTGTGGGTCCGCTGTCTTAAACGGCAAGTTTAAAGGAGCCTGCGAGGGAGGTCCCTTCCTGTATAAAGTCTCGTCTGTTGACTTAAGTCAATGCAAGGAAACATCCCTCTGGATACAATAATGGTGTTCGAACCAGTTAAGTTCTTACAGGATCCTCTTCTTAATTCGACTTAGCGACTCTGGAGTAATACCCAGATAACTAGCCAGTTGATGCTGGGGTACCCGATCGATTAGTGAGGGGCGTTTATTTAAGAGTGTCTTGACGCGTTCTTCCGGCGAAGAAGCAATAAAAGCAGCAAATTCATTCTGGACCTGTCCAAAATTCTCCTCCATCATTCTGCGAGTCATGGATTCCAATTGAGGATGTTTCGTGTACATGTCCATTTCCTTATCCAGATCGCCAACCACCATAACTGAATCTTCTACGCATACGAAAGTGTAATTGGAAGACTTATCTGGCTTATGATGATTGAAAATCGCGATGGCTTGCTCTTCGGTATAAAAATTAGACGTGACCTCTCTGCCATCCTCATCAATTGAATACTGCCTTACACAGCCTTTCAAGATGAAATAACATGCTGTAGGGCTATCTCCTTGATTAAAGAGAGCGGTTCCTTTTGGATACTCCTCCGTACGGATTTCGTTCACTATGGCTTGCTGATCTTTCTGATCAAGAGAAGTCCATCTTGACAGGTATTTGTACAGGATGTCTTTCATTGTCTCTCATCTTCACCACCTTCTCGCCTTTACTTTCCCTATCCATTTTCTTACGCCAAGAGCCTTATGTAAATGTCTGTTACCGTAAAATTATCTTGAGGAGGGTTACCATGAGAGCCATGGTTCAAATTTCGTATGGTCCACCGGAAGTGATTGTATTGCAAGAAATCGCGAAACCGTCGCCTGCAAGCAAGGAACTACTCGTACGTATTCAAGCTACCACAGTAGGGCCGTCGGCCTGCGCATTCCGCAAAGGTAATCCGTTTATGATTAAACTGTTATATGGGTTGACCAAGCCAAAAAATGCAATAGGAGGAACTGAATTCGCTGGGGTGATCGAAGCAGTCGGCAAGGAAGTACAGCAATTTAAGCCAGGAGATCGTGTCTTGGGAATGAGCGTCAAAAATTTCGGTACTTTCGCCGAATATAAGTGTCTCTCCGAAGACAGTCCTCTTGCCGTCATACCCGCCAATATTACCTTCGAAGACGCCGTCGGCGTCTGTGACGGAGGCGCCACCGCATTAACATTTCTGAGAGATAAGGCAAAATTGCGGGAACGACAGAGAGTGCTGATTAATGGTGCCTCAGGCGCTGTCGGTATTTATGCTGTGCAATTGGCGAAATTCTTTGGTGCTGAGGTAACCGGTGTCTGCTCTGGCAAGAACGAAAGTCTGGTTAAAAAAGCAGGGGCAGACTTCGTTATTGATTATATGGTGGAAGATTTTACGAAGTCAGATAAAACTTATGATATTGTTTTTGATGCTGTAGGCAAACGATCTTTCATGGAATGTAGGCGCGTGCTTACGGCCATGGGAATGTATCTGACTACTGCGATGAAATTATCGACCCTGATGCAGATGATGTGGACATCTTTGTTTAAAGGAAAAAGGGTTATCTTTGCCACTGCAGGGCTTATGCAAAACAAAGCGAATTTGAAGTATCTCATGGAACTCACTAACAATGGCACACTGAATGCCGTAATCGATCGTCGATTTCCTTTGGAGTGTCTGCCAGATGCCCACAAATATGTAGAGACCGAACGTAAAAAAGGAAACGTGATCATTCAGATATAAATCAAATTGGTACCCCTTGATACGGTAACCACAAATGATCTCAAACTATTCTGTCCGTTAGCTTTACAAAGGCAGTCGATCATAATGGTCGGCTGCCTCCTTTGTATTATGGAGCTATCGTTTCCCGTTAGCGTAGAAAAGAAGGAACTAACTCTACAACCATCTTGATATACTAAGGGTTTTATAACTAACTCAAGAAGTGTTATACGCAATCCAACTGGTAGCTTATTTTCTATTTTTCTATTAAATTTGAGGGATGAATTTTATGAATAAGCAATATTGCATCATACTGATCACGGGGAATCATCTTTTCATCTAAAACTCCCCATGCTTTGGCAGTACGAGGTGTATACATCCATTCCGTTGCTGGACTTAACTCCTTGTCCTTCATGTTGATAAACCGGGCTGCACCCATTTCAGTAGCCAAAATATCCTCGAGGCTATCTTTTTCATGAGGTATGATTTGCTCTTCTTCTCGATTATTTTTATTAGCGCTGCCTTCATATGCATATAATCCAATAACATAACCAGCCTGTTTAAGTGAGTATGGAAGCATTTCCCCCATGGTCGGGTATGGGTTATTATCAAAATCGTATCCGTTATGCTCTGTGATCATTGTCGAATTATGCTTACGCAAATGATAGTTGTGTCCCCACAGAATAATTTTTTCATCGGGATATCCGGTTTCTGCAAGCCAAGCTACATTATCCGCCATAACGCGGTCTCGTTCAAAATTCCCCAGTTTTATTTGTTTCTCGGGGTCTACCCCAGCTAGCAGATTTACGATATGAGGATGATAATTATCCAGCATATCTATTCTGTTTTGTAGAACTCGTTCAATTAAAGATATATGGTTGGGCTGATCTCTATAAGTTTTACTCAATTCAACCTTATTCTCCCTAACAAAATTTTGAAATGTAATGTATTTTTCTTTAATTTTCTCTTTCTGAATATTAAAATCATCTACTTCATTCATCATGCTAAGCTTTAAATACCAACGTTCCGTTTGTGCAAATGCTTTAGCCTTACTTTTATCGACCTTTGCAAACCACTCTTCAACAAATTCAATAAAAGACTCGGTCGTACCTTGTGAATCAAATCCAGTCAAAATAAGCGGATGTTCCGTACTACTTTGTTGTGCAATGTATTCGAATAAGGGTAAGTTCTCTTCTACCTGCCATACACCAAAGACTGTGCTTTTCATCAATTCTTTTGGCGTCATATTATGTATTTGAGCATACGCAGCAGCGGTATCGGCTAGATTCGATTCAAATGCGATGACATTATACCCCAGTTCTTCATGCAGAAATTTTACAAGCCTGACTTTCATAGCGTTGTATTCTGACGCTCCATGCGAAGCTTCGCCCAAGCTAACTATTCGTTTATCCGCTAAAATCGGCTTGAGAAACATTAAATCGGTGTAGTGATCATTTACATCTGCATAGATTGATGTGATGGTATGTGAATTTGAACGAACGGCCTCTTTCCAAATTAACCCTGTAGGCATTGTATTCTTCTTGTCTACTGAGGTTAATCCAGACATATAAGCTGCCTGGCCTACGCACATCACACTGAGACTACATAATACTGTAGACAATATTACTTTTCTAAAAAATCGATTCATTAAGCTTACACTCCTCTGTATTTATGCATTTAAGCTTAACAACTCAAGTTTAAAACCACTGCACTTTATGTTTAAGATTGGTTTAAAACAATAACAAGTAATATGACGGGTAGTCCTATAATGCTGAGATTCTACATACTTTCCAGTGTAATTTACATCCTCAAAAAATTAACAAGCTAAAAAAAGGACCTTGGACTCCATTGCAATATTTGACATAAAAGATGCACCCTTCATATACAAATCCTCTACAATATGGTGCATGAGTTCATCCTTGCTGGGAAAATGATATGTAATTCCCCCCTTAGCAGTGTGAGTAATCTACGATAGCACTTAACTGAGGAACAACTAACGTACCAATGAAAAACTCATGCTCAGGTAGGGATAGCGACAGGAAGATGCGGATTTACAACGATAAGGAAATTCCAAATTAAAAAGCCCAACTTCTCTGCAAAACAAAATAGAGAAAATGAGCTTTTCAGTTACTTCATTTTTTATTTGAACTATTGTAAAACAGCTAAGTTTATTTTTTAGCTCAGCTATTTATTGAATTCATTAACTGGAAGAAGTATTCAGGTTTATGAGTCTTATTTAGGTTATACCATGAATGTAATGTATCTGGTGCAAATACATCTAATTTTTTCAGTACTTCCATCGCAAATTCCAGAGGAGCTATTCCTGATGCAGTAACTAAGTTCGAATCAGATACCGCAGATCCCACTTCATAGAACTTTTCTCCTTTATAGTTAGGACATACCATTTTAGTGTATTCTAAATTATTACTTGTATGCTTTCTAGTATCTAAGTATCCCATATTCGCAAGGGCCTCAGTTGCACCACAAATTGCAGCAACAATAGTGCCAATCTTTAAAGCTTGGCCAATTCTTTCCAAGATAGGTTGATGAATTTCTTCATTCCAGGTAGTCCCTCCCGGTAAAATTAAAAGATCTTTACTCTCAAGAGTACATTCATCAAGGGAAATATCTGGTTTTATGTTCAGTCCTCCCATAGTCATAATCATTTCTTTATTAGCTCCTACTGTAATTACTTTTAAAGGTACTAATTCTTTTTTAAAATATCTTCCTGAGTTTAGTTCAGCAATTAAATATCCATATTCCCAGTCCGACATTGTATTAAATACATATAGAAAAACTTTTTTTGTTTGCATCCAATAACACTCCAATCACAATTGATATAACCAACTGTAACATTACTTCACTGACAACTAGCGTCAGGGAAGTTATCAATTTTGATGAAAATTTATTAACTCCGACAAAACTTCAATCATTCTTTTCTTAAGGCTGATTGGCTCAATAATTCGAATAGATTTACCGTACGTTAAAAGGAAATAAGGTACATATGTATGTATCATATCTTTCTCAAAATGAAATACGGCTTGATTTGAAGTTCGCTCTTGTAAATAATGTCCTAAAAACCAATGTTGGCAAATATCAGCTAATACACTTTTATCCCCATGAATAACCAAAGAAATAATCTCTTCCTTATCTTTTATAGTTGGAAGAAAATTTTTCATAAAAAAGGCACGTGCTGAAAAATTTTCTGGCTGGTCAAACTTATTTTCGGTTAGCATTAGATCTTCAATTCGATCTACCCTAAAACTACGGATATCACTCCTAAGATGACAAAATCCAATCACATACCACTTATTATTCCAATAGATAAGTCTATACGGATCAACCAATCTATCATTTATTTGCTTTCCGCCACTTTTATGGTGGAGAATTTTTACTGAATACCCGTCAGCTACGGCCTGCTCCAACTCCTTCAAAAAAGGTTGCCTAGTGAGTGAACTTAATCGACTTATAACTTCAAGACTAGTTAAATGTTGGTTTATCTTGGTTTCCTGCTCTTGATTTGAGTATTTACTTAGTTTTGAAATGGCCCTATTTAGTGCTTCACCTCCATAATATCCGGCTTCTTCTGCAAAAACAGCAGCGTGAAATAGTGAAGTTTGCTCCTCAAAATCAAAAAAAAGAGGAGCCTCAATAAAATTGTTCAATAAAGTGTATCCACCGTTATGTCCTGGTTCTGAAATTATAGGTACGCCACTTGTTGAAATTGTATCAATATAACGATACACAGTCCTTATATTCAACTCTAACTTTTCTGAAATTTGTTTTGCAGTAATTTTTTCACCTGAACGAAGCATCCATAGAATTGCTAACATATTGTCAATTTTAGGCATATAATTCCACCTCTATATGAAGTTTATTTTCTATTATACATTTCCGATTTCACAAATTTGATTTACAGTCATTTCTCCCTCTTTATAAAGCTTTACTCCATAATTCATTCCTGCATGATTTTTATGGTCTTTAACCGACCTTAGTTTTCTTGTAGTTGATTTACTTTGCTAAACGATGAAATAAATACTTTCCTTTTTTCAGATAAAAGATGCATAAATGTTTCAGCCAGATCAAATAGATAAAAGCCATAACCACAATTCGAAAAATCTATTGGTCGAGGAATGTCTTCATAAAAAACAAAATTACTCTCATGAAAGTCAGAATGAATAATTCCCCAGTTACTCGGCAATCGTTTATAACTTTTTATCACATTTGCTATTTTAAGTGCTGACTCTTCCACATGAACAAACCCTTCGCTTGATATAAGCTCTAAGTTTACTAACTGTTTTAATTGATGAAGTGATGAATATAAATGTTAGGAATTGTATATTGGTCTATTAAAGCCTTCAGGTGCAGGTACAACGAGATTTGTATCCCTAACCAAAGCTTCAAGCCAAATAACCTCTGATGCGATATTCCCCTTTGATTTATTGGAACTCGTCGCGATATGGATTTTAATAAGAAACTTTTGATTATCATCGTTAGTTTAAACTCGGAATGTAGCATTATCACTCTTTCCGAGATAAACAAGTTTTCCCAAAATGATTGGGTATTGACGTAATGCTTCTTTCACCGCCTTCGTATAACCTTCTTCAGAAAGCATAGTATCCACTCCAGTTACTGTGATTTTTACTTCACAATTTTACCAAGTAGGCTTCTTTTTATGATGACAAATGTGGATTATAACTAAACTTTACTGCCGTTAGTTGAATAAAGGCAGCCGATCATGTTGATCGGCTGCCTCCTTTGATTTTATTGAGATATCGTTTCCCGTAAGTTTAATACTTTATATTATTAAAATTAAATTTCATTGTATACTCCTCTTCAATTAAGTCAGTCTCAACGTTAACCAAAAGAGATGAAAATTTTTCAAAAAGCTGTCTTATCTCGGTATTATCATTGATAAGATTAATGCTTTTTCTATATTCATTTTCGTCTTTATATTTTGATATTTCTAACCACTTACTTTTATCTTGATTACTATTTATACAGAAGGAATGAAAGTCTATGTAAGATGCATAAATCTCCGCGGATTTTTTTTGAATTTCTAAAAACTCTTCTATTCTCCCAGGTTGAATTTGATACTGATAAACTTTAACAAACACAGACTATCATCCCTTTATCATTATTTTCCACTGCCTTTTAGAAACAAGAATCTCACACTATATATTCGGCATATCTGTTCCACTAACCTGCCCGTTAGTTAAACAAAAGCAGCCGATCACATTGATCAGCTGCTTCTTTGTATTATTGAGCTATCGTTTCCCGTTAGTTTAATGATGGTCAGCATATTTTACTCTTGTTTTGAAGCATGGTCATTACGTCCTTATCTTCAAATATTATTCTGTAATTTCATTATGCTACTTAATTTTTGAAAATCACGACCATATGCTTGCTTCCCATATATTCAACGGAAGTATTTAACTGCTCCGCCACAAAACGAACAGGAACGAACGCACTGCCATTCTTCAGAAGTAAAGGAGCATCTTGCATCACCGTTTGCTGGTTTACTTTTACCTGCCTGTTTCCTACAGCCCAACGAATCGTTTTACCATCCTTCTGAATCGTTACCTCTTTGGTGCTCTGGTTCCAATTCACGGTTGCCCCAAGCTTCTCGGAGATGAAACGGATCGGCACATAGGTACGTCCCGTCTGAATAAATGGCGCTGCGGTAATTCGATAAGCACTTTCTCCCACATAAGCTGTCGTGCTGCCGATCACCAAGCGCTGTGTCTTACGCTGACCGCCAGGCAGCTCATTTCCTGCCAGTTCCACAAATAATTTATATGTTTTCGATCCCTTGCTTAAATCTAAATAGTTATTTTGCAGCTCAAGTGGTTCAATGAATGCACCCGTATCATAATACGGAAAAAAACTACGTTGTTGGATCGGCTCTAAATCCCAGACTCGATTGTTGTTCAAATAGAGGTAAGCCAAACTTTGAAGATTTCTCAATGGCTCCAAATCATAGATCTGGTTAGATGATAAATCCAGAGAAAGTAAGTTAGTTAATTTAGATAACGGAGCAAGATCTTTGATGTTATTATCCGCAGCATCGAGTCTCCAAAGATTAATCAATCCTGCTAGCGGCTTTAGATCTGTGATCTTGTTAGAACTTATGGACAACGTATTCAGATTAACTAGTCCCGCTAGCGCTGAAAGATCATTGAATTGGTTCCTAGATACCGATAAATCTGTCAACTTCGTTAAGTTCCCAAGGGGCTTAATATCCTCAATTTGATTGCCACTCAAATCCAAAGTCGTCAAATTTACGGCACCGGATAGAGGTGAAATATCAGCAATTTGATTTCTGCTTAAAGAGAGGTTCGTCACATTGACTGCATACTCCAAACCCTGCAAACTCTTAATTCCTTTACCCGATAAAGGAACGTCGGTCAGTGATTCTAAATCCTCTTTTGTTAGGGATTCATCGTCGTTTTTATTCAATAATGACTTAATCGCTTGTTCTAGATTGAGATCCTCAAAAGTCAAAGGCTGTTGGTTAGACGCCTCCATATAAGCCTGTCCTGGTAAGCCCAAACATAGAAGAAAAATAATTAATAATCCAGCAAGGTATTTCTTCATTCTGACCATTCCTCTCTAATCACTGTATAAACTAGCCAATAGTTGCTTAGATTAATACGCAATTTACAAAGAAAAGTTGTATTGAAGAGTATTGTAAGTAGTTGAATAAAAGCAGCCAATCACAATGATCAGCTGCTTTCTTGTTGTTATGAGCTAACGTTTCCCGTTAGTTGGATGAAGATAGTTCCAAAATCACTTTTCCTATGTGACCACTTTGTTGAGCTTCTCCAATTCCTTTCTTATACTCACATAAACTAACACGTATTCTTGGTGTCTGAATAATCAAATAACCTTTTTTTACCAAACCAAATAAATTATTAAAACTTTCATACCAACGTTCATCGGAAACACTTGCTATCCATCTCTTAAGCCAATATGGTTTCACCCTAATATTAGGATGTTTTTCATGTATATGAGACCAATTCAATTGACTTCCTGAAAGCAGTCCAATAATGGTAACTGCACCACCTGGACGAATACATTCAATCAAGTCGTGCCCTTCTTGCCCTCCAATGCTATCAATACCCGCTGTCGCTCCCAATCCACTAGTCATTTCCATTACTCTAGGAATGAGTGATTCTTTTGACGTATCAATTACAGCCCAAGCACCAAGTGATAGCAATTCTTCAATATGGATATCATTCCTTACCACTGCAATTAGCTTATATCCGAATACTTTTGTGAATTGTGCGAAAATATGTCCTATTGCAGAACCACAGGCATTTACAACCAGGACATCATCAGAATTTAATTGTAATTCTTCCGTACAAACAAGCCATGCTGTCATGGGATTAATGTACATTTGGCTTGCTGTTTCGTCATCTATTTCTTCGGGAACTGGCACTGCAAAATTGGCTTTTGTTTTCACATACTGTTGCCAAGTACCTTCCCCACGTAGAGGTAATACCCTCTTACCTATAAGAGATGTTGTTACTGATGAACCAACAGCCTCAACAACACCTACCCCTTCATAACCGGGGATAGTCGGCAACTGAATTCGGTGTTTGTAGGCACCATGAATCGGGATTAGGTCTGAAGGATTAATTGGACTAAGAATCATTCTAACCATTATGTCATCGTGTTGAAGTTGTAAATCCTCAATCTGTTGCTCTAATTCCAACACTTCAAGTGGATGTCCAAATTTTTTATATTTTAAAGAAAAAGTCTTTGTAATGCTTCTCACTCCTTGCTAGATTAGCCTGCTCCATTCATGATTTAAAGATTTCAGCTGACTATACATTTTCTTCATCTACAATAATTACAACCTTAGTAATAATCATTTTCATGAAGTTTTAAAGTAATATTACAAATTACTCCAAATGATAAACCGTTCAATTAACCTGTCCATAGTTTATTGTATTAATATGCGAAGGCTGTCAACACTTTTTTGACTATTTTTTTTACTAGAGTCCGTCCTCATACTACCTAAACGGTTTGCAAGTTGTCCATTTAAGCGGCGTTTGGCAGCTTTTCGTTCAACTAACATGACCGTTAGTTGAACAAAAGCAGCTGATCATATTGACCAGCTGCTTTCTTTATTGAGCTATCGTTTCTTGTTAGCATAGCTACCAACAAATTGTATAAGTCCAATTAATAATTTACTGAGATGAAATCTGCCATTAATTCATTTACGATATCCTCGCATGTTTTAATCTCCCTAATAAACTGGATTCCACTAGATACTGTATTGATTCCTTCTTCAAGTCGTCCATCTAACATGGCCGTCTTCAAATTTCCTATTTTCGATAAAGTGCTATTCACTTGATTATCATTTAAATTTTGAGCTTCTAAAGCCGTCGAATGCGGAGTTGCACGCCAGTAGCCACCATAGCCAGTACGAAGAAGGATTAAATCTTCTGTACCGTGTTTTACAATGTCCTGTTTAGCGCTTTCGTGTGCAGGCGACTCGACAGATGCAATGAATCTTGTACCAAGGTAAACTCCTTCGGCACCTAATGCAAAAGCAGCGTTGACTCCTCGCTTATCAGAAATTCCTCCAGTTGCCATGACGGGTACATTAACTGCATCAACAATCATCGGAACGACTGTCATTGTTCCAACTGGGATGTCTGGCGTCGAACCTCCTTCATCAAAGCCAGTAGCAACAATAATGTCAGCGCCTGCTCTTTCTGCCTTTTTGGCTCCTAAAACTGTTGGATGTAGTTCCCTGAAAACGATCGTGAAGCCAAACTCCTTCAATCTTTTAATATCCTTTTCATTTGCTTCGCCAACTACAACTAGAACTTTTACTTTCTCTTCAACAAGAACTTTTAATAATGCTTCTCCATAAGGATTCTCTCCTGCATCCACAGCAGGGGGGAAATAATTGACTCCAAAGGGCTTATCCGTTAGTTCTTTCGTTTTTCTAATTTCTGTTCTTAAACGTTCTGCACTATCGTCTGGTCCATTTGCTGTCGTATTTTGACCTGCATTTGGGCCAAGTGTCCCCATACCACCAGCATTAGATACTGCTGCGACCAGTTCGGCTGATGTCACCCAAGACATAGGTGCTTGAATGATAGGATATTTAATCCCTAGAATGTCTGTTATTCTGCTCATTATATTTATCAACTCCATTTAATCTATTATGTCGAGTTTCTTAAAGAATAATGCATGTAATAGAGTGCATTACGAATGCTTCCCCATGATATCTAATCAACAAATTTATTATAGGCAACATATGTTGTATACTTGATTTTAATGAAATTCGAGGAGAATTCAATCATCAGTTTCGCTCGATTATGGCTTAAGCAACATTTTATTAAATCTGTTGATTACGAAGAAAGGAGAATTAATATGCTGGACAAGAAGGTCGATCCTCGTGTTATACGTACAAGGAAACTCTTAGTGGATGCCTTTACGCATTTAACAAATAAAAAAGACTTTAAAGATATAACTATTAAAGATATAACTGACCAAGCAACGGTTAACCGAGCAACATTTTATGGTCATTTCGAGGATAAATATGAATTGATGGAAAGTGCTATTTCTGAAGTGATTGTAGAACAAGTCGGGGGTTGCCTAAAGAATTTTAACACTCTCAATAAAGAGACTTTGGTCAATATCTTCATGCTGCTAATAACGTTTCAGACAGACTTCGAAAAAGAATTAACTTCCCAATGTAAGAGAAGTTTTCATTCGTTTAGATACGTTTTTGAATCCAAAATAAAATTTGAATTAGAAAAATTATTTCAGTCTATTTTACACAACCATAATAAAAATTTAGATTCGGAGTCCATTAAAGTTGGTGCAGCTGTGTTAAGTGCTAGCATATTTGGAGCAACACTTGATTGGAAGCTTAATAGTACGTTGTCTGCTGATCAATACATTCGTTATGCTATTCCCTATATTTCAGGGGAGTTTCTTTGAAAAATAAATAACGATGCAGCTGATCAGAATCGGTGGCATCTTTATTTATGCAGTACCCTGCCCGTTAGTTGAATAAAAGCAGCCAATCACAATGATCGGCTGCTTTCTTTGTTTTATTGAGCTATCGTTTCCCGTTAGTTGAACTTACTTTGTGCCTCCATACTTCACTAGCGCCATATTTATCTTGGTTAACCTTTGACGAAAACAGTCTTTTACACAGTGCGCCTCGACATCACTCAACCTTAGGTAAAACATTACCTTGCATTTCTTTTATGATTTCTAAGAATTGACCAACTTCCTTGGATGGATGTAATGGATATATTAAACCATATGGAACTGTGAAATCTAAATCACTAGGGATTGTCACCAAGGATGGATGAATATCTGCCCACGCCTCCAATGTTAACATAACCGTATTACTTTCCTCGCAGCGATTAAACACATCAAGATCATAGAGTCGCGGAACATCCTTAATTTGTATTTGAGGATGTTTCATTTTCAGGAAATTACGTATGTCATGAATGACGGCACTATTCCCACCATTCACTACAGCCAATCTTTCCCCATACAAATCTTTGACAAAAAGTGTTTTTCTTGAAGCCAGCCTATGCTGCCGAGATACGGCAAAGCAAACGCGGTAACTCCCCAGTTCAAGCATACGGTAGTAGTCCTTCAAGTTATCTGTAAGAAATGGCCCCGCAATGATATCGAGTGATTGGCCAATCATGCGGTAAGTGGTTGGGAGTGTATGTGCGTCATCTTCGAAATGAACGATGTTTATTCCGAATTGAGGATATATGTCGCTAATTCCATTCCACAAATCAATCAAAACCTTACAGGGGTTAAGCATAGAAGTACCCACCCGAACAACATGACGATTGGCCTGTGCGGAGTGATGCATGCGAATAAGAGATTCTTGAAAATACTGCAGCATATATTTCGCATCTTTGATAAAAGATGTTCCTGCCTTTGTAAGGCTAACACCGTGGTTGGTACGAATAAAAAGTGGGACTCCGGCTTGCTTTTCCAACAAATTCATTTGTTTCATCACAGCGGTTGAAGAAATAAAAAGCTTTTCGGCTGCCTTAGAAAAGCTTCCGGACTCCACCACTTGAACAAACGTCTTCAGTTGCTCAATCATTCAGGCAGGCTCCTCCTTTTGCATAAACCATAAGTTAATACCATGCTAACTTATTTGAAATTCCGTATCAACCTGCTAAGCCGTATCATTATAGAAGAACGAAAGAGAAAACAGAAGCTTTAAAAATACTACACACAGGAACTGCATTGGAGGAGAATACGATGGAAAACAAAGTCTGGTTCATTACAGGAGCCTCTCGCGGATTAGGGCGCATTTGGGCGGAGGCCGCACTCTCTCGCGGGGATAAGGTTGCCGCGACCGCTCGAACACCCGAGAACATCGCCGAACTTAAGGAACGTTTTGGAGACGCTGTTCTCCCCCTAGCGCTCGATGTAACAGATTCCCAGCAGGTCGAGCATGCCGTTCAGCAGGCTCATGCGCATTTCGGCAGGCTGGACGTCGTCCTAAACAATGCCGGTTACACACTGGTTGGCACGTCTGAGGAGGCTGAGGAATCCGACGTCCGCGAACTATTTGACGCCAATTACTTTGGTACGCTTCGTGTCATCCAAGCTGCCCTGCCTCTGCTTCGACAACAGGGCAGCGGGCACATTCTTGGCGTCTCAAGTGCCATGGGGATTGTTGCGGCGCCGCTCATCGGCTTCTATTGCGCGTCCAAATGGGCAGTTGAAGCATTGCACGATAGCCTCGCTCAAGAGGTTAAAAGCTTCGGCATTAAGGTCACGTTGCTCGAGCCGGGCGCCTTTGCAACTGACTTTGGAAGCCCCCTGTCCATGAAGACATCACAGGGATTGGAAGCCTACGCTGAACTTCGAAATCAGGTGTCCGTTCGTTTATCGACAGAAGAACGAGGCGATCCTAATGCGACGGCCGAAGCGATTCTTCAAATCATAGACGCCGAGGACCCACCTCTGCGGTTTGCGGTCGGCTCGGGGGTCTTGCCTTTGGTGCGCGGAGTCTATGCCGATCGTTTAGCCACTTGGGAGACATGGGAAGCTGTTTCGAACGTAGCGCAGGGATCGCCGATAAGCCACCGTTAGATTTGGAATTAGCAAAAGGTAAAGAAACAGGGGGCAGCTGCCAACAAGGCAGTCTGTCCCCTGTTTTTTTGCTATGCTTCCAACTGAGCCGATACGTAGACTTCAATTCAACTGTTCTGCCCGTTAGTAGAATAAAGGCAGCCGATCATGTTGATCTGCTACCTCCTTTGGTTTTATTGAGCTATCGTTTCCCGTTAGTTCAATCTAGATTGATGTGAATCTTGTTCATTGCAAGCCAATCAAGAGTTTTAAACCGAAGATTTTCCCCAAAACGGTTAATGTGCTCAAAATATGTCTCACGCCTTCCGAACAGAGGGCGAGTAAAATACGTCAGCATGCATATGCTGAATTTTGTCCCAGTTACCGGGATTGGTCGTGTCTGGAGTGCGGTGCTCCAGAATGGCCTGATATAGGTCGGTTTTTTGTTCTAGGTGGGCAACGTGGCGTTTGGCTTCTTCAAGCTGAACGAGCGCCGCTTCTTTATGCTCCATCATAAGTGCGAAGCGTTGCGGAATGGTCGAATCCCCTTCGAGACAGAGATCGATATACTTTTTAATGAATTCAATCGGCATCCCGGATTGCTTGAGGCATTTCACGCCATGCAGCCAGTTGATTGATTCGTCGTTGAACATCCGAACGTTGTTTTGATTACGCTGTACGCTTGGCACCAGGCCTTTATCCGTGTAAAAGCGCACGGCGTGCTGGGTGAGTCCTGTTATCTGGGCGGCTTCTTTGACCGTATACATGTCAAATCCTCCTTGGAAAATAAAGTTGTGAAGACGACTTGACTTCGTGTAGCACGAAGGTTCTAAGCTTATTGTAATGCAATTCAGCCGTAAGTGGAATTACCGCTGAAGTGCCCGATTCCCGGGATACGCGCCGTTTGCTATCATACATTTAAATACTAGGAGGAGTTAAAATGCAAAACGTAACATTGAACAACGGAGTGAAAATGCCGATTATCGGCTTCGGTGTCTACCAAGTTCCCGATGCTGAAGAATGCGAGAACGCGGTATATGAAGCGCTGATGGCCGGTTACCGCCTGATCGACACCGCCGCCGGTTATCTGAACGAGGAAGCGGTCGGATGCGCGATCAAGCGCAGCGGCGTACCGCGTGAGGAGCTGTTTATCACGACCAAGCTCTGGGTTCAAGATGCAGGATACGAGAGTGCCAAGCTGGCGTTTGCCAAATCCTTGAAGAAGTTACAGCTCGACTATCTCGATCTATACCTTATACACCAGCCGTTCGGCGATTACTATGGCGCTTGGCGTGCGATGGAAGACCTATACCGCGAAGGCAAGATCAAGGCGATCGGTGTCAGCAACTTCCTGCCCGACCGTCTGATGGACCTCATCGTGCATAACGAAATCGTACCTGCAGTCAACCAGGTTGAAACGCACCCGTTCTACCAGCAGATCGAGAGTACCGCTTTCATGAAAGAGCAGGGAGTGCAGCACCAGTCGTGGGCGCCGTTCGCTGAAGGAAAGGGCAACATGTTCAGCAACGAAGTGCTGGCCTCGATAGCAGAAAAACACAACAAGTCCGTCGCCCAGGTCGTGCTGCGCTGGCTTGTTCAGCGTGAAGTCGTTGTTATTCCAAAATCGGTGAGAAAAGAGCGGATCGTCGAAAACTTCGACATTTTCGATTTTGAGTTGAGCGCAGACGATATGCAACAGATTGCCACCCTCGATACACGGGAAAGTCTTTTCTTATCCTACCACGATCCGAAATTCGCCAAGATGCTTGGCACCTTGAAAGTCGATCTGTAAACCTTGATCGAACCGTAAACTCATCAGGATTTTACACTCATCTATTAAGAACGGACAGGGCACCCCTGTCCTTTTTTACTTCAATTGCAAATTCTAAGAATAGCAAAACTGCAGCTAGTAGTGTAACGAAATCTATCTAAGCAGGTAACACACAGAAGCACCAAGATCTCCCGAACTATCCTGCCCGTTAGTTGAACAAAAGCAGCCGATCGTGTTGATCAGCTGCTTTCTTTGTTTTATTGAGCTATCGTTTCCCGTTAGCGCAAAGGCTCCTATGATACGACAAAGTTCATCGACATAACGAACCAGAGTTTCCAGAGAGGGTACTGTTTCTCCATTGTGTTAACTTCTGAAGTAGGAAAGTACCCAGCCAATGCCGTTTCGATCCGTGATACCAGCAAGAAGTCCGTTAAAAGGAGCCTCGAACACCTCGCTATCTATAGTCCCGTCAGCCGTCAGGTCTTCATACACTTGGCGAAATTCCTCTTCAGTCTCGAGCGTCAGAGTGACCTTTACATAGTCGCCTTTTAAAGAAGGCTGAGCTGCGGTGCTATCGGCGAAGTAAATTGTACTGCTGCCTAAAATTAATTCCGCATTCAGCACCTTATCATCCTGTTTTCTAAAAATTTTAACTTCCCCGCCGAGCACAGACCGGTAATACTCGATTTCTTCCGTGCAATTGTCCACCACTACAAAGGGACTCGCTACTTTCATACATCATACCTCCTGATTTTCATGTACTGCTTAACTGGCTTGCAGATTCCGGAATAAAGGATATCTGCAATTTCGCTATAAGAAATAGCGGATGGACCGGACAGGTAATACGCCTTGTTTTCATGTCCTACCGTTGTTAAGACGTGGAATGCTACTTTCGCGATATCCCGCGCATCAATCAGGGCAATTCCTTGGTTCCCCATCTGCGCGTAATACCAGAATGTCCAATTTCTTTTTCAACTGCTCGGTGCCACTTTGTCAGTGTGACGGCTTCCAAGTCAGATCTACCCCAGAGAGCTTAACCAGATGATTGACACCTGTATCTTTTGCAGCCCGAATGATGCTGCTCGATAACTCCACCATTCTTTACAGACATTTCCTTGTTGCATTAATAACTAAAGTGATTGAATTTATTTCGTACCGTCTCCTTTTCAATTTTAGATGGCACTGCAGCTAATTAATGTGAATATTAGATGCGATGTCATTGCAACTATTTATACTGTATATCTAATAAGATGATATTGCAACTATTTTTTATCGTTGAATTTCGAACTTAGCTTGTCGGGTGACAAGAACATTGGCCGATTCAATTCAGCGTAAATCGCAGGCTTTCTCATAATCAGAACATGTTCTTTGTCATTTGATAATGTCAAATATTGACCGGACAGCGCCGTTTCACCCATTACGAACCAATTCGCTCATGTTGCCTAGCACCTTTTTCAGCAAGCTCAACATAAGGGCATATTCGTCTTCATTGATACCGACAAGACTCTGGTTACTTACGCGATTCAATGCTTCTTTAACCTTTGGTATTACATCTCCGCCCGCTTCTGTCAAATAAAGCAAATGGTAACGATTATCCGCGGGATCGGGTTCCCTTCGAACGTAACCCTCGGCTTCGAGTTTGGCGGTTGCTTTCGTAATCGTTGTTTTATCTAAGAGTAGTTCTTCGCTTAATGCTTTCTGTGTAATTGATTCTTTGTGCGCGATCGCCATGAGGATGAGATACTGCCCGCTTCCTATCCGATAAGGAGCAAGCTCGGATGATATAAGAATTTGCTGATAGCGATAAATAGCCGATATATACTTCCCATACGACTCGGTAATATCCATAGTGTACATCCCCTAAATTAAGATGGTATTGCAACCAGTGATTGTATTGTACCATGTCAGGCGAAGTGTCTCAATTGCGGCACCGTTGCGTCGACAACGCGTCTGTCAGCCTCAGAAGTTTATCCAACCTTAGAGATCCAATAGGATCAAAACACCAGCAATGAGCGTATCGTATCGAGGAAGTGATTCGCAATTGCCTGCTCCCAGAAAAGGCCCTTGGGCTCATATTCGTAATAAACCACCCGTTAGCTTAATGAACAATCATCAGCCTGATATAATTTCCCCGTTCTCTACAGTCTTAAAGGAATAGGTACGAGAACTGAAAACCCTTCATCGTTTCGAAATCCCAGGTATCATTATCTAATTGTTCGAACATTGGGATCGCAAGATTGTGAATAGCCTCTTCCGTTTTACCTTCAATATAGTCCTGAGTTATCAGCTTTGCTTCATAGCCACCTATCCCCTGCCTTATCCATTTTGGGGCCTTTTGATTGACTTCACTTATTAGCCACATGGTGAACAAGTGAACCGTACCTTTAAGAATCGATTGATAGGTATGCTCCAGTCCTGGATTTAATGGAGATACAATTTTAAGAATACCCCCTTCATAGGTACCCATGAACCAATCCGGAGCATTAAAAATACACCGCCAGTGCCGTTGTGCAGCCTGGCGGTGCATTCGTCATTTGAATATGGATTCGTTAATCGGTTCTACTTCATCTCCGACAGCGGATTGTCGCTATGCGAAAATAGATCATTAAATATCCGTCAGTTCGGGCCTTTCATCCCCAGCCTAAGTCCTGAGTCCAAGCATATGCACGTTAGACCTACTCACCAAGATCTCGTGCAAGCCACCCGGAGGTATCGAGGCGAATAGGATCAGTACCAATTAACTCCGCGAGTTGTTTCTCTATTTCCTCGAGTTGGGTGATACCGATCTTCCGAGCCCATTTATTACGCAACTCATCAAAGATCTCTTCAGCTTCCCGCAGCATGTCTAACCCATGTGCGGTGACACGAAGGCGTTTACGGCGAGCGTCTGCTGGATCTTCTTCACGCACAACGTACCCGCGTTTTTGAAGTACCCCAATGGTTTTCGCCGCAGCTTGTTTTGAGACCTCTAAGCGTCGGCCCAGTTCTGAAGCGCTGTCGGCACCTGAGGCAATGGCCCGGATTGCTAAGTCGTGGACGGGACGAACATCCTCGTAGCCGCGAGCAGCAAGTTCAACTTGCGCGGCTTCCACCAATGAACGATAGCCGCCAATTAAAAGCATTGTAAGAGTAGCACCTAAATTAGACATAGTAATATTATAATAACATAGCTAAGGGGATCGTCAAAGAGACCATGTTCCAGAATCCCATCCTTAACCAGATGTTTTGAAGCTGGGTGTTCCGTATCTCGTGGCCACGCCACTTGACAAAGACAACCAGGTTGTCTATCATCCTATTAGACAACTTGGTTGTCTAAATGAGTTGGAGGAGGATTTATAAATGACAATAGATAAAATAGCTGCTACATTGACCGGTATCTCTCATCACTATGCAAAGGTTAACGGAACAAAGCTTCATTACGTATCGGCAGGGACATCCTGCCCTCCCGTCCTACTGGTCCATGGTTTTCCTGAAACTTGGTGGGCCTTTCGAAAACTAATTCCACTTTTAGCCAAGAATCACCGTGTCTTCGCCGTAGACCTACGCGGCTTTGGCGACTCTGACAATGGGCCTGGTACATACGACAGCAAGACCTCTGCCGAAGACCTGCACCTACTTATCGAAGAGCTCAATGTTGGCCCAGTACACCTCGCAGGCCAAGACATAAGCGGGGCAACCATCTTCCGCCTCGCAGCAACCCATCCGGAAGACGTGCTCAGCTTCACCGCGATCGAGATGGGCCTACCTGGGTTCGGCCTGGAGATGCTAGCCGACGTCACACGCGGGGGCACCTGGTACATCGGAGTTCTTGCTGCTCCGAACATCCCCGAAATGCTGCTCAGCGGCCGCGAGCGTGAGTTCCTTGGACAATTCGTGTTCCCAAGCATGAGCGCGACACCAGGAGCAATCTCAGAAGCCGACATCGACGAGTTCGTACGCACCTACTCTCGTCCCGACGGTTGGCGCGGAGCGATTGGCCTCTACCAGTCTATGCTTCAAGAAGGCGAAGACATTGCAGCTCTCGCCGCCGCCCACAAACTGAGCATGCCCGTGTTGGCAATCGGAGCCGGAGGCGGTGAGTTCACCTTCGCAACGATGAGCCAGGTAGCGTCGGGTCAAGTTCGGTCGGTTTCCATAGATGGCGTCGGCCACTATGCAGCACTGGAGGCACCCGAGATGGTTGCTGATGCTCTTCTCGAATTCTACGACATATCGTTGCAGCTCAATAAATCGAAAGGATAAATGAGAGTATTCGTGGACGAACCGCTTCGGTTTGTGCGAATGGTGAAGACGTCCAAAAGCCGCACTAAGCCCTAAATGAGTCATAACTCCATCTACCAGCATAAAGCCAAACCGCGACCTCGTGCAGGTTCAGAAACGATAGATGAAAATGTCACGCTTGAGAATTAGTCGATAGGCTGATTGAAGCAGAGGAATACATCGCGAAACACCAGACAACTTGGCAAATAAGCATTCTTGAACAGTTCAAATAGCGGCTCATTTTTGGACATAACACATCTATTTTGGACCCAACAATTAACAGAACCTATGTGAAAACGGCAGCCGATCCTTTTGGTCGGCTGCCGTTCAGTCTGATCTCAACTATCGTTTCTACATTAGTTGAACTAAATTCAAAAACTGTATATGTATACCCCTCTGTACCAAACCAATCGCTCGGTTTCATTTACCACCTTGCCAATACTCTGTCCGATTGCTGTGCATTGAAATATCGAATGGCCTTCTGTGGAACTTACCTCTACTCTCGCGGTTCAGTCAAAATCGAAAATAAAATTGCACCATTTTACTAGAATATTCGGATAAACTCGTCGAAATGTACAAACTATTCACTGTTCATCTTTTACCTCAATACGTTTAGTTGAAGGTTTCAGTTTTGGTGGATTGTAAAAAAAGACTCTCATTTAACGTCTTTCCTCCTAATAAAGCGGGCATTACGCGCTCCTTTTTGCTACCATCCTAACATTTATCACATTAATATTAAACGATCCTGCCCGTTAGCGTAACGAGTTGTACTGTGATTTGTCGTTAATCCATTTCCGATTTGATACCATTTTGACTTAAAAATTTTATTAAATCATTACTCAGCTGCACAATCTCATTGTTAGCATCATTCGCATAATCCGGCAACATCATATCTCTAACCATTTTAGTTCGTAGCCATGTCATAAAGAAAAGATCTAAAAATAAGTTTGGAAATTTAAGCACCATTTTAAGCATTGGTGGATCAATTGAAACGCCAGCTTTTTGTATTGCCTTTAGATGCGTTTTTAAAGTGACTGTTATTTTGCGTGCCGTATTTCTGGTTTTGGCTGTTTTTTTGTCCATTATCTTATTCTCGGATTGCAAAACGCTCAACATGGCAATGTCTGATACGGAGTGTGTGATTAGATACGCTTGCATATCCTTTTTAATATCGTAGGGAAGCTTTGCCGTTTTAAATATTATTGCGAGGTTTTCTATGCGTTCTGTCACTAGACCATTAATTTCTCCGAATGCAGTTGCCGCTATAATCTTTGGTAGAAATCGAGCATGCAATACTCCATCTTTAATCTGTCCACCGAAGCCCGGAAAAGCGGGTAAAAGTCTATCACCTACGATATCCAGCCACGAAGAAAATCCCATTGAATTACTAGTCATCGTAACTATATTTTTGCTTTGATTATCTTTTAGCGTTAACAATGCTGATTCGGACCGATCATAACGAACGGTAACGAAAATAAAATCGTATACATCGTCGTTTTCGAGTGTATCAATGACATTCACTTTTATCGATCTAACAGTACCTTTTTCCTTATATCGCAGGCCATTTTCTCTTAATGATTTATATCTATTAGAACGTGCAAATAGGGTAACGTCAAACCCTGCTTCTATAAGCTTAATTGCGTACATGCTCCCGATGACACCTGCACCAAAAATTAAAATTCGATCTTGTTTATTTGGCATTAAAACCACTCCTACCTATTACTATTTCTTGTTTAATTATCCGACAACACGTTGTATGATGTGATTATAAATTTTCCATATTCATTGATCAACCATCAGTTTTTTATGATTTGTCGGATGATATTCTTAGACGCTAGTAGGAGGAAAACATGAAAAAGCAACCCCAAATAACAGAGAAAACAAGACAAACCTTTGTTGAAGTTTTTTGTGAGTTATATAGCCAAAAACCAATCGAGAAAATTTCAGTTCAGGAAATCGCGAAAAAGTCAGGATATAACCGCAGCACCTTTTATCAATACTTTACTGATATTTACGAATTGTTAGATGCTCTTGAAAATGACTTATTGAACGACATAAAAGAAGAATTGGCGAAAAAAGAGCTATCGATGCATACGGTTCAAGATGCGCTCCATTGTCTGGACAAAAAAGAACATCTCTTGGTTCTCAATGCCCTTTTAGGTGATTATGGAAGTCCCCGTTTTTTAAAACGTTTAAAAAAAGAAATCACTCTAAATCGGTTGGAATTAAATGTTCCGCAAAACCCTTCCTTAACGCCATACTTGATTGAGTTTTACCTGTCAACCTCCCTTTCCTTATTTCGTCTTTGGCTCCAGCGACAAAAGGATTTATCGTCAGAAGAGTTTTTCAAGTTAGTGGACAACCTCTATTCAAAGGGGGTTACGTCCTATTCTAAAGAATGAGTCTGCCATTCAAACCTAATCGATGTGTAGTAAAATAAAAAAAACTCGCCCTTCCTTGTAGTACGGTTCAGCGCGAATGATCTTAAACTATCCTGCCCGTTAGTTGAACAAAAGCAGCTGATCACATGGATCAGCTGCTTTCTTGGTTACATTGATTTATCGTTTCCCGTAAGTCTAATGAGAGTTGCAGATTGAAATTAACTAATTAAACATTTTAAGAAATACCCTAATACTATATATAAAGGTATTAATCAAACCGTGACTTAGAAATTCACATCGAATCCAACATGGATTCAACCACGTTTTCTGTCTGTGTGGGAGTAGCGCTTGATAAATTTTTATATTTCTCTCCCCAGATTTTCATTTCCATAATGATCGGCACTAATGTGCGTCCGAATTCCGATAGCGAATATTCCACTTTGGGAGGAACTTGCGGGTACACCTCACGGTGTACGATGCCGTCTTCTTCAAGCTCTCGAAGCTGTAGCGTCAGCATTCTCTGCGTGATGGTCGGACATATTCTGCGAAACTTGTTAAATCGTATAGGACCTTCAATCATATGGTACAAAAGTACACCTTTCCACTTGCCTCCGATGACATCCAACGTATACTCGACGGGACAACCTTCTTCATTCGGGCAATGGCCGTATCCCGATTTGCGGTCGCGCATGTTTGTATCCTCCTCCATTAACAGTATACAAATTGATACTACATCACATCATTGTGCGTACTATTCATGGTAGTCACTATACGTTATATTACAACCAGAAAGCAATAATAGATGTATTTAAGGAGGAAACAACAATGTCAAACCAACAAATGAAAGCCATCGGCTTGCTGAACTATTTACCCATTGAGCATCCTGAGAGCTTGCTGGACGTAATGATGGATGTACCTGAACCTACAGGGAGAGACTTACTGATCCGAGTCAAAGCCATTTCTGTCAATCCCGTCGACGTCAAAGTACGAGCTCCTAAAAATCGAACCGAAAACACGCCAAAGATTCTCGGTTGGGACGTCTCAGGTGTCGTCGAACACGTTGGACCGGAATCTTCACTGTTCAAACCGGGGGATGAAGTGTATTATGCTGGCAGCATTGCCCGTCCTGGGGGGAATAGCGAACTTCATCTCGTTGATGAGAGAATCGTCGGTTTTAAACCGGCAACACTGGATTTTGCCCATGCAGCCGCCCTTCCGTTAACCACTATCACTGCTTGGGAAGGATTATTTGATCGTTTGGGCGTGTCGGCTGCCACAGATCACAACGAAGGCAAAACAATTTTGATCATCGGGGCTGCGGGCGGTGTGGGTTCTATTTCGACACAACTGGCCAAACACGCCGGTTTGACCGTCATTGGCACGGCTTCACGCCCGGAATCGGCTGAGTGGGCCAAAAATATGGGAGCCGACCATCTCATCAATCATTACGAAGCATTTCTCCCTCAGCTCAAAGCACTGGGCTTGGAACACGTTGACTATATTTTCTGCCTAAACAGTACGGAGAAGCATTGGATCAATATGGCTGAGGCCATTGCTCCTCAAGGGAAAATCTGCTCTATTGTGGAGACGGATGAGCTGCTCGATCTGACCTTGCTGAAAAACAAAAGCGTCACTTTTGCCTGGGAGCTGATGTTCACCAGACCGTTGTTCCAGACTGCGGATATGATTGAACAACATAACCTATTAAATGAAGTTTCCCGTATGATCGATGAAGGACGCTTACGCACTACTGTTGCCCAGATCCTCTCTCCCATTAATGCTGCCAATTTGCGTAAGGCACATGCGATACTGGAAGAAGGACGTATGACAGGTAAAATCGTGATTGAGAACTTCGAGTAACATTGATATTCGTTCCTACCCTGCTTGGATTGCTAATCCCAAGGGCAGGAACGTTTGAATTCGATTATATATTATTCGCGTATTTTGCTATTCTGCCCGTTAGTTGAACAAAAGCAGCCGATCACTTTGATCAGCTGCTTCTTTGCATTATTGAGCTATCGTTTCCCGTTAGTTCAATCGCTTTGTGAATACACACGAACATGTTCCCCGTAACAATAAACTCTATCGCAAAGGATCAAAACATACAGACAGCCAATTAGATCCGCCCCCCCATTTGACAAACCTGTTTGCTGTCCCCAAAAGAGGCTGATCCCCTAAAATAAGTTTGAGTATGATTATATTGGGCATATAAAATCTCCATTGTTAACTCTCCACCATGGAGTAGTGGTACATTAAATAAACTTATTTCGACTGTTTCTCCAATCAATACGAGGCGTAGCAATGGATACGTCTCTTTCATGAGCAGCTTTGAGAGCACGTTCAATGGGTTCATCCCAGTCATAAATCGCCAATGTAAAAGCACCCCAGTGGACAGGAAGTAACAGGTTACCCCGGAGATCAATATGGGATTGTACCGTTTCTTCTGGGAACATATGAAAAGGCCACCAGCCTTTATTGTCATATTGTCCGGATTCGATTAGTGTCAAATAAATGGGCCATATTTTTCACCAATCTCTTTAAAGTGTGGACTATAGCCGCTATCCCCACTGTAAAACACATTTGTATGTCTTCCATCTATGATCCACGAAGACCACAAGGTTAAATTCTGACCAAATCCTCTTCCCGAAGAATGCTTTGTCGGTGTGCAGCGGAACTTCAGGTTAAAACCTCCACTTCTTCCCACCAGTCAAGTTCAACAATCCGCTCAGTATCCCCCCATCTCTCAAGATGGCTGCCTACACCGAGAGGGACAAGAAACTTTCTTACTTTGTTTCTTAATTTCTTGATTGCCCGATAATCTAGATGATCATAGTGATCGTGTGATATAAGTACAGCATCAATTTCGGGAAAGACCTCAATTTCGATTGGCATTTGTTCACTATAACGCCTGCCACCAAATCTAAAGGGAGGGGTATAGTCCGTAAATACCGGGTCTAACAATAATAATTTGCCATCCAGTTCAAAAATAGAATAACGAAAACTAACGTTCCGTTTAAGACAACCCCATTATCGCCCAACGTTAACGATCTTCCTGACCCAGGTTGGTTCATTCGTCGCCGCCCTTACGAGGCAGTCGGCGCAGTCAGCGAAGGAAAGTGGCCGGAGCGGAGAAATGCGGGTCGAGGGGCCTGCCGTATATTTCGAAGTGGCGGCTACGTCGCTAAGAGCGGGCGGTCGTACAATGATCCAATCTAATTCGCTCCGTTGTACTGCACGCTCGGCAATGGCCTTGTCCTCAACCGCCTTCGTGAAAATACGACCCGAAATATTTATGGCCAAGCGATTTAGTGCTGAAAGTTCTTTTCCATCGCTCAGACCAATGCCGCTCTGCATGACGAAGCGCTTAACTCCGGCGCTCTGACAGGCTGCCAGGATGTTCGTAATGCCCACCGACATGATGGTTCCTGGCGAAAAGTTTTTGCGGATGTTCGAGATCCCCTCCGATATGACGGTACCCTGCGAAAAGTTTCCGGTAGGACCTATGCAACTAATTACCACATCTGTATCGGCCAAGGCCTTGGCAATGCTCGGCACATCGAGTACATCTCCCTGTCGGACGCTGAGGCGCGCTGTGGGGGCGATGACTTCCGGCCGGCGAGCCACGGCTACAACCTCGTGCCCCAAATCAAGTGCTCGCTCTATCACTTTCCTGCCAGTCGCACCCGTCGCCCCTATTACTGTTACCTTCATTAAGTAGTTCCCCCTTCGAATGTGATAATTATTACTCGTATTCATAGCTGCTTTACTAGACAGCACCGGTGGCTGCCAAAGCTTTGACGCAGCTTGCCAACCGCGAGGAAGATCGGCTCCTACTGGTTAATATCCACAGAAAAATGCACACTGGAGTATTAGATAACAACTGTGTATAATCATAAACAAAAAAATAATGCGTCAGCAATTACCAAATAACTGTAATTCGTGCATTTGTTCACAAATCATTTGAAGTTGTGTAATTTATTTCAGAAAGCATGGTGACTCAAAGTGTCTAAGGTGGATAGAAGAATAATCAAATCTCAAGAAGCGATAAAAAAAGCTCTGATTGAACTGATGATTGAAAAAAAAATCGACCAAATTACTATACAAGAAATTTCCGATAGGGCAAATGTTAGCCGAAGAACCATCTATCTTCACTACATAGATAAATTTGATCTTCTAGATAAGCTAATGGAAGAACATATTTACGAACTACGGAAACTCTGTGAATTAGCAGCTAATAATACCGTTTTTTATGATACGGTATTGTTATGGTTCGAGTACTTTGAGAGTCATTATTTATTCTTTTCAACGATGTTGGCGAATCAAGGAGGTCCTTTTTTTCACAGTCGGTTCCTTGAGTTTGTCCTCCAAGAGTTAAAGAATGTAGAAAACATAACCGAAGGAAATTCTCAAGGATTAAGTGACGGTGACGCTGAAGATGTGATTATTCAATTTTTTGGAGCTGCTATCGTAGGGGTAGTGGAATGGTGGTTCAAGAATGGAAAGCCCTCCCCTCCTCACTATATGGCACAACGAGTGGGGGCGTTGTTAGAAAGGAATTTATAATCGATCTTGAATCAACACACTTTATTTCGCTATCCTGCCTGTTAGTTGAATAAAAGCAGCCGTCACTAAGTCGGCTGCCTCCTCGGTTTTACAGGACTAACGTTTCCCGTTAGTTCAGCGAATTGATTTATAAACCTTATCTAAATGATCGAGATGCAAGTGTTGGCCTAATGGTATATATGTTATATGCATCCAGCTTCAGTTCTGCTTGCTCCTAAAATACTCTGCTGTTTCTTCGTCCGCCCAATCAATACTTCTATTGACAACTTCAGGATATTATTGTCTCAACCACTTGAGAGGTATCTTCTTCATACCTTATTGTTTGTTCAATTTTCAGCAAATAAATGCTAAGGCTTCAATTTCTGTTTCCTTTTTCAACATATATTTATCAAAAAACGCCTTTGTATAAGAGGTAATAATGTTGCGCTGTTCCATGGCGTCCCGGGTTCCTCTGGAAGCCTCATTCGTGAAGGCAAACAAGGCGTCGGAAAAGTCACCGTGAGTCACATTGTCAATAATGACGAAGTATGTTTCCTGACTGTTGGTTTCAAGAAGAAATGCGTTCGTATTATAAGCAAGCGCAGTACTGAGCTGCATGAAGGGTTTCTTAAGATCGCTATCCACGGCACCTAACATATTACCGTCAAGATTTACACCGCCGACAAATCGGTCATCGTCTCGGGTAACAATGGTCGCTGTCGTTCCTCCAAACGAATGTCTAAACATCCCCATACCGATTTTAAGGTGCAATCTACCTTTAAAAATCGATTCCATGTCACCACTATTCATTTTGTATAGATGGTCTGCGATATGTCTAACATCCTCACTCTGTAACACAACATATTTTGAAAAATTGACTGCTGCAGGGGCCGAAGTCAATGTATGAGAGATCTCAATGGCTTTTTCTTTCTCGAGCTTTTCTGCCACAATTTGAGGCATAAGTGGCGTAATTAGCGTGGCGAATTCTTGTCCATATTTATTTAAATCATCGATGAATCTCTCTGACATCCTAGCTATTCGTCCATCCTTGAGTTTATACATACCACTTTCCGCGTGGCCAATGGATACGACAATATAGCCGGAGCTAGCCAGGTCTTGACAGTACAACGTGCCTTGCTGCGGGTAAGCGCCTGCACCATGAGAATAGAATAAAACCGGATATTGATCTTCCTTTTCAGACAAGGCCACATCTTCGTAAGACCATGCCTTAACATTGGAGTCAAATAGCTTCTCACCCGCTCCCCCCCGATGTTAACCAGAAGCTCATCTCTCAGAGAATGAAATTCCGGAAATTCATCACCTCTCAGGTACCATTTTAAAAACAGTCTCCCTGGACACAAAAAAAACGGTACATTATTGTACCGATCATTGACTCACTCCATCTATGGTAATGTACAAAACGTCTCTAAGTCCAGCCCCAGAAGAAACCGTTTGTACAAACAATGGCAGACGTCATGAAGATTGAGCTTGATTATGAAGAGACTCTCGCTAAGTCAATAAATGCACATTAAAGCAAACAAGTTTCAGGCGGCTCAAATTCCGAATTGTTCAGAGCTCAGGTCGCCTGTAACTTGTATTTTATCTTGGTATTGAATTGAATTTTCTTTTCTTAGACAAATTTATTCCCATGAATGATGACTTAGAGAGATCAGTATAGTCTCTTACATTCATGCGCTAAGAAATCATAGTCTATTGTCTGAGGGTTATCCGTAAAGCGCATTAAAGATACTTTTTATAGAAAGCGTCCAATCTGTCAACAGCTTTCTTCACTGGCTCAGTCTTATCGTACAAGTCATAATGACTGGCACCTTCTACAATAAACAGATCTTTATGTTCCGAGGCTGCACGTTGATACAAATCATGACCATCATGGTAAGAACCAAACGCTCCCTGTATACTACCGACAATGATCTGCAAAGGTTGGGTTAACAAAGAGTCTGCCAGATGAAACGCGTCAAAGGCAATAATGGAATCTACACTTGTAAATTTCAAACGGTTAGGTGAGTTCGGATGCTGACCTCTGGATGTGCGGTAGTAATCCACTGCTTGTTTAATATCAAGTTCATTCATCCCTGCTGCTTCTCTTTCTTCGTGGCTTCCAGGAATCCATGGGTTAGTCAGAGGTTCTGCCCCGCGTGCCTCAGCCGTACGTTGCTGAGCAACCTGCTCCAACATTCCAATTGGATCGTTTTCACGATATCCGCGACCTATGTTCGCAACGGAAACCGCAGCCACTGCCTGGATGCGTCGTTCCGTCATTGCAGTATGTACTGCATATCCTCCTCCAGCACATACCCCCAGTACACCAATCCGATGCTCATCGACATATTCCAGAGTAGTCAGGTAATCCACAGCAGAGCGAATATCTTCCACACGAGCGGACGGGTATTCGGCATGACGAGGCTCGCCTTCACTTTCTCCCTGATACGATGCATCAAATACAATCGTCACATAGCCCAACTCGGCAAGTTTCTCTGCATAGATGCCTGCTGTTTGCTCTTTGCAGCTACTACCCGGATGAACACAGACAATAGCCGGATTACCTTTCTTTTCTTCAGCGTGCTCAGGTATTCGGAGAATTGCAGCTAAAGCCAGACCCTGCGCTAGGAATTTAACGTTCTTTTGGATTACTATCATCTATAAAACCACCTTTTCTATTTATGACACTTGTGCGTATTATTCGCCTTATGTATATTTAGGTTAAAATAATCAAGCATTAGATTCAATAACCACATCACTTCACATGTGTGTTAATACACACACCACATACAATGTGTAGAAATGTACAGGAGGACGACGCTATGGATAAAATAGACCGCAGAATCGTAAAGTCCAGACAAGCGATTCAATCAACTTTTTTGCAAATGATCATTCAGGAAGGGTTTGATAACATCACAGTTAAACATCTGACAGAGAAAGCCAATGTAGGTCGAAAAACATTTTATCTACATTATCTTGATAAATACGATCTGTTGGATCAAATGGTGGACGACCATATCGCACAACTGCAAGAAATATGTGATCAAAAAAAGGATATCGGCATAACTGAAGGTTCACTTATGTGGTTTTCTTACTTTGAGCTTCACAAATCATTCTTTGCTGCTTTATTTCAAAGTGACAGTGCTTCAGCCTTTCGCAAAAAGCTGTTGTCCTTTACTATGGGAGAGATTGATAAAAAGTTGAATGATGAAACACTTCCGATCATCGATAAGCGTATTTTTTTGAAGTTTTTGGGGATGGCAACCATGGGTGTACTTGAATCCTACGTATTGGACGAAATAGACAGTGATATCGAGGCTGTGTCAGCGCAAGTGGTTCAGTTATATATGACACAATTAACTACTAGCTAATGAGATCTATTATATGTCTTCCTGATTGTAAAATTAAAATATCCGCTTGCTGGAGAGCAAACGGATAAAACAAGAACATTGTACCATTTCAATTAGACAATTAGACATTAATGATGCATTTATCATTATAAAAATAAATTCGGCTTCTCCATTATAGTTTGGCTTGTTTGTTTATTATATGAAGTGTTACATATTATAAAAACTTGGAAATCTCAACACAAACACCCAGTCGTGTTCCGTTTGACTTCACGATTCTTGTGAAAGAAAAGGATCATGTGCCTCAAAACCAGGTCAACTCCTGGCATGGTTCTCGTGATACATAATCAATTCACTTACGTTGGGGAACTCCTCTTGTAACAAAGTCATTAAATTGGTGTTATCAGCGCAGCAGGAGTAGCAATTAAAATTTCAAAACGATGTTGCCTTTTTTTCAGGCGCACTAACAACTTTCACTGCAATGTGAATTTCCGATAAATCAAATTCCGTGTAGCTTGATAACATCGTTTTCGAATTGGTCCCTACCTCAATAGCTGCTTCCATGTCTTGCATACGCTCTTCTGCCATCGCATCTTCCTGCCAGGTCAGGATTGTTACCCCAGCGTAAGCGCCTTGACAGAAAGAGTAGTCATATCTGACGGTCCATTTGCTAAAGAACCGTATGAAACGATGCCGCCTTATTGTGCTAACGTCCCGTTAGTTTAATAACCTGCTATACATCCTTCTTGCGACGCATAAAGCTAAATCTATATTAACATACAGAATCCAACTTTATAGGGAGGTTTCGTTAACCTTCTAACAAAACCACTTCTGACCTTACTCCTCACTATCTTTCTGTTCAATTACAATTTGCCAGCCATTAGCTTTACCTGTTAAATATCCTTGCTCATAGAAATCTATTCCTTCAGAAGTGATGCTTAGCGCAACCATTTCAGGTTTTTTTCGACGGGTTGTGCGATTATATATCCTTTATCCAATAGATAAGATATTGCTCTATGCTTCTCTATATGTTCTGTTTGATAGAATCTATCTCTTTCCACTAGCACAGCAGAATTTTTAGTAAACCAAGCTGTATATAATTCTTCTGTTATGTCATACCTCTCCTGTATCCTTTCCTTAATTTGGATCTCCCGTTTATTAAACATGCACACAACCTCCATTAATGAGATCAGGGAGTTGTTTTTAATTGGGCTCCCTGGATAGCGGTGAATCGTACCAAATTGTTATTGAGCTAACTTTCCCGTTAGTTTGATCCATGCTCGTTGAAGCTATTCCAGCTTAAATACAATCTTTGTTCCCGTCTCCTTGTCACTGAATGGCTTAATATATTCTATGAACGTTAATTCAAGTCCTGAAGTTTTATCGGGTAGTGGCGGAGATATTACATAATTGGTTGAAGCATGACCTGCGTGGCTGCCACCATGAATCATGCGGCAATCATATTGTTCTCCAATTTGCAATTCAAAATGGCTGCGAGGCTTAGAGATGGAGGATACCTCTGACATATTCACATCCCAATCGATACTAAAAGTCACTACACTTGCGTTACTGTACTGCCTGATTGAATTTATAGTATAGAAAAAGCTTCCTTCTTCGACTGACTTTAGAACAGGTATATATTTTCTAAAGTGTGATGGTTCAATTATTGGCTTATAAAACTCTTCACTTCTAAAAGTTCCGAAAACAGCTTTCAGAAAGTCCTCGTAAAGTTCAAAAGTTTCAGCCCATACAGAGATATATTCAAATGGCGGGAAACCAGGATTGTTGTTTGAAATCTGCTTCCGAAGTTTCAACATCTCACAAATTTGCTCGTCAATTTTAGAAATCCGTTCGTCATAGTGCTCCGTTGGTCGTTCAAAAGGCATTCGTTTCAAACTTTGATCTCCCCTTTACCTTGCTTTGTTATCGACTTCTCCCAGAGGTTATTCTCCAACTTCATTCAATTAACCTGCCCGTTAGTTGAACAAAAGCAGCCGATCACAATTGACCGACTGCCTTCTTTGTTAAGCTATCGTTTCCCGTTAACTTAATCTTGCATCTCGTCGGCACGTCATATGAACTGTTTCTGGCTGCTCTTATTTCATCACTGTCATTTTCAAAATAAAATTAGCCTCCAGATTATTCGAACCTTGGATTGGTAGCATGTGGACGTTCGCGTACAAAAAAGTTGTCATGGTACTTTTGACGAAGAGTACTCATCATTTGACGATTTAATTCAATGATCAACGCCTGCTGGATTAACGAGCTTTGCGTTGTTTGTGTACTGACAGGGTTTCTTCGCCTGAAGCTGGAGTTTTTGATTAGCAAAGTTAACCCGAGCGCTAGAACGACTGTCAAAATTAGCTTTATCAAATGCAAGCAACTCATAGTTGGGATATTTTATTTTCTCAAAATGAGGAGTTGAATACGCTTTTGAACTAAACTGTCCATTACATGAACAAAGGCAACCAATCATGTAGATCGGCTGCCTCCTTGGTTTTATTGAGCTATCATTTCCCGTTAGTGTTAACTTATGGGTGCTGTTTGCTTCAATATTCTCCTTTTATCACAAAGAACGTACCTCGAATTGTCCCAGCCAGTTTGGACTTCTGTCTAGCAAATTTAAACTTCTTTTCTTCCAGCTCTTGAGGCACTTCCATCCCCTCTGAAAGCTTAAAACCAACGGCCCGCTTTTTGGGGTTATCCAATGTATACATGATGTTGACCGCCAGACCATCTTCATAAAAGACGTAGGCCCATCTAATATTATCCACTTGAAAATGAGATGTTTCCAATGGTTTGGCCGCAAACTCAATACCACGTTCTTCTTTCAAAATTCGGCTCACGTACGCAAGCGTCTCCTGGCTCTCGCCGGCTGGTACGACCGTAAATTCATGCTTGTATTTGTTCATAAAGTAACGGGCTTCATTTGCTCGCATACCAGCAAGCGCTTCTGCTACTGGTGAAGATTCTAGACCAACTGTGGACACATTTTTAAAACCAACGATAGGGGACATCCTCGTTCCTCCTCTGATTTCATTTACTTCTCCACAACTGGAATCCACATTTCCCCATATACTAGGCCGTCTCGCTGCCCCATCTCAACCGTTGCATTGGGCCCGCCAACATAAGCAAAATCGTCTGCTGCTGGCAAGACTTGACCAAAGGCGATACCAGTCAGCCTATTACTCAACTCATCAGCCGTCTTCCCTTCCCCTTTGACGACGAGGTATTGTCCTTTAGGGAATTGGATCACTCGGTGTTCTTCTGGTACCGATGCTTCGGTCATGACACCGGCATAATACATCATCTTGTGATTTATCGCTTCGTTCACGGCAAAAATGTAGTCGTTCGCAGCGACGGCCTTTAAAGTGTCAAGCCTTCCATCCTGCGCCACGGATTGCCAAAAGTCTTGCTTCTCCTTGTTCATACCTGCATAATCCGTGTAATCGCTCTTCAACTCCGTGCCAATACCTAGAACGATAAAGCTGTCTTTTTTTTCAATGGTATACACTGCCATGATAAACACTCCTTTTTCTGAAATGGATCAAATGAATTGTTTTTCACTTGTTACGTCTATAATAACTATAAATCGTGTCAAAATGTGATACTGTTTATCGGAGCCATGCACGAACTTTTGTTAATTTCCCTACCCATTACAGTTTGCGGCTTTTCGGACGCAGCGCCCAAGAGGCAATGCCAAGCACGGCATAGAAAAGCGGAAGAATAATATGGAATCCGTAATCACCGTAATCGTTAGCGAACGCATGGGATAGGGCAGCACCCGTCATGAGAAAAAAGAGACCGCTATAAGCCCATTCCTTAAGCCGGGGGAAACCTGGCATTACGATCACGATGACTCCAAGCAATTTCCAACCTCCAAGAATGTTCGTGACATATAAAGGGAAACCAATATCGGTCACCAGATCGACATTCCCCCCATATCGCATCAGTTGTCCGATACCGCTTAATGCAATGGAGAATGCGAGTACTATTGTGACAATCCAATAAGCGACTATCCTTCCAATAGGACGGTATTCTTCTTTCGCAATTTTTTCATTACCGATGATCGTACTCATTCTCATTCCTCCAATGATCTCGTTTATTTTGAATTGATCAAATGATTTGTTATTTCACTTGATACGTTTATAATAGCTATAAATCATGTCAAAATATGATACTGTTTAGAGGGCCAAATGAAAAAAATTGAACGGATTAACATCATCATGCGGTACATCAATAACCGCGCTCAATTTACCATTTCTGAAATCATGCGAGAATTTAACATCTCTCGTTCAACAGCCATTAGAGATATCAGAGAAATTGAAGCAATGGGGATGCCTCTTGTCGCCGAGGTTGGGAGGGACGGGGGTTATTTTGTTATGAACAACTCTGTCCTGCCGACTGTCCGCTTTACCGATAATGAGATTAAAGCACTATTTATTGCCTTCATGGCCACAAAAAATCAACAGCTCCCATATCTCAAGAGTCGCCATTCTTTAGCGGAAAAATTACTCGGTCTTATCTCGGAGAGCCAGCAAGATGATCTCGTGCTGTTAAATCAAACCCTGTTGTTCGAAGGAACCAACCCCCACAATCCCGACCTGCTTGATCTGTCAGATCTGCCCCATCCTATGTTAGAACAATTGATCCAAACCATTCTTATGGACAGCTATTTAATGGTTTCCGTCGAGGAATCGAGGCAAATAAAATCTTATCCCATCTATTTGTTGCACCTTTACCGCGAAAAAAGCTCTTGGCAAATTGAAGGCTTTGATCTCGAGGAGGAAAAGAGGCGGATTATTCCTGTCGACAATCTCACAGATGTCAAACCATACCCTAAGAAAAAAAGAATAAATAAGAAGAAGATTTTAGAACAACTAAGCAAGCAGGAGGAAGCCATCAACCTTGTCCTAGAACTTGGTCCAAAATCGATTGCCCAGTACAAAAAATACCATCCCTTAAAAATCTCAATTTCATACACAAATCCTTTTCAGACTACGGCTATTTTAAAGACTTTCATCAATGTTCATCATCCGGATGAGTTGGCCGAAATAACAAATTGGCTGCTTTTCCTAGGTCGAGATATTAAGGTCAGGGAAATGCCGATAGAGGTTGTGGAACGTTTGCAGGAGAGTATAGCTTTATTAGGGAACTCGTGAGAATTTAATTTAATTTGCATTTACGATCTATTAGGGAGCCCCCACTATTTACAACTTTGCAAATTACCTAGCCTTACTTTCTACCTGAATCGCAAGCCCCCCAACATTCCTCGGTTCACTGCAAATGATCTCAAACTAGCCTGCCCGTTAGTTGAATAAAGGTAGCCGATCATGTTGATCTGCTGCCTCCTTTGGTCTTATTGAACTAACGTTTCCCGTTAGCTTAATGACTTGTGACGCCTTTCACCGTGATGAATTCATTCAAATGCTAAGTAAATACATCATTGTACAAACAAAAAAACCACTCCCGACATGAACTGCACCCCAATTGTTAGACACCTTCTTTCGATGAAATGTTGAATAACCGCCCCATAAAGGGGCGGTTTTCTTAGGCTTGCATAAATGCTTCTAACGGTTCCAGAATCGCGAACGTCTTCTTTGCATCCTTCTTCCGTTGCTCATCATAGAGTTTGGTCAACTCTTCGAATGATTTAGCTTTAATCTTCGTATAACTCGATTTGGTGTATCTGATTATGTACGTCTTTACCCCTTCCTCTTCACTCCACTCGTAAACGACATCATATTTGTCCCTCAAATTCTTTAAATGAAGTGACCGGCGCAACACTGCAAAGTGTTCTTTAATGGCTTCATCGCATTCCTCCATAATCTTCTCGTATGTGCAGCCAACTCGCATCAGAATCTCCGATGCCCGTTCATCGCCGTATCTCGCGAGAAATTCCTTTAACGAAACCAGCCCATATAGCAATATTTGTTCCTTGTCATTCGGATTCCTGTATTCATAACAGCCTACAACCAAATTGCGGTCGGTCATCTCCTCCTTACTGAATTGCATATTAAACAAATACTCGAGTGTCTTTTGCTTCATAACGGTTTCCAACATCTGTTCTTTATCAATCCTGATGCCCGTTGTCACCCACGGAAACGGTAGTTGGCCGTTACCTTCACGCGGTATGCTGCCCCTAAGATTCAAAATCGGCATACCCGTAGCAATTGCGTACAACCTGTTATATCCTTCGCCCGCGAATATTTCCTGTTCTTCTAGCATGTGTCCTGCCTCCTTTTAGTACCAAGTTCCATTCGGCGACTATTATCCTGCCCGTTGGCTAATGCCGGCTGCCAGTCTACAACTTTATTTTCATGGTCTTATACTTTTATTTTCCAGTCTAACAATTTATTTTCACAGAACAGCTGAAGCCCAGGCGACCGTCACGCCGCTGCTCTCTCCGATCCGGACGAGATCCGCGCAGCTTCTAGCGCCCACAGGCACAGCTCACACCCAGGACGGCCCACTAGTGTACTTCTTTTACAGGCTAAGAGTGATGTCCGGATTATAAATTCCTGAATGACGTTAACCTATTTGCTGCTGCGACTATAATTATAGATTACTGAGTGCTGTGAAGTCATTAAGGATGTAGTATATAATGGTAAAAAAATAGACCTTATAACTTGACTGTATTTTTGAGCACATCGGATAACGAATACGCGGAGGGATGGTTTTGAACCGGAGGATTTGGTTTCTGGCTGTAATCACATTGATATTAACAGTAGCATTAACAGCCTGTGACAGACATTCGACATCAGAAAAAAAAGCAGCAACCGCGAAGATTGAAAAACACCTGGCGGAAAAGTATGAAAAGGAATTTGCAGTGAAAACAGCTGATGATCTCTTTATACATGTTCCTGGAGAACTCACTGGAGATGCAGTGGGCTTTGAAACACAGGCTTATCCGGTAGATGCGCCCGAAGAAACGTTTAAGGTAGAGTATTGGGAAGAAAAGGGCATCATTGAGGATGACTACATAAATCACCTTATGGCAGGGAAATTGAAGAGCGAATTATCGGAGCTCATATCTCCCATTTTGGGCAGAGACATTAAAATCGACGCCGGATATGATAACGGGGCCTGGGGAAATATGCCGGATACTAAATACACTCCCGCTACATTAACCGGGGATTATGATTACTCTGCTCTTGTTGACGTATATGTGAAGCAAACGAAGAGCATAGATAAAATGGCTGAGGCAAAAAACATTGACCTAATCCAGAGAAGCTTGCTGCAAAAAGGGATAGAGGATGTAATGATCGCTTTCTACTACATGAGTCCTGATGAATTTGAGCTTATTGAGCAAATCAGAAAAGAAGATGAAGAGAACAATCTCTATCAGATATGCCGGGCCTCTGCCTCATGCATAGTTGCTTCCGGAAGGGTAGATGAAGGCGAAGTTGTGGACGGCTATAACCAGATATTGGCGGAGTTTGACTTGTACAGAGAGGCTCCTTATCAGCCCGTGGAGTAACAAAAGCAGCTGAATTCGCTCTTTATTGATTGTTTCGTCATTTAAAAGAACAGCAGGGCAGAGATTCTCTTCTATTGAAGAGTCTCTGCCTTTTTTTGATCTCCTGTGGGGTGCTTCAGCACGGAGCAGCGGTTCGTTCGCAGAGCGTCCGGAGGGAAATAAACTGCTCCCTCCGATCCGGACGAGATCCACGCTGCTCCACAGCGCCCGCCGGCGCAACTCACACACCCAGGACGTTCCTATTCAACTATCCTGCCCGTTAGTTGAACAAAAGCAGCCGATCACGATGGTCAGCTGCTTCCTTGGTTTTACTGAACTAACGTTTCCCGTTAGATCAACAAGTAATAGGGTTATCATGTATTATAATAGTGGAAATTTAATGAAGGGTAGTGTTTTTTAATTGAAAACTTTTTATTGTGATCTGGAAATCACTTTAAATGTCATTGGCGGGAAGTGGAGGCCTCTTATTCTGTATTATTTAATAAAAGGTCCTAAACGGACCGGTGAATTGAAAAGGCTCATACCCACAATATCTCAGAAAATGTTAGTCCAGTCGTTGCGGGAGTTGGAGAGTGCTAATTTGATTATAAGAAAAATGTACAATCAGGTACCACCAAAAGTGGAATATTCAATATCAGAAATGGGTATGTCACTTGAACCCACTTTGCGAGCTCTTTGTGATTGGGGCCAAAATTATGCAGAGAAGAACTTGAGCAAGGATGAATATCGGAGATTAAATGTAGAATAGAGCAATTTCATTGACCCATTTATTCTGCACTTCATCGCAATTATCACTTTTTAGTTACTATATAACCTAAAAGTACGTACTATTTTAAAAGTTATAGATGGAACATAATAAGACTTGTGGCCATGAAGAAAATCAAAGAATTAATAAAAGGAGTCGTATGTAGGTCGATAAGTTTTTGGAGGTGCGTTATGAAATTTGGCTTTATTGGTGCTGGAACAGTTGCTCAAACACTGGCGAAACATCTATTGCTTCACGGTCATGAAGTTATTCTCAGTAATAACCGTGGTCCCGAAACGCTCTCAGATCTAATAAGCTCGCTCGGTGCTGGCGCAAAATCCGGAACACCGTCAGAAGCAGCTGAGCAGGACTTTGTAATATTATGCGTGACGTGGGCGCAAATGCCTGCTGCTTTGTCAATGGTTCCTGACTGGACAGGCCGCGTTCTTATTGATGCTACCAACTGTTTTGAAAATACAGAACCTCTGCTTGGTGAATGGTCAGGAAAGAATTCAAGTGAAATCGTAGCCCAATATGCTCCGGGTGCTCATGTAATTAAAGCTTTTAACAGTGTTCCGATGGAATGGATTAAGGATTACACGGAAGAGAAGCCGAAGACTGTCCTGTTCATGTCCGGTGACAACATCCAGGTAAAACAAGTCTTGAAAGAAATTTGGGAGAAGATTGGCTTTGCCTGTATTGATCTTGGATCCTTGAGCCAGGGCGGTCTGCTGCAGCAAATAGGAGGACCTCTCGCCGGATTGAATTTAAATCTGCTGGATCAATACACTGTACGATAACGTTATTCTATACTGCAACTGGTTTATCAATATAAGTTCAAAGGGGTTACTAATATGGGGAAAATACTTATTACTGGAGCAACGGGTAATCTTGGCAGCAGGACGCTAAACTTTCTTCTTAAAAAGGTTCCGGCAGATCAGGTCGCTGTATTGGTACGTGATCCGCAATCCGAAAAAATCGAAAGGTTTGTTAAAGAAGGTGTGGAGGCCCATCAGGGCGACTATTTTGATTATAACTCCCTTTTGCGAGCTTTTAATGGTGTTGACAAAGTCATGCTTATCTCCGCGCAAGCATTTACCGACCGTAATACGCAACATTTCAATGTCATCGCAGCTGCAAAGCAGGCTGGTGTTAAACAAGTGATCTTCACGTCGATCATACGAAGAGAAAATTCAAATCTTATTGTGCCCGAAGTGTCGATGTCAGACTTATTTGCTGAACAAACGCTTAAAGCATCCGGATTAGCTTATACCATTCTGCGGAATCCACCGTATCTTGAAGTCATGCATATGTATTTCGGAGATGCGCTTAAAGCCGGCGTGCGAGTACCAGAGGGTTCCGGCAAAGTTGCCGCTGCATCTCTGGATGATTTGGCGGCAGCTAACGTAGCCGTTCTCACCCAACACGGGCACGAAAATAAGACATACACTCTAAGTGGCAGCGAGGGAAGCTCTTTTGCAGACATCGCTGAAGCCCTCTCGGAGATTAGTGAGATGAATATCCCTTATGAGGCAGTTAGCGAAAAAGAATATATAGACTCTATGGTAGCGAATGGCTTGCCTGTTTTCATGACTGACTTTTTATTAGGCTGGGTGCGAGGAGTCAACACTGGAGAGTTTTCGGAGAAATCCGGGGATCTTGAACGTCTGATTGGCCGAAAACCTATGACATATAAGGAATTCTTTAAATATCAGTTTTCTAAAGTTGAAGATTGAAAGCTGGGTATGTTTTAGACTAAATTTGAAAAAGAAACAGCGACAGCCAAGGACGAGAAAATTGACTGTCGCTATTTTATTGAGCTAACGTTTCCCGCCCGGAATGACTTATAATTCGCTTTACTACTCGTTAAGGTCTACTTCTAAACCGTTTAATTGCATCCTCAGTCACTGGGTCAAAGAGGTTAAGAAGGTTGCCAGCGGGATCGCGGAACAGCATAGAACGATTCCCCCGATCTTAGTCGTCGGCTGCCTTCGGGTCATCAATAAGCTATAGTTTCACGTTCACACGTTGTTTTCCATCTGACTTGAACCGATAGTGAGTCAAACCTTTCGTATTGGCAAAGGTGCTGAATGCCTTCCACGAATCGGTGCAGAGTATATTTGTCTCGGACAATCGACCACCAATTGCTTCATCCAATTTTGACGTTCGTATGCGACCACGCCCAAGAACGCCAGAGCATAAGAGATTCGTAAAAAAGTCGATCCATTTGGCAAGACGTTACTTAATACATCAAAGACTCAGTAAAATCGAGATATATGTTCCCTAATTCATCCAAAGTTCCTTAACCTGCTCTACCAGATTATTAAGTGTTTTTCCATCTGTTTGTTTCGTAAAACTCTTCATCTCTTCACTTTCCCCTTGATATGCAGATAAAACATAATTCTCATCAACAACATAATAGGTGGCATACCTCGTAAAAGAATAACTTCCTTGCTGTTCAGGTGCGGTTCCCTTTTTCACAGAAGCAACGATTTTCATGCCGGGTTTCAAATCTGGTTCGATTCCAATGAAATCAGCATTATAAAATAAGTTCGTGGTATCCTCCACATCTTCTCCCACGATCACTTCGTCCACTTTGACTTCATACGAAACAAATGTTGGCTTATAAGGCTCTATACCTCGGGCTTTGTCTTTCTCCGCAGCATCACCTTCTGGAGTCCCTGGTTCAGCAGTTAAGGTAGATTTAAAATTAGGATTTTGCTTAATAACTTCAGCAATAACTACTGAATCTGACATTTCGAGAATTTGATCGAAAGGAACGTCTACAGTTTGTGCTAGACTAGGATTTCCTTGAGAAAGTGGGTACTCTGTGCGGAGTTCTGCTATTCTTTCGTCAGAAAGACTTGAGGCGATTTGTTTATCACTAGAGCAACCCAAAACGACTAACACTAAGCTGAACAATAGTATTGTTAATGGGATTTTTTTCAACGTTTTCTCCTTCATTTCAGTATTTATTATTAATGTCATTTAGATCGTGTTGTCTAGGTACATAATAACCTTCATATTTACCACCGGTCCGCATAATTGATTCTACACTTGTAGGATAATAATTAGCATTAGGATGACCGAGACCTAAGACATGCCCAATTTCATGAACGATAGTAGCAACTTTATGATTACCGGGGTTAGAACTACTATAGTTAGCTACATATGGTGTCATATATATTTGAGCTGACGAAATCCTTTTCGAAGACTGTTGCACAGTTGAAGAATCTATTACGATTCCATCCGTTGTCTTGAGATCTGCAATTCCTAATGTACCTGCCCCTCCCACTCCAAATCTATCGGACCAATATGCTTTTGTGCCAGAAGCTACGTCAACGTTCGAAGAACCATAACCGACCTTATCAATTACAACTTTTTGAGAATATGTTGACCACAATGTAGCAGCCGTAGAGTAAGCGCTTGTATAATCGGAGTTTAATCGATCACCATTTACTTTAAGATAAGGTTTCCCGTTACTAACAGGGATCGCTGTCCAATTAGGAGCTGACCCAGAATAATGCATTTCACCTTCCCATTTAATATGCTTCTTAAGTATCGAATCGCATGTGTATTGCTTAATATTCAGTCGTAATAAGTTTTATAACCCTCGAATGCTTCGGGTACAAGCAAAAATTGGACCTTGGTAAAAGAATGTTTTATTTGTTTTTTCATGAATGATCCTCTTCCCTAAGTTCAGTATACTTTCTTCATTTATGAATTAATCTTACACGTTAAATTCAACTAACCTGCCCGTTAGTTGAACAAAAGCAGCCGATCACATAGATCAGCTGCTTTTTTCATATTATTGAGCTATCGTCCTCGTTAGCTTAATCCGACATTCCTCAGAGCGAGTGGCATCTACAACAGGCAACTGCTCGATCTCTTCCAAGCGGATTTTGGTATCTGAAAAACGCCACCTGCGAGCTTATTCACCATGTTTTCACGCTGCCCGTAAGCCTCCTGTCTTTCCTCTCTTCCATCAGCCTATTAACAAACGGAGCAGGAAGTGTACGCCTAAAAAAAGGACACTAACTCAAGTACCGATTTCGGATGATCCCCAAGTGATGGAGTTCGTGTCCCGCACAGACGTACGCAAGGGCGCGCGCCGTAATGCTTACGTTGTTGGCTGTCCCTTTGAGTGACCACGCCTCCGCCGGCAACCCGCGCAGCAGAGTGATCGTCGATTGCCGTACGGCCTGGTAGTCTTCGGCCAATTGTGCGATTGTCCAGTTTCCGAAAGGAGGTATGAACGATTCCTGGTCGAAACCGGGTAGAGTCGTCTTGTCCCCTCTTGAGAATCGAAGCAGGCGGTAGGCCATAACGCGTTCGTTGTCCGCGATGTGGCCCACGACTTCTTTCAGCGTCCATTTTCCTTCCGCATACCGATACGCACCCTGGATTTCAGTCAACGATGCCAGTAGCTCATTCATTTGCTTTTCCTGAGCTAGCAAAATGTTGATGATGTTGCCTTCCGGCACCAACCGGATATACTCGCTGAAGTCCCCGGCGTATTCTTCTTCTGACGGTCTTTGGTTCATACGTGGTCCCCTCTCTATGGAGATATAGAAGATCATAGTACCCGTCTTAATTATATGCTATCGTTCTCTGTGATTCAGCCTTCTTTTCAAAAGGAATCAACTTGACTGAAAACCTGCAGTACTATGCTAACCCACCGAATAAAGTACAGCTACGAATAATAATAAATCCATGTCTCCTTCCGAAAAGTTGTTGAACTAAACTGCCCATTAGTCTAGTAAAAGCAGCCGATCACTTTGATCATCTGCTTTCTTGGTTTTATTGATCAGAAGGTTCCTAACGAGCTCACAATCACCTTCATATGCCCATTAACGCCACACTTATTGGGAAATAACAGATCACTTTATGCATTAAGTCACATATCACTTTATTCATACGATACCAAAAGCAAAAGACGCCGCTGCATCTGCACGGCGCCTTTTCTTTTCACTACATCCAATACTAGAGCCTCTCCATCATCAATTCAGAGTCAATGAATTCATTTTCGTTCATCACTGACTGAATTCTACAAACAGTGAAATCGTCCAACACGGGGAACCCATCCCTTCATTTAATGAATGTTTATCTGTCTTACCAACTGGACTTGGTTACACCCGGAATCTGTCCCTGATGGGCCAGTTCGCGGAACACAATGCGGGATACCTTGAACTTGCGCAAATACCCTCTTGGACGTCCCGTCAGTTCACAACGATTTTTCAGTCTAGTCGGTGAAGCGTTGCGCGGCAGCTTCTGTAATGCTTCATAGTCACCTTTCTCTTTCAGCTCCCGACGCAGCTCTGCATGCTTCGCTACCGTTGCCTGACGTTGTTTTTCGCGTACGACCTTCGATTTTTTGGCCATGGTTTGGTTTACAGCTCCTTTATCAGTTGTTTTGTGAATGTTTAGTATCAAACGGCTTCTACAGGCCAGGGCAGCGGATTATCAAAACGTCCCCAGTCGGCTTGCATCTCCTCATCGCTGAGCAGGCACTGGTCCAGCTCATCTTCAATTACGGCACGTTCCATTTCAATCCCGATCATCACCAGCTCAGTCTGACGATCTCCCCACTGGGTATCCCATTTGTCCAGCACATCCGGCTCGGTACGAAAAATGAATTCCCTGTCCGCTTCTGGCAAGGCCGCAACCCAATGTCCGGCGGGACCGAACTGAATGGAAGGACCTGCCTGACTCAGGCTTGCCGCCACATCTCCATCGGCTGCCAGCCAAACCAGCCCTTTGGCACGAACGACCTCTTCCGGCCAGCAGCTCATGAATTCAGCCAGACGTGAGGGATGAAATGGTCTTCTGCGGCGATAAACGAAGGAGCCAATCCCGTACTCTTCCGTCTCCGGGGTATGTGACTCTTTCTCCAGCTCCTGAATCCATCCGGCGGACATGCTCACTTTTTCAAAGTCGAAGAGGCCCGTGTTCAGAATCTCAGCAGGATTCACCTGCCCATTCACCGTCCGAATGATTTTGGCATGGGGCTGAAGCTTACGGATGACACCTTCAAGCTTGTTCAGCTCTACGTCATCAACCAGATCGCATTTGTTCAGCAGCAGGACATCACAAGTTTCAATCTGGTCAATCAGCAGGTCCACCACGTCACGGGTATCTTCATCTCCTGTGGCTTGGTTTCGATCCAGAAGACTCTGTCCTGAGGCAAAATCATGCCAGAACCGGTTGGCATCCACCACCGTTACCAGGCAGTCCAGCTTCGCCAGACTCGTCAGATCAATCCCCGACTCTTCATCCGCATATGTAAAGGTCTGTGCAACCGGAACAGGCTCACTGATCCCCGTGGATTCAATCAGGATATAATCGAACCGCCCTTCATTCACCAGCTTCTCAATTTCCTGCATCAGATCATCCCTGAGCGTACAGCAGATGCAGCCGTTGGACAGCTCGACCAGCTTCTCTTCTGTTCTCGAAAGTGCTGCCTCTCCCTTGACCAGCGCTGCATCGATATTCACCTCACTCATGTCGTTCACAATAACTGCGACCTTAAGCCCCTGCCGATTGTGCAGTACATGATTAAGAACTGTCGTTTTGCCTGAACCAAGGTAACCGCTGAGAACCGTTACCGGAACTTGCTTTTGTGTCATTTGAATCTACTCCTTATAGTGGCAGCCAATATGGTTTCGGCCTTATTAGTAATTATTACGATTAACAACAATGACTATAATCCTGTTGGCTCCTGTTGTCAAATCATTTTTATAAAAAAAGACCTACGGCCTGTTTCCGGCAGGTTCGGATCATCATGATACGCACCGGAAAAGTCAGTCCATAAGCCTTTAACTTTTTTCTTTCAGATAGGCGTTCGAATCAAGCCGCACGGGTGGTGCTTAACACCCACATAACACTTGCTCTGCACACCAATCTCCCTTAGTTCGCAGCAGCGGATCTTTTCCCATTCCCTGCTTCCATCCGCTGCCCGAAAGCCCAGACCAGAATCATGGCTGCCACCGAAAGAAACGTGCAGATCGTAAACATGGTAGAGTATGAACTGCTCTGAACAATCAGCCCCATGGCCAGCCCGCCCAGGGAGAACCCCAGATCATAGGATGACATGAAAATGCCCATAAGCACATACCTGGAGTCGGCAGGGAGAACGAAAGACAGGTAGGTGGTTAACGTCGGGTACATTAAGGCCAGGGCAAAACCACTGAACACTGCAGACAGATACACCAGTGGTCCAATGAACTCCAGCAGTGCGAGCATCTGGGTTCCCAGCGCCGCACACAGCAGCAATCCTGTCATCAGCCAGGTATTCCAGCTGCCGTCAGACGGTATTTTTTTGCGCAAAATAAATCGGCACAGAATAACAACCAGCCCCTGAATCGTTAAAAACACCCCGGCGCTCGCCATTCCGGTCGAAACCATATACAGCGGAAGAAAGGTCGCGGTTGCTCCAAATACACAGGAAACGAACAGCATGACCACACTGCTGATTAATAACGGTGTACTGCGCCAGAGGCCGCTGAATGAGCACACCATGTCCCGCAGCGTATATGATTTATTTTGCACTGTCTGCCCAGGCAGATCCACACGATATCCGATCAGAAGTGGACATGCAGCCAAACCGATCATCAGTACAGTAAACCAGATATCGCTGGCATTTTCCCAGATCTGTATAGCCAGTATCGGTATAACGAGAGATGGAACCATCGTAAAAAGTGTATACATGGACAGTCCCTGTGCCCGGTCCTTGTCCTCCAGCTTCTCCACAATGCCAGCCTGCATGGTCATGGAGAAAAACGCAGTCGCCACGCCCTGCAATGCCCGCAGCCAGAGGTACGTATCCACATCACCGATCATAAACAGCAGCAGCGTTACGGCATGCAAAATGAGTAACCCCTTCATGACCCGGAGTGGGCCATACTTCCCCAAAAGCTGTGCCGCAAATGGTCTCAGCAGCATACAAGTGAACATGTACGCCCCCATCATCAAGCCAATCTCGGCCTGATTCAGACCAGCTGCCTCACTTCTCAGAGGAAGAATAATCGTTAAAGCCGAGTTGGCGGCAAAAAATAAAAAGGCCAAAACATAAAACCGGATAAACGAAAAGGATACCGGATTTAATTTGCCATATGACTTTGCAGAAGAATCCAATCTGTCGTCCCCACTTTCTCTCTATTGCCGGAGCACGCTTGTCGATAACGCAAGGTTAATTAGCCTGTCAATTTCACTTAAATCGTCATGGTTAGGATTAAAAAATCAATTTATCTTATACTGCTTTTCTTGTCAATGAATTTGTAATCTTTACGATTAAACAGCATGACGAATGGAATAAAAAAAAGCTGACGCTCATTGCATCAGCCTTCCATCTATTTCGTACCTAAAATTAATCCCCTGCGGTCATACGCAAAAATAATCATGGCTGCTCCCAATAGGGCACAGATGATATACATCCAGGAAAAGGATAATACATCGGCAACGGGTCCCATCATGACTCCCCCAAGCGAGACTCCCAGATCAGCCGTCGCGATGAACAAACCGATTAATACGTTCCGGTTCGACGGTGGCAAAACAAAAGACAGATAGGTCGTCAACGTTGGATATACGATAGCCTGCGCAATCCCCATAAGCCCAGCGCCTATATAGAAAATGGTCGCACCTGCCTGGATGGAGAAACCGACGCACGCTGCAGCCAATGTCAGAAGCAGCATGGTTCCCATCATAAACGATGAGTGCCACCTTCCGTCCGAAGGAATCCGCTTTCTGAGAAGAATGCGGGCAACCACCACGACCGCAGCCTGGATCATCAGAAAAACACCGGCATTTCCGTTATTCAGTTGTGGGGCATACAAAGGAATGAACGCCGTAATGGCGCCAAATATAATGGACGAGATGAGCATCATGACACTGCATTTGAACAAAAACGGATTCCGGACCAGTTCACCGAAGGACTCCAGCATCTTGGACTTCTTCCCTGCCTGATCCGGAGTGGTCTCTCTAACGTGTTCCTTCGTCTTGTCCATCCTGACACTGTAACCGAAAAGTCCCGTCACCATGGCAATGGCAATCATGAATATCGAGAAATAATCCATGCCTCCTGTATTCCACAGTCCCAGAGCAAGAACAGGACCAGCAATGCCGGGAATGTAGGAAAAGAGTGAATAGTATGAGATCCCCTGTGAACGATCCTTCTCGGGCAGTGCATCAATAATACCGATCTGGAGCGCCATGGAGAAAAAGGCGGTAGACACACCTTGCAGAGCACGGGCTACAGAATAGCCCCCCAATCCGGTAAAGGTATACAGGATCAAGGCTAATCCATTGAGGATCAGGATGATCCGCAGTACCTTGATTGGTCCATGTTTCTGAATAATCTGGCCAGCCCACGGCCGGAAAAACATCGTTGTGAACATGTACGCTCCCATGACCAGGCCGATGACTGTGCTGCTTGCACCCAACGATTCACCCCGAAGAGGGATAATCACGTTGAGTATAGCGTTAGCACTAAAATAAAAGAGGGCCAATATATATAAACGCAGAAAAGGCCATGACAATGCTCCACTCACGCTGAGTTCTCCTTTAGAATGTGATTAAATGATCCAGTAACTTCCTCGCATACTCGGACTTCACGTGTTTCAACTGCTCGGTGGGTACCATTTCTTCAATCTGGCCCTCTCTAAAAATGATCACCCTGTCACAAATGTAAGCAGCCGCCTGTATATCATGGGTGATAAAAACATAACTCATATGATACATTTCCTTCAGCTCTTTCAGCACATGAAGTACCTGAGTCTGGACCGATACATCCAGCGAACTGATCGCTTCGTCCAGCACAATGCACTGAGGCTCTGTGGAAATCGCTCGGGCGATACAAACCCGTTGTACCTCTCCCCCGGACAATTCATGCGGGTATCTGGATCTGTATGAGCTGTCCAGTCCGACTTGGCTGAGCAAAACATCTATTTTGAGCGAATCCGAGTTTCCTTCCGGCTTCTTCTTTTGTATTCGCAACGGTTCCATAATGGCTTCCTCGACAGTGAAAAACGGATTGATAGACGACTTGTAATCCTGGAATACTGCACTGATCCTGCCACGTCTCACTTTGCTGTCCAGCACGGATTTTCCCTCCAACAAAATCGTCCCCTGATCCGGTCGCTCCATCCCCATCATCAATCTGCCCAAGGTTGACTTCCCGCTGCCGCTCTCGCCGATGATGCCCAGGCATTCCCCGCGTAAGCATTCGAAACTGACATCGTGCAGCACTGGCTTTTTGTTCCTTGTAAACAAACCGCCCTGTGAATAGGACTTATGAACATGGTCAACTTTTAGCAATGATCTGTTCCTCCTGCATCAATTGCCTGAAATGATTGCTTAACTCCCAGCGGGTGGATACCAAATACTGCGTGTACGGATGCTGTGGCTTCGTAAAGACCGAGCGGATGCTGCCTGACTCCACAATGTTCCCGTCCTTCATGACCAGAACGTCATCCGCAATCTTTCGTACGACCCCCAAATCATGCGAGATAAAGATCATCGAACATCCCATCCGTTCACGCAATTGAATGAGCTGCTCAACCACTTCATATTGAGAAATTGTATCCAGAGCTGTTGTGGGTTCATCCGCGATGATCACATCGGGCTCCAGAACCAGCGCAAGAGCGATCATGATCCGCTGCAGCATGCCTCCCGACAGCTGATGAGGATACTGATTCATGATTTCCAGCGGATTTTTCAGCATCACCCGTTCCATGGCTGATTTCATGTTTTGCTCCACTTCCTTCGCATTCCAACCGTAATGGGCTTGAAGGGTCTCTCTCAGATGAACGCCAATCACACAGGAGGGATCGAATGCACTCATTCCGTACTGGAGAATCATGCACAGATGACGACCTCTTCTTTTTCGCATCTCCTGTTCGGTGAGCCTGTTCAGATCCTCCCCTTTGAACAGAATCTGACCCGATTGCCGGATGGCCGGTTTATTCAAGCGCATGATGGACCTGCATGTAATCGATTTGCCACTTCCACTCTCTCCTACAATGGCGAGACAATGACCATGCTTTAAGTGAAATGAACTGTTGTGTACAATAACCTCTTCCGTGTGTCCATCCCATATTCTCAGTTGATTAACTTCCAATATATTCATAAGAGACCTGTTCACCTCTCTTCCTTCCGCGAGGCTTGATGCTCGTTTTGGAGGTCATCAATTTGGGGTCAAGAGCCACCTGCAGCGCATCGGACAGGAAATTGAATGCCGATACAACCAGAACAATCGCCAGACCTGGCGCGAGCATCAGCTCCGGCCTGGAGAACATGACCTCTCTTGCCTCATTCAGCATCATGCCCCACTCGGCTTGCGGTGCCTGAACGCCTAATCCGAGAAAAGACAGACCCGATATTTGCAGGATCATGGAACAGACGGAGCTGCTTGAAATGACAGCAATATCCGAGAACGTAACAGGCACAATGTGCTTGTAAATGATGCGCAGGTGGCTGATTCCGGACGCCCTGGCAAATTTCACATAGTCCATCTCCGAATATTGCATGACCGATGTACGAATAACCCGGGCGAACCATGCCCATTTCATGACAACAAAGGCAATCAAAATATTTTCAAGGCCGGCACCCAAAATGCCAACCACCGCAAGTGTCATCACGTAACCCGGAAAAGAAAGCATAATATCACAGATTCTCATCAAGATTGCATCGGTTTTCCCTTTGAAATAACCGGAGATAAACCCGATGAGCGCCCCCAGAAGAACAGAGGCGAGCAAGGCAACCAGAACCCACAGCACACTGGGACGAATGCCATAAATCAGCCGCGACAGAATACACCTGCCCAAATGATCATTGCCGAGCAGGTACGACCAGGATGCAGATGCATATCTGAGCTTCATATTCACTTCTTCGGGGTCATGCGGTGCAATCCAAGGAGCAATTATGCCAGCTATGACCATCACAACGATGACGACAAGAGACGTCATGGCGAGTTTATCCTGGCTTAAATTCCGGAGTATTCTCATTAGAAATCCTTTCTGAGCTTGGGGTTCATCGCCGCATTAATGATATCGGAGAGCGTATTGAATAATACAAACGTGACCGCCAAAATAAGCACATATGCCTGTATGATCGGAAAATCCCGGCTGAGAATGGATCTGACGCTTAACCTTCCGAGACCTGGCCAGGCAAACACGTTCTCAATAACAACCGTACTTCCAAGTACAATCGGTATAGCCATGCAGAAGATCGAAACCGAAACCTGCAGCGAATTCCGCAAAATATGGAGAGTTACCTTTCTCTCCGGAATTCCGCTGGCTCGTGCATACAGGACATAGTCTTCATTTAAATTGCTTAGCATGGAGCTTCTCACATTCCTGAAATAGATCCCTACATAACTTACCGTAATGACGATCACCGGAAGAATGTAGCTCTGAACCGAATCCATCCCGCTGGTGGGCAGCAGATCAAGCTTGACGGAGAAATACCAGATCAGCAGGGCCGCAAGCCAGTAAGATGGAATCGCAGTCAGCAAGAAAGAGAATCCTCGTACGGACTTGTCTGTCATCTTTCCTTCCCTCATGGCGCATACCACACCTAACAGGATCGAGAACAGAATAATGAACACGGACGATATGATCGTCAATTTGAGCGTATTCACAAATGCGGGCCAGATCAATGACCAGACGGATTTACCAGTGACATAGGAATCACCAAAGTCCAATTGCAGGCAGGCCATCAGCCAGTTCCAATACTGAATCAGAAAAGGCTGATCCATCCCAAGCTCTGCTTTGGTTTTTGCAATCAATTCGTCCGTAATCTGCGGGACTTCCTGTGCCTGTAATACAACAACAGCAGGGTCCAGCGGCGAGAGATTGATCAGAACAAAGGTTAGAAACGAAATAATCAGCAGCAGGGGTATTGCTAGCAGAATCCGTTTGACGATATAACTCCCCATATCCAGCTCCTTTTCACACAAGATCGGATTGCTTCTATTGGAACTTCATTCGCTCGAATGGCAGTTCATATTGGGTCTGCTTAAACGTAATGCCATCCAAATTTTTCGGTGCAACTACGGTCATGCTTCCGTTCGTAATCGGAATAAACACAGCCTCATCATGGACCATGGTCATAATGTCAGCGTACAGCGATTTTCTTGTATCCTCATCGGTGGACACCATGACCTCTTCAATCTTGGCATACAATTCCTTGGCACCAGCCATCCCGCTTGTTGTATGCAGATAGGCTGAACTGGAGGCAAAAGCGGAAATCGTGCTCTGAGGATCATAAGCCAGTCCCCAGGTTTGGTTGAACAGCAGATCATATTCACCCGTGGATCTTCTGTTTGCGATAGAAGAAGATTCTTCCCCAATAATGGATAACTGAATACCAATGCCTTTCAGTTCATTTTGAATATATTCAGCCTGCGTTTTTTGGGTGGAGGAGTTACTGTCGTAATAAAGATCCATCGCCAGCTCCTGCCCATTTTTGGTTCGAACAACATCACCACTCCCTAAAATCCAGCCCGCTTCATCCAGCAGCTTCTGGGCAGAGCTCACATCATAGTTACGTACCTTTAATTCAACGTTGGCGTAATTTACATTGGAAGAGAACAAGGTCTGAGCAGGCGTCTGTGTCCCGTCAAAAATATCATTGCTGATGGTATCCCGGTCTATGGCATGCCAGATCGCTTCCCGAACCGCTTTATCACTGACCGGGTTATCCTTTTTGCTGCTGTTGGCCGCAATGATACTTGTGTTCATCGGTTCACTGCGTACCACCTGATACTCTCCCGAATCTGCCAGTTGGTTCATCGCTTCGACGTCAATGCTGTCAGCACCCCGGTCATCCGTGAACACGAAGTCGATCTCTCCTTTTTGCAATGCCAGAAAAGTGGTTTCGCCTGCCGGGAGAACTTTGGCAACAATGCTCTGAATTTCGGGTTTGCCACCCCAATAGTTTTCGTTCGCTTGGAACGTGGCATTTTCATCTACATTGTGCTCCGTAAGCATGTACGGCCCTGTTCCATGGTAACCATTAACTCCATCCTTCGTTCCACCATTGATCATATCTTTGGGGGACAGGAACACATAGGGTCTGGTCATGGACAATTCCACCAATGTGGGATAATAGGTACTGGACAACACCAATTCAACGGTATATTCATCTATGACGTTTGTACTCACAATTTTGGTAGACAGTTTAATCCACGCATGTTTCTCGCGATTCGCCTGAACCGCGTCAAAATTGACTTTCACCGCCTCAGCGTTGAAGGGTTCCCCATCCTGGAACTTCACATCTTTTCGTAAATGAAAGGTGTAGGTCTTTCCGTCTTCAGAAATATCCCATGATTCGGCAAGCAGGGGCTTGATTCCCTCAGCCGTGTTCTCTACCAGCGACTCATACATCATACCTTGGGCAGGCATGGAGCCTGTGTATAGATGGGGATTCATATCATTAATGTCTTTGGCAGAGGCATAGATTAAACTCGTTTTCTTCTCTCCCTCTGCCGCTCCTGTCTGCTCGGCCCCCTTTTCGCCGCAACCGGTCATGACGGTCAAAACCAGTGCAAATACAATACTTACGCCAAATCTGGATATTCCCTTTTTCACAACATGTCCTCCTGATGATTGATTTCGAGTCCCTCGCAGATCATGTTCAAATCTTCAGCAAAAGTTTGAACCCGGAATGCACCCGACAATGGCAGATCTCTCTGTTCCTGTGCCACCTGCACCAATTTGTTCTCATAGGCTGCAATGAATTTATCTATGGTGGGACAACTCACCCTGAGATGCCTTGCAATGCCCTGAATGATTTTGATGCGGTAATAATCTTCTTTGGGCATCCTCGGGATTTCAAGCTGTCCCTCCCGGTTCACGAACATTTTTCGAAAGGGAACGGCCGAAAAGTCAAAATATTTTCCTTGTTCATCCGGCTTCGAGAAAGGATCGATAAGTAATGAGGTATACCGTATGTACAGCAAATACTCCTGATGTATGTCCTGCAAATCGATAAACTCTTCGATATCATGACGCGATAAACTCTGTAAACGAACCGGATAGTTATCGTCTGTCATGAATTGAAGCAGGTTGAGAGATGGTATGTTCAACCGGTCTGTAATACCCATAATTTCTTTCCAACCTCTGAGCATATCCCGAATCAGATATTGGGTTACAGGCCCTTCCGGGTAGATCTTGTAGACATACGTTTGAATATCAGAGCCTCCAAAAATCGCATTCAAAGAAAAATCGTTCATGAATAATGGAGGATGCACATAAAGCGAGATGTTTCGTGTCTCCGCCTCAAACGGAGAGTCCATCACTTCCAACTCCATACCGAGCTGCTCAACCATTTTGCATAATTCGTATATCCGTTCTGAAGGATTCTGCGTAGAACCGATATACAGTTTTTTCTTCACCCCAGTTGTCACAACATGATTGGAGGGATGACCATCCATCCACCTTGTATCCCCGCAATAGGTGGAAAAACTAATCACTTCGGCCCTGCACCCTAATTCACAGACATAGTGATGAACGAGGCGATTCGAACCAAATGTGGGGGACACCAGCACCATGCATCGAACCTTTTTCAGTACTACCGGGTCGATCTGACTCAAGACCTCGATATATGCGTCTGTCGTGACAGACAGAATCAGCGTGTCCCACTCGCCTTCAATTCGACTGTACGCGGTAAAAACCCGATCCACAGTACACTGGCCTTCCACGTTCCGGTGTTTCTCATTCTGAACACTTACGCGAATATGCTGGTCATTTTGTTTTAATGAGGCGAAGAAATCATCGGATCTGACCGATTGCCTTCCGGCAATGCCAATGTAGGACCCTCGTTGTTTCTTGAAAAGTACTGCTAACTGAACGGATGCAGGCCCTGTCCCCATAATTAAGACCCGGTTAAAATCAATCATATCTGGCCTCCTTCATCACTATCCGGCATGTGAAGCTTTCTGGTACAGTGCAATATCAAATACATCGTCCGGGCGCAAAATGTTATCCACCAATCGCCATTTCTGCTGATCCGTCGCCTGCTGAGGATAATTGAACAAAGACTTCAATCCATTGCCATATCGCATCGCGACAATCACATGTTCATTCGTCAATGAATAAAGCTGATCCAGAATGTCATACTTCATGGCAACCGTGGAACTGAAAATAATATGAGTGGCTTCTTTCGTATATGCGAGTTCCTGAACGAGTGCCTTCTGCAAATGAATGCGGAGACCAGCGCCCAATGTTTCGACTACAGCCTGGCCGAGCCCAATCGCCTCCTCATCAATATCAATGCCAACCACCTGCGCTCCCGTTCTTCTTGCTATAAGCAGGGGCGTCATCGGAAATGCACCCGAGCCAATCAGCAGCACCTTGGAGTCTGAAGTGACATGAAAGCTGCCGAATTCCTTTTCAATGCACTCCTCAATATTTTTGAAATAATCTGCTATTTCCACTTCACCTTGCTGCAGCTTCATCGCCCGGTACTTCTCCATGATCGCTACACAAAGGGAGGATTGCTGCCTCAGATTCAGTACAAGCTGTTCAAAATCCGCGCTTCTCTCCAGTTCCTTATCTGCCCAAAACGACTCGTGATGCTTATCGGTGATCCAATGGGAATAGGAGTTGATGGCATTCTCCATCTGTTCCGAATGCTGAACGGAATGATCGTATACCTTTGCCAGTTGTTCAAAAGTAGTTGAAAAATCATTCAACTGTTTGGTAAAATCCATGACCGTACTCATGTGCTTCCCCCTTATTCAAGTTCAGATGTTGAACGTCAATAAAAGCTTTACCCTGTGCCACAATGCCAACAGACCCTTCAATATGGATACTCCCCAGGCCTTTCTCATCAAATTGGGCAACGACCTGGATTGAACCTCCAGGCTGTTTAATTCGGGCCGTAATTTCTCTCCCTGTCTTCCAGGCCAGATAGGCTCCCAGAGAAGCCGTGCCTGAACCGCATCCCCTTTCCCATATCAGGCTATCCAGTCCAGGGACATAAATCAGCGGAGCCAACTCTTCCGATTGGGGTTTGTATAACAAAATGCCAATCAGTTTGTCTCCCAGAGTTAAGCCCAGCAGACGTGCCAGGTTCTGCGCTCTTTTTTGGATCGCATCATCGAATTCGTCGACTTCCACCACGATATGGATGAACTCCTCGTACCGGACAATAATCAGATCCAGGTCGATTCCTTCGTATTTTATCGTCTGTCGTTCAATCTGTTTGGGAAGCGGCATGGTCACCTGGCAGTCGTATTCATTCAGCCGCTTCTTCACTTGGCAGGCAATCAATTGCTCTGTACCGGAGACCTCCAACAGCAATTCAGTAAAATCTTGCGGTCCCATCTCCTGTTCGGATGCAATATATGCTGCCAAAGCCATGCAGGCATTACCGCAAAACTCGCCTCCAGCCATATGTAAGTGTGCTGCAGCTTCGCGCCTGAGGGGAGGTACGATAAATCCGACTTGTTCGGCATACACATGATCGTAGGACATGATCCTTGAAGCGATGTGTTGGTATTCCTCCGCTGGGTGACTTGTTTTAATCAAAACCGTCATATTCTGTGTTGGATTAAACTTGATAAATTCGATTTCCTGTTTCATCCCAGCTACCTCTATTCTTGTTCATTCGAATTCGGATGAGCTTCACCTGACTCCATCGGCGTGGTTTTAATAGTAATTATTACGATTAATAATCGTGAAAAATATAGCATACAAATTTGAGACCGTCAACAATATTTTTCCATTTCGAGGTCACCCCTGTATGCTTCCTGTACGTTGGTATTCTTGGATACTCATGTATCTTTGTTTCATATTTTTTGCTCTGTTTGTGCAGACAAAAAAAACGATCACCATATGAAGGTAACCGTCTTTTGTCGCCATTGATTCGGTTTTTACACATGTCGCATCATTCACCCTGTGACTGCAAGTTTTGCAGAGCCTGCTCCGCCAAAGCAGCGAGGAGATGCGCTCCCAGCGGGAGTGCCCGTTCATCCAGATCAAAAGCAGGATGATGCCACTCATGCGGTCCGGATGTACCCAGGAAGAGGAAGAGGCCCGGAACCTCCTTCTGATAAAAGGAAAAATCCTCGCCTGCCGGAGAAGGCAGCGGTCTGACACTGTTCAGCCCTACTTCCCCCGCAACCTGTTCAGCCGCGGCTGCCAGGACAGCATCGTTAACCACCGCAGGTGGCCCCTGAATCCAGCGAACCGTTGCCCGTGTCCCGTATGCTGCTGCCACACCAGCCACGACCTGGTTGAATCGTTCACGAATACGTGCACGGACTTTCTCGTCGAAGGTCCGGACCGTGCCATCCAATATCGCTTGATCCGGAATGACATTCCAGGCTGTACCGCTGTGAATTTTGGTCACGCTGATGACGGCGCTCTCCTGTGCGCCCACATTGCGACTCACGATCGCCTGCAAGGCTGTTACAATATGTGAGGCAACCACAATCGGGTCGATTCCGGCTTCCGGCACTGCCGCATGTGTTCCCACTCCTTCGACGTTCACCACAAAACCGTCCGCCGCTGCCAGCAGCGCTCCTTCCCGGATGCCGACTGTACCGACTTGAAGATCCGGCTTGTTATGGAGACCAAACACGGCGCGGACGTCAGTCAGCGCCCCGCTTTGGATGACCTGCCTCGCCCCCGTTGCTTTTTCTTCCGAAGGCTGGAACAGCAGCCTCACTTTGCCCGGCAGCCGGGATTCACGCTGTTTCAGCAATCGTGCGGCACCAACCAAAATGGCCGTGTGTGCGTCATGCCCGCAAGCATGCATCCTGCCTGCAACCTTGGAGGCGAACTCCAGCTTCGTCTCTTCCTGGATGGGCAGGGCATCAATATCTGCTCGGAGGGCCACCACAGGACCTTCACTCTGGCCGACCTCGGCAATCAGGCCCGTACGCAGTACATATTCATCTGCAATGCGTACCCCTTCCTCCTCCAGCCAACCGCGAATGGCAGTCGTTGTTTCCCTTTCCTCGCCTGACAATTCCGGATTGCGGTGCAAATGCCGACGAATTGCAATTAACCGCTCCGCGAATGCTTCATCCGGTACAGCAGAAATGGTCTGCGTGCGACTCTCTTCTTCTTGCCCTACTTGCTGCTCGGGCTGTTTCAGCTCACTCTTCACAACATGGCCTCCTTCGATCGTCATTCATTTATGGGCAGACGACGTTCAGATCTGCGTCCTTCTAACCAATAGCAGCTTGCGCAGGTTGGGATTCAATCCCGAATTCGGCCAACCCCTGTTCTTCCAATGCCTCGCGCAGCAATTCAAAAGAGCGAATGCGTTTGGCAAAATCACGCGTGGCTGTCGTGACAATCAATTCATTCACGGCAAAATCATTCTGAAATTTCTGCAAAGCCTGACCTACCTTTTCCTTCGTTCCGCGGGTTACGCTTGGTTCCAGGACCTCGATGCGATATTTCTCATTCGATTGCCGCCCGAATTCTTCTGCCTGCTCCACCGAGCCAACCGTCAGCACTTTGCCATTCTCCAGATGGATCTTGACCAGCATGTGCTCACTCGCCAGCTCCTCTGCTTCTTCTTCACTCTCCGCCACAATTAATGATATGGCAAGCACGGCGTAAGGCTCTCGGCCATTCGAACGATCGAATCGCTCCCTGTAGACACGGAGAGCTTCTTGTGCCACTTCAATATTGCTGTTAATAAACAAGGAAAACACATAAGGGAGTCCAAGTTCCGCCGCCATGCCGGCGCTATCGACGCTTGCTCCGAGTACATACAGCTCTGCAGGGATTTCAGACACGGGCGCAGCACTTAGGCCAGCGAGTGGATGGGATTCATCTGCATACGGTTCATTATGGATAAACTGTTTCACTTGCCGTATTTTCTCCTTCAGTGAAGCTGCCTCCTGGATCCCCTGCTGCAGAGCCTGCGTGGAACGAGGCAGTCCCCCTGGCGCACGCCCGATTCCAAGATCGATCCTTCCTGGACCAAGCGCTGCAAGCACATTGAAATTCTCGGCAACTTTGTAAGGACTGTAATGCTGGAGCATGACCCCTCCGGAACCGAGACGAATCCGCTCTGTGTGAGCCAACAAGTGGGAGATGAGCACCTCCGGTGAAGAACCTGCCACATGTCCCGAATCATGATGCTCCGATACCCAGAACCGGTGAAATCCAAGCTGTTCTGCGCGCTGCACCAGTTCAATCGTATGCCGGAATGCATCCACCGGCGTCTCCCCTTCATAGATCGGGGTCTGATCCAATATGCCAAGACGAATTCCCATATATTCTCCTCCTCCAATTATGCTGCCGACGTCAGCTTCCAAGCCCGTTATTGCTTCTATAACTGCCGCAGCAGCTCCCCAAAGGGCTCTGCAAACGGTGAATGTTCTTCTTTTAACGTCACGACACTAATCTGCAGCGATACCCCTGCGACTTCATGGACCTGAATGGGAAACAGTTCCTGATCCTGCACTTCCTTCTGCACCGTGAGCCCCGGCAGGAAAGCAATCCCTGCTCCCTGCAGAACCAGTTTCTTCGCCGTTTCCGAGTGATCCACATGATATGTAATATCCGGCGGGTGGTCCAGGGAGTCGAATGCCCGGTGAATACGCAGCCAGTCCAGGGAACCGCATTCGAAGAAGACCAGCCGCTCATTGCGAATTGCCTCCATACTGACATGTCCGCGTTCAATAAATGGATGTCCCTTGTACACATACAGCTGGATTGGATCCTCATAAAAAGCGATCGTGCGGATGGCCGGGTGCATGACCTTGCGCACAAAGGCGAGATCAATCTCCTGAGCAAGCAGCTTGGCAATCAGCTGGTCTGTTGTTGCCGTTGTCAGCTTGATGCTGACCTCCGGGTAAGCTTCCTTGATTTTGGGCAGGAAGTCCGGAATGACGTAGTTGGACACAGACACCGTACTACCTAGCCGCAGCGCATCCGGTGTTGTACGGCGCTGCTGAATCTTCTGCCTGCCCTTCTGGATGACCTGCAGCACCTGCTGGGCGTAGGGGAGAAATTTTCTCCCCTCATCCGTAAGCACGATCTGCTTCCCAAGTCGATCGAACAGCTTGCAGCCGAGCTCACGTTCCAGTGATTGAATGCGAGCCGTGACAGATGGTTGGGACAAAAAGAGTACTTCGGCAGCCTTATTGAAGCTTCCGTAATGATTGATATATACAAATGCTTCAATGTTCTCAATATTCATAAGCGCCTCCGCATCCACGTCCACAGACGTTTGACCTTATATCAATTTAACCAATCAACTTACTCGGTTTTAAGCTATCGTAATACCATTCTTTTCCAGTGTCAATATCAATTCATCCAGCGAACGATCCAATCGGGCAGTAATGTCTTCCGAGAGCGCATATTTCCCGTCATCCAGACGATCTACCCCTTGATCAACCGCGTAAACACCGCCCAGAATATGTCTACCCCCAAGTGCGGCGAGCACGGGCTTCAATGCATAGTCGATGGCCAGCAGATGGGCAATGGAGCCGCCAATGACAAGCGGAAGTGACACTTTGCCGCGAAGCCCCTCCTGTGGAATCAGATCAAGGAATAGCTTCAGCACACCGGAATAGGATGCTTTATACACCGGCGTAGCCACGATGACCGCATCTGCTGCCTCAACCACAGCGAGCGCATCGCGAACAAAGGAGCTGTCGAAACGGGCCTGCACGAGATCTTCCGCAGGCAGGTCAGCTACATGGATGACTTCAACGGTAATCCCTGCTTCGCCCAATTTATGTTCACTGTAATCGGTAAGGCCGGTCAAACGCGAACGTTTGGAAGGTGCTCCGGCAATAATAACAACATGAGACATGAATATCTCCTCCTTGAAATAGCGGTCAAGCCGCTCCTTTTACTCTTGGATCAAGCCGGTCACGAATATCGTCTCCAATCAGATTCACTGCAAGTACAAACATGGTAATGGCAAGTCCGGGGAAGGTACAGATCCACCAGGCTACTGTAAGGTAACCTCTCCCCTGCGAGAGCAATGCTCCCCAATCCGGAATTTCCTTCAACACGCCAAGTCCAAGAAAACTGAGCCCGGAACCTGTCAGAATGGAAGTTCCAACCCCCAATGTTGCCATCACCAGCAGGGGAGACAAGGAATGAGGCAGGACATGCCGCCAGAAAATGCGTCCACTCGAGCCGCCAAGTGATCGTGTCGCTGTAATAAACGGCAGACTTTTGACAGACATCACCTGCCCGCGCATGACCCGTGCATATCCCGGAATGGAGGCTACGGCTACGGCCAGTGCAATGTTAATCAGTCCGGGGCCCAGTGCAGCGGCTACGGACAGAGCCAGCAGCACTCCCGGGACAGCCATCAGAATATCAACGGTGCGCATAATGGCCGTATCCACAATACCACCTGTGTACCCGGAGATAATACCCAATGCACTGCCCACCAGGCCGCCGACAAGGACCGAAGCGAATCCAATCAGCAGCGAATCCCTGCTGCCATGCACGACGACGCTGAAGATATCCCTTCCGAAATAATCGGTACCGAACCAATGCGCCGCAGAAGGTGCCTGCAGTATGGCATCCGTCATCATCTGAGTTGGATCATAAGGAGCAATCCAGCCCGGTACAATGGCACAGGTGAGGGTGAATAAAACGACCAGCAGCGCTGCATAAAAGAATAATCGGGAAACCGCAAACGAGATGCGGTAACGTCCGGAACGGCGATTCCAGAGGCGTAAACGCCCCGTGCTGCCGGTCCATGCTTTTTTGTCACCCACCAATGGTTTCATGCTCATGAGAATCCTCCTTCCTTATCCGCAAGTGTTCAGACGGTTCCTTGCAATCATGTGCGGACTGCACGTCTGACTCTTGGATCGATGTACGCATACGATATATCCACCAGCAAATTCAGCACGACATAGATGATCGCTGTAAAAAAGACAACGCCCTGTACAACAGGCAGGTCTTTGGCCATCAAGGCATCCGCAATAATCCGGCCGATCCCCTGTCTGGAGAAGACGGTCTCTACCACAACGGTTCCCGCAAGCAGATCTCCAATCAACATGCCAATGACGGTTACGGCAGGAATCAAGGCATTGCGGAGTGCGTGAACGTACATGATCGTGTGCTCCGTAAGTCCTTTGGCACGCAATGCCACGATAAAGGGTTCATTAACGACTTCGAGCATACTGTTGCGCACCATCCGAACGATGAAACCTGCACCGACCAGCCCCAGGGTGGCTGCCGGAAGCACCAATGAACCAAAGCCGTCCGAACCCATGGCCGGAAACCAGCCAAGCTGCACCGAGAACAGCAGGATCAACAGAATGCCGGTCCAGAATGTTGGCATCGAGATGCCGAATAGTCCAACAAGCCGGGCAATAAAATCAATTACGCCATTCCGATGGATGGCCGACAGGACGCCTAGCGTGATGCCGACAGTAATCGCAATGATGGAACTTAGTGCCGTCAGAGCCAGGGTGGCCGGGAAATGCTCCAGAATTTTCGGAAGCACCGGATCGGAGTTGATCATGGACTTGCCAAAATCCCCGCGCAGCATGTCGCCGAAATAGTTCGCAAACTGAATGTAAAACGGCTGATCCAGACCAAGCTGAGCCCGCAGGTTCTCGATCATCTCCGGCGTAGCCGAGGACGGATCCAGCATGAGCAGGACCGGATCACCCGGCAGAAGATACATGATGCAGTACACCAGCACCGAAGCTCCGAAAATTACAAATAGTGATGTTGCAAGCCGAGTCAGTATCGTTTGAACCATACCGGGTCGTCTCCTTCCTGAATGCGTGATGGGCTGTTCATGTTATGGCTGGATTCGTACGTCGTTGAACAAGGGGTAACCAAGCGAATCGAATTTGACGCCCTGCACGGATTTCGATGCAGCGACCGTATAAGGGAATACATAGATCGGTAAAATCACAGCCTGATCAATCAGAACTTGCTGAATCTCGTTATAGATCTCCACGCGTTTCTCCGGATCTGTCTCCACTGCCCCCTGCTCCAGCAATTGATCGATCTTCGGATCGGACAACCCGGACAATGTCCGACGTTCACCTTCCGCGCTGGTATGATAGAAGGCGTACAGAGCATTCGGATCGGAATTGACCTGGCTGTTTCCATACAGATCATAGTCCCAATTCTGATAAATGACAGTGGCAATGTCTTTCGTAATTTCAACTTCGACGGCGATACCGACCTGTTTCAGCTGCTGCTGAATGATTGCCGCAATATCATTGCGCTTCTCCCGGTTAGGGGAACCATCCACATAACGCAGCGTCAGCTTCTGGCCATCTTTTTCACGTATGCCATCCGCGCCCTTGATCCAGCCCTGCTCATCCAGCAGCTGATTGGCTTTGTTGATATCCGGATTGATGCTTCCTTCCAGCGAGGCATCGTAACCCAGAATTCCAGGAGACAGTGCAGACCACGCTCGTTCGTAGTTGCCCAGATACAATGTTTTGACAATGGATTCCACGTCTACGGCCGATTGCACTGCCTGTCTGACTTTCACATCATCCCAAGGCGCCTTGCGCAGATTGAAAAAGAGTGTATATGGCAGTCCTACCGTATTGGCCTGCAGCAATTGCTGGTTCGGATCATTCTTCAGTGCGGCAACATTTTGCGGAGGAACGGTCTCTGCAGCGAGCACCTGACCGCTCTGTACACTACCGATGCGAGTCGCTTCTTCCGGAACAATTTTGAACGTAATTGTATCCAGATGAGGTGCAGCTTTGTTTTCGACTGTCTCTGGGCCCCAGTTGTAATCCTTGTTTTTGGCGACGACGATATCCGCATTTTCATCCCATTTCACGAAGGTGTACGGTCCGCTGCCCACCGGGTTTTTGCCCAGTTGATCGCCATATTTCTTGGCAGCTGTAGGTGACACGATACCCAGAAGGGCCTGGCTTAAGTTGCCCAGGAAGGCCTGTGAAGGTGACGCCAGATTCACCTTGATGGTGTATTCATCAATGACCTCGGAAGATTGATAGGGTCTGATCAGCGCAAGGGAATTGGCAGCTTTGGTGGCCGGATCGATGACGCGATCCAGATTGTATTTCACGGCTTCAGCATTAAACGGTGTGCCGTCGTGGAACTTCACGTCCTCACGCAGCTTGAACGTATAACTCTTGCCATCCTCCGATACGCTCCATTCCGTGGCGAGCCACGGCTTGATGGAACCGTCAGGCAGCTGCACCACCAGATTGTCGTAGATGGTCCGGATGGCACGTACCGTCACGGCAAGCCCGCTCCGATGAGGGTCCAGTGTATCCGGTGATGTGGCGAGAGCGAAGGTCAGGTTCCCGCCCTCCGCTTGGCTGGCCTGTTCACCACCAGATGCTTGAGCCGAACCACTGGAGCTGACGCCCGCTCCGCAACCGGACAATACCATTACCAATACTGCTGCCAATGCCATAACTTTCATCCACGCGATAGACCTGTTCATATCGTTTCCCCCTCTGTGTATACAGGTGTCATTTTTATTTTGATATAACCTATGAGATAAGTCGGTTTTAATGCGCAAGAAAGCTTTATTTAAGTATTACAACTTGCTGTTCATTTCCCCGACGGTCATGACTGTTATGCCTGCTGTACTTGCTCCCGGGCTGCCGTATAACGATTCACCGGAATCTGCACTCCGAGATTGCCACGGAGTGTATCATGCTCATACTCTGTACGGTAAATGCCCCGCTCCTGCAGAATCGGAACGACCAGTTCCACGAAATCGGACAAGCCACTTGGCAATTCCGAGTGAATAATGAAGCCATCGGCTGCCTCTGCTTCAAACCACTCCTGGATTTTGTCAGCTACCTGTTCCGGTGTGCCGAGGAATTTGCTCTTCGGTGTAGCTGCTCGCAATGCCACTTCGCGCAGTGTCAATCCCTGCTCTTTGGCGTCCTTCTTGATTTTGTCCGTGCCGCTGCGGAAGCTGTTGCTGCCAATGCCGTTCAGTTCAGGGAACGGTTCATCCAGCGGATATTGGGAGAAGTCATGATGCTCGAAGAAACGCCCCAGATAATCCAGTGCTTTGTCAATTGTAACGAGACTGGCAATCTCCTCGTATTTACGCTCGGCTTCTTCTTCCGTCCGTCCTACAATCGGGCTGATGCCTGGCAGAATGACGATATCCCCAGAAGAGCGTCCATAGGAAGCAGCACGCGTCTTGACATCCTTGTAAAAGGCTTGTGCATCTTCGATCGTATCATGTCCGGTAAACACCGCATCGGCTTCTTTTGCAGCAAGGGTTTTGCCATCATCAGAGGAACCTGCCTGGAAAATAACCGGCTGACCTTGTCGTGAACGGGCAATGTTCAGTGGTCCCTGTACCGAGAAGAACTCTCCTTCGTGGTTGAGTGTGTGCAGTTTGGATGGATCGAAGAAGACACCGCTCTCCTTGTCTCTGACAAATGCATCATCTTCCCACGAATCCCAAAGGCCTTTGGTCACCTGTAAATATTCTGTTGCAATGCGATATCGTTCCGGATGGGTAGGGTGGTTGCTTCTACTGTAGTTCTTGGCTGATCCTTCAAGCGGGGAGGTAACCACGTTCCAGCCTGCACGACCGTCGCTGATCAGATCCAGCGAACCAAACTGTCTGGCAACAGTGAACGGATCGCTATAGGACGTGGAGAGGGTTCCAACCAGACCGATCCGCGATGTAACTGCGGCCAAGGCGGACAACAGACTAATCGGTTCGAACCGGTTCAGGAAGTGGGGAATGGATTTTTCGGTAATATACAGACCGTCGGCAATAAAAACGAGATCGAACTTGCCTTCTTCCGCTTTCAGCGTCTGGCGTTTGTAGAACTCAAAATTCACACTTGCATCCGCCTGAATCTCCGGGTGTCTCCATGTGGTCATGCTGCCTCCGACACCGTGAACAATGGCTCCAAATTTCAAACTGCGTTTTGCTGTCATATACATTCCGCCTTCCCTATATTGGATTAGGTTGATACAACAAGGTCCAAGTCACAAGGTTCACATCCCCAAAACTCAAAAGTTAACTATTCCTATGAGTTTGGTCAGTTTTATAATTTCACAAATCTTATCACTGCCCTGTGAAAGGGTCAACCGTGTGACTAATAGAACTTTTCTATATGGAAATAAGGGTTTTGAATAAGAGCCATTATTCCGTCGCTCCCGCCTGTAGTCCACTCCCTGTGCAGTTTTCCGCAGCCGGAAGCAACGAAATTCATCTATCCTGCAAGGGCCGATCAGACAGCTGCCGCTTCGCCCGGCTGCGCGAGAAGCGCGGCAAGCTTCTCCAGATCTGGTTCCAGCAAAGCCTCAAACTTGCCTTCCCCTCCCACTTCAATGACAGGAACATGGCGAATGCCATATTTCGCTTCAAGTACATCCCTGAGCACGTCATTGCCTTCTACTTCAATGTTCACAAAAGGCTGATTCCGTGACGTCAAAAACGCTTTGACCTCACCGCAGAAATGACAGCCTGTTTTGCTCCATAGCACTACTTTTTTGGATGATGAAGACATCGACAACCCTCCTGATTGAATTCAAGATTAAGATCGAGGCAAGTCCTCAGACCTTTAATTCCTACCTGTTAAATAAGAATTATGGCTATAAATGTACTCCTCGTGCCTTCAAGCGTCAATGGAGCTGCTAATAGAATAAACCTATAACCACATAGAAAGATTAAATTTAATTTTTTTAGAACGGCAGAAGCAGCCCTTATTTTTTGCTTGCCTCCTTGACCATGTGAAAGACTTTTTGGGCCATCTCAACATAAAAATGAACCTGATCCGGACTTTGATCGATAGCCCATCTGAGATTATCAAAGGTCTTGAGCAGCAATACATGTCTTAGCAGATCAAGCTCCTTTTCATTCAGCCCGTAACTGTCCAAAAAAGCGTTCAATTGTTCAGGTTCAGGGCCTTCCCCGTGGATCTGGCAGCATATCATATGTATGATATCGCCATAAGGTACAACAGTGACTTCTGCATTTCCCCAATCCAGCAGTGTAACTTGTCCTGTCTGGGAAACCATCGTGTTCTTCAATGAGAGGTCACCATGGCACAGGCCGAAACGGAACTCTTCCATTTTCACATTTTCAAACCAATGTCGTACCATTCCCGATTCCGTTTTCGTGATTACGCCAAACGCAATCAGGGGGTCATGCTCCGTTAAGCTCTGGATATTGTACTGCACATAACCCTGCCAACTGCCGTCTGATCCCGGATGCGGAGGGGAATAAAACCTGCCCTGGACAGGGTCCATCTGTTCCCCAAAACCATCCACTGGGATGGAATGAATACATTTCGCATATTCACCAAGTTTTCTCCAGATATCGGTCGTGTCTACGGTTGTGTCCAATCCGTTATCTCCTTCGACAAATGTTTGAATCATATATGCCGTTTCGTCCGTGATTCCGACGGATAACGTCTCTGGGCCAGGAATACCCGCTGCCGCAGCTTGCTCAATGCACCATTTTTCCTTCATAAAAGTGGGATAATTGTCTTTGTCATTCATGCGAACAACCACTTTATGTTGTTCCGTCTCAACGAGGCAAACCTGATTGACGAAACCTTTTCCAATGATCTGATGGGATGATTTCACTGGATCATGCAGAAAATCATGGGTAATTCGTTCGGCTAGTAATACAACTTTATTCTTCATCATGCACCATCCCTAGTTCGCATCCTAAGTTAGCTCTGCGAAGATTCAATTGGTCATAGTGTAAGATGAAACCGCTTACGTTTCAATCGTCATGGATAAAATTCTTATATGTAAAGCCCGGATGCGAAATGAAATGGTGCAATACGCTGCACATTACATCTCGCATCATGCCGATCCGGTTCACAGCAAGCCTCCACATTACAAATCTTCGTTCAAGAGCTGCGGCGGGGCGATGATCGGCAAGCCTTCTTCAATCACATGCAGCTGTTCCGGTGATACGGTCAGCACATGACCTGAATGGACTCCCCACCTTTCTGCTGCGTAGACTGTTACGAACCTCCTGCGTTTGCCTGCGCTGATCTGATACCGGATTTCCGGCGCATCAGCTGCAGCAACGATACACCCCTCCGACCAGCCGTTGGCCGAATCATGAATCGATGAGATATGCACATGTCGGACGTCAATCGGCCACCCCTGAATTTCGCCTGCGGATACTACAGCATCTCCGGCAGGAATGCCGAGCAGATCCGGTTTGGCTACCTGAACAGGAGATATTCCGCGCGGTACGGGAATATTTAACTTGCGTTTCAATCCTCCGATCAGACGATATACATCGCCTTTGACATCTGATACGAAGCTGCCTTCCGGATAAAAGTCGCTGCTGCGTCTTGGCTTCATCGCCCCGTCGTGACTCCCCTGGGTGGCAATTCGCTGCCGCGGGTCGGTCTTGCCCGGATTTATGGAATCGGGCGGTACAGTCGAATTCGCCTGTGCCATATGCTGCGCGATCTGCAATGTTTTTGCGACCAGCGCGTGCGGGTCTCCCCATTTTCGGGAATGAAACTGTTCGTTCCCCTTGTTCACTGTCGCAAAATCCTGTTCGCCCAGCGCCTTCATGCTGACACTTCCAAAGTGATGAATAAATGCATCGCCTGCAACCGCAAGCTTGTATCCTGCCAGCTTCACCCGAATCATCCAGTCATCATCTTCAAAGTTGCCTACCGCATACCCTTCATCCAGATATCCCACCCGCTCCAGCAGCTCTCGTGAGAATAGCCAGCAAAATCCGACGAGCCGTTCGGTCATCCGATGCTTATCAGGGTCAGGCCGATTGTGTCTCCTGGCAAAAGACCACATATCCTGTACCTCAGAATAGGGAACGTCAATCTGCTGATCACCGCCAATATAGTTGGTGACCGGACCGACCAGACCAATCTCCGGATCACTGTCAAGACAGGCCATCATGTTATCAAGCCAGCCTGGCGTGACCAGCGTATCGTTATTCAGCACCACGATATGTCTGCCTCTTGCCATCATCAGGCCCTGGTTGACACCTCCGGCGAATCCGCGATTGACGTCCAGTGCAGCCACCCTCACCATGCCGCCCTTGCGCAGCATCGCTTCAGCTGTACCGTCCTTGGAGGCGTTATCCACAACGATAATTTCGTAGGGAGCGGGCGTATGTTTCTCGATACTGGATACACACTTGAGGACATACTCCCGCTGATTATAGGTCGGAATAATGATGCTGACTCCTTCAAATACCAGTCCAAATGAACTCTGCCCCTGCCGTACTCCTTCATCGTATCCCCTGCTGTAACCTTGTTTGTACAGTTTGGCAGCTCTGTCCCCCCGCTTGCCTTTCCCTCTGCGTCCCGACTTCCGCACAGAGCTCTGTCCAGCGGTATGCAGAACAACTTCGGCGGGTCCAGAAACATGCCGTTGTCTGGGTAATTTACCTGGTTTGCTCACGCTGCTTCCTCCATTTCCCCTCATCCGGATGTGTTACGTAAAAACCACCCGCCAGACTATCCATTAGAGATGAAGCTCTCCTGTAACCAATTTGTCAGCCAAATGTCCAAAATCCAGAGCGATCCTTCCAAGTTCCCCGGCAATGCGCGTGCACAGAACCACGGCCGGAATACCTGCGGCTACCAAAGTAATGTCGAAGTCATGCGCTGCTGTTTCCTGCATCACTCTGGGAATGTCCATGAAACCGGCGACAGCACCAATGATCCCTGCCACCTGGACCCCGCGGCTGAGAAGGAGTGCACCCAGTTCGCTCGCCCGGCTGCCGATCAGCAGTACGCGGCGGCCATGCAGTACAGGCAGCAGCAGTCCCGACTGATGCAGACTGTAGTTGATCGTGGAACTGGTCAGCTTCAACCGGGACCAGTCAATCCCGAAGTGGCGCATGACCGGGAATAGCAAGCCCTGAAACGTGGGCGCTCGCGAGATGGGCACCCCGACCCAATCCGCCCCCTGAATTGCTTCGGCTAGCGCAACCCGAATCTCGGGAACGGAGCGCGGCACCCCTGCGTAAGGCAGGAACGGGGCGAGCTCCTGCACCTGCTCGCCGGGCAGCACCGTGTCGGCTGCAAGCGTCAGCAGTTCGCCATCCCCGAGGCGAACGACCGACAGGGGGCGCTGTGCATCCAGCGCTCCCCGGATCTGGTCAGCCACCTCGTGGGGGCTGGCCAAACGGGTGAGGCTGGGCGCGTACTGGCGAAAACCCGCCGCAATCAGATCTGCCGCCGCTACGGCAGGCAGAATATGGTCCGGCGGAATGTGCTGCGCCACCAGCGCCTCCCCGCCCGCGAATACGCCGTCGCGGTAGCCCTCGGCGTAGCTGCCGGGTGCGCCTGCCGGCTCCGCAGGCGGCAGAGCCCCTGCGCTGCCCGCATGTGCGGCGGCAGCGCCATCCTGCCCCGCGGGGGCGACACCACCAGCGTGCGGGTGGCGTGTCGCCTGGAGCGGTGCTGGTGCAGGCGCACGGCGCGCAGCCGGGCGCAGCCTGCGGCGGGCAGCGGCAGCGCGGCCGGCTGCTGCGCGGCGGCGGCCGGGTGCAGCTGCAAGCCCGCGCCTAGCAGCGCTGCGGCGGCGCGCCGCGGCCTTCCTGCCGGCAGGCTTGTGCGGCACGCCAGCACCGGTACCCGCCCGGGCCCGTGCAGTGCGATTGGCTGGCTTGGCGGCTGCACGCTTGGTTCCGGTGGTTCCCGTAACCATCAGAACGCCTTGGCCTTGAAACGCTGCCGGGTGAGTACCCCTGGGCTTACCTGTCACCTTGGCTTCCGAGTGCCCGGTCCGTTTCGCTACTCTCATGGCATTCCCTCCCTTGGCATGCACGAGGAGCGCCGCTGCACAAAGCGCCGGAGCCTCCTTCCAGCTCCGGCGCAGGGGATTTCGGGTCCCATGGGCACCTCACAGCGGCTGCATCAGGCGCATGATGTTATGGCAGTTGTCCCTTCATGCGGACTGCAGCTTCCTGCAGCGATTCGAAGGTCCCTGCATCGCTCCAGTATTTTTGCAAAATGTCGTACTCCAAGCCTCCAGCAGAGGCATAAATATTATTGACATCCGTAATTTCAAGCTCTCCGCGTGCAGACGGCGCGATGCCGCCAATCAGGTTGAATACATGATCATCGTACATATAAATTCCGGTCACACAGTAGGAGGTTTTTGGCTCGCTTGGTTTCTCCTCAATGTACGATATGCGTTCCGGATGCTTCACATCGAACACGGGCACACCGTAACGTCTGGCATCATCCACTTCTTTCAGCAGCACACGTGCCGTCCCTGACGGCTGCTGCACATAGCGATCAACGTAAGGTTTGAGATCATCACTGAACAGATTGTCACCCAGCAGCACCACAAACTTTTCCCCTGGAAGAATAAAAGACTTTGCCAAATCCAGTGCTTCGGCAATGCCTCCCGCCTGCTCCTGAATCCGGTATGTCAACCGGACACCAAGGTCGGCTCCGCCACCCAGATATTCCGTGTACAGCCCTGCCGAATGTTTGCCCATCACAATCAGAATATCTTCAATCCCCGCTTGACGGAGTCTGTCGATGCCATACACAATCATCGGATGTTTACCGACCGGAAGCAGATGTTTGTTAATCAGCCGCGTCAGAGGATAGAGCCGCGTTCCCGTTCCGCCAGCAAGAATTACACCTTTCATTCCACATTCCCTCCCTCATCGGATGTCTCAATATATTCAAGAGGATCGACATGCCATTTATGAATAAAAATCGAGCGATTGCGCTCAAGCAACTGCTTCCAGGCAGCCGGATCCGTCTTCTGGAAACTCGCGCTGCCTTGATGATGCACAAGCACATCCCTGCATACAAGCAGCCGATATCCTTGCATGCGAGCCCGGTAACAGTAATCATCATCCTCATAATGTCCCGGGGAATAAGCCTCGTCAAGCAAGCCGATGGACGTCATGACATCCCGCCGAAACAACATGCACAGTCCAACGATGCGGCTGACTTCCTTCCACCTGTTCGGATCAGAAACATTGTTGGCTTCCGCCAGTTTCTGAAATTCTTCCATGCTCCCGAAATCCAGATCAACTTGCTGAATACCGCTTGCATAATTCGTGACAGGACCCGTGATACCGATGTTTGCTTCACTGTACAGTCCGGTACGAAGATTTTCGAGCCACCGCGGGGTCACGGTGACATCGTTGTTCAGCAGCAGCAGCTCATCACCGCATGCCGCACGGAGCCCAGCGTTACAGGCTGCAGGGAAGCCACGATTTTCCGGCAATCGGACAAAACGAACTCGCTCCCTGGCACAATAGGCAGCCGTACCATCGACAGAACCGTTATCCACAACCACAATCTCATACGGTGTAAGGGCTCCGGTATGCTCCCGGATCGCATCAATGCATGGCTTCAGCAGGTCCAGTCCGTTATACGTCGGAATAATGATACTTGTCAGTGTCATCGGACGTTCCTCCTGTAAGCCACTTCGGTTCGGGATAATGTCCGCGAATCCGCCTCATGCCCTGCCCCCGCCATCCAGGTTGCGATGGCCTCCAGATGGTCCCCGATGATCAATCCGGCGACTTCATTGCCGCTGCCTGTATTAGTTGTACGCAGGCGATTGGAGCGAATCACATCCACCTGGCAGGGTGCCGTTACGTTCAGACCGTGCCGGATCGCCATGGCCTGCGCCTTCGGCGGTACAGCAAGTGATTCAGGCTTAACGGTCTGGATCATTTTGCGAGACAGGGCATGCGGGACGGCCGTCAGGGAATTGGATTCCAGGTCCGGCCTGCCCAACGTACGGTTGAGATAGGCCTTGATTCGGCTCACTTCATCCTGCCGGGCAAACGGCGGCAGCAGTGAGGACAGATTGTTCAAGGCCACATCGCTTCCCCGGTCAACTGCATACAGGAAAGGGGCGAGCTGTTCTGCCGGAAGCACCATGTCCCCGTCCACAAAGAGGATCGCTTCCGCTTCGGTCATTTTGGCTCCAAGTGCACGGCCTACATCATGTCCTGCCCGATCCGGCTCATACACAAGGGTTATACCGGACTCGGCCAGTACTAGATTCAGGCTGTCATCTGTTGTTCCGTTCAACACGACAATGATATCCTTCAGCGGCAAGCGTTTTAACTGTGCCATTACTTTGCCGAGTGTCCGTTCTTCATTGCACGCACAGACAACGGCAGCAGCCGAATGATGAAGGGGCACCGGAACGATATCCACCGGATATCCTGCAGCATGTACGTAACCTTGCATATATGCTTTCCCTGCCTGCATGGCAGCTTCATAGCTTCCGGTATTTCCCGAGATGGACTGCCAGTGTTCACGCCAGGAATGACGTGCATGCTCGGCAGTCATCGCTCTATTTTCAGGCGCATCAAGTCCGGCTTGATATCCCGACTTCCAGATTGCATTCAGATTTAGCCCTGGTCCTTTGGCTGCCGAACCATTCGGCCGTCTTCTCCCCGGCTTTTTCCGTCTTGATGCCAGCTGTCTTTTCATCGTCCGACGGTGGCGGACAGCCCTCGTACGTCCCTTCATTTTCTCACCTCCAGCATTTTGCATCATTCGATCCTGACGCTCCCGGGCAAGAGGTTGGGATGAATTAACCCTGGTATATTTTTATCCTGCCGCCTGGAAGTCGCTTGTTGGATGGGATGCAAAATACTCACCTCGTCAGGCAGCGAACACGCTGCAGATCGGAATATCCTCCGCGTGGACCGAGCTTGTCGGTTATCCACCTGATCGCTGTCAGATGATCATTCAGCACCACTTGGCTCAGCGGATCCGGCCCGCTTCGCCGTTTTACGCGAACCGCATTCATTTTACCTACAGGCACATGATGAACGGCACGTACCTCCAATCCACTTGAGACTGCTTTGGCAAGTGCAAGCGGAGGGACCTCCAGCGAATGGATGCCGACAGCATCAAGTGCCCTGCGACTTAATGCATGCGGAATGGCTGTCATTGAAGCTCCCTGCAGGTCCGGTCTGGCCAGGATGCTGTTCAGGACATGCTTGGCCTCCACGACCGGATGCACAGGGATACGTGTAACGGGACCGTCATAATCGTTAAGCGCAACATCCGTCCCTTTCAATATAGCCTGCACATAGGGAGCGAGCTGTTCTGCGGGAATCGGTATATCCGCATCCGTGAACAGCAGGACCCTCCCGCGGGCTGCCGCTGCACCCATTCGTCTTCCTGTATCATGGCCCAGCGCCTCGGTGTACAAGAGCACTCTCGCGCCTGCCGCCTGTGCCGCTGCTGCTGTGCCATCCGTTGATCCGTTAACAACAGCAATCACTTCGGAATCCCTGCAGATTCGAAGTGCCTGACGGATGACTCTGCCAATCGTCTTTTCTTCATTCATCGCCGGAATAATGACCGAGAGTGTAGGGATGTATGGATTCGTCTCCTCCTGTGGTGTAGGAATGACGTATCTGTGAGCCTTATTGCTATTTCTTATCACCGACTTGATACGCCGTTTGTTCAACGGTTTCCTCTTTCGGGACACGGGTTTGGCGGCTGAATGAACGGTACTTCGACGATGTTGCAAAACTGTCACCTCCCTCCCAAAAAAATACACAACATGCCAAGGGAGTACACGTTATTCTATGTATTCATGGAGTAGTGGAAACGGCGTTTGTCCTTGAATTGCTCAAGCTTCTGTCAGGAAAAATAATTCTTCACCCCTGTCTTTCAGGCATCATTCCTCTGTAATGCTTATACGCTACCCGGCTTCCATCTTATAAAAGGATCAGGCCGATACAGAAACAAAAGCGGTGTCCCGGGACCATACCGGGAACCGCCTTTGTCCGTAAAGTCATGACAATCATTTTGTGTTTCTTGTCTCTACAATGGTTATTTTCTGGCTCTTCTTAATTAAATGGAAGGTCCGGCTGCAATCCAGGACAACAAGCCATAGGTGTGCTTGCAACCTGCGGTCCGGTAAACTTCCAATACCGCTTCATCTTCACTCTGGGACAGCAATGACACCTGGAACCCCCGGTCATTACTCATTCCTACAATTACGTAGTGTTCTGATGCAAATGATTGCTCAAATGCTACGGTCACCTCAACGCATTCTTCATTTTCAGGCAGAATAAAAGCCTCCATGCCGAACTGCTGAACAACAGGCTGACTGCTTACACTGCGAACAGGCTGGAATGACAGGTGTTCAGGTTCCACTGCTCCATGCTGCAATTGGCTGCTTCCGACAATTCCATCGCTCAGATGCTCCTGCTTAACCGATTGCTCACTCAGCTTGAACTCCGCAGTTTCACTGATCTCTTGTGCAAATTCAGGCTCTGGCTGCTGTAGCTGTGGCTGGACCGTGTCAGCTGTAGTTAATGAATCTGGCAATGATTCTTCAAGCTCGTTAACTTGCGATGGCTGATCTGGTTGCTGCCCCAAGTCCTGAACCGACGTCTGGAGAGTCTGTGTTTCGTTCAGATCATCGCTTGGGGGTTGCACGACAACTGCCGGCTGTGATGGCGCTGCAGCCTCACTTCCTTCTTGAAGCAATGCCTCTTGTCTTTTGATCGCTGCCAGCTGTTCCAGCGTTTCTCCACTGAACTGACGAATCGCATTCCAGATCTCTTCGCTCAGATGGGCCGGACCAACAATTCCCGCATTCAAGTGATTGGAGGTAATGCTTTGGTCACTCAGTTTGCTGCCGGTTACACTGCCGTCGGCTAGTTTGGCAGTCGTTACGGATCCATTCTGCAGATGAATTCCGCTTACCAATTCCTCTTCCAAATGGATTGTGCGAATACTGCGTTCCTGAATATGATCAGCAAGGATCGTTCCATCCTGAATATGTCGAGAATGTACACTTTTGTCTGTCAAGTGGATCGCCGATACCGTACCTTCAAGCAATTTACTGCCGTTTACACTGCCATCAGCCAGTTTCGCGCTCGTTATGGAACCATTGTGCAGGTGAATGGCACTTACCGATTCCGCTTTCAGGTGAGAGATCCCGATGCTGCGCTCTTGAATATGGTCCGCATGAATGGCTTTCTCTTGGATATGGCGGGATTGCACACTTCCATTTGCGATATGAACATCTGACACCGCATTTTCAAGCAATTTGCTGCCGCTGACGCTGCCATCGGCCAATTTGGCACTCGTTACAGATCCATTTTGGAGATGAACCGCACTTATTGCTTCCTCCTCCAGATGAGACGTGCCGATACTGTTCTCCTGAATATGGTCAGCAAGGATCGCGCCTTCCTGGATATGCCGGCTTTGCACACTTTCCGGTGCAATATGAATTCCCGATACGGTATCTTCGAGCAGCTTGCTGCCGTTTATGCTGCCATCGGCCAGTTTGGCACTCGTTACGGACCCATTTTGCAGATGAACTGCACTTACCGACTCTTCTTCCAGATGGACTGTGCCAATGCTGCGCTCCTGAATATGCTCGGCATGGATGGCATCTGCCTGAATATGCTCGGATTGCACACTTTCCGCGGCGATATGAATCCCGGATACCGTACCTTCGAGCAGCTTGCTGCCATTTATACTGCCATCGGCCAATTTGGAACTCGTTACAGCCCCATTTTGCAAATGGATTGCACTTACCGACTCTTCTTCCAAATGTGCAGTGCCAATGCTGCGCTCTTGAATATGATTAGCAAGGATGGCTCCCTTCTGAATATGACGGGATTGCACACTATCCTCTGCAATGTGGATATCCGATACCGCTCCTTCAAGCAGCTTGCTTCCATTTACGCTGTCGTCAGCCAATTTGGCACTTGTTACGGACCCATTTTGCAGATGAATTGCACTTACTGCTTCCTCTTCCAGATGAGGTGTGCCGATGCTCCGCTCCTGAATATGGTCAGCAAGGATGGCTCCTTCTTGGATATGGCGAGACTGCACACTTTCGGATGCAATATGAATTCCCGATACCGCATTTTCGAGCAACTTGCTTCCATTTACACTGTCGTCAGCCAATTTGGCACTTGTTACGGATCCATTTTGCAGATGAATTGCACTTACTGCTTCCTCTTCCAAATGGAATGTGCCGATGCTCCGCTCCTGAATATGATCAGCATGGACTGCACCTTCCTGAATATGCCCGGAGTGCACACTTGCGGGTGCAATATGGCTCTCTGATACCGTACCTTCGAGCAATTTGCTGCCGTCTATACTACTGTCCGCCAGCTTGGCACTCGTTACAGATCCATTTTGCAAATGGAACTCACTTACCGATTCCTCTTCCAGATGAGTTGGGCCAATGCTGCTCTCTTGAATATGATCCGCATGGATGGCTCCCTCCTGGATATGACGGGACTGCACACTTTCGTCTGCAATATGGATCGCATCCACCGTTCCTGCGGCTAATTTGCTGCCATCTACACTGCCACTCGCCAATTTGGAACGTGTTACGGATCCTTCCTGCAATATAATCGTACTTACCGCTTCTTCTTCCAGGTGAGACGTTCCGATGCTGCGTTCTTGGATATGATGGGGCAGAATCTCACCATCTTGAATATGACGGGAATGTACAGCTCCTTGCTGCAGGTGAACAGCACTTGTCGACTCTGCCTGAAGATGCAGGCCACTGATCAAGCCTGGTTGAAGATGGGCTGCAGTGATGGATAACGGTGCCAGGTGGTCTGTTTCGACAGATCCCGGAGCCAGGTGATGCGATGTAATGACCTGTTCGGCAATATGCTCCGCATGAATAATGTCTGGCTTCAGATGCTGTGAGTTCACAACGTGATCACCCAGATGGTCAGACTTCACACTGCCGTCGGCCAGATGCTCGGATTGCACAATGGATGGCTGAAGGTGCTCACTGCTTATGGCTGCCTTTTGCAACTCTGTCCCTGATACGGAGTCAGCTGTCAAATGGTCGGCAGTGACCGAACCATGCCGCAGTTTGCTGCCTGTAATACTGCCATCGGCGAATAATTCCGGTGAACGTATCTCCTCCGACAAATGTTCCAGGGATACGGCATGCTGTTTCAGGTGATAGCCGCGTATGGTTCCTGCTGGAATATGTTTGGCGATAATGCTTTCAGCCATAATCTTGGAAGAAGTCACACTGCCGTCGGCCAGTTTGGCTGACGTGACAGCAAAATCCGCCAGTTTATCCGTGGCAACACTCTCTGGTGAGAGCTTTGGTGAGGTAACCGAATGATCTGTCAGATGAGGTGGAAAAACGGACCCTCCAGCCAGCTGGGCCGAAGTTACACTACCGGGAGCTAATTTGTCGGTTGTGACAGCTGCCCTTGCAATGGCCTCTGTTTCAACACTGCCCGGTTGAAGGTGTGGAACACCTACTGCATGTTCCGTCAGATGCTCCGATTTCACGGCATAAGGTCTCAGGGCCTCGGACCCCACGCTTCCCGGAGCCAGATGTGAACCCGTGACACCACCACCCGCAAGATGCGAGGATGCAACACTTCCCGGAGCAAGCGCTCTGCTGCTAACCGATGCCGTTCCAAGTTTTTCTGCTGTCACACTTCCGTCTGCGAGCTTGACGTCTGTCACTGCAGCATCCTGTAACTCAAATGTACCCACCGCCGCCTCAGCCAGATGCCGCTCGGATACCACGCCATCTGCGAGCGCTTCTCCGGTTACACTACCGGTGGACAGATGAGTTACCTCGATGCTTCCACTTGCAATATGAATGGAGTGAATCGCGGAATTGTCCACATGTACCGGCGTGATTCCCCGGTTGACGATATGTTCCGCACGAATGGACCCTTTGGCAAGGTGTTTGCCCTGCACAGCTTCATCTGCAATTTTGGAAGCAATGACACTTTGGTCTGAAATCTTGGAAGCCGTAATCGACTGCTCCAGCAATTTTGCTGTTCCAACCGACTGGTCCGCGAGTTTACTGCTGGTTACAGCTCCCTCCGCCAAATGCTCACTGCCCACTTCGCCTTTGCCAAGCTGCTCTTTCCCCACAGCCTGAGCGCGAATCTGGTTCGAACCGATGGAACCATCCAGCAAGTGTTTTCCACTGAGTGAACCCTCAGCTAAATGTCTGGTTTGTATCGATCCATCCTCAATCTGGTCACTTCCGATACTGCCAATGGACAGTTGTGAACGGCCGACAGACCCTTCTGCCAGATGAGTCTGTTTAACAGCGCCTGCCTGTATATGGTGAGACTCGATCGATTGTTCTTCGATTTTGCTGCCCGTAACAGCACCTTCACGAATTTTGGATGTAGTCACCGCATCGTCGGCCAATTTGGACGTATGCACAGCGCCTCCCGTGAGATGCCGTGTATCCACGCCGCTAATCGCAATTTTGTCTCCGGTTACGGCATGATTCTTGATTAAATCTTCCGTGACCAGCATACGGCTGAGATGTCTTGTACCGATGGATCCGTCGGCAATTTTGGCTGAATCGATTACCTGGTTGCCAAGCTTCTGCGAGGTAATGCTGCCATCTCTGATTTTCTCGCCGGCAATGGAAGCATTGCGCAATTTATTTCCGGATACAGAGCCGTCAATGAGATGCTCATCGGATACAGATGCTTCTGCCAGTTTGGCGGAAACAATTGCCCCATCTGCAATGTGAATGCTGGTCACTGCGTAATCCTGCAATGCTTCACTGCCGACCGCACCCGGTTTCAGCTTGGATTCATCCACAGAGAACGGAGCCAATTTGCTCTCCGTCACCGCAAAATCACTCAGATCATCTGTATAGATGTAGTGTCCGGTATGACCCGGCATCTGGTTCTGGTTCAGGACCTCCAACCGGTCCCTGCCTGTGGTCTCCTGCTTGTTGATGCTCTGCTCTTCCAGAGCAAGAGAAGCCACGCTGCTGACCTGAATCTGCTTTTCCGAGCTATCGTCCGTCTGGGCTTCCTTGCTATCCGATTCTACGGGTTCGGGTTCGACCGTTTCATCTGGGATATCCAGATCTTCCAGCTCGTTCATGGAAGCAGGGAGTTCCGTTGATTCGTATAGGAATTCTTCCGATGCCTGATTAGCTATGGTATTTATGCGCTCTTCCCTATTCTGGGTGGAACCTGGGTTCAATGTGCCTGCACGGCGTTCGGTCAGTTCCAGTTCTTTAAACTTGGGGCTCACATGCCGCAGTTTCGGCGTAGGAACCTTCTTGTTGCCTTTTTTACTCATGCAGCTTGCTCCTTCCTCTAACGTTCGTCTCCGGCATCATATGCTTCGATATGGGCATCTGCCACTTCAAATCACGACTTTTGCCGATAACGTTGGATGGATGTGCAAGTCAAAATGCGAACAAGGTACCTGTCCATGGGAAATAGGCTGTACTCGGCTATAGATGAAAGGCGGCTGTCCACGCCCCCGATCCAGCAATGTCATACGATACTATATAAGCATTTAGTACAAATCCGTAAAATAACTACCTATCCGCACCACAAGTTGAACCTCTTCCTGGATTCAATGGAGGCGGAAATTAAACAAGAATAGCTGGTGCATGAAGATGCATCATGATTCCGGTCTGCGTTATCGTGATGTCCAATCATGCGTTGACAGGCCGGCATCTCATGAATGGACGATCCATGTCGCGATAATATTGAAGGAGGAACGGTCATGCCCCCAGAAACGATCGGCATCATGTTCGATTCACGCATGTACCGGGGGATACCGGCCGGAAGGACCGGTCAGGAATCACTCGCGAATTATGAGCAGGCTGCGGCCTTTTATGGATTAATCCCTTGCTTTTTGCGGCTTGAAGATGTGGATCCGGATACGAAGACCTGTCTGGCTTATGTCAAAAAGGAAGGTGTTTATGTTCGTCAAAAAATGCTCTTGCCTTCCGTCATTCATAACCGGGCTCTGCAGCTTCGCCGGACTGAACAGCATCAGGTGACCAAGCTGCTCTTGCAGGGCATTCAGGTATATAATGTTCGGAATCGGTATCGCAAGGATCATATTCATGACATGCTTCATCAGGACCCTGTATTGAAGAAACATCTGCCTCATGCCGCCAAAGCTGCGCCGGAGTCTCTGGTTTATATGATGGAACATTATAATGATCTGATTATCAAACCGTGCAGCGGCAGTATTGGACACGGCATCATGCGCTTATATAAACGGGATGGGGACTGGAGATTGACATGCCAGACCAAGGCTTCCCGCAAAGGATGGGCAACATTCAGGCTAAGCAGGGGACAACTGCCCTCGGCCACCTTGAGACGTATTTTTCGCCACGCGTATCTCATTGAGGAGCGGATCCCGCTGGTCCGTTACGAAGGAAGACCCGTGGATCTGCGTGTATCTGTGCAGCGGGGAATGGACGGTCTATGGGGCATCACGGGCATGTTCGCCAAGGCAGCACCTGCCCACACCTTTGTCACCAATATTGCCCAGGGAGGCAAGGTCATGACCATGGCAGATGCTTTTGATGAAGACGAACTTGGCCTCAGCATTCCGGAGATTGAAGCCAGAATCAGTTCTGTCGGACTGCGAATCGCACGTACGCTGGCTTCCAGTCTGCCGCACCTTGCCGACCTTGGTCTCGATCTTGGCATCGCCAGAAACGGACAGATTTATTTTATAGAATGCAATGGACGGGACCAGCGGTACGGTTTTCGCAAGGCGGGAATGCCTGAACATTGGAAAGCCAGCTACCGCGAGCCAATGGCATATGGACGCCTGTTGATGGAACAAAATTCACAGATTCCACGCCAGCCGCAAACCTACCATAGGTACCCGTATTGATTTCGCTGGCATTCTGTGTCAATATTATGCAGAACGGCCGGTCCAGCCGGCCTTGAAGTTCGCACTAACCCTAAGGGGGATATTCATGGCAAAAACGCTGTTGCGGTTAATGACCGAGCTTTCTTCGCGCAAATGGATCTCCCGGACTGTGGGAGCCTTCTCCAAGAGCCGGGGAAGCAAGGCATTTATCCCATATTTTGTCCGGACCTACAACATCCCTGTTCAGGAAGCCGAGAAAGACTGGAAGGAATATCGTTCACTGAATGATTTCTTCACCCGCAAATTAAAGCCGGGCATGCGCCCGCTGGATCTTTCAGAACATGCACTCATCAGCCCCGTAGATGCCAAAATTACGGCAGCCGGGCCGGTATCTTCAGGCACACTCCTGAATGTTAAGGGACAAAATTATACACTTGCTGAACTATTAAACCATTCTCCACATCTGGAGAAGTACAAGCACGGTTATGGGTTCGTCCTGTACCTCAGCCCTCGTGATTATCACCGGATCCATTCACCCGTCAGCGGACGCAGAATTGAGAGCGAGCATATCAAGGGCAAAGTTTACCCTGTAAATGATTTTGGTCTGACTCACATGAAGTCCGTGCTAAGTCGAAACGAGCGTCTCATTACGTATATTGGTCATGCTTATGGAGAAGTGGCTGTCGTCAAAGTCGGTGCCATGAATGTAAGCAGTATTCAGTACGCGGATACAGCTGCAAGCAGCTGGGCACAAGGCGATGATCTGGCTTATTTTGAATTCGGTTCCACCGTGGTTCTGCTGACCCAGAGCGGTACTTTCGAGCCTGAGCCCAGCCTGCAGCCTGGTGATACGGTCAAAATGGGCACACTGCTTGGCCGCTTGAAGCCACTTCACTGATTATCCAGATACCTATAAGTAAGATGGCACAAGACCAATAAAGAGGATGACGCAAGCACCTGTAATCAGGTCTTGTGTCATCCTCTTTATGATTGAAACATATCATTTTATAGTACTGCGGTTGAGATTCCATATATACATTCAATACGAAACATCGCTCCGTATGTATAGATCCTCTGACTTTTCTTCAAAACCATACGTTTTGCAATTCCTCCGCCGGTTTTAAGCGACGCAGACGGTTCCGGAAAATATTGTACCCCTTCGTAGAGCATCCCCGGTTGCGGATCCGCCGTTTTCCGTTCATCATAAGCTCCCCCTTTCGTTTCGTCTGGAATGCTACTTACTTACCCTTGGCCTTCAGACTTGAAACGTTGCTCTGACCTCCGGCTGGACCTAACGAATTTCGGAAGGACTTTTGCCGGTATACTGCTTGAACTGACGACTGAAGAAAAAGATATCCCGGTATCCGAGAGCATCTGCAACCTCGGTTACATTCATGCCCGTATGGACCAACAGATGCTCTGCACGCTCAATACGCATGCGGATGATATAGGATTGAACAGAAGATCCGATCAATTCCTTAAACTTGATGGAGAAGTATCGGGGTGACAATCCCGCACGTGCAGCCAGATCCTCCACCCGATGGGTAATCCCCGGATGCTGGCGTACATAATTCGCAACTTCCTGAATCACATCCGACAGCTGGTTGCTGACCTTTTTCTCCACAGGTGCTTCCGTATCTGCACGCAGCAAATGAATCATCAGCTGTTTCAAAATCAGCCGGCTCTCTTCATCCCGCCCATATACATCAGACAGGAACAGTCTTACATACCGAGCCAGCAAGTGCTCGAATTCCACTGTTTCCACTAGCTCACGATAGGACTGTGGAACATCATTAACGGGTATATCTACATCAAAATGAATATACGTAAGTACCAACGGTTTCTGTTTGTTATGTGTTGCGGTAGGATGATCGCCTGGCCTGAACAGAAAACAACTACCCTTGCCAACTTCATACGACTGCTCATTCAGCACAACGGTCCCTTCACCACTCCATACATAAAATAAATCATAGTTCTGCATCGGTTTTTCCCGCTTCTGCCACTTCCATCCCGGTTCGCAGACAATTTTGGCGACGGCGGGCAAAATAACAAAAGATGACGGCGATGCCTGCAGCATGTCGCCACTCCCCCTTGAAAGTTAATCTCTCCGCATGTTGCATCATTGGATTCCAATCGCTTATGGATAAACAGGCATACGAACACAACTATTCGATCAACCTATTTCTAAATAGGGTTGCGCTTCTTGGACTTGATGCAATATGCACTTGTATGTGATTTCTGCTCTTGTCGGAGCGAAATATCTTAGTCCATTATACAGCGGATTTCAGCGAAACGAAAATGTACTCTTCTCCCACGCCAGCCGCAGCCTTCGGATCCCCTCCGTGATCTCCTCTTTCTCCAAATGTGCAAAACCGAAACAGGCAGCCGGATGGCCGGGGATGAGTTGATAACGAACGGCATCCCGGAACCGTACGCCTTCTTCCAGCGCCACCGTTTTGAAGCTAATGTAACTGTCCGGGCAGCCGTTCCAGGTGGCATAGATGTGAAGTCCTGCATCTCCGGGCTGCATGGTGAATGCCTCCGGTAATTGACACTGCATCTCCTGCACAAAAAAGGCATGTCGTTCACCGTATAAACGGGTTAGTCGTCTCAAGTGCCGCAGATATCCCCCTCTGCTCATGAATTTTGCCAGTGCCCGCTGTTCCAATAGTGCAGGAGGTACAGGTTCATATAGAGCCTTTGCTGCAACCAGCGGCTGCACCAGACTTGGCGGCAGAACGGCGTAGCCCAGCCTGAAGGAAGCAATCATCGTTTGCGTGAACGAACCCACGTAGATTACCCGTTGTTCACGGTCCAATACTTTGAGTGGTTCGATCGGTCTGCCGCCCCAGCGAAATTCGCTGTCATAATCATCTTCAATAATGACGGCATTGTGCTTGGAGGCCCAGGCAAGCAATGCCTGGCGTCTGTCGAGCCCCAGCACGGCACCGGTCGGGAACTGCCGGGTAGGGGTGACGAATAACGTCTGCGCTTCCCAGTCTTGGGGGATGATGCCCTGTGAATCCACATTTGTCGGGACGATGCGGCCCCCACAGGAGTTCACCGCATGAGCGATTCCCGGATATCCGGGATTTTCCAATATGGCTGATGAGCCTTCCCGGATAAGCAGCTGGGCGAGTAATGTAATGCCTTGCATCGAACCGCTGAACAGTACGATCTGAGATGCATCTGCCTGAATTCCCCGTGTCCATCTTAGATGTGAAGCAATGGCCTCCCGCAGCTCGGGGTCCCCTGCTGCACCGCTTTGTTCCCGCCAATCACTCCGATGCACGGCAGCAAGCGCACTTTTCCATTCGGCTTCGGGAAAATGGTCTGCAGGCATGCGATGGACATGAAAATCGATGACGTCCTGATTCTGGTCATGAACAGACTCAGCCACTTTTTGAGTATCCAGTCTGCTCACGCGTTCTCCCCATGGGGACAGGTCAATGACCGCTTCCTGTTCTGCTTGTTTCTCTGTGGTAAACGAACCCGTAACAAAGGTTCCCCTTCCCCGATGTGCCTCGACGTAACCATCCGCAAGCAGCATGTCATATACCTGTGCAACAGAGCCGCGTGACATATCATACTGGCGTGCGAGCTCACGCGTAGAGGGGAGCCTTGTCCCTCCAACGAGTGTTCCCGCATGGATGGCATCACGCAAGGCATGGTACAATGCCGTGTATTTATAGCGATGCTGATGCTCGTAAGAATTCATGGGCAGCCACAGTTCCAAGGCGCTCGCTCCTTTTTTTTATTTTCAGATACCGCTAAAATTCCTCTAGCTCCAATCCACTTGGATTGATCACCCGTTCCTTTCACAAATTGGACTATAAAAATGAATGTAAATTGGATCTATTTTTATGTCAATGCATGTTTTATCGTTAGGTCAACGGTACAACTTTTCATTCAAAAGCGATCACCTATCATTACCAAGGGGGAAACACATATGAGACGCAAAGAATTTACAGTCGACGAAGAAAAGGAAATTACTGCGTTTCTGGATCAGTGCTCCTTCGGATTCCTGGGAACCGTCAGTCCGGATGGACATCCACGGGTAACGCCGCTCAATTTTGTATATATGGATGGATGCTTCTATTTCCATGGCAGTCTTGCCGGGGAGAAGATGAAACAGATCAAGCATGATTCCTCGGTCAGCTTTACGGTGGCCGAAGAGTTTTCCCTGATTCCCTCCTATTTCAGTGATCCCGAGTTAGCTTGTCCGGCAACCTCCTTTTTCAAAAGTGTCATGGCTTCCGGACAGGCAGAGCCTGTTCAGGATCTGGAAATCAAGGGCAGGGTGCTGCAGCGATTTATGGAGAAGCTCCAGCCGCAAGGCGGATATGTACCCATTGATGCTGCCGACTCCCGTTATACAGGTAGATTAAAAGCGGTAGCCGTTGTACGAATTGTACCAGAGCAAATCAGTGCCAAGTTCAAATTCGGACAAAACCTCTCTACCGAACGTTTCGATCATATCAGCGGTCAGTTGGAACAGCGCAATGAGGGAAGGGATGCGGAAACAGCCGAAATGATGCGGAAATACTGTCCTTTTCATCAGGAATAGGCTTTGATTATCCATGTCTTATCATTGGGAAATATGCTCTAATTCCACCTGCAAACCCCCTGCAACAACGCGGTGAAGTGATATAACTGTCATATTGCGTAATTTCCGTGACGGGGGGATGTCAAGGTGATATAATGTTAGGCAGTTGAATCCCAAAGACCTGGAAGGATGAAAAGAATGAATCCACTGGCTGAACAGTTGAACGAAAGTATTCAGGCAGGCAGCAGTCACGTCTACTCCATGCTGTCGCAGCTCGGTAAAGAAATCTATTTCCCAAAAGAAGGTATCCTGAGTCAGTCTGCTGAAGCAGCAAGCCTGGCCAAGACCTATAATGCTACAATTGGTATTGCTCTGGAGGGCGGTGTGCCGATGCATCTTCCGGTTATTCAGGAGAAGCTGTCTGCATTCCAACCGAAGGACCTCTACCCTTACGCTCCGCCTGCGGGCAAGCCTGAACTGCGGACGGTATGGAGAGACAAGATGCTGAAAGAGACCCCTTCGCTTGAGGGTAAAACCTTTGGCAACCCGATTGTAACCAATGCATTAACTCATGGACTCAGTATCGTAGCCGACCTTTTCGTTGACGAAGGGGACGCTGTTATATATCCGGATAAAAACTGGGAAAATTACGAGCTGACTTTCGGAATTCGTCGTCATGGCCAGCTGGTTCATTATCCCCTGTTCGATGACCAACTGAATTTTAATAGTGCCGGACTGCTTGAAGCACTCCTTGCACAAAAAGGCAAAGGCAAAGCCGTCGTTCTGCTGAATTTCCCGAATAACCCAACAGGCTACACGCCTGGAGGAGAAGAAGCCAATTCAATCGTGGATACGATTCGTCAGGCTGCGGAAGCAGGTGTAGACGTGGTTGCGGTGACAGATGATGCTTACTTTGGTCTGTTCTTCGAGGATTCCATTCACGAATCATTGTTTGGCAAACTAGCCAACATTCATCCACGCGTACTGACGATCAAAGTGGATGGTGCGACCAAGGAAGAATTCGTATGGGGCTTCCGCGTTGGTTTCATCACGTACGCTCATGAAGATGCTGCAGTTCTGCATGCATTGGAACAGAAAACACTCGGCATTATTCGGGCAACCATCTCCAGTGGTCCGCATCCTTCGCAGACATTTGTCCTGGATGCACTGAAAGCGCCGGAGTTTGAAGCACAGAAACAGGAGAAGTTCGAAATCATGAAAGGCCGTGCGAATAAAGTGAAAGCTATCCTCGATAGCGGCAAATACGGAGAAGTATGGGATTACTATCCGTTTAACTCCGGTTACTTCATGTGTTTGAAGTTAAAAGAGGTTGATGCCGAAACACTTCGTTCCCACTTGCTGAAGAAGTACGGTGTAGGCACCATTGCGCTGGGTGAAGCTGATCTGCGCATCGCCTTCTCCTGTATTGAAGAGTCCGGATTGGAAGATCTGTTTGATACCATCTACCGTGGAATTTTGGATCTGCAGACGAACTGATAATGTGCAGCAATACCGCTCTTTAAAAAATGAATAATTCGGGACAGTTCAGGCTTCTGTGCGTGTCCTGCAATATAAGCAGCCCTCTATATAACGGTGATGTACACCTTCTATAGAGGGCTGTTTGGTGTTTCTTTTTCAATCTCAAAAGCCCACCCACCTCATCTTTCTAAATGATCCAGGGCAGTGGCCCAATCAGCGGAAACCCAAGGCACATAATATACGATGTACGCAAGGGCGTGCCAAACACCACTCGAAAGGGGAATGACCATGTCTGGAGTTGAAGATACAAGAGGCGGTTATGGATGCGGCGGTTATGGAGGATTTACAAACACAGGTGCCATTCTCGTTCTGTTCATTTTGCTCGTAATCATCACTAAATCGTTCCTCTGTTAGTTCCATCCTCCTCTATGCGGCAGTGACACGAGGTCTGACCGCAGCACAAAGACGGTTAATTTGGGGACTAAGCCCGAAATAACCGTCTTTTGGTATCTTAGTATAGAAGAAACGTCCTCTTTGCTGCAGTTCACCTGATCCAGTCACATGTTTGCATCAATTAAGGTCAAGCTATTCGTCCTCTTCTTCCTTTAACCATTTGTTCCCCTGTGAACGTCTCATCAAATAGATCACAAGCAGACCGAGTACCAGCGCTATTCCTGTAATGCTCACTCCACCCATTCCTGCAGCCCACATTGGAAGCCACATCAGTAGAGCAGCGATCGCATGCAGATTGAAGATGAATCCGAGCACCTGGGAACGGCGGCTCTCTGCAGAAATTGGATAAATCATGATCCAGAAGGATTCACCATGGCTGCGGCGCAATGCTCCGAGCTGTACACCAACCAGCAGAAGGAAGAACAGATAGACACCCACGCCAAAGTAACTTCCCGCTGTCCACCAGCTGAGCAGCATGCCGAGTACAATCAGGCGCAGTACGATGGAAAACACTTCGGTCCGAATGAATGTTTTGGTAATGAGATAGCGATAGGCTTTCCCGGCATTCCAGGGCAGTCCACTCCCCCATTTACTGAGCCAGCGGCGCGCACTTACTTTCTGACCGGATGACGGTACATCCACGAACCAGCCTAATGTCCGCATAACACGGCCGGCTTGGCTCTGCTCTACCTGAATCAGACGTTCCCAGGCAATCCGGTGCTTCATCGGGATACGCAGTGCAGCCATGTAGACGACCGCAAGCAAAAGGAGGAACCATGCGCTACGCTGCGGAGGCTGCCACAGCCATGCCGCAATCGCCAGTACAGCCAGTGCCCAGCGCAGCAAACGATAGCCTCTGGCTGCCCCGATCTGCACCATTCGAAGCTCTTGCCAGGCCCCGTAGCTCGCCAGACCTTTCCACAGGAGCAGAAACACGATAAACCAGCCAAACGGCCGTGCATCCTGGTCTGCCCGAACATAGAGAGGCCACAGCGTAACAAATACGAGCAGCATACCCAGACTTTTGTAGATGATCCCCCGGGCAAAACTATTCTTCAGATACTCCTGCATCCGGTATTCCTGGGGTCTCAGAAATACGATATCGGCAGGATGCAGATATGTACGATAACTGCTGAACAGGACTAGCGGTGTCAACAGCAGTAATGCAATCCAGCGAATCGGAAATCCTGCCGGAATGTTTTGTACAAATGAGGTATACCAGGCAGAGAATGCAATGACGAGAAATAGAAAGACCATGGCCACGCCGCTCTGTATGACATAGCCCAGATAAGGAAGAATTCCGTTCCAGAATCCCGTGCGTCTTTGCTTCCATAACAGCTTGAGATCCATGCTTAATCCCTGCCCTGCACGAGAGAATAGAACATGTGCTCCAGCGTCGCATCCGATTCCCCGAACTGGGCCCGCAGTTCAGTCAATGTTCCTTGAGCAATTACCTCTCCGCGATGCAAAACAATAAAGCGGTCGCAGTAATTTTCAATGGTGGACAGAATATGCGAGCTTAACAAAATCGATGATCCCGATGCCTTCATTTCCAGCATGAAATCAAGCAAGGAACGAATCCCCAGCGGGTCCAGGCCCAAAAACGGTTCATCGATAATGTACAGCGGCGGCCCTGCGACAAAGGCACACATGATCATGACCTTTTGCCGCATCCCTTTGGACAGGTGAGTCGACAGACTTGTACTTTTCTCCCTCATGCGGAACAAGTCCAGCAGCTTCTCTGTGCGCTGTTTAAAATCCGCTTCCGATACGCCATACGCTCTGGCCGTGAATTCCAGATGCTCCATCACGGTCATCTCGTCATACAACTCGGGTGACTCCGGCACAAAGGCCATCGCCGATTGATATATCTGCGCGTCCTCGTCTCGTTTCTTGCCCATCACCCGAACGTCCCCTTGCTGGGGAGTCATCAATCCTAAAATATGTTTCATGGTGGTACTCTTGCCGGCACCGTTCAATCCGATCAGTCCGACCATCTCTCCGCGTCCAACTTCGAGATCGATTCCGTGGAGAACAGGCCGTTTGGCACTGTATCCTCCGCTTAGCCCACTGATTTTTAACACGGGCGATTGTCCGTTATCCATCAATCCCTGCACCTCTTTCGTCAGGTTTTATTCTTCGGAACGCGGTGTGTTTCCCTTGCTCCATTTGGGTGCTCCCTTGTTTTTGCGATCCTGATCGCGCTCCGTTCTACCTCCGCCGCCTGCAGGCTTTCCGCCTGTTCCACGCTGATTCGACACTGCAGCTCTTGCACCGCCGTTACGGCCTGCCTGGCCTGGCTTGCGATCACGGGACTGTCCCGGTTTTCTCGAAAAGGAATGACCTTCAGGTCGCGTATCCGGACGCGGATCAGCCTCCAGCACTTTACCTCCGAACAATACGCGTTCCGTCAGTTCGATGCCGAGTTCGCGTGCAAATTTGCGCATGATGAAGATTTGCGTTTCATCCACGATGGACAGCACAATACCACTGCGTCCCATTCGTCCGGTACGTCCCGCACGGTGAACATAGTGCTCCGAGTCAAAAGCCGGGTCATAATTGATGACCATGGGCAGACCTTCAATATCCAATCCTCTTGCCGCAACTTCGCTGGCAATCAGCAGTTTGATTTTGCCATTGCGAAAAGCAGCGAGAACGTTGCTCCGGGTTACCTTGTCTGCATCTCCATACAACCCGGCTGCCGAAAGACCCAAATGGTTCATTTTGGCCTCAACCTCACCGATATCTTCTGTAGCATTAACAAAGACGATGGCCCGATCAGGATTATACTGTCTAACCAGACGACGCAGCATATCGATTTTGTTGCGTGTTTCTTCCACAAAGTAATAATGCTCCAGTCCCGCAGCCGTTGCCCGGTCCGGTTCGATTCCGATCTGAACAGGCTCCTTCATCTCACGCTTGGCAAGTCCGGAGGTATGCTCATCAATGGTTGCTGACAGGAAGATCAGCTGACGGTCACGAAGCGCACTGCGCAGCACAAAATCCACATCACTCACGCCACCCAGCTGGAACACCTGGTCCGCCTCATCAATGACAATCGTGGAAACATTATGCATTTTCAGCTTTTTCAGCGTAATTAATTCCTTCAGTCGTCCCGGCGTACCCACAACCAGTTCAGGGTGTTCCCGCAATTTCTCAATCTGGCGTTTGACGGCTGCTCCACCAATGAGGCCAAGAACGCCAATGCTGCGTCCCTCTCCATACCGCTGTGCTTCGCGTACAATTTGCATCGCCAGTTCTTGCGTAGGGGCTATAATGAGCTTTTGTGTACCTTTCACATCACTTTTGATGGATTGCAGCAGTGGCAGAAGATAAGCAAGGGTTTTACCTGTTCCTGTCTGGGATTTGGCAACCACATCGCGGCCTTCCAAAATAATCGGTATGGTCTGTGCCTGCACCGGAGATGGTTCGTTAATCCCGTGCGCAGCAAGGAGCTCTTCCAGGTCCTGTGCCACACCTATTGAAGCAAATGTTTGATTCGTCATGTATGTCCATCCTTTAAATTTATTCTTACGATGCTATTTCCCGCTTGTACTTCTGGAGCATAAGCCTGTCATCACATTATCTTTCATTATATGCGAAAAAAGGCTGTGGACCAAATCTTATTCGGTAAGACGCGGCTTGGTCGCAAAAAAAGAAAAGCCCCTCGGCGGAGCTTTTCTCTTATTCCCTAATATGATGCCTCGATTGCTGCATTTCTACTTCTGATTCATGACTCCATGCGTGAGCCGGTCAGCCAGTCGCGGAAACAGCTGATACAGCCATATGCCAGCCGAAGCGAGTCTTGGCAGATTCACTTCTTCCTTGCGTTTCTTCATCGCCCGGATCATATGCCCAGCAACCTGTTCTGGCTTCAGCATCATCCAGCGCACATTATTCACGTAATTCCCGGAAGGATCTGCGCGATGAAAAAATGGCGTATCAATGGGACCCGGGTTAATAGTTGTAACCGTCACTCCGGTCCTGCGCAGTTCCTGACGCAAGGCATTGCTGAAGCCAAGTACGGCATGTTTGGTCGCTGTGTAGGAAGCCGATTTTGCGGTCCCGATCTTGCCGGCCATGGAAGCCACATTCACAATCTGACCAACACCACGTTTCAGCATGTGCGGTAAAACCGCCTTCGTGCAGCGAACAATTCCCATGTAATTGACGTCCATCATTTCATCGAATTCCTGCACCGTCATTTCCGTCATTGTGGCGAATTTGCCGTACCCTGCATTATTCAACAGAACATCCACTCGCCCATACTTTTCCAGCATCATGTTAACAGCTGTCTGTACCTGATCATCATTGGTAACATCCAGTGTAAGCAGCTCATGCGGCCCTTTTAGCGAAGCACCTATTTCTTCAAGCTTGTCCCGAGAACGGGCAGCGAGAATGGGAATAGCTCCTTCTTCAATCAACATCTGAGCACAGAGCGCACCAATTCCGCTCGACGCACCCGTGATGAATACAACCTGATCTTTCAGCATACAAGAAGTCCTCCCGTATTGAACACACTCGCCTGTTCAGGCTATGGCTCTATTCTACGAGATCATTACCTGAATATCCATCTCGCCGATTCCGTCCATCAGCAATGGGATACTCAGTGCCTTCGTTGCATTAAATTCGGTCAAATGTTCGGACTTCAACACTTGCGGAGGTGTAATGTCCACAACGACACCCTGGTTGGACAGGATCGTGCTGGCATTACCGCTAATCATGTTGCCCAGTTCCGAGATGGCGCTTTTACTCATTTCATCCATTTCGGTAATCACAAAACCGCCCATCATGGCAGAGACAATTCGCAGTGCAACTTGTTCCTGAATTCCGAAAACAATGTTTCCGCTCAGTTGGCCGGTCATTCCGATCACGATCCAGACATGGTCTGCTATGTACTCTACGTTCTTCACGCCAAGACTCCCTGTGGAAGGCGAAACCTGGATGAGTTGTTCGAATACGTTCCGTGCGGATTCCAGGAAAGGATTAATCACTTCCGCTTTCACTGTCTAATGTCCCCCTTACACTGGGTTATTGGTCACATACCAAAAGTCCCATATTCAATAATTTTATTATACTTTATCACGTACAAGAATTCACCAAGAATTCGGTAAGACATGTGTACTATAATTTATCGTCAGGCGCGGGGCAATTGTTTATAGCTGTTTTTGACGAAATGACAGACCTTTGCACTCCTTTTGTAGGATGACTTTTGATTCAGTTAGGTGTCTGCTGAGATTTAGGACTTTTTTACTGAATTTTTATGAATGTTAAATATTTTAAAATCTTGATATTAAGTTTAATTCACACTCCGATTTTCTTCTCAAACTGCACGCGTCTACTTCATTGCCCTGTTGTCCCGAATCACCTATAATTTAAGATAACAAAACAAAAAAACAGTTACGGGATTCCATTCCATACAGGAACACTCCATGACAAGACATCTTATCCGCAAGGAGGCCATACATGAATATCAGCCAACTGGAAACGCTGATTACGATCTCGAAAACGATGAGTTTCCGCAAAGCGGGAGAACTTCTTAACCTGACCCAGCCTGCCGTCTCGGCCCAGATTAAAAGTCTGGAGGATGAATTCAGCACCGTTCTTGTAGATCGCAACCAACCCGTCACATTAACCGATCGCGGACAGGTGTTTTTGGAGCATGCCGAGCGCATGCTAGATATCGTAGACGAGCTGAAACAGAAGTTGTCAGATCTCGATGAAACGCCTCAAGGACATATCGTACTGGGTACGACGACCTCCATTGCGATTCAGATTTTACCACGGGTGCTATCCTACTTTCAGGATCAGTTCCCATTGATCAAAACCAGTATCCAGTCGCTGCCCTCCTCACAGATCTATACGCAGGTTGAGAATGGGTTGATCGATGTGGGCATCGGTTATCTCACGGAGCGTAATCCAAATCTGAATACGTCCGTGCTCTATTACGACACCTTCGAACTTGTCGTGTCTCCTGCCCATCCACTTGCGAAGCAGAAGCATGCAGCGGTGGACGTGCTGCGAAGCACCCCTCTGATTATGTTGTCCCCAGATACGGTAGGGCGGCGCTTTACGGAAGGCATTTTCAAAAAACACGGCATTGAACCTAATATCGTAATGGAATTATCAAGCAGTGAGGAAGTCAAGCGGATGGTAGAGATTAACCTCGGCGCGGCCGTGATATCCAAGCAATCGGTTGCTCATGAGCTGCGTCAGGGCACCCTTCGGATGATTCCACTAAGTGAACTTGAGGTCAGTCACCCTGTCGGCGTCATTTACAAAGCCAGTCGGTATCTTAATTCGGCCATGCATCAATTCCTGAGCGATCTGAAAGGCATGCCGGAAACCCAGTTTATCAGTTCGGAATGACAAACAAGGCAGGAGAAAGGAAGGATCATTTATGAAATTCGATCTTCATACTCATCATTTCCGCTGTGGTCATGCGGATGGCAATATTCGGGACTACATCGAAGCTGGCATTCAGGCTGGTCTTCAGGCCATTGGCATTTCTGATCATACGCCTTATTTTGCCAGTGAGGAAGAGCAAGCATTTCCCCGCATTGCGATGGCCAAGTCGGAATTGCGCCGTTATGTCGAAGAGGTGCTCGCACTGAAAGAGGAATATGCAGGAAGAATTGACGTGCTGCTTGGCATTGAATCCGATTATTTCCCTCTCCATGCTGAGTTGTATCGCACTACGCTGGGACAGCATCCTTTTGACTATATTATTGGCTCGGTGCACCATACGGAAGATGTCAGCATATTCAATAAAACCCGGTGGAAGGGACTGAGTGAAGCACGGAAAATTGAAGTGAAGGAATGCTATTATTCCCTGATTTCACAGTCTGCACGGAGTGGCATGTTCCAGATCCTTGGACACATTGATGCGATGAAAGGCAATTATCCTGCATTCTCCGATATTGTTGCCGATCATGCCATTGATGAAACCTTGCAGGTGATTGCGGAGGCAGGCGTAGCTATTGAAATCAACACTTCCGGCAAAACGAAGCTAAGCGGCGGCTGGTATCCGTCTGATGCCATTTTGGAGCGAGCCAACCATTACGGGGTGAAAGTGACCTTCGGATCAGATGCCCACAAACCATCGCGTGTAGCGGACGAGCTGGAAGAAGTACGGACACGCCTGAAAGAAATTGGCTTTAAGGAATGGGTCTACTTTAAACAGAAACAGATGCAGATTGTTCCCTTGTAATGAACATCGAATGACAAGCTTGAAACCCTACTGCCTGGCGTGATGATACGTGCAGTAGGTTTTTTCTCATGGACAAAAAAAATGAACCCGCTCGCGGCGGGTCCCAACAGCATATCTATTTATCAAAAAGGGGGTCATGAGATAAGTTTACCCGCTGTCTGTTAGAGTTCAATTGCAGCTATATTTCAATTGTGTAACAAATGATTGAGGATTGTTTCAACTGGTTTTGTTATCTTATTCTATGTGACTTCCGTTTCTCGGATACCTAGGTTTGCAGGCTTTTTCCCTCTCGGGATCGAACGTGCTCTTCACGGTATAGCGCATAGACCTTGACGTCCAGCAGTGTATCAGGTGTTTGGCCGCCCTCCTGGTCTAAACCAAATGAGGGAAGGGTGCGTTCATAGGACATTCCACTTTTGCAAAGCACCCGTTCGGATGGTACATTGGCTTCGTAGCAGCGTGCTTCCACTTTCCTGAGATCCAGCTCCGTAAAACCAAAATGCAGCAAACGCTGTACAGCCTCGGTCGCTACCCCCATACCCCAGCAGGACTTATTCAATATATAGCCTATCTGGGCTGTACCGCTCTGCTCATTCCAGTGCTGAAAAGAAGTGATGCCGATGATCGGCTCCCTGCCTTTCCAACAGATACCGTAGTGCAGCGAATCCAGCTTCGCACTGCTGCTCCGGATCTGATTCAATAATCGCCGGGCTCGGATTGGCGTTGGTTGGCCTCCCCTATTTACATATTGAATAACCTGCGGATCGGAGAACAATTCCGATAATGTGTTGAAATCACTCTGACGCAAAGATCGAAGAAGCAATCTCTCTGTCCATAACACAGGAAGTCCTTGGCCCAGCATTTTTCGGGTCAGCATGGCAATCGCTCCTTTTGTCTATCGGGTTCTGGTCCGGTAAGACAAGCAAGCTCTGGGATGATCCGGCTCCATTAATGATGGATAACACTCCGGGCTTTCAAATTTTAGTATGTCGATTCACTGCCTTTTTTTATTCCTCTGTAGAGCTCTCCTGCAGTCCACGATAGATACCTGTACGTATCTCCCGGATGTAGAAATCCAATGAAGGTACCTTCGCTTGCTGTGCGGCCAGCACTTCACGTTCGATATCGTAGGGAACCCGTACAAATTGAAGGTTAAACGCCTTGTTTCGATCACTGCCATTCTCTCCCTCAACGATGCAGTAAGAGGCTTGGGTCATATCGAGTGGATTGCCTACACTCCCGGTATTAAACAACATTTTGCCATTAAAATGCTGCAAGTAGGCGTTATGTACATCTCCATATCCCACGATATCCGCCTCACCAAGATGTGGATCATCCGCTGGAGGATCAAACATGGCTGTTCTTTTTTCGATCTCGTCCCACGGCTGTACGCGGTGATACACACTCTGCGGCGAGGCGTGCACCAGACGAATGGTCCGACCACTGAGTTCAAATTGGTGGCTAAAGGGGAGATTCCCCAAATATGCCAGCCGCTCCGCTCCCAGTCGGTCAGCCTGCCAGGTGAAATTTTCATTATCCTGATTGACCGCAACCAGCTCATCCCAATTGCCCCGAATCACTTGCTCGCACGTTTCTCTCACCCGATCCACCACCTGCACCGGATCCGGACCTTTGCCTACGAGGTCGCCCAGACAAAAGATACGCTCCAGCCCGCGATTCCGAATATCTTTGAGTACAGCTTCCCAAGCTGTCATGTTGCCATGAATATCGGATACAATCGCAATTCGTTCCATCTGGCCAACCTCCTCGTGTAATACTTAAATTCATCTTGCACAATCTCTATGTTCGTATTCCCTGTAATTCAAAAACGGTTAATTCCGGCCTGCACAAAAAACGAATCGGCAGCTGGGTCATGCCGAAGCCTCGATTCACATAAACGGGCATACGCGCCTTGCCTGCATAATATAACCCCTGAATATACTTGTGTGAACCTCGCGGCGTCGTGACTGCTCCTATCCAAGGGAAACGAACCTGCCCTCCATGGCTATGACCTGACAGCTGTAACCCGAATCCAAACGGTGCTGCCAAATCGGCAAAATCCGGTTCATGCATCAGCAATAATTTCCACACATCCGCATCCAGGCCTTTTATGGCTTCCAAAGGATTCGGCTGGCCTGTAAGGGCATCATCCAGACCTGTCACTGCGATATGTTCGCTCCCTTGTTTGATGACAGCGTGACTGTTGCGAAGCAGCGTGAAGCCGGCTTGCTTGAACATGGCTTCGACTTCATTCTGCTGACGGCCCCGGTAATCATGATTCCCCAATACGGCAAACTTGCCATACTTCGCCTGCATGGATGCCAGCACGGGGATGCATTCCCGCATCGGTTCGGCTTCTCGCTCCACCATGTCCCCGGTAAAACAAATCAGATCCGGCCGCTGCTCCTGTATGGTCCCAGCCAGCTTCTCCATCTCCTTCAAACCGGTATGAAACCCGAGATGTGCATCGCTGAACTGGACAACACGCAGCCCCTCAAATGCCTGTGGAAATCCTGGCAGTTTCAATTGCACCTGCTTGACTTCCAGACGACGTGGCTCCCAGAGCCAAGCATATCCGCCTGTGAATAGGGCTGCTCCCGCTGTCATTACGACCATTCGCAGCAAAAAACTGCGCCGGGAGGGATCATGATCCTTCTCCTCACCGGGAAAAATGGACTCTTCATCAGGTTCATGGTTTGAGCGCCGGGGCGGTGGCCAGGAGCTGCCCTTACGCGGTGTCTCTGCCATGTCTTCCCCTCCTTCTCCGCTCTACATGCATCTCTACAGTATACCATATTCTGCATGACGAGCCTGGTTCCTTCGCTGTTTGAGAAAAAGAAGCCGGGATCCCCGGCAGCAAGCTGCCTTGGATCACGACTTCTTCTAAATTTGCAGATTCCACCTCTGCAATGATTATGACGAGATTACACGCCCAACCAGCGTTTGAACATATGCTTGGTTGTTTGTTTGTTCATTTCCGCAATGGAAGTTGTCAGCGGAATGCCTTTTGGACAAGAGCGCACACAGTTCTGCGAGTTACCGCAGCCCTCGATTCCTCCATCTTCCATGAGGGCTTCCAGACGATCCTCGGCGTTCATCTCTCCTGTTGGGTGAGCATTGAACAGGCGGACTTGGGAAAGTGCTGCCGGGCCGATAAAGTCTGTTTTCTCATTGACGTTAGGGCAAGCTTCCAGACACACACCACATGTCATGCATTTGGACAGCTCATATGCCCACTGACGCTTCTTCTCCGGCATCCGAGGACCTGGTCCGAGGTCGTAGGTACCGTCGATCGGAATCCAGGCTTTTACCCGTTTCAGGGCATTAAACATCCGGTTACGGTCGATGACCAGGTCACGTACAACCGGGAAGGTTTTCATCGGTTCGATACGAACCGGCTGTTCCAGCTTGTCGATCAGGGCAGCACACGCTTGACGCGGCTTACCGTTGATCACCATGGAGCATGCTCCACATACTTCTTCGAGACAGTTCGATTCCCAGCAGACCGGGGCAATGGACTTGCCCTCTTTGTTGACAGGGTTTCGCTGAATCTCCATCAGGGCACTAATAACGTTCATGCCGGGACGATACGGAAGTTCAAACTCTTCGGTGTACGAAGATGACTCCGGACTGTCCTGACGGGTGATGATAAACTTGACGGTTTTGTTGGCTGTAGCTGGTTCCGCCATATCGTTGTCCCCTCCTTTGGTGACGATGATTGATTGCTGATGCGTAAAGAGACGTTGTGTGCACAGTAGACGCTCCGTCAGCGGAATGTCCTTCCGACCGCTGTTGCTCCCCCATTTTACTGAATGAATTATTAATCGGATAAAAATAGGGTGTCAAAGGCGAACGCTTCGCTTCTTCAGGACATTTCCGCTTCCTCCGCTACGTCGTCCTAAAAAGTCACTTTACTGAAAGTAGCAATAATTCATTCTGGATTGCGGTAGTCAACATTCCGAAGCTTCGCGAATGCTTTGCTTCTTCGTTATTTTGCTGCGCTATCCCTATACATGCTTAACTTTCAATCTTGTAAATTGGAATAAATCATCTTTGCTTAGTCCTTCGAATAGTCCCGGATCCGTGGTGGGATCAGGGAAACGTCCACAGGCTCGTACGAGATTTGCGGGCCTTCCTTCGACCAGCTGGCGATGGTCGTTTTCAGGAACTCTTCATCGTTACGCTCTGTGAATTCCGGTTTGTAGTGCGCTCCGCGGCTTTCGTTACGCAGCAATGCGCCAAGCGTCATGGCTTCAGCCAGTTCGAGCATGTTCCACAGCTGACGGGTAAACGCCGCACCCGGGTTGTTCCAGCCGGATGTATCGTACATGTTGATTTTGCCGTAACGCTCTTTCAATTCCTTGATTTTGCCGATCGTGGCTTCAAGTTTATCGTTGTAGCGTACAACGGTCATATTCGCCGTCATCCACTCACCAAGCTCTTTATGAATGACATAGGCATTTTCGTTGCCCTGCATTTTTAGGATGCCTTCGTATTTATCCGTTTGACGTTTGGTATACCCATCGAAGACAGAAGAACTGATATCTGCGGACGATTTTTTGAGCCCTTTGATATATTCAACTGCTTTCGGACCAGCCACCATACCACCATAAATGGCCGAAACCAGAGAGTTTGCACCCAGACGGTTCGCACCATGGTATTGATATTCACATTCACCCGCTGCAAACAGACCTGGAATGTTGGTCATTTGATTGTAATCCACCCACATGCCGCCCATGGAATAGTGGACTGCCGGGAAGATTTTCATCGGGATTTTACGCGGGTCATCGCCCATGAACTTCTCGTAAATTTCAATGATACCGCCGAGCTTCACGTCCAGCTCCTTCGGATCCTTGTGAGACAGATCAAGGTAAACCATGTTTTCGCCGTTGACCCCAAGTCCCATATCCACGCAGACGCTGAAGATTTCACGTGTCGCGATATCACGCGGAACGAGGTTACCATAGGATGGATACTTCTCTTCGAGGAAGTACCAAGGCTTGCCATCTTTGTACGTCCAGATCCGGCCACCTTCACCACGAGCCGATTCGGACATTAGGCGAAGCTTGTCATCACCTGGAATAGCTGTCGGGTGAATCTGAATGAATTCACCATTAGCGTAATTGACGCCTTGTTGGTACACCGCACTTGCTGCTGTACCCGTGTTGATAACCGAGTTCGTTGTTTTACCGAAAATGATACCTGGGCCGCCGCTTGCAAGAATAACTGCTTCTGCAGGGAACGTCTGCACCTTCATCGTTTTCAGATCCTGGGCTACGATTCCGCGGCAGGTACCTTCATCGTCCACAACCGCCTGCAGGAACTCCCAGTTCTCATATTTCGTAACCAGACCTGCCGCTTCCCAGCGACGAACCTGTTCGTCTAATGCGTAGAGCAATTGTTGTCCTGTCGTTGCTCCGGCGAATGCCGTACGGTGATGCTTGGTTCCCCCGAAACGGCGGAAATCAAGCAAACCTTCCGGTGTCCGGTTGAACATAACGCCCATCCGGTCCATCAGGTGGATAATGCCAGGTGCAGCTTCACACATCGCTTTAACCGGTGGCTGGTTCGCGAGGAAGTCACCGCCGTATACGGTATCGTCAAAGTGAACCCACGGGGAGTCGCCCTCACCCTTGGTATTTACCGCACCGTTAATGCCGCCTTGAGCACATACGGAGTGGGATCTTTTAACGGGAACCAATGAAAATAAATGAACATGGACTCCGGCCTCAGCCGATTTGATCGCCGCCATCAAGCCCGCGAGACCTCCGCCCACAATAATTACATTAGATGATGCCATTGCTGTTCACTCCCTTATAAGTCAGCATTTATCACAAATGCTTATATCAGAACTGTCTTAACCACATCAATCATTGTTGTCGCTGTCTGGAAATCAATGCTCCGGAAAGCAAACAATGACGCGATGAACATAATCGCCACAATACCGAAAAGGCTCATGCACACATAAGAGGATACACGCTGTGCACGCGGACCGACGGTAATCCCCCAACTGACCAGGAACGACCACAAGCCGTTGGCAAAGTGATAGGAGGCCGCAACCACACTGATCAGATATAAAATAAACGTTACCGGGTTCATCACGACGTCATGAATGACACCGCCAAGTTCTTCGTGCGTTACATTACCCAATGCAACCTGAACGCGAGTTTCCCACACATGCCAGATTACGAAAACAAACGTAATGACACCACTGATCCGCTGTAATGTGTAGCGCCAGTTGCGTTCATTGCCGTATCGTCCCACATTAGGCTTGGCCTGGTAGGCAATGTACAGACCGTATACACCGTGATAGAACAGCGGCAACCAGATGAGAAGCGTTTCCAAAACAATAACAAGAGGCAGACTGTTCAGGAATGCAACAGCACCGTCAAAAGCTTCTTTGCCGCCTTCAACTGCCGAGAAGTTCGTCACCAGATGCTCTAAAAAAAACAGACTGAGCGGGATGACGCCAAGCAAGGAGTGCAGCTTTCTGGAGTAAAACCCTTTCATAAAATGTCGTTCCCCTTTCGCTAAATACAACGTTTTCATAAAATCGTTCGCATATCATGACACAAACCTTTCCCGAGGAAAGGTTCGACAAATTGTTCCGTTTTCATCAGGTGTGAACAACTTGTGTCACAATTCATGTTACTCCTTTTTTTCTTATAATGGAATTGCAATATAATTATTAAATGTTATAACCTATAGGTATAAGAGCTGAAACATCAGATAAGCAGGCATATCGCATTGAAAACGATTTATCAAGGACAACAATCACAACCCATGGAAAAGAGGTCAGTGAATATGTTCGAGGAGTTAAATGCATTTGCGGCAGTCGTGGAGCAGTCGAGCCTGAATCGTGCATCCAAATTGCTGAATCTGTCTCAGCCTGCCCTGTCACGCAAGATCGCCAAATTGGAGGATGAACTGGGGGTAGCCCTCTTTCACCGCCGCGGCAAACGTCTTGAATTGACCAGTGTCGGCCAGCTTGCCTACACGTTCGCTGTGGAACAAAAGCAGCAGCAGCAGAAATTTCTGACTATGCTTGCCCAGTACAAGGATGAGGAGCAAAGTGCTATAACGCTTGGAGCGAGCCTGACGACACTTCAGACCACCTTGCCACCTTTGGTCAATGCCTTTATGGAAAAACACCCCAACGCGGAGATCAAGCTCGTGACTGGTAAAACGCATGAGATTGTCTCCTTTGTACGGGACAAAAAGGCGGATGTCGGCATTGTTGCCTCTTCCATTAACGAAGCTGGGCTGAACTGTGTGCCGCTCTTTGATGACCATTTGGTACTGGTTGTGCCGCTTACGCATCCCTTGTCCGGCAAAGAGGCCGGGATGGAACATTTGCAAGATCTGCCCATGATCACCTTTTCCAAAGGTACCTGGTATCGCAAGCTTACAGACGATCTGTTCCAGCGCTGTGCCGTCATGCCGGATATCCGCATGGAGATTGATTCATTCGAAGCCATCGTGCGACTTCTGCCTACATGCAAGGCTGCTGCTCTGCTGCCAAAGTCTTATCTAAGACCTCAACTGCTTGCGGACAATGATCTGGTCTCCGTGTACCTGCCCCAGCTGCAGCAGACCCGCCGAACAACCTGCATGATCTATGGGGAAAAGGAGGACCTCAGCGAAACGTCCAGACAGTGGGTCAAGGAAACTGCTGCGCTCTTTACAGCAAAGGCGCCGCTGCCCTCCAGGAGGACTACGACGCCTTAATTGATCAGTGATTGAGCCACCTAGCGAGCGGATGTTGTCTTCTTCTAAATGCCAGGGTTGGATCAACTCTCCTGGCTGATCACCTCTTGTTCGAACCGGTCGATGTCATCATTCATTCCGATAATGACCATGATGTCGCCCATCTGAAGCGAGTCCAGTGCAGTCGGAGCGATGATGACTCCAGTCTCCTTCTGCAGCGCTACAATACTGCAGCCAAAACGAACACGTGCATTCAGCGTGGACAATGTTTTATTGTGCAGACAAGCCGGAACCTTCATCTCCACGATACTGTAATCGTTGGATAGTTCAATGTAGTCCAGCAGATTTGGAGTGACGAGCTGATGGGCAACCCGAATGCCCATGTCCCGTTCGGGATAAACGACGCGATCGATGCCCAGCTTATCCAGGGCCCGCCCGTGTAAAACGGATATCGCCTTGGCAACGACCGTTTTCACGCCGAGCTCTTTTAACAGGATTGCGGTGAGGACACTGGTCTGGATATCGTCCCCGATCGCCACAATGCCGCAGTCGAAATTACGGATCCCCAGCGAGCGCAGCACTTCCTCATCTGTGGCATCCGCCACGACAGCGTGAGTGACCAATTCACTCATATTTTCAACGACCTCTTCATTTTTATCGATGCCAAGCACCTCATAGCCAAGTTCCATCAATTCCTGTGCCAGACTCGAACCGAAACGCCCCAGTCCAATCACCGCAAACTGCTGTCTTTTCATTGTTCCTCACGAACCCCTATCCAATAATCATTTTTCCTTCAGGATACTTATATAGTTCTTTACCCTTTTTTTGCCCAAGTGCATACGCTAGCGTAATGGGTCCAAGCCGCCCCGCAAACATCATGAAACAGATCATGAGCTTCCCGAACGCCGTCAGCTTCAATGTCAGTCCCATAGATAAACCAACGGTAGAAAAAGCCGATGTCGTCTCAAATAAAATCATAAGAAAACCACTGTCTTCCGTCATCGTGAGCACCATGGTCACGGTGATGATCAGCAATAGCGCAAGGAGCGTGATCGTCAATGCCTTGAAAATACGTTCCTGGGCGAGCCGATATCTGAAAAATACAATATCTTCCCTGCCGCGCATCATCGCGATCACAGCTCCGATCATGATCATAAAGGTTGTCGTTTTGATCCCGCCTCCGGTGGAACCTGGAGAAGCCCCGATAAACATTAACATAATGATGAAAAATTGCGTTGCCTGCCTGAGACCGGCAATATCAATCGTATTGGCCCCTGCAGTACGTGGCGTAATCGATTGAAAGAATGATCCGAGCAGTTTCCCGCCCCAGTTCAGCCCCCCTAATGTCCGGGGATTAGTAAACTCAAACACAAAAATGACCAACGCACCGAATACGATCAGCAACCCCGTTGTTAATAGTACAACCTTGGAGTGCAGCGACAGTTTGCGCGTTTTGGGATAATCCACCAGATCGGACAGCACGATAAAACCAATGCCTCCAGCCACAATCAGAAACATGGCCGTAAAATTCACAAGAGGATCGTATACATACCCGGTAAGACTGCGGAAATCACCAAACATATCAAAGCCTGCATTATTAAACATGGAGATCGCATGCCAGTATCCATAATAGATCGCCTGTCCGAAAGGCATATCGAATGACCAGCGGATAGCAAACAACGTGCCGCATACAGCCTCCAAAATGAGAGAATACGCCACGACCTTACGGATCAGCCGCACAATGCCCTCCATCGTATTCTGGTTCATCGCTTCCTGCAAAATCAATCGCTCCCGCAGGGAAATCCGCCGTTTGAATGCAATTGCCACCAGCGTGGACATGGTCATAAAGCCAAGACCGCCGATCTGAATCAGGATAGCAATGATCACCTGACCCAGCACCGAGAAATGCGTACCTGTATCTACCACAACCAAGCCTGTGACACAGACCGCGGACGTGGCCGTAAATAATGCATCAATAAAGGGAAGGCTGACCCCGCTGCGGCTGGAAACCGGAAGCATGAGGAGCAATGTTCCCAGCAGGATGATTCCGGCAAAACCCAATACCAGAATCCGCGGAGGCGATAGCTTCATCCATTGAACATTTAGTTTCACTTGTCGATCATCCACCTCTGCCAAAAAGAAAATGACTCCACGATGTGGAGCCTTTCTCCGAATTACTTATCCATCCGACATCACGTCAGCGATCTGAACTTTGGATAAGCCCCATTTCGGAGCGTAAACATGTATGATTTGAGTCAAAGCCACATATGCATTAAGGTTGGAATCCTTTTATTCGTTCCCCTGCAAGGCTAAAGACATGCGGAATATTGCACATTTGCTTCAAAAATTATAAGCGCTATGACTCTTACAGACAAAACGATTTTTGTGTAAATAGCATCGAATTCCGCTAAAAAGGGAAAAACTCAGATATATCGATGGATGGATCAGATTCTTTCGATCATTTTCATTCATTTTCAAGGATTTGCACGTCTTTTCGTTTCATCATTGGCATTCAGGGTTAGGCCTGTGATATCTTTACTTTAATATCCAAATTAATAAAGGAGGAACACCATTACATGAACCCCTTAGGGCAGCCTTTGGTACTCAAAGCTAATTTCAAGCGTTTAGGGTTGCTGGCGGCGATTGGCCTGATTTTGTTTTTTGTCTTTCAGATCTTTCCTGCTACTTCATCACAAACCACAGATATCCAGTCCACGTCCTTTATAAGCAAGGAACAGGCAGCACAATCTGCACGATCCTTTGCAGCTTCCATAGCCGATTACACACTTCCTACGGATAACGGAAAGACACTGGTCACCTATCAAACCCATTCCGATATCTACGGATACATGGCCAAAACCAAACAGCTTGACACGTATAATCAAAAATGGGAAGCAACGTATCCCTACGATGTGTTCCGCGTTCGTTTGCCCGATGTGGACAACGGCGGTTATTTGAATGTGGACGTACATATGAGAACAGGAAAAGTCGTCGGTTTTAAACGGGAAGTTCCTTCCTCCCTGTATGCTTCAGCTGAAGTCGAGCAGGATAAGAGCAAACGTAATGCGACGATTCAGCTTGCTGAAGGCAATATTTCATTGAACGAAAAAGAGCAGCTTGCTTCTGGAATTCTTGGCGAATTCGGCTATGAAGTTCCTAAACTTCAATTGGAGACTCGCGAAGGTGAAGGGGGTCTAACCTACACGGATGCTGAGAAGCAGATTGGCGATTCCAAGCTGGAACTGAATTTTACCTTTGAAAACGGAGCGGTCCGCTCCTTTGAATCCGTCTTTTCGGTCCCTGACGCCCATATCGATTATGTCCAAAAACAAACCCGTCAGGCCAACTGGATGACCTATGGAGGGTATGCATTCCTGACGTTTGTACTCGGTGTGCTGGCGATTATCTACAGCATTCTCACCCGGACCCACACGACATTCAAACGCGGAATCATCCTCTCACTGGTATACTTCGCTGCATCCGTGATCGGTACGCTTAACATGATTCCGTTGTTCGAGGCACAGGGCCTGTCCAGTTTCATGCTCGCCTTTCTGATGATCATGCAGACAGGAATCACACTGGTCATGAGTGCAACCATCTACCTCTCACTCGTTGCAGGTGATGGCATGTGGCGCAAAATCGGACTGAATCCCTGGCCGCGTGCGAAAGAGCCTGGATACGGCAAATATGTCCTTCATAGTATGTATGCGGGTTACCTATGGGCGTTTATTCTGCTAGGAGTTCAATCGATCCTATTCTTCATTCTGGAACGAAGCATCGGAAGCTGGTCTACCACTTCGGCAGATCAATCGACATACAATATGTCGTACGCCTGGATCTTTCCCATCATGGCCTGGATGGCCGGAATTGGAGAGGAAGCGGTATACCGTCTGTTCGGAATTCGCATGATGCAGAAAATGGTGCGAAACACCTTCATCGCCTGTCTGATCCCAACGCTGATCTGGGCACTCGGACATACCTTGTATCCAATCTATCCGGTCATTACACGCCCTATTGAGTTGATGGTCATCGGGTTGCTGTTCAGTCTGGTTATGCTGCGTCACGGCTTTATCGCTGTTGTTTTCAGCCATGTCATCTTCGACAGCCTGCTGATGGGACTCAGCCTGATCTTCATGGGTGATGTGCTGAATGTCTCCGCAGGGATCTTCTGGATTGTGCTCCCAGCTATCGTTGGATATGTCATCTACAAAATGAATCCGCAAAAAAAAGAGAAGTCGTATGTTACGACTCCTCATCCCGAAGTGCTGCAATAATTTGTTTGGCAAGCTTATCACCAATCGATAGAGGCCGGAAGTCTTCGACGCTGGCCTCTTTTATTTTGCGCAAAGAGCCAAAATGCTTCAGGAGCAATTTGCGGCGCTTCTCGCCAATGCCTGGAATGGAATCGAGACGCGAAGTGACCATGGACTTTCCGCGCTGCTCCCGGTGGAATGAGATTGCAAAGCGGTGAACCTCTTCCTGAATTCGCTGCAGCAGATAAAACTCCTGGCTGTCCCGCGGCAGTGAGATGACTTCCGGCGGATTGCCTATCATCAGCTGAGACGTTTTGTGTTTGGCATCTTTTACGAGACCACATACCGGAATAAACAGTCCCAATTCGTTCTCCAATATGTCCACAGCTGCCGAAATCTGCCCTTTCCCGCCATCCACAACGATCAGGTCAGGCTGGGTGAGATTTTCTTTCAGCACCCGCTCATATCGCCTGCGAATGACTTCTCGCATCGTTTCATAATCGTCAGGTCCTTCAACCGAACGGACCTTATATTTACGGTATTCCTTCTTATCCGGTTTGCCATCGGTAAATACAATCATCGCCGATACCGGGTTGGTACCCTGAATGTTCGAGTTATCAAACGCTTCGATCCGGCGCAGCTGGTCCAGCCCGATCCATCGTCCGAGACCTTCAGATGCTTTGGATGTGCGTTCTTCGTTTCGTTCAATCAGGCGGAACTTCTCTTCCAGTGCCACACGCGCGTTATCCACAGCCATCGTAATCATTTGACGTTTCAACCCGCGCTGGGGAATGTGAACCTTGATCTCCAGCCACTCCTGCAGAGCGGCTGCCGCTTGGAAAGGATCTTCCAGTCCAGGTCGGTTTGTCTCTTCAACAGCACTCTCCTGTTGATCGGAAAGATCTGGAGTCATATCGGTTTGCACTGCTCCTTCAGTTCCTTCAGGAGCCTGAGTTTCCCCATAAGATGCACGGGACTCGGCAACCAATGGTTCATCAGCAGAACCATCATCTGGTGCTGATGACAAACGGTCCGATTCCGATGTCACAGCAGCTGGCACATCAGCAATGGCAGCATCAGCTGTATCCCCTTCTTCCCCAGCAGCCAGTTCTTTAGGAACTTCCGGCAGTAATATCTCCTGCGGCAATGCCGGGTTATCGCTATAATACTGTGTCACGTAGGACATGAAGTCACTGTACGCTTCGCCATAAAACGGGAATGTCGAGACATGGCGCTCGATCATTTTTCCTTGACGCATATATAGAATCTGGACACACATCCAGCCTTTATCAATGGCGAAACCAAACACATCACGGTCTCTGGCATCCGCCATCGTAATTTTCTGTTTTTCCATCATCGCATCGATGGCGATCACCTGATCGCGCAATTCCTTGGCACGTTCAAAATAAAGGTCCTCCGCAGCCTCTTGCATCTTTCGCTGCAAATCTTTCTTAATCTCTTCGTGACCACCGCTCAGAAATGAACCAATCTCTTGTGAAATCTGGTCGTACTGCTCCTTCTCCACTTCCTTCACACAAGGGGCAAGACACTGTCCCATGTGATAATAGAGGCACACTTCCTTTGGCATCACGCCGCATTTGCGCAGCGGATACATGCGGTCGAGCAGCTTTTTGGTTTGGTGTGCCGCGTATGAATTCGGATAAGGTCCGAAGTACTTGGCTTTATCTTTCAGCACGCGCCGGGTCACTTCGAGCCGGGGATGCTTTTCATTCGTAATTTTAAGATAGGGAAAGGTTTTGTCATCCTTGAGCAAGACGTTATAACGCGGCATGTGTTTTTTGATCAGGTTACACTCCAGTATGAGTGCTTCCATATTGCTGCCGGTCACAATGTATTCGAAATCACGGATTTCGGATACCAGACGCTGCGTCTTTCCGTTATGACTGCCGATAAAATAAGAGCGTACGCGGTTTTTCAGCACTTTGGCCTTACCTACATAGATAATGGTCCCTTCGCTGTTTTTCATCAAATAACAGCCTGGCATGTCGGGCAGCAGTGCCAGCTTATGCCGAATCTGCTCCAGTGCCTGCTCCTGCTCTTGCAGGACATTTATGAATTCATCCATAATTCGGTGGGTCCTCCCTTCCGAAAAAAGTATAATCAACGGTTACACTCAGCCATTCCGATTACAGTACCGTCCTCCGATCGCCGTTATCCCCGGATTTCTTTGATCCCATTTGCATGGGGAAATCCGGGGATAAATGCGAGCGCTTCGCTTCTTCGAATCGGTTCTGTACTCTACATTATAAGTGTAAATAATGCTTACTTTATATTGTCCTATAAAAAGATATTCGACGCAAAACGCCCCCGGCGCATAACCGGAGGCGTATCTGTTAGCCTAGTGAATTATTGGTGCTTCTCAATGATTCCTTTGAGTGCTTCTTTCGAATTCAAACCAACCACTTTATCAACGGGTTGACCGTCTTTGAAGAAGATCAATGTCGGAATGCTCATTACGCCGAAGCGGGAAGCGGATTCCGGATTTTCGTCAACATTGACTTTGGCAATTTTCACTGCATCGCCAACTTCGGTGGACAGCTCTTCCAGGATTGGAGCGAGCATTTTGCAAGGACCGCACCAAGGCGCCCAGAAATCAACAAGAACCGTTCCTTCTCCTTCGACTTCAGCGTTAAAGGATTGATCGGATACGTTAACAATAGCCATGAAATTGTCCTCCTTATATATACTTACGGTTTATTTTAACCTGTAACGTCGTGAACGACACTTCCAGTATAACACAGGTCATCTAAAGTTGTGAAATACATGCGTCAATGTTCATCTCTCCACCATCAAATCTTCACAATTGGCAAACTTGACACGATTGCTGCAAAATCTTTACAAACGCTTTCTTTTCCAAGTATACTAAAATTACTCCGGGCTTCAGCTCCCTGGAAGGGCGAGCTGTCGATCCTCATAAGGAGGCAATAAACATGGACGCAAATGTGCGGATCAACGACCCGCGTGAACATGTGAACGAGGAGCCCCGTAACGATCTGTTTGATCTTATTGCGGGTGTTGCCGGCATGGGTGGCCTGATGACCGTGATCTTTTTCGGTATGGTCATCTTCAAATTCCTGACCGAATAGGATTCAGGCCCGCGCAGGACCAAAAAAGCCCGGTTTCCGCGATTACCGCGAAAAGCCAGGCTTTTTTGTGGACTACTTGTGCATAATACAGATTAGCGCTTCCCACGCTGATTCTCGCCCCGAACAGAGACCACGTCGACAAATGGACGAATGCGGTCCATCAAACGCTGACCCTTGTTCGTCTCCTCGCCATCCCTGCTCGTAAAGCTGAGATGCTTCTCAAGCCCATCCAGATTATAGTTGGACGTATAGAACGTCGGTTTGCGATTCATGCGGTAGTTCAAAATGGAGCCCATCACATGATCCCGAACCCAAGGATTCAGATTCTCTGCGCCAATATCATCGAAGATAAGCAGGTCACAGCTTTTGAGAATATCTGTCGTTTCCTTCAGTTTCTGCCCTTCAGTGATCATGGATTTCAAATCTTCCACAAAATCAGGCATATAGATAATGACACCCGTATAACCCGCGACGGCCAATTCGTGCAGCAGATAACACATTAGAAACGTCTTGCCTGTTCCAAATGATCCTTCAAGAAAAAGTCCTTGCGGAGACAACCCATTTTCCTTGGTCTCGTTAATATAACGCAGAACCTGATTCACTGCCGGAGCACGCATCCGATCCTTGCCCATAATTTCCACATCGTTATATCCGGCACTAAGTGCACGCTCGTCCACATAGAAGCTGCGGATTCTCTTCTTGATCACATGCTCATTTTGCCTTGCAATGTGCTTGGAACACGGAGCTTTTTTATCTATAATTTCGGGTTTACCGTTAAAATGCTCTACTTCCAGTTTGCAAAAGTGACCCTGGAAATCGTTAGGACAGTTGTCCAGGCCCGGACAATTCGCACAGTTCTTCGAATCTCGGGCATACTGATACAGCTTGCTCAGATCGGTCATGAGTTGTGCATCTTTCAATTCCGGATGACCTGCGCGGAATTCGCGTACGTACGGATCTTCCATCAATTCCGCCGCTATTCGCCGCGACTGCTCACGAAAGGAAGGATTCAGCTGCTGAAGCAGTCCTCCCAAGGATTCCATGGCTTCAAGCCCCCTTAATGTATTCGATATAGAATGAACCACCTGAATTTTACCAATAACCATGATGATGGCAGAGTATCCTTCGATCGATTGCAATTCTATTGTTCATTCTATAGAAACTCGAGGCATAACTCAACATGTTCCGGCTGGAAAAAACGATCTTCCTTCATGAAGCAGCGCATCGCGGTGAAATCACATAATGACCATGACGCCCCCCTAGGGTCGAGGCTTAACGGTGCAGACCTAAGGTAACTATCTCGCAAGGGCCTGCCTGGATGGACCATTCTTTGCCGCCAACTGGTCCAGCAGAATGATCGGACGAAGCCAATTTCTCGCCCTTTTCCTCCAAAATGTTGCTCTTGTATGCCTCGTCGTATTGCTGTGTATTCAATTCAGCAGTTGAAAGTTGCAGCAGGGTTATGCTCGGCACCATGTTGTACCAGCGCATCATCAGATCTCCTGATTCCTCATTTACTTTCAGTGAGGAGAATGCCATACATTCTCCTTGCCACGCAAATGGTGTATGAGCTGATGACAGCATGCCTGAATGAACATCGGTTTGGACCAAAGTCCACGGCACCTGGAACTGGTAAGCCTCGATGTATGCACCTGACGATGCGCCATTTCCATCATGTGGAATGATCTCAATCTGGAACGAATGCTCTCCCAGACATTGTGCTTCCGGTGTCGGGAACAATCCCCAGTCTCCGAGTTCCCCCACAGCGCGCAGCAGCGTTACGGCAATCGTATTGCGTCCATCCTGAAGGACTTCATATTCATTCAGACCCAGATTGGCAACGACTAACCCAGCCTGTTCTTCGCTCACATCCACAAAACTTTGCTGATGCTGCGTATTGCTTGGATTTTGCCACTCTGGTGCGGGTACATTATCACGAGCAGCAATTTCGAACATGGAATCCACATGATGAACAGCAGTCTCCAAATCTGTCGGGAACAGAGCGCGCACACGATGATCCTTCGCCTGATTGTTGAACGTGGTTTCCAAACGAACTCCTTTTCCGCTGCGGCTTAACGACAAGAGCGTGCGAATGCGAAGCGTTACGGTTTGTTTGGACCGCTGTGCCTTGCGATGCGGATAATAGATCAGTTCCCGCTGTTCACGATCCAGCATCTCATCCGCTGACACCGGAATTTCCCAATGATGGACGATTTCGTAGGCAGCACGGTACGGCGTATCTTCAAGGATCTGGATTTCAGCTTGCAGCTCACTCGTCGTCAGGGCCACTTCGTTCTCCGGTTGCTTGAACATGTACTCGTTACCAATATCGCCAACATTCTCATACACGCCAAGATCCTTGTAAGTCCGGCCTGTTCGTTTATCCGTCAGTGTAAAGGAACCATTGTCTGCGATCTTTACGGCAACATATTCATTTTCCATGCCCCGTTCGCCACGCAACAATGTTGAGCCCATCGGATTGAGGTCTCCCTTAACATTCTCGGCTTGCGGCAGTTCACTTCGAACCCAGGCATATGATTTCAAGCCAAGTGCAGGCACATTTTCGGCTTCAAATGTAATTCTGACCCGGCGGCAGCTGTACGGCTGGCGGAATCGGTCATCCGGCAAATCATAACCAAACTGCAACCCCAGATCTTCTACTGTACACGGAACATGTGCCCCTTTTTCATCAACCAGAATGTGACCAGACAGGTCAAGCTTGTTCATTTGGGCAGCCATATCTTCCAGTGAAAAACCATCACGGAAGTATAAGCGAGCCGCATCCAACTCTATCTGAACAACACCACTGCGCTCCCAACCTGTCGTATTGAAGGTGATCAGTGGACGTGCATCCTCGCCATAACTTGCAAAGATCGAGGTATCCACCGAGGCAGCAATCTGGCTTGTGCTCTCTTCAATCATTGCTTCAGCGACATGACGGCTCTTCTCGAATCGTGTGACCATCTCGCGGTGAACCTCATCCACACTGCAGCCACAGATGCTGTCATGCGGATGATTTTGCATCAGCGTTTTCCAGGCATACGTCAGCTGATCATGCGGATAAGCATGCCCCAGCATATACGCGTAGGAGGCCAGCGGCTCAGCCACTTTTTCCAGCATCGCTTGACCCCATTGGTTCATCTGTTTCAAATAAACACGAGCCGAGGCCGTATTCACCAAGGTTCCCCAGCCATCGGTACGCTGGCTGCGCAGCTCTCCTTTGACGGTGGACAACTCATGCTCAGCCGATTCTTTCAGTGCAGTCAGGTAATCCGGAAAGTTGGAGTGAACGAACTCGATGTCGGGATGTAACTGCTCAGCCATCCGAATCGCTTCCGGCAGATCGCGTTGAATGGGCTGATGGTCGCAACCGTTCATATAGAGCAGCTCATTGGTCGAGGCATATTTCTCGGCGTCTGCCAGCTTGGTTTCCCAAAACTTGCGAGCTGATGCCTCGTCTACCGGAATTTCGTTACCGTTGGAATACCAATTGGCAAACAATACACCAAGCACTTTCGATCCATCCGGTCCTTCCCACATCAGCTCCGAGAAGCTGGATTCATATCCCGCATCCGAAACCGTATTATTGAAGCCTGTAGGTTTCACGCCTCGTCCAAAAAAGACGTTATCAATGCCGGATTGCAGCATCAACTGCGGAGTCTGTCCGACCAGACCAAAGGTATCCGGAAAATAACCGATCTTCGAGGGTGTACCGTAACGCTTGGCATCCTTATGTCCAACCTGCATGTTGCGGACATTGGCTTCGCCACTTGTCAGAAACGCATCCTGCAAAATATACCATGGCCCAATCACAATCCGTCCATTGCGGATATGCTTCTCCAGCCGCTCCTTCTGCTCCGGACGAACCTGAAGATAATCATCGATGATGATCGTTTGCCCATCTAAATAAAAGCTTTTGTAATCCGATCCCTGATCGAGCTGATCTAATAGTGAATCCACCAGTTGAACCAGCCGCATATGGTGCTTCTCATATGGCAAATACCATTCCCGGTCCCAGTGGGTATGTGAAATGATATGGGCTCTTTTGGTTTTGGTAGCAGCTTTATTCTGTTGTTCGGTCATTGCGTTATCCCACCTCTCCAGCTTGTTGTACAATCTCAACCTCATCCGGACGATACACGGTCTGCAGATTTCCTGAAGCATCTGTGGTGAAAAGCACAGAACGATTTCTCTCCAATCGGAACGCATATGAGGTACCTGTACGACGGTCTCTGACGTTTACCTCATGAGTTAGGGCAGACTCTGATACAAACACATACAAATGTCCTTTTGGAAAACTCAGCTTCCGTCCGTAGATTCCTGCAATGTCACCGCCGGCATTCCATTCCAGCTCCTTTTGAATACCCGCAATTCCAGTCGCATAACGATATAATTCCGCAAGTGGCTCATCCCGTCCGTTTAACTCCAGCGGCAGTGGGGTCCATATTAACTTCCCTTTTCCCCATGGCAGAACGGTTACTTCATCTGGTGTAGTATTATCCCCATGAAGCAAGGACTCCTTCGCCACTTCGGCAATACGGCGCCGTCCATAGGTCACACGGTGATTCACTCCATTAATGTTCAGCAGCTCTTCTCGCTGCACGTTACCCAGACTGCGTTTACCCACGATATGATCTGCCCGGTCACTTGCCTTCCAGTATGCGTCCAGCCCCAGTGGTCCAGTGATGAGCAGGGTTGCTCCTTCCTTCTCCGTGAACGCGAGCAGTTGGCTTAGTGCGTCGTCATCCATATTGTGTGGACTCGGTACGATAATCAGCTTCGGCGGCTGCTGCTCAAGCGCCTCCAGATGATATTCCGATACGGCACGGAACGGCAGTTTCAGATCATAGGACATCACACGAGTAAGCTTGGTTGTTGCATCATAGGCCAGGGAACGGTTGGAGAAGTCATTGGAGTATGGGAATACCACCGCAATTTCCTCCAGCTCACGATCTTCGAAGAGGTCACGAACCTTGTGCATGAACCGGCCAAAATCATAAGACACATCGGCCTCCGGCTTTTCTGTACCATCTGCACGAAGCGCCCCGATATGAGACTCATTGGCATTATCCATGTAGAAGTTGGTATTCCAGATCCATTGCACTGCTCCTGCACCGCCAGTTGAGAATGCATAGGCATATTTGCGTTCCAGAATGCCGCGCAGTTCTTCTTCCGTGCGTTTGGCCCGGCCATCCGGGGTTTCCACATACATGATGCCCGTTTCCTGGATGAGATTTGGTTTGTGTGGTGTTTTGGTGAAAATGCCGTCCCAAACCAGATCATCGTTCAGCCACCAGGAATGTACGGTTGTGTAATCTACTTCGCGTTCATAGAAGAACGGTGAAGGACGCTGTGCACCAAGGGCTTCGTCCTGCCCCACAGTGACCAAATGATCTGGTACCAGATCCTTGATTGTTCCTACGAGCTCTCTTGCCCAGACATTGTGCATCTCCATGGAAAAGAGACAATAATCGAGCCAGCGGGTTCCTTTTTTGGCCTTGTGCATGTCCTGTACATCAAAATTAATCTCTTCCGGCTCCGGGATGACAGCGGCCGCAAAGTTCGGAAGCTGCTTCGGTGACATGTTCCATGCCTCCTGCAGTGCTTCAATTGTTTTATGCCGCTGCTGAAGCCAATTGATAAAAGCCTGCTGTTCATGCGAATCCCTGGCCGAACGCGGGCCAGCTGAGAAGATGCGCACCGGGTCGAACATGGATGGCTCGTTGATCAGATCCCAATCCACATGCGTGGTTTGCGTATGCCGACTGACGATGCTGCGGATGAAACGCTTCTGTGCATCGACACTTTGCGGGTCCAAATATGGATTTGTTCCTTCCCACGTTTCCGGTGTAAAGGAGAAGAAAGTGAACGTTACCTGCAGGCCGTGGCGTTTCGCCGTTAACAGGAATGCATCAATGGCACGCAGCACATCCTCTGCCATGTGGCCATCCACCTGCATCATATTACGATAAGCCGTCCAAATTCCGGTCCGAATCCAGTTAATCCCGGCTTTCGCCATCTGTGCCATGTCCCGATCCCATACGTCGGCATTCGGTAGAAATAGAAATTTCCGGGCAACATCGGAGGTCATGTACGTCATGCCCACAACAGGCAGGGGTCGTCCATCTTTTACGAAATAGTCTCTGCTGTGGGTAATGACTTCCCCTTCTGCCAGCAATGCAGTATCCTGACCCCAGAAACCTTGGCGCAAGATCCTGACTTCTCCGTCAGGTGCTACCGCACGGCATACGATCCGGTACAGCCCACTCTCTACTGAAACCGGGAGTGGGAGGCGTGCAAACTGCTGCTCTCCGGAAAGTTCCATCTCCAGCCGATGGCTCCATACCTTCTCAGCTGTGCCACTTGTGCGATCCTCCCGTTCAACGGTCAGGTCAAATGTCCACCGCTCGGACGCTGTGCGTCTGTGTCCTGCCCGCTGTAGAATCTGGCCCTGAAGAGTAAGCACAGCCCGTTCACCTGGTTCGTAAGAGGCATAGTTCGGTTTCAGGGACAGTTCGGTTACCCCTTTGGCACAGAATTGTGCCCACTTCACAAGCTCGGCAGCACCGTTCTCCTCCCAGAACGAAGCAGTCAGCGGCAGATGCACAAACATCCATCGTGAACCGGCAAACGTACTGCGGGAGTTCTCCCACAGGACGACCGGAGCAGCGATGCTGCGTCCATCCTTGCTCACTCCGCAAAGCAGCGGATAGATCTGCGTGCTCATTGGCCCGGCCGACCCCATCTGGTGAGGAAGGTCACTGGATTTGGTGGTATGCGGGACCAGATTCCACGTGTCTGCAATCTCGAACAGTCCCTCTTTGCCAGCAAGCAGCGGGATCTGCACAGAGGACGTGTAGGTTTGTACGTTCGCTGAAGATACGTTCAGCGTCTCATGAATATAAAGTTCCTGGTGATACGCGGTCTGCTCTGACTCCACAACCCAAGCTCCATCCTCATCCCGGACAGGACGCTTGAAGGGAGCTCCACCCACACTGATCAGGCTTCCTCCCTGATGCAGATAGGCTGCAATTTCCGTCCAGGCGGATTTGGGGAAATAGGGTGCATGCAGATTCACCAGACAGCCCTTGCCTGCAACTGCTTTCAACACCTCAGCCAGTTCGCCTGCACCTGCAACGACAATCTCTTCAGCACCTTGCCATGCATCCAGAGCCTGACGGGATGGCAATTGGCCTTCCACCGGAAAATCCGGATCGGAGAAAACAATCAGCTTTTGGTCATTCACATGTGCACGGCTCATAACAGGCCATCCTTCATGGATTTATAGACCAACTGGGAGAACAGGCTGTTGGACCATGCAAACCATTTTCTTGTAAAAATCGTCGGATCATCGGCGTGAAAGCCTTCATGCATATAACCTGTATCCGCATCCGTCGCTTCGAGCATGCGAATGATCTCCAGCTTCTCCTCGGCAGACTGTGCCGTCAGTCCCTGCATGGATAAACCCATATGCCAGATATAATCCGGCGGTGTATGCGGGCTGCCGATCCCCTTCGCAACCTTGCCCTCGTAATAGAACGGGTTCTCTTTGCTCAGAGCAAAACGGCGGGTATTTTGGTAGATCGTATCATCTGCTGTTACGTAACCCAGGTACGGAATGGACATCAGTCCTGGTGTACCGGCATCGTCCATGAGACAGTAATTGCCGAAACCATCCGTCTCGTACGCATAGATGGGCCCGAATTCCGGATGACGATAAATACCGTACAGCTGAATGCCGTGATCCACGTCCTGCTCCAGATCCTTAAGCTCCTGCAGCAGCGCCATATCCCGGAACACCCACTCGGCGAACTCCTGCATCTGGCGCAAAGCTACAACCGCAAACATGTTGCCTGGAATGTTGTAGTGAAAATCGCATGCATCGTCGCTGGAACGGAAGCCGGACCAGATCATGCCCGTATAGTTGACCGGCATGCCCTTCCCGTGATTACGGAGAGAGTCTGTCGGAATGCCGTTATTCCGCGTGAAGCGATATGGAGATTGTTCCATGTGATGCTGTTCCACTTTGAACAGGTCCACGATTTTGCGCATCGCTGCCTTGAAGCTTGAATCGAAAATGTCGGTCAGCTCGGTTTCCTTCCAATATAAATAGGCCAACCGTATAACAAAGCAGAGCGAATCAATCTCGAATTTGCGTTCCCACACCCATGGCGACATGTCGGTCTCATCCGTGGTGTTCCAATGCCAGTCATTGGCTGTCTCATTGAAGGCATTGGCATACGGATCAATATGAACATACTGGATATGGCGCTTGATCAGCCCGCCGATGATCCGCTGCAGGTCCTCATCTTCCTTCGCAAACGGAATGTAATGTACAACCTGTTCCACGGAATCGCGCAGCCAGGAAGCCGGAATATCCCCGGTGATAACAAAAGTCGTGCCATCCTCCATCAGCTTCGTCGTCGTTTCGATTGTATTGGGAAAACAGTTCTTGAACAGCTGAAGCAGCTTCGGTCTGTGAGCCAGCTTCTGTTCCGCTTCTGCGATCACTGCCTGAATGGATTGCGGCAATGCAACGGGCGGCATGGGTATTTTGGGTAATCTGAATTGTTCCATGGATGAGTGCAACTCCTTAAACGTATTGAATAGTGTAGCTATTTAGGAAAAAACATCAATTTTACACTGGACCACTGCGCGGTCAGAAATATCCTCCGATCGCTGTTATCCCCAGATTTTTTGGATTCCCTTCTTCAAAGGGAAAATCCAGGAATAAAGGCGAACGCTTCGCTTCTTCGGATCCTTTCTGCCTCTCCGTTATCGTGTAAATACGTTTACTCCTACATAGCTCAAAGATATTTAAAAAAGGTTTACCGCAGCAGCACGGTTTTGATTTCGTAAGGTTTAAAAGATAACGTAATCTGACCATCAGTACTGGTCAGCGGCTCGCCCGCTTCTTCCAACGCGTTGGAAAGACAGGCTAGTTCAAAGGCATGCGGCCATTGCAAGGTTACACGTTCACGTTTGCCTGAAGATTCATAGAAACGAAGTACCGTGCCGTGTCCATCCTCTGCCATTTTGACCGTATCCAGAATGACGTGCTTGCTATCAAAATCAATCCATGCTCCGGTTGCCGGGCGAGTGCGGGCGGCAGCAGTTACTGCTTTCTCCGTACTCTGTTGTTCCTGCTTCGCCTGCTGTACCGTCACCTCATGATTCAGCTCGGCAGCCTGACGTACCGTATGTGCACTTCGCCAATCTCCTTCGTGTGGATACAGGGAATACGTGAATTCATGTTCTCCCAGATCGGCCGTCCGGTCAGGCCACTTTGGTGCACGCAGCAGGGACAAACGAATGGTGCTTCCCTGTACGTCATACCCGTATTTGCAATCGTTGAGCAGACTCACACCGTATCCATATTCCGATACATCTGCGAACCGATGTCCACAAACTTCATACTGAGCCTGTTCCCAGCTGGTGTTGCGATGCGTTGGGCGTTCCAGTGCGCCAAATGGAATCTCAAATGTTGCCTTGGAGGTCACCACATCGATTGGAAAACCAACTTTCAGGAGCTTGTGATTTTCATTCCAGCTCACCTGTGTCTGGAAGTCAATCCGCCGTGAATCATGGTAGAAGACGATATCTTGCGTAATCACCGATTGATGGAGCTTCCAGCGGAACCGCAGTACATCCTTCGTTGTACCGGCCAGCACCAGATTTTTCTCCAAGAGTTCCACTTCGCCAGCAATCTGTTCTTCATAACGGCTGTCAATATCCCATGCATCCCAGAGCGTTGGACGGTCATGGAAAAAGTGAAGTTGATTGCCCCGTTCACCCGGCTTCAGCATCTCTCGTTCTGCAGTTTTATCCCACAGGCGAGTGATCTCTCCACGTTCGTTAAACTGAATATGATAAAATGCGGTATCCCAGGTATCGTTAAAGGTCGGTTGCCCGGCAAGGTTCATCACTTCGCGTACATTCGTTTCCCTTGTATTTTCCGGTACCAGCCAAATCGTCTTATATCCAAACGCCGGGATGTCCGTCACGAGAATTGAAATGGTTCCATCCTCCCGATCCATCCGCAGACGCTGACCCTCTTCATCTATTGCGTAACGATCAATTCCATCGTGCAAGGGGAGCTGAACGACTGAACTGCGTTTCCAGCCCAGACTGTTAAACACAACATAGGCCACTGAACCCTCTGGACCTTGCGTGTTAATGCCCTTCGTCAATGCTGCAACACCTTGATCCAGTCCGGTTCTACCCAGTTCAAATACTTGTACATACTCCTCATCCGAAGTCACGTATGATTCCGTGATTGCTGAACCAGGAATGATATCGTGGAATTGATTCAGCAAAATCAGCTTCCAGCCATCATGCAGCGCCGAACGCACTTTGGCTTCTGCCTGCTCCTCCATGTCCGGTAGAGCGAGTGTATTCCACAGCTCGGCTTCACGATACAGGACCTCTGCTTTGCGGTTGTTTCGCTTGTTGCGTGCATGAGTCGTATACGTACCCCGGTGCAGTTCCAGGTACAGATCACCGTGCCATTCAGGAAGTGCAGGCTGCCCTGCTTCAATTCCTGCAAAAAAAGCTGCGGCTGTGCTGTAGCGACTTGCAGGCTGTCCTACCATCAAATCTGCCCGGTCCACGTACTCCAGCATCTCGCGTGTTACCCCACCGCCGCCATCTCCGTGCCCATACAGGAGCATATGCTCGGGATGTGCCGCTTTTTCGCGATAGGACTGCCAGTGATCATGAATATCCTTCGGTAATGTGTGTTCATTGACACCATGATTGAGGTAGGAAAGAATCGGTGTTCCGTCAATGCCAACCCAGTGAAAGAGATCGTATGGGAATACATTCGTATCGTTCCATCCCAGCTTCGTCGTCATGAAATAGTCCACCTTGCCATGCTTCAAAATCTGAGGCAGGGAAGCACAGTACCCGAATGTATCCGGCAGCCATTCAATCTGAGATGTCCTGCCGAATTCCTCCATATAAAAACGCTGACCATATAACATCTGGCGAATCAGGGACTCTCCGCTTGGAATGTTCAGATCCGGCTCAACCCACATGCCGCCAACCAGCTCCCAGCGCCCTTCGGCAATCCGCTGCTTCACCCGGGCATACAATTCTGGATCATGCTCCTTCAAAAAGGCATACAGCAAGGGCTGACTCTGGGAGTACACATAGTCCGGATATTCATTCATGAGTGCATCCACGGTCGAAAAGGTGCGACTCGTTTTGCGTACGGTCTCGCGCACAGGCCATAACCAGGCAATATCGATATGAGACTGCCCCACCATATGTTCGAGCCCTTCCGCATTGCCGCCAATCTCGCGCACCTGATGCCTCAGGCTCTCCTCAATATGGCGAATACCCTTCCCCTGCTGAATCCCTTCATCTGTCATGCCAACAAATTGGTCCATCGCACGATAGATGGCTTCCAGCAGACGAACCCTCCGGAAGTCACTTTCCGGCAGCAGCACGGCCGAATCACGCACAATGATGACCGTATACATCAGACTCCGAACCGCTTCGTTCGGTCTTACCAGCAAGCTGGCAATCGATGTGATCGGCGGCTGAATAACCGCCTGTTGATTCAATGGATCCACCGGTTCAGGCACCGGATCGAACAGCTCGATTTCAAGCTTGGGATTCGTGCCGATGCTGGACGGGTCCAGCGTAACGTACGTATGATTGCGGTCCAGACCCTGATAAGAATGCCCGTTCACCCGCAGCAAACCTTCGCCTCCCGATTCAAATACAAGCCCGAATGGAGCCTGGTTCCAGGAAGAAGGGACCTCCAGATGCGTCCGAAAAAAGTAGGTGGTTCCCTGCGTGCTTGGAAAACGATCGAGGCCTTCTCCCTCCGGATAAGGCCCTTGATTCTCATATTTTCCCGGCACGTCATAATAAGCGCGGGTAATTTCCCAGCTGCGGAGCTCCACTTGCTCCAGCCACTGATGTTCGGACAGTTCGCGGATAAATCGTCTGATGCGTTCCACTGTTTTACGCCTCCTTTACCGTCAGCTCGGCCATTTGCGTATCCTTCACATTGCCGCCGATATGAATATGAAATTGACCCGGTTCAACGACGGGCTTTAATTGCCGTCCGATATATTGCAGCTGCTCTGCCCCAATCCGGAATTCAACCGTTTGTGTCTCACCAGGCTCCAGGTTTACTTTTGCAAACCCCTTCAGTTCCTTGGCAGGACGAGTCATTAGGCTAATCACGTCCGTGACATACATCTGCACTACTTCCGCTCCCTTACAAGGACCCGTGTTAGTTACATTGACTGATACTTTAACTGATTCGCCAGCTGTCATGGATGCCCTGCTAAGCTTCGGCTCGCTATATTCGAAAGTGGTGTAGCTTAGTCCATAACCGAACGGATAACGAGGCTCCAGATCCTCTTCGAGGTAACGCTTGCCCCGGGAACGTTTGCCGTTATAGTAGATGGGTAACTGACCGACATGCTTCGGAATGGAGATCGTCAATTTGCCCGACGGATTCACATCGCCAAATAGAATGTCTGCAATGGCATGCCCGCCCTCTTGACCCGGGTACCATGCCTCCAGAATGGCATCGGCATGTTCATCCACCCAAGGTTCAGTGATGGGACGGCCATTGATGTAGACAACGATCAGCTTTTTGCCAAGCTTGTGAATTTCCTGAATGAGTTCCAGCTGTACTCCCGCAAGCCCTAGCGTCATACGGTCAATACCTTCGCCGCACTCCATATCATTCCAAGAATCATCAGACACATTGGATGCACCGGTCTTCAGATCGATCGTTCCTTCCCCAAAATCACGGGCACTTGAGCCGCCAACCACCATGATGACAGTATCTGCCCTGCCGGCAATCTCAATGGCATGCTCGAAGCCTTCTCTGGAATCGCCTTTAATTCGGCAGCCTGGCGCGTAGAGTACCTGTTCCGGTTGACTGGACGGATTAGCTCGAGATGTTCCATCCACATGTACAGCTTCGTTCCCTGCAAGCTTGCAGCGGATCCCATCCAGTACCGTTGCCACTTTGGATTTGGGTTGTGGTGACGTGTAATCACCCAGCTGATTGTAGGCATGATCCGCATTTGGTCCAATTACGGCAATTCGACCAGCCCCTGTTGTAGATAGCGGAAGCGCGGATTCCGCATTTTTGAGCAGGACAACTCCTTCTGCAGCCAATTGGCGTGCCAGCTGGATATGCTGCTCACTGCCAATCACTTCTGCTGCCCGGTCGGCATCCACATAAGGCTGTTCAAACAATCCCAGTTTGAATTTTAAAGCCAGTACGCGGCAAACAGCCTGGTCCAAAACCTGCACATCAAGCTTGCCCTCCGAAACAGCCTGCACCAGATACTGTCCAAACATCTCACCGGACATTTCCATATCGATGCCTGCCTGAATGGCCTGGACAGATGCATCCATCCCATCGGCTGCAACATCATGCCCGCCTGCCAGCATGTTGATTGCGCCGCAGTCCGTAATGACCAGACCGTCAAAGCCCCAGTCTTTGCGCAAAACATGGTCCAGCAATTCCGTATTCACCGTACAAGGCGTGCCATCAATTTCGTTATAAGCCGGCATGATGGACGCTGCACCGGCTTCCACCGCTTTGCGGAATGGATACAGATCCACCTCCATTAACTCGCGCCAGCCCATGTGTACAGGACCCGCATTGCGTCCACCTTCCGAGCTGCCGTAACCGACAAAATGCTTCAGCGTCGCAGCTACCGCATCCTCCCGGTCAAGGCTTTCTCCCTGAAGTCCCTCCACGGAGGCAACCGCCAGTTCCCCAATGAGATACGGATCTTCGCCGAAACATTCCTCGGTACGTCCCCAACGCGGATCACGTACGACATCCAGTACCGGAGAATACGTAACCGCACCGCCTTGGGCACGCGTCTCTCGTGCTACCGCCTGGCACATCTCACGGTACAGATCCACGTTCCAAGTGCTGCCGAGCAGCAGAGGTACGGGATACACCGTTCCGTCAATTGCCATATGACCGTGAGAGCATTCCTCCCCAATCAGGATGGGAATACCCAAACGGGAGTGCTCGACAGCATGGCGTTGAATCAGGTTTACGGCTTCTGCACCTTCTCTTGCGGATAAACCATTTTCAAGCGTAACTCCGGTCCAGGGATCGGCTCGAAGCGCACCATAGAGAGAGCCGACGCCGCCATTTTCCACTTGCTCCTTAAAGGACTCACTAAGCGTGATGTTCCCCTGGTCGTTTGTATATGTCTGCCAGCCAAAAGGCTGGATGAGCTGGCCCACCTTCTCTTCCGTAGTCATCAGGCCAAGCAGGTGCTGTACCCGTTCCTCTACGGACTTACTCTTGTCCTTGTATGTCATCATCCTGAAACCCTCCAATCCTATAGAGTGATGATCCGGTTACTCTTTCACCGCTCCCACTGTCAGACCTTGCACGAAATAGCGTTGGAAGAACGGATACGCGAATATAATCGGCAGCGTTGCCAGCACGACCATCGCCATCCGGGATGTATCCTGCGGAATGGACTGCATGGCTGCCAGACTCATGGAACTGTTTGCGGAGTTTTGCTGGATAAACTGGATGCTCGACTCAATCCGCATCAGCATGGATTGCAGGGGTACCAGATTGGGATTATCGATATATAACAGTGCATTGAACCAATCGTTCCAGTAACCGAGTGTACTGAACAACCCGATGGTTGCCAGTCCTGGCAGCGACAATGGAATCACGATTTTCATAAATGTATAAAACTCTCCGGCGCCATCAATTCTCGCGGATTCAATAACCGCATCCGGCACACTGGTAGAGTAGAACGTACGCAGAATCATGATATAGAAGGCATTCATTGCCAGTGGCAGAATCAGTGCCCATACGGTATCTTTCAGTCCAAGCAGCTGGGATACGACCATATAGGTCGGAATCATCCCGCCGTTGAACAACATGGTCAGGATCGCAAACACGGAGAAAAATCTCCGGTATCTGAAGCTCTTGCGGGAAATGGCATATGCATACAGGGACATGAGAATCAGACTGATGATCGTCCCCAGTACTGTGACCAGAATGGTAACCCCATACGCACGCAGCAGCGTATCCCCACTCTGCCAGACAAACTGATATGCTGCGAGACTCCATTCCGCCGGAATCAGGCGGTACCCATCACGGGCCAATGCCTTTTCATCCGTAAACGAGATGATGACGACAAATATAAAAGGAAATACACAGATCAGAGCGAATAAACCGGCCATGATGTTCATAATGATGTTCCAGCCGCTGGATACATGATGGAAGTCGCGTTTTTTTACGAGTTGAGCCACAGTGGTTCACTCCTTTCCCTTGTCCTAGAATAAGCTGCTATCTTTATCGATCTTGCGCACCACATAGTTGGAGATGATAACAAGCACAAAGCCCACGATCGATTGATACAATCCGGCAGCCGTACTCATGCCAATCTCACCACTTGTTTTCAAACCACGATACACATACGTATCAATGACATTCGTAACGGAATAGAGCGTACCCGAATCCCGTGGCACCTGATAGAAGAGACCAAAGTCGGCATAGAAGATGCGGCCCACAGCCAGCAACGTCATTATCGTAATGATCGGCGAGAGCAACGGAATCGTAATGTTGCGAATCTGCTGCCATTTGCTCGCACCGTCGATCATTGCAGCTTCATAGAGCGAACGGTCGATGCCCAGAATGGAAGCCAGATAGACGATACTGTTGTAGCCAATCGTTTTCCAGAGTGCGACAAAGATTAGAATGTACGGCCAATACTTGGCTTCCGAATACCACTGAATAGGTTCCACTCCAAACCAGCCGATGATCTGATTCAACATCCCCCGGTCCATGCTCAGGAAACTGAATACAAAGTAACCTACAATGACCCAGGAGAGGAAATAAGGGAGGAACATCCCTGTTTGATATATTTTGGCGAGCCGTTTATTAATGAGCTCCGAGAGCAGGATTGCCAAACCTACGGCAAACACCAGCCCCAGGAAAATGATGGCGATGTTATATAGAAGCGTATTTCGGGTAATGAGCAGCGCGTCATTGGTGCTGAACAGGAATTTGAAGTTGTCCCAGCCCACCCACTCACTCTTTGCAAGACTGGCCCAGAATCCTTCACGACTGAACCGGTATTCCTTGAATGCCGCTATAGTGCCTACCAGGGGCAGATAAGAGAAGAAGAAGAACCAGATGGCGCCTGGCAGCACCATGAACAGCATGACTCGGTTTCTTATCAGATTTTTCAAAAATGCAGTCATTTGGATATCCTCCTTCAGGCTTGAATGAAAAAAAGAATCGGACGCTACATGCAGCCGCCCGATCCTACGAATGTAACCTTACTTATTTTCCGCTCTCCAGGCATCAAGCTGGCTTTGGGCTTCAGCCATTACCTTCTCAAGACCGGCTTGATTGAACTTCTCAATGACCTGATCCAAGTTGGTCGCAGGGTCCAGCGTACCGGTCATCAATGCGGCCCAGTATTGTTCTTTCACGTTTTGTACAGCTGTCAATTCAGCAGAAACGTTGCTTGCATCAAAGTTGAAGCTGAGGATTGGGGAGTTTACGCCTTCAGCATTAAACTTCTTGAACTCATCCCATTTGTTATCCGGATCGTTGCTGTTCAGATAGAGCAGCATGTTGTTACCGAGGGAATACGATGGCATGTCGTAGTTCTTCGATTCAGCCAGGTTTTCCATATGTGTGTCATCCACTTTTTTGTAATGCGTGCCCTCGATACCGGAATCCACCATGTTGCGCAGCACTGGGTCGGTATTGAGCAGATTCAGGAATTCCATTGCATTTTCCGGATATTCCGAGTTGGCAGAGATCGCCATAATGGAGCCTTGTACAGATGTGTTTGTGATGATCGCATCACTTGCCGGTGTGGAAACGACAGGGTATCCGTAACTTGCAGACCATTGGTTGTCAGCCAGCGGTTGAGTCTGTGCGCGATCCAGGAACCAGTTGCCTGATGTAGTCAGGTCATTGGTCGAACCCGTTGTTGCCGCCTCTGCAGATACATAGCCAGCTTTATAATATTTGTTCATTGTTGTGAGCGCTTCCTTCATTTCAGGAGTCTCCAGGATGTTCACGAGCTTGTAATCTGTAGTGTCCAGTTTGATGGCCATTGGCAGATTCTGAATGACATAGTCATAAGGGACATAAGGAACATAGTTTTTATCCATTGCAAATGGTGTCACACTTGGCTCATTTTCCTTGATTGTTTTGAGCAAAGGTTCGAGACTATCCAATGTACGAATATTGGAGATGTCCAGATTGTATTTGTCGAGCAGCGTTTTGTTGAAACGCCATACTTCTTGCTGCGGAAGCTCCTTGTTGGCAGGAATACCGTAGTTGTGACCATCGACTTTGGAACCGCTGAGGAAAGCCGGGTCAATGGTATCCATCAGTTCCTTGCCGTATTCAGGAAGCAGTTCATCCAGCTCCATGAACGCGCCTTTTCTGGCATTCTGTACATAGTCAAATCCGCCCGACGCGGTAAACAGAATATCCATTGGCTCACCGGAAGCGACATTCACCTGCATTTTCTGAGGGTAGTCACCCCAATCGACCATTTTCATGGTTACGGTTGCATTAATTTTTTCCTTGGTATACTTGCTGACTTCTTCCATGACCTTGTTCACATCTTTTTGCGGAGTACCGATGGTGTACCAGATCAGTTCGACTGAGTCATCCCCAGCCCCGCCGGATTCCGAAGCACTCTCACTTCCACCGCAGGCACTCAGTACAAGTGTAACGGCCATCAACATGGACAGGACGAGAGAAAAACTCTTTCTTTGTTTACGCATGATTTAGATCCTCCCTTTTCGTTTTCCCTTAAGCACTAACGAACTAACTGCTATAACCTTATCGAATGAAAGCATTTTCAAAAAGAAGATAAACTTAAGTTTTCGAGGTACAAATTAAAGGGAAAACATCTTTTCACCCTTAATTTATCCCTGCCACCCCGAAATAACTTACACCAAAAAGACATCCCGAGTTACATATGGCACCATGCTTCTTGTATCATGCCTTGTATTTCGGGATGCCTATTCAGTCAGTCAGACGTATTCGTCCTGATTCCCTGTGAATTAACCAATAACCTTGAAATCCGTGGGAGAAATGCCTACATATTTGCGGAATTGTTTATAAAAATAGCCTGTCTCCCAATACCCCACATTTCTTGCAATCTCATGCACCTTCAGGTTGGAACTTCGCAGCTGCTCCTTGGCGCGCTCAATTCGGTATTTATTGATATACTCGGCAAAGGTTTCTCCGGTCTCCTTGTGAAATAATTGTCCAAGATACACTGGATGCAGATGATAATGTGCGCCAAGCAGTTTAAGGGAAAGCTCATCGGCGTAGTGTTTGTCGATATGCTGAAGCACCTGGTTGACGATTGGATTTTTCAGATCCTGAAGCAGAGATTCAATTGTTTCGGTTCCCACTTGCTGCAGGGCCTGCACCAGTTCGGCAAAAGTGCTGCTATCCAGCACCCGCCTTAGCCCTTTTTGGTAGATGACAGACTCATCCGTATGCTTGATGCTCTCCAATTCCATTTTGAAGCGAATAACCAATTCGAGGGCCGTATTCATCAGTTCCACAGGGGTCATTCCATCACGATACTGTTCAAAATCGATTCGAATCCGTTCGGCCAGCTGTTCGATATTGCGGGATAACATCAGTTTGGCGTATTCCTTCCAGTCGATGGAGAAACGACTGCCTGCACTGCTCCCCGTTTCAAGGATCGCATGATCGATGACTTTAAGATCAGGGTAGATCATCACATACTGCAGAGCCCGCTTGGCTTCTCTGTAACTGACGGGTGCCTGATGAATGCCCTTTGCCATGCTCCCCACTCCAATATAAGCCGACGGATGTGCCTCAGAGATCTGTCCGGATAAACCTGTAACGCAATCCATGAAAAGCTGTCTATCGGTCTGTTGGTCGTCCACATTGGCGATCATGACGATATCTCCATCCAAATCGTGAAAAGTGCTCACATACGGCTTGTCTTCCAGTAAACACTGGACCTGTTGAAATATGCCCGGCTCATCTCCCTTCGTACGAAGAATGGCGATGCCATAGCATGGACCGTCCAGTGTGAGATTCATGAACAGCGAACGCTCCTCGAATTCCGCTGTTGCAATTTGTCCCGTCAACCATCGATGAAGGATGTTGTCCTTCAAAATTTGAATGCCGTAGGCATCATAACTTGTTTTTGCCGGAACTTGATCCAGCTTGGAAGCCGTGTTGCGCAATGTAGATTCCAGTTCCTCCACATTAATCGGTTTGAGCAGATAATTTTCGATCCCCAGCTGCATGGCTTCCTTTAAATATTCAAACTCATTGAACCCGCTGAGAATAATTACTTTGAGATCAGGCTGGACACGCCTTGCTTCACGAATCAGATCAAGCCCGTTCATGAGAGGCATGGAAATATCCGTAATCAGAATATCGACGGGTTGGGTAGAGATGGCATTCAGCGCCGCCTGACCATTACCGGCATGATTTACAATTTCCATTCCAAACGAAGACCAATCCACAATCTCGTATAACCCTTCAATAATAAACGGCTCATCGTCCACAATAAACACTTTGTACATGCTAAACACCTGTCCCTTCCGTATGAGGATAACGTACCCTGATCAGGGTTCCTTCTCCGAGCGTGCTCTCTATCGTTATTCCAAATTCCGGCCCATACAGGTACCGTAATCGACTGTGTACACTGCGCAGTCCAAACATTTGCCCCGACTCCTCTGGACGTTCCAGTTCTTGCAGAATCTCGGCCAACCTGTCAGGAGCTATGCCTTTGCCATTATCTCTGACTTCCACCTGCAGCACGTCACCCAACTCTTCCACCACAATGGATAGCTGATTATCCGAGCGTTCTGTCTGGATCCCATGCACAACATAATTTTCAATGATCGGCTGCAGGGAGAGCTTGACCACAGGATGTTGATTATGGACAGGGTCCAATTGGATGTTGTATGTGAAAATGTCCTTATAGCGGATTCGAAAGAGTTCGAGATATAGACGACAGGCTTCCATTTCGTCCTTCAAAGTATAGTTCTTTTTCTGCTGAACAAGGCTCTTGAACAGCACGGATAAACTGTAGATCATCTCACCAACGTCCCTTGCCCCCTGGGAGATAGCCCTCATTCGAATCACCTCAAGGGTGTTATAGAGAAAGTGAGGATTGATTCTGGCCTGAAGAGCAACCAGTTCTGTCTCCTTTTGTTTGATCTCGGCTTTGTACACCCGCTCAATATACAGGTTCAGTTCATCGAGCATGTCGTTGAAGCTATGCGAGATCTGGCCAAGCTCATCATCGCGGGCATCATCGATACGCGCACTGAGATTGCCATACTTCACCTTCTGGGTGAACCGGATAATGCGCCGGGTCCGTTTGGCAAAATTAATGATGAAAAATGCAGGAACCAGCACGGCAAACAGGGTGCACACGATGCTGATCGAAATAATCGTATTGCGAATACCCGCATAGGTTTCAGCCATTTCTTCCACAGGAACCGTGGCCACGATGACATACCCCTGATCTGCCGAAACAAACTTGTTCACGTACATGTTTTTTTCCTTTTTCATGGAATCCATGTCCGTCTGATCAAAGAGCGAATCAGCGACTTCAACAAAAGGATACTTTTTCCCGTAATAATTGCTGCTGGAGTCGAATAATACGTTGCCTTTTGCTGACAACACCACAATTTCGCCCTTAAAATTGCTCTCATAACTATCCAGCGCATTACCAATGCCTGCAGAGTCAAAAAAAACGAGGAACTGGCCCAGATTACGCAGGGTCTGTGTATTGTTTATTGGAACACGAATAGCGTACAAGTCTGGACTCCATTCATTAATCTCTTTGCGAATCCAGTAGTTCGGCGCACTGATATTAGGCGTCTCCATGGCCATGACGTCAGGAATATAGGAATGGGCCGCATTCGTGTCCAGTTTCTTGAATTGCTTATTAGGGCTGAACATGGACATGTCCTGACGCTCTGCACTATATAACATCAACTGATGAATGTCCGCGTTCCGATCCATGATGTTCTGAAAATGTTTCAATACATCTGCGGAGTAGTCATCCTGATTGGCGTAATATCCATTCGTCAGATGCTGAACGTAATCCGCATAGGTGTGGTTCATCAAATATGAAATATTGGCCGAGAGTGCCTCATTCTGATGCATATCTCTCACCATATTTTGCACAGACTCATATTGCTGATGAATGTAGCGGTCCACGCTTTCCATCGCTGCTTTCTGGATGGCCAGCTCCCGACGGATCGTCGAGTCGGACACGGATAGAAAAATGATATAAGACAACGTAATAATTGTCACAATGGATATCATCGAGAAAATAAACAGCATTTTCATAAACATATTATTTTTGAAGAAATTATTGTAAACGCTAACAATTTTCAAATCGCAAGTTCCCCCCGATGCGGATGTCCTGTCTGAATTATATCATTTGCCTTCTGACATTAACTTCTCACCTCGAACTTTTCTTTAGTTTATACCTGCCTTTCTTTAATTTCGCCCTATTTGAAAATGCTTTCATGCACTATCGTTAACCATAAGTTTATATTTGTGTAAACGAATACCTTACATTGAGTCCACTTGAAGGAGGAACAGCATGACACGCAATCTCAAACCGAAAGGCATCATTCCCAAGGTAACCGCACTGGCCCTCACGTCAGCCCTGCTAGGACAATTGGTCGCCTCATCTGTTTATGCGGGGGATACACTTCCGTACACAGGTGACAGTGCCAAAGGCGCTAATCAGCCCTATCAGCATGGCTACACCTCTGCCCAGATCCTGAATTGGACACCGGAGAGTGATATCTATGGAGAACTGCTTCGTGCACATGTACCATTGCAGCCGCGTAATGATGCCTTTGCTGCCACGCAGGCCTACCCCGAGCTTAGTCCGGACACCCAACTGTTTACGATGAGTGGTGATTATGGCAACGCATTCTTTGACAGCACCCCTTATACCAACGAATTTAGCCAGTATCTGTTTAATTATTGGCAATATACAGACTATTATAGCTACTGGCATGGCATGGCTTCTGCCGGAGTACCGGAAGAGCTGTACGACCCGAACAAGGAGTGGACAGAGCGATATTTCGAATTTGGCATTCTGAACATTCCGAATCCGGCCTACACCAATGCCGCGCACAAAAACGGCGTCCGTTCCATTGCCAACATATTCTTCTCCGACAATGACCGTGGTCCTCAAACGTACAAGCAGATGCTCGTCCAGGATGAAGACGGGAATTTCCCCGTCGCTGTCAAACTGGCCGAGATGGCCAAGTACTATAATTACGATGGATACTTCTTCAATCAGGAAGAGGTAGCCAAAGGGGTTGCTCCCGAAGACATTCCATCCTACAAAAAATTTATGCAATATCTGCGAGATCAGGGCCTCTATGTCCAGTGGTATGACTCTACCATTAATACGACAGGTGAGATTGAATATCAAAATGAGTTCAATGAACTCAACAGCCCTTTTGTACAGGATACGGCCCTGGGCAGAGTTTCGGATTCCATATTCCTGAACTATGTCTGGAACCATGAGATGCTCCGCGATTCACGCGATCATGCCGTCAGTCTTGGACTGGATCCCCTGGAAACCGTCTTCGCCGGAGTTGAAGGCGGTCATGACCGGTTTGGACGATGGAAGCAGCTCTATGACTTGCGCAACAATCTGGATGAGAACGGTCAACCCATGAACAGCATTGCGACGCTGGGGGCGGACTTTACCCACAATGCCCTTGATGAAGAGATGGGCGATGGCAGCACCAATCACAGGGCCGAAGACCAGTATCAATGGATGACCTTTGTACGCGATCGCGCCTGGTGGTCAGGACCAAATCAGGACCCAACCAATGCTCGCCGCAATGCGTCGGTTGATCTGTCGGATGTCTATGCTTCCGGTGCCAACTGGGATGGCATAGCCGCTTACCTTACAGAACGTTCCGTCATTAACGGTTCGAATTTTGCTACCAGCTTCAATACAGGACATGGTCTGCAATACTATGAAAATGGGACAGTGTCCAATGCTTCCGAATGGTCCAACATCAACATCCAGGATATTCCGGTCACCTGGCAGTGGTGGATGGATAGCGAAGGTGACAAACTTAGTGTTGATTTCGATTATGGTCCAACATATGAGAAAGGTGCCCGTTATCAATACAATTCCATTGGTGCCTTCAATGGCGGCAGCTCTATCGTTGTAAACGGCACACTGAATGCAGAAAATTTCCTGCGTCTCTACAAGACCGATCTATCTGTCAATGCTCAGTCCAAACTGGAGCTCACGTATAACAAACCATCGAGCAGCGATAAATCCAGCCTGCAGGTAGGGTTAATTTTTGAAGACGATCCATCCCAAGTGGTCCGGGTTGATGTACCGAATTCAGGCAAGCATACGAAAGGCTGGAAAACAGCTTCACTGGATTTGAGTGCCTATGCAGGCAAACAAATCGCGGCTTTCGGATTGATATTTGACCCCAATGGCACAACGGTTGAAAATTATCAGATGAACATGGGTGAAATCCGCATCTTTGACGGATCCGCTTCCAAACCAGACGCCCCTTCGGGTTTCCATATTGCCAAGTCACTGACCAACACGGATGAACTCGTTGTCGAGTGGGACATCGAAGACTATTCGAAGGTGAAGCAGTACAATGTCTACGAAAATGGTTCTTATGTTGGCGGGATCTATGATTCCACCTATTATATTAAATCCCTGAAAAAACGCTCCGGCGAACTGTCCATCCGTGCTGTAGGCGCAGACGGCAGTGAGAGTGAGCCCGCCACTCTGTCCTATAATTTGGATGCAGCGGTTCAGGACATTCAAGTGAAATTTAACAAACAGGGCGACGCCACCGTCAGCTGGAAATATCCGAAGAAAACCAAAGGCAAAGAACCGATCCAGCTCACATTGCAAACCGAATACGCAAGGGAACCTTTTATCAAGACCATTCAGGTCAAAAAAGGCAAATCTTCTGCCGTCCTGACGGGACTGCCAACCAATGGTGAACATTATGTGCTTAACATTGCCATCGGCAAACAAAAACCGGTCACGTTTACCGGACAACTGGCTGATCATCAGATTACACCATACGCGAAGGAAAAGGTTACGGTAAATGATGGAAAATACACGCTTGCCCTACCTGATCTGGAGGATTGGTATAAGATTTATGTTTACGAAAATGAGGTACCACGCGAATTCGGAGTGACTTACGTTACACAAAAGTTCCCTTATATTATTCGGGGAAGAACGAAGTTGAGTGAAATGACCTTCACACCTGCCTCAAGCAGCAGCTCGCTGAAGCTCGTGATTGAAGATTACGCAGGTAATAAGGCCACAACCATTTTGAGATAAACGGTTTTAGCCGGTTAACTATTTATAGGTATTGAAAAATAAGGTAGATCACAGCCCTCTCACTTCCCAAAAGAAGTTGAAAGGGCTGTGATTATATTCAGAGAATATGTAATTTGCCCTACAATACACCATTCATCCCACCAAATATCCGACCTAAAACATTAAAATAGATCAGAATGATAGACAAGATAAGAGCTATGGGTAGAATGGACAGCAATTGCATTTTGTTTTTCGGAATAAAGAGCAATAAAACAATAATCATGATTAGATAAACTCCCATTAGTACTGGGATTAAATAATAATGGGTGTGAATAGGCAAGTAAGCGTTACGCAATTCAAATCCTTCAATTAGCAACATAGTGATTGGAAGGGATGAAACCATACATGAAAACAATCCGTTTCCATGCGCATACCAAATTATATAAGCACATATGGGAGATATCACTGCACATATACCCCAGAATAGAATGGCTCTCACTGGGATAAAGTGTAGAAAAAGCACAGTGTAAACATAGTACACGGTAAGCATCGATCCAAAAAAAGCAAATGCTTTGACAGCAGCTACTTTGGGAGAATAACTAAAGACTGATAACAGTGTTGCAACAAATACCCATATACCAAGACGTCCGCCCATATCGTCAAATACGGGATTAATCCCCGGAGTATCCACAAGTTTTGCTGCCAAACCCAAAATAACTCCGATAAACACGGCATATATGATTGAAAAAAATGTTTGTTGTGTTGTCGGCCTATTTGCAACTCTAATTCCATTTAACTTGTCAGATCCCCCCATGATCTCCCTCCAATGTTTCAATCATTATTCTAATTAAGATATGGCAGCAATGGATAACGATAATCTGTTCGCATTTATTCAAAAAGCAAATTTGTAAAAATATTACCTCTCGACACTTCTAGTGTATTCATAGATAGGCTTACTTGCAAAAAGGCGAGCCTCCTTTTTGTTAAGGGGACTCGCCTTTAGTCTATTATAAGTGAATTATGAAGTTCCTTTTTGTTTGCTCGCCTGCATCTGCTGGGCGAATCTCATCATCTCTTCGAACTCTTCCTCGGATACTCCATCGCTTTCAGCTACAACGTCCTGCACAATCGGAATCTCGGGCTTGGCTTTGGTTCCTTTGCCGTATGTACGGGTACGGGTTCCGGCTGCACCAGCAGCCTGCTTGCCTTTTACTTTGGCCTGATCACGAATATATTGGACGGCCTTCTCATATGAATTGACCTGCTTCAGCAGCATGTTGGAAGCGATCGCTTCAACGAAGTTGCGGTTGATCCGCTGTTCTCCACCTGATACAAGCAGCTGCATCAAGTAATGAATAAGTACATTAATGACTTCACCAGGCAGCTTGTAGCTCAGATCAATTTTCTCAAAAATATCGACCAGATTATCCGGCACAGCACCCGGGAAAAAGGTCTGTAACAGTCGGGTATACGGCTCGTTACGGAGCATCATGTTGTATTGATGAATATCGCATTTGGTTGCAAACTGTGGCGGCACCTCAACATAGTATTCCATCTGCACCACATGCTCCACAGGCGGCTCCCCGGAATCGTTCTGCTGTTCAGGCTCGTCCATATGCTGCCTCAGCGCTACCACCTTGGCAGCCTGCACTGTCTGCTGCTCCTGCCTTTTCTTCGTCTGCCGGAACTGCAGGCTTGCCTTATGCTGAAGATCGTCCAGAATAAGCTGCCCTTGCGGACTGAAGATATCATCCTCATCCAGTAAACGGCACACGTCCTGTACGCTAAGATTGAACTTGTTCACAACATAATTTACAATGCCCAGTTGTTCGTGATCGAACCTCAGCTTCTCTACATGACGACGATTTACCGACTCGCGCGGAAAACGTAAAATAATGTCGGCATAGTTCAAAGTGAACTCTTCCGCCGCAACACTTGTCCCACTCCGCTGAGCAGATGTGGATACTTCAGAGAGCGCCTGCTCCAACTCATAATCAATGACATGTGTATTAAGTTCAAATATATCGTAAAAAGGAACAGAAATATTCTCTTTGTTGGCTGCCGGATAAGGTGCGTCCCCATTCTCGACTGCGGAAAATCCGGAGCGCAGGGAGAGAACAGCAAATTTACCGATCTTGTCACGAAGCAGCAGTGTCAAATGCTGTGTCCGGAAGAATTCTGCCGGAGACAACGGAGGCTGCAGTTCATATTCGTAGATGTAATCATCATTTTCCGGGATATAAAGACGTGATGTCTGAAGCAATCCGACCGCTTCCAGCTTGGAAGCCTGCTCCACCAAATACTTGCGGCCCTTCTCGCTTGGCTCCAGCCCAAGCGTCATGAACAGTTTTCGTTGCTGTTCAAGGGGGGAGTAACCGACCTGTTCTCCGGGAAGATGCTGAAACAACAGCCGATACAAGCCAACTGCAAAAGCACCTACCATAGGCTGATACGCTCCGGTAAGCATACGGTCGTCCAGAGCACTAAGTCCAAACTCCCTGTATACGCAGTAGCGATGATGTTCAGTATAATGCAGCAAATTCTTCATGCGCATGGCTTGATCTCCTCTTCCCAAAAGTGTGTTTATCTATTCTATCATAAATGCCTGATCTTCAAATGTTCAAAAACAGGTAAAAAGATGGCCCGTTCTCGCTCCGTTTCGTCCTAGGTCGACAGCATTCACGTTTTCGCAGAGTTGCTAGAATACTATAAAAGCTCCTGCCGTATAAAACAAGTGAAACTATTTAGAAAATGTTATCCACATGTATATGCAGCATAACGATTCATTTATACCCACTTTATCAAATATGACAAAAAGCCCTCCCTTTGCTCGCGTAAGCGGTTACGAGAAAGGCAGGACCTTTTGTGCTCATTGTGTGTTTTAAAACATTTTATACCCGCCCAGTCGCAGCTTGCGAATGGTCCAACCGCTGATGATCGCTCCTGCCAGTCCAGCCACACCTGTAAGATAATCAACAATATGGAAAGAACCCAGATGTGACATCAGAGAAGCCGTGTGATCCCACAAGGAATACACCACGACAGGCAAGATGACAATGATGAACAGGTACGAAGGAAACCAGGTGGTCTTCATCAACATATTCAGAATGAAACCGATCCCAAACATCATAACGAAAAATAACACCATCAATACCAGCACAGGTATAAACTGCATCGGGTGACGTTCACCTCTTCTTATGAACTCAGCGCATATTATGTTGCATACTTACTGTGGTTTCTTCTCTGGCTAGTAGTTAGTGTACCGCAAAAAATGTGGCGAAGCAACGAACTTTCTGGATAATTTCCCCTATATTCATGTTCTCTTCATTTGCCCTTGTGCTCGATGTTGGGATACAATGTAAACGATATAGTTTATCTAAACCGTCCCTAACCGGGATTTGGAAATATAACCTGCAGGAGGAACAAAACCAATGAACGAAGCCGCATCAACACTGGAGGGCTGGTATGCCCTGCATGACTTCCGCTCGATTAACTGGGCCGCTTGGAAAGCTGCCGATGATGAGGAACGTGCTGTAGCACTGGACGAGCTTCAGGAGTTCTGGAAAGAATGGAAGGATGTCGAGGATTCCTCGAAAGGAAGCACCGTGGTTTACACTGTAGTTGGACAGAAAGCCGACATTGTCATGATGCACCTGCGTGAAACACTTGAGGATCTCAAGGCAGTCGAGAACGCGTTCAACAAAACGATGTTTGCGCAATATACCACCAAATCGTATTCCTACGTTAGCGTCGTGGAGCTGAGCAACTATCTTGGCAAAGAAGGCGAAGACCCGATGCAAAACCCGGAAATCGTGGCACGTCTCAAGCCGGTATTGCCGCAGCGCCAGTATATCTGCTTCTACCCGATGAACAAAAAACGCGAATTGGCCGATAACTGGTACATGCTGTCCATGGACGAGCGCCGTTCCATGATGCGCAGCCACGGCATGATTGGACGCAGCTACGCCGGCAAAGTAAAACAGATTATTACCGGATCCGTTGGTTTCGACGATTGGGAATGGGGCGTTACGCTGTTTGCAGACGATGCACTCCAATTCAAGAAACTCGTATACGAAATGCGGTTTGATGAAGTGAGCGCACGTTATGGCGAATTCGGCTCTTTCTATGTAGGAAGTCTGCTGAACGAAAGTTCACTTGAAGACATGCTCAAACTATAACTAAAACACAAAGCACCGATGACAGCTCCAATAGGGAGCCAGTTATCGGTGCTTTTTTATGTCATTCATTTTACCGGGATATGCTCGAAACCGTTTTAATCCCGGTCCTCTTCTTCCATCGCCTTGAGAGACTCCAGAAACTCCGCCGTGGCCCGGTCCCGGTCACGTCCCTTTTCCTTAAGCCGCTCAATCGCAGGCAGGATGAGAATATCCACTTCCTTTTGCACGATATAAGCCAGGTCATACTGATTCTGTTCTTCAAGGTAACCGCCTACCTGCATCAGGCCGTTGTAGCGATCCAGTTCGTCACGCGTAAGCAGACCCCGAACCTGAACACTGCAATGTCTCATCCAAAAAACCGCCCTTTCTTCAGTACGAGCGGAATGCCTCCAATGATGAACAAATATCGGAGATCCACCAGTTTCTTCAGCTGAGCTGCTTTCCAGCCTTTATACTTCTTGCCACCAACCACGGCAATGGCCTCACCTTTACCAAGCGAAGCAACGGTTCCCTTACTTGTAAACACAAAAGGCTGTGGCTGTTTTTTGCGAATGGCAGCAACCACGTTTTTCGCACAATTGACACCCTGCTGCATCGCAATCTGGGCTGTTGGCGGATAAGGACGCCCTTCTCCGTTGAATACGAGAGAATTGTCACCAATGACGTAGACATGCTCATGTCCCGGAGCCCGCAAATATTCATCCACTTTTACCCTGCCGCGCATCACTTCAAGTCCGGCCTGTTCGAGCAGCGCGTTACCGCGGATTCCACCGGTCCATACCACCGTTGCTGCATCGATTTTCTCCCCTTCACCCACAATAACCCCATCCGGCAGGCACTGCTTGATTGGAACACCGATTTTGAAGGTAACGCCTTTTTTCTTCAACACATTCATCGCATGCTCTACCAATTCCGGATCGAAGCCAGGCAGGGCTGAAGGTGCCGCCTCTACGTTGTAGATATGCACATTTTTCGGGTTTACGTCGAATTCCTTGCACAGCTGAGGAATGCGATCAGCAAGCTCAGCTACAAATTCGACACCGCTGAATCCGGCTCCACCCACGACAAAACGAATGCGGTTACGTTTATTATCGTTTTTGTACATGGCAAACTGGTATTCGATATGCTCCCGAATGAGTCTTACCGAGTTAATGCTGCGAATCGTCATGGCATGATCAAGCATGCCTGGAATACCAAAGGTCTCCGGTTCGCCGCCAAGGCCAATAATCAGGTAGTCATAGGATAACGTACCATCTTCCAGAATGACCTTGCGATCCTGCAGACGGATTTCCTTCACGGACGACTTGACCAGATCAATCTTGAATTCATCAATCAGCTTGGAGATCGGCACCCTCGCATGTTCGATCGTATCCGTGCCGGCTGCTGGCATATGTAGATGTGTTGTAATATAGTGATAATCATGCCGATTCACCAATGTGACATCGGCTTCGTTATAGTTTAATTCCTTCTGCAGCCGCTGGGCTGTCAAAATCCCGCCATAACCCGCGCCGAGAATGACGATTTTGGGAATGCTGCTCATGTCTTAACCCCTTCCGGTTTCACTCACATATCTTCTTTTACAACATATTGCATCATTCGATTCTATACATTCAACTGCACATACTACAAAATATGGATGAAGTCTTATCCATTATGACGACAAATGTTAACTTCGCGAATTTATTTGAATTTTTTGCATGTACATGTCCATTTAAAGTTGTGAAATTATACACAAGATTCAACAAAACGCGGGTCTTGTCTTCGAATTACAAATTGGCTCTTATTTAGACAAAAAAACACATAGTACAGGTCAAGAATATCTGTATTTCTGGTAAATATCAAGGTTTTTTTTGTTATTTTTCATAGCCTTTCATTTCCAATTTCATCCTATTCTCACCTGATCTTCATCAATTGTTCCCAGATTCATCGGGTTGCCAACTTTGCAACCCAGTTTACACCGTTTATAATGAGAAAGACAGTTCAGCAACAAACGCTGGAGACACGATGTATCCGGCTACATTATTTCAGTTTACTACCTATTAAAATAAGAAAGGTGTTGTTGATTCTTGACTGCACAAACTGCCGGTCATGACATGACCGATTTGCTTATTATTGGTGGCGGCCCTGCGGGTCTGTTCGCCGCATTCTACGGAGGGATGCGTCAGGCATCCGTTACTCTGGTAGAAAGTATGCCACAACTTGGCGGACAACTGGCCGCCCTTTATCCGGAAAAATACATTTATGACGTTGCGGGGTTTCCCAAAGTAACGGCTCAGGAATTGGTAAACAACCTGATTGAGCAAATGAGCCACTTTAACCCGAATATCCGTCTTGAAGAAAAAGTAGTATCCGTTGAAAAACTGGACGAGCGTCATTTCGTCGTCAAAACCGATGTGAACGAATATCATGCCAAAGCCGTAATCATCACTGCAGGCGTTGGCGCATTTGAACCGCGTCGTTTGGAGCTTGAAGGTGCAGCCAAGTTCGAGAAATCCAACCTGCATTACTTCATCAGTGATCTGAACGCCTTTGCCGGCAAAAAAGTGCTGATCAGTGGTGGCGGAGACTCTGCTGTAGACTGGGCACTTATGCTGGAGCCGATTGCTGAACAGGTAACTCTCATCCATCGCCGTGACAAATTCCGTGCTCATGAGCACAGTGTGGAAAACCTGATGAATTCCAAGGTCAACGTGGTTACACCTACTGAGATTACGGAACTCCATGGGGATGATACCATTACCAAGGTTACCCTTGCTCATGTCAAAACAAAAGAAACACAGGAGATCGAAGTGGATGACGTCATCGTCAATTTCGGATTCGTCTCCTCGCTCGGACCGATTGCCGAATGGGGCATCGAAATTGACAGCAATTCCATCGTGGTTGACTCCCGTATGGAAACCTCCATTCCAGGCATTTTTGCTGCCGGGGATATCACCACTTACCCGGGCAAACTGAAGCTCATTGCTGTTGGATTCGGCGAAGCACCAACCGCAGTCAACAATGCGAAGGTTTACTTCGATCCGGATGCCAAGCTGTCCCCAGGACACAGCAGTAACATGAAACGCTAGTTCCTTCCTGAATCACATAAATGACACAAAAAAGGGTATCTTACTCCTGAAGTATAAAATCAGGAGGGATACCCTTGTCTTATATATGCCCGCTGTGTAACGGTCTGGTTGTACCGGAGCAGGCTTGTCCCCACTGCCTTCAGGGACTGTCAGAATGCGGCAAATTGGACGATTATACCGGACCGTACAGCCCCTATTCGTTGCAGACTTCCTCTTCCATGGCAGAAGAAGACGGAAACGAAAACGGTTGCATTCATATGATGTACTGTCACCACTGTCAGACAAGCACCCTCTGGGCCGTCGCACAATGGGACATGTCCGGAAACCTGTAGCATTGCCTGCAATGAGGATCTCTAGTGAAGAATGGCAGATACGTCGGTACCCAGTTTGCGCTTATGGATTTCTGCCAATAGCAGCGCGATGAAATCTCTTTCGAGATCAAGCTCAATCGCCTTATGGTAGGAATCCAACAACATCTCATCGGATAACATAGCCATTTCCCGCCACAACCTTTCCTTTTTTTTCCTCAAAACTATCATATCAGAGATTTATAAAGAGAACAAGCGTTCTGTTATCCACAAGGTTTTGTGGAAATCCTGTGCATAGGTTGTTGATAAATGGTAAAAATGTTGATTAAGCAGCGTGGATTATGTGGACAGTACTTATACACAGGATCGTAACGTTTCTATTAGAACGAATGTCAGAATATTTTTTTTAGTGTCAACTCATAGTTTTAAGATGTTTGCGAGTAAATTACCCGGTTTCTTTTCATTTCAAACGTTTTCAAATGATTTTCTCTATATATTTATCGGTGTAATTTTGGATTTTTTTATATTTATTCACTATTTTCTATTGGGGTCTGGTGTTCACTTCCAAAATCCATATCTTGCCGGAGTGATCCAATCCGTAATCGAAACCAAGTGATCCCACACCCGGAAATTGTCTTTCCATTATCTGAGTACACGTCAGTGTCAGTGAACGCATCTCCCGCCGTTTGTGTCTGCCCGATATATGTGGGAGCGAAAGACCAAGCGCCCTTTTTCCTGGGAGCATCGTGCCTCCCTTGCTCAGGTTGGTTACACACAGTCCGGGACGAGCCAAACGTCCTACCAGTGAACGGAAAACCCAGCCACGTTCGGTTTTGACCACTTTTACCCTGTAATCCACAGGTCTGCCCTGAATGGTCGCCAGATGGATTCCCTGTTGGATCATATATCTTCGTCTGACTTTGACACGTACGAGAGAACGATACATCTGGCCGTAATTGGGAAATGAACGTGTAACTTTCATATGCGTATAGCGGTAGCTGCCTCCGCTTGTAGATACCCTGATGACGCCGTAGCCCCCGCCACCCACAACGGGTTTGATATACACCATTCCATAACGGTTGAGCATGTGCAGCAGGTTCCTCGAATTAAATGCCATCGTCTGAGGGATATGAACAGCTGCTACCGGATATTTCATCAGTGCCGCCGTCTTCAGCCATTTGCTTGCAAGCTGTCTTGACATGGGTTGATCTCCTTTCCTGAACAATGGTCCTTCCATATACATACTCAACAGGAGCCGTCCTCTCTTGGATGTCTGTCCAAGGCGATTGCCCCTTTTCCGTTAGAAACGTCCATAGGCTTGTTTAATGAAAGGCACACACGCCCGGTTTGCTTTTCAAACGCATCAATCTGTCGTATGCTACTAAGGAATGTAATGGAAAGGCTTAAATTATGAGGATCTAAGGAGCGTTCAGAAAACATGGAAGCATTTTTCAAATCACTGTATGGCGTAGCCTATTTTGCAATGTCCATCGTGCTGGTCGCCGTCACCGTACTTCTTTTCGTTACAGGTATTCGACTGTTTATGAAGAAACGCAATCGCGGTTTTGCCGTAAGCTGTATTTTGTTTGCCTGTTTCATTGTCTTCATTATTGTGGTAATGCTGACCACGCCCTTCTCCTCCACCCCTCCAGGTTCACCGGAAGCCATGGCTGCCTTGTCGCAACTTGGGTAGAATACCTGTCTAGAAGGAGATGCATATGAACTCAAAAGGAACTCTCGGCATTATCGATATTGGCTCCAACTCCATTCGTCTGGTCATCTATGAACTGGATCAGGAAGGAGCTTACCGGATCATTCATGAAGATAAATATGCTGCCCGCCTCAGCAATGTCGTTGAAGAGGATGGACAGATCCTGCGTCATTCGCTGGACCAAGCCATAACTGTCCTGCAGCAATTCAAGGTTACTTGTGAAGTATTTCAAACCAAACGTATTCAAGCAGCGGCAACTGCAGCCATTCGAAATGCCAGCAACGCTGCACAAATCATTGACTGGCTTGAGGAGGAGACCGGACTTGAGATTGAATGTGCTTCAGGAGATCAGGAGGCGTATTATGGCTTTCTTGGGGTTATCCAGTCCATCGATCTGCAGGACGGCTATGTCGTGGATATCGGGGGCGGCAGTACCGAAGTTACGATATTCCGGGATCGCAAAAGACTCCACAGCATTTCACTCCCCATTGGGGCCGTGAATTCCCATGCCCGATATGGCGGGGAAGATACCTGGTCTGAAGCAAATGTTGCTGCCCTATGTAATGATGTCACTCAGGCTCTGCGCAATCAGGACTGGGTCCGTCAGCATCCGGGTCTTCCGCTCATCGGACTCGGTGGTACCATGCGTACACTCGCCAAAATTGAGCAGAAAAGAACGCAGTACTCGTTACCGGTGACCCATCACTATGAGATCCGTGCCTCAGCCATGGAGAACTTGTCCAAATCCCTTCCTTATCTCACATCAGCCCAGCGCAAAAAAGTTCCGGGTCTGGCGAAAGACCGTGCTGACATTATTGTGCCGGGTGTATTGATTCTGAGAACGGTCTTTGAGATCATCCAGGGGGATCGTTATGTTGTAAGCGGAGCGGGACTACGAGACGGAATACTGCGTGATCTGATGATTCCATATCGACCAGCGGCGCCTAGCGCACTGGAGGACAGCATCCGTAACTTCATTCATTTTGGCCCGCCGGTCCCGGAGCAAAAGCTGAAACGAATTCATCAAGATGCTGTCGTGCTGCATGAGGCATTGGAAGGGAAAACAATCAATCCGGCAGATGCCCGGATCCTGTATACGGCCTGTATGCTTCATGGAGCGGGAAAACAGATTAATTATTTCCGTTACCCTCAGCACTCCGCTTATTGGATCATGAATGCGGGCATTTACGGACTCTCGCACAGGGAAACTGTGCTAACCGCCATCGCAGCCGATTATCATCCTAAAAAAAGAACGCCCCAGCTGCTAAACAAGCACCGGGACATTCTTAAGGATTCGGATGAGCGGCACGCTCATCGACTGGGCTCCATTTTGCGCATAGCCGAAGCCATTCATCGATCAGAGCGGATCTCTGCTATACAAGCGCGTAAAGAAAACGGCTCGCTGCAGATAAAACTCATCTGTTCAGCCAAGCCGTTATTAGAACTGAACGGCCTGGAAGAGGCCGCCAAGGATCTGGAAGAAGCCTGGGACGTTAAGTTAACATACTCCACTCTACAGGCTTCCAAGGAATAATGCCCATCGCCTCCGTCTGACTTCTCAGCGGGGGCTTATCATTTTCCACAAATACATAATTGCCGCCAGGCATCAGTTCCCTTGCTTTTACATTGTCATTCAGGGACAGATTCAGAATGTCGACAAGCATCTTTTTGAGTGTCGGGTCAAATACCGGGCACATCAGTTCAATTCTTCGCTTCAAATTCCGGGTCATCCAGTCTGCACTGGAGATATACACGTCCGGATTCCCGCTATTTTCAAAGTAAAACAGACGAGAGTGCTCCAGAAAACGATCCACAATACTGATTACGCGGATATTTTCACTGAGTCCCTCCACTCCTGGTCGCAAGCAGCATACCCCTCGCACGATCAGATCGATCTGTACACCAGCCTGGGATGCAACATATAATTCATCAATCATATCCTGATGAGACAACGAATTGATTTTGGCAATGATCCGCGCTCGTTTTCCCTTAAGGGCGTGCTCCGTTTCCCTCCGTATGAGTGAAAACAGTTCATCCTTCATGCCATCCGGAGCAACACGGAAAGCCTGCATCGCCTTCGGTCCGGAATACCCGGTTATCTCATTAAAGAGTTCGGACGCATCCTCACCAATAATCGGATTGGAGGTGAACAGTCCTACGTCTGTATATACCTTGGCCGTACTTTCATTGTAGTTACCTGTTCCAACGTGTACGTAACGTCTTAGCCCGTTTTGTTCCCTTCTCACGACAAGAATGATCTTGGCATGGGTTTTCAATCCAACCAAACCGTATACGACATGACAACCCGCCTTTTCCAGCTTGCGCGCCCATGCAATATTACGCTCTTCATCAAAGCGTGCCTTCAGTTCCACCACAACGGTTACCTGCTTGCCACTTTCCGCCGCGTGAGCCAGTGCCGGAATGAGACGCGAATCCCCGTTCACCCGGTATAGCGTCATTTTAATGGCCATAACCCGCGGATCTTCCGAAGCTTCCAATATGAAATCAGTGACAGGTTCAAACGATTCATAGGGATGATGAACGAGCACATCCTGTTTGCGCAGCAGTTCGAAATGGCTCTCTCGTGGTAAAAATTCGGGCGGATATACCGGTTTCACCGGGCTATATTTCAAATGGGTAAAGCCTTCAAGGCTGTCTACGAATCCAGCCAGGAAACTCAAATCCAATGGACCATCGATTTCATATACAGGGTCCTGAATCTCGAATTCTTCCTGCAATTCATGCAGGGCATCCGAACGGAAATCCTTGCAGACTTCAAGCCGAACAGGAGCTCCCCGGCGCCGGCGCCGCAGTTCCTTTTCAATCGCTTCAAGCAGATCTTCCGCTTCTTCTTCATTAATGAAAAGATCTGCATTGCGGGTCAATCGGAATTCCTGAACAGCCAGCGGAATATATCCACTAAACAGGGTGTGTGTGTGATGTTTGATCAGATCTTCAATCAGAATGAACGTTTTCTTCTTGCTATTCGCTCGAAGGGGTACCGGAATAACACGCGGCAGATTGGATGGCACCTGAACAATTGCAAAAAATGGCTCATCTTCCTGCTCTTCTTCTTTTTGAAGCATCACAGCAAGATAAACCGATTTATTATGCACCAGTGGAAATGGGCGGCTCTGATCCACAGCCATGGGTGTTAACACCGGAAAAATAATATCATGAAAGTATTGATCCATTGCCCGCTGCTGTGTTCCATTAAGTTCGTTATACTCCTGCAGAACAACACCCTTTTTGGCAAGCAGACGGATCAGTTCCCGATAGGTTTTATATTGCTCGGCGACCATGGTCCCGGTTCGTTTAATCAATCTGCGGTACAAACCGGATGGCGTATATCCTGAAAAATCCTTTTGGGTAAATCCGGCCTTGATCTTCTCTTTTGTCTCCGCTACCCTTACACTCATGAACTCGTCCAGATTACTGGCCACTATTCCGAGAAATCTCAATCGTTCGAGCAGAGGTGTAGTTGAATCCTGAGCCTCTTGAAGTACACGACGATTAAATTCAACCCAGCTTAAATCACGGTTAACATAGTTGCCTGTTTTGATATCTCTATGCATGTATGGCCTCCGAATGTGTTGCATATCAATTCTTGTTTAAAGGTTCTACTATAATTGTACTATCCGTGATTGGATTCAAGCGTCATCGCAGTGTAAATGCAGTGTAAAATTTATGTAAATGATACCTCATGACGATAACTTTTTCCATCCCTTTACAAAGAGCAATAGACAGAGTAAAGTGATGTACAGTGTAATTTGGTCCGGTTGCTGTTCTCATTACAAATATGTTGTTGTTAAAGGAGTATATAATGAAATCAAATAAACCTAGAACGTTACAAAAAAATATAGAGTTTTTCACAGCTGCGCTGTCCCAATGTGTCGTAACGGCATGGCAGGAAGACCCTGCTGGCGTATATTGCGAGGTGGGCCGAGGTATTGTAGAACGGATTAGCGAAGATAGCGTGCGCATTCGCAACGAGAACGGAACAAAGAGTCATTATGCACGGGATATGACGATGTTCCAGACCGAAAAATAATTTTCGTTAATATGAAAAAAAGACTAGCTTTCCGAAACAAGGTGTTGTATACTCTTGCCACAAGGAAAGGAGGTGCGTCAACATTTCTAATCATATGTTGAACGTGTCCCTTACCCGATCCATTAGCTCAAATTAACTGAGTCTGGTGGAGGCGCGGGATACGGATCAAGGTTTCAATAAGCGCCACGGGTAGAAAAGCCGTCTTCGGACGGCTTTTTTTATTTGTCTTTTTTTGTAATCATCTGGAATAGAATGAAAAGAAAATGTAATTTTCAATTTTTTCTTATCTTATTGTCAATTAATTTATCAAGTGTTATGATTCAAATAACCAATGATACAATTTGTATCATATTACGGAACACACTGACTGTTTACCCTTGGTTTCACTTCAAAGGCTGTAACGAAAGGTGGGTTGTGAGTACATACGTAACACTTTTACCTCATTAGACAAAAAAACTATTATATAAATTGGAGATGGTGTAGACGTGAGTAAGAACCATACGATTCACGGACTGCGTGGATTATGTGCACTCATGGTTTTTGTCGGACATGTTATATCCATGTCAATTAATGGCGGTTACCTTACTTTAAACGAGCACTCTACCTTGGTCCTGGCAGAAATCGGTGTCGATGTTTTTTTCATGATCAGTGGTTATCTTATCGTTCAAAGTTTGGTGAAACACGGAAAAATTGGACAGTTTGTTTATAATCGCTTCATACGAATCTACCCCGTATATCTCCCTTTGCTTATCATCATGTTTGTTGCTGGACCCATTATTCAATTCGATTGGTTGGCCAATCTGACAGCTTCGGAATATATTTTGAATTTCATTTACGGATTGCTGATGCTACCGGGTGTGTTTCCACTTGAGGAAGCTGTACGGAATGCAAGAACACTTAGTTATGAGTTTGCTTTTTATCTCGTCAGCGTCATTTTCTTCGTATCACTCAGGCCCTTAAACAATAAATATATGAAGTGGATTTTGATGGCACTGGGTCTGGCTATTACATTAGCTGTCGTTATTCGCATGCCACGGGCACTGTTCTTTCTCACAGGAGTTCTGGCGTATTACGCTAGTGAAAAATATAATTTTGTTCCTTCCAAATTGCATTCGTTGTTAGCCTTAATCATTATTTATCTGGCTACGTACTTCGGGGATATTTATTTTTCCATCATTTTCGGTGTGTATTTCTTCTACTTGATCATCAAAGAACATGGATATTTGTCTAACCTGCTGAAAACGGGTTTCTTCCAATACTTCGGGACGATCAGTTACAGCTTTTATCTACTACATCCTTTTGCTCTATTTCCCTTCCAGCGTGTAATGGCTCGTTTCAATCTGCCTGACTATGTATCTGTATCCATCACATTTGTTGCTGGCTTGCTTATTGCAACCTTGATTTCTCATTTCTCCTATGAGCTTATAGAAAATCGATTCACCAATCGTTATCTCAAACGTAAAAAACGTTCCATCACCCCTCATGTACCTGCTCCATCCCAAGCACCTCAAACGACGCCAGTCAGCTAATAATAGAAGCTGCTCACGATAGGAGAAGGTTCTCTGTTATGTATCATACAAAAAACCAACACAGAAGGCTGTCCTTTGCGGGGCAGCTTTCTATGTATAATGCTGAGTTAAGCCAATCAACGGAGTGGTTTGAAAAACAACCAAAATATTGGAAATCAACCCTGTAGTTTCACGGCTCCTCCCACCTATAATTAGATTGCAACTCATTCTAATATTCAGGGAGGAATATTTTAATGTTTAAATTTGTAAGGGGTTACAAAACATCGATTGCTCTTGTTCTTGTGTTGTTGTTCACCTCCATTATGCTGCCTGCGGGTCAGCATGCCAGCGCAGCACCCAGCTTCGCCAAAGGGGCAGATATAAGCTGGGTACCAGGCATGGAAGCGCAAGGGTACAAATGGAAAGACAAAAATGGTGTACAGCGTGACATTATTGATATTTTGAAAAATGATTATCAGATCAACTCGGTTCGTATCCGGGTGTTTGTTAATCCATCCAATGATTATGGCAACGGGTACATGAATAAGGACCGTGCAGCTGCTTTGGCACAGCGGGCCAAAAACGCGGGCATGAGCGTCATGTTAACTCTGCACTACAGTGATTCCTGGGCAGACCCTGGCCAACAGACCAAACCGGCAGCCTGGAAAAACTACACCTTCCAACAGCTGATGGATGCCGTATGGAATCATACACGTGATGTAATGACGGCCATGCAGAGTAAAGGGGTTACACCTGACTGGGTACAGATTGGGAACGAAACAAGCAACGGCATGTTATGGGAGGACGGTAAGGCGTCCACGAACATGAAAAATTACGCATGGCTGGTGAATACGGGTCATAATGCCGTCAAGTCCATGAGTACAGCGACCAAAACGATTGTCCATCTTGCAGGCGGTGACGACAATGCACTTTATGTATGGAATATCGGCGGACTGATCGACAATGGTGCCAACTTCGATATGATTGCCATGTCCCTCTATCCTTCGGCTTCCGGCTGGAATACGGCTGTCACCAATGCGGTGAATAATGCCAAGGACCTGATCAACCGCTACGGCAAAGAGATTATCGTCTCAGAAATTGGCATGGACAACAACCAGCCTGCAGCCGGCAAAAGTTTTGTGGCCGCAATGAAAAATCAATTCCGCAACCTTCCAAACGGTAAAGGTAAAGGCGTATTCTACTGGGAGCCGCAGGCTACACCAGGTTATAACGGCGGTTACGGCAAAGGCGCCTGGCAGTCGAATATGATGCCCACGGCGGTCATGGAAGGGTTTATTGACTAGGCACGGGGGGGGTGGAAGTGAGTTTCGAGCAGCGGTAGACGTTCCGGGGACAAACGCAAACGCTTCGCTTCTACAAAATCGATTCCTCCCCTCCACTACATGCTGCTCCTGATGCGGCCTACTTCCAAAGCGTGGCCTAATTAAATAGGTATGGTCGAGTAAGGCGGAAAGCGCTGGTCCCGGTGGGGGCAGCGCCTTTTTTGCAATGCCTGGGCTGACGCAGATGGTCTTTTGGCTTGCATATGAATATAATAAGCTACAAGAGAACATATCGTCTCTAGAGGAGGATCAAGGATGAGTTTTTTAAAAGGACTGGGTCAGTTCGCCGGGGAAGTTACCGGAAAAGTACTGGGCGGCAGCGTGAGAGTTGTCGGTGAGATCGCAGGTAGTCCCTTTATCAAGGAAGTAGGGAACGGCGTAGAGAAAGCTACGATTAACACGGGGAAGACGATAGGGCAAATGGCCAGCGGTACATATGACCTTGCCAGCGGTGCTATTCGAAAAGATGATGCCGCGGTCGAGGCAGGGCTTGCTGATTGGGGAGATGCTGTAACCAACACGGCAAAAGGCGTCGCTGTTTCAGCCAAATATGTGTATAACGGTGGCAAAGACGTTGTCTTAGGCATGAAAGAAGAAGATATGGACCGAGTTAAGCATGGTGCCAAACATCTTCTGGCTGCTGCTGCAGTGACTACACTGGCCGTGGGTGTCATTGATGCAGTTGATGGTGCTGATAGTATGAATACGGCGGGTATTATAGTGCCCACAGATGCGTCCTAACCCGCCGTAAGCTTTGATGATCTATGAAGCAAACTGCATTAACCTTATTAAAGCAGCTTGTATTACACTTTCTCAAGTTTCCTTTATCGGCTTAACTGATTACGCCGTCCTGAGCATCTTTGTCTCGGAAAGCCCGGTAATTCAGCAAACCTACGAATATTGCCAATATGGTCAATCCGGCCGCAAACAGGTAGAGATTCACAATTCCGATGTACTCGGCAAGCCACGCCATGCCTAGCAACGAAATGCAAAATACCAGATGCATGAGAGATGCCTGAGCGGATAACACCTTGGGCAGCAAACGACTAACTACGCTGCTCTGAATCAGAGTACGCCGATTAATCAAGGATAGCTCGGCAAAAGGTCCCATTATCATAACGAATAAAAGTGCAATGAAAGGTTGTGTATTGATGGCGTAAACAGCGGTCAGTATTCCATAACCGGCCATGCCAATCATCATCACCACGAAATAGCGGCTGCCAATGATTCGTGCCAGTGCAAGCACCAACAGCCCGCCACCTATGGTACCAGCGAAATAAGCGGCATTAATGAATCCCCACCATTCCTCGCCTTGTCCAAGGGCAACTTGTACGAAAGCCAAAGTAAAGGCTCCTACCCAGATTGAACCGCCAAGCATGTCGATCATGTCCATAACGGTAAGCACCCGCAGACGGGGCGTTTTCCATATCATTTTCCAGCCCTCGGTTAACGTATGCCACTTGGATGTGCCTGTTGCTGTGATTTCCTCCGAAGATATGTCCAATCTACTTCCTTCAAGTTCCGGATTCGTTGGTTCCCTGACACCCAGCGTAAACACTGCGGCCAAGCCATAAATCATAGCCGTCAGTAACAACGTCGGACTGGCTCCCAGAAAAGCAACCACGACACCGCTTAGTCCCCAGCCTGCGAATTGTACAACCTGATCACTTACACTCATAAGTCCGTTGGCTTTGAGCAAACCTTGCTCATGTGTCACCAGACGGGGGATAAGTGCATTGCGAGCCGGGATTGTCCAGCCATCGAGAAAAGACATCACGAATACAAGTGAAAATACCCACACAAGGGATGCCGCTTCCCCATGAAGTTGCATGTAAACAGCCAAACATATAAACAGCAGAAACTGCCCTGCCTGCGAAAGCAAAAGAAGGTTGGATAACTTGAAACGCTGGATCAGCAGAGGTGCAATCAAACTGCTCAGCATTTGAGCCCCGCTGCGCATCAGCGGCAAAAGGGCAGCTGACACGAGAGAGTTGGTCCGATCGAGGACGAGCACCGTAAGTGCCATAATGTAAAGTACGTCAGCTGCATTCGCAGCTGTCTGGGTCGTCCACAGGAAATAAAAAGGACGGGTTAAATAGGATGACTTCATAAACAATCTTTCTCCGTTTCATCGCAGGGTACAAAACTAAAACAACAACTATCAAGTACTCAATAAATGAAAACAAGTACTACCAAACTCTAGCAAAATGGACATTCGCCATGAATGGCACCTTATGACATGATTAAGCGAAATCCAAAGGTCTCTCCTTTTACTAATCAGTTAACAATTATAGTTTGCTGGTTAACAAAAAGTGTGTCAATATGTACACTATTTCCCAGTCCGGCTTGTGCTGTTCAATGGGCTGAATAAGGAAACGGCCCTCCCCATCCAGATGGATGGAAAGAGCCGCCAGTGTATCGATGATTGTATCTAATGTCAGCTTGCCTTTGCCAGTTTCGTGGCACGAACCGATGCAATAGCGTATACGATAAGCGCAGTCCAGATGAGTGCAAAACCGACGAGCAGAACCGGCGAGACGGTTTCCTTGAATACGAATATGCTCAATATCAGCATAATGGTCGGCCCGATGTATTGGACAAAACCGAGTGTAGACAATGACATCCGGGCGGCTGCCCGTGCAAAGAATAGCAACGGCAGCGCAGTCACGACACCCGATAGAAGCAGTTCCACAAACATGTCTGTAGGCAAAGACCATGCCGTCGTCTTTCCAGCCGCAGCCAAATAGATCCAGTAGCCTAATGCAACCGGCAGAACTACTGCTGTCTCTGACAGTAAACCTACAGAAGCGTCTTGCTTGATCTTCTTCTTCGCCAAGCCATATAGGCCAAATGACGCGGCCAGCGAAATTGCAACCCAAGGGAAGCGTCCATAATCAATGGCAATGATGATTACTGCTACACCAGCGATGGCAATGGCGAGCCATTGACCACGATTCGGCTTCTCACTGAGGAATACGACTGCGAGCAGCACGTTCAGCAGCGGGTTCAGATAATAGCCCAAACTTGTCTCAACAACATGGCCACTGTTGACGGCCCAGATGAAGATCAGCCAATTGATGGCAATCAGAAGTCCGCTGGCTGCAAGCGGCAGCAGGAGCGAACGGCTGGTCAGAATACGCCTCATATCGCCCCAGCGGCGCTGAATGGCAACGAGAATTCCCATAAAGACGAACGACCAGACAACCCGATGAGACAGAATTTCGCCTGCTGGCACTTCGTCAAACAGCTTCCAATAAAGCGGGAGAACCCCCCACATGATATACGCGATAATTGCGTTAATCAATCCGTTGTTCATCATTCTTATTCCCTCTCTTTTAACTCTTATATCTCAACGGATTATACGCCTCGATCCTCACCCAAGTAAAGAAATTAATAAAAACGAAATGGACGCAGATCTATTCAGATCAGCGTCCGTTTCGTTGTTCAATATTCCTTTATATTATTTGGCTTCGCCTACAACCGTAAAGCGTTCGTTTTTATGCTGCCCATTTTCAATTTCATCCACGAGAGCAATGGCATAGTCAGCATAGCTGATGTAACTTTTGCCTTCACTGTTCACAATGATATGATCTTTACCCGTTTGATATTTACCGGTGCGTGCACCTTCGGGATTGAAGAAACTCGCTGGGCTGAGGAATGTCCACTGAATACCTGAGGAAGCTTGCAAATCCTGCAGGTTTTTCCCCTGGTTCGTTGCTGTTGGTTTGTATGCATCAGGGAATCCCGGGGAGTCCACTACACGCAAGGATCGTGTCTCATCTGTGAACAAGCTGCCCGCTCCACCTACAACGATCAGGCGAGTTTGAGGCGCATCTTTCAGGATGTTGATCAAGGCCTGTCCCACTTCCACATGCAAATGTTCTTTGCCGGCTGGTGCGCCAAATGCATTAACAATGACGTCGAAGACTTGGGCATCCTGCGAAGTAAGATCAAATACATCTTTCTCCAATACGTTTAAGCTTTTATCTTCCACTTTGGATGCGTTGCGAACAATAGCTGTTACTTCATGACCTCTGTCTGCCGCTTCTTTCAGGATCAGATTGCCGGCTTTGCCTGTTGCACCAATGATTCCAATTTTCATTATAATCTCTCCTTTGGTTATGATGTTATGGAACATTTTATATTGTAACTATATTAGTTACAACTAATATTGTCAACTATCCCTCCCTGTCAAAAAGCAGAACCTCCGATCGATACAATAAAAAAAGACCCTAATCAGTAAAGATTGAATTAGTTCATCGAATGTCATCAGCACATAAACAAAGCGCAGGTTCCAACGTTAATACCTACCAGAACTGCGCTTTATTTATTCTTTTTTCTGTAGTGTTAGAAATCCTGATCCGGTACCCAGCTTCCGCTCTTGTCTGCTATTCAGATTATTAACCCGGGATTAGGGATGAAAAGTTCGAGGGCAGATGCCTTTCAAACCTTTATTTGAGTTTCAGCCCAGGTCTCACTCTGCTTGCCCGCTTCTTGTGTTCTTGTAAACTTAGTTCCAATCTTGCCCACGAAGTAACCTCCAATTTTCAATTTATGTAGCAAGTACGTGAGTAAGATGGATGCACTAATACTTATAACAAAAGTCAACGGGATATTGATCAATGGGTTTAGCCCATCAAACATTTTGCTGAAGTTCTGTACGAACATCAAGTGTAATAAGTAGATACCAAAGGAATACCGGCTTACTAGATCAATAATCCAAGGTATCTGTTTTATTTTTGAAGTAAAATAAAACATAACGAAAATTACACTTATCGTATAAAACAAGATGTCCACTCGTTTTGAGTTTGCTTCGGGTAACAGTTCCCCAAATCGTAAGAACAAGATGACAAGGAACGTGACTATAGGGGAGAAAATGAGCCATTTTATATTTCGATTTAGAAACTCTTTGAAAACAACATGGTTTCTTCCACAATAGTACGCTACTGAGAAATAAAATAACCAACCAGGGAACGGTACCCAGTACAAGCGGGTCCATATGTATTCCGCACTAGGAATAAAATGAAGAGGGGGAACAAAGTTGAAAAAGCCGAGGTAGATTAGATTAACCATCAAACACAGAGGTATCATGAGCTTGGGTGATGTCTTTTGCAAATACTTCGTAAAAATCATATGTAAGACATAGAATTGAAATATAACAATAATGAAGTAAGCAATATAATCAGCTACAACAATGTTTCTAAGAGTTTTTACAATTAGGGCAGCGGGCGTTAGTTCTCCTGATCTGATCAAACTATAGAAGGCGTAGACTACTGCCATCGTTATGTATGGAACCAGGATGTACCTAACACGCTTCCACAAGAATTTATCGGGAATGTGATTAGGATAGGATTTTGCCAAAAGAAACTCGGATATAAAAACAAAAGTGGGTGTGCCAAACAAAAGAGCAAGCTTTAAAACCTCTAGAAAAATAACTGACTGGGTGGAAAAAGTCCCTTCATAATGTGTGAAGGTCATATTAATACAGTGAATAGCAACAACAGTAAAACAGGCAAGACATCTAAGCCAGATAACTTCTGAGACCAGTTCTTTTTTCAATGCCAAATTCCCCTTTCCTTTTCAATTTGATACAAATTGTATCATCGATGAATTGATTTAGTAAATATTGAATTTTTTGTTATTTTTCAAAGTCTATACTTTGCATAAACTCAAGAACATGACAAAAAGACCTCTATAACGTAATTAGTCCGAGACTAACACGCTATAGAGGCCTTGATCTTAATAGTTCATTCTATGGTTAAATAACCGCGTCAAACCATGGTAGCTTTAGCAATCCTTATCCGGTACCCCAGCTTCTTCTCTCGTCCGGAAGGAAGATCCACAGCCGCATGTCGCAACCGCATTCGGGTTATGGATGGTGAAGCCACCGGACATGCCGGATTCTTCAAAGTCAATTTCCAGACCGTTCAGATATTTCAGGTTCTCCTTCTCGACTACAACCTTCATATCGTGAATATCCATATAAATATCCTCATCGGATTCTTTATCATCAAAGCCCATGGCGTACGAAAATCCGGTGCAACCACCCGGTGCTACGCCCAGACGCAGGAACATATCAGGTGTCTCTTGCTGTGAAAGCATCTCTTTCAAACGCTCGGCAGCTGTTTCGCTGATGTTAATCATGCCAGGTCACTCTCCTTTTCGTTAACTCTTCCTTAAATTATACTCCACCCCGTCAAGAGGCTCAAGACATGTTTACCCTATTTCCGTGTTCTCCTTTCCTCCTTTTTCTTCCCAGTGTATTGAACCCCCGGGACACGAGGTTTATAATGAATAGGTGATCGCTCTGAAATGTCGATATTTTGTCATGACTTATTCAGATGTTGCTCATATATGGAGTTGTAATTTTTTTCACATTTCGAGACTGCAGCGCAGTCCCCAATGCATATAGAGTCATATGACTCACTTTTAGATTTTACATCCATGATGCGAAAACTTTAAAAAAAAATTCAGCTTTACACATGCAGCATACGCTGCACCGGGTAATTAAGAGTTAGTTCCTTATAAGGAGGCGGCAGATGACCGCATCTTTTTTATGTAGTTCTGTAAGCAAGTCCTACATTCAACTCTGGTCCGGTTAAGAACAGGAGGAAACAAAATGTCTACATTGGTAACACCGTTCACAGACAAAAGAATGGCCGAAATCGTTGAGAAAGTGCAGAACGGCGTAAGGCTGAGCGTAGAAGATGGCGTCTATCTGTATCAAACAGATGATCTGCTGACTCTGGGCCAGCTGGCCAATGAGGCCAACCTGCGCAAGAACGGCAAGAAAGTGTATTTTATCGAAAACATGAGCCTGTATTTTACGAACGTATGTGAAGCACACTGTGCTTTTTGTAATTTCCGCAAAGACCAGGGTGAAGAAGGCTCCTACACGTTATCCGGAGAAGAAATGATCGACTATGTGGAACAGCATATTCATCCAGGCGTGCGCGAGTTCCATATTGTCGGCGGACATAACAATCATGTTCCTTTTCAATATTATGTCGATTCCCTGCGTGCTTTAAACGAAAAATATCCGGATGTTACGCTGAAAGCCTACACGGCTGCAGAAATTGATTTCTTCACCCGGATCAGCGGTCTGAGCATTAAGGAAGTGCTGCAGGAGCTGCAAAAAGCAGGCCTGAAATCACTGACTGGTGGCGGCGCCGAGATTTTGTCGGACGAATACCGCAAAAAAATGCGTGTCGACAAAGCAAACGTGGATCGCTATCTTGAGGTACACCGTACCGCTCATCTTCTGGGTATGCGTACACATACAACAATGCTGTATGGATCAATCGAATCGTATGAGGATCGTGTTAATCACATGGTGCAAATTCGTGAGCTTCAGGATGAAACCAACGGTTTCATGGTATTTATCCCGCTCTCCATGCAGCCTAAGAGCAAAAATGCCAGCATTATGCGCCGCAACTCGGCATACGAGGATCTTAAAACCATTGCGATTAGCCGCCTCATGCTGGATAATATCGACCACATTAAAGCATACTTCATCAATATCGGTCCACAGCTGACCCAAGTTGCTCTTGGATTCGGCGCTTCGGATGCCCATGGCACCATCGTTCGCGAACGGATTAGTCATGCCGCAGGTGCATTAACGCCTGAAGGCCTCACTCGCAAAGAGCTCATTTGGCTCATTAAGGGCGCTGGACGCATTCCAGTGGAACGCGATACCTTCTACAACGAAATTCAAGTATACGAATAAACCTGCTGCATCGCCTCGATCGCTTCTTTCATTCCACAAGGAGAGCCGCTATTCGAATCGATGCACCATATTTGTATAATACCTCTAATTTTAAAGTCCTGAATTTTCGATATAATAATTAAAATAAATCATAAGGAGCAGCTATGTGAAAACATAGCTGCTCCGCAGGTTACAGCCCCGCTCACACGGGACTGATGCAGAAAGGAAGCCGAGTCATGAAAAATTTCGTCATTCTCGGAGGCGGCTATGGTGGCCTCACAATTATCAAAGAACTTCTGGAAGGCAAAATTCCGTCAGATACACAAATCGTGTTGGTGGATCGCAGCCCCTTTCAGGGATTGAAGACTGAATATTACGCACTCGCAGCAGGGACCGTATCCGACTATGATCTGCGCATCCAATTTCCAGTACATGAAAAAGTCACTCACCGTTACGGTGAAGTCACTTCAATTGACCTGGACCAGCGTCAGATTGAAATTGAAGGCCAGGATCCTCTGGAATATGACAAGCTCGTTATTGGACTTGGCTGTACAGACCGGTTCCACAATACACCTGGAGCGGAAGAATACAGCTGTACGATCCAGAGTTTTAGCAAAACACGGGAAACCTATCTCCGTCTGAACGAAGTGAAAGCTTACGGAAACGTGCATATTGTTGGCGGTGGATTGAGCGGTGTCGAAATGGCAGCCGAACTGAGAGAGAGCAGACCAGATCTGAACATCAGTATCCTGGACCGTGGCGAGCGTGTATTATCTGCATTCCCACAGCGTTTGTCCGCTTACGTGCATGAGTGGTTCAATGAACATCAGGTAGAGACACGTGGACATGTCGCCATTTCCCGCCTTGAGGATCGTGCCATTTTCAACCGGGATGAAGAGATCTTAACTGATGCAGTCGTATGGACTGCCGGTATTCAGCCTGTAAAAGTAGTACAAGATCTGGATGTGACCAAAGACCCGCAGGGCCGGGTTGTACTGAACGAGTATTATCAAATTCCCGAATATACGGATGTTTATGTAGTAGGTGACTGTGCGAGTGTACCTTATGCACCAAGCGGTCAGGCTGCAGAAGTACAGGGTGAACAGATCGCTCATATTCAGCATGCCCTTTGGAAAGGCGAAAAGCCCAATCCGCAGCCACTCAAGCTTCGTGGCACGCTCGGCGCACTCGGCAAGAAGGCTGGATTTGGGCTGATGGGCAAAACGTCCATGATGGGACGTGTGCCTCGTATTCTGAAAAGCGGCGTGCTCTGGATGTCGAAGCGCCATCTCGGTTAGTCGAGATCCAACTCGTTCCAGGCATCGGCTTCGGCAATTTTGGCCAGGATTGCGTTATATAAATCCTCCACTTTGTCTGTGATGACAACTTCACCATTAACTAGTGCAAAAGGAGTGATGTAACATTGGCCGCAGTTGCTGAGGCAGCCGTATTCAATCACATCATAGTCCGGATTCTCTTCGAGTTGATCCATGACTTCATCTGTACCAAAATGCATATTGTTGGCACAAAATTCAATAATCGGTCTCATGTAGGTTCACCTGCTTTGTTTGACCATTTTAATTTACGGCCAATTGTAATATAATATATAGAGGAAAGGAGTTGAAAAATATGAGCGAAAACGCACAAAGCACCATGTATGATGAGGTATCTGACGTGCTTGACAAACTTCGTCCGTTCCTGCAACGCGATGGCGGTGACGTGGAACTGGTCGACGTGGAGGACGGCATCGTTAAGCTGAAACTGGTCGGTGCCTGCGGCAGCTGCCCAAGCTCCACCATTACCTTAAAAGCCGGGATTGAACGCGCCCTTCTTGAAGAAGTTGACGGTGTCGAAGAAGTCGTACAAGTATTCTAATCAATCCTTCACGAAATAAACCTCAAGAGCCTTTCGCTTCACATGAAGCGGAGGGCTCTTTTTTGTGCATATCCCGTCTATTGTCCCTCTTCACGCTGAATGGTAGGACGAATGGGATCGAGCCCGCCCGATACATCCATGATGTTGCCTGTTATAAAATCCGAATGATCCAGACACAAATACGTAATCACCCGTGCAATATCTTCACCGCTGCCGGGACGCCCCCGCGGCGTTTCCTGATCGGTTATGCCTGCCATTTCATCAATGGTTTTTTCCTTGTTGGCACCCCGGATATCACCCGGACAAACCATATTTACGGTTATGCCGTAAGGTGCCTCCTCAACAGCGAGTGTCTTCGTAAATGAAACCAGTCCTACCTTCGCAGCAGCATACACTGCACGATGAGGCCAGGAACGTGCTTCTCCCGCGTGACTGAAGCCAAAATGAATAATCCGGCCCCACTTTTTGCGTCTCATCTCTGGCAGCACACGATGATCCAGGAGCATGGGTCCCAGCAGGTTGCCTTGCACCAGCATCTGAACCTCTGCCTCGGTATACTCTGCAAACAACCGCCGTTCACGAACAAAGGGACCCGCATTGTTCACCAGAATATCGATACTCCCCAGCTCAGTTTCAACGTGTTCTACCAGCATGGCGATGTCTTCTGTTTTGGAAATGTCAGCTTGAACGGCAATACAGCGCACTCCTTTGGCTGTGATCTGAGCCTGAAGCGATTCGGCTTCGATCTGGCTATGCACGTAATTCAAGGCAATGTGGCATCCCTGATCTGCCAGACTAAGGGCTGTCATTTTCCCAAGGCCTTTGGCACTTCCCGTTATGAGGGCAATCTTTCCCTTCACGTCCATCCCCCTCTTCAAAGAGCAGTCACTCATCCAGTATAAAATATTTATCCGCCCCTCACAACTTGCATGCCCCTTTAGGGAATAAAACCCTTTGCATCCAAAAATATCTTGCTGTTATTTACACTCTTATGTTACTGTCATTTAGTCCTTACATCGTTTAGGTTTGATCAAACTACATCCCCCTCGAAAGGATCTCGAAATGAAAAATCAAAACCGAGGCTTTGTTTTCTTACTCGCACTGTTGCTACTTATTGCATTATCGCATGTGTTCTCCACTTCGACGCTTGCAGCAAGTGAAACCACCAAATCGCCTTATGAATATGACTGGGTTGACGGTCCAGCATCGGTGTCCCTGGATAACAAGGCATCTCTTCAATTGTCCGAAAATCATTCCTATTTGGATAAGGCCAATACCCAACGTTCTATGCTAAATATGGGTTCTAAACCTAATGGGAACGAGATCGGAAGTCTTTACAGCACCAGTCAATCGGGCTCATGGTATGTGGTGTTCGAGTACGTGAAAACAGGTCATATTAATGATAGTGATCAAAATCTGGATGCCGAAGAACTGTTAAGCAGTTATATCCGAGGCACAGAAGAAGAAAATAGGGAACTAGCTTCTGAAGATAAAACGTATATTACGGGGTGGGAAATCGAACCGACGTATGACCGTACCAAGCATCAATTGGTTTACTCTCTTGGTTTCAAAGATGCCTCTGAGCAGGCTATGGTCAATTACAATGTAAAGATGCTGACACGTGAAGGATACATCGCCGCCATTCTCGTGACAGAGAAACCTGACTTTGAACAGAATCGTCGGGCATTTGAAGACACGGTCCTTAACCAACTTAATGTAAATGCCGGTCACACCTATGAGGATTATGATGCCTCCACTGACAAAACATCCACTGTGGGGCTTAAAAGCATACTAGTAGGCGGTATCGGTTACACAGCTGGGCAGAAATTTAGCATATTGCTTTTGTTCAAAAAAGGATGGTACGTCATTGTCCCTTTGCTTGTTGGCATATTCTTATGGCTTAAATACAGACGGAAAAAATCAGGACTAGAGGATGACATGTTGTCTCCCAATGAAAAAGCCTTTCTGCAAGAAGCAGATGAGCAGCAATACGCCGACCAGAATGAATTATCCTACTATCGTAAATCGGAGAAAACATCCTATTCATACAAAAAATAACAATTGAACGTACAGAAGAAAGCCTCTGGACATTCTGGGAGCAACAAAAAAACCGAGCAATTCTCAGAGAGAGATGCTCGGTTTTTCTCGTATACTATTCAAATCCGTTTTAAGCAAGTTTTATGCGACTTAGAACGCAGGTTCAACTGCACCTTGGTAACGTTCCTTGATGAACGTTTTAACCGCTTCGGAATTCAGGGCTGCCGCCAGCTTCTTGATCGCATCTGCATCCTTGTTGTCTTCACGGGCAACGAGAATGTTGGCATATGGATTACCTTGCAGATCTTCAATAAGCAAAGAATCTTTTTCCGGGTTCAAATTGGCTTCAAGCGCGTAGTTAGCGTTGATGAATACCAGATCGGCTTCATCCAGTTGACGTGGCATCATGGCTGCATCCAACTCGATAATCTCCAGGTTTTTCGGATTGGCTGTAATATCCTGAATCGTGGATGCGATGTTAGTGTTATCTTTCAGGGTAATGATCCCTTCCTTTGCGAGCAGCAGCAATGCACGTCCACCGTTGGATGGGTCATTGGGAATCGCTACTTTGGCGCCGTCTTGCAGCTCATCCAAAGACTTAATCTTTTTGGAGTAACCAGCAAAAGGTTCAACATGGACAGCTGCTACACTAACGAGGTTAAAACCACGTTCTTTATTTTCTGTGTCCAGGTAAGGTTGATGTTGGAAAAAGTTTGCATCCAATTGTTTGTCTGCCAACTGTTGGTTCGGCTGAACATAGTCATTGAACGTTACAATCTGCAAACGAATGCCTTGAGCTTCCAGCTCAGGTTTGATACTTTCCAGAATTTCAGCGTGCGGTGTTGGTGAAGCTCCGACTTTCAATTCCACGGTACGCGGTGCACCTGCTTCATTATCTGCCCCACTGTCTGAATCCTTGTTGTTTCCGCATGCAGCAAGTACCGCAATCAGCATCAGGCTGAGCAGTGCAAAAGACCATTTTTTCATGTGTAAAACCCCTTCTCCAATAAATTTGTTGCATATTTGCATTCGTCCAGCATGGATTGGATGCAAAATGCTATATATGTGTTATTTCCGGGTGAACAATTTAACGAGTCGATCGCCAAACATTTGCAGAACTTGCACCAGAATGACCATGAATACGACTGAAATAATCATAATTTCATATTGGTAACGGAAGTAGCCATAGTTAATCGCAAGTGTACCGAGTCCACCACCGCCGACCATGCCAGCCATCGCCGTATAAGATACTAACGTTACAATCGTAATTGTAATCCCTGCAAGCAGACCAGGCAGCGCCTCAGGCAGCAGTACGCGCCTTACAATCTGTCCAGTTGATGCCCCCATCGCCTGAGCGGCCTCAATGACTCCACGATCCACTTCACGAAGTGTAGTCTCAACCAACCTTGCGAAGTAAGGAGCAGCTGCAATAACAAGTGGCGGGATGACTCCAAGTACACCTGTGGCTGTACCGACCAGTGAACGTGTAAACGGAATAAGGGCAACGATCAAAATAATGAACGGTACCGACCGCAGAATGTTAACAACGATGGATAACACGGTATAGAAGATACGTGACTGAACGGAAGCCGATCTCGCTGTCATAAATAGCAGGACACCCAGTGGCAATCCTATGATAATGGTAAACAAACCGGACGCTCCCAGAATTTGCAATGTTTCAATGGAGGCCTTGCCGATCTCTCCCCAGCGTACAGATGAAAAATCCATGTTAACGAAGCACCTCCACATCAAGCCCTTGCTCATTCAATTCATGCACTGTTCGACCAATCGCTTCCGCATCGCCTTCAAAACGAACGGTTAACTGTCCATACGGAATCTGTTTAATTCTCGAGATCGTTCCTTGCAGAATGGCGAAGTCCACTCCGGTCTGACGAACTGTTCTGGACAAAATGGCTTCATATGTTTTATCGCCCAAAAATGAGATTTTGACCAGCTGTGAGCGTCCGTCCTGCTGAGCCGTTCCACCGGCATGTGCCAGGGCAGCCTCTTCCAATAAAAGCTCTGACTCGTGGTCACGCTGCATGAAGTCACGCGTAATGGCATGCTGCGGCTTAAGGAAGACATCCGTTACAGGGCCTTGTTCCACGATTCCTCCCTGATGAATGACAGCAACTTGATCACAGATGCTCTGAATGACATGCATTTCATGGGTGATCAGAACAATGGTTAGATCGTATTTTTTGTTAATATCCATCAGCAGCTTCAAAATCGAAGCCGTGGTCTGCGGGTCAAGCGCCGATGTCGCTTCGTCGCAGAGTAGAACTGCCGGATCACTGGCAAGTGCACGGGCGATGCCTACTCTCTGTTTCTGTCCCCCGGACAGCTGCGCAGGATATTTGCTGCTATGATGCTCCAGGCCAACGAGAGCGAGCAGCTCCTTCACTTTGCGGTCAATCTCAGCCTTAGGCGTATTAACCAGCTTCAATGGGAAAGCAACATTGTCATATACCGTAGCTGAAGATAACAGATTAAAGTGCTGAAATATCATGCCAATCTTGCGTCGCTGCTGCTGCAGCTCCGTTTTGCTGAGGCCTGTAAGGTTCACACCATCCACCCATACCTCACCAGCTGTTGGTCTTTCAAGCAGATTGATACATCGAATCAATGTACTTTTCCCTGCACCGGAGTGTCCGATAACTCCGAATATTTCACCCTTGCCGACGTTCAGATCCAAATCGGCTAGTGCTGTCGTTTGTTTTGTACCTCTGCCGTACGTCTTGGTTAATCCCTTTAATTCAATCAATATGACTTCTCCTTCCCACCGCCTACATGTATCTTTACCCGAATGAAAGGAAAACTCCCCTCTAGCGTATAAAAAAGAGCCCTTTTGCAGAAACAAAAAGGGCTCTTCACATGAAAGAATGTACCTTCTCATCTGCCAAAATCGTGCTTTGCACCATTTTGTAGGAATTAGCACCTAACATCTATAAAGTATGACTGGCTTGTCATGTCATTATAAATCGGTTGCCGGGCTTCATCGGGCCTGTCCCTCCGCCGCTCTCGATAAGAAATATGAAATTTATAAGTTCAGTGGTAAAATTTTAAATAGCTACACATATTAATTCCATGTAACGTTTAATTTAGAAACTCAGTATAATCCAAGTATTCCGCTTTGTCAAAGGTAAATATTACACCTGATTTACTTTGCAAGTTCGGACACTCCTTGCTTGTGCCACATCTTGTTGATGTAACCATAAGCCTCCTTTAGCGTTTCGCAAACCATATCAACGCCCTGGCACAATTCATCCAGATGCTGATCCAGATCCTCCAGCTTTACTTTGCCCTGCAATGTCTGGTGAAGCTGCCAGAGGTCATCCTGCATCTCGGAGTTCATGTAATGAATCTCCATGTTCCGTCGTTTGCGAAGCTTGCTCATTGGCTCCCGGTAGGCATCCTTGATATTGATCAATCGAACAGCAAGGTCTCCATGCATTTTGGCATAACCAAACTGTCTTAAGACGGTAAAATAGGAGAAATGGGACTTCACTTTGGACGTGTTTAACTGAAATAATTCATTCAATACCGTGCCTGTCTTATCCAGAATCGCAAAACACCGGATAAACCCATCCTTATAAAAATATACATAACGAGCGTATTCCGCCTTTTCCTCAATGGTCATATCATCGGTGGAACCCGCCTTCACCTTTTTCCGAAAGTGGGATGCAGCAAAACAGCTCTGCTCCAGCTCATCCAGTGAGGAGATCAAGCCCTGTGTCCAGACATACAGTTTTCGATAATCGTGAGTCGGATCCTGATTCAGGTCTAACTGTCGTTGTAGAAGTTCAAGCGTCTCCACCATCGACTCGATGGCTTCCTCCAATACGCCTTCATTCTGACGCGGCAATTCACCCAGCAACGTTCGCAGCATATACAGCCTCCTCTTTCCACTCTGCTGATCAATAAGATGATTAATAATATTAAACCTAATCGGAATCAGAGTAAACGTGTGACCGCTGCTTGTATTAGGGTGCCCTGCCCCGCCGTACATCAAACAAAGTCCACCTGTCCAATGATGTACATCACTGGATGGTGGACTTTGCAGTTTTTAGGTTTTGAACCAATGATCCAATAACTTTAGAAGCGATCAGCTGGCCGGTGTAGCTTGTACACCAAGAAACTCATATAGGTTAATATACCGAACAATACGGCAATATCGAGCATGTGAGCCAAAGCTACAAACATATACACTTCTGGACGGCTTATGGTAAGCATCATGCCAAACCCAATCAGGACTTGAAGCAGAATGAGCACAACCGACAAAACGCCCAAGGCCCGAAGTTCCTTGTTATCCGGATGTTTACGATACGCATAATGACCCAGGATCGCAATCACAACAACAAGGGAAGCTGCTGCTACACGGTGAGCAAATGCTACAGCTACACCACCGGACAGCTCAGGTACAATCTGGCCGTTACATAGCGGGAAGCCTGAACAGCCTCCAGCTGAGTCGGTATGACTTACAAATGCCCCTGTGTATACCACCAGATACGTATAGATGGTTGAAAACCATACCAGGTTGCGGAAGTTTTTGCTGACCCGAGGGTACTTGTTCAACCTTTCGAGGCCGCCATGACGTACCTCCTGCCTAATGCCAAGAGCCATCATCAGGGAACTGGCAAATGCGATCAGGGCAAATCCGAAGTGCAGCGCCATAACCGCTGAGGATTGGGAAAAGACGACGGCAAAGGCCCCCATGATTCCCTGGATAATAACAAAAATCAGTGTTAATAATGAAAACAATTGCAGATCACGACGTGATTTGCCATATCGGAGGAATGCAACAAATGAGGCAATGGAGAGTAATCCTGCCATTGCGCTAACCGCACGATGTGAATATTCAATCAGTGAGGCTACAGTATGTGCAGGAACGAGTTTACCATTACACATAGGCCACTCCGTGCCACAACCGAGTCCGGATTCTGTTTTGGTAACGACCCCACCGCCGAATGTAGCCAAAAACATGACAAGACAAGTTAATACGGTTAACCATTTAAACAAGGTTAAGTGCTTCAATTTTTTCTCACCCGCTGTTGGTTTAAGATGGCGAAGAACGATCTCTCCGCTTGTTTCGATACTTTGACACTTATTTCACAACTAAATTCATTATACCGGATAAAAGTGTCATTGACGCCTCGCTTTGTGACAAAATGTTAACGTCTGTCGACAGACTGACCAACAGGTCACCACTTCCTTATGTACCTTGCTATTGTCCCCCGAAAATGCTTAAAATACAAACGCCATTTCCCTTTTTTCAAGAGAAACGGCGCTTATTATGCTCATTTATGGATTGTGTTGTACACTTCAACCGCACGCTGCAGGAATTGCTCAATCTCTTCTCTCGACTTGCGCAGTTTGTTCACATACCGAACGAGTTCCCGGCCATCCGTATAGGCAACAAAGCTCGGAATACCCAGAATATTCTGTTCCTCACTAACGGTCCCCACTTGATCCACATCAACCTCAACCAGAGTTAAATCACGAGCAAATTTTTCCTCAACCTCAGGCATAAACGGATCAATGTACTTGCAGTCCCCGCACCAATCAGCCTTAAATACCGCTACGGTAAGCCGAGGAGATTGAATGGCCACGTCAAACGCAGTTTTGGATGTAATCTGTTCCATGACAGCATCTTCCTTTCTGTACCTTGTCTTATCCTTAGTGAAGCAAATTGCCGAGTGGAAGTCAAATATTCAGCACATACTTAGTTTAAACCAATCATGATGAAAGGATGGCAGGCGATGTCCCCCACCAAAACCGATTCTCTCTCCCGTGATTCGCTCTTTCGTATGGTTCGTTCCATTCCCGGGGCCGCCAGGGAAGTATGGCGCGGCAAACAGGCAGCATGGCAGGCGTCAGCACAGCTTCGTCATCCTTCGCGTGATCTGGCCTGGGAAGCTGAAATGGCCGAGATGCTCAAGGGCGAAGTTGAGCGCCTGTTACCCGGTACGGAGACGGCTTCTGCCCGCCATGCAAAAAGTGCTCCTTTATGTGAGGAGGACTGTATCATCCTGGAAGAGATCAAAACTCTGACGGTGGAAAACAATCGGAGCAACATTACGCGTACGGCAGCCTATCTGGCGTGTTATGACCAATATCCCGAACTGCACTGGGCCCTGCTGGCACATATGGTTTCTCGCAATGGTGGCTATCATATGACCGATTTGCAGAGCAACCTGATGCATAACCTGCAAAACCAGACGGATCGGGAACATATGTATCGATTGCTTGAGCGCTGTAATGCACTCATTTTCCAAGACGCCTACCCACAGCTTCTGCTTTATGTGAACAGTCGGCGAATCGGGCGAAGCTGCTTCCACCTGCTCTCCCATTTTCACGTATCGGCATTCATGACACCCATCTGGGAACGATTCTGGCTGGAACGGTGCAGTTCACTGCTTAGTGTAGCGTTAATTATTAATGAGCAAAACTATATTGAGAGCCGGGTCGTACAGCATCCTTATTTTCAAAAGGAAGTGCTATCCAAACCTGCATTCCATCTGCATAATCTCGCCGGGCTTAATCATATTGTATTTCCTCTAGGACGCGGGAAAGGGCTAGCCGGTCGGGTTATTGAACATTTCGGCAAGTTGGATGAGCGCATCATGTTTGGCAAAGGCCTGTATGCAATGCTGTTTGGCATCGAACAGGTATTCACACAGGTGCTGGAATTTGCCCATTCGGTTCCCCATAGAGGATCACGTGCTGAATATTGGCCGGGCCTATTCACAACGAGCATGGAGGGCATGGTCAAAGCAGAATTCTACAGTCCGGAACTGCTGGAGCATGAATGGATGCCTGAAGGTCAACGTTTGTACAGCCCGGAACTGCTTTCCGTATGGAAAGACACGCCATATGAGCCGATTACAAGACAGGACTGGCTGCAAAATCGAGATAGTCTCGGACATCTCAGCGCTCCGCGTCGCCCCTGGTTATTCGAAATGAGTCACGAGCACCGATATGGCATGCTCAAAACAGCCCTTGCCCATGATGCCAAGACATTGCTGCATTAAAATCATTGGGAACTCATTTCTTTACATCAAAAAAGCCCTGCCCGCTTATGCAGCAGACAGAGCTTGTACTCATTTTATCGATACATGATCTGGCTTTAACCTATGCCCGCTGACCGGTTCCACGCTGGAGACGCATAAGCGGCCGCAGTACCTTTTGCAGAATACGCGGGTAGCTGCCAAGTTCATCTCTGCGCAATACGCGAAGGATGACCAGCATCACCAGGTATACTGCTACAACAAGTACACCGACAACCAAACATGTCATGAGGAAGGACACTCGTGCTGGCAGGAACAAGCCAAAGATCCAATTACCAGCCGAGTTGGCACCAAAACCGACCCCTGCAGCAAGCAGGACGGTCACGACGAACCCGATCCAGCGATCACCCATGATCGAGAAGGTTACGATTTTTCTCAGTACTCTCAAATTTAGATACGTAATCACCAGGAAACATAACGCTGTTCCGATGATGATACCGTAAATGCCAAACATCGGAGCCAGGATCAGACTTGCCACAAATTTGACGATAATTCCTGCAGCTACACTGATCATTGTAATCCGTGGTTTACCAACCCCAAGTAGAATGGAGTTTGTGGTCATCATCGTAATTTGGAAAATGGTACCGAAGGTCAGCAAGGTAATGATCGGTGTTCCATCCAGCGTACTGAACAGCAAACCATTCACCGAATAGGCTGCTGCACAAAGGGCAATGACGATCGGCATACCTGTCAGAATCGAAATGCGCATCGCCAGCGTAATTTGATTTTGCAGATGGGCCTCATCTTTGCGTGCAAAAGCTGCCGAAATGACGGGAACGAGCGATTGGCTTAACGCAATGGCCAGAATGGGCGGAATCCCTGCAATACTTTGAGCCTTTGCCCCGAGAATGGCGAGCACTCCTGTTGCCTCTTCCAGCCCAATGCGGCCGCTGAGCAGCGGAACCACAAGGGATGAATCGATAAAGTTAATGGCAGGAACCGCAAGTGACGATAACACAATGGGAATGGACAGCTTAAAAATGTCACTGTAAATTCCTCGCATCGGCAGTTGTTCCGCACGGACAACGTCCAATTGGGCTGCACGGTCACTGCGGCGCAGCTTCAAGGTGAAGTACAGCATCACGGCGAAAGCGCCGATACTGCCGAGCACACCACCAAAAGAAGCACCCGCGGCAATCGTTCTGTCATCGTAATTCCATTGCAGCATGACATACGCCACGATAATGGCTGTACCTACCCGTGCAAACTGCTCGACGATCTGTGAAATACCGCCTGCTGTCATATTGCCACGTCCCTGGAAGTAACCACGCATCATGGCAATGGCCGGGAAGAGCAGCAGTGCCGGTGCAAGAGCCCGAATCGCGCTAACGGCTTCCGGTACCTTGGATACATATGTTGCATAGTAAGGTGCTGCGAACCATAATAAGGCTGACATGACAACCCCGGCTACCGCAGCAAAAATCAGGGCAGCCCGATAGATTTGCTGTGCTTCTCCCGCACGTCCCAGCGCGTAGCGTTCCGACACCATTTTGCTGAGTGTGCTGGGAATGCCCGCTGTTGCGACAGTTAACAGCATTAAGTATACCGTGTTGGAGATGGTAAACGATGCGTTACCGATATCGCCAAGGATATGCTCCAGCGGCACCCGCTGCACAAGACCAAGTACCCTGGCAATCAGTGCCGCTGCCGCCAAGATGAGCGTACCCTTAATGAATGTTTCCTTCTTAGACAAACTAATTCCCCTTCTTTCCCCCACACGGACGTGCATCCGGTTAAAGCCCATTCCGAACGTCTATGCGAATCTTGCCACCCAGATAATAAACAGAACAATCATAACGATTTGTAAAATAATTTTCATTACCGTACTGGTAAATAGACCGACAACAGATCCGAATCCTATCTTCGTAGCCTTGGAAGGTGAAGATCCACCGATCAGTTCCCCAATAAACGCCCCGATAAATGGCCCCAGTACCAGCCCGAATGCCGGGATCACAAATGGACCAATGATCACACCGATCGTACTCAGGGTAGTGGATAGCTTGGAGCCACCGAACTTCTTGACCCCCCATGCACTGACGACATAGTCAGCCACGAACAGTACCACCACGATGAGAATCTGGAAAATCCAGAACCATACGCCAAACGGATCGAAACTGAAGAACCAGCCATAGACCAGAAACGCGAAAAAAATCGCTATAGCACCAGGCAGTATCGGATACACCGTTCCGGCCATCCCCACCGCAAACAAAAGCACAATTAAAATCCAGCCAACGGTTGCAAGCAAAGGTTATTCCCCCTTCAAAATGTGTTCACGAATGACTTCCACAATTCCATCCTCATTGTTGCTCGCCACAATCAGGTCAGCCGCTTCCTTCACCTGTTCCTGTGCATTACCCATGGCAACGCCCAGACCTACCGCTTCAATGACGGCCAGATCATTCAGGCTGTCCCCGACAGCAACAACTTCAGACATCTCTATTCCCAGCAGCTTGCAGACTTCAGCGACACCACTCGCTTTTGAAATGCCAGCCGGATTAATCTCAATATTGACAGGTGAGGAATTCGTCATTTGAAGACCTCCCAGCTGCTGCAGCTCCATCATGATCTGGTGACGAACTTCAGCCACTTCGGTATTAAAACCGAATTTCAGCCACTCCAGACCTTCAATATTGTCTGTCCAACGTTCACGGTTAAACAGTTCTTCCACGGAGTAAGCCCAGTACCAGCTGTTATATTTTTCGCCAATCTCCTGCATCGTACGGATCAGAGCAGGGTCCATCAGATGGCGAATGTGCAGGTCATGCGGAGCTTTCCAGACTTCACTGCCATTCACCGTAACCATCGGCGTTTCCAGACCAAGCTGTACCGCATACGGCATCGCATGGAACACGGCTCTTCCCGTGGACAAGCACACATGTACCCCACGACGAATGGCAATCTGAATCCACTTGGCGGTTTCCTGGGTGATTTCATGATTATCGTTGAGCAATGTCCCATCCATATCCAGTGCCAGCAATTTGTATTTAAGTTCACTCATGCAGTATTCCTCCTCGGTTCTCTCTCCAAGTTTAACTCTTGGATATACATCTCTTTTTCTCTATTCAACATATTCTCACAAAAAGACCGCCCGGTATCCGCGGGAGGCGGACGCTCCGGACGTCACAGCTAACGACATTTTACCACAGATCATCCATATGCAACAAAATATCGATATAAAGGGAGTTAAGAATAAATACACTCCTTCTGTATGGCATAATCAATGAAATCCTTCTCCATATGGATATAAAAATAAAAGTCAAAAACCGTCTGCGCAATGCAGACGGTTTTTGCGATCCATTAACGTGCAGCCAATTTGCGACGAGCGTAACGGAATATAATACCATGCTTCGGAGACAAAAGCAGTGCCAGAACAAACAGAATCCCAGCTGCCGCCACCATACAGCCCGCAATGGAGGCATCCAGCGCGTAGGCCATGATGTAACCTCCCACCGAGGAAGCTGCACCTACCAGTACACTGTACAGAATCATTTTACCCAAACGATCCGTGAGCAGGTAAGCTGTCGCTGCAGGAACAATCAACATGCCTACCACGAGTATAGATCCTACACTTTCAAAAGAAGCAACGGACGTCATGGAAACGAGCCCCATGAGCAGGTAATGGAACAATACGACCGGAATACCACAGGCAGCTGCCAGTGCAGGATCGAAGGCACAGAGCTTGAACTGTTTATAGAACAGTCCGATCACAATCAGGATAACCAGCAGCGTGATACCGAGCATCCAAACCGCCCTCGGCCCCACATCGGTGCCCCCAAGCGTTAATGTATCCCACTGCACGTAAGCAATCTCGCCAAACAGCACACAGTCCAGATCCAGATCAATATGCTGGGCATTGAGACTGATCAGAATAACGCCAATGGCAAACAGTGCCGTGAACACAATGCCAATGGAAGCATCGGAAGAGAGCCCCCCGGCCTGCAAACTCTGGATGAAGAACACAGTTAACAGACCAAACACCGTTGCCCCGAGCAGCATCCACAACGAATCTCTGGAACCACTCCACAGAAAAGCAATCGCAATCCCGGGAAGTACGGCATGGCTGATCGCGTCCCCGACCAGTGCCATCCGCCGCAGGATGAGGAAACAGCCGAGAATGGCACATGCGGATGAAACCAGGACTGCCGTTAATATAATCCAAAATGTCGCCATTACATCTCACCTCGTTCCTGCTGTGTGCCTTGGGCGGAAAGTGTCTGAAGCGTAGCACGCTCTTCTCTAAGATAAGCCGATTTTGCCTGCATACTTCGTAAACGGCGAGCCAGCAATCCACGACGTGGTGCCAGCAACGCTGATCCGGCAAACAATACCGTAGCCGCAAGTACTGTTACGGGTCCTGTCGGCAGATTAGGTACAAGTGTACTGAAGATGGTACCTGTCGCACCACTCAGTGCACCGAATATGCCTGCGAGCAGCACCATAAGTGCAAGCGAATCGGTCCAGCAGCGCGCTGCGGCCGCGGGAGTCACGAGCAGGGCAGCGACCAGAACGACTCCGACCGCCTGAATTCCGGCGACAACAGCAATGACCGTCAGCAGCAGAATCAACTGTTCAAGCACCGCAACAGGCAGACCCATACCCCGTGCAAATCCCGGATCGAAGCTCACCAGCTTGAATTCCTTAAACCACACCAGACAGGCAATGAGCAATACCAGACAGACACCGCCCATGACATATACATCCGTCATCACCATGGATGCCGCCTGACCAAACAAATATTTATCCAGCCCGCTCTGGCTCCCGCTGGCTCCATGCTGGATGCGGGTCAGCATGACTACGCCAATGCCGAAAAATACAGTTAGCACAATTCCCATTGCTGCGTCCTGCTTAATGCGTGAATAGCGTGTAATCCACGATATACCGAAGGTAGCGATGATTCCTGCAACGAGTGCACCAAACAGGAAGAGTCCTACCGATTTCGTTTCCGTCAACATAAATGCGATACAAATCCCCGGCAATGCCGCATGCGCCAAAGTGTCGCCCATTAAACTTTGGCGGCGCAAAAATGTAAACGAGCCAATGATTCCACTGCTGAACCCAAGCAGCAAACAGCCCAGCAAAATCCAGCGTGTGTTGGGATCAGACAGAATGGAAAGGATCCAGTTCCCCATCATTACACCTGGCCTTTCTCCGTCCGGCTTCCGATCATCGCAATCCGGCCCCCGTACGTTTCCTGCAATAGATCCGGGACAAATACTTCGCTCGTCGGACCGCCGGCAACCAGTCGCCCGTTGAGCAGCAGCACATGGTCAAAATATTCTTCCACCGTCGCGAGATCATGATGAACAACGAGTACCGTCTTTCCTTGCTTTTTCAACTGTTCCAAAAGGGAAATGATGGCTTTTTCCGTTGTGGCATCCACTCCTGCAAACGGCTCATCCATAAAGTACAAGTCTGCATCCTGGACCAGTGCGCGGGCCAAAAAGACTCGCTGCTGCTGTCCACCGGACAGCTGGCTGATCTGGCGGTGCATGTATTCGCCCATTCCAACTTGCTCCAGGCAGTGTGCAGCCAGATCCCGTTCCTTTTTGCCTGGACGACGGAACCAGCCCAGATGACCGTACCGTCCCATCATAACTACGTCCAGTGCGTGGGTTGGAAAATCCCAATCTACCGATTCCCGTTGGGGTACATATCCGATCCGGCGCCTCTGCTCACGGTAAGATTGACCAAAAATCCGTACCTCACCGTGCATCTTCGGCACCAGTCCCAGCACAGCTTTGATCAGGGTAGACTTCCCGGCCCCATTCGGACCGAGAATGCCAATCAGCTGGCCTTCGGGTATATCAAAGGATACCCCGCTGAGCACAGGTTTTTTATGATAGGCCACTGCCAGATCCTGAACACTAAGAGGAGCCGATGTAGGCTGTGTTCCCTGCAAGTGTTTAGGATTTATAGATGTAGGAATTTTTTGTGATAAAGATGTGTCGCTCATGCTGTTTCCACTCCTCTCTCGATATGGTTCATCACTTCAAAGCTTCTACAATCGTCTCGGTATTGTGGCGGATCATGCCAATATACGTACCTTCTTCGGTCCCTTCAGCACCCATGGCATCCGAGAACAATTCGCCGCCAATGGTGACCGTATGTCCTTTTTCGGCGGCTCCGGCAATAATTGCTTCCATCGCTTTAGCCGGCACACTCGATTCTACAAAGACGGCCTTGATATTGTTATCCACAAGATAATCGCGCAGCTCGCTGACATCCTTTGCTCCATACTCGGCTGCTGTACTGATTCCCTGAAGTCCCATCACTTTCATGCCGTAAGCATCTCCAAAATATCCGAAAGCATCATGGGCTGTAACCAGTACCCGGCTCGATTCAGGGATCTCCTGGATTTTCTCCCGCACTTCATTGTCTAGTTCCTCAAGTTTGGCCAAATACGCTTCTGCCTGGGTTTTGTATGCCTCGGCATGATCCGGATCAGCTTCCATGAGTGTGTCACGCACGGCTTCTGCTGCATGCATCCAGTGGCTTACGTCAAACCAAACGTGTGGATCATATTCCGTGCCGCCAGTTTCCTGACCCGAATGTAATTCCTCTACTGGAATGCCCACTGTTACTGCCGTTACCGTTTTGCTCTTGGACATTTTCTCCAGGATGTCAGTCATCTTGCCCTCCAGATGCAGCCCGTTATAGAAAATAACGCTGGCTTGCTCCAGCTTGCGGATATCCCCTTGCGATGCCTTGTACAAGTGAGGGTCTACGCCTGGACCCATTAGCCCGGTAACGTCAACATATTCCCCTCCGATCTCACGTGCTACATCTGCAATCATGCCTGTGGTTGCTGTAACCTGCATCTTCCCTTCAGTGCTCCCCGTTTCTGCCGAACTGGAGCAAGCTGTCAATACAACAACCAAAACCATTGCCGTAAGCGTCATGAACCCTCTCTGAATACTCCTCATCTTCACCATCAACAAATCAAGTCTCCCCTTTCCCTCACCTAAAATAATTGTCCATAACTAATTTTGTTGTACAAGGTATTAAAATTTATACACGACTAATAATGTTTCCCTTGTGCAAATTTTAGCCGATGCAAAATAAAAAGGCAAGGGATAATTTCCCTTGCCTGTCCAGTTCCGTAGTTCATCCGTTTCATTGGCTGTTTGAAGGACGATGGTATGAAGTAACCAAAACTACACTTGAGTTAGTTAAACTCACTTATTTGGGTATCTCTCCTCAAAAATCTTGTTTTACTCTTTGTCTTTCTCCTGACCCTTTTTCCCTTTTGGAGTTCCGTCCAGACCGTACACTTCATCGTATGCATCAAAAATTTTGCGTGCAATCGGAGACGCACTGACGGACCCGAAGCCACCTTCCGGTACCACTACCGCGATGGCCAGTTTCGGATTCTCACGTGGTGCAAATGCGATAAACACACCGTTCTCCTTCTTATTCGGTCCTGTCCCTTGCTCGGACGTACCTGTTTTACGAGCATAGTCATAAGGGAAGCCGTCAAACGAGCTTACTTTGGTGACCATGCCGCGGTGCACTTCATTCCAGTATGCATCCGCAAAATCCACTTCGTTTAATACTTTAGGTTTGATCTTCTTAACCACGTTACCCTCCGCGTCACGAATCTCCTTCACCAGATGAGGTTCCATTCGTTTGCCCTTATTGGCAAGCATCGTAGTATATTGTGCGAGCTGAAGTGTAGTGTACTTCGCTTGTTGACCAAACGAGGCAAACGCCAGACGTGTCAATGCGGATTCATCTTTATCTTTATATTCAAGTGTGCCGAGGTACTCCCCTGGCAGATCCACACCTGTGGAGACACCCAAGCCGAAATCTTTCATGTTTTCGTCCCAGACGCGGATTCCTTCGTCCGAGCCGTATTTATTCAGCAACCGTTTACCCACCATATCAATCATAAAAGCATTGGAAGACTTCTCTATGGCGCGTCTTGCAGTGATATTACCATTATAGGCAGAGTGGGAGTTTCTCACCTGTCGCCCGTCTTTCCCCAGAATGGCATATCCCTGGTCGGGATAGGTCTCTCCTGCTGTAAACAGGCCCTCTTTCAAACCAATAAGTACACTAAGAGGTTTGATGACGGAACCTAGCAGAACAACTGACTCTGCATGGCTGGGCTTGGAATCATTTGGCGGGAAGGAGGCAATCGTCCCATTACGGAAAACGTACTTGATTTTATCATAATCCCATTCATTCGGGTCGTAGTCTGGCATACTCGCCATCGCTACTACATTGCCTGTATCCACTTCCATGGCAACCGCATACCCGGTAATGGCTTTGGGCAGTTTGCGCAGTTCATCTGTAATAGCCTGCTGAGCTGCCAGTTGGATTTCCTTGTTAATCGTTGATACCAGGCTGTATCCTTTTTCAGGTGGAGTTTGTATCATGGTCCCTTCCGGCAGATTCCTTGCGTTAATATCAATGGATTGGTAGCCACTACGTCCACGGAGTTCTTCCTGATATTGAAATTCCAATCCGTCAACTCCAACCATTTCTTGTTGAGAATAGCGCAGCCCCGGGTCACGTTCCGTTGCCAGCGACTCACTTATTTCTCTATACTTATCCAACTTCTGTTGACCCTTGAACTCTCTTGTGTAGCCAATGACCTGAACAGCAACCCTGTCAGGATCGTATTTTCTTATATTTTCTTCCAGCACCATTGCTCCTGGATAATCAGCCTTTTTTTCCATGAAATAAGCAATTTCTTTCGTATTCAGATCGGACTTCACCAATCTTGGTGTATACCCGTGTGCCTTTTGATAATCCAGATCGAGGCGTTTCATAATTTCCTCTGCATCCGGCTGTTCCTTGTCACCAGTGTTAAACTCCTTGAAGACGGCAGCCAACTCATCTGCCAGCTTTTGAACTTCTTCTTGTCGGGAACCGTTACTGTAGTCCTCATACAACAATACATATAGAGACTGCACAGGCTCGGAGTACGCTAATGCAACTTTCCCGGTTTCATCATAGATCGGTCCACGAACAGGTGCAAGAGGAATGTCTTTCGTATTCCGACTCGTTTCCATGTACGTTAACTCGGGTCCCTCAACAAACTGCACAAAAGCCAATCGAAAAATTAAAATACTGAAAATGACAAATGCAGCGAAAAAGAACATGTTCATTCTTGCCGCAGACGGCTTGTTGACAGCTGTATCTTCATCGGATGCTTTCTTGCTCCTCCATCGCTTAAACATGTGTAGGCGTCTCCGTTCTATATCAAATAATTGGTAACATTTTGAATTAACTCACAGCAAAAAATCTCCTAATATAAGTTTATCAAAGGATGATTAACACGTCTTCCTAATTTTGGTTACACTTTCGTAAACATGAGTCACCTTTAACATATAAAAGTGACAATAGCGATTTACATATGATTACCATATTTACTTTCTGAATTTTTTAAAAATAGAATTCCTTTCGGGACCAACTGCATTCATCATCAAAATGTAAAATAAAATCGGCGACCCCTTCCTCAATTGAATTCAAGGAAAAAATCGCCGATTACAAATTCTATTGTTCTCTACTTTGTCTCTTGCCCCAATCACTAAGCATGTACCATAGTTCCACAAAATTCACATGGGGATGTGGAATGAAGGGAAACCTGTATCTTTGCACCACAACCAGAACAAGAAATCTGCAGCTTCTTCTCTCCCTTTTGCTCAGCCTCCCCTTGTTCTTTCTCCTGCTGCCACGCTCTCTCGTCTGCCCATAAGGCATGGCCCTCACTAGACTTGTGGTTTGTAGAACCGGAACGCTGTCCTCGATCAAATAACGGATAGCCCTTGAACAATCTAAATACAACATATAACAAAGCAGTTGCTGGTATAAAATGAAAGAAAATAGCAACTGGGATTTCCCAACCTCCCTCCAGGGCTGTATGAACAGAGAGAGAATAAACGGGCAAACATGATAATAGAAAAAGGATGCTAGCTAACATTTTCCTCATTGAAATTCCCCTTCTGAGTTACGAAATTTGAACAGTCGTGCCACAATATTCGCAGTCAGCAGACATCGTGCCTTGAACCTTGACCTTTGCTCCGCACCCGGAACATTCAACTGACACAGGACCCTTGGGACGTTGTGGTTCCTGCCTGTGTTCATTCTCAGGTGAACTATTGTTGTATGTATTAAAATCATGGTCTAAATTAATTCCAACCTGCTGGTCTCGATGACCATTAATTACGTTGATGTTCTGTCGGAAAACGTTAGGTCTAATTCCCCAATCCGACTGATGTAGATGGTCGCTCCCTCCATCGTTTCCAACATGATTGTCTGGACGATAAGGAGGAACGGAATACAATATCTTAGGCCTACCATTGAGGTTCTTAATGCCAGCCCATATCAGTATAATCCCCGGTAAAAGGAAGACTGTTATAACGATAAACAGATCATAACCTTTCTGTACTCGGGTCAACAAAGCTAAAAATAGAAGTAAAATTGGTACCGCTATAATTATAAAAAGCACTCCAAAAAACGTTCTCATTATTCGCCCCCAGAACTCTGTATGTATATAAACCCAGATCAGGTACCATAAGCTATTGATTTCAGAGGCAAGACCATCCTGCAATTGTATCAAATGCTGGACCGGCATCTCAGCCGTTATTAGCCGTCTTTTCTCATATATCTATGATAAGCAAGGACTATTCTACCATTTTTATCCTCTCGTCGCATATTTTTATTTTATATCGTAAACTATTTCAAAAAAATAGACGTCCTCTCCCGGAATTAACTTCCTGGAATGGACGCCGAATAGATTTACTCTCAATGCCACTTCACAAGATCATGACATGCATATTCCCTACCTTGTTTTTGGAGTGACTGGTTTTATTGTGTATCTGTTTCTTCGGTTTTATCTTTTTTCGGAACACCGTCGAGACCGAACTCCTCGTCATAGGCATCAAAGATCGCACGTGCAACAGGGGCAGCACTGTTCGAACCGAAGCCCCCTTCCGGGATGACCACAGCTACAGCCAGCTTCGGATTGTTGCGTGGAGCGTAAGCAATAAATACCCCGTTATCCACTAACTTTCCGCCGACTACCTGTGTTGAAGTACCTGTTTTTCTGGCAAAGTCATACGGGAAACCGCTAAATGCAGTAACCTCTGTGGCCATGCCTCGTTGAACCTCATTCCAATATGCGTCATTGAAGTCAACCGTGCTCAAAACTTTCGGTTTCATTTTCTCAACAACATTACCCTCGGAATCACGAATCTCACTAACCAATTGCGGCTGCATCCGTTTGCCCTTGTTTGCCAGCATCGTTGTATATTGAGCAAGCTGCATGGCTGTATATTTCCCCTGTTGACCAAAGGAAGCATACACGAGACGAGTCAGGGAACTTTCCAGTTCATTGGTATATTCTCTGTATCCAAGCCATTCGTTTGGCAAATCGATTCCGGTGGAAACGCCAAGGCCAAACTGCTTCATGTACTCGTCCCATTTATCGATCCCTTTGGCACCATATTGGGAGTATAATTTCTTACCGATTTCGTCAATCATGAACACGTTGGAAGAGTGACGGATCGCGTCATGCGGACGCATCAGACCATAGACATGTCCCGATGAGTTCTGTACTCTGCGGTTATCTCCACCGAACGTCGTTGAACCTCTGTCCGAATAGACCGTGTTCGTTGTAAAGAAGCCTTCCTTCAACCCGATCAATACACTGAGCGGTTTGATCGTGGAACCAAGCAAAACAACCGATTCAGCACGCTTTTTGGAATCATCCGGAGGAAAGGAACGAATGGTACCATTTTGGTATACGTACTTGATGTCATCGTACTGATCGTTGGTAATACTCCCTGTTCTCCAGATATTCGTATCATAGTCCGGCATACTGGCGATCGATACGATTTTGCCTGTATCCACTTCCATCGCAACGGCAAAACCTGTTTTGGCATTGGGATGCAGCTTCCCGGAAACCGGATGTGTATGCAGCCAGCTCAGTTGATCCAGAATTGCCTGCTCCGTCTTCACCTGAACGTTTTTGTTAATGCTCGTAATCAGGTCATACCCCTTCTCAGGTGGAGTGGAACCAGCCACACCTTCAGGCAAATTCCGCAAATCCACGTCCACGGAGTTATAACCACTTTTACCACGCAGAATGTCCTGGTATTGCAGCTCAAGTCCGTCGAACCCGACAAACTCGTTTTCCGTATACACCAGACCAGGGTCGGTTTGCGTTTTGTTCGCTTCATCAACCTCTTGGTATTTATCCAGTGTTTTGGAACTTTTGAATTTTTTCAAATATCCGATCGTTTGAACAGCCACGGTGTCCGGATCATAGTAACGCACACTTTCCTCGACAATCTGAATCCCTGTGAATTCATCCTTGTGCTGCAGGAAATAAGCCACTTCTTCCTCGGACAGATCGCTCTTGATGAGACGTGGCATGAAGCCATTCGCCTTGCGGGAATTCAGGTCCATCGCTTCAATGATCTGATCAACGGTAAGGGACTCCGACTCCTTGGTTTTGTACTGTTCAAACACATCATGCAGTCGGGTTGCAATATCCTGAGCTTCCGGGAAGTTTGGACTTGGTTGTCCGTTCACATCACCGTAGTTTTTGTATAATGTCAGATATAGAGACTGAATCGGCTTGGAATACGCCAGCTTCACCTCACCGGTCGAATCATAGATGGTTCCTCTCACCGGAGCGAGCGGCACATCCTTGGTAATGTTGCTGGCCTCCTCTTGACTGAGTTCAGGCCCTTCCACGAATTGCAAAAATGCCAGCCGTACAATAATTACGCTAAAAATAACAAAGGAAGCGAAGAAAAATACATTCATCCGGTAACTGAAACGCCTTTTGTCTGTAAGTTCATCCTTCTCTTTTGAATGGTTGTTCATTCATCCTACCTCTTTCATGACTTGATGCATACCGCACTTAGCAGTCTAGCCGCGGCATGATAACCTGGCAACGTCGTCATATTCCGGAACCCTGTCCGGTGTAATGTTATGCTGTCTGATCTTTCAGATGGGTATCGGCAAAGTTCGGAGGATTGAACCAGTCACCACTCACTGCCCATGTCGGGTCAAGCGGAATCCAGCTCTGGGAATCACTCAAATAAATTTCATTCCATGCATGTGGGCCATATCCGCCCTGTCCGTTATATCCTAGGCCTGTCACGACCTTAACATTCAGTCCTTGTGAACGAGCCATGACCGCATACAGACGGGCGTAATCAATGCATACCCCTTTTCGGGTATCAAACGTGTTTTGCGGTGTCTGTTCGTGCCATATGCCTTTTTGCTCATAATCATCCACTTTGCCGTAATCATATTGAATGCGGGAACCGACCCAATCATACAGGGCTCGTGCTTTCGCTTCATCCGTCGCTTGACCCTTCACAATCTCACTTGCCGCAGATTCGATATCAGCCGGAATATTGTGGTCAATGACTTCATATTTGCGCTGCAAAATTCCGCCCAGTTCCTTCTGTACCGCTTGGGTAAATACTGGCAGCTTGTCCTTGATCAGATTACCGGATAACGGTTCGATCACGGATTTGGCCCCCTGCATATAGATCGGCGAAGCCTCTACATACCGGCTGAACGTGCTTCCGGGATACAGGCTGACAATCATGAAAAGAACGGCAATGACAATCATCCCGCGGACCGAACCAATGACTGTACCTATTACGGCACCCATAAAACGGCTAATTATGCCTTTGGGACTGCTCTCTTGTTCTGATGAGTGATATCTCCTTCTAAAAAAGAGGGAAGAGAACAAGCCAAGAATCAAACGAATAAATCCATAGCTAAGCACAAACAACACGGCAAACCGCATCAGCGGAAAATCGGCAATCGCCGTAACCAACGTATAATACATCTGTTCCCATCGGTTCAGATCCCGATTCGGCATGGCCGAAGCATGTGCAGACAACCACTGCTGCACGTACGGCGCAAGCCAAAGTGTCAATCCGATGGACAACAGAATGCCAATGACAGCCATAATGCCATCCATCAGGAATCCAAAAAGTCTACCTGCGGAACGCGAAGCCCCTCTGGACCATCCCTGCAGCAATGAAGCAGCCACAATCAATAACAGCATAATCGTGATGCCATTGAACTCCTTCAGGCTGTCCAGCCAACTCTGCAGCACGTATCCATTCCCCCTTTTCTAAGAAGCTGGTGCTGTTATATTTCCTTTGGCCTGATCGACAAAAGTCCGTATCGTTTCATTGTCGAGATTCCATTCACCCAGTGAAATACCTCGGAAGGTCACATTGACCTTGTTCGACCCGGCTGTACCCTTAATTTCCACATTGGGACTCGTAATGGTAAATTGTCCATCCTGTCCTTTGGTGTAAGTTGCCTTGGAGGCCTCCTTCACCATCATGTTGGTCGCTTCCTTTTTCAATGTGTCCATCGTACTGGTCTGTACTTCTGATACCGTCTGTTTGATCTGATCGATGGAGATGCCGCTGTATATCAACAGAGCCGCAATAATGATGATGGCAATCGCCCATTTCAATACGGTTTTGACCACATTCAGAACAAAGAACAAAATGATCAGCGCAACGACGATCACCAGCCAGTTCTGCATCACAAACTCTTTGATTACTTCTATGTTCATGATTACACCTTCCGTATTAGAGTTAAGAAATCACACTTCCCGAATATTATACATGATTTCCGAACCCGCTGTCAGCTAAGCACTCCCTTGTAAAAATAAAGGTCTAAGTTCGTCCCGTTGAACGTACAAGTAGTACCATGAGGTTTTGCATGAAGAACGGGAAAACCATTTGACGACCTGGCATGAACATGCATCGTTTAACAAGGAGGGGCTTTTGTGAAAACGGCCATCTGGCTCTATCTATTTTTGTTTCTTGCTGTTTTTGATCTGCACGCCCAGTATCCCATCCTGACCCCCTTTGCGATTTCGCTCGGGGCTGCTCCCACCTTCATCGGGTGGATGATGGGCATCTACTCCTTGACACATCTTCCTGGTAATTTGATTGCCGGCACACAAATCGATAAACACGGCAGTCGGCGTTATATTGTGTTCAGTCTGCTCGGGGCCGGCATCATTTTACTGCTGCAAGCCCATATTCACACCCCCTGGCAGCTGCTTGCACTTCGCTCCATCAGTGGATTTGTGCTCGCTTTTCTGTCTCCGGCCTGTCTCGCTCTGCTTGCACAGCTGTCGACCAACCCCGTCACGCAGGGCAAATATATGTCGGGACATGGTGTCGTACATACGCTGGCGTCGGTCGTATCCCCTGCAGCAGGGGCCCTGATTGTTGGTGCTTTGGGATTTTCCGCTACCTTTGCGAGTCTTGGTTATCTGCTCATTTTGTCAGGAATGATTGCCTGGTTATCCATGCCGAAAGGGCTTGTTGATGTACAGCGTGAGAAGGAGACTGTTCCACCCAAGCCTTCTAACCTTGGCGGGAGCTCAAGCACATTTATTCCGGTCTCCTGGCGATACTTCGCGCTGCCACTTGTCATTGCTTGTGCCCAGGGCATTCTGTTTTTTGAATTGCCACTGCGGGGCGGAGGACACTCGTCCATGATGTCTACCGGTTTATTGTTTTCCGTCATTAGTGTTGGGGCCCTTCTCACCCTGAGCATGCTGTTTCTTAATCGCTATTCGCCCAAACTGCGTTTAACTGCAGGCGTGCTGCTGATGTCCCTCTGCTTCTTCACGCTCGCAGCCTTTCCGCAGATCCCACTGGCGGGTGTACTGTTTGTGCTGGGGATGTCCAAAGGAATTACCTTCCCAGCCATGGCTACCCTGTTCATCCGTTTAAGCGGAGGAAGCAAGCTCGGCCGTATTTTCTCGCTGCAATCCATCGCCACCTCGATTGGTTCCTTCATCGGTCCAATCGCTGCCGGGCAATTACGTATGGGGGTCTCGCCATATTTCATCGCATTCATTCTATTGATGGTTGGCATTCTGCTCCTTCCATACTTCACAAGCAGACGCGAAGCTTCCCTGTCTTCTACTGATCCGAATAGTGTCATGGGTTGAGGGCACCGAGAACGTAAGTCTCTTTTTTGACAGAACGACCTTGTATTTACCTTTGCTTTGCATCATTCCCCCAATTACAGCTACACTATATATAATCCAGTCGATTTTCGCTGCAACATTTCCCGGGGAATGTCGACACTAGCTCTCGAACAAGAGGTGAATACGATGCCTATTCATGTCATTGTGGAAGGTAAAAATGACCGCAGCAAGCTGAAGCGTCTCGTTGGGCCGGAAATCAACATATTGTGTACATTCGGCACTCTGAATTCGCTCAAGCTGGAGTCTCTGCGCAAACAGGTTGGTTATGATGAAGTGTATCTTTTTATGGATAATGACAGTTCAGGCAAAAAAATAAGAGGCGTGCTGCGGGATGCCTTCCCCGATGCAGTACAGATGTATACCAGACGTGGTTATGCGGGTGTGGAAGGAACGCCTGATGAATACATCATTGCCCAGTTGGAGAAGGCCGGATTGGAAGAGTATATTCAATACCCCGAACACCCATCATTTTAAAATCAACAAAGCGCCAAAAAGGCTGCTTACCGGTTATTTTACCAACCCGGCCAGCAGCCTTTGCTATGATTCAAATATGATGATAACAGCTATTATTCGTTGATTAGATTACGGATATCTTCTGCGATTACTGCAGGCTCGACATCTTCTGTATTAAATGCATTATACACCTTGCGCAGCTGATTGTTCTGATCGACTAGGCCAATCATGTTCATATGCGCAAAATCTTCCTTGCTTTCGCCTTCGATCAGGATCTGAAATGAATCCCTGGCGAGCTGCTTCGTTTTGTCCATATCCCCTCTTAGGAAATACCACCCGTCATAATCCGCGTGGAAGCGGTCCGCGAATTCCTTGATTTTCTCCTTCGTATCGACTTCAGGATCAAACGAAATCGAAACAAAGGACGCATCCTTGCCGAATGTATCATCTTCCTTCAACAAATCCTGCACCTGGGACAACGTAAACGTCGTAATTGGGCAGACGTCCGGACAACTGGTGAAGTAAAAATAGAACAGACGCACCTTGCCTTTGGTATCGTCAAGTGAGACGGTAGTTCCATCTACATTCTCCATGGAAAAGGATTGGATTTCCCGAATTTCGGGTAATTTCTCTTTGCTGGCAAACACGGTGCCCCACATGAGGTATACAGCCATAATCAGTGCGAGCCCCAGCAGCATCCAGGTCCATTTGTACTTTTTCAGCATCATCCTCGTCCTTTCTATACCTGCCAATATGAATACGCATACATAACTTGTTTGAAGTCCAAGCATTTTTATTCAGCATTTTGCATCATTCGATTCCACTCTGCCGGGGTGTCTGTCATGATTGAGGAAATAACCTGCTTCTTTTTCTTTGCACTGCATATGTATACGAAGAACCCCATCGACAATGGGACTCTACCATATTGTAACCGTTCTGGATGCAGATGCCCAAGCATTTATTTTGCATGTTCCCCTGACGGTATTCCAGTTATTTATGAACGGTATCCAGAATCATCAGGATGAAGCTGAGAGACAGATAATTAATGGAGTAAAGGAATACCTTTTTGGCCCAGGCGTCCGTATTTTGTGCACGGAAACCTTTGAGTGCGTAGTACAACCACAGTACGGACAGAACCAGGGACACCGTCAAATAAAAAATACCGGCATAGCCATACGCATACATCAGAATGGGCACAAAAATTTGCAAAACCAGATAAGGAATCATTTGAATCTTGGTCCGCTTAATGCCCTTTACAACTGGCAAGAGTGGAAATCCACCTGCCCGATAATCTTCAACCCGGCGAATGGCAAGCGCCCAGAAGTGCGGAGGCTGCCACAGAAACAACATGGCGAGAAGCAGCCATGCACCTAAATCCAGACGTCCCGTTACTGCGACATAACCGATGACAGGCGGCATGGCACCTGACAAACCCCCAATGGATGTGCTCCATGTCGAAGAACGTTTTAACCAGAGAGTGTAAATAATAACATAGACAAACATGCCAAAAATACCGCATAATCCGGCAAGTATACCCGAAAAAGCAAACAGAACGGTTAATCCCAACACGCCCAAAATAATGGCATAGGAAAGAACCACTTTCGGTGTTAAACGCCCTGTTGGCAGGGATCGGTTGCGGGTACGTTCCATTTTCAAATCAAGCTCGCGATCAAAATAATTGTTGAATACACAAGAAGAAGCCATAACAAGCGCCGTTCCGAGCAAGGTTAGCAGCATCTTAACCATGTTGATATCCCACTGGGATGCCAGCCAAAAACCACCAAAAACAGCAATAAGATTGGTCCGGAGTATTCCCGGTTTGGTAATGTGAATAAAGTCTTTCCACGATCCCGACTTGGTCGGAGGCGAGGTTAATGTTGCGGAATCGGAAGAAGCCTGGTATCTCAACTGATTATCCACGCTTGGAAATCCCCCTTAATTCTCGTGTTTGGAGGTCTCTCTTTTTGCCTCCGATATAAAGTTTATCATAGGAAAATGGCAAAGAGTATGACAATGCTCGTACAAATGTCAGTCAAAATGGAACTCATATGACATCTTTTTGGTTTTTTTTGCGGATTTTGCTTCAGGGCAGGCGGATAATATACACTATATATGGGTATCACCTAGATAGAGAATCATTAATATGATGAAATTGATCTACACCACAAAGGAGACGTTTATGGATACTTCTACACATTTTGTCATGGGTATCGGTTTGGCAGGTCTTGCTTATGTTGATCCTGTCGTGGCTTCCAGCCCCATGCTCGCGGCTGCCGTAATGGTGGGTACCATCGCTGGCTCCCAGGCCCCTGATATTGATACAGCGTTGCGTCTCAAAAGTAATTCACTGTACATCCGAAATCACCGGGGCATGTCCCATTCACCGCCTTTTCTCCTGCTGTGGGTTTTACTCATTACGGGGGTTATAGCACTGATTTTCCCGGCTGTTCCCATTGGACACGTCGCTGCCTGGACAGCTGTAGCTGTGGGTGTGCATGTCTTCACTGATCTGTTCAACACATATGGAACCCAGGCGGCAAGGCCATTTACAGAACGCTGGATTGCCTGGAACATCATTCATATTTTTGATCCGTTTCTGTTTACTTCGCATGTGGTAGCAATCCTGCTGTGGGCCTTTGATTTGGCAGCCCCCGCACCGTTGTTCGTTTCACTGTATATCGTTATTGCTCTCTATTATGTATGGCGTATTGTTGCGCATGCCCAGGCTGTTGCCAAAGTAAAAAGACTGGATAACAGCAAACCGGCACTTCGTTATATCGTCATCCCAACGATATCCTGGAACCGGTGGCATGTGGTGAAGCATTTTGCAGATGACAGTTATGAAATTGGAAAAATGGATGGTTCGGAGCTGACATGGCATTTGCATGCCTCCTCTTCCACTCATGCAGCCGTAGCGGCCTCACGCAAATCACCTGAGGTAAATGCCTTTCTTTACTTCACTTCCTATGCGGTTGCAGAGGTAGAAGAGCTGCCAGCTGGATACAAAGTTCGCTGGGCGGACGTTCGTTATCGTCACCGCAAGCAGTATCCGTTTGTCGCCGTGGTCGTGATGGACCGCAATTTTGAAACCATTGATACGTATGTAGGCTGGTTAAGTGATGAGAAAATGGATAAAAAACTTTTATCCGCCCGCTCTTGACGGGAAGGACTGCGGGAGGCACAATCAGACATAGGAACTGTTGCGCGAAAAACCCGGAGCGTTTCCGCTCCGGGCTTTTGTTTTGTTGCTGTCTTGTTATGATGAATTATTTGCCAGACCCAGCAAGAGACTGCTCAGCAAGTTGTACCAGACGTTTGGTGATGTAACCACCCAGAGATCCTGTTTCACGGGAAGTGTAGTTACCGTAGTAACCGTCTTGTGGGATTGTTACACCCAGTTCTTGTGCAGCTTCCATTTTCAATTGTTGCAGTGCTGCAGTTGCTTGAGGTACCACCAAGTTGTTAGAACGAGATCCTTGAGCCATATTTAAAATCTCCTTTCAATCTGTGTCTGTAATGTATTGCAAGCTTGCAAGATTATTATGGCTCGCACGCTTCAGGTTATGCGGAGATTCATTAAATTTGTGATGGAGGTTTTTCCCAATGAGCAAAGGTTTATCCCTATGGTTTGCATTTTCCTCGATTGTTTTGTTAACGGTTTCAGCGATATCGATTTCTTATAACGGCTGGCTGGCCTCGCTCCTGTTTATTCTGTCCATTGCCAATATCGGCTGGGGATTCGTTATTCGTGCCAAAAAGGAACGTCAGGAAGTACGCTCCACATCCGAATCAACATCCTGAACAGGAGCCATCATCTTTCTATTCGAAACAACAAAGAGAGGAGCCACTGGCTCCTCTCTTTGTATCTAAACATTTACCTCATGAAGTTTTCCAATAATCTCTATCTTCGGGTGCTTACACTGTACGTCTAGGAACAAATCCCATACGATCTTTCACATCATGAAGAGTTTTAGCTGCGACCGTTTCGGCGCGGCGTGCTGAATTATCCAGAATCTCGGCCAACTCGCCGGACTCACGAATTTCGCGATAACGTTCCTGCAGCGGTTCAATCACGGATACAACCACTTCAGCCAGTTCTTTTTTGAACGGACCATACATTTTACCCTCATAACGTTCTGCCACTTCATTCAGGGTGATCCCTGCACATTCTGCATAGATACTCATCAGGTTGCTGACCTCAGGCTTGTTAGCCGGATCATAGACCACTTCACGACCGGAATCCGTTGTAGCCCGGCTGATCTTTTTGCGGATCACATCCGGTGGATCCAACAAAGCAATATAGCTGCCTGCATTGGGATTACTTTTACTCATTTTCGAAGAAGCGTCATCCAGAGACATCACGCGTGCTCCCACCTGTGGAATATAAGGATCCGGAATCGTAAAGTATTCCCCATAACGGTGGTTAAAACGACCTGCCAGGTCACGTGTGAGTTCCAAATGCTGTTTCTGGTCTTCGCCCACAGGTACAAGATCCGCATTGTACAGCAAAATGTCAGCAGCCATTAATGACGGATATACAAACAAACCCGCACCAACGGAGTCTTTGCCTGACGATTTGTCCTTGAACTGGGTCATCCGCTCAAGTTCCCCCATTGATGTCAGTGTGGTCATCAACCATCCGAGTTCCGCATGCTGGGGAACATGGGATTGCAGAAACACATTGGATTTGGACGGATCGATTCCCGCGGCTAAAAACAGAGCTGCCACTGCTTCGGACTGTTCACGCAGTGCGGCTGGCTCCTGAGCCACAGTTACTGCATGCAGATCCACTACCATGAAATGACATTGATAGTCGTGCTGCAGCTTCACAAAGTTCTTGATTGCACCAATGTAGTTGCCCAGCGTGAGTTTACCGCTCGGCTGAATTCCAGACAATACCGTTTTCATATGTCGTACGCCCTCCTAATTTAACATTCAAATTTACCCGGTCCTTGAATTCTCCGCGGACGCAAAAAGGCCTCACATCCGCAAGGGACGTGAGACCGTGGTGCCACCCTTATTCGTGTTTTTCCATTCGCAAAAACACCTTCATTTTCCCGTAACGTGGAATAGACGTCCCATTCTACTGAGGTTCGCTTGGTATATCACAAGCTTCACCTGTTCCAATCGGCACTCAAGGGCCCATTCGGTTAAGAGTTCACACCGGTTCGCATCACCCACCGGCTTTCTGAAGAGTTTTCTCCTGACGTACTTGTCCCTGTCATCGCTTTAATTGAATTCATAAGTGATTGCTATCTGAATTCCATCTTAATGCGCTTCACGCAGATTGTCAAAAATGGAATCAGCTTTTTTTACCCACCAAGCCGAAATCTGTTATGATGGAATTGCTTATCCTGTTTCAGCCCTCGATCTGAAGGCTGTATGGGATTGCTGGCATGTACTCAATGACACGCCTGCGGCGGAGCATGACAAGCCGCCTGCAGACAGATTTCAAGTGGGAAAAGGAGCATCGATATGAAACAAGTGACCAAAGGCCAATGGAATGGTTACGACACGTATATCCTACATAGCCGTGAATTGGAGATCACTCTGCTGCCGCGTCTAGGAAATAATATCATCTCGATTCGTGATCTGGTACAGGATCGTGATGTCGTTCGCAGTCCTGAAGAAGATGAGTTAGCATTTTATCTGCAGAAACCATATCACTTCGGCGTTCCGCTTCTGGTTCCACCGGGGCGCATTCATCGCGGACGCTTCGAGTACGAAGGGGTTCAATACCAGTTCGATCAGAATACGGCAAATGACAACCATATTCACGGTCTCCATCGCACCCAATCCTGGTGTGTCAGCGACATTGAAGAAGATGAAGAAGGCTGTGCCATTACTACCGAATTGCTGACTGCAAATGAAGAGCACTGGATGGCGCAATTTCCGGTGCCACTGAAACTCGAAATGACGTTCAGACTGCAAAATTCCGTGCTGAGCCAGCGTCTTCGTGTAACCAACCTGGGGTCCACTCCCGCTCCGTTTGGAATGGGATATCATACATGGTTCCTGCTAGACGGCAAGCCTGCCGAATGGACACTGCAATTGCCTGTCTCGGGCGTGTACGCTCAGAACGAAGAACAGCTGCCTACGGGCGAGCTTGAACCTCTTGGTGAATGGGAATCCTTAAACGAAGGAATGAATATGCAGGGACGCAATTGGGATACGATCCTAAAAGCAACTGAGGGGCAGGCGGCTACCGCAACACTTCGTCGTCAAGATGGATATGTGCTGAACTATTCAGCAGATGAACAGTATTTTAAGCACTGGGTTCTCTTTACCAAAGGTGAATCCGATCAGTTTCTGTGCATTGAGCCCTACACTTGGCTCTCGGATGCCCCGAATCTTCCTCTGACGGACAAACAGACCGGGTTAATTCGTCTGGAACCTGAGCAGCCTGTTGAACTTCTCACCCGTATTGAGGTTATGGCTCCCGCTGCCGAGTAGTAACCTTTAAATCTTATATGAGTATTGCATTGGAACACTCATAATATTTACCTAATAAACAATGTAGCCGATCCTGTCTGGATCGGCTTTTTTCATGTTATTCAGCCATTCTAAATCCCATTTTTTCCCTTACGCCATATCACGTATATTTCTTCATTCTCTAACCATACTAACATCACCAAGCCATAAGGAGGTGACACACATGTACGGAGGTCAAAACAGAGGTAGCGGAAGCCGTTCCAATAACCTGGTTGTTCCTCAAGCAACTGCAGCATTGCAACAATTGAAAATGGAAGCTGCACAAGAGCTGGGTGTAACAATTCCACAAGACGGATACTATGGTAACTACACTTCCCGTGAGACAGGTTCTCTGGGTGGATACATTACTAAACGTCTGGTACAAATCGCTGAGCAACAATTGTCTGGTCGTTCTTAAGCTCGGACTAATGCTTGGATGATTTGAAGCCAAAGCGGCCTTCTCCGGAAGGCCGCTTTTGGCATGTCTGCATGATTAAGAAGTCGACTCCATTCCGGATTCCATGTATGTATTTGTTCTAGGGTAACGAATCATGAGATTAGCCATGTTGTAATTCGATTCCATCGTTGCATCCACCAAAATCATGCCCTGTCTCACTGTAAAGTCATACGAAATCTCCCCATGGGTCCAGTTCCGCTTAAATTTCAGCGTTTCCAGCGCCATAACGCGGAATGATGATCGCTGGCTTTCACTTAATCCCTGATCTTCCACTTCCATCTGTCCATCCCGCCCAGTTATCGGATTATGTCGAATACCGAACTTTCCAATTACATTATTGCGTATTTGCACAAAAACAACACCTGAGTCCAACCCTGCTAATTCCTTATCAAGCTCTTTAAACACTAAATCCAATTGTCGTGCTAATGAAAGCTGGTCAATTTTCACCATTTCACTCCTCCTTTATGCACTTTGTCCTATAAAACAAGGACTTACGACTCATTATATGACAACATATATACTCATTCAACAAAACTAAACAAACTTGGGTATTTATTACTATAATTTGCACAATTAATTGCCAATCCCCTGCTTTAAAACGAGCTAATCCTCTATAATACGACAAAATCTCTGAATCCAAATAATTAACAGTATAATCAAAGAGAGCTGCATCCACATGTCGGTTAACACGTGATGCAGCTCTCTTTTTCATGTAACAGAGTATTATTCAACTCGATTAAAATGATTGGGTATTGTTGATTGCATTTGTCACTTGGCGGCTGCGGTCATTTCAAGGAATTGCTCAATATCGGCAATAACCAAATCAGCAGCATTTTGCCAGAAGTCAGGTTGTGTCAGATCTGTGCCCAGATGTTTCTGAGCAAGCTCTTCTACCGTCATTCGCCCGGTATCCCGCAGCAAATCATCGTATTTATCTGCGAAGGCTGGGCCTTCCTGCTGCGCTCTGGCGTATATGCCTGCACTAAACATGTAACCGAATGTGTATGGGAAGTTGTAGAATGGTACACCCGTCAAATAAAAATGCAGTTTGGATGCCCAGAAATGAGGGTGATCCGATGCAAGTACACCACAGAATGCTTCCTGCTGAGCTTCTACCATTAATTTGGAAAGTTCATCTGCATTCACCAAGCCTTTTTTGCGTTGTTCATAGAATCGATTCTCAAACAGGAATCGGGCATGGATATTCATGAAGAACGCAACGCTGCGCTGAATCTTATCTTCCAGCAGGGCCAGCTTTTCCTGTTCATCGGCTGCAGCCTGCACCAATGCATCGGCAACAATAAGCTCGGCAAACGTGGAGGCGGTCTCTGCCACATTCATGGCATAACGTTGATTCAGTGCAGGAAGTTCTTCCATAATATGCTGATGATAGCCATGACCCAGCTCATGTGCAAGTGTAGACACGTTCGACGGCGTTCCGGAGAACGTCATGAAAATGCGGGTAGCTTTGCTCAGCGGCAATGAAGTACAGAATCCGCCTGGACGCTTGCCTGGACGGTCTTCGGCTTCAATCCACCGTTTCTCGAATGCCATCTCGGCAAATTTAGAGAGCTTTGGACTGAATTTGGCAAACTGTTCAACAATATTGATCGCTGCCTCATCATATGTTACTTTACCAACCGACTTGCCTACAGGTGCATCGATATCACTCCAGCTGAGCTTATCCACACCAAGCAGCTGTGCCTTACGCTCCAGATATTTTACAAGTGCAGGTTTAGCTCCGTTAATGACATCCCACATCGTATCCAGCGTCTGGCGTGACATTCGGTTAATCGCTAGCGGCTCCTTCAGAATGTCGTCCCAGCCACGATTCTCATATAATTTGAGACGGAATCCTGCAAGGTGATTTAGTGTGTCAGCACAGAAGTCTTCAACGTCCGTCCATGCCTTCTCCCAGCTCGCAAATACCGTTTCACGCACATCGCGGTCACTGTCGCTCAGCTTGTTGGCAGCCTGTCCTGCAGACAGCATGATAGTCTCACCATTTTGTTCAAACGGAATGTTTACCTTGCTGACAATGGTATTATAGAACTTGCCCCAGCCATGATACCCATCGACACCCAGATCCAGCGCAAGACCTTCCAGTTCAGGCGACAGCTTCTCACGAGCCTGTGTACGGCTCTCATTCAGTACAAAAGCCAAGGGCTTGATCTCTTCACGTGCAATCCACTTCTCCCATACGTCATCTGTCGTCTTGCTGAGGAGATTGTCGAATCTGGACTTGCTGCTATTCAGCATAGCCGCGAGAGAACTTATGGAGCCTTGAAGCTGCGTAGCCTTCTTATCCTTCTGATTTTGCGACGAAAGACAAGACACAAACGCAGAGCCTTCCGAAACGCGGATATAACAGCTTTGCAGCAATTCCAAGATCTTGTCGAACGCGTAAGTTTCTTCAACGGTTTTTGGTGCAGAAGTTTCGATCAAAAGGGTTTGCAGTTTGCGTACATCCTGTTCGAGCTCAATCAAGTACGCCGCGAATGATTCGGAGGAAGAACCTCCACTAAAAATGGACTCCAGATCCCAAACGGGTTTTAATGGTGTTTTCATTTAATAAGGCACCTCTCTTTTTTGGATTCAAGGATTCGAACGAAAAGACTTCAATTAAAACTGGTTTTATGAGTGCTCTATCTCTATACTAGAGAAATAGTTCAAGCCATTTTTCAGGAGGTAAATGTGATGAAACCTTTACAAATATCGGCTGACACAGCCGTCAAATTAGCAGAATCCCTTGGCGTACCCCTCGAGCATCTGATGCACATGCCCCAGCACATCCTGCTGCAGAAGATTGCCGAATTGGCCAAAGAAGAAGCGTCCAAATCAACCCCTGCGGAAGGCGAGCAGGAATGATTCCTTTTGAGAACAGCTGGCCCTATGATATTGTCATGGGGGACATTTATGTACAGCAATGCCCGTTCTGCCAAGCAAGCAATGTGCTGCTGCCCCTCAAACCGAGAGAGCTTATACGCATTCGTGAAGGCAAAAAGAAATTGCTGGTCTTTCCTTGTTGTAACGGCAGTATGACCGTTATTGATAACGACAGTGATTATCTGCTATCCAGTAAGCCTGTCCGCAAATAATTGCATATGACTTAAAGGGGGCTGCGCTTAGCAGCCTCTTTGTCTGCTTCAATCATTTCTTCAGGCAGCTCCATCTTGCCGGAAATCATCTGTTCCCTCAGCAGCGCCCACTGCTCCCTGGACGCTCGAATCATGGCCGCATCCGTGATCCGCTTATCATGAATAACACGTCCAAACCATTTGACTGCCTCGTGGAAATGGCCTGCTCTGCGATTCAATTCTCCAAGCAGATACAGCAATCTGGCCTCATTGCTCCCAGCACCCTCGCGCTCGAACACTCTTACATAGGCTTCCAGACTAAATTCCAGAAAACGACGTTCCTGCTCATGGTCTTCCCGGTAACGATACAACCAGGCGATGTGATGCAGCAGCCCCGCAACCACGCGATCTTTCTCCTGTATCACCTGCGCACATAGCAGACCCAGCTTGTAAGTAGCCAATGCCTGATCCAGTGTCCGAGCACCGCTGTAGTCCCGTTTCTCCCAACGATTGCCGATCTGATCCTTGAAGGCCTGTCGCTGCTTGTCAGTCAGTTTATCGGTTGAGTTCTCTGTCGAAGCAAACCCGCATTCAGGACAGATCCGAACGACATAGAAATCCGGATTTTCCAGTTTGTAGTAGGCACAAAAATCGGAATCCGTCCGATAAGGCCGCTTCAAGCTCGGTCTTACTCTGGACGTTTCAAACTCGGTCTCGCAATAATGACATGTTACTTTCACCTTATACAGAGGCTCTAATTCCACTCGTTCCATCCCTCTCCCGTTATCCTGTTATCGAAGTTACGGCGTGTTTACAAAATGATGTGCCGGCCCCGACAAACGCTGCAGGACAAATGAATGCAACGGCTCTTCCACACCGATCTGTGTCAACGCTTGATCCATACATGCGAGCCAGGCGTGTGCCCGTTCCACTGTCACTTCAAAATGCATATGGCGGGCACGCATCATCGGGTGACCATATGCCTCGGAGAACAATGCTGGCCCACCGAAAAATTGAGACAAAAACATGTATTGCTTATCCATGACCGGCTGTATATCCTCTGGAAAAAGGGGAGCCAGTTGTTCATTTTGCTGGACAATGGGGTAAAAGGCTTCCACTAATGCCCGAACACCTTGTTCTCCGCCCAGATTTTCATAAATGCTCAAATTGGGATTCATTCGTCTAAACCCTCACTAGTCGTGTCGAATTTTGTCATATATTACACTCCTATGCTTAAATGTGAAATCAAAATCAAGATCAGGCTGTAATCACCTTTATCCTCATTCTATCAAAAAAATCCCAAAAGTCCTATCTAACATCAGCAAGTCAATGCCCTCTTCGGGTATTTCCTTCTAGAGCCAACGCACTTCGGAAGACACAAAAAAAGCGCCAAACGAAAGGTTGGCGCACTACATATCCCATTAATAACTTCGCCAGTCCTCTTCTTCAGAGCGTACAAGCGAGGCACGTATCACATAGACAAAAGCACAGACCAGGATTCCGGTGACAAGACTCATATCATCACTCCATCCGAATTGAATTTCACCCTTTGGACAAATAGGTGACGTTCAGGCGTTTTTTTCATTTTAGCATACATCCTTTAAAAATACAGCCTCTTTTGCAAGCGCTTACTACATATTAATTTGTACTGTTTGTCCGCGTTTACTCATATATTGATGGCACAAGCGACACTCACGGAGGCAAGCTTAACGACCATTATTTTATTAAATAAAGGAGAGGTATACATGGCTTCCTCATCATTTAGACTCACCCATGTCCTGATTATACTCGCTCTCCTGGTTCTCTGTTTTCTTATGGTCCTGTTTCCGGCAGAAACCTGGCATGCAGGTGTACGAGGGCTCTCCATCTGGTGGGATGTGTTATTCCCCTCCCTTTTTCCCTTTTTGGTTCTTTCTGAGCTGCTGCTCGGTTTCGGCATCGTCCATTTTCTCGGTACTCTGCTAAATCCGCTCATGCGTCCGCTGTTTCGGGTTCCGGGAAGCGGAGGCTTTGTATTTGCAGTCAGCTGCGCTTCTGGCTATCCGACAGGTGCGAAATTAACCGCGCAGCTATGGGACCAAAAGCTGGTCACCCGGGAAGAAGGCGAGCGACTCGTGGCGTTCACCACTTCATCTGACCCCATCTTCATGATCGGTGCAGTGTCCGTTGGTTTCTTTCAAAATGTAGCCGTCGCTCCCGTTCTGGTCGCTTCTCACTACGCTGCTGCCTTTATCGTTGGTCTGCTCATGCGTTTTCATGGACGGACCACGGATTCATCAGCCCAATACCCTACTCCTTCTACCGCCTCCGGGCAACCGAAGGGCAACCGACTGCTTCAGGCCATTCATGCCATGCATCAGGCACGAATGGCGGATGGACGGGCATTTGGTGAATTGCTGCGTCAGGCTGTCTCCTCATCCCTTCGCCTTATTATTATCGTAGGAGGGCTTGTCGTATTCTTCTCGGTCATAATGGAGCTGCTTGTACAGACCGGATGGCTTGGCCAACTGTATCGAATGACCGAACAACTGCTCACGTGGATGAACCTGCCGCCTGCGCTGTCGCAAAGCCTCGTGGGTGGTTTGTTTGAAGTGACTCTGGGAGCCAAGGAAGCCGGCGGAGCTGGTACAGCAGTCCCTCTCGTATATAAGGCTGCCGCTGCTGCATTTGTTTTGTCCTGGGGCGGACTGTCGGTGCATGCCCAGATTATGAGTATACTTAGCAACACACCGATGAGATATGGGCCATTTCTGTTTGCCAGAGCTATTCATGCCCTTATCGCACCTGTACTTGTCATATTACTATGGGTACCCATCATGGGTGGATCGATAAAACCCGTCATGAGTGATTCTGGTGCTCTCCCCCACGATATGTCTTTATACTCACCAGATGCGGGACAGATTGTATTTTCGGGATTGGCGGTTCTTGTAGGTGTGCTGCTCGTCTTGTTGTTCTTTTCCCTGCTTCGTACCCTTCTCATCCGTGGACGGTTCCAAAAATAAGCCCCGAGGTTCATCTATATTTCAAATGAATATCAATCCAACGTTGTGTTCTGCTCTGGAATTGATTATCATCGGTAATATAATGACCACAAAGGAGCTTTCATCTTGAGATACTATGTTCAAGACCGCGGAGACCAGTTATCGATTGATCTGAGTCAGCAGTTTCATGCGCTGGCGAAGGAAGAAGGGTTCAAGCTGGATGCAGAATCGCCGGAGATTGTCATCTCCATCGGGGGCGATGGTACAATGCTGCAGGCATTTCACAATTTCATCGACCGGATCCCGGACATTGCTTTTGTTGGGGTTCATACAGGCCATCTCGGCTTCTATGCCGACTGGAAGAAGGACGAACTGCAGGAACTTGTAAGACTGATGAGTGGCAAAGGTGATCCCGAACGACTCAAACCCCGGATTGTAGAGTATCCATTGCTGGAGCTTGAGATTCGTAAAAAGTCGGGCAATACCTCCTATATTGCCTTGAATGAATTTACGTTAAAAGGTGTGGACGGTACTGTCGTTGCCCAAGTCGACATTAATGACGTGACCTTTGAGATGTTTCGGGGTGACGGGATCTGCGTCTCCACGCCTTCAGGCAGTACAGCCTACAACAAGGCACTGGGGGGTGCCATGGTGCATCCCACCATCGAGGCTATACAGATTGCCGAGATTGCTTCGATTAATAACCGCGTCTACCGGACGCTTGGTTCACCGGTTATTTTGCCCAAACATCATCACTGCGACATTTTCTCACGTAAGGATCAACGGCTGCTGCTCACCATTGATCATGTGAATGTCATGGTGGAAGATCTCATTTCCGTACGTTGTCAGGTAGCGAGTCACAAGGTAAGCTTTGCCCGGTATCGTCCCTATCCGTTCTGGAACCGGGTTCGCACTGCCTTTTTGGACTAGCCTGGATCAGGAACAAGCTCAATTACTTTCAAAGGTATACACATTAATAAGCATAGAAAAAAGCGGCCCTTCTCAGGAGCCGCTTTTTGCTTTGACTTGAGGTTGCTCTTTGCTCTTTTGAAGTACAAAGTAAGCACAGCCAAAGTTGCAATATTCATTAATATAATCCACCATGCTTGAGATTGTGGAATCCTTCGTGGCTTTCGGATGGTTGTCCCGGTAAAAGCCTTTTAGCCGCAACTGGCTGTAACCCCAGTCTCCGATAATATAATCGTAGCGCTCCAGTACTTCACTGTAACGGTCACGGAAAACTTCCGGATTCCAGCCTTCTTTGTGGTTCTGCACGATTTCATAATTTTTCCCGTTCACTTGAACGATGATCTTTTCCTGTGGTTTATCCTGTAATTTATCCTGAGATTGATCCTGGAGTGCATCCTGAACCTGCTCAGTGCTTTTTTCTTCTTCCAATCCAGTGTCCTCCATTATGCGTGTGTTGCCGCCTGCTCCGCATGTTTTGCAGCAGATTTGACCTGTTCATGCGCATGGTAGGAACTGCGCACCATCGGGCCGGATTCGACGTGGCTGAATCCACGCTTCAGTCCTTCCTGCTTCAATGCAGCGAACTCTTCTGGCGGATAATATTTCTCAACAAACAGATGTTTCTCCGAAGGCTGCAAGTATTGACCAATAGTCATGATATCACAATCCACGGCACGGAGATCATCCATCGTTTGCAAAATTTCCTGATATTCCTCGCCCACGCCTAACATGATGCTGGACTTGGTCGGGATGTTTGGCTGCATCTCTTTGGCACGGGCAAGCAATTCCAGAGAACGCTTGTATTTGGCCTTGGCTCTGACTTTGTCCGACAGTCGCTCCACCGTTTCAATGTTGTGATTCAGAATGTCAGGTTTGGCATCCATCACAATTTTCAGGGATTCCCGATCACCCAGGAAGTCCGGAATCAACACTTCCACACTGCACAAAGGCAAACGGCGGCGAACTGCCTTCACCGTCTCGGCAAAGATGGTCGCTCCCCCATCCTTCAAATCGTCACGAGCGACGCTTGTAATCACGCAATGCTGCAGATTCATTTGTTCCGCCGCTTCCGCCACGCGTTCTGGTTCCTGCAAATCAAGCTCCGTCGGCAAGCCGGTATTTACCGCGCAAAAACGGCATGCCCGTGTGCAAATGTCGCCCAAAATCATAAAAGTAGCTGTTCGATTGGCCCAGCATTCGTAAATATTTGGGCATCGTGCTTCCTCACATACTGTATGCAGCGTTTTGGAACGCATCATCGTTTTCATTTCCTGATAGTTATCGCCGGTTGTCAATTTGATCCGAATCCAGTCCGGTTTCGGTTCCTTAACACGTTTAGCCAATGCGTAAACCCTCTTTCTAATGAAGTTAGGCTGTTGCTCGGAACATATTATACCATGAAAGCGTTGGAAAAACTCCCATTTGTCACATCTTGTGCATATAAGGCTTTCACGGATAAAATGAGGACTTTTGAAGAACGCTAGGTTATAGCTTGGTTCACCGGGCACTTTGTGCATCATCTCAACGGAAAGGGGGCTGCTTCCCTGTGCAAGATCGCTTGACATCGCGGTTCACTCACTCGTTTTGGATTAAAACATTACTTGCAGGCACATTGCTTCTCCCATTCTTGCCTGTTGATGTTCATGGTGAATCCTCCGCTGTGCCGTCCAAAACCGAACCTGCCAAACTGAAACCAGCGGAGATTTTGAAAGCACGTCGAGGTTTATATGAAAGCATGGAACAGATTAGTGGCATTCCATGGTACAGACTCGCTGCCATCGATCAATACGAACGGACCCTCACGCGTGCTCACCCCAAGGATCGCAAGCATCCGGAGCGACTGACAGGTATTTTCATGACGTCTCCAGCCTGGACAGGCTGGCTCAACCCGGACCAAACGGATCAACAGCCGGGTTCCATCTCTTTTTTTAATGGTCACGGCCGTGATGGATCGGGAGACGGGGTGGCAGATGCCAACAATGATCTGGATGTCTTATACAGCATGGCGAACGTCATCCAAAAATACGGAACCCGCCAGGAGGACTTTAGCATTGCCCTGTGGGAGTATTATCACAATACCCGGGCCGTGCAGCGCATCCAGCAGTTTGCGAAATTATATGAGCATTTTGACCGTATTGATCTGTTTGATCATGCGTTCCCCGTACCGCTCGGCACCAATTATTCGTATCGCAGCACCTGGGGCACCAAACGCAGCTGGGGCGGTTATCGCATCCATGAGGGAACAGACATCTTTGCTCCCCAAGGACTTCCTGTGCGAAGCACCTGCTACGGAGTCGTGGAGATCAAGGGCTGGAATCCCTTTGGTGGCTGGCGGATAGGGATCCGTGATCTAAACAACCACTATCACTATTATGCTCATCTTTCCGGGTTTGATAAAAATGCCCATATTGGCGAGGTTGTTACCCCTGGTCAAGTCATAGGCTGGGTAGGCAGCTCAGGCTATGGAAAACCGGGTACGCAGGGCAAATTCCCTCCTCATTTGCATTACGGAATCTACCGTGACACCGGGCTCACAGAATGGTCATTCGATCCTTATCCATTATTGAAACATTGGGAACAGGAAGAACGCGCACAGAAAAAAGCCAAGGCTAAAAGCAAATAAAGAAACGGGACCTCTACTGGAGGATCCCGTTTTTTATAATGACAACTTCTTCATTTTGCTAATGATTCACGCCTGAATCTAGCGGTAACCCTTCAATTTCGCCTGAAAGATCTGGTTCAAGTTCAAATTCATCTCCGTTCAGATTCTCTCCTGGAGCCTGCTGCTGGTTCTGGCCTGAGGGGGTGGTCGTTACGCCATTTCCACCCGAAACCCCAGTCTGTCCTGATGGCAGCGCAATCGACGGTGCACTGCTGCCGTTGCTGCCTACAGGCTTGCCCTGGTTATCGTAATAGTACATCGGCACATCACCGACCACCAGCAGATAGGATATCGGTATTTCGGTATCTACCGTCTCGGGCTCCATGTCGAAGGGAACCACCACGGCCACTTCGGCAATGATGTGAATATACACCTCCACCAGAATCATGTTGATTCCGGCATTCTGCTGCCGGGTATTCAGATCTACCTTCACAGCCCCCTGAGGTTCGATACGAACGGGAATATTCGGGCCAAAGGAGGCCAGTACCGGGCTCCCGAGCGCCTGACCTAGTGGGATTTTCTCTTTTAACATATGCACATTCTGTAACGTGGACTGCACAATATTCATCGTACTTGCGGTAATTCGCATGTGTTCATCATAGTTCAGCATGAAACCGGACACTTTTCCGGCCGTATCGGTTTTCCAGTCAATCAGTCCTTCAGTCGATTTGCCTTCTGCAACTTGCGCCGTAATCGCCTTGTTGATCGCTTCCGTGGCAATCTGCTTCACCCGGATTTTGGCCAGATGCATAATTGGAGGCTTCATTTTCTTATCCACGTAGGCAAAGCCCTGCATTAAGCAAAATACCGCTACCAGTAAAATAATCAGCCACATCTTGCGTTTGCCGCTTGGCGGCTTCCGTCGTCTTCGACTCCGCCATCTTTTTCTCATCATCGGGTGTCCCTCCCCTGCGGGATGAGCTATAGGGTTATATGTTATCCTTATGCACTGTTGTCCCGAAAAAGAAGGACAGCACCCGTGTTGCGGGGACATCATCCGTTTGTAAAAGTGGAGTAACCCTTTCGTAGAACTAGCTTAATGCTGCTTACCCTAATAAAAAAAAGCCCCCGTCAGCAGATTGCTCTGCTGGACGGAAGGCTTCAATTCAATATGAACACTTGCTTAATAATTCATCATGATATTGTGCAAAAATCATTTAGGAACAGTTTCCCAATCTTTCAGGAAGCGCTCAATGCCACTGTCTGTCAGCGGATGTTTCCACAATGTTGGCAGAAGCGAACCAGGGATGGTCGCAATGTGCGCACCCGAAAGAGCTGCATCTTCAACGTGTTTGATATTACGGATGCTTGCTGCAATAATCTCGGACGGCATATCATACGTATCCAGAATGAGACGCAGATCACGAATCAGCTTCATGCCATCCACCGCAATATCATCCAGACGGCCAACGAACGGACTGATGTAAGTCGCTCCAGCTTTCGCCGCCATCAGACCTTGTGCTGCCGAGAAGATCAGGGTTACATTCGTTTTGATTCCTTTTTGCGTAAGCTCATGACAAGCATACAGTCCATCTTCGGTCATCGGTAGTTTAATGACTACATTCGGTGCCCATTCAGCAATTTCATAAGCTTCCTTCAACATATCCTCGGCTTTGAGGCCGATAACTTCAGCACTGACCGGGCCTTTGACAACGCCACAGATCTCCTGAATGACTTCTTTAAATACTCTGCCTTCTTTGGCGATCAAAGACGGGTTCGTCGTGACTCCATCCACCAGACCCAGACGTTCAATCCGTTTGATTTCCTCAACATTCCCTGTATCCAAGAAAAATTTCATGATATGTTCCCTCCACTTGATGAATTTGTAAACACAATAATAATCATTACCCGAACAACCTTATATGTTAACAGTTATATATAAATTATTTCTTTTCTACAGCGTGACCGCCAAACTCATTACGCAATGCTGCTACCACTTTCCCTGTGAAGGTATCTGTCTCCAGGGAACGGTAACGCATCAGCAAGGACAACGCGATAACCGGTGTAGCCGTTTGAAGGTCAAATGCCGTTTCCACGGTCCAGCGTCCCTCACCGGAAGAGTGCATAACACCTTTGATTTCATCGAGGTTTGCATCTTTGGAGAACGCACGCTCTGTCAGTTCCATCAGCCATGAACGGATAACGGAACCATTGTTCCATACGCGAGCCACTTTTTCGAAGTCGAAGTCGAAGTCGCTTTTCTCCAGTACGTCAAAACCTTCACCGATGGAAGCCATCATACCGTACTCGATACCGTTGTGAACCATTTTGAGGAAGTGACCACTGCCCGCTTTACCTGCATACAGATAACCGTTCTCTACAGCAGTGTCCTTGAAAGCTGGCTCAACGATCGCCCAAGCCTCAGGGTCGCCACCGATCATGTAACATGCACCATTCCGTGCGCCTTCCATACCACCGGAAGTACCTGCATCCATGTAGTGGATACCGGATGGTTTCAATTCTTCGTAACGGCGAATGGATTCTTTGTAGTGGGAGTTACCTGCTTCAATGATGATGTCGCCTTTGGAAAGCAATGGGCTTACTTCAGCCAGTACAGCATCTACCACATTGTGAGGAACCATGATCCACAGTACACGCGGGGATTCCAAAGATTCAACCATCTCTTTGTAAGAAGAAACGCCTTGAGCGCCGTATTCTTTCATTTCGTTTACTGCTTCTGCATTCAAGTCAAATGCAACCACTTCATGTTTGTGGTCAATCAAGTTTCTGCCCAGGTTTAATCCCATTTTGCCCAATCCAACAAGTCCAAGTTTCATGATAAATCCTCCTGTTATGAACAATTATAAGTTTATCTATATCAAAAATTTTTACGGCCTTCCGGCAAGTACCGGAAGGACTTATGCAAAATTGGAACGGTATAACCAGATTAAATAATTTCGATTACCACCAACGGTAGCCATTCTCTGCAATCAGACGATCTGCCGATTCAGGTCCTTGCGAACCTGCACTGTATGTGTCCAGTGGCACGCTGCCATCCTGGAATGCTTCCAGAATTGGTTGTACCCACTTCCATGCCAGCTCAACCTCATTCCAGTGAGCAAAGAAGGTGGAATCTCCACGCATTGCATCAAAGATCAGGTTCTCATAAGCTTCCGGAATGTTGCGTTTGCCTGAAGCAAATGTCATGTGAACGGGTTCCACTTCACCGTGGTTCAATGGGTTCTTCGCATTTAATTGAAGAGAGATGCTTTCTCCAGGACCAATTTCAATCGTCAGCAGGTTAGGCTCAGTTGTATTTTCAGCTTCATGGCCTGTTTTAAGAGGTGCCTTGAATTCAACAACGATCCGGGTGGATTTCTCAGCCAGACGTTTACCTGTACGAATGTAAAAAGGAACTTCGCTCCAGAATGGATCATCGATCCACAATCTTGCCGCAACATACGTATCATTCTGGGAACCAGCCGGGATACCAGGCTCGTCCAGATATCCAACAACAGAAGTACCTTGCAGCTCGCCTGCTCCGTATTGGGCACGAACCACTTCAGAAGCGATGTTTTCTTTCGTCAATGGACGAAGAGCTTCAGCGATCTTCTGTTTTTTGAATTGAATTTCTTGCGGAGTGCAGCGTTTAGGCAAATGCAGGGCGATCATCATCAGCAATTGAAGCATATGATTTTGGAACATGTCGCGAACGGCACCACTTTGGTCATAATAAGCCGCGCGTTCTTCAACACCAACGGTTTCACTAGCCGTAATTTGTACATTGGCAATGTAACGGTTGGACCATAACGCCTGAATGACCGGATTCGCATAGGTAAGTGTTTCAATATTTTGAACCATCGGTTTACCAAGGAAATGGTCAATACGGTAGATTTCTTCTTCAGCAAATGTATTGCTCAGTTTCTCATTCAGTTCACGTGCAGATTGCAGATCGTGTCCAAATGGTTTTTCAATAATCAGCTTTTTCCAGCCTTTGGTGTTACCCAAGCCGCTCTCCTGAATGTTCAGTGCGATTGGCTCGAAGAATTCCGGTGCTACCGACATGTAGAACATGCGATTTTCCGGAATACTCAGTTCTTGCTCACGCTGCTCAACGAGCTTCAGCAGTTTGGTGTAATCTTCAAGCTTCGTATTATTCAGAGAACAATAACGGAAAGCCCCAATGAAATCACGTACCTGAGATTCTTCTTCAGGCGTTTGCCGTGAGAATTCATGCAGTGACTTTTCGACATTCGCCTGGAAGTCAGCATCCGACAATTCACGACGTCCAAGACCGATAACGGAGAAGGATTTCGGCATTTTTTGATCCATGTACAAATTATATAATGCAGGGTAAATCTTGCGTTTGGCTAAATCGCCTGTTGCCCCGAACAGGACAAATGTCATTGCATCCATTGGATTGCCTCCTGTGATCTGTGCAGTATAGTATATGATGTTGCAAAATGTTCAAATTCAAGCATGACAAAAGACGGAATAAGTGGGGTATGTTGCCCCCTTGCCTCCGTTTAAATAATGCACCTGAATTTAACCATGGAACATTCCTTCTCTCCACAACCTTAAACCAAGGTTATAAATTGTAACCATTTGAATTAACGTTACCCATATTACACCTGTCGTCACAATTCGTCAACAATCGTGTCTAACGTGTGAACACCAGTGTTTACAGGGTTTTTATTTGATGTTAACGCTTTATGTGGTAAGATTATAAACAATTGGTATGTGATATTTTATACATAAGGCTTGTAGACACCCAGGTTACAATAAGTATACTAGTGCTATAATAAGCATAACTAATTCAAAGGAGTATTATTATGAGCGATGATGAGAATGCCAAGCAAATATGCGAAAAGGTGGAACAATCTTATCAGATCATTGGCCGAAAATGGGTTGCCCTCATTATTCATGCATTGATGGAAGAGCCCAAACGTTTCAGTGAAATTCACGCTTATATCCCTGACCTGAGCAAGCGAGTGCTGAATGAACGAATGAAGGAACTGGAGGAAGAAGGATTGGTCGTACGGCATGTGGTTACGGAACGACCGGTTCGGACAGAATATATGTTGTCCCGTAAAGGGACGGAGCTTGGGCGCGCATTGAGTGCCGTGGAGCGATGGGCTGATAAGTGGCTATAATGCAGTAGAATAAAATGACTTTACTACTTTCAAATTACATGTTGCTTGCAATCCCGGTGTGGCAGCTTCCCTTTGAATCAAATCGGGCTGGCTGCTGCCGGGATTTTTGTGAAGATATCTGACATCAATTCAATAATATAACAAACGGAAAATTTAGCGATAAATGTTATATATGTAGACCTAATGTCTGCTTTTACGTTCAAATTGATGCCGGTACTGTAACGGAGTTATGCCAGCAGATTTGCGAAATAACTGAATGAAATAAGATCCGTTAGGGAATCCGACACGTCTGCCGATTTCTTCAATGGGGAAGGTCGTGGTCTCAAGCAATAGATAAGCCTGCTTCAGTCTCCGGGCTGTAACATAATCAGTAATGCTGCTGCCTGTTTCTTGTTGAAAAATACGGGAAGCATATGATTTGGACAAGTGGATGTCTGAAGCCATATGGTCAAGCTTGATCTCATGTTCATAATGATCCTCGATCCAGTGCATGATCCTCTCGGCATGCTTTAAATCTCGGGAGATCTTTACTTGCCTCGCCAAGCCCTGCTGTCCTTCCCCCGCATTCTGCTGCTCCAACAGACTCAAGATCTGAAGCAGAAACATAACCGATTCTTCCCGTTCTCCCCAACCACGATTGCGTGACCTATCGTAACTCTCATAAATCCAGTCCAATTGCGAAGTGTATGAGCTCAAATCAAACACCTGCTGCTGATTGTGCCCTTTCCATAATGCTGAGAAATACGCACGCCGATGTGGGAATGATTCCAGATAACGATCCATAATGATCGGATCAATATAAAAAATATTCCTTTCATAAGGGTTCTCCGGTTCAACTTCCGCATAGACATGATGCAGCTGATACGGTTGAAAAAAGAACAGCATCCCCTTGCGAATGGTGTATGTATGATTGTTCAAAACGACAATGCCATTGCCTTTATGTACATAGAGGAACTCTCCACATTGATGCCAGTGATAATACCCCGTAAAATCATTCACCGATCGAATTCTGTAGTCCCATGCAAGCGTAGCCCCCGCAAATTCCACGCGATCAAACATCTTTTTCCCCCTTTCTGCAGTATGACAACAAAACAACATTTCTTCATATCCTAGCACAACTTTCCTGAATTTAAAAAAGATATAATCTGCTTAAAGAAAGCGCTATCCAGCATTTCTAATTTTATTCTCAGGAGGTTGGACATGTCTAACATAGGTTCCGGTGTTGCGATCACATACTGGCAGGAAGTCATGAAGAAGCTGGAAAACAAAATGAACCGAATGAAAGATCAAATCGGGGAAAAGTGTCCCCATTTTGCCGGTGAAGATGGGAAGTATGATAACATCCATACCGATTGGTGGACCTCCGGTTTCTGGCCGGGCATGCTCTGGATTATGCATGATATGACTGGAGATAAGGCCTATCGGGATGCAGCGTGGTCATGGGATGAGACACTGGAGCAATGGCTGGTTAAACCCACTGTGGAACTTCATCACGACGTCGGTTTTCAGTTCCTCTCCACCGCTGTCATCAAGTATAAAATTACAGGTGATGAAGACGGGTTCAGACGTGGTCTGGAGGCTGCCAATTTCCTGGCTGGACGATATAATCCGGCAGGTCAATTTATTCGTGCCTGGAATGGGGATAAATACGGCTGGGCCATCATCGACTGTATGTTAAATATTTCTTTGTTGTTCTGGGCTTCCGAAGTTACTGGAGATCCCCGGTACAAGCATATTGCGATTCGGCATGCCGAGACAACGATGCAATATGGTGTCAGAGAAGATGGATCAACCAAACATATTCTGTCCTTCGATCCAGAGGACGGACATTATATTGAAAGCTTTGGCGGTCAAGGGTATTCACCGGATTCAACGTGGAGCCGAGGTGCTGCATGGGGCTTATATGGATTTGCCAATACATATCGCCATACTCAGGATGTCCGTTTCCTGAATACGGCGAAGCGTATTGCACATTATTTTATTTCCGCACTCCCGGAAGACTCCGTGCCTTATTGGGATTTCAGGCTTCCTTCTCTGGAAGGACAATCCCGTGACAGTTCCGCTGCAGCGATTGCGGCTTCCGGTCTCCTTGAGCTTGCTTCCTTCGTTCCCGAAGGTGAGAAACGCCTCTATGCCGATGCCGCTGAACGTATACTACGTTCATTAACCGAGAACTATGCCGTCTGGGATCAGCCAGAGCATGAATCGATTTTACTGCACGCCACCGGCAGCGGTACTTCCTTCATTGATGTCTCCCTAATTTATGGAGATTATTATTATCTGGAAGCGATCGCCAAGTTGAATGGATGGAAGCACCGGGTGTATTGATGTTAAAGTGGTGCTGATAAAAGAGTACGCAAAAGATGCCCGGCTCTCACGTTAATGAGGCGGGCATCTTTTTATGTTCAATTGTTTGCTTAGGGCTCCAATTTGCTCCCCAGCGTAATACTCAGATCCTCAAAGTTCTCCACCGTCGTCTTCTTTTCGTAAAAATGAACCGCATGTTTCATTATACCTTCCCGTGTGTAAAACGGATCTTCTGCTCCCAGCGGAAACGTTACCTTTTCCCCCGTACTCGCCGACTTATAGATGCCTACAATCAGTTCAAGTGTATTCCGCCCACTCTGTCCATTCACCAGAAGCGGTGATCCGGTCTCAATGGCGTTTAACACATTCTCGATCTGCCCGGCATGGCCGACATGAACAACATCCGGCAATTCTTCAACCCTTTGCTGAATCTGTTGTTCCAGTTCCGGATTCGGTTCCGGAAATCCATTACTGCGTGCCGTAGAGGCAACCACTTTCCACGGGGCGGATACCCGGGCCTCTTTGCCCTGGAAAATCAACTGCTGCTCCTCTCCGTGATGTACGACGGAACTGGTGATCATGCCAAGTGCCCCTTCGCGGAAACGAAGCATGGCCATCGACACATCCTCCACTTCGGCATTATCATGAGACGTATTGGCCATCATGGCCTGCAGTTCCACCGGTGGACCCATCATCCAGAGCATGGCATCAATATGATGCACCGCATGATTAAGCGTGCAGCCTCCGCCTTCTTTTTCCCACGTTCCACGCCACCACAGATCATAATAGTTATGCCCCCTCCACCAGAACGAATCCACCTGCACATGCACAATTGGCCCCATCAGTTTACTTTCCAGCACACCCTTGAGCTTCATCATTGGCGTCGTAAATCGATTCTGTGCCACAACCGACAACAGCTTGCCACTTTGCTGTGCAGCGTTCAGCATCTGATCAGCTTCCTGCAGGGAAGAAGCCATCGGTTTTTCCACCAGCACGTTGGTACCCGCATGAAGGAAGTCACACGCAATGGAAGCATGTGTGTACGGTGGGGTACAGACCGAAACCACATCAATGTTTTGACTCAGCAATTCTTTATAATCCGTTACTGCCTGTGCATTTTTCAGTCCATGTTCGTTAATTCGCTTCTGTGCTTTTTCAGGGTACATATCCACCACAGCTACAATCTGACATCGATCGGGAAAGGCCAAATACGCTGAGATATGCGCTCCACTAATTGCACCTGCTCCAATAATCGCCACTTTCAACATCTGAACATTCCTCCCTTATTTCCTACACAATACACAATAATTAAGCGCTTTTATGCGTTCATCTTGTGCTAAAATAAAAGGATCTTGCGCTTATGTTGAGGGAGGAATTGACGTTGTCCATCTTAGGCAAAGAGCAATTCGATCTGGCTTGCCGCCGTACATCCACCGCGACTTTCCGTGAAATATTCCATGCCCATTCCCAGATGGAAGTAACTTATATTCATGATGGCTATGGTCAACTGATCACGGAAGGTCAGGCATTTCCGCTTGAACCGGGAACGCTAATGATTTTCCGCCCGTTTCAATTACACCAGGTACAGATTCAAGTTACGGATGAGCATCCTTTTGTCCGCAGTGTACTTATGTATGATCTGGATTTATTAAAGGGATCTTGGCGGCATTTTACCGCTATCCACGATTTTGTACAGGAGCTTTTGGGACAAAACTCACCGATTGCACCGTTCATCCTGCCTTCTGCATCCATGCTGGTTCAATTAATGGAACAATTCGCGCAAGTTCATCCCAACCTGCTCCCATACGAAGGAGAAGAGCATATCCGGCTCTTTTTGCTTCATCTGCTCGGACAACTTAAATATATATGGGAAGAAGGGAAGCATTCCCCCTCTCAATTGGTACCTCCAACTTCCTCCAGCCTTCTTCATCCTCATGCGGAAGCTGTCATGCAGTGGATTGAAGAACATTATGATGAGCCTTTTCATTTAAAGGATCTGGCATCAGAGATGCACATGTCTCTCTACCATCTGTCTCACGTGTTCAAAAAGGCCACAGGAACGACCATCGTTGCTTATGCCCAGGCCACCCGTATTCGCCATGCTTGCATATTACTCGCCCGTACCTCCTACAGCGTGCCAGAAATAGGCCATCGTGTAGGCATGTCCACCCCTTCCTACTTCTGCAAAGTATTTCGAACCGTAACAGGCACAACTCCCCATCAATACCGATTGAATGTACAAGGGAGAACCTGATTTTAGCAGTCAAAAAATAAAAGCGAAGGTTCCCCTCCCTCCGCTCTCACCGTTGATTTCCTGCAACTTGTTGTTAGTCTTCTTCACACTATATATTGGCTTATGAGGGTGATATCGTTCGATTTTTTTTAATAACTCTTTATCTTCTCTATAAGAAATAAGAAAAAGCTCATCCCTATCTCTTCGCAGAAGTAGGAATAAGCTTAATCTTGCTCTGGAAACCTTGTCCTATATGTTACTTGCCATTGTACATAATTCTATATTAGACCATCCGCTGCCTCATCGCTTCAAACAACAAAATAGTTGCTGCCATCGCGGCATTCAACGATTCTGCTTGTCCCTGCATCGGGATTGTAATTGCATCATCCACCAGCCTTGCTGTAGACTCGGATATCCCCTTGCCTTCATTGCCGATCACAAGCCAAACGGATTGAGTAAAATCATAGCTATAACATGAATACCCTGCCTGCAAAGAAGTACTTACGAGCTTCACGCCCGCTGCTTTCGCTTCTGGAAGCAAAGATTCGAGCTGCCCTTCCACAATGGGCAAATGAAACAGAGACCCCATCGTTGAACGAATCGTCTTCGGATTATATACATCAGCGCATCCCGCGCCGAGCACCACGCCGGCTGCTCCGGCTGCATCTGCACTGCGGATGATCGTCCCCACATTCCCCGGGTCCTGGACTCCGTCCAGCACCACAACAAGCCCGCGTGCTCCAGAGATCAGGTTTTCCAGCGGCTCACGTCCTTTACGGACAATCGCAAAAACAGGCTGCGGCGTCATCGTATCCGTACATTTGGCGATAACAGCCGGTGACACACTAATCCATTCTATACGTTGAAGAGGAGCTTCAAGCCCTGACAGTTCTGTTGGTACACCCTGTTCACCATCGTAAACAATGCACTCCAGATCAGCCTGGGCACGCAGTGCCTCCTGTACCAGGTGAATGCCTTCAATGATATATTTATGCTGACGGGCACGATGCTTTTTCTCCAGGAGCTGTGCCCATTCCTTTACACGTGAATTTTGCGGTGATACAATATCCATCTTTCCATCCTTCCCGTCTGCGGTTCAATTTACTCCGAATACTCCAAGAGATCACTTCGGGTATGCCAGCTCCATTTTCGTCAAATGGTCTTTGTGGCCCACGATGATCAACACATCTCCGGCTTCAATCCGATCCTCGGCATACGGGGAGATGTTCATGGAATTCCCGCTGCGGATTGCCATCACGTTACAACCGAAACGTGCACGAATGTTTAACTCCAACAGGTTTTTGCCAATCATTTGCTCGGAAGCTCTCATCTCCAAAATGCTGTAATCTTCAGACAACTCGATATAATCCAGTATGTTCGGGGAGGTCAGATGATGGGCTACCCGCAGCCCCATATCCCGCTCAGGATAAATCACCTTGTCCGCTCCGATCTTTTGCAGCACTTTACCATGAAGCTCATTTTGTGCTTTGACGATCAGAACCGGTACTCCCATATCTTTCAAAATCAGGGTTGTAAGAATACTCGCCTGAATATCTTCACCAATTGCCACAACGACAACGTCAAAATTTCGTATGCCCAGCGCCCGAAGCGCTTCTTCATCCGTTGAATCTGCCGATACAGCATGAGTCACCACATTGGACATTTCCTGGGTCCGCTGCTCATCCGCATCAATTGCCAGCACGTCAAATCCCATGCCGCTTAACGCATTGGCTACACTTGATCCGAACCGTCCCATGCCAATTACGGCATACTGTTTCTTAGCCATTAGGGTTCTTAACCTCCCGCTGCACTTCAGCACTTGAGCATCATTCATGATGTCAATGCTTACTTAAATATCCTTCGTAGTATACCACAAAGCCAGATAAACTTGAATGCGCTCACGCTTCCCAGGGAACAGTAAAGGAGCAGCCGAATATACGAGGAGGGACTTGCGATGCCAATTACATTAAGCCTGCGTGAAGCGATTGTTCATAAGGTGCATGACAAGAGTGATGCTCAACTCCGGGAAATGATTGAAGGTTCTGTAGATGGACCGGAAGCCGCATTGCCCGGACTTGGTGCCATTTTTGAAATGATCTGGAAGAACACTGAACCTGCCAAGCAGGATGAATTGATTCAAGTCGCGCAGGAGCATCTGCACACCATCCCCGTTCAACCGCTTCGCTAATCGAGGTATTGAAGGGGAACGGTAACCGTCATCACGTTTGTTCTGTCTGCAAAAGAAAGCTTTCCCTTATCCGGCTGGATCATACCTGCCATACAAGTAAGGTGCAAAGCAAACAGATCCCCCCGCCATAAAGGCGGAGGGATCTTTAACATTTCATGCTTATCACTGCGTCAAACACTGATTCTTTCTCTTGATAAGCTTAACTTATGGAGCTGTCTCCAGGAACTGGGCAGTTGGGTTTTTGTCTATTGCCGTTCTCATCGCATACTCATTCTCGAACAGGACAACATAGTTCCCCTTTTTATCCTTCACCAGCGTGGAGTTAATCCGGAATTTACTTGGATCCAGGTTCTCATCCACAATCCAGCGAGCAAACTGATAAGGCATGCGCTGCAGCTGCACATCCACCCCATACTCGCCTTTCATCCGGTATTCAAATACCTCGAACTGGAGCTGACCTACAACACCCAGCAGCGTCTCGTCGAAGCTCACCGTGTTGAACACCTGAATGGTTCCTTCCTCGGTCAACTGGTCAATTCCTTTTTGGTACTGTTTATGTTTCAATGCATTTTTGACGGTTACTTTGGCAAAAATCTCAGGTGAGAAGGTTGGCATTTCATCAAATATAACCTCACTGCCCTGGCTGAGAGAATCGCCAATCCGGAAGATGCCCGGGTCAAACAAACCGATAATATCGCCAGCGTATGCCTCTTCTACGATATCCCGGTCCTGTGCCAGGAATTGCTGTGGCTGTGACAGCTTAATCTCTTTACCTACACGGTTATGCTTAACGCTCATACCCCGTTGGAACTTACCGGACACGATCCGCAGGAAAGCGATACGGTCACGGTGTGCAGGGTTCATGTTAGCCTGGATTTTGAATACATAGCCGCTGAATTTCTCATTGGTCGGCTCAATCTCACCCGCTGTACTGTGACGTGGCTCAGGCTTCGGTGCCAGCTGCAGGAAGTTCTCCAGGAACGTCTGCACACCAAAGTTGTTGATCGCACTGCCGAAGAATACCGGTGTCAGCTCACCACGTTGTACCTTTTCCATATCAAACTGGTCACCTGCCACATCCAGCAGTTCCAGGTCCTGACACAGTTGATCATGCAGATACTCTCCTGCCATCTCACGGATCACTGGATCTTCGTATCCATCGACTTTCTGCACTTTAATCGTGGAGTGGTCGTCCCCTTGGAACAATTCCACTTGGTTTTTCATCCGGTCGTACACACCGCACAAATCGCGACCAGTACCAATCGGCCAGTTCATCGGTACGGAGCGAATACCCAGTACATTTTCGAGCTCTTCCATCAGATCGAACGGACTTTGCCCTTCACGGTCCAGCTTGTTAATGAACGTGAAGATCGGGATGCCACGCTTTGCACAAACCTGGAACAGCTTGATCGTTTGTGCCTCCACACCTTTTGCCACGTCGATCAACATCACCGCGCTGTCGGCAGCCGTCAGTGTACGGTACGTATCTTCACTGAAATCCTGGTGACCCGGGGTATCCAGAATATTTACGCGATGACCCAGATAGTCAAACTGCATCACGGAAGATGTAACCGAGATCCCCCGCTGCTTCTCAATTTCCATCCAGTCACTTGTTGCGTGCTTGCTTGCTTTCCGCGCTTTGACCGTACCGGCGAGACGAATGGCGCCCCCGAACAGCAACAGCTTCTCGGTCAATGTTGTTTTACCCGCATCCGGGTGAGAGATAATGGCAAACGTCCGGCGTTTGTCCACTTCCTGTTGAAGAATGTTATCTGCTTTGCTCATCGATTCTATCCCTTTCATCCGTTCATTCAACGTTAATTACCGGCCAGGCCGGTCTAAATTCAATCTTTATGCTATCCGGTAGTACCGGTTGATTGTTTCCTTCGCTTTTTGCACATTAGGTTAATTTTACACATTTACAACGGAGTTCATCCTCCCTATCCCTGTGCTTCCATTCAATCCGTTAACCTGCTTTCTTACCCAACTCTCCTATTGTACCATAATCTTTACCGAAAATAACCGATTACCTGCAGAGGATTCTTCTCTTTTCCGATTGCAAAAAAAGAGCACCTTTCAGCCATCGTAATGGCATCCAGGTACTCCTCATTCATGTTATTCAGCTCACTTAGAAAATCAATGCATCCAGTGCGTATTGTCCTCCACCTGTCAAAGCTAGAGCTACACCCACCGCCAGGATGGCGAGGTTATACTCAAAACCGTTTTGCGTGGACCAGTATCCGTTCGCACCATGCACTTTTACAATTGCAATTACCATCGTCAGCGCAATCAGAATGCCACCTACTGGAGTCAACAGACCCAGAGCGAGCAGCAAGCCGCCACCGAATTCTGCCAATCCTGCCAGCAGTGCAACCAGTGCGCCACGTTTCATTCCCATTGACTCAAACCAACCGCCTGTTCCTTTGATTCCGTACCCGCCAAACCATCCAAACAATTTCTGTGCACCATGAGCCATGAACGACAATCCAATCACCAAACGAATCAACAGCAATCCTACATCCAACATATTCTTTTCCCCCATTCAAATAGTTACAAAATAGTATTCTTAGATTAAAGATATTATGCTAAATTTTTTTTTCATGAATGTTGTTGAAACCCCTTCTACTGGTTCAAATTTCATCTCATGAATGTTTTACTGGATTGAAGAACTTCTTAGAACTTCCTTCAGTGCATTTTGTTTTTGCGTAATCTCTTTAACTCTTGAGTTGAGTATAAGTTATTCACTTACTTTTTGTCAACAACTTAATTTTATTTATTTTTTGTTAATTATTCTCTTTCTATTTGGTCACAAAAAAAGCCCGGAAGAACGCGTAATTGCGTCCTTTTCAGGCCTCATTACCTTAATTCACTGTATTAGTTGTTCACTTGCCAAATGACACTGTCTTCGTCCTGCCCATTAACGGGCCACCAGTGGAAACCATCCTGCTCCAGCAGCTTGCCTGTCGCTTCCGGACCCCATGTCCCAGCAGGATACGTGTGGAGCTCTCCATGATTCTCAGCCCATGCCGCAGCAATCCGGTCAACAAAAGACCATGCGGTCGCCACTTCATCCCAACGGGTGAAGTATGTGGAATCTCCTTCTGCTGCATCATGCAGCAGACGCTCATATGCTTCAGGCGAGTTGATTCCGATCATGCAGCTCTGGCAGAAGTCCATCGCGAGCGGCTGAATCTCGGAGTCCGAGCCAGGTTTCTTGGCATTGATTTTGATATAGATGCCTTCCATCGGATTCACCCGGATCACAAGCAGATTCGGTTCGAGCTTATATTTTTTACCCAGATATACGTTGTTCGGCATTGATTTGAATTCAACGACGATCTCGGTCGTTTTCACCGGGAGACGCTTGCCTGTCCGAATGTAGAAAGGTACACCAGCCCAGCGGAAATTATCTACAAATACACGCGCCGCAAAATAGGTCTCCGTGTTCGACTCCGGATCAACTTTGTCTTCCTGACGGTAACCCGGAAGCTGTTTCCCCCGATATTCCCCTTCCGTATACTGCCCGCGGACAACATTGCTGCTTACTTCTTCATCGGAAGTAAATGGTCGCAAGGAGCGCAGCACCTTGACCTTCTCATCCCGAATGTCCTCCGGGAATAAACGGCTTGGCGGCTCCATGGCAATCATCGTCAGCATCTGAAGCATATGATTTTGTCCCATGTCCCTTAAGGCACCGGAGTGATCATAGTAACCTCCGCGTTCTTCCACGCCCACAGTCTCCCCAAGCGTAATTTGAACATTCGCTATATGTTTGTTATTCCAGAGCGGTTCAAAAAAAGCATTACCAAAGCGAATCACTTCGATATTCTGCACCATCTCTTTGCCCAGATAATGGTCAATCCGATAAATTTCCTCTTCACGGAACACTTCACGAATCTGCTCATTCAACTGCTCGGCAGACTGCAGATCATACCCAAATGGTTTCTCAATGACAAGGCGGTTCCAACCGCGACTCTCCAGCATCCCACCATCTCGCAGACTATATGAGACACTGCCGAACAGCTCAGGTGCAAGCGCCAGATAGAACAGCCGGTTGCCCGGCGTTTTGAACTTCTCTTCCAGACGTTCTGTCTGGTCCCGCAGTTCTCTGAAACCATCCACATTATTAATATCAAGAGCTTTATACTCAAAATGTTCGACAAAAGCATTCCACTCATCAGATTCCCCCGCCGGATAACGGCAGAACTCCCTAATGGATTCAAGGATGTCTTCCCGGAATTGTTCTGGTGTCCTTGGACTCCTAGCAACACCAATAACCGCAAAGTCTTCGGCTAGTTTGCCTTCGCGGTAGAGACTGTAGATGGCCGGAAACAGCTTCCGGCGGGCCAAATCACCCGTTGCTCCAAAAATGAAAAATACTGCGCCAGGCGTCTGCACTTCATCTTGCATTTGTTTTTCGACCATGGGCTCCTCTTCCTTCCGGAAAGACTCAATTTCTTCGTTCTTCCCGAGCTATGTAATGGTGTTATATATGCACAACATACAACCGACAATTACCAGCAAGTTCCTTCTTGGATGTGATGCCATTTTAGCATATTGCCTGAACGGTTGCACTAATTTTCCTGATAAAGATTCTCAATATAGCTCCAGAATTCCTCAGAAAATTCACCTATAAATATTCATAATCAATCTTATAAATACACGTTATATAAACTTAATATTCGATAGTGATTACCGGAAATCCTAACGTAATGCGATTGCTTCCTGTGTCATCATCCTGATGCACAGCCATCTGCATGTTCAGAATGTGGGAGCCGCTCTGGATGGCAGTAGACAGCTCAGGCACTCGGTAGGATACACTTGCAGTGTTGGCATCCGTGTAGCGCTCTGCGGCATGCATACTCAGCTGGCCGGACAGCTTATCCTCCATCTTCTGCAATTGAATGCTGGCGGTTGCATCGCTTGCCCCTTTGCCCTGAACCGCATAATTCCACGTCGCTTCCACTCCGGATTCTGCTAGCGTTTGATTTACTTGCTCATGCAAAGACGTTAGTTGACTTGAATTCGTAAACTTGTCACCCGATAACTGTACAATCACGTAATACCCATTTTCTCCAGTCACAATTGCATTCATCCGTATTCCTGCATGTTGTCCTTCTGCCTGAATTTCACTGCGATATACATCGTGGCCTGTCTGCCGTATCAAAACCGGTTGTGGCAGTCCCAGTTGCCCCGCCAGCAGCTCTGCCTGTTCTTGTGCATTTCCTATCCCCTGTCCCTGCCATTTGATAATCATGCGCTCTATCTGATCCATCGCCGCGTTTGAAGTCTTCATCAGTTGTTCCAACTTCGTACCTTCCGATTCGCTCTTCTCTCCATTCCCTGCATACACCTTAGTCATGCCTATAACAATAATAAGTGCCATTGCCACTAGACCTGCAGTCATCCATCGATTTAACATGTAGATCCCCCGCTCTCACTTGTATTCTATGAATCTATCAACAGCATGCCCCCATTTCTCATTTGCTAAACTTTGATAGACATATCAAAAAAAGGTCCCCTCCACCATATTCATGGGGAGGGGACCTTTCCGTCTTACCGATCTCTGTACCAGATCTATAATCTCCGAACTCTTTAAGTACGGCTCTTTTGCTTAGTTAGTCGTTCAAATCACTGTTTTTCTTACTCTGCAAGCCCATTTTTATAGGCATAAATAGCTGCCTGTGTACGGTCATCCACACCAAGTTTGGCCAGGATATTCGTGACATGAAATTTGACTGTCTTGATCCCAATAATCAGATCATCGGCAATATCCTGATTGGACTTGCCTTTCGCCAGTAATCGGAGCACATCCATCTCCCGGTCAGTAAGCTCTTCATGTGCTGGTGCTGCCGCCTGTGGCTGCCGGAAACGATTCATCATTTTGGAAGCAACCTGTGACTCCAGAACGGATTGTCCACGTGCTGCAGCACGAATGGCATCTGCCACCTCATTGGCTCTTGATGTTTTCAACAAATAACTGAAGGCACCTGCCTCAATAACAGGGTACATCTTTTCATCGTCCAGGTAACTGGTCAGTACAATGACTTTGCATTCCGGATACATTTTGAGCAGCTGCCGGGTAGCTTCAATCCCGTCCATGCCTTCCATAACGAGGTCCATTAGCACAACATCCGGCTTATATTCCTGAGCCAGTCGAATGCCTTCCTCTCCACTGCCTGCTTCACCCACAACTTCAATACCGTCCTCGGTATCGAGCACAGCCGCAAGGCCGATCCGTACCATTTCATGATCATCCACGAGCAACACTTTGATCGACGTTTCCGTCTCCGTTTCTACTTGGGGTTCCATTGACATGTTCTTCCTCACTTTCATCGCTCATCAAAGGTATCGTTATCTCAATCCGTGTTCCCTTACCCGGTGCAGTTACGAATTGAATGGCTCCACCAATTTCCGTAACCCGTTCACGCATGTTCGCCAGACCGTAGGAAGCCTGCTTTTGGTCATCCAGATCGAAGCCTTGACCATCATCGCGAATCAACACGCGAATCGCATCGTTTCGGCGCTGCAGCCGAATCTCCATTTTTTCTGCCTTGGCATGGCGCAATGTGTTGGACATCGCCTCCTGAATAATACGGAACAGATGATTCTCAATTCCTTTGACCAAATGAATATCTTCATCCATTTCGAGCACAATGTCCATGGGTACTTTTGTTTTCAGTTCCATGACAAGATCCTTCAAACCTTGTTCCAGATGTTTGCCTTCCAGATATACCGGCCGCAAGTGCAGCAGCAGCGCTCGCATCTCGGATTGGGCTACCGAAGCCATCTCCTCAATCAAAGCCACCTGCCGCTGGGCACGTGCAAAGTCCTTTTCCATTTTCCGTCCAACCGCTGTGGCTGTCATGGAAATTGCGAATAGTTGCTGGGAGACGGCATCATGCAGCTCTCGTGCCAAACGCTGACGCTCTTCCACAATCGCTGTTATTCGAGCCTGTTCCGCAAGCTGCGCATTATTGGTCGATAGTCTCTGCAGCGAGGTAACCTGATCTTCCCACTTCTTGCCGATGCGTCCAAGCTGTTCACTTAAACGGCCTACATCATCGATCCCCAGATCAGGCACGGTGCGTGATAGAGATCCCTTTTCCCATTGCAGAAGGGTTTCCCGCAGCAATTCAAGCCTGCGTTTGACCCGATAGCTCTGATAGAAACCAAAAACGGCTCCAATACCAACCAATAATAATAACAGTGCGAGACCTGACTGAATCAGATGCCTCCATCCTGCAAACGGAGCAAGATAACCATATGTATACAATACATACAAAATAACGGCGAGCACAATGAAAACAAGGAGGATCCCTTCACCCATACTTCGGGTTACCATGTCGGTATGTCGTTTTGTCTTCAACCGGGTCTCCTCCTTTTCTTCACTTATTAACTTATTACGGATTACTGATACTTAGGTCGCCAACAATATAAGAAATAACAAATTTTGCTTTATGTTCACTGGTTTCATAACCAGGTGTTCTCCAGATTAACTTGTTCATCATGCCGCTGTCTTTTTCACCATTCAGATTAATTCGTCCAAACAGGACAGAAGCCTCAATTTCTACACCGTAATCTTCCGGCAGTGTCAAACGAACATTCCCCATAACGCCTTGCAACAGCACGATTGTCTGTTTTTCTTCCGGAATGGAGAGAGACAGATCTGCATTGATCTCACCAAGGGCGTGCCAGAGGCTCATGCTGCGTAACGTCCAAGGTCCCTGATCCCAGTAGTAGCGGGCCATAAAATTCTGTTTGCGCATGACATCGCCATGCAGATGAATCTTTTTGTTTTTGGAATAAAAGTATGCCAGTGAGGCCAGTACAATTAAAAATACAATCATCAGGTTGCCAAGCAGCAGAAGACATCCGCCAATCGCCAAGTAACGGTACCCCTTGTGAGTGTCTCCCTTACGGATTTGGACCATTCCAATCGTTAACAGAATTAGTGCGGCAGCCGTCAGCAAGTTAATATGCTGATTCAGCAACATGACTACACCGATGATAATGATCGCAAATGCAAGCCATTGTTCTTTTTTGTTCATCTCTGCCGCACCTCCTCTGTAAGTTGAATTTCCCTATTCGTTGGAAAAGCCATACCAGGCAATGATGACCTGTATGGCTTAACCTTTGTTCCACAAACCGTTCTTTATTCACGATTTATAGAATATCATATTGTCTGCTGAGCGAACAGTTATTCTTTTGCAGTACCGCCCGTTTCATTTTTCGAACCGCTGCCCATTTTGTTTTTCAGGGCTTGAAGTTGTTGATCCACTTTGTATTGCTTCTCTGCATCCACAGGGTTCGTATATGAAGATTGTGTGTTTCGGTATGGTGCACGGATTACGTCTGCTTCAGCTTCCATTTGCATGATTTTCTCTTCCATGCGGTGGAATCCAAGGGATGCGCCGCCGCTTTCAATCGTATGCAAGCTGTTGATTTGGGACATCTGCTTTTTGGCTTTCGCCATTTGTGCACGAGATACGAGCTCATTGCGCTTGTTACGCATTTTGTAGAACTCATCTTTCATGTCATGGAGCTGTTGCAGCAGATCTTTGGCTTGTGCTTCAGACTGAGCGTGCAGTTCGCTGTACTCCGTAATTTTTTGATCAAAGTAGATTTTCTCTTCCAGCAGTTTGCGTGCCACTTCTTCCTGACCGTTAGCCAGAGCAGCTTCAGCTTGGGACTCACGTTGTACAGATGTACGCTCCGCTTCGTCCAAACGTTGCTTCATGCGACGCTCGTTTGCCATTTGTTTCGCTACCGTTACTTCAGCCTCGTGAATCTCGGCCTCCATGTCACGCAAATACTGGTTCAACATTACAATCGGGTCTTCCACTTTATCCAACATATCGTTTACCGACGCTTTAGTCATATCTTTAATCCGTTTAAATACTCCCATTTTACTTTTCTCCCTTCTCGTAACGAGATAATTTTTGGCGAAGCTCTTCAACTTCTTTTTTCAGTGCTTTTTTCTCAATATCTTTCATCATGGAATCCAGTTCACTTTCTTGCTGTGCACCTGCTCCATAGGTGTTATTGTCATAAGGACGTGGGCCCGAATGCGGTCTGTTATTGTATCCTGGGCCGGGACCGAAGCTTCCATGTCCTTGATTGTTGTTGCGGAATGGGCCTCTTTGCGGCTCATGATCATAACTATTGTATCCTCTGCCAGGACCAGGGCCGGGGCCAGGACCATAACCGTATGGATCATATGGTGGAAACGGTTCTTTCGGTACCACTAGTGCTGCGATGAAATAGATCAACAACGCTGTGCCGCCTGTTACAAAGATACTGATGACGAAGATGATCCGCAGCAGCGTGGAATCCATTCCAATGGATTCTGAGATCCCACCGATCAAACCTGTTAACATCCGGTCACGCGTTGAGCGGTATAATTTGCTCATGTGCTTGCTCCTTTCGTTTACTTATATCCTGTTGCGGAATTATATCCGTATGGATCAGCAGGATAGGATTCCTTCGGCACTACCAATGCAGCGATGAAGTAGATCAGCAATGATGTACCTCCCGTAGCGAAAATGCTGATGAAGAAGATAAGACGCAGCAGCGTGGAACTTAGTCCGAGATTTTCAGAGATGCCGCCGATCAAACCTGTCAGCCTTCGGTTACGCGTTGAGCGGTATAATCTATTCATGTGACTACTCCTTTCTTTCATTGGTTAGCTTCTGCTTCAACCGTTCCAATTCCTTATCCAGCGCAGAGGATGACATGCTGCCAGACGCTCCTGAACCATCTTGACTCATTCGCCGGATTTCCCGGAGACTTTGTGCCTCATATTCGAGATCAGAGACTTGGTCATCCAGTCGGTTAAACATACGGGGTACGTTTTGACCGTTATAGTGCCCTCTCTGGTTCATTCGCTGCTGCAACTGAATGGTTTGCATACGAGCGTAGTAGTATTGACGTTTGCTGTACACATTTTGATACTCCACTTTCAGCTGGTCAATCTGTTCATCGAGTTCCTGCAATGCTGCATTGCTTTGTGCATACAGTTCATTGTATTGTTCCATTTTTTCCTCGTGGAGAATCTTCTCCTGCAGGGCCAGTTTGGCTAAGTGCTCTTCTCCTGCTTTGAGAGCCATGGAAGCCTGCTCTTCACGTTTGTGTACCATACCTGCTGCCTGGTCGGCTTGTTGTTTCATTTGTCTGGTATGGCTAGCATATTGATGACGAAGCTTCTCGGCTTCACCAATGTCTTGGCGGGTCGAGACCAGAAACTGATCAATCAGTTTGACTGGATCCTGACTTTGCTCCAAATGTTCGTTTAAAGTAGCTACGGTAATATCCCGCATTCGACGAAATACACTCATTATGTTCTGTCCTCCTTTTCAAGATCGTGAAAACTTAGTAACGGCCACGACGACTGCGGTTGTTGCTGAGCATCGATACACCGAAGATGATTAATCCGATGGCGATGATTGGTCCAATCAACCAAGCCAGTTTACCCATCAGTGAAATGATACCGATGATCAGGACGATCCATCCCAACATCACATTTCCTCGTTTAACTCCGTAATATCCAAGTGCAATCATCAGAATCGGAATCAGATACCCCATTAGGTGTCCAAGAAGCGGAGTTAACTTTCCGAAAAGGATGAGAGCTCCCAGCACGATTAGTACAATCGCCCAGCCATTTCCCTTATTCCATCTCATATTTTTTTCACCGCCCTTTCGGTTTGTATTTTGAATTGTTTGTTTACTCGTTTGTGTTTGTTGTTTCTTGTTTAACCTTATGTCCTTATTCTAGGGGAAACGGAGACTTTTCAAAACAGACCGCGGACGGTTTTTCATCCTAGACTCAGGTCGGGGATGGGGTTGGACCTCCGTCTGTCCTTGCATCAGACCTCTGTACTCATACACCTCAGCATGAACTACGGTTACCTCTTAATACCCTTATCCGAGTCAGTGTGACCGTATATGATAAAATCCGTCCTCACCTCTTACTTACGTATGCAACAGGTAATCCGTTTCTCCAGATCGACTCTCTGTTTAGCGAAAGGGAAATCTACAATCCCAACTTAAATTACTTATTTATCCATATAAACAAATTTATGTTGTTTAAATTGTAAGCGTTTACTAGAATAGAAACAGGTACTATCCTAATTCAAAAGTCAGGAGTGGGGCTGTGCGACCCGTCAGTTATCTTCATAAAATAATCGTGTTTGGCACGCTGCTCAGCACCTTGCCTATTTTGTTGACCGGAATAGCGGCATTCACTTATTCAGTGAATCAAACGGAGCTGCACCGGATTCAGACCAATAAGCAACTTCTTTTACAGATGCAGTCCACTGTCGAACACAAGCTTGCCACCGTCAGTTATATGTTGGATCAGGCGACACGCTCTCCCTTTATGCTTCAGTCCCTGTCCGCTCCGCTTCCGAATATGAATTTAACAACAGCGAACCAGCTGCAATCCGAATTTCAACATATGCGATCATGGGAGCCCTTAATGGATATTACTCTGGTGAATCAAACGCAGGATTGGCTAATCGATCATGCCGGACTGTATCTGAACGCGGATTTCCCTCTCGCTCTTCCCATGCAGGATTTGTTGTCCAAGACGCTGACCTCTGGTTGGCAGCTAGCTCCTTCCTCCGTATTTAATCATAATGAACGGTCATCCGATTCCGGTTGCATCTATCATATTGCGCTCGCGAGATCTATTCCACATTTGAATACACCTTCTGGTACTGCCTTAATTGCCGGAATCCCTGCGTGCTCTATGCAAAACCCTGTCATACCTGATGACAGGGACCTATCGGCTTCACAATTGATTATTATTAATCGGGAACAGCGCATTCTCGTTCATCCCAATCCCATTTATATTGGTCAACCTTTATCGGCAGTGAACATTGAGGATAGCGAATCCAACATGGAATTGAGCGAGCTGCTGTCTCCAACCCGTTTTCCTGCTTCGTCGGGATATCGGGAAGTGCGTATCTCCGATGCACACTATTCCTTGAATTACACTCAGTCACCATTAAAGGGATGGACCTATATTTTGATCACACCCATGAATGTCCTAACCCAGCAATCTGTAGAGACTGCCCTTTACACAATGTGTATCAGCATCGTACTTCTGTTACTTTCCTTGCTCTTCTCGTGGGTTGGTTCAAGACGATTGCATATCCCTATTCGTGAACTGTTAAAGCAGCTTGGGATTGGAGACAGAGCGCCGTTAAACCAGTATCTGCAAGAATCCTTTGCACCGCATCAAGATGAATTCGAGCAAATTAAAGCACATATTACTCAGCTTTCTGCTTCTCGATCCCAGATGGAACATAAATTGAATCAATATGTGTTGCAGTTACGCAACCAGCTGATGATGAATATGTATCTAGGCAGATGCTCACCAGCCACACTATATAAAAGCATCAGTGAACAAGGCTATAACAACCAGCTTATTCGGTGGCAACAAATGGCCGTATTAACCGTACAGGTAGATCTGGTGAATCAAACGAAGTATGGTCCGCAGGATCTCGATCTTTTGCTGTTTGCGATTCAAAACATAATGGAAGAATCCATTGATGAGGAACGACAATTTTCCCCAACTGTTATGGAACAGACCATAGTGACAGTAATAGGTAGTGTTGAATTGGACAATCACTTGTTTTCGCGAGAACTTTATAAAACAACAACGCAATTACAACATCAAATTGGTGAGATATTGAATCTTCAGGTAAGTTTCGGATTTAGTCAACCGTACACATCAATTTTAGAGGTACATCAGGCGTATGTTGAAGCCATGGGAGCATTACAACAGCGAATGAAGCTGGGGAGTGGGGTTATCGTTCAATATGAAGCGGAAGCTATTTATCCTTCCCAATGGACGCTCCCTTACCCTGAGTCACTGGAATATAATCTGATCCATGCCATTCAATCAGCAGATGAGGCTGAAGCCTCCGTTCTTTTACAACAATTGCTCCAGAGTATATTTCGTATGGATTGGACTGCGGAAGAGTATCAGGTTGCTCTAACTCGATTACTGATGCAGGTTTTACAGATGATGCACGACTCTGGTATTCGACTCGCACAGATTTCTCCAGGACACAGTTCGATTTTCAAGGAATTGCTTGCTCTACAATATGCTGCTGAAGTTGAACAATGGTTCATTTCTCGTATCATGGGACCGGTTATTGATATTTTTAGAGAGCGGCAATATGCACAACATCAACAGATCTCGGAAAAAATGATTACGATTGTCCAGCAAGAATACGATACTGACCTGACACTGGAGGAGTGTGCGATGAGGCTCCATTATAATGCCAGCTATTTGAGTTCAGTTTTCCGAAAAGAAACAGGCTGTGCATTCAGCGAGTATCTCGCACAATATCGGTTCAAGATGGCAAGAAAGTGGTTGGATGAAACTGAGTTAACGGTCAAAGATATTGCTGCACGGCTTCGTTACAACAACCCGCAGAACTTTATCCGTTCGTTTCGAAAATGGGAAGGAATTACTCCCGGCCAATACCGGGAACGTAGGCAGAAGGCTTTCTCCTCTACAACGAAATAAACGCTGTTATTGTAGGCAAGCCAAAAGGGAGCAGATGGTCTGCTCCCTTTTTATTGAGAAAAGATTGATTGTTTATTTAGATCATTTGGTACGAACAACCTTCATGTGCTGCTGGTCCAGTTGAATCAGAATTTTTCCAAACCGACCTCCGCGTAAAAAGGTAGCCACACCCTCTGGGTAGGAATCTCTGATATATTGCTCAGCTCTGTATAGTGAGTTTTCATCCGAAGGCAAACCATAGGTGTTTAGCCATTCCGGCAAAAGATCGACAACTTGCTGAACAGGCATCTCAATAGGATTGACTTCGTTCGTAATCAGGGTCGTATACGCGTAACCTTTCAGGAACAGCAACTGTTGTATGTATCCCATATCCCCAGCCCGGTAGGGTGAATTGACCCCAAGTACCTCTTTTAGTTCATCCATTAACGTATGTACTTTTGGTCCAGCCATAGTACTGATATATACATATTTTCGTGCGCACTGGATCGCCTGTTTAATCGTTTCCCAATCAGACATAGCTGGGCACATGGATGCAAAGGCAACATCATATTCCTTTTCCCAGCCCTTCTCCTGAATTGATATGTCTTCAAAACGCTCCGAAACAATCTCAATATTGGAAACCAAGGAATGTGGAATTGTCTCTTTCATCAAAGATACAAGCAGTTCAGAGGGTTCGACTGCAGTGACCTTTGCTCCCTTCTCGGCAAAGGGAATCGTAAAGATACCTGAAGCTGCTCCAATGTCCAATATGGATAAACCACTAAAATCTACACCTTGGTTCTCAACCCAGTTCATGATACGCTCAGAACGCTGTTTCCCTTCTTCTGTGAAGGATTGGCGGTGATAATCCCTAGCCCAGCCTTCAAACGCTTCTTCGTTGTCAAACGGGGCACTTTTTTTCTTGTATTTTGGGTTTCTCGGCCGCTGCTTCCATGCCTCTTCCCATACGGACAAATTAAATAATATTTCCGAATACGCAGCGGCATTACTTTCCTCAAGAACTTTTTCTCCAGCCATTTCACTTCACTCCGTTCTATAAATAGGAATCGAAATTCACAAGAATTAAAGCCTTTTAAAATCTACAGAGGTATAAAGTGTTATTAAGGTATAGTCATTATTATTACAGACTTTATATATCTACAATATATCCAATAAGTTCATACGTCAACATCAAATATTCAGCCTGCTCTTAAGCTCCGCGAAAACAATGCTTATCTTCTAATAAAAATAACCCTGTGAATTGTCTAAGCAATTCACAGGGTTATACGTTATACCGGCGAGAGGACTCGAACCTCCACGGTTTCCCACTCGATTTTGAGTCGAGCGCGTCTGCCATTCCGCCACG
>NZ_JBCIYR010000006.1:0-260034 GCF_050455445.1 Paenibacillus sp. MABNR03
GCCCTTAGCTCAGCTGGATAGAGCGTTTGACTACGAATCAAAAGGCCGGGAGTTCGAATCTCTCAGGGCGCGCCATTATTTTTCACTAATATCGGGATGTAGCTCAGCTTGGTAGAGCACCTGGTTTGGGACCAGGGGGTCGCATGTTCAAATCGTGTCATCCCGATTTTATTCTTATGCGGGTGTAGTTCAATGGTAGAACTTTAGCCTTCCAAGCTAATAGCGTGGGTTCGATTCCCATCACCCGCTTACAGTAAGCCTCTTGCTTTTGTGCAAGAGGTTTTTTTATTTTTTTCAATATCTAATACCTACCCCACTCTTTTTATAAATGCACCGAATTTGTAATTTGATCTCATCGGATGAGTTTGTTTAAATAAGATACAGGTGCATTTCCTTGATGCATTATCAGGATCAGACCTAAGGAGGAGGAGTAGTGTGAAAAGAGCTCTCGTTATTGGAGGAAATGGAACGCTAGGTACAGCGATTGTGGCCAAGTTGAATGAGCTGTCTGTAGAAGTAGTTACTGCAGGGAGGAATTCCGGTGATTATCGGGTGGATATGACCTCAACCGATAGCATTGCGGCTCTTTTTGAAGCTGTTCCAAACATTGATTACGTCATTGTCGCGGCAGGTCAGACGCATTATGCCAAATTGGAAGAGCTGACACCCGAGAATAACATGATTAGTGTACAGGGCAAATTGTTGGGCCAGGTCAATGTCGTATTAATTGGCCAACACTATGTGAACGACAAAGGGAGTTTCACGCTGGTGAGTGGCATTATCAAAGATCATCCTATTGCACAAGGTGCTTCCAGTGCAATGGCCAATGGTGCGATTGATGCGTTCGCCAAAGCGGCAGCCTATGAACTGCCGAGAGGTATTCGCCTGAATTCGGTCAGCCCTAATCTGTTTGAAGAGTCAGCTGAGAAGTATAAGGACTTCTTTATTGGTTTTAACCCCGTACCTGTGGAGCGAGTAGCTAATACATTTATTCAAAGTGCGCTGGGCATCGAAACGGCTCAAACCTTTAAAGTATATTGACTTGTGAAAAAAGCTCCTCTCCTATGCTTAGGGAGAGGAGCTTTGTGTATCAAGCGATTAGTATCGTTCCAGGATGGTTTGTGTTTTCAGGCCATCCGCAGGGATTAGCCAGTTGTTGTTCTCCAATACTTGCAGCAGCTCGGTACGCAGACCGGATACAGCTGCAGTATCATCGGTTTTAAAAGAAACCTCAACAAGATTCTCTATTCCAGTACCATCTGCGTTACGGATTGGCCATACTTCAAGCGTGAGGTCTTGTCCATTCCATGTGCCCTCATAGCGCTGGAACGTGATCGGCCCGTGAGCACGGGATTGCGAGAGTGCTTGCTTACCCCAGTTTGAAGAAGACCAGTTTTTCAGTTTGCCCGGCAGCTTGTCAAGCAGCATGGTCAGTGCGTCCTGCTCGGAAGGAAGCTGTACGCCTGCAGCTTTGGTATCCACTTTTTTGGTGTTGGAGAAGCTCAGTGTTTGTTTGCCATATCCCCAATCGATCTCAGCCTCGTAATTATCGTCAGACGCATCAAATCCTTCTTGATTTGCCAGTGTTAGTGCTGCATTAATATCACCGTTAATTACAGGGTACCGCTTCTTGTAGGTCAGTTCATAATTGTTTTTATCATCCTTTTTCCGAAAACGGACATCCCATCCGGCTTGGTTCAGATTTAGAGAATTGGTGTCAAAGTACTCTGCACTGATGTTTCTTGGTGTGGAATCCAGAGCCAGAGTCTGAACGACTTCATTCCGAAGGGTTCCATCCGAGTTCAATACTAATTCCGGTTTAGCCAGAAACTTCACTTCATAGGCTGGCACGGCATTGGCCGCCGCTGAAACTTGGGGTGCCTGGAACGTCAAACTACTTCCCAATGTGACGATGCTCAGCATGAATGAGGCAGTTACCTTTTTCCACTTTTTCAAAACCAATCACTCCCTAGGCTGGATTAATGTACAGACCCACTTTATCGCCCGAGTATGTGGAAGTGATTAACGTTGGACGAGTATTACGTTAACCCTGCATAGAATTGATGAATGGCAAACGATAGTTTTTATGGGGCCAAGCCGAGAAATGGCGGGAAATCATGTACCCCTTCCTGCAGAACTTCCTTGAACCGGTTCACCTGGACTGAAGGATGACGGTCCTTATTATGTACTGTGTATATATGTCGTGGAGCTTGCTCACCCGGGATGGGAAGAACCTGAACCAAGCCATGCTGCTCTTCCCATTGTACGGCCATGCGTGACATGAATGATATATGACCTCCGAGTAAAACCAGCTGTTTGATCGCCTCGAGTGAATCCATCTCCACCGTACTGCGAAGCCGCACCGCATGCTGTTCCAGCCATTGGTTGGTCAAACGGCGTGTGCTTGATTCGTTCCCATGCAAGGCAAAAGGCACCTGAGAAATATGCTCGGGCTCCAACACTTCTCTCTGGGTCAAGGCATGCTGCGGAGCGCAAATCAATACCAGATCATCTGCACACAGCGGCTCTGCTTGGAGGACAGGACCAACAAAAGGTTCGGAAGAGATTACCCCCAGATCAATCTGATGCCGTATTAACATCTCACGGATGACAGGGGACGGTTTGACTGACAACACAATTCGAATGCCAGGAAACTCCTGCGAAAATGTATTCAGCATTGATGGCAGCAAATAGGTTGCAGGTACATAGCTCGCCCCAATGTGAAGCGTACCCCGGTAAAGGCTGTCGTATTCCTTGACCACCCGGCGGGCTTCTTGGGTCAGGGCATTAATTTTCACAGAATAATGAAGAAGGGCCTGTCCAGCCTCAGACAGAAATGTCTTCCCGCTGCGCGATTCGAATAGTCGTACCCCCATCTCTTCCTCCAGTGATTTCATATGAAACGTAACCGTGGGCTGCTTGATGCCCAGAATCTCGGCCACGCTGGTCATATGGTGATGCTTATCAATCAGTTCTACAATTTGCAGTTTGATCAGATTCAATGAATTTAACACTCCTCTCGCGTCATTTTGCTCATCTTATATAGATTTAATCTATGAACATCAACAGAATTCATCTAAAAAGTTAATTTCATTTTTACATTCATAACATACAACTTGCGAGAGCGGACGTTAGACTGAGGAAAGTACAAGAAGACAGGCAGGGATGCTTATGAAAATGGAGATTTCAGGGGTTCAAAAATCATTCAATCGTACGCCTGCACTATTGCCTACAGATTTGACGCTGCAGCATGGTCAGTTTACGACACTGCTCGGTCCATCGGGCTGCGGAAAAACAACACTGCTGCGCATGCTCGCTGGACTGGAACAGCCGGATGCGGGAGAGATTATTGCAGGTGATCAGTGTCTCTTTTCAGCAGCCAAACGGATCGATGTACCGACCCATAAGCGTAATCTGGGCATGGTGTTTCAGGATTTTGCATTATGGCCGCATATGACGGTTTTCGAAAATGTGGCATTCGGCTTAAAGGCAGGAAAGCAAAAGACGGATCTACGGCAGAAAGTGACCGAAGCGCTCGGCATGGTTCGCCTGCAAGGCATGGAAGATCGTTATCCTCATCAGCTGTCCGGTGGACAGCAGCAGCGGGTTGCTTTTGCCAGAGCGGTAGCAGTGAGACCCGGAGTGATTTTGTTTGATGAACCGCTTAGTGCACTCGATGCTGTTCTGCGGGAAGAAATGCGGATTGAGATGATGTCTCTGGTTCGGGATATGGGGCTAACCGCATTGTACGTAACACATGATCAAGTCGAGGCAATGTCGATGTCAGATGAGATTGTAGTCATGGAAAAGGGACGGATATTGCAAAAAGGTACCCCGGAAACGATCTACGCATCGCCAAGTGATCCATTTGTTGCTTCGTTTATCGGAAAGTCCAACTGGCTGACACCGAATCAGTCCATGGTACGGCCGGAACATGTGACCTGGAACAGGACAAGTCACGATGATCTGCGTTATCAGGCAACGGTACTGAGTGTCAGTTATGTAGGAGAGCGTTATGAGATTCGGGTTCAAATGGAAGGGCTGGGCGTGTGGACCGCCTATCTGGACAGTAGGGTTCGCGTAGGGGAGCAGGTTCAGCTGTATATATCGCCGGAGCGCATCTGCCGGATGGCTGGGCATGAAGCCACCGATGTGAAGCGGGAAGTTATAGCAGCGGCGTACTAGGAAACGTGAAGTGGGAAATAGGAAATATATATAAAACCAAGGGAGATGGAATGAGATGTTGGGAATCAAAACACGGAAAAAAAGTGCAATGCTGCTGTTAACAGCGGTAATGAGTATCGGCTTGTTCGGATGCAGCACGAATTCAACGGGCGGAAACGCAGGACAATCAGCTGGGGAAGGTAGTGCGGCAGCAGCAGCGCAAACAACAGAAACAGCAGGTGGCAAACTGGTGTTGTATAGTGCGGGGCCGCAAAAGCTGGCGGATAATATCGTGAGCGGGTTCACGGCCAAAACAGGTATTGAAGTAGAGATGTTCCAGGGAACAACAGGTAAGATTCTTGCCCGTATGGAAGCAGAAAAATCCAACCCTGTGGCCGATGTCGTCATTCTGGCTTCTCTGCCTTCAGCACAAGCACTAAAAGCCGACGGTTTAACGTTACCTTATCCTGAAGCAGCAAATGCCGACAAGTTGAACAAGGACTGGTCGGATGCGGAAGGTAACTATTTCAGCTCCAGTGCTTCGGCGCTTGGGATCGTATACAATACCAAACTGGTGTCTACACCACCGACAAGCTGGGCTGAGCTCGCTACACCAGCTTGGAAAGATGCCGTGAATATTCCTGATCCAACATTGTCCGGTTCTGCGCTGGACTTCATTACAGGATACCTGAGTGTGAATGGGGACCAAGGCTGGGATTTGCTGAACAGCTACAAAGCGAACGGCGTTGCCATGGCGGGAGCCAACCAGGAAGCCCTTGATCCGGTGATTACGGGTGCCAAAAGCATTGTTGCCGCTGGCGTCGACTATATGGCATATTCCTCCAAAGATAAAGGTGAACCACTGGATATCGTATATCCCAAGGAAGGGACTGTAATCAGTCCGAGACCGGCAGCGATCCTGAAGTCGAGTCCAAATGTGGAGAATGCCAAGGCGTTTATCGACTACCTGCTGTCCGATGAGGCGCAGAAGCTGGTTGCAGATGCGTACCTGATTCCTGGCCGGGAAGACATTGAAGCGACCAACCGGGCCAATCTGAAGGATATCCCGCAGCTGAAAGTGGATTGGAACTGGATGAGTGAACATGGTGATGAGACAGCGGCTCGTTTCTCCGAGATTTTCAAATAAGATCGCTGAAATCAATACTGAGGAACATTCGACAACACGTGTAACGAGTGTCTTGGTGAAGTCATGTGAGGTGAAAGCAGTGAAACCTGTTGTATTGGACAACAACCGTATTTTTCGGAGAGTGGGCGTGATTCTGGCCCTCTTTCTGCTGACTATAAGTATTGGCGTGCCGCTGCTGCTGATTTTCTGGCAAAGCATTTATCCGGATGGACAATGGGACTGGATGGCTCCGATTCGGACGATTACGGGTCATCATTTATCCGGCGTGCTGCTCAATTCCGTCTGGCTGGGCATCTGTGTTGTTGCTGGGACCACACTGCTGGCACTGCCGCTTGCCTGGATGATGGCCAAGACTCGTATGGGGCAGCATCGCTGGGTGGATGTAATCCTGATGATTCCCTTTATGACCCCGCCGTATATCGGCTCCATGGGCTGGATTTTGTTTATGCAAAAAGGGGGATACCTGCAGCAGTGGGTACCATCAGCTGAGAAGTGGAGCGAGCTATTCTTCAGTTTCTGGGGCATGGTGCTGATTATGAGCCTGCATCTGTTCCCATTTCTGTACTTGCTGTTACGGGATGCGCTGATTCGTATCGGCGGCAATCTGGAAGAAGCGGGATCCGTGCACGGGGCACGTGCGGGTTACCGGTTCAGACGCATCATTTTACCTCTGTTGTTATCTTCCTATGGGATGGGGATCATGCTTGTTTTTGTCAAAACGATTGCAGAATTCGGAACCCCGGCAACCTTCGGACGCCGCATCGGATACTATGTCATGACTTCAGAGATTCACAAATATATCTCCAGTTGGCCCATTGATTTTGGTAAGGCGACTTCACTGGCATCGGTACTGTTATCCGTGTGTCTGGTGATGTGGTACATGCAGTCATCCATGAGTCGAAGATTCACGTATCGTCTGGTGGGAGGCAAAGGGCAGCGTTCGAAACGATATTCCCTACGTGGGGGAGCCGGCTGGCTGTGCGGTCTGTATCTTGCCGTACTGCTAATCCTGTCTGTGGGTATCCCGTACTTCTCCATCATTGCTGCTTCGACAATGAAGCTGCGCGGGGCCGGGTTGTCCCTGGACAACGTAACGTTGGATCACTATCGGGATCTGCTGTCATGGGGTTCGGTCAGCATGAAAGCCATCGGCAATAGTCTGGGATTGTCACTGGCCGCTTCCACAGTTGCGGTTGTGATCGGTACAGGATTTGCGCTGGCGATCGGCAAATCCTCTTCATTCATGCAGCGTGTCATTGATCTGTTCAGTTTGCTGCCGAATACGGTACCGGGCATTGTCATGGTCGTGGGTCTAATCCTGTTCTGGAATTCTCCATGGATGCCATTTACCCTGTACAACACATACGGGATGGTTGTTCTGACGTATGTCGTACTGTTTCTGCCTTATACGGTGCAGTACGTAAAATCAAGCTTCACTCAGATTGACGGAACCTTGTTTCAGGCGGGCCAGGTATTTGGCGGGAACCCACTGTATATTCTGCGTCGCATTCTTGTACCCCTGATTATTCCCGGCATGCTGGCGGGTTGGATGATGACTTTCACCATCGCCACACGGGAGCTGGTAGGGTCGCTGTTGATTCTCCCGCCGTCGATGCAGACGTCCGCTACCTATATTTTTGCCCAGTTTGAACAAGGGCAGGTTTCACTGGGCATGGCCATGGCGGTGGTGACTGTTGGCATGACCGTACTGATGCTGCTCGGCATTGAGCTACTGAATTCGAAGAGAAAGTGGAATGCATCATGATCAAACTGAACGTATGGGGCGGGGCAGGCGAACATGGCCGCTCCGCCTATCTCCTGAGCGGAGACAGGTTTCACATTTTAATGGATTGCGGCGTGAAAAAAGAAGGCGCAGGCGAGTACCCACTCATCGAACCGGATATCGTTTCAAACCTGGATGCCGTACTGTTGTCTCACGCTCATGAGGATCATTCCGTTGCCATTCCATTGTTGTATAAGATGGGTTACCAGGGTGAAGTATGGACAACACGTGAGACAAGGGAGCAGCTGGATACCTATTTCCGGGCGTGGCGCAGCAACATGGAGCGCGCAGGGCATGGTCTGCCCTACGAGGAAATAGATGTGCAGTCAATACGCTACCGATATCTGGAAGATGAGGCCAAGGCTGGAATCTGGTTTAAGATGATTCCTGGTCTGCACGTGTTATGGGGGCGCAGTGGCCACCTCGCAGGATCTGTATGGTTTGCACTTGAGTTGGAGGGCAGACGGATCTTCTATTCCGGGGACTATACGTCTGAGTCCATGCTTCTGCAGGAAGATTGTGCTGCAGAGGCACTGAAATTGGCAAGCGTGTTTCGAAGCAGAGAGCGAACAGGCAGCCGTGTCAATAACCTGCTATTGTCTCAAGGCATGGCTGTCAGTGATGGCATTCAATTAGCCGGAGAGCCGCTGGCAGAAATAGCAATGTCAACGGGGATCTCTGGGTTGTCCGAGATTTCCTTGACTCCTTCGTTAACAAAAGGGCGCTTGAATCGACCGATGGATCTGGCGATTGTGGATGCTGCATACGGAACGGACCGCGATACACAGACAGACAAATTGGCACAGCTGGGCCAGACCATTCGCGAGACGATTGCTCGTGGTGGCAAAGTCTTACTGCCCATGCCTTCGGTAGGCCGTGGTCAGGAGATTATACTGTGGGCGCAAGAGCAGTTTCCGGAAGTTCCGATGATTGTGGAGCAGGGGCTGGTGGATGGCATGAAGCAACTGTTGCGTGTTCCATACTGGCTCAGAGAAAAGGAAGATCGTCTCAAGAGTCCATTACCATTAATGGATGTCATTGAACGTTTTCTGGGCGATAAATCTTGGCAGCTGCCCCAGAGCCGGGAGGATCGGGAGCGACTGCTGAATCAATATGCTGCTTCGCTATGGTTCATTCCGGATGGCATGATGCAGTCTTCACTTGCCCGTTGGTACTATAATCAACTGGCAGACAGAGAGGAGAATCTGATCCTGCTCACCGGACATGCGGCTTTTGGTACTTTTGCACAGAAGCTAATACAGAATCCCGTTGAGTATGGACTTTGTGGAGTGCAGAAAATTCGTTATAAAGTTCATCAGGGCTGGCTGGATGTCGAGAGAATGCTGCAGCGTTTGCCTGCCCGGCATACTGTGCTTGTGCATGCGGACAAGGCCGAGACGGATAGACTAAGAGAGGAATTATCCAAGCAGCACCCAAGTTCCGGGAGAGCGATCCATTCCCTCTCTCCCGGAGATGAGCTCTATGTGTAAGCTATTGTAGTATCGTATCGTATCAGTTGAGGACGTCTCTGGGGACGTCCTTTTCATTTGTTTATTATGAACTATGATTCCCGTTGAATGGGATGCTCCAGTTCCGAATGCCCCATTAAGCTATCTACGGCTTCACCATCCACCAGCACATCCAGACGTTTGACTTCATCAAATTGAAACATCGTTGTAGTCAAAGCTTCCAACGCCAGCAATTCTCCACTGGTGCCCAGCTTGGCTTCATCCGGGATATGAACATCCAATGTCACTGTGTCCTCAGCAAATTCGATAGACAGCAATTCAACCTTTTCCCATAGAGAGACGAGCTGTGCATCATCGTTATTTTGCAGGGCTTCGAATGTTTTTTTGTATTTGTCGGCGTCGACGTTATCTGCGAATGCCAGCTCAACTTCTCTTTTTTTCAGTTCCAACACCTGTGTATCGGCAAAGAATACTTCAACGGTTTGCTTCTGCTCCTTGTTCGGTTCAACCTGAGTCCCACTATTATTGGGAGGCTGTACGCTTCCGGATTGTTTGGGCTCATTCGTCCCGGATTCACTCACTGGCTTCTGCGCGCACCCCACTGCAATCATCAGAATGAACGAGAAAAGTAGTACGTATCCCATCTTTCGTTTCAATAGATCACATCCTTCGATTGGTATAACGTTATATTTTATATCCCTAGATATTCCTTGATTCCATCCACTATCGCTTGTGCAGCCTTCGTCTGAACTTCCTCGGATGACATGGCTTTCTCTTCGGCAGCATTGCTCAGGAAACCAATTTCCAGGAGCACGGCTGACATGGTCGTTTCCCGAATCACCTGCAAGCTGCCATTCTTGACGCCTCTATCTTTGAATCCCAAAGCTTTCACCAAGCGTTGATGAATAATATTGGCCAGGTCCTTGCTGCCGGTTCGCTGATAATAATATGTTTCTGTACCTGATGCCTGAGGTGAAGACGTTACACTGTTGCCGTGTATGGAGACAAACACATCCGCATTTAACTGATTCGCCAGTTGAACGCGCTCGGAACGTGTAGGGTAGATATCAGTGTCACGTGTCATGACCAGTTCAATATCCGGCTCGTTGAGCAGGAGAGCTTGTACTTTTAGCGCTATTGCCAGAACGTAGTCCTTCTCTGGTTTGCCCGTGATACTGATTGTCCCTGGGTCACTGCCCCCGTGACCTGGATCAATGACGACGACTTTACGTCCTGTATCGAGGGCGGGAATCACTGGCACGGGTGTGACGTTGTCTCCCGAAACGTTCAGATCGATAAGCAGCTTGTCGGCAATTACGTTTTGTTCGAACTGTACTTCTTTCACATTGTTCAACTCAACAACAATCCGGACTTGTCCGGGATCCCGTTTAAAAAGGGAATATCTTACTTCTGTTACATTGGGATATCCATTTACGTCCAGTTTGCCATTCAACCCTTGATCAAGCGGTTGCGTCATATCACCAAAGACCGTACCAGGCAAATCCACAACCAGTCGATCCGGGTTCTTCAAGGTGGTTATCACGGGCAGCACTTTTTTTCCATCCATGGACACAACCAACTGATTATCGGCAAAAATGATGTCGGTCACATGGGTTAACGAGATGGTATCGCTATCTCCTGAATCATTGCCTGGCTCTCCATCGGGCCCTTTACTGTTATCGGTTAAGTATACGATCTTCTCTTGGTTGTTCCACTTTACGCTAAGTCCCATCTGTTCACTGACAAACCGAATGGGCACCACCAGCGTTTTGTTTAAAATTTGCGGAGCTGTATTCAGGGTAACCTGTTTATCAGCAACTGTGGCTTGCTTCTGATCAACGTTTAGAGAAATCACTTTGTCGTTTTGCTGAATTTTCACCTGACGGGCTTGTTGATTCCAATCGACATTGAACTCCAGATTTTCTGCAACAACTCGGATTGGAATCATGACGTTCTTATTTACGATGGTCACCTGAACATCATGCGAGAGAGATAATTCCTCTCCATTCAAGAAGATTTTAGACGTATTGGCAGCGGCATTTCCCTGAGTAGAAAACAAGAAAAGAAAAAACAGGCTTAAAAACATGAGAAAAATGGGTTTCTTCATTATACACCTCTACAATATTAGAGCTTGTAACTCACCGACATCAATTTAAAGACAACGAATCCGTGAGTGACAATTTCTCTCCCAAAATTTAACTACATTATATAAACAGCAGAATTGTAAAAATGTTTCTTTTATTGCTTTATTTAATTTATTTATTTATGAATAGGGATGCCCAAGGCCGGAAAGCTTCCGGTGAATCTGATTTGAATTGCAGATCCTGTTTTCTAAAAAGGACTTGAACCAAATTGGCTCATCCCTGCAAATGGCAGTATACTAACTCAAAGAGACGACCCTTCATCAGGGTCGTCTCTTGAGCTGCGTATAAGTTGATTATTGCAATTGCAATGCTTGGGCAGTGCGTGCCTCCACTTCATCCATGAGGGAGGTCATGTCCATTCCGGCGTGGTTGCCAAGAAGAATGATAGTAACATCATCTGAAAGATTACGAGAGAAGGCTGTGGCGAAGCCGCCACCACTGCCATTGTGGAAGACGGTACGATTATCGCCGTTTTCCTTGAGAATCCAGGCGTAGCCATAATTTTTGTCCGAGTATGGCTTGTACATCTGTTCAATCGTTTCCTGGCTCAGGATCTGATCCGTGTAAAGTGCCCGGTCCCATTTCAGCATATCGTCCACGGTCGAATAGATCGTCCCTGATCCCGATTGTGAAACATAATAAGGAGCAGGTACCCATTGATTATCTTCCGCAACGAAACCACTGATTGTCTTGACCTGCCGGGATGCCTCTCCGGAGTTTTTCATGCCGAGCGGCTGCAAGATCGTCTGCTTAACGTAGTCGGCATAACTCATGCCGGATACCTGTTCAATGACATAAGCCAGGAGCACGTAACCGCTGTTGCTGTAGAGATAGGCGGTGCCTGGTTCAAACTTCAGTGTTTTATGCCGGATTTCTTCTACCGTTTCTTCCAGCGAGGTTCCTTCACCCCGGCCAAATGCGGATGGAAGCCCGGAGGTTTGGGATAACAGCATATGCAGAGTCATCTCATCGCCCTTTGGGATACCAGAGATATATTTGGAGATTGGATCCTGTACATTCAGCTTGCCTTCTTCCGCGAGGCTGAGAATGGAAGCTGCCGTGAAAGACTTGCTCAGTGAAGCAATTCTCGTCTTCTGATCCGGACGGTTCAGCGTCTTTTCATCAGCCAGGCCATATCCCTGGCGAAGCAGTACTTCGCCATCGCGAGCAATGAGGGCCATGCCGGGGAATTGGATTTCACGCAAATAAGCGTCCACGCTGGTGACTTCGCTGTCCAGCAAACTGACCTTATCCGTTTGGATGTTCACACTCAGCTGACCTGAAGCGGTGCGTCCGACCTTAATATCTGCCTTCAAGGCATTTGCAATAGGACGAACAGGCACCATGAGAGTACCCCTAACCGTACGGGAGTTCACTCCTGCATCCAGACGGACATGGTTGACTTTGATCGAGTCGCTGCCAGCCTGGTGAACCAAAGTATCCCTTCCAACGGTGATGGTAGCCGTTTTGGTACGGTTATTCCATTTCAAGGAACCTTTCACCGATTGGACGACATCCCTTAAAGGTACGTACGTTGTTCCTTTATAGATCTGAGGTATATTCTTCCAAGATTGTGGTTCACCATTAACTTCAATAAGAACTGCTTGAGTATTCTGGGCAGCCGATATGGATGTGCTGAATTGTCCCAGCACCGGGCCTGCAACGAGAATGAACGCGAGCAGAATACGAAATAGGGATAAGTATGCCGACTGATGCACATGAAGCGATTTACGTGTGATGTGGATCCTCTCCTTCCAGACTTTTCATAGATAACCAGCTTACGCAATATTGTAAACGATCTCGTAGAGGGGGTCAAAACGGATGGAGAGCCAGCAAACTTAAGAGCCTAACAGAAATAATGGAATTTCGACGATATTTAGTATTCATACATAATGTTTTCATGATGTTCGTCCGATAAAAAGAAAGGTGAAGATGATGATGGGGGATAGTTAAATGAAGAAAAGGTTTCAACAATGGTTTGTGCCAACCGTAAAAAAACGTCTGATCGCTGCACTGCTCCTGTTTTTGATCGTGCCAAGCATCACCGTTGGTTGGTTATCTTATGATAAAGCCGCAGAGCGGGTCAGGGAAGAACTCCTGCATTCTGCACAGGCCAAAACAGAGATGCTCAGTTTACAGATTGATCAGATGCTCAACATGGAGAAGGATAACGCCGCACAGCTCGCTGCGGGTTTTACTTCTGAGGATGTTATTAATAAATCACCAGCACTGCAAAAACAAATGGATCATATGTCCCAAACCCATAAAGAACTGGGCGTACTGACGATTGGTGCCGAGGATGGAAGCTGGATGAAGTCTCCTGATCCTGGACAACAGATCTATGATCCACGGGAACGCAGCTGGTATACGATGGGTATGGCAGCGAGTGAGCCTATCATTTCGGACACATTCCAGTCGGCAACAACAGGAGAGTGGGTTGTGACTGCTTCTGCCAAGCTGGCTGACGGTAAAGGTGTATTTGGAGCCAACGTAAGTCTTAACCACTTGAAAGAAAACGTAGATCAGATTCATATTGGTGAAAAAGGAAAGCTGTATATGCTGGACAATGGCGGGAAATTCCTGTTCCATTACAATATCGAATCGGGTGTGCAGTCAGACCAAGATTATATTAATCAAATGTATACTAGCGACAAGGGAACCGTGAAGTATACGTATGAAGGACAAGAAGTGGAAGCTGTATATTTCACCAACCCGGCGACGGGATGGAAAATTGTCGGTGAAATGCTTCCTTCTGAAGCAGATGAAGCGGTTAGACCGATTATGATTCGAACCTACACACTTGTGGGAAGTTCATTGGTCATTGGAATGATCCTGCTCATATTCATCATCCGAGGAATTATTCGTCCGCTGCAGCAGCTGACCCAGGCCGCATCCAAGGTAAGCGCCGGGGACCTTACGGTTCACGTAGGGCTGAAACGGCGGGATGAGTTTGGACAGCTGGGAGACAGTTTCGATACCATGACGACTTCACTGCGCAATGTTCTTGGAGAAGTGCACGATACATCAAGCCAGCTCGCAGCATCTTCCGAGGAATTGATGGCCAGTTCGGAACAGACGTCCAAAGCAACGGAACAGGTCGCTGAACTGATGCAGAATGCAGCAGAAGGAACAACCAAACAAAACGACAGTCTTGCGGCAACAGGGCAGCTTGTCGGAGAGATGTCCATTGGAGTCAAAGAGATCTCCTCAAGTGCAGAGGAAGCAGCCCGCATTGCAGGGGAGGCATCGGTCAAGTCTGAAGCCGGGATGGTTACTGTGGAGGAGGCAGTCGCTCATATTCAGCAGGTCAATGAAGAGAGTGAAGCTATGGCAGCAGTTATTGAGGATCTCCGGGCGAAAAATGAAGAGATTGTTCAGATCGTTGCCGAAATTACCACGATAGCCAAACAAACCAATATCCTTGCATTGAATGCAACCATTGAAGCAGCACGAGCAGGAGAGCAAGGGCGCGGATTTGCCGTTGTAGCTAATGAGGTCAAAGCTTTGGCACAAAATTCGGGCAGCTCTGCTGAGCGCATTAATGAATTAATGCTTGAAATGCAGGAGAGAACGTACGCGGTACAGTCTACCTTTGCACGCACAGGGGAAGGCATGATCAAAGGTTCAGAGCTTATTACGGAAGCAGGGGATGCATTCCGCACGATTCGTGATGCTGTGCAGCTTGTTGCTGCACAAGCCGGAGAAGTGTCCGCAGCCTCTCGTCAGATCGATGGTGGAATGAACCACGTCACCAAAGCAGTGAATGATACCATCGTATTATCCGATCAGATTGCTTCCGGGACGGAAGATGGTTCTGCCGCTGCACAGGAGCAGCTTGCCACGATGGAAGAAGTTGCAGCTTCATCTGCCGCTTTGTCCCGAATGGCTGAAGATCTGCAGAGCATGATCGAACGCTTCAAATTATAATCGGATGCTCAGCTTTACCGAAGCTGGCGACAATTTAGACTACAGGACTTAAAATCCTGTAGTCTTTTTCTTTTTTGTCTGTAGAGGATATGTCATGACGTAAGAAACCAACTTAAGGTTATCACTGCCTAGGCAGGGGCCTTTTTTCAGTGAACCAGTTTATATGAATTGACATAAAACAAACAAAAGTATATTATATCTATAAATAAACAAACAAATTAAATAATTCTGTGTTTGATTATAAGCATGTAAAAGAAGTAAAGGAGATCGTTCAATGAAATCATCGGAACCATTGTTGCAGACGGCCACGCTCGAAGAGATCAAGCGGGGATATCTCACAGAAGGGCCAACATTCACATGTATCTGCTGCGGCCATAAAACGGAAGCGGGCATCATCTATCCCGAGGAAGGCGTCCTCTATGAAGCAGAGCGTTATATGCGTGTTCATATCGAGAAGGCTCATGGGTCGGTATTTGAATATCTGTTGGAGCTGGATAAAAGTGTGACGGGCCTGTCCGATGTGCAGCGGGGGCTGCTTGGCCAGTTTTATGAGGGGAAGAAGGATACCGAAGTGCAGAAGGCTCTCGGGATCGGAAGTGCCTCTACCATTCGAAATCATCGGTTTGTGCTGAAGGAGAAAGAGCGGCAGGCGAAAATCTTCCTGGCATTGATGGAACTGCTCAAAAGCAAGGATGACTACGCGCCTGCCGAACTGGTCTTGCCTGTCACAAGACAGGTGCATACGATCAACGCCAAACAATTTGATATTTCGGAACAGGACCGGGAAAAAGTGCTTGGCAAGTATTTCCCTGAAGGGACAGATGGTCCCCTGTCGAGTTTTCACATGCAGCAAAAGCATAAATTCATTGTTCTTACTGAAATTGCCAAACGGTTTGAGCCGGACCATCAGTATACCGAGAAACAGGTTAATGAGCTGTTAAAACAAGTTTATGACGATTACGTGGAGCTAAGAAGGTATTTGATTGACTACGGATTCATGAATCGTAAAGAGGATGGAAGTCAGTACTGGCTGAACCTCTCAGCTGAGATTGAACAGAAGAAGAGTGACAAGAAATCAGAAACGGGAAGCAGGAAAGGAGAGAACGAAGAAATGAATCGGCGCAAGGAACTTCAGGAACAGGCCAAAGAGGTCAAGACCGAAGCGGGAGTTTACCAAATCCGCAATGAACGCAACGGTAAAGTCTTTTTGGACAGCACATTGAATCTCAAGACGATTAATGGTCAGAAATTCATGCTGCAAATGGGCAGTCATCTGAATAAACAGCTGCAGGCAGAGTGGAATGAATATGGGGATGATGCATTCACCATTGAAGTGCTGGAAGTATTGAAAAAAGAGGATAATCCCTATTTCGATACGAAGGATGCCTTGGCCAAATGTCTAAATCGCTGGATGGATCAGCTTGAGCCATACGGTGAACAAGGATATCACGGAGATAAAAAAGACTCTGGTGAGTAATCATCAACAAGAGATGTCTCCAGCTATTTGAAGTCCATTACTTTAAAAGGTAATGGGCTTTTTGTATGCCCATATAGATCCCATCTGTTCTGTGAAAAAGAAATCTGTCTCTCCCTCAATATCTCATCTTGTGGTATATTTCTGAATTAATATAAAGGACACGAACAAACATCACCCAAAGGGAAGAGAAGGAGTTGCAGCAGAATTGAATAAAACAATGCCCTTGGCATCGGAACCACAAGACATCATGGAAACTTCGGACAATGCCACCTTTATGCAGGGAGTAAAAGATTGTATTCCAACGCTACTGGGGTATCTAAGCATCGGTTTTGCAGCGGGTGTAATCGAAATGACCGCAGGTCTCAGTCTGGCAGAAACAGCCCTGCTGAGTCTGATTCTATATGCAGGTTCGGCCCAGTTTATTGCCGCAGGCATGCTGGCATCGAATGGATCGGCAGCAGCCATCATATTCACCATATTCTTTGTCAATTTGCGTCACTTGTTACTCAGTGCGGCGGTCTCCCCGTATTTCAGGCATCTGACTCCACTCAAAAACATGTGGATTGGTTCCCTGCTCACCGATGAATCGTTCGGAGTAGCCATGACACGTGCAGTTGGCCGCCAATCGTTGAGTGAACGGTGGATGCATGGATTGAATATTACAGCATATCTGAATTGGTTCGCGGCCAACATGGCAGGTGCTTATTTTGGGCGCTGGATTACGAATCCGGAGCAGTATGGGCTGGACTTTGCCCTGCCCGCCATGTTTATCGGCCTGATCGTACTGCAGTTAATTCATCGAAAAAACAGAAAGCTGCACATCTATGTAGCGGTAATCTCGGTAGTATGCGTTGTATTCGCGAGCATGGCCTCCTTGGGCAGCATGAGCGTAATAGTGGCTGCAGTCGTCGCAGCAACGATGGGAGTTGTGATGGAAAGATGGAAGTAAGATGGGATGTATTTTGGATCATTATCGGGTCTGCATTGTTGACCTTTATTCCCCGGGTGCTGCCGCTGATGCTGTTCAGCAAAATACAGATTCCGGTATGGCTGCTCCGCTGGCTGGAATATGTACCGGTAGCCGTAATGGCAGCCCTGATTGGTCAGGAGCTCTTTATGTCTGGCAGCCAACTGGTGCCGCTCACACAAAATGCTGCGCTATGGGCGGCCCTGCCTACCTTCGTCGTGGCGATCTGGACCCGAAGCCTTCTAGGTACCGTTCTTGTTGGAATTGTAGCGATGATGATTCTGCGATACTGGATGGGATAGAGGACTTCATGTGTACAGGTAATTCCTTCAGGCTAACGGTTAATAATGTTCTATAGACATATATTGGGTTGAACTTAATATCCGTCACCAATGAAGGGAGCGAGATGAATGGAGCATACGAGGAAAAAGTTGTTGATCACTGGAGCTGCGGGCGTCATCGGTCGCAGTCTCCTGGAAGGTCTGAGGGGCATGGATAAGTATGATATTGTTGCGGCAGACCTGAATGATGATCCTGGGGCAGGCATAGTAGCAATGGATGTCACGGATGCGGACCGTCTGAAAGAACTAATGCAGGGAGTGCATACGGTGCTGCATATTGCGTGGGCGAAGGATGAAGAGGACTTCTTGGGAAAAGTTCTGCCTATCAATGTAACCGGAGCTTATCATGTATATGAAGCAGCCCGAATGAATGGTGTTCAGCGCGTAATTTTTGCAAGCTCAAACCATGCTACCGGTTTTTATCGAACAGGAGAAGATATTGAAGTGGATGATCCGTATCGTCCGGACAGCTTCTATGGCCTCAGCAAATGTTATATTGAACTGCTCGGCCGATATTATGTGGACAAATATGACCTTTCTTCATTCAACATTCGAATTGGCAACTTCTCGGGGGATGATCACCCGCATTCCGAGCGTTCGGCACATATCTGGATTTCGCCCAGGGACATGGTGCAGCTCGCCGCGTGCTGTATTGAGGCCAATCCGGAAATGAGATATCTCAATCTGTATGGAACTTCCGCAAATACCGACAATTATTATGATATAGGTTACCTGGAGGAGAAGATTGGATACCGTCCAGAAGATGATGCGGCGGAGCTATGGGAAGAGGCGAAGCGCAGAGGCGCACCGGATAAGCAGGATGAAACCAAGTATCAGGGCGGAGGATATGTGGCCAAAGACCAGAAAGGCGTTTAGTTGAAGATTTGAAAACGCTATTTTCTATTGTTCCTGAAAGGGATAAAATGGAGACTGTAGGATTAAGGTTTCCATTTTACATAAGAGGAAGGAACGGTTTGAATCATGAGTACAAGTCCATCCGTAATATTGTTTCAGGGAGACTCCATTACAGACGGGGGAAGATCGCGGAATGATGATCCGAATCATTTTCTGGGGCACGGCTATGCTTATCTGATCTCAAGCAGATTGGGTGCGGAGCTGGCTGGGAAGCAGCCACGCTTCTACAACAGGGGGGTCAGTGGGGATCGGGCATCCGATCTGTATGCACGCTGGAATGAGGATACGTTCAGCCTGAAGCCGGACCTGATCAGCATTCTGATCGGTGTTAATGATGCCTGGCGTACAATGAATGGTGAGCCCAGTGGGGTTACAGACCGTCTTGGACGGGCATACCGACACTTGCTGGAGGAAACGAAGGAAGTGCTGCCTGGTACGGGTCTTGTGTTGATGGAGCCCTTTATTTTGAAAACCGGAGCTACGGTGGAGAGATGGGATATGTGGCAGGAGCGTATCGGTCACTATCAACGTCTTGTTCGCGAGCTTGCCACTGAATTTAGTGCTGTGCTGGTTCCGTTACAGGATGTATTCAATCAGGCCACTGAAAAGGCTGACGCATCCTATTGGTTATGGGATGGCGTACATCCAACGGCAGCCGGTCACGAGCTAATCGCCCGTCAATGGTTGTCTGTCGTACAGAATAGTCCACTTAAAATTCAATAAAATAGAAGCAGAGGGTCTGTTGCAGATCTTCTGCTTTTTTTACATCAGATATCGTGAAAAAATATAGAAAAATGACATATTTAGAAATCTTATGTTTTAATCCCAAATGAGAGGGTAATTAAAAAGCGTAGCATACTATACTCAATACCCGATAAGGAGTGAATTCAAAATGGCACAAAATAACCAAAACGGAAAAATGAGCCGTGAAGAAGCAGGACGTAAGGGTGGAGAAGCAACCTCCAAGAATCATGATCAGGAGTTCTACCAAGAGATTGGCAGCAAGGGCGGAGAGGCAACCGCGAAGAACCATGACAAAGATTTTTATCAGGAGATCGGCAGCAAAGGTGGGGAAGCAACTTCGAAATCCCACGACCGTGAGTTCTATCAAGAGATTGGACGGGAGGGCGGAAGCGCCCGGGGCAATAATGATGGAAACGATGATCAAGATGGCAAAATGAGCCGCGAAGAGGCAGGGCGCAAGGGCGGACAAGCCCGGTCCCGTAATCGGAATAATTAATCAATTGAATAGAAACATCATATAATCCAAGCAAACAAGGCCAGATCTCACCTGTGGAAAAGGGTGAGTCTGGCCTTGTCGTTTGTTAGAGCTGCGCACTTAACGGGTCAGGCGATATGTGGTTCAATCGCTTGGCGATAACTGAACAGGGATTCATCAATGATAGTACGCAAGAAAACGGGATCCATATCAAATAGCAGGGATTCTGCATAACGCCAGGCGTTTTCTTCAATACGCAGCCGAATTTCCGCCTGCTCAGAAACTGTAAGAGGTCCATCGAGGAGGTTGGACAGATCCACCAATTCCACATCCTCGGCATGCCCCAGTTCATGAGCCAGAATGACATAAATATAAGCCTTTAATGGAGCCAGCGAACCAAACAGCATTCGGCATTGCTCCATAATTTCTTTTTTATATAAATACACGGTGTGGCTTCCCATGTGATATTTACCACCGACGAGACGACTGTCCGGAAAATGGGGCTCAACGTGGACAAGCACACGGCTATCGGAGCGATGCAGCAGTTCAGTTACAGCCTGATTAAATAATTCAGTATTCAGTATGGTTCACCTGTCCTCATAATGGAATAAAATACATAGACAATGAGTACCGACATACCTTTTACGAGAAAAACGTCTGAAAAGTTTCAGTTATTTTCATTATTTATTTTTTTTACAAAAGTATTCGTCCGAACTCCCTTCATTTTTGCTAAACTATGGGCTAAAATGAAATCGGTTACATAAATAGGGAGGAATTATTATGACAGTTCACCCTGGATTAAATTGGACGGCCGATTACATCATGATGGCCATGAGACATGGAGCAACCCGTAGTTTGGAGTACATCTATCGTTGGAAAGACAGATTGGCTGACACGTTGAATGATCCCGACTATGCCTCCTTCTGGTCAGATCTAGAAGTATATGAACAGAGGGCGGGTACGGAGAACCTGCCTGAACTATCCTTTTCCCTATATCGTCAATTCAGGGAGACAGGTGAACGTCACGCGTATGAGCTGGCCTATTTTGAGCGGCGGGGAAGGCTAACTGCACTGGGATTACTGGTCGCTGCATCCCCGTCTGCCGAGCGCCTGCACGTACTGGAGGACCTGATCTGGAGTGTCTGTACCGAACACACCTGGTGTCTGTCCGCTCATGTACCTGAAGGGGAAGAAGCTGGCGCGAGAGAACATATCGATTTGTTCGCTGCAGAAACAGCACAAATGCTTGCAGAGATTATTATCATGTTGAATGACATTTTGGACGAGCGTGTGGTCAAGATGGTGCGTGCTGAGATAGAGGGCAGGATCTTCACCCCGTTGTACCGAGAGCAGCGGACTTACGGTTGGGAGAACGCGGATCACAACTGGTCAGCAGTGTGCAGCGGCGGCTGCGGGATTGCGGCTCTCCTTCTGTTGGAAGATGAGCAGCTGAGGGCCAGAGCGGTGCAGCAGACGATTCATTCCATGAATGCCTTTTTGAGCGGTTATGGATTAGATGGGGGATGCGCTGAAGGTATCGGTTACTGGGTATACGGGTTTGGATTTTATGCGTATTTTGCAGAAATGCTGCGAATATTCAGTGCAGGGGAACTGGATATGTTGTCTGATCCCAAAACGAGAGCCATTGCGGCTTTCCCCGGAAATATTCATCTGTCGGGCGGGGTGTTTGTCAATTATTCGGACAGTCGTGAGCGGGAGACGATTCCGCCTGGGCTGCTTTCTCTGTTGTCCAAGCGGCAGCAGATTCAATTCAACATGGAGCATCGCATCCCGCTTCTGACCGAGGACCCCTGCCGCAGATGGGCCCATGCTCTGCGCAATATACTATGGAGTAATCAGGCTCTATTTGAAGAAAAAAGTGCAGCAGAGGAGCCGGCAGCCTTCGTTTACCTGGAGGATCTGACGTGGCTGATAACCCGAGGGACACTGGCAGCAGGAGATCAAGAGGAAATGACAGCAGCCTTTTCGGTAAAGGGCGGTCATAACGCAGAGCCCCATAATCATAATGATCTGGGACACTTTATTCTTCATGGCGGAGGAGAAAACATTCTCTGTGACCCAGGTTCAGGCGAGTATACTCAGGCCTATTTCGCACCTGGCCGGGAAAGCATTTTCCAAATTGGCTCTCGGGGGCATAGCGTTCCGGTCATTGAAGGAGCGGTTCAACAATCAGGGCGGCAGGCAGAAGCGAGCGTACTATATACCAGGCAATCGTCGCCGCAAGGGATAGAGGTCGCATTTGATTTGACGTCGGCTTATCCAGAGGCACCAAGACTGGCAAGATATATCAGGCGTTTGAGCTGGAGCGGCCCCTCTGGAACTTCCGAAGCGGAGCTTCTCCTTGAAGACCATTATCAGTGGCAGCAATTCCCTGATCCCCGGGAAGAGGGACAACGGATTGAAGAACCGCGAGTCGTTGAGCATTTTGTCAGCCGAATTCATCCTGTCATGCAGGAAGCAATGGTCCAGTGGGAAGGAAACAAGGCAGTTGTGACCCTGCATTACGATGCTGAACTATGGGATGCATGGGTGGAAGAGGTAGAAACTGTGGATCACGACCACCTGCCCCTGAAATTTTACCGGACGGCATTAACCTTACGGGAAACGGCGGATGACGACAGGGTGTCCCGGGATCATTTTGCAGCGGAGACTTGGTGCAGATTAAGATTCACTATACATTCAAGATAAGGCATAAAAGCAGTAGACAGATAAGGCCGGTTTAATGTAACGGAAACCTGATGACGACTCAAACCAATTCAGTCCCATATTGAAGTGGGGATCGGAAATGAGGGTGATTTGTTTTGTTAACGTATACATCGGATGCAGGATATCCATGGAAAGATGAACTGGAGAGGTTCCGAACAGAGGTGGAACAGGCCAAGCATGTAGAACCTAGTGGATGGAATCGGGCGCGTAAAATAGCACTCATCGAAAACATTGTACGTGCCTACTCGGGATATCAGCAGGAGAACGGTGCCATTTTGGATCCCTTCTCTGATCGGGAGCGCTATTATTCCACACCAGCCTATGCATTTGCAGCTGCTGTTCTGGTAAAGGAGGGCCGGGCTGATCTGCTCACCTCGGCTGCAGCTGCGCTGACCCACAGTATCTCACTGGTTGTTCGCGGCGAGGTTCCGGACAATCATGCCGACTTCTTTCCCATACTTATGCTAAAAGCCTACGTGCTGCTAAAGCCGCTACTGCCTGAACAAGCGACTCAATGGGCAGCCGGGCTGAAACAGATTGAACCGGAAGAAACCTATGTATTTACAATGTCCAAAATGGACAACCCCAACCGGATGATTAACTGGAATGCAATCATGATTTCAGGTGAATACCTTCGCTACCGCGAGCAGCTGGCGAGTGAAGGGACCGAATGGATGGATCATTATCTGGAGAGCTATCATCTGCCGCGTTTTACAGCGCTGGGATTGTATCAGGATGGTCCGCTGGATCGCCCAAACAGTCCGCTTGCGTACGATATTGCTACCCGCTACCACTTGGGTGTCATGCTGGACGCCGGATATGATGGAAGATGTGCATCTTCCCTGGCTGAGTCCACCCGGCGCGGGGCTTTCACTTCGCTCCTGACGTTATCTCCGCTGGGTGAAATTCCTCCGCGGGGACGCAGCTCACAGCATCAATGGAATGAAGCGGCGGCTGCGTATGTGTTCTCCAGTCATGCCTCAGCTGCGAAGCAGATGGGTGATCCCATGATGGCAGGCGTATTTGCTCGTGCAGCCAATCTTTGTTTTGCTGCCGTGGACCGGTGGAAAATGAAGGACGGCCGTCTGCATATCGTTCGGAACCGGTATGCTCCGGAAATACGCCACGGATACGAGATATATACCAACCATACGTGTTACACCCTGTGGACGGCTGCGGCACTGGCCAATGCATACCTGTGTGATCCGGGAGATGAAGTGGCTGAATTACCCATTCCGTCAGAGGTGGGGATGCGAGTCCTTCAGATGGACGGCTGGTTTGAGACGATTACGGCTTCAGTACCGGGCCAGCAAATGGTATTACATACGGCTCTGAATGATCCATATACGGTTCCCGGACTGGTACGGATTCACCAGCAGGGGCTCCCAGGACTCATTGGCCCGGCTGCTGCTGGACATACCGAGTCCGGATTCACTGAATTTTCAGAAGGGGAAACCCTGCCGATCAGTTATTGTCCGGCCTGGCGGACACCGGATGGTCAGTGGCACAGCCTGGCTGCAGGTATCCCTTCCGGATCGGAATATAATCGGGATACCGGAATCAACCCTTCCGATGGAGGGGGAGCTATCGTTTTCAACGTGGAAGAGGATGAGGGGCAGGAAACCAACAGGTTTACGGTAGACTGGATCGGTCCATTGGTCGGACTGAAGTCCCTTCGGGCGTATTATACACAGCAGCCGGGTTTGTTAACAGTCACATATGAGTTCGAAGGGGAGATTGAAGCGGCCGGAGCTGTTATCCCGCTGATGTTCAGCGATGGAGAGGAGCAGGCGGTCATCACCGTCTCCGGTGATCGTGTTCGGAGTGAGTTCCGGGGAGCGTATGTGGAATCAACCGTGCTTAATGAAGGAGCGGAGATTCGTCTGCAAAATTATACCGTGGCTTCTCGCAATGGTATGTTAAAGGAAGCACGGATGGTCTTGAGCGATAGTCAGCGGATAACGTTTACGGTTCGTCTGGGACAATGATGTGAGTCTATCCAATTTATATATATGAAGCAACGTCACGTGTGAGGGCAAGAAGAGGATATGATAAGAGGAGGCAATGCTCGTGAATACATCAACATCGGTAACATGGGTGGAAGAAGCATGGCGGCAGGGAGCGGACAAAACACTCCGGAATGCACAGCGAATCAAGGATACTTTTCCGCATATCTCCCCGCAGGGAACGTATGACCGGAATGATCCCGAGTGGTGGACAGCCGGATTCTGGCCAGGGCTGTTGTGGCTTGTGTATGGAGAATCTCCGGACGACGGAGCCGTCGCCCCGTTGTCCCGCATTGCCGAAAGCTGTGAACGGCAGCTGGAAGGCTGCCTCCGTAATCCTGATTCGGTGGACCATGATCTGGGATTCATCTGGCTGCTTAGCGGCGTAGCATCCTACCGCCAGACGGGCAGTATGGACAGCCGGCGGCGGGGGATGCTTGCAGCCAATCTGTTTGCAGCTCGGTTCAACGTGCGCGGCCAGTTCATCCGTGCCTGGAACTTCAACTCGTCCACCATGGATACACGCGGCGTAGCCATCATTGACAGCATGATGAACCTGCCGCTGCTCTACTGGGCATCCGAGCAGAGCGGAGACCCCCGCTTCCGCTTGCTGGCGGAAGCACATGCGGACACCGTAGCGCGTGAGTTCATCCGCGCGGACGGGTCCATCTGCCACGTGGTGGAGTTCGACCCACTCACGGGGCAGAAGCTGTGCGAGCATGGCGGACAGGGCCATGCTCCAGGTTCCGCCTGGGCGCGGGGCACCGCCTGGGCGCTGCATGGTTTTGCGCTGTCTTACCGGTATACGGGCGAAGCCCGCTATCTGGAGACAGCGGAACGCGCGGCCGATTTCTTCCTCGCCATGCTTGGCGAAGATATCGTGCCGTTCTGGGATTTTCGCGCACCAGCGGAGCATCAGGTGGCGTGGGACTCGTCCGCCGCAGCGATTGCCGCGAGCGGTCTGCTGGAGCTGGCGAAGCTGTCGCCGCGCGGAGAGGCATATGCCGCAGCGGGGGAGCGCATCGTGCGCGGCCTGCATGAGCGCTACAGCTCAGGCGAGTCAGCGGCGGAAGAGGGGCTGATCATGCAGGGAACGGTGCATTACCCGGAGGGGCGGGGTTTGAACGTGCCGATCATATACGGCGACTATTTCTATATGGAGGCGCTGGCGAAGCTGCGCGGGCGTCCAGGTTTATTTTAAGGCCAACATTTCGGGAATTGAATTATCCAATGATCGCGCCGATCATAGGGATGAAGAAATGAAAGGGCGATCTGCCTGATTCCTCATAAATCAGCATTTTGCATCAATGGATTCCACTCGCTTCGGGGTACAATATATAGACGAATAGGACCATTTCGATCTATATATTAAAGATTGGAAGTCGCTTATTGGATTTATGCAAAATGCTCAAATAAGAAACCACCTGACGCAGTCCAGTTTCCATTGGACTGTTGTAGGGTGGTTTTCTCGCTTTGAGCTTGCTTCATTTAGTTGTTTTTTTGCTTGAAGGGGTGCGTCTAAGGACGACGAAGTCCGCTGAAGACTGATCGGGATATCGCTGGGGGATGATCTCTTGTACCTTGAAGTCGGGATAATCGAACAGGTAATGGAACAGGTTGCGATCCTGAATGGTGTCGACACCCGGATTGCCGTTTTCTTTTAAACGTGTGTACAGGACCACCCACTCCTTCGATGAATGCAGAATATCATAGAGCGTATTGCGGAAATCGGTCTCATCGGTGATGTGGTAGAGTACATCAAGGCAGACCGTAAGGTCAGCCATCAGAAAGCCCCGGTTAATCCACAGACCAGGTGTATAGAGCATGAAGCTTTTGGAGGAATCGGTGGCAAACTTCGAGGCGCACAGGCGCACCGAAGAGGCAGCGACATCTACACCCAGGTACTCTTTATAGTTCATATACTGCAGCTGATTGCCGTCCCCACACCCAAACTCGATGACACTGGAAATGCCCTCTCGCTGGATCAATCGGTTCACGACCTCGGCCTTGAATTCAGCCAGAACCCCGTAAGACCCACGTCCAGAAGTTTCCCCGGAACGGTATGTTTGCTCCCAATATCCGATGTAATCAAAAGGCTGCCGCATGTTTCCCCTCCCATCCTGTACAATTCAGTTGCTCGCGCTTATGAGATAGCAATATAGATAGGTTATGCGGAATGCTGGCAGGTATGATTCCTTGGGAAAAAGACAGTTTTAAGCATTCATTTCCAATCATTTTCCTGAAAAATCGCTGAAAGTCTAAACATCTGGAAAGAACTTGCCGACATTAACTTTAAGGAAAAAAATGATGATTAATCGGGGGGAAATGATGTTAAAGCCAAGATTGACCAAGTACATGGTGATGATGCTGGTATTGGTGCTGAGTATTTCCAACGTAGGCTTGGCCGCTGCGGCAGATAAGGAACTGTCCAAGATTGTAGTTTCCAAAAATGAAGTGGCGCTTGAAGTAGGAGAATCCAGTTCGGTGACGGCTACAGGAGTCTACACGGATGCTTCGACAAGCAATATTACAGTAAATGCAAGCTGGAGCAGTGATGACACTGCGGTGGCTACGGTATATAACGGAACAATTACAGCCAAAGGTGAGGGGCAGGCAACTGTCATCGTGTCCTACGAAAATAAGCCTCAATCCATTCAGGTGAATGTAACCAAAAAGGTTAAGGCGTTGACCAAGGATAAGCAAACCATTGATATTCGTACAGGAGAATCCGATCAGATCACATTGACTGCAACTTACAGTGATAACACTTCTGAATCGGTGTCCGAAATTGCGGAATGGTCTTCTGATGACGATCAGGTAGCGACTGTAGTTAACGGGAAGGTCACTGGCCAAAGCGCAGGTACTGCCCTAATTACAGGTAAGGTGGGAAAACAGTCTGTTACCGTTGAGGTAAATGTCGAAGTCGTGAAGCGGATCGATACAGACAAAAAGCAAGTGAACCTGCTGTTGAACAAAAGTGACAAAGTCGTTATAACGGCAACCTATCCAGATGGAACGACCAGAGATGTAACTTCTCTTGCAGATTGGAGCTCCAGCGATGAGAAAATTGCTGATGTACTTAAAGGCACCATCACGGGTTATGCTGCGGGTTCTGCTGTAATCACAGCTAAGTACGGCACTAAGACGGTTTCGATTGATGTGGATGTGGACCGGACGAGCAATCTGAAGATCGATGAGCAAAAGTTATTCTTCAAGTTGAGTAATACGGATCGTTCCAAACAACTGACGTTGACGGCAATCTATCCGGATAGTTCAGATGCAGATGTAACCAATACGGCAGTGTGGACGTCCAGTAATGAAAAGGTTGCTACCGTATATAAAGGGCAAGTTACGGCCATTGGCCAAGGTACAACTACGGTCAAAGCTAGCTACAGTGGTAAAACCGTTGAAATAACGGTAGATGTAGACACGGCACGTTATCTGGACGTTGTAGACGTTGAAGATAAACTGGCAATGAGTTTGACTGGAACAAAAGAAAAAGAACTTACGGTCAATGCAGAGTATGTGGACGGAAGCACGGAGAACGTGACATCCAAAGCAACGTGGAGTTCAAGCGATGAAGATATTGTGTATGTATCCGAAGGAAAACTTACTGCTTACAAATCGGGGCAGGCAACCATTACAGTGGCTTATGGCGGCAAAACGGTCAAAATCACTGTAAGTGTGGATGTCCCGGACAAATATGAAATGCAAAATAAGAAAAAATCAATCGGTGTGGGTGATACCTTTACGGCAGAGGTCCTTGCTGTATATGGAAACACATCCAAAGCTGTTACTGAAGATGTAGAGTGGAGCAGCAGCAGTGATAAGGTTGCCGAAGTGTCCAAAGATGGCGAAGTCAAAGGTATCGCTGTCGGCAAGGCAACAATTACTGCTAAAGTGGATGGAAAAACACTGACCATGTCTGTTGAGGTTGGTATGGCAAGCGGGCTTGAAGCGGACGTAAACTTTATCGCACTGGCTTCCAAAGAGACGCAGCAGATTACCCTGACCGGGACAGATGAAGATGGGAATACGCTGGATGTAACTTCAGAAGCAACCTGGAAAACGAGTAACGCTCGTGTAGCTGACGTTAAAAAAGGTTTGGTTACGGCGAACGGAAGCGGTAAAGTCAACATTACAGCGGAGTATGGTTCCCAAAAAGTGACGATCGCGATCGAAGTAGACGTCATTGCCCGCATTGAGGCATCGGAGCCTGCCGTATCCATGAAATCCGGCGAGACAGCTGATATTACTGTTGTAGCTTATTTTAACGACGGCAGCGAACGTGACGTTACGGACAAAGCCGAATGGAAAACCAACAGCTACAAAGTAGCCCAGGTAACCAAAGGCAAAGTAAAAGCAATTGGTTCAGGTAAAGCGAAAGTAACTGCAAAATACGGCAGCAAGTCCGTAACTGTGGCCATCGATGTAGATACTTTGAAATATCTGCAAACCGATAAGGTAACCCTGACCATGAAACCGGGTGACAAAGTTACCGTGGTGGCAACAGCAACGTATGCAGATGGCAGCGAAGCAAATGTCTCCAAACCGGCACTCTGGAAGTCATCCCGCATTGCAACAGCAACGGTGAAAGATGGCATTATCCAGGCTAATGGTAAAGGTAAAGCAACAATTACGGTAAGCTATGCTGGCGTGAAAACCAAAGTGACGGTCGTAGTTGAAGCGAAATAAAGTTTGTTTTTAATATGTGAACGTGAAGTGTGTAATTTAATAAACGGTGGCGACAGCATGATGCTGGCGTCACCGTTTTTTTGTATGGATATTCGTATACTGTTCTTGCATCTAGCATTGAAAGCAGCCTGTTCGTGTCAGTCCGTTATCTTTGAGTTCAATCCGTAATCAGTCATCCCTGATCTATCACTTACATCGTATGGGACAGAACAAGCGCACCGTATGCAAAAGCAATCACAATTAGAATAGCGGGATGCAGCTTGGTTTTGGTCATCACCCATAACGAAATCCCGGCGATGATAAGTGTCTGCCAGATCCCGATGGAAGCGGTAGATACTTGGCCGAATTCCCAAGTGAGCAGAATCATGAGCACTGCGATGACCGGCTGCACAAGCAGTGTCATACCTTTCACTTTGGGTGAAGTACGATACTTGTTCAACAGGCGAAGCAGCAGGATCAGTGCGGCTGCCGAAGGGACAATCGTGGCAAAACTGGCGATAAATGCCCCGAACCAGCCAGCCACCTGATAACCGACAAATGCGGCAATCTTGGTTGCGATTGGACCCGGGAGAGCATTTCCGATCGCGAGCACATCGCCGAATTGCTCTGTCGTCATCCATTTATAATGGTTGACCACTTCTTCCTGCATTAACGGGATGGAGGCAGGACCGCCTCCGTATCCCAATATATTCGCTACGAAAAATCCCCAAAACAACTCCCACCACGTCTGAAGCATCGTTTAGGACACCTCCTTGTCGGAGCTGCGCTTGGACTTGAAGCGCTGAACCAGATCCAGGTGAAACACCCCATAGCCAAGAAAGACGGCTACTACAATTCCGGGATGAATATTCAGCAGCTGCAATAGAACAAACGCGATGACGCCAAACAGGACGGCAAAGGTTTTACCCAGTCCGGACCATGCCTTTTTGGCAAATTCATAAGCCATCATGCCCAGCATCACAAAGATCACTGGGCGAACGGCTGCCACCATGCCGGCAACGATCTTCGACTCACGCAGCGCGTACATGGAGCCGAGCAGAGCAATGATGGCAATACTTGTTGGCAAAATGTGTGCAAGTACAGAAACGATGGCGCCGAGCACGCCTTTGGTTTTATAACCGAGATAAGCGGCCATCTTGGTCGCAATAGGTCCTGGCAGCGCGTTGGCAATCGCCAAAATCTCGCCAAATTCCTCATCACTCACCCATTGGTAACGGGTGACGGCTTCATAGCGGATCAGCGGAATAACCGAAGGACCGCCGCCATAACCCAATATCCCGGTTCGCACCATACCCGTAACAAGACCAGTGTAATCTTTCCAACCCATGCAGTTTTCCTCCTACAGTCTCATGCCCATTCGGCTTTTATATCGTTTTAACAACAACTGAGATTCGACCTTCACGATACCAGGCATCTTATAGAGCTTCTCCAGCAAAAACTGCTCCATCTCTTCCATGTCTGCAAAAATACCATGCATATGCAGTGTACTTGGGCCTGTCATATGGTAGAGGCTGGTCACTGCCGGCTCATCGTCCAGCTTCTCGGCCACTTCGTCCAGGAATGGCGGCTCCACATCCACATTAAAAAAAGCGGAGACCTGAAGCCCAACCTTACCTGGATTGATCACTACCGTGAATCGTTCGATAATGCCCTTTTCGGATAGAGCATTGATACGAGCCTGAACGGCCACACGGGACAAACCGATCTGCGTACCCAGATCCGTGTAGGAGATCCGGCTGTTCTGGTGCAGAGCGGCTATAATTTTCCGATCGATCGCGTCCAGATTGTACATTTGCGGGATTTCTCCTCCTTTGGAGGAGCGTTTTTCTGACATGATGGACCATCCTTTTCGTTCTGTATATGGAATATAAAATGTTAACCTTCAACAATACAATTTGCATGCAGCATTCATATTTTAATGACGAATCGTAATTGGAGTCAACATATTTATCCATCATATTGAATTTATCCGATTATGAGCTTTCATTTTGTCATTTGTACCAAAAGTAAACCCAAAGAGGCCGCTCTTGGAATAAATCCATGAGCAGCTTTTTTCTCTAGGCAGTGGGCAAGGGCCCACATTCGAACCTGTCTAAACACTTCTGGGCAGATGAAACGTAATGCTTGTACCTTCACCAGGCTCGGAAGATAACGTCAGCGTTCCTCCTGCACCGCGAGCACGTTCTTCCATACTGAACAATCCGACGCCATTGCCTGCGGTTTGCACATTGAACCCGGCACCTTGATCCGCAATAGTTACAACCGTGCCTTCCTGTGAATCTTCCACGGTTACCTGTGCTTCGGCGACATCGGCATACTTGGCGATATTGGTTAATGCTTCCTGGATAATTCGGTACATCGCGATCTCCCGATTCATTTCCAGCCGTCTGCGCAGGTTGCATCTCAGATCCACTTCAATGCCGTAGTGGCGGGTATAATTCTCAATATAAGTACGGATGGCTGGAACGACACCAAGGTCATCGAGTACGGAAGGTCTGAGTTCCCAGGCCATGCCCCGTACATCTTCCATAATCCCGGTGACCTGCTTACGCAGAGCTTCCACACCGGAATGGGGCTTGTCAGCCAGGAGCTGATCCATCTGAATCACGAGCGAGAAGAGACTCTGTCCGATTCCGTCATGCAGCTCGCGGGAAATTCGGCGGCGTTCCTCTTCCTGAATATTCATGACCTGGGTCATCATCGTCTGCAACTCGCCTTCCACCCGTTTCAGCTTCGTCACTTCACTGCGGACAGCCAAATATTGATAGGGTTCCCCGTCATTGTCGAGAAAAGGCACAATCGTTGTATTCACCCAATAGTGGCTGCCATCCTTCGCGCGGTTACGAATTTCCCCGTTCCATACTCGTCCCGAAGAGATGGTTTCCCAGAGGTTTTTCATGAACGTTTTGCCATGATATCCGGAATTGATGATCCGGTGGTCCTGACCAATTAGTTCCTCTCGTTGATATTGTGAAATTTCGCAAAATTTATCGTTCACGTACTGGATTTTTCCTTTGCGATCCGTGAGGGCTACGATGGAGGACTCATCCAGTGCAAATTTCAGATCACTAAGCTGGTGCAGTGAACCTTTCAGTCTGCTGCGAAACTCGTCATCGGTGATGTGGTTGTCCAGCTCATCCAGCAGCTGCAGTACAGGCTGTTCCGCAAGTCCGCTAAGTCTGTTTTCGCGTGCACTACTCAAAGTTTAACAGCCCCTTTTTCATCGCAAACTTGACCAGTTCAGGTCTGGTCCGCAGGCCCAGCTTCTCCATCAGATTGCTTTTGTGGGATTCGACCGTTTTGACACTGATGACCAGATGCTCGGCAATTTCCTTGTTGGCGTAACCTTTCGCGATCCAGGACAAGATTTCTTTCTCCCGCTCAGAGAGGGTGTCATATGGCCCGGCGTTTTCCTGTTTGGATTTGTCCAGGTATTCACTCATTAGCCGTTTGGTGGCACTAGGATACAGATAGGCACTGCCATCTGCTACGGAGCGGATAGCTGCTAGCAGCTCCTCGTGTGGTGCGCTCTTGAGAATATATCCGGAAGCACCCGCATGGATCGCACGGAACAGATACTCTTCATCGTCATGCATGGTCAAAATGAGAATGGCCACGTCCGGCATCAACTTTTTCAATTCGGCGGTAGCGGTTAACCCGTCTTTGCCTGGCGGCATGCTAAAATCCATCAATACAACATCCGGCTTCAATTCCTGTGCCTTGGCAATGGCTTCGTCTCCATCTGCTGCATCGCCCACGATCCGGATTTCATTCTTGCCGTCCAGCAGGGCAATCAGCCCGGAACGTACAACGACATGATCGTCGACAACCAATAATTGAATCACTAGTTTTCCCCCTGTCCGCTTGCTTGGTTCTATCATCATGATACCAAAAAAAGCCACCCAGAGGTTTAATCTCTGAATAGCTCTTCTTCCTTCTGTACTTCCAAGGGGCTTATCCGTAAAGAGTGGGCTCCAACGGTTTGGGCTGCCAGCTCCGCTTGCCGGATGATGTCCGGTGAGAACGTGCAGGGCTGTCTGCTGCCAACAAGCAGCACCGCATCAGGTACGCTGCCCTCGTGGAACACAGGCACGGCTATGGCACATAGCAGCCGCTCCGCGATCATCAACGGACAACGGCCCGGCGTACTGGCATTTGTGGATCCTTCATCAGACAGGGACGTGCGGCCTGTCCTAAGAGCTGTACCCACAAGGTCTTGTCCCGGACGCATTTCCATGCGTGTTACGCGTTCGTTGGTTTCACCGGAGGTATATTTCCAGCGCAGCATGGACCTGGACAGACAGGCAAGTCCGCAAAAATCGGCGGATGTGTTCAGGCGCAGATTGTTGATCATCTCCTGAATGCCGGACGGCAGTTCATCGTGCATGAGAGACACTTCCTTTTTGGAATGATACCGTTAGCTTAGACTCGGTGAAATGGATATCGTTAACCTTTGACCAAGGTGTCCTGAAATATATATTTGTATGTTAGTTCTATTGTAGTCCCATTCGTCCGGGTTGTAATTCAGGGAATCCCCCGATTTCGGTTCTGCAATGTACTGATCTTGGTTAACAGACGGCCCTCAATCCTTATGCAGCAAGAGCTTTACTACATGACAACATGAGTATGCCATCATAGGATGTGACTTTTCTCACAGCAAATTCAGGGAATTTATCAGCCAGGTTCAGGTAATCCCCCGATAACGTTCCCGCCGGTTTCGCGATAAGATAGATTCATAAGGAAACACGAGGGGGACGAACAAATGGGTACGGTATTTATAGAAAGAACAACCCAAGCGACAGAACGGGAACAGGCGGAGGGAAGCAAGATGACACGGGAGACAGGCGGAATACTTTCGTTCGTAACAGCTGAACAGTGGGCCTGGATTGAGGCCAAAATGCAGCCTAAACGGGTGAAGTCGGGGTATAGTCTCTTTCTGGAAGGTGATGAAGCCGGATATCTGTACTACATTCGTTCGGGGCGCGTGAAAATGACCAAATCGACGGAGGACGGCAAGGAAATCATTCTCTCGATTCAGCAAAAAGGGGATCTCATCGGTGAGTTCGGCGGTATTGGCGGGCTGAATCATAGCTATAGTGCCGAGATGACGGAGAAAGGTGAACTTGCAATCATCTCGCTCAGTGATCTGGAAAGTGTGCTTAGTAAACATGGAGACCTTGCCTTGAAATTCCTGCAGTGGATGGCACTTTCACAGCGCATTACTCAATCGCGTTTCCGGGATCTGCTGCTCTATGGCAAGGCTGGAGCTCTGGCTTCGACACTGATCCGTGCCAGCAACTCGTATGGCAAAATCACTCCTGAGGGGATCGTACTCGAGATGAAATTGAATCATACGGAGCTTGCGGAGATGATTGGAGCTACTCGGGAGAGTGTGACACGGATGCTGGGAGCATGGAAGGAACAGGGTACGCTGGACACACTGGATGGCAAATTGATGATTCGTGATCTGGCAGCCCTGCGCTGTATGTGTGGGTGTCCCACATTCCCAAGCTGCCCAGCGGAGTTATGCCGGCTTTAGTTCGCCAGAGTTTTCGATCCATATATTAAATCTTCATTGGCGATTGGGGTCGTTACGGAGATAAAAAAGCTGATATCGGTATCAACCGATATCAGCTTTTTTAAGTGCTTTAATCTTGACGAACTAGGCTCGCATATTCCCTGGCGAGGATCGAATAGACCAACGAATCGTGAAATTCTCCCTTGTAAAACCAGTGCTCCCGCATCATTCCTTCATACTGCATGCCGATCTTCTGCATCACTTTCTCCGATGCCTTGTTGTTCGGCCGACATTTGGCATAGATTCGATGCACACCGAGTGTGTTAAAACCCAAACCGAGCAATGCCAGGCTCGCTTCGGCAGCGTAGCCTCTCCCCTGATACGTTGGATTCATCACATAACCCATCTCCGCATTGGTGCCTTCCGTGTATATGCCTACGCTGCCTACCAGCGTACCATCTGTTTTCAGGCAGACCGCAAGGTCGAATTGGTTTCTTGGCTCATCCTGTTGTGTTAGCAAAACCTGTTCAATGTAAGCCGTGGTATCTTGTTCCGTGTTGGGTCCCCATGCCGTATACCTGGTTACTTCAGGTGATATGGTGTACGTATGTATGCTTTCCCAGTCGTCTATGCGAATTTCTCGCAGGGTCAGCCGTTCTGTCTCCGCTTGCATGTCATTCACTCTCCCCGGGTCCATGATTAAGTCCATTCTACCTGTATCCAGATCACGATTGAAACAAAAAAATAACCCACGATAGATTCAGATCTGAATCTGTCATGAGCCATTTAACATCGATATGTTATTGTGGTTGTTTACATTGAACGGCAGGATAAGTATAAGCCAGCTTGCGAATGATTTCTTTTTGCCACTTCGTATCACCCAGGGTTGTTGCCAGGTTCAGAAGATCCAGATAATCGTCGAGCTGCAGTGATGCTTTTTGCAGAGTTGTATTCATATGATGTTCGTTCCCCTTTAGCTATATGATCGAAAATTCATGTAAAGTTGATTGGAATGAGAGACAAGCTCAAGAATGATAATCATTATCACGTATAAGTTTATTATGCTATGAATTCAACCAAAAATCAATGCCGAGTCACTGATTTGCCTTAATTTTTTTTCGAGAAGAGGCCCATCCATAACAGATATGGGATGTATACACCCAGATAAGCAGACGGATAAAGGAACCAGCCATTCAGCAAAAAATGGTGAATTTCAGTGGTAAAGGTGGTCATATGTGCATTGGTGGCATACACATCTCCGGCAATGACCGTGGCTGCACTATAGAAACATATGAGAGCCAGGACATGAAACAGCCGCTCCACCATCCGGGAACGAAGAGCAAGAAATACCATCATCAGAGGGACGATGATCAGAAGCAGCAAAAAGATAAACTTCATGGTATGTGTCTCCTTTATCATGTGTTTGGTAAATAGTATGGGCAGGTTAATTATGCAGCAAACTTTTTTCAAAAATTTTACATAAACAAAGAGGAATTCATCATATGAAAGATTAAATTAAAATGGACAACCCATTAAAAGGTAAATCCGAGGAGGAGAAGGAGAACATGAAGAAGGCGTTATGGCAGCACTGGATCGGGGCATTCCTGGTCTTCATGATGATGACAACTGCATTGCTTGGGCCAGGTTTACAGAGTCCGGTACAGGCTGCAGCAGCACCACTTACCGTATCTCAGGCTATTGCTGCTCAGAGCGGTGGAGGAACGGCGACTGTCGAAGGTTATATTGTTGGTCATGCCACCGGTTCGCTTACAGCCAAGTTTACGTCTCCTTACGCCAATGATTTTAACTTTCTGATTGCGGATTCCCCTTCAGAGAAGGCAAACGCTAAATTATTGGATGTGCAAGTTTCCTCATCATTTCGCTCGCAATATGGACTGGCTACCAATCCGGGTCTCGTAGGCAAGAAGGTCATCGTAACCGGATCACTTGGTGCTTACAACAGTTATGCAGGACTCAAAAATCCAACTTCCATCTCCCTTTCTTCCGGAACAACCAATCCAGACCCTGATCCCGAACCGAACCCTGGCACGACGCTGCCCGATGGCACAGGCAAAAAAGTATTGTTCGACAACACCCATGCCCAAACTGCCGGAGCTGCGGACTGGATCATTGATGGAGCATTTTCGGACTTTGCAAATGGTTTGCGAAACGCAGGCTTTGCCGTGGATCAGCTGGAACGCAGCATCCCGTATACATTCGGTGAGCAGGCCATTACCTATACTAAATTAAAAGATTATGATGTCTTCGTTATTGGCGAAGCCAACGTGCCATTCAAAGCGACAGAGCAGGCTGCACTGCTGCAATACGTACAGAATGGCGGCAGCGTGTTCTTCATCTCTGATCACTATAATGCAGACCGCAACAAAAACCGCTGGGACTCCTCCGAAGTATTTAACGGATATCGTCGCGGGGCATTCCTGAACCCGGCTAAGGGGATGTCTTCGGCAGAAGCCGAATCCCCAGCCATGCAGGGGGTTACTAGCTCGGACTGGCTGGCAACAAACTTCGGCATCCGTTTCCGCTACAACGCACTTGGTGATGTGAATGCCACGGATATCGTTGCTCCGTCACAGTCATTTGGAATTACAAGCGGAGTGAATGCAGTAGCAATGCACGCAGGATCCACGGTGGCTGTTATTGATCCAAACAAGGCCAAAGGATTGGTCTATATTCCAAGCGGTGTGTCCAAATGGGGCAACGCGGTCGATCAGGGCGTATACAATGGCGGCGGACGTGCTGAAGGTGCATATGCAGCCATAGCCAAGGTAGGTGCAGGCAAGGCAGCATTCATTGGTGATTCCTCTCCTGTGGAAGATGCGACTCCGAAGTATTTGCGTGAAGAAACGGGTGCTTCCAAAAAGACCTATGACGGATTCAAAGAGGCTGATGATGCCACGTTCCTCGTCAATACCGTGAAATGGCTCGCGGTAAAAGAAAGCTATACGAGCCTGTCACAGGTGTCTGGTCTGACATTAGACACACCGACAAGCCTGCTTGCCATCGAAGCTCCGGCTGCATCTACAGAACCGCAGCTCGAGCCATGGTCAGCTCCGGCTGCAGGGTACAAATGGTATGATCCAGCTACGTTCAGGAAAGGATCTTATGGCGCAGTTACTCCATAATTTCTAACATCTCAACGTTGTGAGTAAAGGATTTTTGGATTGAAGCCTGTTTGTAGCGGTAACGTTGCAGACAGGCTTTTTCTGTGCACAGCATAGTGAACGGTGAATTTCTTTTGGTATAAATGAACATTGCCAGGGGAAATGTATAGGTTAACTATGTTGGCATGCAGAATAGAAGGGGGAGGCTCCGAATGATGAACCGGCAAGCAGATTGTGATAGCTCGTCCATGAGACAAAGGCTGAAGGAAGATCTGCATCGTGTAGCGGATCGGATGAATCTGACGTTATCCCGTTTTGACAATGACAGTGTCTGTCTGCTGGGGCAGTTCGCCGAGATTCGGACCGAGATCAAGCAGATTGAGGTACTTGCTTCTTCTTTTTATCTGGATTGTTACCTGTCTCCCTTCACCGAGAAGTTTGCTGAGCTGACCGCTAGTGTACAGCATCTGTCCGATCGAAGATATGGTGCTCTTATTGTCATTGAACGCGAGGTGCCTCTTGACCCTATTATTCATTCAGGCGTTGTGATTGATGCAAAAGTTACTCATGCACTGCTTGAATCACTATTTATTCCGGGTGCGCCTCTGCATGATGGAGCGGTTCTGATCCGTGGCAACCAGATCGTCTCTGCAGGCAATGTCCTTCCACTGTCACAGGCTGTAGCAGGGGAACGTAAAATCGGAACGCGTCATCGGGCCGCACTGGGGCTGAGTGAACTGACGGATGCCGTTGTGCTCGTGGTTTCCGAGGAGACCGGACAGGCATCTTTTGCCGTAGAAGGGGATTTGCATCCAATCAACGTGGTCGAGACGCTCCATTAATGCTGCTCGAAAATGAACGCTTTTTGCAAAAAGCGACTCTTACATAGTGATGTGATTTTGCACATTCTTGGCTTATCTAGGTACAATAGAGGATGGCAAAAATAAAGAAACCTTGCGAATTGCCCGCAAAAATGGTTGGAGGAGACGGTGAAACATGAGTTGGTTTGAAGTAATGGAACACCATGATTATGAGGAACTGGTCCTGTGTCAGGACAAAGCTTCCGGGTTAAAGGCGATTATCGCCATTCACGATACAACACTTGGCCCTGCACTGGGCGGCACTCGGATGTGGACGTATGCTTCAGAAGAGGCTGCCATCGAAGACGCACTGCGCCTTTCGCGGGGGATGACATATAAAAATGCCGTATCCGGCTTGAATTTTGGCGGCGGTAAAGCCGTTATTATTGGCGATCCGCGCCGTGACAAGAATGAGGCCATGTTCCGTGCATTCGGAAGATATATTCAAGGTCTGAACGGACGTTATGTAACTGCAGAAGATGTGGGAACTTCGGAAGAAGACATGAACCTGATCTATCAGGAGACCGATTATGTAACAGGCATATCCCCAAGCTACGGTTCGTCGGGGAACCCGTCTCCAGCAACAGCATGGGGAGTATATCGGGGGATGAAGGCGGCAGCCAAAGAAGCATTTGGCACGGATCTGCTGGAAGGCAAAACGGTCGCCGTTCAAGGCGTCGGAAACGTGGCCATGAGTCTGTGCAAATATTTGTACGAGGAAGGTGCCCGCTTGATTGTGACGGATATTCACAAGGATTCCGTGAAGCAGGCAGTGGATCGCTTCGGTGCAGCGGCTGTAGATCCGGCGGACATTACGGGCGTGGAATGTGACATCTATGCACCGTGCGCCCTTGGTGGAACGATTAATGATGATACGCTTAAAACACTCAAAGCCAAAGTGGTTGCAGGGTGTGCCAACAATCAGCTGCTGGAGACCCGACATGGAGACAAACTGCATGAGATGGGCATCGTATACGCTCCGGACTATGTGATTAATGCGGGCGGAGTCATCAACATCGCAGATGAATTGAATGGATACAATGCAGAGCGTGCGTGGAGCAAGATCGGAGAGATCTACGCCAGTTTGGAGAAAATCTTCGAAACGTCCCGTACCGAAGGCATCGCCACTTATATTGCCGCAGACCGTCTGGCCGAACGCCGGATTGAGCTGATGAAGAATACACGAAGCACCTTTCTGCAACAAGGTCATCATGCACTGAGTGCCCGGAGATTGCGCGGGTAAATCAGTGATTACCTTGAATTTAGGCAAGTGATATAGCTCCTTAACAGAAGCAAAAAAAAGGCAGGCATCCCAAATGGGATCCTGCCTTTTTTGATAGATGCACAGCGTTAAGGGATTACTTTTGCTGCTGCGCTTGGTCTTTGAATCCGCCTTTATAAGTGGTCGTTGGTGCCTTGACCTTATCAATTAACAGAATGCCATCGTATTGTTCTGCAGGGATAAAGTTCATCGACATCGGATGAATCACTTCATCCACCATGCCATCCTCGGCAGCGAAGACTGGGCGGGACAACCAAGATGCAGCACTAGTAGCGTCTTTGGCTTCGGAAAGATCAATATATGTATTACGATAACCAGACTTCATCAGCGTATACTCCAGGCTGCCACGAGGCATGGGAGAGATATCAAACGTTTTGCCTGTGGAAATCTCGCTCGCTTGCCCTTCGTTCATATAGAGTCCAATCACATACATGTCGTCCTGCAGTTTTTCATGCATTATTTCGCCCATGCTCTTGAAGCTGGATTGCCAAAGGTCGGAATTTCCATCGCTTTCTCCAATCGGGGGATTAAGGATGGTCGATGTGCTCTTGGCGAGGTGGTCATTATGAGCCCAGAGAATGAACTTTTTGTCCGGATACATCACGTCCATCAGCCATTCCAGATTGTCCGCCATGGCACGATCGCGGAACTCGTAGCTCTCCCGTGTATCGTAGGCTGCCATCTCCATGAATTTGGTCCGGTCATTCAGGACGCGGATCATCATGTCAGCCAGTTTCGGGTTGTCCGGGAATGACTTAACCAGCTCCGGTTTGTGTTCGTTAATCCATTGAACCAATTTCTCATATTGCGGCACATAGGTATCCTTCACTTGATGGATGGCCGCTTTGAACTCCGGATTGTTGTCGCTGTCGATTCCATACGTATTAAGGACGGCGTACAGATCCGTGATGCCCTGCATCTCAAAAGCATAGTACTCTTTACCTCTTTCGGGGTCGATACTTCCAATCCAGTCACTGATAAATTGCGTTAAGTACCCGGTCGTGAACTGCATGTCGTATCCGGCCAAAATCAGGGGGTGATCCGTTTTGCTCTGTTCCTGCACATACTCGTAGAGACCAAGCGTTTCCTGTGAGTGCCAGATTGGGAAAATGGAGAGCTCCATCATCTGGGCAGGTGTCAGATTCGCTCCTTGTTCATAAGCAACAGCTGCATCTCCCATGCCCGACTCAAAGGCAATAACGTCATAGCCCAGTTCTTCATGCAAAAATTTAATCATGCGCGTTTTGATGGCACTGTACTCGGCAACCCGGTGAAAGTTCTCTCCAAGGCTAACAACTTTCTTGTCCTGCAGTAATGGCTTCAGGAAGGCCAGGTCACTATAATTATCCGATGTCAGGGATGTAATCTCATGGGCATGCTCCTGCACCCATTGTTCCTTGGCAATAGGTGAAGCTGCCGCTGAAGCGGTGCCGGTAATCATCGCGATGGTCATGCCGAGTACGGCTGTTTTTTGAATAAAACGATGTTTCAGGTTCATATTAATTATCCTCCGTATGAATGATGAGTTGAAATCCATAACTCAAGGATAACGACCAATTCTAACGAAAGTATAACGTGGACATTAAAATGTATTGCATTTCTGCTTCAGCAGCTTTGCCGGATCGAAGGAAACACTTAATTTAAAAGTAAGGAAAGGGCAGCTCTAATCCTGGGGATTAGGCTGCCCTTCTATGTTGAGTGATGCAGTTATGAGTTGCTGACAACGCCGGTTTTCTTTTCCGTAAAGTAATAGCCGAGCGCCAACAGTGGCATGATCAGGCCGATCAGTGTCGTCAGACTCCAGCCTCCCGATGCGTAGGACCAGCTTCCAAGCGATGAGCCAATGGCGCCCCCGATAAAGAAGATCGACATAAAAATTCCGTTTACCCGTCCTCTCGCTTCATTCGCGAGGGAGTAGATGATGCGCTGTCCCAGAACGAGATTTCCGGAGACTGCCATGTCGAGCGTTATGGCGACAATGACCAGCAGCACAAGAGAAGCGGTAGAGTGACCCTGGAATACATAGGCAAGACCGAAGGAGAGAGCGGCAATCACCATGGCAAGTCCGGTTAGTATCCGGGTCAAGCCTTTATCAGCCCATCTGCCTGCAATAGGTGCGGCAATGGCTCCTCCTACACCAGCCAGTGCAAACCAGGCAATTCCCTGCTGGGTCATGCCAAAATCATGAGCGAGCCGCAAAGGCACGATCGTCCAGAACAGACTGAAGGCGCCAAACAAGCTGGCTTGGTACAGTGCGCGGCGACGCAGCATGGGCAAGGTTTTCAGCAGGGTGCCCAGTGAAACAATAAGCTGACCATATTTCATTGCAGGGTGAGGCTGACGTACAGGAAGAGCACGTGACAGGAGCAGGGCTAACAATGCAATGACAATGGCAGAGAAAATGAAGACAGCCTGCCAACCGAATGCATCTGTAATGAAGCTTGCGATGGGACGAGCCAACATGATACCGAGAAGAAGTCCACTCATGACATTGCCAACAACGCGTCCGCGCTGCTCTTCCGAGGTAAGATAGGTAGCGTATGGTACGAGAATTTGAGCGACGACGGAACCTATGCCGATCACCAATGACGCCGTCAGAAATAGTAAAGCATGAGTGGAGAACGCAGCTGCAGCCAAGGCAACGACTAGTAATATCAGAAAGGAGGTTACGAGCCGCCGGTTCTCCATAATGTCACTGAGGGGTACGATAAACAGCAATCCGATGACATAACCAATCTGGGTTAACGTTACGATCAACCCTGCAGCAGCAGACGATAACCCTGTTGTTACACTAATCGGGCCGATCACAGTTTGAGCATAATACAAATTTGCCACAATAAGTCCACAAGCCGCAGCCAAAAGGAATATCAGCCAACCCGGAATCTGTTTTGCCTTCGTATCGTGTTTCATGATCATCATTATCATCCTCCACATGGTATTAGATTAGTTTCATTATGGGTAAAGCAGCTTGAGTCCTTAATTTCTAAACGTGTCGTTCACTAATTACAAACATATAATAAACGATACGTTTAGTATTGTAAATAGGCATCATTATTTTATTCTGAGTAAGTAACCATTGCGAGAAGGCGAAACTGTTTATGTAGTGGGCATTTTAGTATAATGAACGTATCGTTTTTAAGAAAATTTGATGGTGATGGTTACCTCAAGGAGGGATTCAGATGACAGCCAAAAGAGGACGTCCCCGCAACATGGAAACCCAGAATGCCATTCTTGCAGCCGCCTATGAGCTGCTGCTGGAGCATGGTTTTGCAGCGATTACGGTTGAAAAGATAGCGGAGCGTGCTCAAGTGAGCAAAGCGACGATATACAAATGGTGGCCCAACAAAGGGGCTGTCATTATGGACGGATACATGTCTGCCATGACAGCAAGATTGCCTGTTCCGGATACAGGATCGGTATTTGAAGATGTACGCATTCATGCGAGCAATATGATTCAATTTTTGACGAGTCTGGACGGTAAGGCTATTACTGAGATCATTGGAGAAGGACAGTCAGATCCAGGTCTTGCAGTAGAATATCGGATCAGATACATTCAGCCTCGCCGGCGTGAAGCTTGGGGAATTATAGAGAAAGGTGTAACGCGAGGTGAATTAAAAAGTGATTTGGACATCGGCTTGTGCATCGATCTCGTTTACGGGCCGGTTTTTTATCGCATGTTGGTGACTGGCGAACCGATGGATAGTGAGTTTGTAGAGAGACTTTTGAATTCTCTGTTTGCAGGGATTAAGTCCACTTAAATAAAAGAAAAGAACGTCGAATAAGGGAGGAACAGGGTGATTCTCACGAATCACCCTGAATTTGATATGCGTATCTGAGTGGGGACTTATATCTGGAATGTAGGGGAGATGGCTGAGGGCCATGTGGCGGAAGAATGGGAGGCAGGGGAAGGTATTTGCCGGCTTAATACCGGGGGATCGTTCCATACCGAATTCGGTAATTCACGTCGTAATACGGGCGCTACGTCCTGGGCAAAGCGCTCAACCTGCTCTAGCTGCTCGCTATGACTGAGTCCATCTACGCTGATGCTGAGCACCTGATGTCCAAAAGCAGCATGGTAATCCATGATTTTCTCAATAACCTGTTCAGGACTACCAATGAGCACAGGACCGCGAGCGATGTTATCCTCCAGGTCTGTGAAGGGTGACTGGTTGTGCTGGGCGGCAGCGGTTGCGTGAAAAGCATTATAATAAGGCGTATAGCGACGAATCGCTTCCTCACGAGTATTCGCAAGGTACAGGCTCCCCGCTCCGGAACCGATCACCGCACGATTCGCATCATGACCATAATAATCAAGACGTTCCCGATAGTGGTCAATCAACGCTTTGTATTTTGCCTGTGGGTGAAAAGAATTCGAGGAGAAGAGTGGTTCGCCGTATTTCGCTGCCAGCTCGGTGGAGCGTGTACTCGATGCGCTGCCATGCCAGATCGGAATGGAGTGTTGGAGAGGGCGCGGCCAAGTGGTAACATCGTGAAGGGGCGGGCGATACGTTCCCTGCCAGGTTACATTCTCCTCCGTCCACAGGCGCTTTAGCAGCTCATAGCGTTCACCAAGTGAATCCCACTGTTCCTCCTCACGAATGCCAAACAGCGGATAGTGCCGAGGGTCATTGCCTTTTCCGATGATCATCTCCAGCCGCCCACCGGATAATTGATCCAGTGTTGCATAATCTTCGGCAACTCGAACCGGATCCAACACGCTGAGCACAGTGACGGTTGTTAGCAAACGAATGCGGGAGGTAGCAGCAGCTACAGCGGTCAGTACAACAGGCGGCGAGGATGACAGAAAAGGCGCACCGTGCCGTTCCCCAATTCCATATGCATCGAAGCCCAAACGCTCGGCCAGACTGGCTTGTTCCAGAATGCTATGGAATTTCTGTTGTGCGGTCAGTGCTTCACCGGTTACCGCATTGGGGAGGTTCATCATGAGGCTAAACAAGGCAAATTTCATCTGACCTTCTCCTTGAACGGAATTGGCGAATCTGTTTTTTTAATCCTATGGAAATAGTAGGATATTATGAGTTGAACTTACTTTAACATGTCCGCTCCTATTCTTCTAATGGATTTTTTCTATAAGCCGGGATATATTCAGCAAAAATGTCTAAATGTGAAGGAAATTGCCACGATTGTTATTGACCGCTGTAAAATTTAGGATTAAAATTGTGCATATCATAGAAATTCAAATTTCTGGATTTTCATTGTGGAGGTGGGAGACATGGAACCTACAACTACGATACGCTCAAATATTGAGGATTACATCAGGAAACAAGGGTATACCCTACAATACTTTGCTGATATATCGGGGGTTAACGCCGGGACTTTAAGTGCGATTATCAAAGGGACACGGCCGATTGCCATGGCTCAATTGGACCTCATTACCCAGGGCATGAAGCTGGAGGAAGGCCACTTCTACGAAATATATGGTGCTGAATGTTTTGTGGAATCTGCGCCGCACTGGCGAAGGTTGGAGCCGTTCCTGCTGCGCTGTGCCGAGCTGGACAAGCTGGACTGTATACAGAGGGTAATTCAGCAAGTGACGGATGATCGCTCTTATGTTTCCGAATTGTTTGAGCTGGCCGAGTCCATGTTTGAACGCGGACAGAAGAAGGCTGCGCGGATGTTGTACGAATGTGTTGCCGAGTGCGAGAAGTACCAGCACTCCGAACGTCTGGCGTTGTGCCAGTATCGTATCTTCACCTTGTCTCTGGGCCAGGACCAGCATGAGAATCTTAGAGCAGCCGTTCACTTCGAGCCGTATATTAACCGGCTGGACGAAGAGCGACAGCTGGATGCAATCAAGGATCTGGCGAATACATACTCCGCTCTCCGCTATTGGGACAAGTTGTTCACACTGGCTGATGAATTGGGTCGTAAAGCCGAAATTATACAAACTTACACCAAGAAGAATGTAGATAAAGCAAGCAGGGTAACTTCATATCCGTTGTTTGTGTACAAAGCCTATTCAAGCCTGCTCAAGGCAACTGCAAGTGAAAGGTTAGGCAAGTATGAGGAAGCTTTACGCTATACAAAGGCATACGCAGACTTAATTAAAATTATAGAACCTGATGATGAGGATATTTTTTATATTATTAAATTCAAAGGTTGGGAAGAGGCCAATACGTATCTCTATCATTTATTAATGGGAGATAAAAATGTTCTGCCAGCCTATGTCGATTTTATTGAAAGAAATCAAAAAGAGTTATTACCTGCCCTGGTTAACATCATGGAGGCAGCGAACAAGTATGATATGGACGTGGATGAGGTTCTTGATAAATTTGGTGTTCAAATGACATCGGTAGATACCTTAATTCAAGGTTATAGTAAACAAGTCAAATTGGATCTTTATATAACTTTTTTAGTTGAATTGTCCATATATCACCTTGCTCGTGGTAGATACGAGGAAGGCATGAAACAACTTATGGAATGTTTAGCTTCTGCTATAAAGATAAACAATCAATCTGATATTATTCATTGTGTGGCTCTATATGAGAAGTATAGGAATAAGGCAAGTAAGGAAATTGAAAGTCAATATCATTCATTAATGACGGAGGTAGAGAATTATTATGAAAAAAAAGAATATCCTGTATATAGTCTTGCTTAGTTTCTTTCTCATTACCCTTCCTCTGGAAGGTTCAGTAACAAATACATCTCCTATGCACACACTTTCCTCTCAACATGGAACAGGAGATTTGTAAATAATCGTGTGTTATTAAAAGATTTCATTAAAAACAGTGCGGTTCCTAAATTTAGGACGCGCTGTTTTTATTATAGTAGTGATGATTGACCTGATTAAAATTACATTTATTATACATGGCATATCATTAAGAAGTTTGGATTGTTGGGGGTGAGATATTTGCAACTTGCACCTACGATACGCTCGCATATAGAAAATCATATCAAGGTTAAGGGGTACAAACTTCAACAATTTTCTAGTATCTGTGGAGTTAATGTTGGTACGATGAGTGCCATACTTAAAGGAAGCAGACCTATAGCCATGAATCAATTGGATCAAATTACTTCTGGTATGGGACTTGAAAAGGGATACTTCTATGAGATGTACTGCGTGGAATGTTTTGTGGAAACTGCCCCACATTGGAGACGCTTGGAACCTTTTTTATATCGGTGCGCCGAACTAAACAAGCTGGATTGTATTAAAAAGGTTGTGGTCCAGGTAACCGATGATCGATCTTATACTTCAGAATTGTTTGAAATGGCTGAGAAGATCTATAACGAAGAGATGAATGAAGCAGCACTTATTTTGTATGAATGCGTGGCTGACAGTGAGAAATATCAGCACTCTGAACGGTTGGCTTTATGTCAGTACCGCATTTTTTCAATCAATAAAACCATGAGCAAATTCGATAATCTAAGCGCTGCAGTTCACATGGAACCTTATGTAGAAAAGTTGGATGAGGAAATACAACTGGATGCAATTAAAGACTTGGCCAATATATACCTCACAATACACCTCTGGGATAAGGTTTATTATCTGGCTGATGAGCTGGAAAGAAAAGTTGATTTTCAACTTAGTCTTCAATCTCGAAGACGAAAAAGCAGACAAAGAATTGCGTTTTATCCCTTATTCACGTACAAAGCATATGCAAACTTACTGAAGGCAGGTGTGTGTGAAGCTCGCCAAGAATATGAAAAGGCTTTAGAATACACCGATATTTATGAACGAGTCATTGAAATTCCAAACCCGACTGAAGAAGAGCAAGAATTAATAGAGCGTTTTCAGAGTTGGGCTAAGGGGAATCGATATTTATATCAAATGTTGTTAGGAAATCATAAGGTGCTTGAATCTTATCTGGATTATCTCAATGATCATCCTCAGGAGATTTTAACTGCCTTCGTGACTATTGTACAAGCAGCCAATCAACACGCACTAGATATCGATTTTGCGTTGGAGAGATTCGATCCCTACATTAAACAATTCAATACAGAGGAATATGTAAAAGGGACATATACTGATCAGGTAATAAATCATAGGTATATACGATTTTACTATGAACTTGCGAAATATAGGCTCAGCCAACAAAAGTACAAACAAGGAATGGAGAATTTACTCATCAGTTTGAAGCTCTCATCTGCCAGTGATGATGACTTAATGTCTATAAGATCTATTGATTTATATGGAAAGTTCAGAAATCATGCCAGTGACTCGCAGGAAAAACAGTATAGTTTGCTAATGGATAGTCTAAGTACCCAACATTTTGGAGTATAAGACTTATAATCAATTTAGGGGAAATTGTTGTGCATCCAGCTTTTTTCATTAACTTGCGTATCGGTCTATTTGCATCTATTTCCAGAGTATTTTCTTGTGATAACTTCCCCTAAAATATGTTGAAAAAGGGGTGCATGGCATGAAAGAAGTAGAATGGCACAAGGAACATATCGAACTGAACAGACAAGAGCTGCGTCGCTTGGTGCAAAATCATGGCATGCAGCACCATAAAGTTCTTCTTCAGTCCAGAATACTGGACGAACTAATTAATAACCATTACAAAATGAATGCTGTTAGTAAGTGTGAAACTCTCTAAGAAAATTTTTTGAGTAATGAATTAAATGCGTTCAGGGATACGATATGTGGACAGTTATATTTTTTTCGATCTACATATTGATGGTTTTGAGTTTGTTAGAGAACTGATGCAAAATGCTTGATTATGAAAGAATAACTATGTAAATAAACTTTTTAATTTGCAAAGGAAAAAAATATGAATTTTTTGGCAATCTATCCTAAAATGGTCTACAAAGAGGGGGGTGCATGCTATGAAAGGACCAAGTCAGGTTGTAGACCAGATTGAACGGAACAGGCAAGAATTAAGTCGTTTGGCGGAGCATCATGGCATGCAAGACTACAAAGTCCTTCAACAATCCATGGTACTGGACGAACTGATCAATGAATATAACCGATTCAAATATAGAAAACAACAATATATGAATAGACAGCCGATTGCATAATGCAGTCGGCTTTTTTAGTTGGATAAAACGACACAGCGCTATACCATCCATCTACTGGATAAATTGCGTCCCCTTTTGATTGACCAGATTCGTTTATATAAAACAGTCGACTGTCAGCGATACAGTCGGCTGTTTTTGTTTTTGATGAGGTGAAGCTTGCATCTCTTGAAATTCCGCACCCATTGAGATGTTGGCAGGATAGCTAACCATCATTAAAACTGAATATGATTAAATCCAATTCGTTCCTATTTTTTTGAAGCAATTCTTGAATGACGGGAGAGGGAGGATCCAGTGAATGATGGACAAAGCACTAGATTATTCGAAAAGAAACATGAACCTGCGCACCAAGCTGCTGGTGTTGTTTTTGGTACTGACTTTGCTTCCGCTAAGTTTGCAGGGATGGGTCAACTATCACCATTTTTCACAGACGATTGATCGTAAAACCGAGCAGTTCACTATTGATATTATTCGCCAGATTAACACCAATCTGAATCGGCTGCTTAAGGATTTCGAGCGTTTATCACTTCTGCCGCTCTACGATCAGATGGTGCTGGGCATTCTGGGGAAATACAATGCCCCAATGGGGACTGCTACGTGGGCAAAGTCTGACGATTACTTAAAGATGAAGCTCTATACTTCGGGTCAAGCCTATGATCGCCCCGAAATTCGGGGCATCCACCTCATCTCGAACAGTGGCATCCTGTTCTCCAACCTGGATTCGTTAGCGGTGAAGCCGGTATGGGACAGCAGGCAGGATGATTGGTTTGCAGAGCTTGGAGGCTCAGAGGGGGAGTGGCGACTGCTCCCTCCGCATAATCCAAGTTATTACACAGGCAAGAATGAAGAAGCCTATATCTCCGTTGCTCGAGAGATCCGTGATCCAAGCACCCTCAAACGGCTGGGATATATCCTGATTGATATCCGGCTGGACGCCTTTCGCCAGCTGCTGTCCAATCTGAATTTTGAGGAAAATGCGAGTCTCATGATTGTGGACAGCAAACAGCGCCTTGTGTTTGAGCGAACTTCAATCGGTGGACGGTCCGCGTACAACCAACTGCTGCAGCATGGACAACTTCAGGGTTATGCAGGAAACCAAAAGGTGGTACTGGATGGGAGTTCCTATCTGTATGTACAGCACCATTCAAATTATTCAGGACTATCAGTGATTAGTCTTACACCCAGTTCTGTCATTCAGAAGGAATCAGGAGAAATGCTTACGTTCACGTTTGGGTTCGCTGTTCTGTGCATGGCAGCAGTAGCCATTCTGGCTGCTCTATTATCCTACCGAGTAACAAGGCCGTTAATTAGTCTGAAGCAGAATATGATTCGTGTGGAGCAGGGGGATTTCACCCAACGTGTGACGAGCTTCAGCAGTGATGAATTCGGACAGATCAGCCGGGGGTTTAACCGAATGATGGAAGAGATTCACCGCTTGTTTAACGAGGTTTTTCTGCTCGGTATTCGGGAGAGGGAAGCAGAGCTGTCAGCATTGCAAAGCCAAATTCATCCTCATTTTATATACAACACGCTCGAGTCTATTAATATGATGGCCATCCGCAGGAAGCATGCAGAAGTGTCCCATATGGTGACGGCACTTGGCAAGTTGCTTCGTTACACGATTGATAAGGTGGACCGGATTGTTCTCCTGCAGGAGGAGATAGCTTTTGTCCAATCTTATGTACGCATTCAACAGGTACGGTTTGACGGTAGGCTGGAGGTCATTTTTGAATTTGAAGAAGAGGTAATGAGCTGTCCAATCCCCAAATTAATTTTGCAGCCACTGGTGGAGAATGCAGTTTACCACGGAATTGAAGGACAGGAGGATGGGGGAACGATTTGGGTATCGGCCTTACAGTTTGATCAAGAATTGCTGCTTACCGTTCGAGATAATGGGAAAGGTCTGAGCCAAGAAGAAATTGATGAATGGAACGAGTCATTATCCCAGATACCCTCTAGCGAATCCCTGCGCTGTAACGCGGAAGACAACTTAGGGCTTACCAATATCGCACAGCGACTCCACCTTATTTATGGTCAAGCCGCCAGTTTGAGCGTTTACGGAAGTTTAGGGCATGGCTTAGCCGCAACTATTACGATACCGCTTCAGGAGAAAGGGGATAACGTGCATGTATAAAGTGCTGCTTGTGGAAGATGAAAAAGTCATCCTCGAAGGGTTACGGGAAATGATTAGCCAGACGGCTCCCCAGTTTCGAGTTATGGGGACAGCTGCTGGCGGGACCGAGGCCCTTGAATTCCTGAGAAGTGATGTGCCTGACGTGCTGATTACGGATATTCGTATGCGCGAAATGGACGGACTGACCTTGGTATCCAAAGCAAGGGAGATGTACCCCGATCTGCTGATGGTCATTATTAGCGGCTATGGCGAGTTTGAGTATGCTCGCAGAGCGATGGAGTATGGTGTATTGAATTATCTGTTGAAGCCAGTGGAGCGCCATGAATGGGTAACCGCGATCCAGAAAATTCAGCTGCTGCTGGACCGCAGATACGGTGTTTCGTCCAGCCAGACGATGGATACACCGGGGGAAGCAGAGTGCAGCAGTGGAGATACACGAAAGATCATTCGGGATGTAAAGGAATATATCAGGCTCCATCCAGATGGGGATCTGCGTCTGCAGAACATAGCGGACCTTGTTCATTTGAACCCAACCTATCTGAGCAAACTCTTCAAAAATGAAACGGGAACAAATTATTCAGAATACGTCGCTGAGGCGCGCATGGAGCGGGCCAAGTGGCTGTTGGTCAACACTCAACTGAAAATCTATGATGTAGCCAGATTGTCCGGGCATCAAAGTCCCAAACACTTCATGCTGGTGTTCAAACAGCAGGTGGGCTGGACGGCAGGGGAATATCGTAACCGATTCAGCACGGATGAACAGCTGTAGCAGGTGCCTATCGTTTTAAGTCCTTGAAAAACCATACCATTTCTGTAGCTGGCGTGATTTAGGAACAAGTTATTCTTTCGCTATACTTTGGTTGCACGTGTATATCACTAAGCGTATAAGGGGGATTTCCATGAAAAAGGCAGGACTGACGTTGATGCTCGTATTCATCATTGTTGCATTAATTGGCTGTGCAGGTGCTGATTCCGGCAGTGATCCTGAGAATGCATCCGCAGGAGATGGAGAGATTGAACTGAAGTTCATGATGTGGGGAAATCAGGCGCATATGGACGTGTATAACAAGTTGATTGATAGCTTCACACAGGAAAATCCCGGTATCAAGGTGACGATGGAATCCGTACCCTTTGCGGAATACCAGCAAAAAATTTCTGTGCTTGCCGCCGGCGGCTCGCTTCCGGATATCGCCTGGGTCTCTGAGCGGATGGTTCCACAATTCAAATCCAATCACATTCTGGCAGACGTATCCGAATTCAAGGATGATGCAGAGTTCAAGCTGGATGATTATATTCCAAGTACGCTGGATCTGTTTCGGGACGGTGATCAACTGCTTGGCTTGCCATTCTCCACGCCTCCGGTCGTCATGTTCTACAACAAATCCCTGTTCGACCAGGCTGGTCTGACCGACCCCAACACACTCGCTGCACAAGGGCAATGGACGTGGGAACAATTTGAAGAGACAGCCAAAACAATTACCAGCAAGGAAGCGACAAACCGAATCTACGGTGCCAACTTTTTTCGCGATTGGAAGACTTGGGCTGTTCTTTCCTCCTATGCCTGGTCCTATGGCAGCGGGCCTTTCGATGAGGGGATGAAGCAGTTCACCTGGAATGATCTGTATGGTGTGCAAACCTTTGATTTATTGGAACGCATGATGTTTACAGATGAATCGCATCCGAAGGCGGGTGAGCAGGTCAGCTTCGATGCGGGCAATGTGGGTATGTTCTTCGACAACTACAGTTATGTGTCCAAAGCAAGAGACATAACGGATTTCGAATGGAGTATCGCACCGATGCCTTCAGGATCACAGGGTAGTGTGCCCATGCTGGGCCAGGCGGGATATGCCTTGTTCAACGATAGCAAGCATCCGGAAGAAGCAAAGAAATTGCTGAAATTTTTCGCCAGTGAGCAGGGAATTCAGGCAACAGCAACTTACTTTGTCCCTCCGCGCACCTCTGTACTGAATTCGGATGCTTTTATTAATCAGCCGAATAATCCAAGCAAGGAACATATTGTTCAGGCAGTGATTGATGAAATGCCAAAAGCACGCTTGATTCCGGGCCATATTCGCTGGCAGGATATCGATAATGCGGTGCTGCAGGGTTTCGATCGTTTATTCGCCCGTTTAGCCACATCTCAGGATAATTTGAAGCAGATGCAGGAAGAGGTTCAGGGTTTGCTGCAATAATAAATAATGGCTTAAATGCAGGAGGTAAGGATATGGGGCAATTGAAGGAGGCACTGTACGGACAACGCATGCTGCTTGTCGTCAGCCTGCCCGCGAACGATACAGCACTGGCCAAAGCAGCGATTGAAGAAGGCGCTGACGCGCTAAAAGTACATTACAATGTCGGACACCGCGCCAGTGGAAACCATTTTGGTCCGCTGGATGAATATATCGATACCTTTCGTGAAATCCGATCCCAATTTACGGGTCCGCTTGGGGTAGTTCCTTCGGGTAGCATTGATGGGACACGACAAGAAGATGTGGGAAAGCTTTCCGGTCTGGGTTTTGATTTTTATTCCATATATGCTCACCATTTACCATCCTTCATGTTGGGTGAGCTCGGTCTGGATAAAACATTTGCCATCAATGAACACTACGACCCTTCTCTAATTAGGGAGGCAGCTCATTATGGTTTTACCGCGCTGGAAGCATCCATTGTGCCCGGAGAGGAGTACGGCACACCGCTAAGCTTCTCAGATGTCCTCCGGTATCGCCGGTTAGTAATGCAAGCACAGCTTCCCGTGTTGATCCCTTCCCAGCGGAGACTGGTACAGGAGGATGTGCGGGTGCTGCACGATACCGGGATTAAGGCGATTATGCTTGGGGCAGTCGTAACAGGTAAAACGGAGGAAGAGCTGCGAAAAGCCGTAAATGGCTTTCGCAATGCCATGGACAGACTGAAGTAGAAGAAAGACGGATGAGAAGAGGAGGGCCAGAGTTGACCCATTCACGCAAGCATTCAGGAAGAGGACCGCTCGCAAGAGAGGCCCAGATTGCAGGATGGCTGTTCGTATCTCCGATGGTTCTTGGTTTTACTCTGCTGCTGCTCTTTCCAATGGGCCTTGCATTATACATGAGTTTGACCGATTGGCCATTGCTTGGAGATCATCACTTTATTGGGCTGGATAACTATCGCGAGATCATGACAGACAAAATGTTTTGGCGGGTACTGGGAAACACGGTTTATTTCACAGCTGGACTTGTTCCGCTGAATATTGTACTGGCGCTGCTGCTCGCTTTGCTGCTATCCAAAAGTCTGCGGGGCATCGGAATATTCCGCACTGCCATCTTTGTTCCGGTCATGACTTCCCTTATTGTATGGGCAATTGTATGGAAGCTTATGTATGCAACCGAGTCGGGACTGATCAATCAGCTTCTGATGATGATGGGCATCAAGGGACCGGCTTGGCTCTACAATCAGGATCTGGCGATGCCCGCGGTTATTGTGACCAGTGTGCTTAAAAATGTTGGCCTGAATATGGTATTGTTCATAGCTGCCATTCAGCAGGTGCCGCGATCATTGTACGAAGCGGCCACACTGGACGGTGCAGGCAGGCGGAGGGCCTTTTTCCACGTGACGCTTCCCATGATTACGCCAACCGTGTTTTTGACCATGGTGATGACGGTCATTGGCTCGCTCAAAGTGTTCGGGCAGATATATGTGATGACACAGGGAGGTCCGAGCAATAGCACCAAGGTGTTGGTCTACTATATATGGGAAAAAGCGTTCAAGCTGTTTCAGTTTGGTTACGCCTCCGCATTGGCGTATGTGCTGTTTGCTATCGTACTGATCCTGACGCTGCTGCAATGGCAGCTTCGAAAGAGGTGGGTATTCAATGAAGGCGATGCCTAAGCCGTCTGTGCGGACAGCAGGAGGTGCAATTGGTACGTATTTGTTGCTGACCCTGATTTCGCTGATTATGATTGTGCCGTTTATCTGGATGATATCTACGTCCTTCAAGGAGCCCCAGAGCATATTCACGTATCCACCGCAGTGGATCCCGGAACCGTTTCGTTTTCAGAATTATATCGATGTTTTTCGATTGATTCCGTTTCATCGATTCTATTTTAATAGTGTGTATATTGCTGTTGTGGTCGTGCTGGGTACAGTGTTTTTTGCTTCCCTTGCCGGATATGCATTTGCCAAGATTCCATTCAAGGGCCGCAATGTGGTGTTCCTTATCCTGCTGAGCGCCATGATGATTCCCCACGAGGTGACGGCAATTCCGATGTTTTTATTCATGCGGCAGCTGGGCTGGATTGATACACATCTCCCGCTGATTTTACTTCCCATCTTCGGGGCAGGTGGCGTATTCGGCATCTTTGTGATGCGGCAGTTCTTTATTACAGTCCCCACCGAACTGGAGGAAGCAGCGATGATTGATGGCTGCAACCGATTCCGGATATATGCGCGGATTATGCTGCCCATTGCCAAACCGGGCATGGCGACACTGACCATTTTTACCTTTGTGACCATCTGGAATGAGTTTTTTGACCCGCTGATATTTATTAACTCGCGCGAGTTGATGACACTGCCGCTAGGGTTGTCCCTGTTCACGGATGAAGTGGGTACGGCATGGCATTATCTGATGAGCGCCACCGTCATGGCAACCGTACCGCTTCTGGTTGTATTCTTCATAGCGCAGCGGCGATTCATTGAGGGTGTTGCAATGACAGGGCTGAAAGAATAGGCGGCTAATCGATGGAGGAGGAGTGGAACATGAGCAAACGGATAAGCATGAAGACGGAGCAAGCCGATGTTGTTATTGTGGGAGGCGGACCCGCGGGCATTGCGGCGGCCATTGCTGCCGGACGACAGGGCGTGCGTACGGTGCTGATAGAGCGATATGGGTTCGTTGGCGGGATGTCGACCGCCGCCATGGTCTACCCTTGGATGACTTTCCACACAGAGAGCGGCGAACAGGTGATCAGAGGCATTGCCCAGGAGATCGTTGACCGGCTGAAGGAGCGAGGTGGCTCTCCAGGGCATCTCCGAGATACAGTTGGGTTTGTACACACCGTTACACCATACCATCCGGCCATTTATCAGGTTATTGCGGCCGATATGCTGCAAGAGGCAGGCGTTCGGCTGCTGCTGCACAGCTTCGTGGATGAAGTGATTGTTCTGGATCATCGGGTGGAGGCGGTTCGATTGACAAACAAGTCGGGCCGAATGGAGCTTAAGGCGAAAATATTTGTCGATACCAGTGGCGATGCGGATGCAGCTTATCTTGCTGGCGCTGCTGTTGCGAAGGGTCGGGATGGAGATCATCAGTCCCAGCCCATGACCATGAAATTTCGGATGCGTGGCGTAAACCTTGAGCGAGTAAAGCAGTATATGATGGAGCATCCGGAAGATTTTTACGCCAAGACACCTATCGCAGAGCTGGATCGTATTCCGTTAACCGGGGTGAGTGGTTTTTATTCGCAATGGCAGAAGTCGGGTGTTCCGATTAACCGTGATCAGGTGTTATTTTTTACCGGGCCGGCTGAAGATGAAGTGCTGATTAACTGCACCAGGGTTCAGGGATTGGATGCTACCGATGCAGAGGATCTGACCTCTGCTGAACAGGAAGGCAGGAAGCAGGTACTCATGATCGCCGAGTTTTTGCAGCGCGACGTGCCTGGATTCGAACGGGCTTCAATATCCGCAGTAGCTCCGCAGATTGGTATACGTGAATCCAGACGGATCATTGGGCATTATTCTTTGACGAGGGAGGATGTGGTTGCAGGGCGGAAGTTTGACGATGTCATCGCCAGAAGTGGTTATCCCATTGATATACATGATCCTTCTGGCCAAGGCGTAGTGGCTGCGTTTATTGAAGGGGACGGAGCGTACGACATCCCATACCGCTGTCTGATCTCCAGCAATATCCGCAATCTGCTGGCAGCAGGGCGCTGCATCTCCACCACGCATGAGGCTCATGCTACGACAAGGCTGACTCCTAGCTGCATGGCAACGGGGGAGGCCGCTGGAACTTCGGCAGCATTGGCAGTGCAAATGCAGCTTGAGCCGCTGTCACTTCCGGTGACGCTGCTGCAGAAGGAACTACGACGGAACGGAGCAGCGATTTGAGTTCGAAACAATACGGGAATACTAAAGAGTCCAGATCGACACAGAGGTGTGTTTATCTGGACTCTTTATGTGCTAACACCATTTTCGGTAGATCCGAGCGCATCAATTCATCCTTGCCTCAAGGCGCCGGGCCACGATGGACAGTGTGTAGTTGATGGCAAAATACAATACGGCTGCGAGCAGCAGAGCGGGGATGACATAATCGAAGCTCTGGCCGCCAAGGATCTGCACGTTGTGCATCAGCTCAGGCAGCGAGATGATGATTGCCAGTGACGTATCCTTCAAGAGCGAGATGAACTGGCTAACCATCGGTGGTGACATACGGCGGAGAGCCTGCGGCATAATGATGCCGCCCAGTGTCTGCATGTAACTCAGGCCGGAAGAACGGGCAGCTTCCACCTGACCGCGCTCAACCGATTTGAGACCGCTACGAACGATTTCTGCGATCATGGCGCCTTCGAACAGACTCAGTCCAACGACAGTGGACCAGAAGACAGACATTTTAATCCCCAGCTGGGGCAGTACAATATGAATGAAGAAAATGATCAGCAGCAGCGGCAGATTTCGAATCGTATCCACGATAACCGCAACGATCTGAGACAGGACCGGAATCCGGGTATACCGGACGGTACCCAGCACGGTGCCGAGGACAAAGCTGAAAACAATCGACAGCCCTGCGACTTGCAAGGTGATCAGAAATCCGTGCAGCAGGAAACGAAGGTTGGGCCAGGCATAGGCCCCGCTAAAGTCCATCGTACATCGACCTCCTTCTGTGAGTGGAACAATGGCTGAATAGTTGGCTGATATTACATCGTAACCTGTCCTGCTGGTTTGTTTTTCTTCGTCTTACCCTTGGTACTGCGTGCCTCGGCGTCACTTTGTCCGAATCTGCGCTCCAAATAATGAACGAGGAAACTGAGTGGCAGCGTCAGCACCAGATAGAACAGCGCAACAATGGTATATACACTCAGCGGCTGGAACGTATCCGAATTGACCAGGTCGGCAAAATACATCAGATCCATGCCGGCAACAACCGCAAGAATGGATGAGTTTTTGACCAGATTGATAAATTGATTGCCGATCGAAGGCAGTACAATCTTGATTGCCTGCGGCAAAATGACCAGGTTCATGGCCTGTACGTAAGAAAGACCGGAAGACCTTGCAGCCTCCAGCTGTCCCCGGGGTACGGTCTGAATGCCTGCACGGATGGCCTCTGCAATGAAAGCTGCCGTATAGATGGTCAGACCCAGCGTACCCGAGACAAACCCATCCAGCGAAATGCCGAGCGCAGGCAGTCCAAGGTAGAAGAAAAAGACGACCAGCAGGAGAGGGATATTCCGGATGAACTCCACAAAAGCCGTACCTATCCAGTTCAGCGGTTTGATCGGAGAAATCCGGAAGATCGCCATGATTGCTCCAAGGATAAAGCTGCCGATCAAGGCCATGATACTTACCTGAATCGTATTGAGGAACCCTTCCAAGAAACGGTCTGAATGTTTGAACAGAACATCGAAATCCAATTTGCCCATATAGGCGAAGCCTCCGTTCTCCAGATGGCGAAGCGGCGATTTATGCTGTGAAGATGATTCGGCTCCTTACAGATGAAACCGCCGCTCCCTCATCAATTAATCGAGTTTACTCGGGCTTGCTGCCAAGCCATTTCTCATGTAACGTATCGTATTCGCCGCTGTCTTTCATACTTTTGAGCAGGCTGTTCACTTCTTCTACGAAGGCAGAGTCGCCTTTGCGAATCGCCATTCCATAAGGTTCACTGGTAAAATTGCCGCCCACCAGTTTGTAGTTGTTGTCCGTTTGCTGCATGCCGATCAGGATGATGTTATCCGTGGTCAGTGCCTCACCTTTACCTGCTTTGAGCGCAGTGAAGGCATCCTGGTAGTTATCGAATTCGAGTACCTCAGCATCAGGGGCTTTCTCACGGATATTTTGTGCAGAGGTTGAGCCCTTAACGGCAAGCACCTTCACGCCTCCCAGACTCTCCAGTCCGGTAATCGCACTATCGTTTTTAACAAGCAGTGACTGCCCTGCCTCGAAGTAAACGTCACTGAAGTCCACTTGCTCCTTACGCTCGTCGGTGATGGTCATCGTCGCAATGATGATGTCAATATCACCGTTTTGCAGCATGGGAATACGGGTTTTGGATGTGACCTCTTTCAGCTCGACCTTGGTCTCGTCTCCAAGGATCTGTTTGGCGAGTGCCTTGGCGATATCAATATCGAACCCTTCCACCTCACCGCTTGCCGGGTCTTTCAAGCCAAAGAGCTTCGTATCGTATTTAACCCCGGCAATCAGTTTGCCGCGCTCCTTGATCTGCTCAATCGTACCTTTGGCAGCAGCATTCTCACCACCTCCACTGCTGTTGGTTGTTTCCTCTCCCGTACTACAGCCGGACAAGACCACCGAGAGAATCAACACAAGGACAAATGACGGCCACTTCAATACATTCTTCATGAATAAAGACCCCTTTCAAAATGGAATATTCTATAATTCTCAATGATGAATCAGGCGGCTGAGGAACTGCTGTGCCCGCTCTTCTCGCGGATTATCGAAAAATTCGGCGGCAGCGGCCTCTTCCACGATTCGGCCTTCGTCCATGAAGATAACCCGGTCTGCAACTTCACGGGCAAACCCCATTTCATGGGTGACAACCACCATGGTCATTCCGTTATGAGCGAGAGAGCGCATGACATCCAGAACTTCCCCGATCATTTCGGGATCAAGCGCAGAAGTCGGTTCGTCAAAAAGCATGATTTTGGGCTCCATGGCGAGCCCTCTCGCGATGGCTACCCGCTGCTGCTGTCCACCGGACAACTGGGAGGGATAACTGTCGGCCTTATCGGCGATGCCCACCCGGGTCAAGTATTTCATTGCTGTGGCGGCTGCCTGTTCTTTGGGCTGTTTACGAACCTTCACAGGTGCAAGAGTGATGTTATCAATGACTTTTTTGTGAGGATAGAGATTGAAGTGCTGAAATACCATGCCAATGTCACGGCGGAAGAGGTTGATGTCCACCTTTTTCTGATGTAAAGGGACACCGCTGACGACTAGCTCGCCTTCTGTGATAGTCTCCAGACGGTTAATACAACGGAGCAGCGTACTTTTGCCGGAGCCGGAAGGGCCGATAATGACAACGACTTCTCCTTCTTCAATGTGAAGATGAATATCTTTGAGGACATGAAAATGACCAAAGTGCTTCTGCACACCCCTAAATTCAATCAAGAGTACACCCCATCCTTTCTACGAGCGTCTGTTTGAAGAGGAATAAAAAGGAATAAATTGAAACTAGTTATTTAATCATACATAGTCATCCTGCTTATGGCAATTGGTTTGTGATAAAACATGACATAAGTATGGGGTTGAGTAGGGCTGTAGCCAGAATTTGTGTTATGTGTTTGTTATATTATGGAGTGGTTTGTGACGAATCCTGACAGAAAAATGAATCGAATCTCCTAGTGGATTTACAACCATTGGAATAGATGTATAGAGTATACTGATGTTGATACCCATCATATGTCCAAGGTAATGGAGCATATAACCTCAAGTTCCAACTCTACATGGCAAAAAAGCGCAACCTTGGGCCAGATCGCGTTGATATGATGGGGATAATACACATTTATGGAAACTATATAATACCAATCACAGTCCAATCCCAATTACAGAGAAGAGAGGATGTTCTGAACGATGAATACATACAACTCCCCATTAAGTACAGGAGAAGGTATCCAATCGGATATGAAAGCCTATGAGGTTGCTCTGCCTGTCATTCCTGCTCGAGATTTTCGGATTACGGACTATGGAGCAAAAGGAGACGGCGTGACGGACAATACCGAGGTGTTCAGGCTTGCTATAGCGGCTTGCGCGGAAGCGGGCGGAGGTCGAATCGTCATCCCGGCAGGTGTCTGGCTGACAGGTCCGATTGTGCTGCGCAGCCGAACCGAGCTTCATACAGAGGCTGGAGCATTGGTTACGTTTAGCCGCCATTTTGATCATTATCCTCTGATTGCATCAAGCTTTGAGGGCTGGCAGGTGGTGAGGTGCCAATCTCCAATCGATGGCGAGCTTCTCGAGGACATTGCGATTACGGGTGAGGGAATATGGGATGGCAGCGGTGAAGCATGGCGTCCTGTCAAGCGATCCAAGATGACCGCTTCGCAGTGGGATCGATTGGTTGCTTCAGGTGGAGTGGTGGAGCGTTCAGACGGAGACGGCAATGAAGAAATCTGGTGGCCTTCTATTGCGGCTCTCGAAGGTGGAGCTATAGCGAGTCGTCTGCACATGGAGCAGGTGCGTGAGCTTACGGCTTACGAAGGAGTCAGGGACTTTTTACGTCCGAACATGGTTAGTTTGCGCAGATGCAAGCGGGTACTGCTGGACGGTCCGACGTTCCAGAATTCGCCTGCATGGAATCTGCATCCTTGGGCATCGGAGCATGTTACTATACGGAACGTGAGTGTACGAAATCCGTGGTTTTCTCAGAATGGGGATGGATTGGATATTGAATCATGCCGTCATGTTGTCGTGGAACGCAGTGTGTTCGATGTGGGGGATGACGCCATCTGCCTGAAATCTGGCAAGGATGCCGAAGGCCGCGAACTCGGTCTGCCATCCGAATATATTACCATTCGGGACTGCACCGTGTATCACGGACATGGCGGATTCGTGATTGGCAGCGAGATGTCTGGGGGTGTGCGGCATGTCAGAGTGTCAGATTGTACGTTTATTGGAACGGACATTGGGCTCCGATTCAAGAGCGCCCGCGGGCGAGGCGGGGTTGTCGAAGATATTGAGATACAGCGCATTTATATGAAAGATATCATCATGGAGGCCATTTCGTTTTCCTTTTTCTATGCCAATCTGGAGGGATCGGCCCGCGGCAGCGATCTGTTTCAGGAGATTAGCGAAGAGACGCCGGTGTTCAGGGATATTCGCATATCGGATGTTGTCTGTGCAGGTGCGGAGACAGCTTTATTGGTAAGTGGGCTGCCCGAGATGCCATTGGACGGTTTGGTCATTGAGGGGTATAACGTCACTGCGAGAAACGGGGTACAGTGTGCTCATGCGAAGCACCTTAGAATTGCTGGGCTGAACGCCCAAATTACCGAAGGATCACTGATCCATCTGCATCAGTGCAAGGGAGCTGAAGTAGAAGGGATTGGGGGCAGGGGCGCGGATGGGCGGCTTTTGATTGTAACCGGGCATGAGTCTGCCGGGATTGTGTGCCGGGAAGATGATGCAGATGAAGAGGGGCGTCAGATTTCCATCGGACCTGAGGTGAGAAGCGGTGTGCTCATCCGGAGATAACAGGCCCTGACATAGGAACGACTACAATGATTCAATTTCAGCCGCAGTGGCGTAGCCGCATATCCAGTTATCCTGATTTATCTTCGATATAGGGATACGCATTCTTTTGAGCATGGCTACCCACACGGCTTCCTTTCCATTACCTATCTCTGGCTTAAATCCGGCTCGAAGAAGCCAAGACCGGTCGCTGATCATCGATGCTCTTTGCGATAGCGAAGAGGGGTGGTTCCTGTAACCTGTTTGAATGTTTTGTTAAAATGAGCCGTGTGCTCAAACCCGACTTTCTCCGCGATTAACTGCACCCGCTCCTGAGTGGACAGCAAACGCCTCTGTGCTTCCCGAACCCTCACCACCCGCAAATATTCGCTGAATCGAAATCCGGTAAACCGACTGAACATCCGACTCAAATAGGATGGACTGATATAAAAGCGTGCTGCTGCATCTTCAAGTGTAAGGGGTTCGTTATAATGTCTGTTTACGTAAGAGGCAATCTCGCTGATTTTGTCCTGCATCGGATGAATGGGGCCGGGTGACACCAGGCGGTTATTCTCCTCTACCCGATGGATATGAATAAGGAGCTGGGCGAGCAGGCTACGTACAACCATTTCATAGTGTGGGCGGCGCTCCTTGCATTCGCGCAGCATCTGCCATAGCATGCGTTCCATCTCCTGCTGCTCTGATTCGGGGAAGTGAAGCAGCCTTGATCGTTCGAAAGGGAGCAGACCGCACACACCGAGTTCCATCCCGGTGGCAAACGAAGGAGAGAAGCCGATAAGAATTCGTTCGAATCCGGGCCTGTTTCCTCTGGACGTTGTATGCACATCATGCGGATTAATGAGGATCAGATCACCTTTGCTGGCGGTCAGGAGCTGGCCGTTCATGGAATACACCCGTTCTCCTTCAAGCAGGTAATACAGCTCGTAAAATGGATGAGCGTGAGGCTGCGGCATGGCATTGCCTTCATGTCTGCGCATGTATTCAATGGTGAATGAATTTTCCCCAATGCGATATTTGGGTCCGATTCGATCCTCTATAATGCTCATAATCAAACTCCTCTCTGCTTCGGCTGCTTTACGTTTATATCCATATCATAACGGAAAATCCAGTTTGTTGTAAACGCTATCAAATGATGTGTACAAAAGGGATGAAAAGGTATCAAGGGTGACAAACGACCAACGATGTTTTACAGTAGGGAGAGTGAGGCCAAACTCTGGATAGGGGGTCTCCAATATGATTTGGAAGGAAGGAACTGGTTATGACGACACATGAATTATCGCCTCTGGTTGCTGCGCTGGATATGCAGCCTCACGTTGAAGGCGGTTGGTATAAGGAAGTATGGAAGGCTTCTTATCAGATTCCGCAATCCGTTCTGCCGGAAGCATATTCGGGCCCAAGATTCTCTGCAAGCTCGACATATTTTCTGCTGCACTCGCATGAAATTTCCGAGTGGCACACGGTCCTGTCCGATGAGCTGTGGCTGTGGCACAGCGGCAGTCCAATTGAATTGAAACTGGGTGGCAAAGGGGAGAACCCAGGGGAAGAGGAAGTGCTCGTGCTTGGCATGGATCTTGCTGCAGGGCAATCACCGCAGGTGCTTGTTCCAGCGGGTGTATGGCAAACGGCGCGTCCGCTGGGAGACGAACCTGTGTTGGTAACGTGTGTAGTTGCGCCAGGTTTCCACTATGATGATTTCAAGCTGGTATCCAAAGGTTAATCTGACAACGAATGAATGGGCAAAATCCCGGTTCGGATATATGCATCCGAACCGGGATTTTTTAGTTTTTCAGAACTTCATCAAGCATGTACATACTTCTAAAAATTGAAGTTATCCGGATCGGAACCAAAACGTTTGTTTTCGTTCAGTCCATTGATTTGTTCGACTTCTTCGGCAGTCAGTTCAAAATCGTATAAATCAGCGTTGTCGCGAATACGCTGCGGTGTAACAGATTTCGGAATGGTCACGATGCCATTCTGCAGATCCCAGCGCAAAATGACCTGTGCCGGAGATTTTCCATACTTGGCTGCGATATCCTGGAGAAGCGGGTGCTCCAGCAGATTCCCTTGGCCGAGTGGAGACCAGGCTTCAATCTGGATTTGGTGTTTACTGCAGTAGTCTCGCAGCTCCGATTGGATCAGCAGAGGATGCAGCTCAACCTGATTCACAGCTGGCTTAATGGTGGCATCCGTCATCAGATCCTCCAGATGATGAATCTGGAAGTTGCTCACACCGATGGCGCGAATGCGTCCTTCCCTGTGCAGTTTCTCCAGCGCTCTCCATGTATCCTTATACTTGCCTTTGACTGGCCAATGAATCAGATAGAGGTCGAGATATTCGAGTTCGAGTCGCTGCATACTGGCTTCAAAGGCGTCCAATGTGGATTCATACCCTTGATCGCTGTTCCATACTTTGGTGGTAATGAACAGATCCTCGCGGGCCACTCCGGATTCACGAATACCTTGGGCTACACCTGTTTCGTTGTTATACGCCTTGGCTGTATCAATGCTGCGATACCCTGCGTGAATGGCTGTTTTGACGGCTTCAACCACTTCTTCTCCGTCTTTGACCTTGAATACGCCAAAACCCAGCCAAGGCATTTTGACTCCGTTATAGAGTGTCGTTGTGTCCTGCACGTTTTTCATGTTCCGAAATTCCTCCTCTGTTCCATCATTGAATTCCATATGTAATTACCCTGCTGCCAGGCGGCCAATCGTAATTCAAAGGCCATCTTCCCTGATTATACTAAAAGCTTTTAGGGAATGGAAAAAGATAGACGTCACTTTATGGAAAATGAATCTCTTTTGCTCTTTTTTGGCAGCCAGAGGTTTGGTTTTGGCGCTTGTGGGTGATAAGATGAAGTATACGGAATATGGAAGCGCAGGCTACTTGCCACAAATGAGTTTTGATAAAATACATTTGAAAATAGAACGGATATGCACGAATGAGTTCGGTTGGGTTCAGACGTGTGATTAACGATAAAGGAGCAAGTGTGATGGCTAAACCTAAACAAACCAAAAAGGCAGCAGCCTGGTCTCTCGTGGTAATGGGAGCGGGCTTTGCCGCATCATTGCCGTTTCAGGGCAGTGTTGTAGGCAAACTGCTGGTGGGTTCATTTGAAGCAGGATTGGTAGGTGGACTTGCCGATTGGTTCGCTGTAACGGCATTGTTCCGTCATCCGCTCGGCATTCCGATTCCCCATACGGCATTGCTGCCGAAGAACCGGGACAAAATGACTGAGGGTCTCGTCTTTGCGGTGGAGAACAATCTGCTGAATAAAGACAGCATTACCGAAAAGATTGCAGGCTTCAAAGCAGCGGAAACCGTTCTGGATATCATGTCGCGGGAACTTCATAATGATGGCGTCAAAACGATGATTGACACGCTGTGCAAACGGATCCTGGCAGGCCTGCCTCTGGAGCAGATTGCGCCACTGGTTGCGAGCGAGATCAAATCACAAGCTGGCGCCTTTGATCTTGGACCCATCCTGGAACGGGCGTCCATTCAGTTGAGCGATCGCGGATATGATGCGAAAGCACTGGACTACGGATTGAAACAGGCGGAAGAGTGGCTGGTGAAGCCGGAGACCATCAGATTTTTGGGTGAAAGTGGCATGAAGGCGATTAGTGGCATTCAGATGAATGGCTTAATGCAATTTGCCATGAACGCTTTCCTTGGTTATATGAATGAAGAGAGACTTGGCAGCATCTTGCAGGGATATCTGTTTGACCAAGTGGAAGATATGAAGCGTGAGGGGAGTGCCCTCCGGTATAAAGTATTAGGTTTGGTTCGAACCCAAGCGGTACGTCTTGCCATGAGTGAGAGTGTACAGGATGGAGTCAACGGGTGGAAAGACAGCATACTGGGAAGCTGGGATGCCGAAGAAACCGTGCTGAACAAGCTCACCCAACTGAGGGAGAGAGCACGCGCTGCTATGGAAGATGGGAAGTATGTGGAGACATATGCTCTTCCTGCAATCGAACGGGTATTATCCGATTTGCGTTCAGACGATGCATTGCTGGAAGGTATGAACGCCAAGATTGTGGAAGGCGTAACAACGCTGCTTGAGAAAAACCATTCCAAGATCGGTAACCTGGTTCGTGAGAATGTCGATAAAATGGATAATGCCTCATTGATCTCGTTAATCGAGGACAAGGTAGGTCAGGATCTGCAATGGATTCGGATCAACGGTGCTGTGACCGGATTCGTTATTGGTATTGCGCTTACTGCCTTAAGAATGGTGCTGGAATAAAAAGATCATATACGCAGCAAGTTGGAGGGCCGCTCTTTCATGAGCAGGCTCTCTTTTGCGTGTCTGCGCAAATCCTGCAAAATTGTTGCAAAAATCAGGAAATGGGGTAATGTAACCCGAATCCTTTGCTGGAACCATTTAGGAGGAAAGTTACATAAAAACGATGCCGTGAGCCGATGTAGTCATGTTGATTTTGTACTATGATGCAATTAACAAAAATAAATTGAATTATTGAAAATTAAAGAGAAGGTGATCATCGTGCGGTGGATACGCCAATTATCATGGTTATGCTTATTAACCATATTATCTGCTTTTATTTTGGGAGGGTGTCAGAATATGAAGGAAAGTGAAAAACAAGCCTATTTTACTGAGGCGGAGACGGAAGCAATAAAGTATTTTAAAGATAAGTTTGAGTTGAACGTCGTTATTACAAATAAGGAACTGCTACCTGAGATGGCGCTGGATTCCATCGCGCTGGAGGGACATGTGGCCGAGCATGAGGATCAGGAATTTACGATTTCATATGACTATAACGAGAAAAAGATGAAAAATTTTGGCATGAGCCCTGCTATCAAGGAAGCAATTATAGCTAAAGGCTATGACCCTTTTGAAAAATAGAAGTCCAATGATTCCTTTTGGAGGTGAAGCAGCGTGGGGGACGCTCAAAGAATTGATGATGAAACATACCGTTTAATGTCTGAACTGGCCTATGAAAATGCAAAAGCAGGCACAGAGTATGCGAATCTTCCTGGCTGGCAAGTTCTCGAAGATACGCATGGTAATTCTTATTCCGGTTTCGATGCCGTGACCTTTTATAACCCGGAAACCGAACAGGCGGTCATTGCTTATCGGGGTACAGAGGGAAGTGCCGGATGGGATCGAAAAGGTCGAGACTTTTACGCGGATGGACAGATTGCCATTCCTGAGCTGGGAAGGAAAATTGAGCAGAGCACAGACATCACACCCGATTGGTTATCTAGTGGAATACAGAAAGTCAGGGATGTGACGGGGATAACCAAGGTGGAGAATGCTGTGGGCGAACTGGATAAGAAGCTGGATAAGACATTCAGCATAGGTCCCAACCAAATGTATGAAGCAGAAGACTATGCTAAAGATATGCAGAATAAATACAAGAATTTGGACTTTACGCTGACTGGACATTCACTCGGAGGAGGGAATGCACAGTATGCAGCTGCATATACAGGGCTTCCGGCAGTTACTTTCAGCGCTCCATCCGTGATCTCAAGCCTCACGCCAGAGATGAAACGAAAGGCAGAGGAGGGTGGATTTGATAATCAGATTATCAACTATGGACACCCAGGGGATTTTGTAACAAGTGGTTTTTTCGGAGGATATGATCGTCATGTTGGGTCAATGTATTACATAAATTCAAACTACAAAGACATGAATGACAACATGAGTATGATGGATAAAATTAACAATACATTCGGTGGAAAAGAGTACCATGATCTGAAACAATACCAGTTCGAGAATGGCTACATATCCAATGATTTGTACGATCCGGTGACAGGTGAGAGGGTTGGGTACTCTCCTCGTCAACCATCGAATTCTTTGTTGGACCTCGCTGCCTTTATGAGAAATATGGGGGCTCAAGCAAGTAACCTTGTGAGGAACATGGCTGCAGTGGCTGCTGCTTCCGGTCTGATTCAGGTAACGCCGGAAGAACTGAAGAGCGTCGCTTCCCGGTGGAAGCAGAATGCACAGCAGTGCAATGCAGAGCTGAATCAGGTTCGAAGCCGTATGGCTCAATATCTGCATACAAGCCGGAGTCGCAGATTGGAGCCCATTGTGACCCAGCTCGATGCATCCATTAGTGAGTTAAGTACATGGCATATGAAGCATACGAGTCAGTTCCTCGACTTCATTGACCAAAAGGCTGATGCTTTCCGCCAGGCTGATGAGAGTCCGGTTCATTTTAATTAAACACCGGAGCTGCCAGGAGATCGATAGCGATATGTACATAAGGGGAGGGGATAGGCGTGAGCGGACAATTGTTGGTGGAACTGAATGATCTTCGAATTGCGGAGAAAGAGCTGACACAGCTGCTTGCCCGTCTGCAGGCAGATGAGCAGGAAGCCAGGGCCCTGTACGCGCGGCTGAATGACTGGAAGGGACAATCGGCCGACTACACCAGGCAGCAGATCGAAGGATTCTTCGCAGGGCTGTCCAGTCGGATCCATTCGATTGAACAGCAGAAAAAGAACTTGCTGCAATACATTGAGATCATGATTCAGACGGATCAGGAACGTTGAACTTTTCCTAGGTAGAGCGGGAGCACAGCGTCCGATCCTTACAAAAGGAGCCTTGGCAGATCTGCCAAGGCTCCTTTTGTTTTGACCAACAATATATAAAGACCGTGTTATCTCTTTTTGCGGCGTGTTGCAAGCGCAATGCCCAGGAAGGACATGATTAATGCCAGAATGGATACAATCAGCGTGGCCTGCTGCAGCTTCAATGTACCTGGATCTGAATCCGTATTATTTGGCTCGCCTGTAACCGTGTCGTTCAACGCATCGCCAAGAGTGGTATCATCGTCTGCCTTGGTATCATCTGCAGCATTGTTGTCTCCAGCGGCTGCTTCGTCATCGTTTGCATTTCCGGCTGTACCTGCACTATCATGACCGCCCGTTGTGGCTTGATTGCCTGCCGCTGCAGGATCTTCACTAATGGTCGTAATACTGTGAGGTGTGCTGTCACTCGGCTGGCCTGTCCACTCCACGATGCTGCCATCGCTATAGTATTGGAAGGCGTCCCAAGCTACTTCCGTTGCTGTATCTGGATTTTGGACAACAAAGTTAAATTGCTGGAACTGTCCAGCGAGGATACCTTCGTTATCGCCATCCACTTCCCAAGTAATCGATGTCACTTCGTTGGAGCTGTTTTTCTCTGTTGTGATTTTCCACCCAGCCAGTGGCTGATATTGCTTGAACGCCACACCTTCCGGAACCTTCATCGTAATTTTGGTTGTTGGCAGGTCCTTCTCCGAAGGGATTTTGATTGTGTACGTTTGCCATGCGCTCGTCTGTGCAGCCGTTGGGCTGACAGTGACGTGTGCACTTGCGAAGCCGGCGAACAGCATCAGCGCTGCAGCACCTGCTGCTATAGTGGATGTAAGTTTGGAAGTCCAGGATGTTCTTTTCAAAATAAATTACCCCTCTCTTTTATTAGAAACTATGGATTGGCTGTGTCGATCTCGAACTCGGCGTCCAGCGAATCCAGTGACCGGGTCAGCAGGTGAACCTTAATGCTCCATCGTCCAGGCATGGAGATGTATTCTTCAGCCTGATAGACTCCGGTATCATTTTTCGGAATGGTGACTTCATAGATACCCATATCCATATCCAGATGGGTTAGCGTTAACGTGATTTGTTCCAGATCATTCACAATGCTGCCGTCAGGTCTCTTTACGCCAACCTCAAACTGATTCTCGCCCGTAACATTCGGGCTGACCTGGAGTGTGATCGCTGAGCCATCCTCCGTTGTCTGTACTTCCTTGTAAGGGCCAACAGCCTCAGGTTGTCCGGGGGACAGGTGGGTAAGAATGGCGGCCAGAGCCAGAACAACCGCACCTGCAGCCAGTTCTGCCTTAAGACTGCCTGCCAGACGGTTGCCTTTTCCGTGTCTGGCCGTGCGAGCATGACGCCAAGCGAATGCGATCATGACCAGCAGCAGGATGATCTTCGCAATCAGTACGTAGCCGTATGCTGTGGTGAACAGGGATGTCAGTGCTGGTTCGGGTAAAATGACCAGACTGCTGTAGATCCCTGTAGCAACAAGAGCGGCAACGGCGCCTATGCCCCAAGCAGTGAAACGACGGATGGCTCCCCAGTACACATCACCTCGCACCTTTGGCGGAAGTTTATCTGCGAGTGGAGGCAGACAAATCGCCATAGCCGTCAGGGCACCAATCCAGAACGCAGCTCCAATCAGGTGAACATAGTCCATGGTGATGGCGAGCACACGCTGCTCAGCTGCGGCAGGGTGACCTGTCATGGCGTGCGTGAGCAGCCATCCAAGCACCAGGATCAGTGATCCGTAAGAGGACCATATACGAACCCGTAAAGAACGATCCCGGTCATATCCTGACAGGATCGTGACTGCAAGCAGCATCAGAATGAGCATCTGTGCCATCCAGATCAGGCCAAAGGACGTCAGCTTCAAGGCACTGCCCATCAGTCCCCAGCTGAATTCATTGAGAGATACCCCTGATTCATACAGGGTATTCAGCGGCAAACTGATGATCGCTGCGACAGAAGCAGCGGCATAGCTGATCCATAACAGCTTATAGCTGCCGGGCACTTCCATGGGTTCTCTCGCCATGGATGCCGGAGCGATCCGGAAGAGCAGGAAGGCGAGCGTGCCCAGGATGACGGATAATCCAAGATACTGGATCCAATCGGTCAGGGACAGAATCCATTTGATCGGCCCGCCAGCCTGACCTGTGCCGGAGGTCAGATCCGCCAGTCCGGCAGGCGAGCCTGAGGGTTCACCGATATGGAACACATAGGCTCCCTGAATGGGGTGACCATCAGCCGATACAGCTTTCCAGCTGACGGCATATGTACCGTTGCCAAGTCCGGTGCGCAGTCCCGTTTCAAGAATGTGGGGACGCTCTGCATCTATCTGTACATTGCCGTCATCGGCCTGTGTACCGTCAGGTGCGGTAATTTTAATATCATAAAAGGCCGTCTGCAACGATTCATTAAACTCCAGCGTCAGACGCTCTGGAGCAGTGGCCACCTGCTCGTTCTCTCCTGGTGAAGCCTTAACAATATAAGCATGAGCTGATGCCCATTGCGGCATGACAAGACAACACAGAAGCAGGAGAGAGACCATTACGGTCCAGTGCCGTTTGCCCAATCTCATCGTAAAACTTCCTAAACTCAAAAAAACATCACCCTCGGGTTATAGAATTGTAGTTATTCTTCGGATGCCGATAACAATCTATACCATTATAACTTTGTCCAAAATAACGGCGTATGACTACATCGGGCTATAAAAAAACGATTATATTCCATGAATTGTGACAAAAGCATGAATGCTTGCTATTTGCGCAGTTTGCGTCCAGCGAGGCCGCTTTCGAGCGCATACCGGGTCAGTTGAACCCGATTTTCGAGCTGCAGCTTCTGCAAAATATTTTTGAGATGGTTCTTTACCGTTTGATCCGAAATACCAAGCTGGTCAGCAATTTCTCGGTTCGTATAACCTGCAGATACCCATTGAAGGATCTCCAATTCCCGCGTAGTCAGCGGGTTATTCGGCACATCTTCACTGCGTGGCGCAGGGAACTTCTGCAATATCCGGTACGCCAGTTCCTTGCTGAGCGGTGCATCATCTGACACAATGGCACGCAAATATTCAAGCCAGGTGGAGGGAGACAGATTTTTAAGCAAATACCCTTGTGCCCCTTGCTTCAGTGCTTCGAACAGATACGTTACATCATCCGAGACCGTCACCATAACGATGATAACGTAAGGGAAACGCAGCTTGATGAGCCGGGTAGCCTCCAATCCATCCATATCGGGCATCTGCACATCCATCAGGATGAGATCAGGCATCCACTGTTCGGTCAGCTCCAATGCTTCCTGTCCATTCGATGCCGTACCAATCACTTCAAACAGACGGTCTTCCGATAAAATGCTGCATATCGCTTCACGCGCATGTGCGTGGTCATCGACAACCAGTACACGTACATGTTCCATGTCAAACGTCCCCCTTACCAATCGTCATTCGTGTTAAGCCGGGTTTGGAATCCAGAGTAAAGGACCAGCCCATCTGAATGGCTCGTTCCTTCGTAATCCGTAATCCATACCGGTCCTTAAGATGCATCGGATCGCCACTGACTCCTACTCCGTTATCCTGAATGCAAACAGACCAGGAGAAGGGGTTGCCCTCTGCCTCCACCCGCACTTCGGTGGCCTGGGCGTGTTTACGCACGTTAATCAAGCCTTCTCGAATACAGGCAAGGAGCTCAACTTGTTCTTTGGGTGAAAAAAAGGTGCTATCCAGGACCCAATGGACCCGGGCTCCCGGTACAGTTTCCTGAATTAATGATTCGGCCTGTTCATGAAGAGAGGCCCCTGTGAGCACGGCAGCATTCCCGGGGACATATCGCAGCTGTGCGATCGCCTGCCTGACATAGGCATTTACTTCATGCACGGTCTTGCGAATTTCCTGGATTTCATGCTCGTGGCCGCTGCCGGCCAATCCACGCTCGGCCTTATCGGTTTTGACAGACAGGAGAAAGAGCGATTGGGCAATGCCGTCATGAAGCTCGCGAGCCAGCTGGTCACGCGCCTCAAGAGCGGCCTTGGAGGCGCGTTCCTGTTCCAGCGCTGCTCTTGCGCCTTCCAGCATCTTGAACAGACGGCTCAGCAGGGTGACGCTAACGAGGTATACGATAACGGGAGTCAGCCAATTTCCCGCATCCATGGAGAGATAGGGCATCAAAAATTGGTGACGTATGTATTCCCATAGACCAACGGTTAATGTAGGGATCAGCAGGATCATCCACTTGATTTGTTTGTAGGACATGTATCAAGAACTCCTTTGATATCGACTCTTTGTTCGAATCTATGCCCCATTATAACCCAACCTGTCCCGGGTACCTAGTCTGTAGGTCTCGAAGGATTTGTGGGTGGATCAGGGAGTATATAGAAGGATATCTAAGAACGACATGTCGTGACAGAATGTCACGGAGTGTGAGGCTTGATGCATGAGGCAGAGGGGAGCTGTGCCCGTTTTCCCTGAGGCGGAAGGTTCTTTATACTTATATAGAACGTGAATTCATGACAAACCATGTTAAGGAGTGAACGCAACAACATGAATCAAGAGGTATTGGAACGTCGTAGTGAGTTGCTCAAGAAGAATATTCATCAAATGCTTCTTCAAGACAATCAGCACGGAATCAGTCGCCAGGATAACATGTTTTTGCAGCAGATGATCAAAGAGCTGCATCAAACTTCACATGAACTGAATACTGCTCGTTAATTGGAATCGGTTCAGGAACCGCTCTGGATTTCAATGATTTATCCAACGATAAAATGAAAATGGCGCTATCCCCAATGGACCGGGGGTAGCGCTTTGGCATTATCTAGGGATTTTGTAGTTAGGCAAACGTTAGGATAGCAGCTGCTGCGCCGTTTTTTTCTGAATGTAACGGATGAAAAGCTCCGCCAGCTCAGGGTCAAATTGGGAGCCCGAACATGCCCGAAGTTCGTTGATCGCTTCATCCACGGTTTTAGTTTTCTGATACGGTCGTTCGGTGGTCATGGCGTCGAATGAATCAATGACCGTCAGCATTCGGCACAAGCGGGGAATTTCACGGTCTCTTAAACCGTAGGGATATCCTTTGCCGTCAAACCGCTCATGATGCAATTCAATATACGGGATCAGATCCGTGAAACGTTCGTTGGTCATCACCATTTTTTTGCCCCAGGTGACATGTCCCTTGATCGTTTCCCATTCCTCCGCAGTAAGCTTTTCCTTTTTGTTCAGGATGGACCACGGAATTTCAAGTTTACCGATATCATGGATCAGTGCACCCAGTACAAACCGCCGTTTCTCCACGTTGTCGAGCTCCAGCTGCTCGCTAAGGTCGAGGGCATATTTGTACACTCTTTTGGAGTGCTTAAATGTATCGATATCCTTGTATCTGAACAGGTTGAGCTGCTGCTCGATATCCCGCACATCCTGTACCAGATCAATCTCATGCTCCATGCCGTCATTGCTGCCGTGACGGTGCACGTTGTTTTTGCCCTGTTTTTTGGCATAGTAGAGTGCTTTGTCCGCTTGATCCACAAGCTGTGATTTGTTATACATATCCACCTGATATCGTGCTACTCCAGCGGAGAAGGAGAGACAGCCGTGCGGAAATACCTCGACTCCTTCAAAAGGGGTATCATTCAGCTGCTTACGCAGCCTGTTCATAAATGTATAAGCCTCGTCCAGCTCCATGCCGGGCATGAGTAACGTGAACTCCTCCCCGCCGTAGCGAAACGCGGTAATCTGCGTGCCTTCCGTCTTGCGGTTGAGAAAGTCTCCCAGAAGAGCGAGCAGACTGTCGCCCTGCAGGTGACCGAAGCGGTCATTATACTTTTTAAAATCATCAATATCAATTAGTCCCAGCGAGAGCGGGGTTCCTTCAGCACGGGCAGCAGCCAGTTCATTCTCCAGCATGTTTTCGAAATAGCTGTGGTTAAACAGGCCGGTTCGCTGATCCGTATTCGCCTTTTCTTCAATACTCTGATACATCAGGAACAACTGTTTGAATGCATGGGATAACAGAATACTGAGACTTAGATAGAGCAGCAGACCCAGAATCCCGTTATGGATGACCAGTATCGTCAACACTAGTGCCAATATGAGTGTACATAGATACACGAGCAGCGACTCGGTCACGAATGCACGCTTCATCTGCTGCAGGGCATCCTTGGTGGAGAAATGAAAGAACAAGCCGAGCGTGATCGTATTAATGATGAAGTATGCTGCGAGTGCAGCAAAATAAGGCAGCAGGTTATACCCATCGAGTGTGCCTGGAACACCGCCGGTCCATATGAATACAGAGGCTGCTCCAGCTATCATAAGACTGTAGATGCTGAAATTAACGATGTGTTTCCACCAGGCAAGCTTGCGATCCTTGATTAACAAAATGAGGGAAACGGGCAACAGCACAGACAGGCTGAACGCGCCGCCAAACATGAAGATACAGGCAAGATACACGGAAGAGTCCATAGACTGCTGATTGCCTTTGGGAGGAATCTGGAAGGTGAAGTAATCCAGGATCAGCGCGGCACCCAGCATCGTATAGACCATAACCCATTCCTCCGTGGAGAGGTGCAGGTAAGATAACTTGTTCATATACAGAAAAATACCGATGCCTGCGCAGCTCAGCAAAACAACGTACATGCTGCTTCGGTCTGCTTTATGGATAAGGTTACGAATAAAGTTCATAAAAATTCTCCTGCTTGGTTTAGTCGGCTCTTGATGTATAGATATCGGTTTGTACTATATAGATGTATAACATAACAAGTTACTTGGCAAAAATCCAGAAAGAAAAAACAGGCCGTTGGCAGCCTGTTTGTCTTGGTTGGCGAGTATATACTAGCCGCCCAGCTTGTATCCCGAAGTCAACGCGACAACGACTGAAGCTACGATGATTGCATTGATGACGATTCGGGAATATTTAATGCCTTCGAATTTTTTCATGGAAAAGACCTCCCTTCCTTGGAGTCTGTCCTAATCTCTTCAGGCCGGATGGATGCCGCTGGCGGTACAGCCTTGCCGGAACGATTCACCATCATGTACTGGATAAACAGGAATATACCAATGTTCATGACCACATCGCCGATGCTGATCACCTGGGTCCGCGGGTAGGGGCTGGAGAGCGGGATGATATCACCCAGGAAGGAAAGGTGGGTAGATGCATCCATCATATAATGTTTCGACACCGCTCCACCTTCGCGAAGCATGTCCACATAATAAGGTCCGAGTACAGCAGAAGCCTCTACGGAAACAGGCATGCGTCCACCATTCACCGCCATGACGATGAAATTGAGGAACACGCCGATCCAGATCAGCGTAAAACCTCGGTGATGCCGGTTCAGCCACAAAAAGGCGAGACCTGTGACGTAAACTGCCGCAAAAAGGTACCCATTAATGGATGCAATCCAGTCCAGTCTCTCCTGCAAGAAAAAGATCAGGAACTGGGCAAGCAGCAACAGTGGGAAAATCCACCCGCCGCGAAGTTGAAGTGTTGCGAACTGATGGAGACCATACCGGTACCCGCCCCGGAACAGTCCAATGATCAAACCGAGCAGAATGCCGTCATATACCATGATTAACTCCTGTCATACAGTTATGTTTGATTGCGGTTTCTTATTGTTGTACCTATGTTATTCGACCTTTTACTGGTAAATCCTGCAAAGGGAGAACGATTTTTAAGAAGAAATTTGCAAAAAAATAAATGAAAAGCCATCTTTACGAACCAACGGATGAATCTCACCGCACAGTTCGGTAAAAATGGCTGTTTTTACGCCAAAATACGAGAATATCAAGGGCAATGCTTATTCTGTTACTCCGATTCCCCGTTCAAATAATTGAAGAATGGCTGATCCACCCAGAAGTTGTAACGGGTAATGTCGGCATCAGGAGCAAGTTTCCGGAAACCTTGCTGAATTGCTGAGGCATTCTCCTTCAATGAGAAGGATTGTGCATAATAGTTGCCGAGTGAGATTTTGTTGTTGGTAATGACCGGGTAGTCCTGAATAGCTGTCGGTGAATAATACAGCGGCTGCCACCAAGAGGCATGAATGAGAGCAGAGGCATCGTCACTGTTCTTTTTGGCGTATTTTAGAATAATGTCGTTGAAGCGGGTTTTGTCTGCCGTGTTGTTAAATTCAAATTGAATGTCATATTCCTTGGCATAAGCAATATAATTGCCGTTCTCGATTTGGGTCACTTTGTAATCCGGCGTTTCTTTGGGCTCGCCCCATTCCTTCAGATAAATGAAGGCAGATGTCTTCGGCTGGAATTGCACATCGGCGTCAATGCCCTCGCTCCGAAGCAGACCAATCAATTGTACGGCGTGTTTGATATCGTCATGTCCGTAAGTCAGAGTCAGCTCATCAATAAAGTTGGAATCGAAGCGGCTGTCCTTCAGGTTGTAACCTGTAACGAGGTCATCCCGGAGCGCCTGATCTACAATCTCTCTTAATTCTGGTGCTTCAATCAGATCCGCTGTGCGATAAGCGGCATACAGTTTCGAATAGATATCGGCATCGCCAGAACGCCCAATCTCATGCTTGTATTTCCCTTGACTGGTCAATACCCGTCCAAGCAGGACGTTGGCAAAATCGGAACTTGCCGCACCGCCCTTACGCAGAGCAGGGTACAGACTTTCCGGGATCAGGCCGGTATCAATGGCGGCGGCGAGTTCCTGAGCAGCTTGGCCTTGGACGCGGCCGGGGCTAATGCCGAGCTTGGTGAGAGCCTGTGTTGTTTTTTCTGCTGGGTATGTATACGCAAGTTCCTTGAATCCAGCGGCCTTGACGGCGATGAATACGGCAGCATAGGTGCTCAGGGTGTCACCAGCACGCACTTCCGTTCCGGACAGGACACCATTGTTATGTAAGGTAACTGCTGCATCATAAGTTGAATCTCCCAAGCTCAGATCGGTAAAGGCAGGAGCCTGGGTCTGACTGTCACTGTTTTCTTCCGAAGCTTCATCAGGTTGCTCCCCTTCAATAATGGCTGCTATGGCCTGAATGAAATCACCCTTGGTTAACTGCTGCGGCAATTGGATGCCGTACTTGGCTTGCAGGAACTGGGCGTAATCAGCCGCACTCTCGGTGTATACAGATGGAGTTGGAGTTACGGTTGCTTTTGCAGTCAGTGATGCGGATGGTGTGACGGGTGAAGCGGATGCTGTGGAAGCAGAAGCGGGCAAGCTGAGGCTTCCGATGGTAACCGGAGCGGCGAGCAGGGCCGCCAAGGTGAACTGGGTGATCTTTTTCAAATGAATAGCCTCCTTAAAATGTGGTTGGAAAATGAAGTGGTTTGCGCTATAATTCTGACAAAACCGATAAGGATTCAATAATTGGATTGACTTTAGCATGGAGAAGCTCTTCATGTCAACGGGAAAAAAGCCTGTTATAAAGCGCTTTCGAGAGTGTCTCGGCATGCAAATAAACAATTATATTTAATTTGAGTCTTTGTGCTCAAAGATTTATTGACAAGGATCGACAGTATCCGCTAGGATATAAAAAAAGAATGTGGAAAAGGGGAATTTTCAAAATGAAAAGAGGCTTATCGTTCGTCTTATCGATCATCATGTTGGCAGTTTTGTTGGCGGCTTGTGGGACTTCGGCTTCCAAAGACGAACAATCGGCCCAAGGTGGCGAAAGTGAAAAATCACTGCGCATGGCACTCGTACTTCCTGAAAAAATCGGGGTAAACCCGTTCTTTGTACAAATGGATGAAGGTTTCAAAAAAGCAGGTGAAGAGTTTAAGGTAGATACCAAAACGATTGAATCCACAGACCCGGCAGCATTTGAGCAAAATCTGCGTGCTGCGGTTGCGGAGAACTATGATCTGATTATTACGGCAACATTCCAGGCAGAGGATGCACTGAAAAAGGTTGCTGCCGAGAATCCGGACAAGTCCTTTGCCATCGTGGATACAACGGTTGATCTGCCGAACGTACGCAGCGTTGGTTTCCGTGAATATGAAGGAGCATACCTGCTTGGTGCGGCTGCCGGACTGTCCACCAAAACGGATAAAGTCGGCATGATCGCAGCGATGGACGTTCCATTGATCAAGAAATATACCGAAGGTTTCAAAGCGGGACTGGAATCCGTTAATCCGGATGCAGAATTCCTCGTAAACTACGTTGGTGGATTCAATGACGTAGCCAAGGCGAAAGAGCTGGCTTTGGTTCAATTCGGCAAAGGTGCTGACTTCATCGCTGGTGCATCTGCTGTAGGTGATCTGGGCGTATTTGAAGCGGCGAAGGAAAAAGGCTTCTATACTTCCGGCCAGGATACGGACCGTACGGTTGAAGATCCGGAGCATATCGTATTATCTCAATTGAAATCTACAGATACGGTTGCTTATCAAACCGTGAAGGATTACGTGGAAGGAAACTTCCAAGCAGGCGCTGTAAACTACGGCCTGAAAGAAGATGGTGTTGGTTTAACTTTCGTTACACGTGATAGCGAGTCCGCACTGAGTGATTTTGTTGGACAAGAGGTTATCGACAAGGTGAAAGCAATCAAGGACGATATCGTATCCGGCAAAATCGTTGTGAAAGATCCATTGCAACAATAGCATTGATTGTTTCATGGAATTGTAATGATCAGCCGGCTGCCCGATCAGGCAGCCGGTTTTGCTGCTATTAAATAACCTGTATATGTTCAAATAACCGTTTACACGACAACGGAGAGGACAGAAAAAACCTGAAGAAGCGGTGCGCTCGCGTTTATCTGCGGATTTTACCTTTTAAAAAGGAATCAAAAAATCTGGGGATAACAGTGATCGGAAGGTTGTTCTGTCATCGTAGTGGCCAGTGTAATATCTTTAGTTGAACTTATATCGACCGAGAGGAGCGAACGCGAGATATGCTGTTGGAGATGGATCAGATTACGAAGAAATACGGCGGCTTCACCGCCAATCGGGACATCCGTTTTAATTTGCGTGAGGGAGAGATTCATGCTCTCGTTGGTGAGAATGGAGCGGGTAAAACGACCCTGATGCGCATGCTCTACGGAATGGAGCAGCCAACGTCAGGTACGATCAAAGTCCGTGGGCGCGAGGTCAGCTTCGCCACCCCGTCTCAGGCCATGGCAAGCGGCATTGGTATGGTGCATCAGCATTTCATGCTGTTTCCTTCCTTTACGGTGGCCGAAAACATTGTCATTGGCCGCGAGCCGGCGGCAGCGGGCGTGTTTGACCGCAAACAGGCAGCCGCTCAGGTGAACGAACTGGGCAGGAAGTATGGCATGCCGGTTGACCCGTGGAAAAAAGTATCCGAGTGTCCTCTCGGCTTGCAGCAGCGTGTGGAAATTCTCAAGGTGCTGCATCAGGGTGCAGATATCATCATATTGGACGAGCCTTCAGCGGTATTAACACCGCTGGAAGTCAAAGAATTGCTGGCGAATATGAAATCCCTTGCCAAGCTGGGCAAGACGTTTGTATTGATTACGCACAAGCTGCAGGAAGTCATGGACGTAGCAGACCGGATCACCGTTCTTCGAGATGGTCAGGTAACGGGAACATTGGAAGCGAAGGACACCAATGTGGAGGAGTTATCCCGCTTGATGGTTGGCCGTGAATTGGTCCGACTGAACAAGCAGCCATCCGTTCCTGCAGAAGCGGTACTTCAGGTGGACGGAGTAAGCTTGTCCGGAGCAAAGGACCGGTCTGCGCTTAAGGATATCCATATGGAAGTTCGAAAAGGCGAGGTCGTTGGCATTGCGGGCATCTCAGGTAACGGTCAGTCCGAACTGATCCAGGTCATTGCCGGACTGCGCAATGCAGACAGCGGCCGTGTTCTGCTCTCAGGGCAGGATACAACGAATTGGCCTGTCCGCCGCATTCGCGAGCATGGACTTGCTCACATTCCCGAGGATCGGTATATGTGGGGAGCGGCCAAGGATGCGAGTGTTCGTGAGAACGGACTCATGGGACATCATCACCGGCTGCAGACGAGGGGTGTCATCAAGGCCAAGGCCGCACGAGCCATGGTGGAGGGCTGGATCAAGCAATTTAGCATCAAGACAGGTTCAGCGGAGACGAAGGCACAGTTCTTGTCCGGAGGTAATCTGCAGAAGCTGATTGCTGCGCGTGAATTCGCACAGGATGCACCGTTTTTGATTGCGGCGGAACCTACTCGGGGTGTGGATATCGGAGCAATGGAGACAATCCATGCCGAGCTGCTTCGCAAGCGCAATGAAGGTGCTGGCGTGCTGCTCGTTTCCTCCGAGTTGTCCGAGATTCTGCAATTATCCGATCGGATCATTGTGATGTATGAAGGTGAGATCGCCGGGGAACTGAAGGCGGACGAAGCCACAGAAGAACAGATTAGCTTGTTGATGGCAGGAGGGAAAGAGCGGATATGAATCGGGTAAAAGAAACACTTCGCGGTCTCGTACAGCCGCTGCTTGCCATATTGATTGGTTTGCTTGCAGGAGCTGTGGCCATTCTGGTCGTTGGCGGGAATGTATTGGATACGTACGCAGAGATGTGGAAAGGGGCCTTCGGCAACTTTTACTTCTTCACCAATACACTGGCTCGTTCGACACCCATTATACTTGCTGGACTGGGCGTAGCACTTGCATTCCGTGCTGGATTTTTCAACATGGGGGCGGAAGGCCAGATGATTCTCGGGGGACTCAGTGCCGCGCTGACGGCGCTCTATCTGCCAGGCCCGGGCTGGTTTGTCTGCATTGCAGCCATTGTGGCGGGAATCCTGGCCGGAGGGATCTGGTCGGTGTTTGCAGGTTGGCTGGATGCCAGGTTTGGCATGAACCTGTTGATTACAACATTGCTCCTCAACTATATTGCCATTTATTTTGGCGGATACATGGTATCCTACCCATTCAAAGATCGTACCGGATCCGCAGCAATGGCTCAGACTCCGATGATTGATCAGGCTGTCTGGCTGCCGAAGCTCTTTCAGGGCATGGGGCTTCATGCCGGATTTATCATTGCCATCGTAGCTGCAATCCTGATCTACTGGTTCACACACAAAACCGTAACCGGTTATGAGATTCGAATGCTCGGAAGCAATCCATCGTTCGCGACTTACGGCGGGGTACGCCGAATTCGGATGATGATGCTGTCCATGGTGATCAGCGGTGGACTGGCGGGTCTGGCGGGTGCTGGCGAAGTGCTGGGAACGCAGTATCGTTTCCTGGACGGATCACTGTCATCCGCAAGTTATGCATGGAGCGGTATCATGGCGACACTGCTTGCCCGCTCGCACCCGCTCGGTACCGCTGTAGCGGCGATCCTCCTTGCTGCTCTGCAGACAGGCGCAATGGGCATGGAACGGAATACGGATGTGCCACTTGAAGTGGGCAGTGTGATCCAGGCCGTGCTGACGTTATTTGTATCAGCCCAGATCGGGTATTCATTCCTGAAGCGGAGAAAGGAGAAAAAGTCCAATGCAGCAACTGTTTGATGCAGCCATGTTTGGCTCTACCTTGCGGATTATGACTCCGATCCTGCTTGCAGCGCTCGGCGGAGCATTATGCTCCCGTGTCGGCCTTTTCAATGTGGGTCTTGAAGGACTTGTTCTGATCGGCGCCTTCTCCGCGATCGTCGGTAACTATTTGTTCGGTAACGTACTTCTGGCCGTTTTGTTCTCTATTATTATCGTCATGTTATTCTCGGCACTGTTTGCCTTTATCAGTATTAATCTGAAGGCCAACGCCATCGTGGTCGGGATCTCACTGAACTTCCTGGCGACAGGATTAACGACCTTTGCACTGCGGGCCATTTTTGATGTGAAGGGTGCATACTACGACAAGGATATGGTGGGACTTCCAAAATGGGATATTCCCCTCATTAAGGACATTCCTTGGGTTGGCGATGTAATCTCGGGGCATAGCCCGCTCGTGTATCTCGGAATCATACTCGTTATTGCATTACAATTTTATCTGTTCAAAAGTGTGTCCGGTTTCCGCCTGCGTTCCGTGGGTGAGAATCCCATCGCGGCGCAGAGCATCGGTATCAAGGTGCGCGGTATTCAGTATGGTGCAGTTCTGATGTGCGGTATCCTGTGTGCCCTTGCTGGCGCTCAGTTGTCTCTAGGTCAGGTTACAATGTTCACCGAGGGTATGACCGCAGGCCGCGGCTTTATCGCATTGGTCGCTACCATGCTCGGACAAGCAAATCCGCTTGGTGTAATGGGCTCCAGTGTACTGTTCGGCTTCATGGAAGCACTCAGCATTCGTCTGCAGGGCTTCTCCCTGCCAACGCACTTTACGTTGATGCTGCCGTATATTGTGACGCTGGTTGCGATGTTCTTTTTCAAAGACCGTACCTACGCGCAAGATGCACTGAAAGCGGGCGGAAGCTCGCGTTAATGTAAAAAGAAGGAGGGTTAACATTGCATAACAAGGCTGAACGTCTGAAAAAAACCAAAACTCCAGCACCCAAAGCGGGTGCTGAGCATGGAGATCGGCTGCCGCCGGGACAGATGCTAACCGAGAAATTCCCGATTTTGCATGAAGGTGAAGTTCCGGAATACGACTTGTCCACGTGGGATCTGAAAGTGTTCGGCGAGGTAGAGGAAGAGAAAGTGTTTTCCTTCGCCGAGCTTCAGGCCATGCCGCAGGTAAATACCGTAAGTGATATTCACTGCGTAACCCGCTGGTCGAAATTCGATACACCGTGGGAAGGCATTCGTTTTTCGGATTTCATCAAGCTTTTGGGCGTCAAACCGGAGGCCAAATATGTCATGATCCATGCCGATCATGATTATGAGACGAATGTTCCACTCGAAGAATTGCTGCACGACGACGTATTGCTTGCTTTTAAATATAACGGCGAGCCGCTTACACCGAAGCATGGCTACCCGCTGCGCCTGGTGGTGCCGCAGCTGTATTTCTGGAAGAGTGCCAAATGGATACGCGGTCTGGAATTCATGACAGAAGATCGTAACGGATTCTGGGAGAGCAACGGGTTTCACCACTTTGCCGATCCGTTCAAAGAGCAGCGCTTCTCGGGCGAAGATCTGCCGATTCCGGAAGACGAATGGACGAAGAAGGAGTTTGATTAACATGTTGATGCCCATTTTACAGATTCATTCGGAGGACATGCCTGCTTATGCCATTGTCTGTGGTGATCCCGCTCGTGCCGAGAAGATTTCCCGTAAGCTGGAGCAGGCAAGAGAACTGGCGTTCAGCCGGGAGTATCGCACATTCGTGGGGCTGTATGAAGGTGTGGAGATGGCTGTTGTCAGCCATGGCGTTGGTTCACCGGGGGCAGCTGTCTGCTTCGAAGAATTGATTCGTGCTGGGGTGACTACCCTGATTCGTGTCGGAACAGCAGGTTCGTATACTGCGGATTACCCGGCAGGCAGTTTGATTGTCAGTACGGCAGCGGTCCGCTCGGACGGATTGACCCGTCAACTGGTGCCGGATGGTTTCCCTGCGGTTGCTGATATCGGAGTTACACAGGCATTGATTGAAGCTGCACAGGAGAAAGGGAATGCCGACGCGGCAACTGCTGCAGGCAAAGTCGGCGTAGGCATCACAGTGACACTGGATGCGTTCTTCACAGGGGTGGAGGAGATTCCTCACCGCAAGTATAAACAGGCTGGTGCGCTTGCAGCCGAGATGGAAATTGCGGCACTCTACATTGTCAGCACATTGCGCGGTGCACGTTCCGGAGCGATTGTGGCGATCGATGGTTTCGCGGACAGCGATCTGGCGGCCGAGTATGATCCGCATACGGATGCAGTAGCACATGCAGTTGAACACGAGATGAATGCGGCTCTACGTGCGCTTGCTGCGCTCGCACGCCAAGATCAGGCGTAGGCATCGCTCATCGGGGTGCAACGTAAGGTAAAGTAAAGCTCCATCTGAAATGGTTGGTTTGAAAAAGGGACGTTCACTTGGTCATGTTGTATGACGTAGTGAACGTCTTTTTTATATCGCGAGTTACTTCCCGAACAAGTGCTGCGCCGTCTCGATAAACAAACGGGATGCCGGGGAAGCTTCCACCAGGGATGGGACAGCAATCTCAATATTGCGATAAGCCTTCGGTTCGGTAGGGACTGCTTTTACACCAGGAGGCAGCCAGGAAAGAGAAATGGCAGGCAGCAAAGCGGTACCCAGTCCCTGTTCAATCATGCTAAGGCAAGTGTTGACGTTATGCACAATAAACCCGAATTTGAGCTCCGCTTCCGCCCGTCTGAACAAATCCACAATGGGCACTTCGTATCCGCCATTGCATATAATCATCGGATGTTGGTTCAGCCTCTTCACCGGCAGGATCTCCTGATCCGCAAATGGCTCATCCTCCCGAAACACAGCCAGCATCTCTTCATTATACAGCGGCAGCGTCTCATAAGCCCTATCCAATGGTTCCTTATCTGTCACAATAATGAGAGCAACATCAATAGAGCGTGAATTAAGCCACTCCTGAATCTCATGAATATTTCCCTCATGCAGCTCAAACTCAATGTGCGGATAGCGGTCACGGATGGAGCGGATAATTTTGGGCAGCAGATGGGCAGATGACATGGGAAAAGAACCAATGCGAATGGTACCAATCTCAAGTCCTTTTTCAGCCGCAACAACCTGTTGAACTTTATCGTATTGCTGCAAGATCCGACGGAAGATGACCAATATTCGCTGCCCCACATCGGTAAGTAAAATTCCGTTCCGCCGATCCCGTATGATCAGGGTGACGTCCAATTCATTTTCAAGAGAAGAGATGGCCCGGCTGACCGCAGGCTGCGTCATATTCAGTTCCTGTCCTGCACGGGTGAAACTTCCGGTTTCGGCAACTTTCACGAACAACTGTAATTGTGAATTGGTCATAACTAATATGGTATGCTCCTTATGATTAACATGCATTTCAATTATTTCGGTGACTATTGTATCATGGAGACACGGAAACGATCAACGGATAGGAGAGATTGACTTATGGCTTTATCACGTGCAAAAGCAGGCTGGGTCCTGGCTTTTCTGGTACTTATGTGGGGAGTAAACTGGCCCCTGACCAAATATGCGTTAAATTTCACACCACCGCTTTTGTTTGCAGGCATGCGACTGTTAATTGGCGGACTGTTGCTTGGTATCTATGCTTTTCCACGGTACAAAACGCTGCGGCTCCGGGAAACCTGGCATATCTATGCTATCTCTGCGGTGCTGAACATTATTTTCTTCTACGGCTTTCAGACCGTTGGTCTGACGGAAGTGCCCGCAGGTTTATTTTCCTCCATTGTGTTCCTTCAGCCTGTGCTGCTCGGGATCGGGGCCTGGCTGTGGCTGGGCGAGTCGATGTATGGATTGAAAATCGCCGGACTGGTTCTCGGGTTTGCCGGTGTGGCGACGATCAGCATCGGCGGCATGACAGGCAAAGTATCCCCCGAAGGGGTTATGCTTGGACTGTTTAGTGCGATCAGCTGGGCGATTGGGACCGTATATATGAAGAGAACATCAACGAAGGTGGACGGGATCTGGATGACGGCGATTCCGATTCTGCTTGGCGGGGTTGTCCTGACGTTAACGGGTACAGCCACAGAGAGCTGGGCTGAAGTGCAGTGGGTACTTCCTTTTATACTGGATATGCTGTTCATTTCAGTGTTTGTCATTGCAATGGGATGGCTCGCGTTCTTCAAACTGGTCAGCTCCGGTGAAGCCAGCAAGGTGGGATCCTTCACATTTCTGATTCCGCTGATTGCTCTGTTATGCAGTGTACTGTTCCTTGGGGAATCGGTGACGGTCAATCTGATCGCAGGTTTAGTCATGATTATAGCCAGCATTCTGCTCGTAAATCTAAAGGTAAAGGGCAGCAAAGTCGCAAAAATATAAAAGCTAGTGGTGAACCTCCTCGATCCAGCTTTCCAGCTGGGCGGGAGGCTCGCCACTTTTTTATTATTAAGTGAATGAATTATAATTCCATGCCAAGAAGGGGGAGAAGGTGTGGAGTAGCGAATTAGTTTATGAGCATACAGAATTTAACATGATCTAACGAGGAGGTGTTTTATTAACCCATGTCGCTTACAACACTCATCTGGTTATTTCTTGTCACTTTTCTGCTTCATGATCTCGAAGAAATCATTTGGGTAGGTCCCTGGATTCGGAAGAATAAAACAAAAGTTCTCCAGCGTGTCTCGCCAAGGGTCTCCAAACGTCTGGAATCCATGCTGCGGATCAACAGCAGCCAGTTCGGTGTGGCTGTACTGCTGGAATTTGTCGTCTTCATACCCTTTGTGTATATAGCTGCAGAGTATGGACATTATTTTATGTTTTTGGCTTTTAATACACTCTTTTTGCTGCATGTATTTACACATATCGGGCAAAGCTTGTACCTGAAAATGTACACCCCGGGGGTAGTCAGCGCAGTATGTATCACGTTGCCGTACGGCATGTATCTGTTTTACCGATTTCTGAACGAGGGAATTGTAACTTGGGGGGAGGTATTGGTAAGCATACCAGTGGGACTTGTAGTTCTGCCCATTGTTATGTTGGGTCACGAACTTGGACGCAGACTTATACCGGATACATAATAGAATTTCATTAAACAGGAGGCGAATGGAATATGGGGTGGAGTGAATTTCGTGCAATTCCTTTTGAATATAATGATGAGGTGCGGCAGATTGATGAACAACTGCTTAGACTGGTCGCTGCACGGAAAAATATTACGGGAGCGGTTCAATACCATCCGCCTCAAGAGATTATAGATGAATGGGTAACATCACTGGATATGAAGGAAGAAGACATCCGTTATGTTATTCGTAATGTTCAACCCATGCCGCAGATGCAGTTCTTCCCGCGCGAAGAACTGCCATTGATCGGTGTGGTGTCAATTATGAAGAAAGCAGTAATCGATTCATGCGAGTACCTCATAACCCATTCCATGCAATATGAGACAGAGAGCATAGTTCATCTGGAGATTCAATATAAAGGGAAGGAAGCTGAGCGTGTACATGTGGTACCACATCTGGCGCTAGAGATTATTAGTGGGCAGGGTTATATGACGATGAGACATAGCAGTCGTGGAGGGGGTGGCGACACACAAATGAGTTTTCGCGTGGTTCCCGCCCTGCCTTCCTCTCTGGAAAATATTCAATTCTCACTGATCCCTTCAATCCCGGAGTTGGAACATAAGATAGAAGAAGTCATATTGGACAAACAGGTGGACTTCGAATAGCACATATGGCGAATGGGAATGAAAAAATTGGGTAAGTTATATAAAGGAACATCATTATGATGATGAAATATAAAGGAGGACTCTAGAATGACACAGAATAATCAACCTCAAGATGAGGCGGAAATTCGCAACAAGCTGGACGAAGACGGGGATTCCTTGATGGAGAAAAAGAAAATCATGAACGGCGTAGATATCGAGCCCGAAGCGGATGATTGGGCTGCGAAGCCATCACCGGTTGCATTTGATGAGGGGAAGTCCTCCAAAGAATAAGACGAAACGAAAGAGTCGTTTCTAACCAAAGCAGATACCGCCTGAGGTATCTGCTTTATTTTGTTATATAATAATGTAAATTCAAGCAAGGAAGGTGTGATGAGAGTGGATCGTATCCATATCAGAAAGGCAGAGGCTCGAGACTATCCGGGCGTATCGCTGCTAATGAATGAATTGCATCAGATGCATGTTGAAGCTCGGCCCGATGTGTATAGAGCATTGCAATCCAGGATGGAGAAGCAGGAGTTTGTAGAATTACTGGATACGGACATGCGATATCTATTTGTTGCTGAGTCATCAAGCACAGGTAGAATTCTTGGTTACGGAAGTGCACAATTAAGTTTGATACAAAATGTGGATCTGCTGTGTGATCGCAAAATACTGTATATCAATGAATTAGTTGTTGGAAGCGGTCAGCGGGGTCAGGGGACAGGGAAGAAGTTGATGCACGCGCTGATTGAAATGGGCAGGGAGCTCCAGGCAGACAGTGTTGAATTGACGGTATCTACATTTAATACGGGAGCACAGGCCTTCTATGAACAAATGGGTCTGTCTGTCCGAAGCAGCAGGATGGAGTACATACTGTAGCAGTTTCTTGCACATTTTAAAATAATACGGGATTACAAGAGGACTTTTGGCGAATAAATAAATTTATATTTAACGCTTGAATACCCCCATGGGGTATGTTACACTGTGAAAAGAACGAAGAAAAGGGGTGTTCATGATGGATCATCAGAGCCATCCCAAGGAACCCTTGGAACCATCAGTAACAAACCAGCCGGAAGCGGCTGTACCGCCCGATCAACAAGCGGCTGCATGTCATTCTGAAGGCAGTGACGGGAAGCATGTGCGCAAGAGCCATCACTCGCAGGAGATGAAGGGTAACTTGATATCCCGTTTGAACCGGGTAGAAGGACAGATCCGCGGGATCAAGGGACTGATCGAGAAGGACACGTATTGTGACGATGTGCTTACCCAGATTGCGGCTGCGCAGTCTGCGCTCAATTCAGTGGGCAAGCTGCTGCTTGAAGGTCACATGAAGAGTTGTATCGTTGAACGGATCCAAGCGGGGGAACACGAGGTTGTAGATGAGCTGTTGGTTACGGTAAGGAAATTGATGAAGTAATGATATGCAGAATGAAGTAATCATTTATATATGCCAAGGAGGAAATGAATTATGTCTAACGTTACACTGAATGTTACTGGAATGTCGTGCAACCACTGCGTGAAATCAGTCGAAGAAGCTGTGAAAAGTGCGGGTGCCAAAGGACAAGTGGATCTGGCAGCGGGAACCGTTGCAGTGGAATATGATGAACAGCAAGTCAATGTGGAGCAGATCAAGGCTGCCATTGAAGATCAAGGATACGATGTAGTCTAAGAAGTTGGCTTAAATGGTGTTCTCTCGATTTATGGCTCAGTCCAAAGTGCCGACAGGCGTTGATCACAAGAGGGTGCATCGTTTAAGCCTGATTTTTTGTCTGTTTTATACCCCCTAGGGGTACTATGAGATAACGATTCAAAATGAAAGGAGACTGACATCATGGATAAATCATCATCAACGGATAATACACCAGGAGCCGGATCGCAGCCGGATGGTTTGCAGACAACGCTGCAGATTACGGGCATGACCTGTGCGGCCTGTTCCACACGGATCGAAAAGGGATTATCACGTATGGAAGGTGTTCAGCAGGCCAGTGTCAATCTTGCCATAGAGCAAGCAAGCGTGACCTACGATCCGAAAGCTGTTAGTCTAGGCGCATTGCGGGATAAGGTGGAGGCGCTTGGCTACGGTACAGTGACGGAGTCTGTTGATCTGGACATTACGGGGATGACGTGCGCCGCATGCTCTGCCCGAATTGAAAAGGGGCTCTCCCGATTGCCAGGCGTATCGCGTGCGAATGTTAACCTGGCGCTGGAGACAGGGCATGTTGAATATGCAGCCGGAGCATTGAAACCTTCCGATATCACGGCCAAAATCAAACAGCTTGGCTACGGTGCTGAGTTGCAGCAGACACAGGAAGAAACCTCATCTGTCCGTGAGCGTGAGCTGCAGCGCAAGAAATGGAAGTGGATGATATCCGCTCTATTATCAATACCTCTGCTATGGGCGATGGTAGGTCATTTCTCGTTCACTTCTTGGATATGGGTGCCTGAGCTGTTTATGAATCCGTGGTTCCAACTGGTACTGGCAGCTCCGGTACAATTCGTGATTGGATGGCAATTTTATGTGGGGGCTTATAAGGCCTTGCGGAATGGCAGTGCCAATATGGACGTCCTGGTCGCTTTGGGTACAAGTGCGGCATTCTTCTATAGTCTTTACCTGACCCTCACAAGTGGATTTGTAACCCCAACGACAATGGATCATGGTGGGATGGGGGCGAGTACAACGGCCACCACGCCTTCAATAGAACTCTATTATGAAACCAGTGCCATTCTGATTACATTAATCTTGCTTGGCAAATGGTTGGAAGCCGTAGCAAAAGGCCGCTCGTCGCAGGCAATTAAAAGCCTGATCGAACTGGCTCCTCGTGAAGCCCGGGTAATCCGGGACGGGCAGGAAGTGGTTGTTCCTGCAGCATATGTGGCGGTAGGTGACCTTGTTCTGGTAAGACCAGGGGATAGCATTCCCGTGGATGGTATCGTGGAAGAAGGGCAGTCCTCAGTAGATGAATCCATGCTGAGCGGCGAGAGTTTGCCTGTCGATAAAAAGCCTGGTGACGCCGTAACGGGCGCTACGCTGAACAAAAATGGTGCACTGAGACTGCGCGCGACCCGAGTCGGTTCAGATACGGCGTTATCTCAAATCATTAAAGTGGTTGAACAGGCGCAGGGTTCTAAAGCGCCCATTCAGCGAATTGCGGATGTCATTTCGGGAATCTTTGTCCCGATTGTGGTCGGGATTGCTGTATTGACATTCCTGATCTGGTATCTGTTCGCAAGTCCCGGTGATTTCGCCGGATCGCTTGAAAAAGCGATTGCTGTACTTGTCATAGCCTGTCCATGTGCACTCGGGCTGGCGACACCAACCTCAGTCATGGCCGGGTCAGGGCGTGCAGCTGAGTATGGCATCCTTTTCAAAGGCGGCGAACATCTGGAATCGGCACAGCAGATTCAGACGGTTGTACTGGACAAAACAGGCACGGTCACTCAAGGCAAACCGGTACTGACAGATATAATCACAGCATCTGATTGGGCAGAAGCGGAGCTGCTGAAACGGGTTGGAGCAGCAGAGCAGAGTTCTGAGCACCCGCTGGCGGAAGCCATTGTAGCAGGAATTCGAGCCAAAGGACACACCTTAACCCAATCGGAGCAGTTCGAGAACGTGCCGGGGTATGGCGTTCGGGCCAGAGTCGAGGGTCAGGAAGTTCTGGTTGGAACACGGCGGCTGCTTGCAGATGCTCATGTGGAGGTTCCGGAGGCGACCGTTCAACAGATGAACGATTTGGAGGAACGCGGTCGCACGGCGATGTTGGTTGCGGTAGATGGCCGCTGGGCAGGTATAGTGGCTGTCGCAGATACAATCAAGGATACATCACAAGAAGCCATTCAGCGTCTTCAGGCCATGGGGATAGATGTCATCATGATTACGGGGGATAATGAGCGTACTGCTCGTGCTGTAGCGGAGCAAGCGGGTATCCATAATGTCCTGGCAGAGGTCCTGCCTGAGGGCAAAGCTGCTGAAGTGAAGAAGCTGCAGGATCGCGGGCTCAAAGTGGCTATGGTCGGCGATGGGATCAATGATGCTCCTGCTCTGGCTACAGCAGATATCGGCATGGCGATCGGAACAGGGACAGATGTAGCGATGGAAGCGGCGGATATTACGCTGATGCGTGGCGATCTTAACAGTATTGCGGATGCGATCGAAGTGAGTCGGCGCACCATGGGCAATATTAAGCAGAATCTGTTCTGGGCGCTTGGCTATAACGTGATCGGTATCCCTATCGCGGCAGTGGGTTTCCTGGCTCCTTGGCTCGCTGGAGCGGCCATGGCATTCAGTTCGGTATCGGTCGTGCTGAACTCGCTGCGTCTGCAACGGTTGAAGTTGGAACGTAATCACAAATAGGCTGTGAATGGAATATCCTTGACGTCACATGTAAGAGAGATGAAGCGCGGTTTGCTGCGGCGAGCCGTGCTTTTTCTTGTCTTCTTATGAAAATGGACAGCACTATTTGTGAAATGTAAATTATGTTTTCTGAACATTTCAGAAATTAGTTGACAATAGTGACATATGCCATTAAAATTTAAACAATTGTTTGATTCAAACGATCGTTTAAATCAAATTAGAACTATTTTGTAATGGGGGACCTTATTCATGTTACAGGCATTACGCATTTTATTGAAAAAACCGCCAGTGATTGTAGGGATCGTTACGGCACTTATGTTCCAAGTGATCTTTAGTGTCATCTGGATGACTGCATACTCCGGCGTGAACGACCGCACGAATGAATTGACGGTTGCGATTGTGAATGAAGACGGAGAAATGTCCCAAGGGATAGCGGATAGTATGGCTAAGACACTGCCTTTCCACACGGTATCCGATCTCAGTTCTGCTGAAGCATTGGATCAATTGAATCATCACGAAGTGCATATGGTGCTGAATATTCCGGCAGGCTTTAACGAGCTGCTTCAGACCGCGGGTTCCACCGCCGAAATTAAGTACACGATTAACGAGGCTAACCCGGTTACGATCAAAAGCATGATGCAAGGTGTATCACAAAGTGTAACAAACACGATTAACAAGCAAGCAACAGCTCAAGGTGTACAGACCCTGCTGACGGCTACAGGAGCACCTGCGGATCAGGCTGCAGCTGCTGCTGCCAACCTGGCTTCCCGGGTCGAAGGAACAACAACTTCGATTAACCCCGTGAATGGAATGAATAATCAGATGGTACCGATGATGATGGTACTGGCTTCTTATGTCGGCGCCATGATCATGGGTATGAATCTGCAGACAGCAATGGGGATGCTGTCAGCTGCGCACTCCCGCCTGACGCTGTTCGGTGCAAGAATTGTGATTAACATTGGATCCGCTCTGGTGGTATCGCTTCTCGGCTCATCGTTGATTGTTGCGCTGGGGGGACAGATTGCCCAAGGATTCGTTGCTTTCTGGTTGTTCCAGGCTCTGTTCCTTTGCACGTTCATGTTCTTCTCCCAGTTCTTCCTGATCTGTTTCGGACCTGCAGGAAGCCTGTTCAACATCATCTCACTGTCCCTGCAGCTGGTATCTTCCGGTGCTATGGTGCCGCGTGAACTGCTTAACAGCTTCTACAGCGGAATTGGACAGTATTTGCCTGCAACTTACGCGGTTCAGGGTATTCTGAGCGTTCAACTTGGTGGACCTGGAGTTCAGTCGGCAGCAGGCTCTGTTGCCATTGTCCTAGCCATCGCGGTTGCACTCTCCCTGGTTGTGACCCTGCTCAAAAAACAGCGCATGCCAGCAGGCGCACCAAGCCCGGCTCAAGTGAACGGCTAATATTACAGACGTACATGACTCTATAGCATTGGAGCAGGCACCCCGGTGGACTTCACCCGGGGTGCCTGCTGTTCGTCACGAGTACGATTGCTGCTCTTTACATGGCATTGATCTTGCCTTGCGCTTTGATATACAAACTTTCATAATAAATAGATGGAGCAGCCTGGCTGCAGCCCGGGAAGCTGGAGCATAGAAAAGAACGGATAAGAGGAGCGGACGGAATGACGGAACCGGAATTGGACATCAAAACGAGGATTTTGCTTGCAGCCAAGAAACTTTTTGCACAGCAGGGGTATGACGGGACAAGTGTTCGTCAAATCTGTGATGAGGCAGGTGCCAATGTGTCACTGGTCTCGTATCATTTTGGCGGAAAAGAAAAGGTGTTTGAAGCCATATTCGAGCACTTCTTTCCTGGTCACATGCTGAATGATTTGGCTGCGGAGTCCATGTCCCCTGTTGAGGGTATCACCAAAATTGTAGGTGAAGTCGTAAAGTTCACGATGAATGACTGGGAGATGAGCGATATTGTACAGCTTGAAATAACGCTGAATACCCATCGCACGGCTACCGTATTTCGCTTCCTGGACCCTGTGTGGACCAAAGTGAAGGACTTGTTGCAAGAAGGCAAGGACCAAGGGATATTCCAGATCGATTCCGTATCTTATGCAATGCTTCAGGTCATGGGTGTGGCTCTGGCACACAAACGTGCCAAAAACTCACGGTTTACGTTTAACTATGAGGATATGGATACAGATCAGCTGGCTGAACAGACGATTGAATTCGTACTACGAGGACTGGGAGTGAATAGACATGAATGAAACGATTGAATTGATGATGAAACACCGCTCGGTGCGGAAATTCAAGCCGGACCCGGTAAGTGAGGAACAGCTGGCGGCAATTGTAGCTGCCGGGCAGATGGCTTCCTCATCCAGTAGCGTACAGGCATATAGCGTCGTTGCCGTGACGGATTCGAAACTAAAATCGAAACTCGCTGCATTGGCAGGTAACCAAGTCTATGTGGAAGAATGTCCTGTTTTTCTCGTATGGTGTGCGGATCTGTACCGATTGAGTGATGCGGCAAGACGCCACCTGCCAGAGAAGGAATCCTATGCCGATTCCACAGAGAACTTCATGGTTGCAACCATCGATGTGGCCCTGGCCTCCCAGAATGCCGCTCTGGCGGCTGAGTCGCTTGGTTTCGGGATTGTATATATTGGCGGGCTGCGTAACCGGATTGAGGAAGTGACTGAATTACTGGGATTGCCGGAAGGGGTTTACCCTGTATTCGGTATGTGTATCGGTGTAGCCGATCAGGAAACCGGAATTCGCCCACGTCTGCCACTGAATGCGGTACTTCACCGCAATCGCTATGATGCCGAGAAGACGCTCCAGGGCGTGGAAAGCTACGACGAAACAACGATAGCATACATGAAAGCTCGCACGAACGGTGAACGTACAACACCGTGGTCCGAGTTGATGGCGAAACGCCTTACGGAGCCGGCACGTCTTCAGATGAAGCCTTACCTCGAAGGCAGAGGATTTATGAAGCGCTAAAGTAGTTGTATAGAAGAAGGTCAGCCGGGGAGTCCGGCTGACCTTTTTGTTGTCGTCATCTGCACCCTGAATTAGGGCAAACGGTAAAAGCGCTTGGTGTTCTGGTAAAAGAGTCGTGCCGCCTGCTCGCTTCCCATGCCGGTAATCTCGCTCCAGGCCTGAATGACCTGTCTCGTCATGGCGGGATGTGTCATGCGCCCCTGAAACGGTCCCTCAAAAGGCCAGGGACCATCGGTTTCCGCCATGACCTGTTCGGCAGGGTATCGCCTTGCCAGATCACGGATTTCCTCTTCGTATTGAATATCAGGTGTGAATGAGATGAAGTACCCGTTATCAGCCATCCGCTGAACAGTTTTGGGGGAGCCCTTGAACCAGTGAAAATGGGCATGTCTGAACTGATATCGTTCCAGCATGTCACAAACGATGTCGGCATCTTCATATACGGCATGAAGCACGATGGGTTTGTTATGCCGCTTCGCAAGCTGGATAAACCGTTCAAGCAGCTCGATATACCCGCTCTGGTCAAAATCTTGCCCCTCCTGTTCAGCTTCCTGGCGATTGTAGTAAGGCAATCCCACCTCCCCAATGGCCGCAGCTTGTCCGATGTGCTTTTCAATCCAATCAAAGAAGAGGTCTTGGTCTGCCGCGGCAGGCAAGGACTGTTCCGGGTGGAAGCCGAAGGCCGGATACACGGTTCGGGGATTCTGTCTCGCCAGCTCCAGATTGGCCTGGGCCGAAGCCATGTTCATGGAAACTGCGATGAGTGCTTCAACCTGTTTGTTCGAAAAGGATTGCAGCATCTCACGTCGCTCTTCTGGTGTGTATTGATCGAGATGAATATGAGCATCGATTAATGGTGCAAAAACTTGAGTATGCATGGAGGTGCCCCCCTGTAGTCTTTGGTCTTTCGAATAGTGATACGCAAAGGATGCTGAACTGGATCACCACTTTAGGTAAATACAACCAAAAACCCGTACTATGGAGATAGTCGGGCTTTCTTTTGTTCTTCTCTCATCCACTCGGAAATCTGTCGTTTGCGTTCAAGGAAAGCAGGTTCTTCCGTAATTTCTTCACGTCTTGGACGGTCAAAAGGAACATCTACCTCCTGCAGCACTGCAGCAGGTCGATTGGATAACACATAGATTCGATCGGCAAGCAGCAGTGCCTCTTCGATATTATGGGTTATGAACAGCACCGAGCGGCGGTTCTGTTCCCAGATATCAAGCAGCCAGCGCTGCATATCGCTGCGCGTCAATGCATCGAGCGCACTGAAGGGCTCATCGAGCAGCATCAGTTCCTGTGGGCTGAGCAGGGCACGAAGAAATGCAGCACGCTGCTGCATGCCGCCCGATAGCATATGCGGATAGGCCTGTTCGAATCCGGCGAGACCAACACTGGCCAACCACTTCCGTGCTTCCGCGAGTGCTTCTGCCTTGGGCGGAGCACTTGCCGATACTTCACCTGCAAGCAGCACATTTTCTTCAATGGTGCGCCATGGGAAGAGAGCAGGCTGCTGTGGCATATAGCTGATTTTACCCCGCTGTCCGGTAACGTTCTGTCCGTTCATCAGGACCTGGCCTGCTTGCGGTTTTAGCAAGCCTCCAATGATGTGAAACAACGTGCTCTTGCCGCAGCCGGAAGGACCAACGATGGCTGCGAATTCGCCCTGCTCCACAGTCAGGGACAATCCGTTCAGGACCGGGAGCTTGCTCCTGCGTTCCCGAAATGAAGCATGAACGTCCTGTACTTCCAGCGCAGGCAGATTCCTAGTCCCGGAAACGGACATAGCAGCGGGAGCGGGAGTGAGTGATCCTTCATTTGACCCCTTAATTGTGGTACTTCCGCTTGGCACTGTTTGCGCCTGTTCGTTATGTTTGAGTGTCATCTCGCATTCACCTCCTAACCTTGTATATTGCTTATGATGCGATTCAACGCTTCTGTGGTCGCCAGCGAACGAGCAGCTTCTCCAGCAGGGCAATGAAAAGGAAGAGCAGCAGGCTAAGCGCTACAATAATCATGATCGCAACGAATAGACGGTCTGTCCGGTAGGCGGACTTTTGAAGCATCATATAATAGCCGATCCCTTTATCCGCTCCGATCCATTCTGCAATGATGGCGCCCATCACGCTGTATGTGGCGGCAATTTTGACACCGGAGAAGATCGAGGGCAATGCGTGCGGCAGCTCCAGCTTCCAGAAGATCTGTCCGCGTCTTGCTCCCGCCATGCGCATATAATTCATCATTGCGGCATCGGTTCGGGTTAGACCATCCATGGCAGCAACAGCAACGGGGAAGAAGCAGACCAGGATAATGGTAATCAGCTTGGGCAGCAGCCCGAATCCGAACCAGATCAGCAAGAGCGGAGCGAGCGCGATGGTAGGTATATTTTGACTAAGGATAAGTAATGGATAGAGGGCTGATTTCAGGAATGGAATCAGATGCAGCACCATCGCAATCAGCAGTCCTACCAGTGTGCCCGCCGCGAAGCCGATCAACGTGAGCTGAATGGTCGCCCATGCATGCATGCCGAGCCGTTCTGCCTGGGATGCCGCTTCATGCGCGATGTCGGAAGGTGCCGGCAGCATCCATTTTTCAATGTGAAACAGGGACACCGCGCCCTGCCATATCGCTATAAAGAGAATAACCGCCACAATGGGCGGCCATACACTTTTGAAATAGGTATGCATTAGCGATACTTCTCCGTCAGGGTATCCATGCTGAAGCCGTTCGGGCTATGGGCAATTTTGATCTGGGAGATGATGCTTGGACTGCCAGCCTCCACGAGCACCTCGTGCATTTTGCGGACAACTTCGAGCAGTTCCTCCAGTTCTCCCTCCATCGTGGTGTCGAGCGGGTTGACCTGGTATTTCAAACCGGATTGCTGAATAACTTCAATGGCACGATCCACGTAAGGGTATGAATTTTCACCATTTGGCGTTTTGGGAATGACCTGAATGCTAAGCAGTGTGCTTGCCATGAGAGATCACGGCTCCTTTCGGGTTAGTTGTATTTTATTGAGGTAAAAATTCGTTCGTATACGCCTTGGATACATCAATCTGCTCATCGAGCAGTTTTTTGTCGAACATCCAGTCCGTGTAATTTTGCCATACTTCCTGTTTCTGCTCACCCCAGCGCGGAGCATCGTCCTTGTACTTAGGGCTGAGCCATTTTTGGCTTGCCAGGACAAGGTCCTTATCCAGATCCGGTACAGCCTTGATCAGAATGTCCGCAGCTTCTTCGGGATGATCAATAGCGTATTGGTACCCCTCGGAAGTGGCCTTCATAAACGCCTTAACCAGCTCGGGGTCGTTCTGAATGGTCTGTTCGTTCGTAACGAGTACAGGGGTGTAATAGTCCAGCGCGTCGGAATAATCCTTCACATACAGCATGTCGATGGGTTCTCCGCGCAGCTCGGCTTCAATTCCGGTCCAGGCGTAGAAAATCCAGGCAAAATCAATGTCCCGTTTCACTGCGGTAAAAAAGTCGGCATCGCCCATATTAATATTTTTCACTTTGGACACATCGGCGCCTTCGCCTTCCATGATGGATTGCATGACTGCTTCTTCCACAGGGGAACCCCAGCCGCCATAGGATTTGCCTTCAAAATCTTTGGGTGATTTAATGTTTCGGTCCGCCGGAGCGGCGAAACCGGACGTATTATGCTGAATGACGGCTGCAATGGAGACAAGCGGAACGTCCTGTGTACGGGCTTGTGTTACACTCTCCTGATAACTTACGCCAAAAGGCACTTCGTTCGACGCAACCATCGTATCCGCGCCCCCAGCACCCGGCTGCACAATCTCAACATTCAAGCCTTCCGCTTGGTAGAAACCTTGATCCACGGCGGCATACAGACCAGTGTGGTTTGTATTTGGGGTCCAGTCGAGCACGACTTTGACATCCTTCAGTGCTGCGCTATCCCCTTCATTGGTGTTTTCAGTGTTGCTGCTGCCGTTCTGTCCTGTGGGTGCTGCCTCCTGGCTGCCGCATGCAGCGACGGTGACCAGTGTCACACACAAGAGCAGGAGGCCGATCATTTTCCGCCATCTCATCTTGATTTCTCTCCTTCAGTTGTCCGGCCAGTGGCACGGGGTACTCCTTGGCTTCATATCCAAGCATGGTGCATAAATCCTTCGATTTATACCAGCTATGATCCGGATGGCATCCTTTTTTATACAAAAAGAAATTAAGAAAAATGTCTTATCCATGTAAAAAAAGAAGCCAGACCGATTTGGCGGCACTTTTTCTTGCAATATCAGTAAGTCAGCTTCGAAGCTTAATCTTTCTGATAACATCAAAAAAAGCGCCCCGAAATCCGGGACGCGTGCAGGCGTTAGAGAGGTGGCGTACAGCACATGGCTGGGCCTATTCAATATACTCCGATTCCTACGCTGGCATGATCCAGATCAGGTCTAAGGGTTAGTATCTTCGTGGGATACACTCTCAGCCGGCCAATTCCGACTCCCCTGGGAAACTATGAAGTTACGGGCATTACTAGGTGTAATTATAGGCCAGCGGGTGGAACGTGTCCAGTCAGGAACTGGATGGGATACGTAAATAATTATCGTGGCGAATAATATAAGGCGATCTGGCTTAGTGCAAAAGCATCGGATAGTGGGCCATAGCCTAAGTGCTGAGGATCTGGAAGGTTTCCAACAAAAACTTGGATCAAATCCGATGTTTGATATCTCGTCGCATAAGGGCTGCTTTCCCTATTTCAGCGATCAGCTTTTGATCGTTTGACCTTGACCGGGGTCGCTTGATTCATTTAAATAACATAATTTAGATACAAAAGGAGATAGTACTGCTATACAAATAATTATTTTTTACATAAAAATGGGGGCGTACTGAATGATCCTTAAAATCATATTCGCAATTATTCTGTCCTATTGTATCTACGTTTTTTTCACAGCTTACCTTTTATTTTTGGTTCCGTCTCCAACTACTATTGAAAATACGGATATGCAAAAATCGGTAACAGAAGGAAGTACAACAGATCGCGTATTACTCTTGGAGGACGGCTTTCAATCCGGTCAGGTGAGAATCCAGACCATTCGAGAGGCGAAAACAAGCATCGACGTGGCTTATTACTCCATCCAAAAGGGAAAAACATCTCAACTCTTTTTTGCTGCTTTATTCGATGCAGCTGATCGGGGTGTGCATGTTCGAATCATTTTAGACGGGATTTTTCACAGCATGCGCGGAGAATTGCGTGATATTCCAGATGCCATTGCAGCTCACCCCAATGTGGAGTTAAGGTATTATGAACCACTCCACATATTTATGCCATGGACATGGCATAACCGTCTGCATGACAAGATCCTTCTTGTCGACAACACATATGGCATCATTGGCGGCCAAAATATTGGTGATAAATACATGGCATTGCAACCCCAAAAAGACTATGTATTCGATCGGGATGTCCTTGTTTACAATCCAAACCATAATACGAACAGCACGGTTGTTGAAATGAAAAAATATATAGATCGGTTATGGAATCATCCATTCACCAAACCAGAAAAACATGCAAAACGTCAGCATCATGCAAAGGGGGTAAAAGAGCTTGCTCGGCTGGCTCAGTTATATAAAAAAGCTCGGGCTCAGAGCGATCCTTTTGTTAAAGTGTTGCCGAAGGAATGGGCTCAAGGAGCTCTTCATTCCGACCACGTCGCTTTCATTCACAATCCAATCAAAAGGCTGTATAAAGACCCGACCATGTGGAGAGCATTTGTTCATTTCGCCAATCAAGCAAAGTCGAAAGTGTACCTTCAGACGCCATATGCCATTCCTACCAAGAAAATGAAGAAAGCAGTACATCTGTCGATGAATCCAAAAGCAGAATGGGTCATGCTAACCAATTCAATCCAGCAGACCCCTAACCCTTTGGCTTTCGCGGGATACTTAAGCTCTAAGAAACGGTTGCTTGATACCAGTCTGGCCATTTATGAATACCAAGGCCCTTATTCCATACACGGCAAATCATTTGTCATGGATGATTACCTCAGCATGGTTGGTTCGTATAATCTTGATCCCAGATCTGCCTTTCTAAATACCGAATCTGCTGTGGTCATTTCTGGTTCTGCATTCGCCAACGAACTAACAGAGGCTATGGATATCAAACGTGCACATAGTACGCGTGTGAATAAAGGTGAGCATCCAGCAGAATCTACGAATCAGAAAGGCTCTGTTATCAAACGAATGGCAATCACAGCTTTATCCAAACTGTCTTTTCTCTGGAGATTTATGTTGTAGGAAAGAACCCACATTTTTTGAGTTGAATTTTTGCTCCAGCTCATCAAAGCTTGCTTATATTTCTTGCGCCAAGACAAATGGATCTGTATCGGGGAAGAACCAGACCAATGGATTCAGAAATCTCATTTAGTATTCGCGATGTATGGACCGCGCCAACCGGCAAGTCATCACACGGGAGATATAATTTCATTGGAGTACCCGTCTGAATGTTCACAGAATGTTCACTTATGTGGAGGGTTTCCTCATCTCTATAATTACGAAGGTAAACAGAGAGGATGAGTGAATTGCCAACAAGCAAGAAGGAACAAATTATTTTCGGATTAATGATGTGTACAGGAATGGTTGTCGTCATGATGACATTCAATTTATGGCACAGTGGGTTACTCGGTAGGATGTCCCCGCTTGAGATACTGCTTCAATTCATATTATGTTTTGTCATCGCGTTTGTGGTAGAGTCCTTCATTGTCGGACCTGTAGCGAGAAAGATTGCTTTTTCCTTGCCCTTTGACAAGTCCAACAAGATTTTGAGTGTGCTCGCCATGTCATTTTTCATGGTGATTGGCATGGTTCTGATCATGTCCTTGTATGGGATGGTTTCAGCATACCTGGCGGATCAATTAAATGGGGCATCCGTACTCCGTAAGTACCTTCATACAATCGCTCGTAACTTCAGCCTGGCGCTGCCATATCAATTGATCATTTTGGGGCCCCTCGTGCGATATGTATTCGGTAAATTCATCAAGGATAACGGGCCTGTAATGCCTGTTGTTAACAAGAGTGTGTGATGCAGCTGGACCCAAAGTATTTCCTGGGCAATCTTGTGCAAATGAATAGATCATATTCTCACCTGTAATGAAAGGTGATCTGAGGCAAAGATGGGGCACTTTCCACCGTAATTACAGCGCTAACGAATCGAGAACACCTTATTAGGCCAGTTTTTAGGGGAATGAAAAATCTAACGAATCTCAGCGGCGTTATTATGCTAAGAAACTGCAACGAGACCTTGAATTTGAGATAATTACCTAAAATAACGCCTCTAGGATTCGTTAGATCTCAAACATGTAGAAATGGAGGGGGATAGCGTGTGCTAGGTTCGTTAGAACAGAGTAACGCTAGAAAAAGATGTCCACTGCCAAGTCATGGCGGTGGACATCTCAATCTCTACAATAGGTATTTCTAATCCTCAGGAAAGGATAAACACATAACTGTTATGTCACAGAATCCGCTATATGTTTGTTCTGCCATTGATGCGTGATCACGCTAATGATAAGCAGGCCAACTGCAAATATGGCAAGCATCCATGCAGATTGATTAATCTCCAGATGATCAAGACTCCATCCCGTGGTCAAAGGCAGAATAGCACCGCCGACCCCGCCTGAGGCAATCAAGATGCTTGGTGTGGATTCTTCTGTTCCAGGCAGCAGTTTACTAGCGAAGACAAGGGCAATGGAGAAGATGCCTGACATCGCAAGTCCAAGCAGTAAGATGATGAGAAATGCAGACCAGATTTGGTTTGTAAATGGAAATACCATTAACAAGAGAACAGATGCGAGACAACTGTACAGGACATAGACGCGGTATTGGAATTTCTCTGCGATATACCCGGCGAAGAGTCGTCCCACAGACATGGCAATCCAGAAACAGGTGACACTAAGCGCTGCTCCGGCTTCCTTCATGTTCATTTTCTCAATCAGAATCGCTGGCATGAAGTTCGCAAGACTCATCTCCGTACCAACATAAAGGAAGAAGAAAAGCACGAATAATACCAGAAGAGTCATGTTACGGCCACGATAGGTTGGACCGGGTGTGCTGACAGCTACGGGATGCATCTCACCTGATGCCCCGGCAGTGTGGGCATGTATTGAACCGTTATTAGAACTACGTCTCTCTAGAACCTCATCGAGTTCACCGAATGATCCTTTCGCCCAGAAAACAAAGGTCAGCGCTGCGCAGATCGCAACAACGAGAAAGGAAAGGCGCCAGTATCCGGCAGCAATCAGACCGCTGGCAATGAGCGGCATGACCATCGCCCCGATCCCGAATAACACTTCAAGTCGACTCATGGCAACGGCTGTATTGTCTTTGATTGCAGCAATGATAATGGTACCAATGACAGCTTCAACCATTCCGAATCCAAAGCCGGCTGCGGGTGCGATGACGTACATCCAGCCCCACGGTGGCAGCAGCATATAGGATAATTCTGCGATACAGAGCAGTGCTGTGGCGATTAACAGGCCTCCCCGTTTACCAAAGCGTCTGTTCAGCCATGGAGATAACAATACACCACCCAGGAATCCGGCAAATTGAGCGAAGATCAGCGTTCCGCCTTGGCTATAATCTTTGCCATAATGTTCAAGTGCAACCGGCAGAATGGAACCGAGCACAACGTGGGCAAGTCCAATCAGGAAATAGGATAGACATCCGATCCAAAGTAATTTTTTCATAAAGAACTCCTTCTACTTTTATACATAAAATGAGGATCACAATAAAGCGCAATCTTGGAGACAAAGTCTATCATAACAGGACATGTTAAGTTATGCCATGAATTCCGGATCGATACAGAAGGTTGCAATTAGGTCCGGCGTTCGTATATACTGAGACACAACAATTACAGATCGGAACCATGCCGTTGAAGAGCATCCAACTCGGAGGCGTTATCGCCAGGGGAGCGAATATATCCCCAAGTTAACCGGAACCGCCCGTTATCGCGGACCAAGAGGCTGAATGAGGATATCCTGATTCGGCAAGTTGGGTGGCACCGCGAGCAGAGCGCTCCTCGTCCCAAGGGATGAGGGCGCTCTTTGCATTTTTACAGCCAAAGGAGACGGTGACCATGTTGGACATGAAGTGGATTCGGGCACATGCAGATGAGGTACAGGCAGCGGCCGACGGGAAAAAAATCAATATCAGCATTCGCATATTGCTGGAACGGGATGAGGAACGCAGAGCTCTTTTGCAGGAAACGGAAGAAGGGCGCAGAATGCGAAACACATTATCAGCGGATATTGGGAAACTGATGCAATCCGGGGATCGGGAACAGGCCGAAGAACTGAGAGCTCGGGTAAAACAGCTGAATGAGCAGCTGGAACAGGTCGAAGCGAAGCTTGCAGACGTGCAGGAGGAAGTGACCAGGCTGCAATGGCTGGTGCCCAATGTTGTATCGCCGGATACGCCGAACGGAGCATCCGACGAGGATAATGTGGAGCTGCGGCGCGTGGGAGAAACACCGAAATTCGATTACACAGCCAAGGACCATGTGGAACTCGGAGAGCTCCACGATCTGATTGATATTCCGCGCGGGGTGAAGATCGGTGGAACAAGGAGCTATGTGCTGAAAGGGGCAGGGCTACTTCTGCACCGGGCTGTACAGCAGCTTGCGCTGGATTTGCTGCTGAGGCATGGATTTACACCCATGGAAGTGCCTTTAATGGTCAGAGAGGATGCACTTGTGAACACGGGTTTTTTCCCGACAGGACGCGATCAGGTCTATGAGTTGGAAGGTGAGGGCAAGTGGCTGGTCGGAACCTCGGAGGTGCCGCTCGTATCGTACTATGCCGATGAGATTGTGGATGTACAGAAGCCGATCAAGCTGGCTGCGGTATCGACATGTTTCCGCAGTGAGGTTGGATCAGGCGGTCGTGATGTGCGAGGGTTATACCGGGTTCATCAGTTTGCCAAAGTCGAACAGGTCATTCTCTGTGCACCAGATGCGGCGGAATCGGAGCGCATGCTGCAGGAAATTACCGGCCACGCTGAAGAGTTGCTGCAGCTGCTGGAGCTGCCTTATCGGGTAGTCGCGGTGTGCACAGGAGATATGTCCCAGAAAACGTATAAACAATATGATATCGAAACATGGATGCCGAGCCGGGGGGCTTATGGAGAAACCCATTCGTCGTCAAACCTGCATGATTTTCAGGCGCGTCGTTCGAATATTCGCTGCCGTGATGCCGAGGGTAAATTGGCGTACTGCCATACGCTGAACAATACGGCTGCAGCTTCACCGCGAATTCTTATCCCCTTGCTGGAGAATCATCAACAGGAGGATGGAAGCATTCGCATTCCGGCGGCCCTCCAGCCTTACATGGGCGGCGCTGAATATTTGATTTTGCCGAATCTAGATGAAGAAAACCAGAAGTAATGTATTGTGAAAAATTGTAAAATTAAACGGAACCCCGAATCGGGGTTCCGTTTAATCAAAATATGGTCTGTTACCCACAGATATTCTTGTTCAAGCCTAGCTGCCAGTTCTATATGTTCCATAGTTCACCTGTATTCTTTGCCGAATCTCACTCCTTTTATCATTTTATTGCTATAATATTCATTATTATGCATCCAATCTCCGATATAATATAATAGAAGTAAAATATTGGATTATAGGAGATGGGAGATTGAAATGAACAGAATCAAAATAACACTTCGAGGATTGCTTGCACTCATCATAGTATGTACCGTACTGGCTCCGTCACACATTCTGGCGGCTGCGGGGGATGTGACCTCCATTGAAATTACCAACAGCAGTCCGCAGAAGTTAAGTGTGTCACAGACCGTTGCGCTTAAGGTGATGGCTGAAGTGGAAGGGTTTGATAACAAGCAGGATGTGACTGCAGGTGTCACGTGGTCTACGAGTAATGCAGCCGTTGCAACCCTTGTGAAGGGTAAAGTAAAGGCGGTAGCAGCTGGTGAGGCAACCATATATGCCGAGGTCGATGGAGCAAAGGCCCAGATCCTTGTTCAGGTTTCCGAGAAAATCAAAAGCATAAAAGCCTCGCCCAAATCCTACAGTTTTGTCAAAGGCAGTGAAAGCACGCTGCCCAAAGTCAACATTGTACGTGCGAACGGCAAAGAAGAAGATGTTACGTCAGAGATCGTATGGACGGTATCGAATGATTTGGCAGTGCTTGAAAATGGAAAGATCAAAGGCAATACGCCTGGCAGAGTGCTGTTACAAGGCAAATACGGCTCGGAAACCGTTAAAGTACCAGTCGCTATCACTGACATTATTACCAAAGTCGAGGTAACACCTACTGCATTGCAGCTGAACATCAAGAAATCCAAAGCACTTAAGGTTATTGGTACATATGCGAATGGAAAAACCATTAATCTCTCGAAGCAGGTGACCTGGACTTCATCGAATAATGCGGTGGCAACCGTTAAAAATGGGACGGTCAAAACACTGGCGGAAGGTCAGGCGACCTTGACAGGAACCTATCAAAATCAGACAATAAAGACAGAAGTTACTGTTGTTCCGCTGCTCAAAAAACTGATTCCAAGTCAAAAGAAGCTTGTATTATCCCGTCAGGGAAGCACTACGCTGACGGTCATGGCACAATATGACACTGGTAAAACGTCGGTTGTTACAAACAGTGCAGTCTGGAGCAGTACGAAACCAAGTGTTGCTACAATAACGAATGGCAAAGTTGTGGCTGTGGGCAAAGGAAAAACAAGCATAACGGCCAAATGGAACAACAAGAAAGTGACGATACCGGTAACGGTAAAATAAAGCTTCATTAACAATAGTGATTGACACCATTATTTTTTATTAAAGCAATAGACAGCAGAGGGGGCGTAGACATACGCCCCTTTTTAGATACAAAAATTCGAAGTCACCCAGAGGTTGATTGCCTGCTGTGCACCCGGGTTGAAGGCATGAAGCAAAGTGCATATAAAAAGTACAAAACAGGCTACCATTTGAAGTCCGATCAAAAGGGAGGGCGGCTAAATAACAGGCTCCTGTGTAAGAGTACATTTGGAATTCAACCATCTAGGAAGGTGATGCTGATCAGAGGAAGATTGATGTATCTTATTGCCGCAGTAATTACAATGGCAGCCGGGTTAGCCTCCCGGCATTTTGGGGGAATGCTGCCTGTTTTCTTGCATGAACATGCTGGTGACGCGTTGTGGGCAGGCATGGTCTATTTCGGGATACGTATGATTTGGATCAGTCGCAGCAGGGTTTGGGCCATCATGTTTGGCGTAATATTCAGCTCGGCGATCGAGTTCTCGCAAATGATCCAGACCCCTTGGCTTAATGAGTTGCGTTCAACGATGTTCGGAGCTCTGATCTTGGGACGCGGATTTCTTGTGGTAGATCTAATCAGGTACACGGTAGGAATTATGTGCATGTTTGTGATAGACCATTATTTCCTGAGCAATAGGAGGAGTTAATATGAATATCGAAAAGCTGTTTGCCGAGTCACCAGAATTCGAAACCGAGAGATTGAGGCTGAGACGTCTTACGCTGGAGGATACACAGGATTACTTTGCATTTGCCTCCGATCCAAGAGTGAGTGCACAAAGTCTGTGGAACTGTCATGAGACGGTGGATGAGTCTGTTCAATACATTCAACGGGCACTGGACAATTATGAGAAGAAGTTCGTATATCTGTGGGGATTTGTTCTGAAAGATAACGGGCGCCTGATAGGTCGAGGAGGGATTTTTCATTTTAATGAATTGATGCAGAGTGCTGATCTGGGATATGCCATTGCCAGCGCCCACTGGAACAAAGGGATTGCTGCGGAAGCGATGCAGCCCATCGTCAATTATTGTTTTCAGGAATTGGACTGCAACCGGCTGGAAGGCAGGTGCAACGCAGGCAATATTGGATCAGCACGGGTTATGGAGAAACTGGGCATGTCATATGAAGGCTTGCTTCGCAAACAATTGAAGATCAAAGGTGTGTTCACGGATCAGAAATTGTACTCCCGTATCCGGGATGATCTATAATACGTTCAATGATGCACAGAGTACATAGAAGAAATAATAAGGAGGCGGAACAATGATCTACAGTATTATTTCCCGGTCGGTATGGGAGCAGGTATCCAAGGAGAACGTGTACGCACCAGACAGCCTGAAGACGGATGGATTCATTCATTGTTCCACCAAGGAGCAAATTCCATGGGTAGCTGCACAATACTACGCCGGGCGAACGGATCTGCTATTGCTCGGTATTGATGAGAAAGCATTGAAGCCTGAACTTGTATATGAAGACCTGTATGAATTGAATGAACTGTTCCCTCATATTTATGGAGAGCTTAATCTGGATGCGGTGCAGAAGGTTATTCCTTTTGAGCACAATAAAGAGGGAGTACTTTCTTTTCCGGAGTAATGCAATCCCTGAAACGCGATCATTGATACAGAAAGGTGTTGGCATATTGGATATGAATATGAACCAGGCATTTCTGGAGACAGCCGAGAAGCAATTTCAATACTATAAACAGCTCGGAGAAAAGGCAATGGAACAGCTTGAGACCGAGCAATTATTTCAGGCATGGCATGAAGACACCAACAGCATTGCTGTCATTGTGAAGCATTTGTGGGGCAATATGTTATCCCGTTGGACGGACGTGCTCACAACGGATGGAGAAAAGTCATGGCGGGAGCGTGATGCCGAATTCGTGAATGACATCTCCACCCGTGAAGAACTGCTGGACAAATGGGAAGAAGGCTGGAACTGTTTGCTGAATGCCATTCGTTCTTTTACACCGGAACAACTCTCACATAACATATACATCCGCAACGAAGGACATACCCTCATGGAGGCCATTACACGGCAATTGGCGCATTATCCATACCATGTGGGGCAGATCATCTACGCGGCCAAAATGCTCAAAGAAACACCGTGGAACAGCCTTTCCATTCCAAGGAATGGATCCGCAGTATACAATGGCGGCAAATTTGCCAAGCCGAAAGCGCGCAGGCATTTTACCGAGGATGAGTTAGACAAGGATTGATCGATAAATATGAATTAAACGCCTATTACAGAACAAAGTGAGGAACATTATGACACAGTTTGCATTAATACGTCACGGAAGCACAGCGTGGAATAAGGAAAAGCGGTCTCAGGGACAGACGGACAATCCTCTGGATCAGGAAGGAAGAGAACAGGCCGTTTTGCTTGCTGAAAGGCTGAGTACAGAGTCGTGGGATGCGATATATGCGAGTGACTTGGAGCGTGCAGGTGAGACGGCAAGGATCATTGGACAGCGGCTGGGGATTAACGAGATCCACCTGGACTCAAGGTTACGTGAGATGGGCGGTGGACAAGTGGAAGGAACAACGGAAGCAGAGCGTATAGCCAAATGGGGCGCGGACTGGAGCAGCCTTGAGCTGGGACGGGAAGCTGCAGAGGCTGGAACTGTGCGCGGAAGTGCAGCGATCGAGGATATTTGTAAGGCGCACCCTGATGGCAAAGTGATTGTAGTCAGTCATGGGGCGATTCTGCGGAATACCCTCAGAGGCTTGGTCCCTGCCCTCGATATTAGTACCAAGTTGTCCAACACTTCAATTACCCGGATTGAAAAGAAAGCCGGAGCTTGGGCATGTGAACTGTATAATTGCAGTATGCATCTAAATCCGAAATAGAACGGAATGTGATTAAACTTGCCGGCAAGGGGGGAGATGACATGAGCAAAACCAAGTATTCGTGGACAGAAAAGATGCTGTCTCCACTGGGTGAGGCTGGAGTGATGATTCGGTGTGGAGAAACGATATCGGATGAGGTTCATCGCAGAGTGATCTCGGTCTGTACTTTACTGGAACAAAATCCTTTTCCGGGCATGCTCGAGTTGGTGCCATCGTTTGCATCAGTCGCACTGTTCTATGATCCTCTCATTATTGCATCGACTGCTGTATCAACGGCAGGAAAAGGAGCAAGAATATCTTCCCCTTATCAAGATGTGTGCACTATGTTATTAGCCCGGTTAAACATGCTGGAAGAATCGGTACATGATCACGCCAGAACCGTTGTGATTCCAGTTTGCTACGGTGGTGAATTTGGGCCTGACTTGAAGCATGTTGCAGAAGAACATGGGTTGACGTCAGATGAAGTCATTGCCATCCATACATCGGGGGATTACCTGGTTCACATGATCGGATTTGCACCGGGATTTCCCTATCTTGGCGGTTTATCTAAACGGATTGCTACACCCCGAAGGGCAACTCCAAGGCTGCGGGTGGAGGCTGGAACCGTAGGCATCGGCGGCGAGCAAACGGGAATATATCCAGTAGCCACTCCGGGTGGATGGCAATGTATTGGACGAACGCCTCTGACGCTGTTTCGCCCCGAACATGATCCGCCAAGCCTGCTCCAGGCAGGTGATCGGGTTCGTTTTGAACCGATTACCGAGCAGGATTATAAGGAATGGAAGGAGAGCGAAGGATGAGGATTGAAGTCATTCGCCCAGGGTTGATGTCCACGGTTCAGGATGAAGGAAGATACGGGTATCGACGGCATGGAGTTCATCCCGGCGGGGTCATGGACACATTTGCCGCCAGAGCGGCCAATATGCTGGTTAATAATTGCCGTAGTGCAGCCGTGCTGGAAATGACCATGACGGGACCTGAGCTTCGATTTCAAGAGAATCAGCTGATCGCCTTATGTGGAGCGGACTTGTCGGCATCTGTAGATGGCCAGCCGGTTCCGCTCTGGCGTCCGGTCGCGCTAATGGCTGGGAGTGTATTGAAATTAGGAAAGTGCCGATCTGGATTAAGGGCATATCTGGCGATTGCCGGGGGGATTGTGGTGCCTGAGATTATGGGAAGTCGAAGTACGGATCTCAAAACCGGTATGGGTGGGTTGGACGGCCGTGCCTTGCGTGCAGGAGATATGTTGCCAACGGGAGAGGCCTCTCCCGAAGCGCAAGCCATGCTCAATCAATTGCTGAGACAGGCCAAGATGGAAAAATTACCAATGAAGGCAGCTGCGTGGTTTCTATCAAGCAGGGAATGGCCCTCATATCAGGCTGAGCCTGTGATCCGTGTTATGCCAGGCATGGATGACTCCAGGTTTTCCGGGGCTAGTCTGGAGCAATTTTATAAGGGGCGATATGTCATTGGTCCCCAGTCGGATCGGATGGGTTACCGATTGGAAGGCGCGAGGCTAGAGCTTGAACAACCCCTGAGCCGGTTATCGGAAGCCGTTACTTACGGCACAGTACAGGTGCCTGCAGATGGTCAGCCTATCATATTAATGGCAGATCATCAAACCATTGGAGGGTATCCTGTCATTGCTCAGGTGGTCCGGGTGGATTTGCCCGTATTGGCCCAGGCGAGGCCAGGGACACGGGTAGCTTTTCAGCCAATTACACACGAAAAAGCCCAGCAATTGTTCCTTTACCAGGAACGGGAATTACAGTTGAGTGCAGCATTCATCCGCAGAAGATTAATTGAAACGGGGGACCATTAATGAAGACGGTGGATATCAATTGTGATCTGGGCGAAAGTTATGGTGTATATCGAATGCAGTGGGATGAAGCGGTACTGCCGCTGATTACTTCCGCCAATATCGCTTGCGGATACCATGCGGGGGATCCGGCGACCATGCGATCAACCGTGGAGCGGGCCTTGGAACATCAGGTTGCAATTGGAGCCCACCCCGGATTGCCGGATTTGCAGGGATTTGGCAGGAGACGTATGGAAATTACACCACAGGAAGCCTATGACATGGTGGTATACCAAATTGGCGCGCTTGATGCCTTTGTCCGATCATACGGTGGTTGTATGCATCATGTAAAACCACATGGCGCTTTGTACAATATGGCTGCAGAGAATATGGTGCTTGCTGAGGCTATTGCCCGGGCTGTTTACAACGTGCGGCCTGAACTGTACTTATATGGTCTAGCAGGCAGCCAGCTCATACAGGCAGCGGATCGCATCGGTTTGCGCAGTGTGAGCGAAGTGTTTGCAGATCGTACTTATGGTTCGGATGGGAAACTGACACCTCGCAGTCAAGCCGGGGCAGTTATTCAGCAGACCGAACTGGCGCTGGCCCAAGTTCTGCGTATGGTGAGGGAAGGAATCGTTGTTTCCACGGAAGGCGCACAGGTTCCCCTAAAGGCTGAGACCATATGTATACATGGTGATGGGGAGCATGCCCTTTTTTTTGCGAGGGAGATCCGCATACGACTTGAAGCTGAAGGGATGATCCTCGTTGCTGCCGGAACGCCTTAAGAGTGGTTCGGAGGCGGACTATCGGCAATACATATGAAATGAATAGGAGTAGATGAACACGATGAAACCCATACGCAACTCAGCTAAGGCGGTCATTGTACAGGACGGACGTTTACTTGTGATTCGACTGGAGGACCAATACGGTACAGCCTATGTTTTCCCCGGGGGAGGACAGGAGAAGGGTGAAGAACTCAAGGATGCAGTTGCCCGCGAGTGTCTGGAAGAGATTGGACAGGCAGTGACGGTAGGAGAGCTGCTGCATATCCGAGAGTATATCGGAAAAAATCATGAATTTGCCGAGTGGGACGCAGACGTCCACCAGGTTGAATTTTATTTCGAATGCACCCTGAAAGATGCAGGCGCGACAGTGTTCGAAGGCTCCAATCCGGATGATCATCAGGTCGCGGTGGAGTGGATTGCACTTGAAGATCTGCCTTCAGTCCGGCTGTACCCCAAAACCATTGGCGAATTGCTGCTGAAGCATTTGCCATCACGGATTTACCTGGGGGATCTGAACTAGTATTCTTCCAATATTGTCACGTTTAAGAACAGATTCATGGATTCACCATAGGTGGGGTGGGTACACTATAAGTACAGGCTTTTATGTCACAACAACTTATATAAGCAGGCCGATGGTTATGCGATAACATGAAGAACTGAGGAAGCCCACAAGACGGGTGATTAATAAGCATATTTAATGCACTTGGCCTAGCAATCCCAGATTTGAAGAGCTGGGGAGTAGTGAAGGGGACGGAATCGATTCTGAAGAAGCGTGAGCGGTCGCGTTTGTCTCTGAATTATAACCTTATAAAGATCAAATCAAGAAAATTTAGAGACAACAGCGATCGGAAGAACGATCCGTAACCGTAACAATTGCCCATATGCTCATCAAAACAAACCCCAAACCGGAAGGAGCATGTCCCATGAATAAGACTGAACTGGAACAAAACATTGTAAAGGCATTGGAAAACAACCCTTTTTGCAGCTTCTCCACTGTGGAAAATGGTAAACCGAAATCACGCTATATGGCGCTTTTTAACGATGGCATGAATATTCATCTGGCGACGAACCGCCGTACCCATAAGGTGGAGGAGCTTGAGAACAACCCGAATGTAAGTCTTTTGCTCGGCTACGAGGCAGGTGGTTCCAAAGAAGTGGTAGAGATTGAGGGAACCTGTGAAGTGACCAAAAATGAGAACCTGCGCGAAGAAGTATGGAATGATGAACTGAAAGCCTGGTTTGACGGTCCGAACGATCCGAATTATGTCATTTTGGATATTACACCGGTTCGGATTGAATACACAGGCAAGGATCATGAACATCAGGTGTGGGAACAGTAACATAATCCCAATAAAGCACCTTTTGGAGTAGAAGGGATGATCGGCCCCAGCTATATCTAAAAGGACATATTAACCGTGGATGCCAAGTGGCTTCACGGTTTTTCTATGGAAAAGAACAAGGGAAATTGGATATACATGTAAGCCGCGTGTAATATACGTATTTAACACCAAACGTAAACTATATATTAACAAAAATAGCGAGAAAAATGTCGAAATTCCGCATGATTATGTAAAGTTATCTCCATATGTGCGGATAAAGTAAAAAATAATGCTTTTCAACCGCTTCACATTGCGTTATGATTTGGAATGTAAACGATACGCACAGATATGAATAGATGTTCATGTGAGATAAACTAACCTGAAATTCTGCTGGTAGAGACCGGGGGTTCCAGTACGCACAACCCATGAAATCTATCCTATTTCTGCGCCTATTCGTTTGCATACTAAGGCATGATTCAATGTACATAACCGGGAGGGGTTATTTTGAGAAAGAACAAAAAAGTATTATCGAGCCTGACTGCCGCTTTGGTTGCATTAAACGTGCTTGCAGTATTTCCGGTACCTGTATCGGCTGCAGATGCTGCCAAGGTAAAATTGCGGATCATGGAAACTACAGACATTCATGACAATCTGATTAACTATGACTACTATTCCGATAAAAAGACGGATGAGTATGGCTTGGCCAAAACAGCCACGCTGATCAAAAAAGCGCGTGATGAAGCGAAAAACAGCCTGCTGTTCGACAATGGTGACCTGATTCAGGGTAACCCGCTTGGAGACTATGTAGCCAAAATCGATCCACTTCAAAAGGGTGAGACTCACCCTGTATATAAAGCAATGAACCTGCTCGATTATGATGCAGGAAACATCGGGAACCACGAGTTTAACTATGGTTTGGATTTCCTGGACATGACGCTTGAAGGCGCGAACTTCCCTTATATTAATGCCAATGTCTATGTGGATGACGGTGACGACGATGAAACCAATGACAAGAACTACTTCACGCCATATGAAATTTTGGACAAAAAAGTAACGGATGAAAGTGGCAAAGAGCACACCATCAAGGTAGGTGTCATTGGATTTGTACCGCCACAAATCATGCAGTGGGACAGCGCTAATCTGGAAGGCAAAGTCATTGCCAAGGATATTATCGCTACCGCTAAAAAGTTCATCCCGCAAATGAAGGCTGAGGGCGCAGACATTATCGTGGCGATTCCCCACTCCGGTTTTGAGGATATTCCTCAAACGGATCTGATGGAAAACTCGGTGTTATACCTGAGTCAGGTGGAAGGCATTAACGCCATTTTGTTTGGACATGCCCACAAAGTGTTCCCAAGTGCTGATTTTGCCGGCAAAAAAGGCGTAGATCTTGAAAAGGGTACTATTAACGGTGTTCCTTCCGTTGAGCCAGGTTTCTGGGGTGACCACCTCGGGATCATCGACCTGGATCTGGAACTGGTAGACGGCAAATGGAATGTGGTGGACTCCGCAGTTGAGGCGCGTCCAATCTATGACACTGCCAACAAAAAGGCACTTGTTGATGCCGACCAAGAGATCGTCGATGCTGTTCATGAGGAACATGAAGGCACACTTGAATATGTGCGTGGCCCGGTTGGAGAGACGACTGCACCAATCAACAGTTTCTTCGCATTGGTTCAGGACGATCCATCCATTCAGATCGTGACAAATGCACAGAAATGGTATGTGGAGAAACATATGCAGGGAACAGAATATGAAGATATCCCGGTATTGTCTGCTGGAGCTCCGTTTAAAGCCGGCGGCCGTTCAGGTGCTTCGTATTACACCAACATCCCTGCAGGAACTATTGCGATCAAGAATGTAGCAGATCTGTACGTTTACCCAAATACGGTACATGCGGTTCTGGTTAACGGCGCCGAAATCAAGGAATGGCTCGAATGGTCTGCAGGCCAGTTCAACCAGATCGACCCGTCCAAGGGTGGACAACAGCAGCTGATCAACATGGATTTCCCAACGTATAACTTCGATGTCATCGACGGCGTAACCTATCAAATTGATGTGACACAGCCAGCAAAATATGATGCAAAAGCAACCGTTGTTAATGCATCGGCAAGCCGGATCAAAGATCTGAGCTTTAATGGCAAACCGATTGATCCGGAGCAAAAGTTCATCGTGGCGACGAACAACTATCGTGCTTCCTCGTCCAAACTGGCCAATCCGGACGGCAAACGTATCGTTCTGGCTGCACCGGACGAGAATCGCCAAGTGATCATTGACTATATCCGTGATAACAAAACGATCAATCCGGCAGCGGATGGCAACTGGTCCTTGGCGCCAATCAAGCCTTCGGCAAGTGTAACTGCAGCAGCGCTGAACGATCTTGAAGTGGTGTTCGCATCTTCACCGGATGCCAAAGGGCTGGTTGAAGCAAACCCTGCGATGTCTTTCATTGGTACCAATGATGACGGTTTTGCTGAGTATGGCTTGAAACTGACTGGAGAAGCGACAGCAACTCCAGAACCGGGTACGACGGAGCCTGCTCCAACGCCAACGCCTGCTCCGACACCAGCACCAACACCTAAACCTGTGCCGCAACCTGAGAAACCAGCAGGCGGTAAAGTCGTGTATGTGGTGAAAAAAGGGGACAACCTGTACCGCATCGGGTTGAAGTATGGTGTGGACTGGCGCAAGCTGGCTACAACCAACAAAATTTCAAATGTGCACCAATTGAAAGTTGGACAGAAAATCGTAATTCCCGCTTCATAATTAATAAGCGGAAAATGAAGACCGACAGTCATCAGACTGTCGGTTTTTTTCTGCAAATATGTTTAAGACTGCAGCAATAACGTTCATACAGGAAGTCATCAAAACAGTAGAGATTAATTTTATGACCCATGCTATAATATTTACAAACTTTGGGTATATACCAGTAAAGATTAATTGAAATAGAATCATATACCGGCAAGGGGGTTCTACATGAATTGCAGTGGCTGCAGTCCAATCTATCCAATTGAGGATCAAGGTACTCTGTATCTGCGTCCCGTTTCCCCTGTTTTGCTGGAAGCGCTGCGAACGTTGGGTGTGCATGTTGAACATTCGGAAGAAGCAATTTGGATGGCTTATTCGAGTTCTGATTCAGTACTCAACTGGCTAAAGGAGATACAGGAGCTCGAAAAGACCCTGGCAGAGTCCATTACAGTACAGGTAACTCCGATCCATGAAACAGCTGCTCCGACAGGCTGGATTAGTTCTCAGATGCTGGAATCCCGATTCAAGCATGCAGATCTGGTGTCTATCATTCTGAACAATCAATTCAGCAGTCACATGCAGCCCATTGTCGATGCAAGGGAACAGATTATCGGATTCGAGTTCCTGCTGCGACCTGCCGATAATGGAGTACCATTTAGTCCTTATGATTTGTTTGAGGTTGCCCGCGATACTGGTCTGCATTCCTTCTTGGATCGGACCGCAAGGATTACGGCGATCGAGACAAGTGCAGCTTTTTTGCCTCATGGTGTTAAACGCTTTGTCAACTTCCTGCCTTCCTCTATATACAATCCCGAATATTGCCTGACCCATACGTTTGAAGCCATTGAGCGACTGGCACTGGATCCCAAGGATTTTGTGTTTGAAGTGGTGGAAACGGAACAGATCCAGCATATGTCCATCCTGCAGCATATCTTCTCGGTGTATCGTTCCCGTGGAATGTCGGTTGCACTGGATGATGTCGGGGCCGGTTATTCGACCATTGAATTAATGAATCGGTTGGAGCCGGATTTTGTCAAAATCGATCGAAGTTTAATCGATCAATGTGATACCGATCAGGTCAAACAACAGCAAATTATCGATATTGTCGAGATGTCACGCCGGTTTGGGGGACGTGTGCTCGCGGAGGGGATCGAACGAATGGAGGAATTTGATTTTTGTCGTTCGATAGGCATTGAATTGGCTCAGGGATACTACTTTGGCAAACCATCAGCTCAGCCGCCGCAGGGTCCATATCGCCAAACGTCTGCCTAGATACATAGGCTCGATAATAGAATACATAAACAAGTCACTTCGGATAAACGGGGTGGCTTGTTTGATATGTCATGTCATTTTTTTCAATCAAATAAATACGAACTTTTAGCCGATATAAAAGATAAGCCTGTACATCCATTCAGGTCTATAAAATAAGGGTTTAGCTTGACATGGAGAGGGTCCTACATACAGAAAAAGACAGATTCATATTTTTAGGGGGAGAAGCATGATGGGTGAAGCTCTGGATCAAGGGAAAGCGAAAAGTGCTGCCAAACCAGCCAAACAGAAAGAGAATAAAGCAAAAAAGAAGAACAAGAAGAAGGGCTTCGTCTGGAGTATACGCAATAAATTACTGGTATCGTTTCTGGCTGTATTACTGGTGCCCAGTCTGATCATTGGGATGATTACGTTAATGATCGCGGATCGCACGGTGGAGGGCCAACTGATGGATAGTGCCAAACAAAGTGTAAGCACGACTAACTCAATGATTGACACCCTTGTAAATGCGAAGATTCATGATATCAATTATTTTGCCGATTTGATTGGAACGGACTTGCTTAGTAGGGAAAATGGCAGTTCTGAGGCCGAGGTGAAACTTCAGCAATATTTGGGATTGCATCCTGATGCGATGAATATATTCGTAGGAACTGAAGATGGCATTATGATTCGGGGAAAAGAAACAGCAGGCAGTGCGGAGGGATCCAATTATGACCCACGGGAACGGGATTGGTACAAACTTGCAATGGAGAGCCCCGGAACTCCTGCAGTCTCGGCTGTATCCAAGAATACAGATGGAGTAACCGTTGTTTTTATTTCCAAAACGTTAGAGGATCAATCCGGTGTGGTGGGGTTGTCCTTGGATCTGACGGATCTTAGCGAGCAGGCTTCCATCAAGGTGGGCAAGGAAGGATATGTCATCATCCTGGATGCGGAGAAAAACTATATCTCCTCACCTGTGGTGGAATCCGGTACACAAGAAACGTCCACAGAACTTGATCCCATGTACGCAGGCAAAGAAGGAACGTTTGATTACACCTACAATGGTGAATCCAAAATGATGATCTTCTCAACCAATGAAGCAACGGGCTGGAAAATTGCCGGTACGATGAAAAAAAGTGAACTGTCCCATGCCAGCCAAGACATTCGTATGGCAACGTTAATCGTTATTTTGGCTGCAACTTTCCTTACGCTGATATTTATTATCTGGTTTACGCGTTCCATGCTGCGTCCAATCCGGCGTTTGCAAGAGTCTGCCAGAGCGGTGAGTAAGGGCGATCTGACGGTCAAAATGGAAACCGGACGAAAAGACGAGGTAGGCGAACTCGCCAAGTATTTTGAACGTATGGTAGATAACCTCCGAATGATGATTCTGGGTGTGCAGGAAACGACGGAACAAGTATCGGCTTCCTCCCAGCAATTGTCCGCAAGTGCGGAGCAAACAACCAAAGCCATAGAGCATTCAACACAGTCTATTCAGGAGCTTGCGGAAGGCGCTGAGCAGCAAGTCAAAAGTGTAACGGACGGATCGGGACAGATGGGCCGTATGGCTGAAGATGTTCGCATAATGTCTGAACGCATGCAGTCCATTACAGCGAATATGCGGAATACATCCGGAGCAGCTTATTCAGGGAATGAAGCCGCAGGACAGGCTATGGAACAAATGGCCAGCATTCAGGAGACGGTGGAACAACTGGCAGTGGTGGTTCAGTCTCTGAATGCGCGGTCCACAGAGATTGGCAATATGGTTGATATCATTGCGTCCATATCCAAACAGACCAATCTGCTTGCATTAAATGCATCTATAGAAGCGGCAAGAGCGGGTGACGCGGGTCGTGGTTTTGCCGTGGTAGCGGGAGAGGTTCGGAAGCTGGCGGAAGAATCGGGCAGCTCGGCAGCACAAATTGGTGAGCTCGTTCATAATATTCGCCTGGACATGGATGCTGCGATGAACGCCATGACAGCTGCCCAAACCCGAGTGGAGGACGGAATTCAGGCAGTAAACACATCAGGACAGTCATTCGCCCAGATCCGGGAGGCCGTTGAAGATGCGGCCCACACACTTGATGATCTGTCTCAAACAACGAAACAGCTGGAGGATGGGGCGGCTCGTGTTGCGCGAGCCATGAATGATATTTCCACCGTAACCCAGGAGAGTGCTGCGAATACGGAATCAGTTTCGGCTTCCTCCGAGGAACAGCTGGCCTCTGTAGAAGAGATCGCTTCGTCTTCGGCACATCTGAACAGTATGGCGGAACAGTTACAAGGACTGCTGGGCATGTTCAAGATGGTGGAAGAAACATCAAAAAACAAGAATCAAGCGTAACCCGGTGAGAGCACCTATTCATATAAAAAATAAAGATAGACAATCCTCCTGCTGCCCTGTATAACTATATCGTCTGGTTTTTCGCTTCAATTGCGGTGTATTTATAATAGTAATGATAGGCTAAAGGTACAGGGGGATTTATGACATACGCAGCAATACTAATTTTTGCATTGACGGTTACATTGGTGATCTGGCAGCCTCGTGGACTGGGGATCGGTTGGTCTGCCTCAGGCGGGGCCTTGCTGGCACTGCTGTGTGGTGTCGTCAGCCTGAATGATGCCGCCGATGTGGCATCCATTGTATGGAATGCAACGCTGGCATTTGTCGGCATTATTATGATTTCATTGATCCTGGATGAGACCGGGTTTTTCGAATGGGCGGCCCTTCATATGGCGAGATTGGCTGGAGGAAACGGACGCAGATTATTTATTTATTCCATTTTACTCGGAGCAGCCGTGTCCGCTCTATTTGCCAATGATGGGGCGGCGCTCATCTTGACTCCGATTGTCCTTGCCATGGTGCGAGCGCTCAAATTCGATGAACGCATGGTACTTGCGTTTGTCATGGCAAGCGGATTTATTGCCGATACAACGTCACTGCCGCTGATTGTGAGCAATCTGGTGAATATTGTATCTGCCGATTATTTCGGTATTACATTTGTAGAGTATGCCGCGCGGATGATGGTTCCCAATCTGTTTTCCATTGTGGCGAGTACGGGAATGCTGTTTCTGTTTTATCGTAAAAGCATACCGCTGTGCTACGAGATCTCCGCTGCGCGTGACCCCAAGGAAGCCATTCGCGATCCGCGGATGTTCCGTATTGCCTGGTTGATGCTTATGCTGCTGCTGGTTGCTTACATCTCCAGTGAGTTTCTGCCGATTCCGGTATCGGTTATCGTTGGCGCAGTCGCTCTGCTGTTTGCCATGATGGCGCGCAAGAGCGAAGCGGTTGACCTGAAGCGTGTCGTCAAGGAAGCGCCATGGTCGATTGTGGTATTCTCGGTAGGCATGTATATCGTGGTGTACGGGCTGCGTAACGCAGGGTTAACAGACCATCTAAGCCGCTGGCTTGATGCCATTGCAGAACATGGCCTATTTGCTGCTTCGCTTGGCATGGGTTTAATTGCTGCGGTATTGTCATCGGTGATGAACAACCTGCCAACCGTCCTGATTAATGCACTGGCGATCCAGGGGGCACACACCGAAGGCATTGTTCGAGAAGCGTTGATTTATGCCAACGTGATCGGATCCGATCTGGGTCCAAAAATGACTCCGATTGGTTCACTGGCCACATTGTTGTGGCTGCATGTGTTGTCACGGAAGGGCGTTAAGATTACATGGGGATATTACTTCAAGACAGGTGTGATCCTGACGATCCCTACATTGTTAATCACCCTGGCTGGACTGGCATTATGGCTGTGGATCATGGGTTAGTATAAACCTTCTCCAGATTGGTTCAGCACTCTTTGTTCTCGTGTAAATAGGCCAGTCCATCTTATTTCGTCAATAGTATTGTTGGTTGATCTTTCGTAAAAGGCTGCTTTCACTCTGGTGTACCATGCACCTGAGGAGAGGCAGTTTTTTTATTTTCTTCTATATATGAAGTTTAAATATTATTTACAAAAAGACGTTAAACAAGACCAGCCTTTTATTGGCTGGTCTATTTTATTTTCTTACCTCCCCCAGACGGTGGATTGAAACGTCTGGAAGCGACCAAACAACACCGAAGCAGTGGAGGGGACGGAATCGATTCTGAAGAAGCGAAGCATTCGCCTGCTGCCTGGAGTTTTTAACATTACATTGGAACGGAGAGGACAGAAATAATCTGTAGAAGCGAAGCGCTCGCCTTTATCACCGGATTTTTACCAAAGGGAAAAAATGAATGAAATCCGGGGATAACAGCGATCGGAAGATTGTTCTGTCAGCGTAGTGGCACTATGTAATTTACGTGAGGCCGAGCCAATACAGCGATCGGAAGAACGATCCGGAACGGGAACGGTCGCTCGATTGTTGATCTTTGTCTTCCATATACTTCAAAACACCGCCCATAATTTTAACATTGCGTTTACAAAACATTGATTTTGAGATGACATACCGAAACTACAATGATAAAAGAGTTGATGGTGAACAAACAAATTCACAAAACGCCATCACTACATTGGGGGAGGAAAACAAAACATGTTTAAAAAGTTGCCGTTTATTTTGATGACCTTAACGTTCGTACTGGTACTCGCAGCATGCGGATCCAAAAATGACGCTGGTACAGAGGGCGCCGCAAGCAATGGTTCAGGATCAGGCGAAGCAGCTGCTGAGCTTAGCGGAAACATCCTGGCTGTTGGTTCAACAGCACTGCAACCTCTGGTAGAGCAAGCTGGACAAAAATTTATGGCAGTTGATGAATATAAAAATGTAACAGTTCAAGTGCAAGGTGGCGGTAGTGGTACGGGTCTGACTCAAGTATCCGACGGACAAGCTACAATCGGTAACTCTGACGTATTTGCAGAAGAGAAGCTGGAAGACGAAGCAAAAGCAAAAGAACTGGTTGATCACCAAGTAGCTGTTGTAGCTATTGCGCCAGTAAGCAACAAAGATGCAGGTGTAGAAGACCTGACGAAGCAACAACTGATCGACATTTTCTCCGGTAAAATCACAAACTGGAAAGATGTTGGCGGTGCAGATCAAGCGATCGTTATCGTTAACCGTCCTAGCAGCTCCGGTACTCGTGCAACATTCGAGAACTTCGCTCTGGGAACGAAAGTAGAAGATATCCAAGGATCCATTCAAGAAGATTCCTCCGGTACAGTGAAGAAGCTCGTGTCCGAGACTCCGGGAGCAATTGGTTACCTGGCTCTGTCTTACCTGGATGACAGCTTGCAAGTATTGAAATACGAAGGTGTAGAAGCAACAGTTGAGAACGTAGAAGCTGGAACATATCCAGTATGGGCTTACCAGCACATGTACACTAAAGGTGAGCCGGATGCAGCGACTAAAGCATTCCTCGACTATATGTTGAGTGACGAAATTCAACAAAACGACGTAACGGAGCTGGGTTACATTCCGGTATCCGGTATGAAAGTGAAACGCGATGCAGCGGGTAACTTGAGTCAATAATCTTTGAACTTGCGCATACAGCGAGAGAGGCGGACTAAGGTCCTGCCTCTTTGCGCGGTTTGAACTGAAATAATCCCATATTTTACATTACTCTATTATAGAAGGATGGTTGTTATGGAACAGACCGAAGGGGGAACGGTAATGAACAGCAAGTTGAAGTCACGCCGGCCCTTGAGAGAGAAACATTTCTGGGAAGAGTGGACAGGACGGATCTATACGTCGATTTGTGTCGTGTTATTGATCGTTGTCATGTTTTCCATCGTTTTTTTTGTAGCGTCCAAGGGTCTCTCAACCTTTTTTAAGGATGGCGTAAGCCTGAGTGAATTCCTGTTCGGCAAAACGTGGAGTCCATCGTCAGAACCAGCAGCCTATGGAGCATTACCGTTCATCACCGGTTCCTTCACAACCACCCTGCTGGCAGCCCTGATTGCAAGCCCGCTCAGTTTGTGTGCGGCACTCTTTATGACGGAGATTGTTCCGGGTAAAGGGAAAAAGATCCTACAGCCTGCAATTGAATTGTTGTCCGGTATTCCGTCCGTCGTATACGGTTTTATCGGTCTGAGTGTTATCGTGCCTTTATTGCGCAGCATCTTCGGCGGAGCCGGCATCGGGATTGCAGCCGGATGTTTGGTTCTGTCTGTTATGATTCTGCCTACCGTAACAAGTATCATGGCAGATGCTCTGTCTGCTCTGCCCAAAGGCTTGCGTGAATCGTCCTATGCTCTGGGCGCTACGCGCTGGCAGACGATCTACCGTGTTATTATTCCAACGGTTCTGCCAGCCTTGCTGACAGGGATCGTTCTGGGGATGGCGCGTGCCTTTGGTGAAGCACTGGCAGTACAGATGGTTATTGGTAATGCTCCGCATGTACCGACATCCCTGCTTGAATCAGCTTCCACTTTAACAAGTGTAATCACCCTGAGTATGGGTAATACCACGATGGGTTCTGTTCATAATAATGCACTCTGGAGTATGGCGCTTGTATTGCTTGTGATGACGTTTGTATTCGTTATTCTGGTTCGCTTGCTCGAAAGGAGGAACCGGGTATGAAAATGAAGGCGAAAACGGTAGATAAAATTGCTACGTCTGTCATTGTTGTTTTAGCCCTGTTCATCGTCGTATTGCTGCTTGGTTTGCTTGGATTTATCCTGTTTCGGGGCGTGGGACAAATTAACTGGCACTTCCTGACGAGTGCACCGCAATTGCTCAAAGGTGGCGGCGGAATTGGTCCACAGCTCTTCAACTCGATCTTCCTGCTGATCTTAACCCTGATTATTACCATTCCGCTCGGCTGGGGCGGAGGAATTTATATGGCGGAGTACGCTAAGCCAGGTAAGATTACAAGTTTCATCCGGTTGGTTGTCGAGGTATTGTCCTCATTCCCGTCGATCGTTATCGGTTTGTTCGGTCTCTTGTTGATTGTTAATACGTTCGGTCTTGGCTTCTCCCTGATCTCGGGAGCCATGGCGCTCGCGATATTCAACTTACCGCTCATGGTGCGGACTACGGAGCAGGCTTTCCGGGCTGTACCGAAGGAACAGAAGGAAGCAGGACTGGCACTTGGTTTGTCCAAATGGAAGATCATTACCTCCATCCTGCTGCCGGTGGCGCTGCCAAGCTTGATTACTGGTACAATCCTGGCTTCCGGCCGGATTTTCGGTGAAGCAGCAGCCCTGATGTTTACGGCTGGAATGAGCAGTCCGCCACTGGACTTCACAGACTGGAATCCGACGAGCCCAAGATCGCCGCTCAATCCGTTCCGTCCGGCAGAGACACTTGCCGTTCATATCTGGAAAGTCAACAGTGAAGGCATTGGGCCAGATTCCAAGGAAGTGGCAGCAGGCGCTTCAGCCGTGCTCGTTCTTCTTGTGCTGGCGTTCAATCTGAGTGCACGCTGGATCGGCCGGGTTGTATACCGCCGCATGACAGCTTCGAAATAAGGAGGAACCAACATGGCCATACCTTTCGGTACGGAACAGTTAAGCATATATTATGGACATTTTCAGGCGGTTAAGCAGATCAGTCTGACGTTTCCTGAAGCCAGTGTAACAGCGCTGATCGGACCTTCAGGTTGCGGGAAATCCACGTTCTTGCGGTCCCTCAACCGCATGAATGATGAGATTTCCGGCTCCCGCACAGAGGGACACATCTGGATGGATGGTAAAGACTTGAACGAGCCAGGCACGGATGTAATTAAACTACGCCAGAAAATCGGGATGGTGTGGCAGAAGCCAAATCCTTTTCATAAGTCCATCTATAACAATATCGCGTTTGGCCCCCGCTACCGCGGTATTAAAGGTAAGAAGGATCTGGATGAAATTGTGGAAAAAAGCTTGCGCCGCGCTGCGCTGTGGGATGAAGTGAAGGACAGACTGAACGAGTCGGCCCTGTCCCTCTCTGGTGGACAACAACAGCGTCTGTGTATTGCTCGGGCATTGTCTGTTGATCCTCAAATTTTGCTGCTCGATGAGCCGGCATCTGCACTGGACCCGGTATCTACCGGTAAAGTGGAGGAATTGATTTCCGAGCTGAAGAAGGATCTTCGGATCGTCATCGTAACCCATAACATGCAGCAAGCGGCACGCATCTCGGATTACACAGCTTATTTTTACCTGGGAAGCATGATTGAGCATGGGGATACGGAGCATATCTTTACCAACCCGGACAACCGTTTGACGCAAGAATACATTATGGGACGTTTCGGTTAATTGAAGTTTGAAGTGCATTGCATTGGATAGAGTGTAATAAAAAAGATAACTAGAGACGAAAGCATAACACCCAAACGACAAAGTTTGGGGTTATGCTTTTTATATTTTAATAATGGTAGAGTTTGCCATGGTAAAAACAATCATGCTACGATAACCAGAGTTACGCTGACTTTTCACGTTTGCAGATTTACATTCAAAGGATTAGCGATGGAAGACCGATCACCTATAAACCCCGAAGGAGTTGTTAACTGTGGCGACGCCCCATGAACGATCGCTAGACAACTTGGCAGCTGAGGTTATAACACACTACCCCTTGAATAATCCATTAGTTTCTTTTATCCGTCACAATGAAAACCTGACGTATCAAGTCGTTGATGAGGCAAGCGGACAGAAGTTTCTGCTGCGTATACATAAGGCTGCTTTTGCGAGCATGACGGGGATTCAGCATACACGCCCGGCACTGGAAGCGGAGATGAATCTTCTCCATGAATTGAAGTCAACTGCCGGATTACGTGTTCAGATTCCCGTTCGTAATTCATCTGGAGATTGGGTTACGGTCTGGCTCTCGGAAAGTGGGGAAGAGATCTGTTGCACGGTGCTGGAATGGATTGAAGGCAGAGACATTCAGCAAGGAGAGCGACTGACTGCGGAGCAAATTCATGACCTGGGGGAGCAGATGCAGACGCTTCATCAGTATGGTCGTGTACATAAGACATCTGAGACTTCTGGTCAGGGATCGGAAGAGGCAGCTTTTCGGGCAGACCAGACCGATGTTCGCCCATCTTACGGCAGCATCAAGGAAAATCTGAACATGCTCAGGCAGCTCGAGGAAGGCGTTAGATTAAGCATTTTTACTCCAGAAGATTTTGAACTGATACGTGAGACATTCGATAATATCAACAAACAGCTGGAAGCATACCCCCACCATGCGGAGACATGGGGAGTGATTCACGGAGACATCACCCGGGGCAATTTGCTGGTGACGGAACAGGGGATTTCCATGATAGACTTCTGTTTGTACGGTTATGGTTACTATCTCTTTGATGCTGGAGGTGCGGCCTTGATCTTCAACCGGGAAGAACGGGATGTGTTCCTGTCCGGGTATACGAAACAAAGGGCCCCGCTCACGGAACAAGAGATCAGGCTGATGGAAGGATTCATGCTGATCTTTACGTTTGGCTATTTTGCCTTCCAAATGGGAAACGAGTCCAGGCATGAGTGGATGAAGGATCGGATGCCCAAGCTTTGCAGCAAGTATTGCCGGCCATATATCCAGAATCAACAAATCTTCTATGATCTATAGCCTATTTCGTAATCAGAAATGAAGACATAACGACAGCATGCGTCAACCAATGGAAGAGGGGGCGTCCTGGGATCAGGGGGCTCTTTTTGCGTACGCTTTACTGTATTTATGTCAAAGAAACGCATTTATGAAGAAAGTATAAACTCTGCGGAGGGATGAACATTCTTCACTACAATACAGTTATGGGGAGGATGAAACAGCGATGAGAGACAACATAAACATATTGCTGGTGGAGGATGACACGGAAATTGCCCGCATTTTAATGGACCATCTTCGGCGTGAGGGGTACGGGGTGACTTGGGCTTCGAGTGGTCTGGAGAGCTGGGAAGATTTCAGAGAAGGGACCTACCAACTGGTTTTGTTGGATTTGATGCTGCCAGAAATGGACGGGTTCACGGTATGCAAAAATATCAGACTGATCAGCGACGTTCCGCTGCTCATGATGAGTGCACGCATCGAAGAAGAGAGCAAAGTCAGAGGTCTTGGCTTGGGAGCTGACGATTATATTACCAAGCCATTCAGCCTGGCGGAACTGACGGCCCGTATTGAATCCCATCTTAGCAGATACCGTAGATATCAGGGCAACAAGCCTGACTCAACCCATCAACTATATAACGACGGGTTGTCGATCGACCTATTGAATCAGCGGGTGCAGCTTCATGGGGAAGATGTCGTACTGACCAACAAGGAATGGGCCTTGCTCACATTGCTCGCCTCTCATCCGGGCAGGGCATTCACCAAGGCGGAACTATATGAACATGTATGGAATCAGCCGGTAGCGGGAAGCTCAGGCACGGTTACCGTCCATGTGAAGAGCCTGCGGGCCAAGCTGGGTGATGAGCCCCACCAACCACGCTGGATTCAGACTGTATGGGGCAGTGGATACCGATTTGTAGGGGATCCTTTGGAATGAAGCTGAAATACTGGTTGATGATTGCTTTTCTCATTGTGATGCTGCTGCCTGTCGCCGCAGGCTGGGCGCTATTCTCCCTGTACAACTACTATAACGAACAGCTTGCCGTAACGGAGTATGTGGAGTTATCCGGACGGCTGGCTCCTATTGAGCAGGTATTATCTGAACCGGGTCTGTACCGTCTGCAATCGGCTGATGCCTATGCTACGCTCTCCAAACTGGCGAATGAACAAGTGAACTTTGATTTGTATTTGCCATCAGGCATTCGGGTGTATACATCTGGCGGGGATACCTGGTCTGCCGGTGCTTATACTGTCAGGGGCTCGGAATTATATCGGGATCTGTACGATATGCAGACTCGTCATCGCACGTTTACGCTGAAAAAACCGGTATGGGAAAAAGGCGAACTGGTTGGCATTTATGAAATCACCATGCTCCGTGGAGAGTGGCTTAAAGGCATCTCTATTCGGACAACCTGGGTCATTGGGTCCGCCGCCGTTTTCTTTATCCTGTTATATGGCACCGTGCTCTGGCTGCTATCCAGAAAGCTTTTTCGCCCGATGAGACAACTGATGGGCAGAATGCATGCTTTTGCGCAGGGGGAAATTCCTATGAATGATGTACCGATACGTCGTGACGAAATGGGTACGTTGCTGCAGCAATTTGATGCGATGCAGGAGAAAGTCAGACAGACTCAGGCAGAGGTGGAGAAGGAGCAGCAAGAGAAAGAGCTCATGGTCGCCTCGCTGTCTCATGACCTGAAGACACCGTTAATGTCCATTAGTGCCTATGCGGAGGCGCTTAGTGTTGATACATCCTTAGAGCCACTGGAGAGACAGGAGTACCGGGACGTGCTGTTTGGTAATGTGGAGCGGATGAAACGGATGATTGGTGAACTTGAGATGTATACAGCGCTGGGTTCCAGTGAATCGGGGATGGCCATGGTTGAGGTGGAAGGTGAAGAATTCTTCGACATGCTTCTTGGGAGTTATGGGGAACTCGCCGAGCGTGAACAAATTGACGTGAAGACGGTTGTCTGCACAAACCACCTGTACCAGGTTCATCCCGAACAGCTGATGCGCCTGACAGATAACTTGATTAACAATGCACTTCGCCACACAAGGACGAATGGTGTAATGGGGCTGGGTGTCATTGCTTCAGATCAGCCGCTGCCGGAATGGATCATGCCTTCGCTGGATTTGGAGCTGAATGAGTACAGAGCAGGGGCAACATTGATCCTGGTGCAAAATGAAGGACCTGCTATTCCTGAAGAACAGCTGGGTCGCATTTTCGAGCCCTATGTTCAACATCAGAATCAGGAGGAGAACGGTTATGCAGGAGGTTCGGGTCTGGGATTGAGCATAGCCAAACGGATTGCCATAAGGCACGGAGGGGATATGCGCATGTGGTCATCCGAGGGATACGGAACGCTGGCAGCATGCCGACTGCCTGAAACGTAGAGATTTTGAACGAAATAAGAGAGGATGAGTGGTATGATGAAAAAAGGATGGATGATGCTAGGAACGGCCATACTTGCAGGTTCAATGCTCGGGGGTTGTGCGGAGAAGGATATGCTCGGCCTGTCTGGTGATGAGATGATCGAGAAGGTCGTCAGTGCAGAAACGGAACCCGCTTCGTATTACGCTGAAGGTGTCATGAAGGTGTGGTCGGATGACAAGCTGAACCACACCATGCACATCAAGGAATGGGTCGACGGAGAGACAGGGCGTAAGCGCACAGAAACAGAGGAGAATGGCAACGTAAGCTACGCAGTCAATAACGGAACGGACATCACCATTTACGAAAAGGAGACGGGTACGGCCTATTCGATGAACGTATCTGCCTTGGGACAACAGCCTGAACAGACTCAAAAGCAGATGCTGGTGGATCAGCTGGAACGGTTGCGGGATTCCCATGATGTGGATATGATGGGACAGGAAAAGCTTCACGGACAGGATGTCATTCACATTAAACTGACGCCAAAAGAAGAAGGCACATTATCCATCTCCTCCGAGTATTGGGTAGACCCCAAAACGTGGATGATTGTTAAAGTCATTAGCACATATGGTGATGAAAAGTCTGAAATGGTCTATGATCCGATTCAATATGATCCTGAATTTTCTGAGGATACGTTCGTGATCGACATCCCCAAGGGGGTTGATGTGAAGGATCTGAATGATCTAACCCAGAGTTCGGAAGTGAGTCTGGAAGAAGCTGAACAAGCTTTGGGACAACCCTTTCTGCAGTATATGAACGGTGCGCTTGAACTGTCACGGATTGAGATGTATTCATCAAGTGGAGATTTCGGCAGGGATGAAGTGACTTTGTATTATGTCAACAACAACAAGGTGGAAGTGAGTCTGACGGTATTCCAGGCGCCGGATGAAAATGGTGATGATACACTGCTGCCTGATGAGTCCAAGATTGAGGTTCGGGACACCGAGGGTTCGTATATGAAGAGCATCCGGAACATATCATGGAGCGAGAATGGACTGCGCTACTCCATCATGGGTGAGAACGAAGAATGGACGAAGGAGAAGCTTCAAGCTTGGGCGAAGGATCTGACACTGCCCAATCAGCTTTAATTCGAATTGTAGGAGAGTGTGAGTTAAGCAATGGAAGCAATGGATTACACAGAGCATAATAACGGAGAACTGCGGCGTCTCCACCCCAAAGCCAAACAAGCAACAGCCTTGACGGCCTTAATGGTCAACGGGCTGTTGACTCTTCTGGCCATCGCATATCTGATTGTCGCATGGGTTAAGGAGTGGGTGCAGTGGCCGGGATGGATAGGTGTGGGGCTTTTCATCATTTCACTAATCTGGTACACCTGGATTCTGCCTGGATTGCGGTACCGGCATTTCAGTTTCCGTGTTGCTGAAGACGAGTTGGAAATTCATTCCGGCTGGCTGTGGCAGACGGATACGATTGTGCCGATGACACGTGTACAGCAGGTGGAACTGGAGAGTGGTCCGCTGCTGCGAAAGTATGGGCTTGCCAAAGTCAGCATCGTTACTGCAGCAGCCACGCTTCACATTGCCGGACTAGAAAGGGAAGAAGCGGAGCAGTTGAAGCGCAATATCGGACATCTGGCCAAGGTGGAAGATCACGATGAATGAACCGAAGCGTCTACATAAGTTGTACGTCTTATTCCCCCTTTTTAGCGTAATGAAGTCCATCATTCCAATCCTCATTTTGCTCATCATCAAAGGCGTGAACTGGAGCAAGTTCCCCTGGTACGGTTATGCTGCGGTGATTGTAGTAATCGTGCTGCCTTTTGTCTTGTATGGTTGGTTTACATGGCGTAAATTCAGCTATACGCTGCAGGAAGATCGGATTGTTCTGCGCCGGGGCATATTTGTCCGGGAGGAGAAATCGATCTATTTCAGCCGGATTCACTCCATCCAGACACAACAGCCTCTGATTCAGCGGATCCTCCGGCTGGCTCAGCTCAAGATTGAGACGCCTGGAGGCAACGCAGAGGCGGATGGGGTGCTACCCGCTCTGGCAATTGCGGAGGCCGAGCGGGTAGAGCAATGGCTATATCAGAAGCGAAGTGAAGCTGCGAAGAAAGAGGAAGCACCTGCCGCAGCCGAATATGCTCATGAGCATGCTCACCATGAAGAGGGAGAATCTCCTGAGCAGAATGAGGGGGTTATACAGGAGGGGCCTGCTCCCCTTGTGCGGCGAGAGCGGGGGGTTCTGCTGCGGCTGTCAGCCGGCAGACTGTTTGCCGGAGCATTGACAACGATGAATCTGCCGCTTGTTGTGGTATTCGGTACAGGGGTCTACTCATTCGCAGATGACCTGCTACCGGATCATTTCTACAGCAGTCTGGTTGAACGGGCTGGACAGCTGTCAGCGATTTGGTGGCTCGGACTTGTTCCCGTCATGTTTTTGCTGGCTTGGATACTGTCGGCAGTGCTGTTCACGATCAAATATGCCGGATTTACCGTAGAACAGGAAGGCGGTAATATTACCATTGTCTCCGGTCTGCTCGACCGGAAAAAGCATGTGTTTTCTCCTGGTAAGGTACAGGCAGTGGAGGTCAAGGAAGGGCTGCTGCGACAGCCATTTGGTTATGCCGAGGTGGAGATTTTTGTTCTGACTTCAGAGACGGAGAAAAAAATGATGCTGCATCCGCTGCTGCCGCTCCGTGATGTGAATGAGCTGCTTGCCCGAATCGTACCGCAATTCGAATTACAGCCACCCGTTACATGCCCTCCGAAGCGGGCCCTCTGGCTGTTCATGCGCTGGAAATTGCTTGGTGCAGCCGTGCTCGGAACGGCGGGAACCGTGTTTCTGGGCCCAACAGGAGCACTGCTGTTTCTCTTATTGCCCTTATGCGCCGTGTGGGGATACGGATGCTTCAAAGATGAGGGGATGAGTATTCAAGGTAAGCTGTTAACACTTCGCCACCGGACCATATCCCGCAGTACGGCATTAATGCGCCGGCCTCATGTGGTCACGGTGAATACTGTTGCTACGTCTGGGCAGCGAAGCAAATCCTTGTTATCCGTCCGGGCGAAACTTATGGTGAATCGAATCGGCTTTAAAGCGGTTTTTCTGGAACGGGAACAGGCCAATGCTGTTAAGGACTGGTTTCGGCAGGCTTCTGCCTTTATGAAGAGATGAAAATCGAATATCACGAAGAATGTACCCATTTAAGGCTGCCGGAATGCCGGCAGTCTTTTTTATGTTTGGGAGGCTAACTAAACGTGAACAACAACGTTTGGCATGATCCTTTTGTTACTGCGAAAGAAGATGAAATAGGGGATAATACATTTAATGGAATTTTCCTTTCTGTAATTAGATGATTCATTAAGGAGGGGTGTAATGGATGAGCAATGATCACAAAAAGGGGGAAGCGGAAACAAGCCGGCGAGGTGGATGGAAACATGCCGGATTGCTGCTTGGTGGGGTAGGCATATCCAATCTGGGGGATTTTATCTACATTGTGGCTATTAATCTGATGGTGCTCAACATGACTCAGTCTCCAGCAGCAGTAGCAGGATTGTGGATCATCTCCCCTATTGCCTCGGTATGCACCAAGTTCTGGTCAGGCAGTCTGATCGACCGCTATGACCAGCGGCAGATGATGATTGGAGCCGATCTGGTGAGAGCTGTACTCGTGGCAGTGCTTCCGCTGATGCCGAGTCTATGGATGATGTATGGCGTCATGTTTCTTGTCAGTATGTCGTCCTCCATATTTGTGCCGTCTTCACAGGTATATATTACCCGGCTGGTTCCTGCTGAGCGGCGAAAGCGATTCAATTCCCTGCAGGCGATGATCAGCTCAGGCGCTTTTATTACCGGTCCGGCCATAGCGGGAGTTATGCTGATCTATCTGTCTCCTGTGGCCGCGATCTATGCCAATGCAGCTTCCTTTGTTGTGTCTGCACTGATCCTGATGTTCTTGCCAAGGCTGGGCATTGGAGAGCAGAACCGCGGAACGGGGACAAGGCTAACCCCACGTCTGATTGCACAGGATTGGCGTGCCGTGCTGCACTTCAGTCATCAATCAGGTTATGTGGTCGGAGTCTATGCTTTGTTCCAGATCATTCTCGTCATCGGCATGTCGCTCGATGCGCAGGAAGTGGTGTTTATCCGTCAAGTAATGAACCTGTCCGAATCGCAGTATGGCGCGTTGATGAGTGTTACCGGAGTTGGCTATTTGGCTGGATCTCTATTGGTTTGGTTATTCGCCAAACACTTGCCTATCCGTCATATGATGGGCGGTGGTGTGCTCCTGGTCGCGCTTGGCTATTTCCTGTTCGCTCGTTCATTTTCGTTCGAGCTTGCAGCATTCGCCTTTATTATGCTTGGGCTGTGTTCCGCACTGGCGAACACGGGTCTGGTTACCTTTTATCAGAATAATATTCCGGTGGACCTGATGGGGCGGATGAGCAGCGTGCTTGGACTGATGCTGAGTGCTTTACAGGTCATCTCAATTTTGGCAATGGGGGGAGTTGCTGAAGTGATATCCCTTCGGACGGTGTATACGGTTGTTTCAGCAATTCTTATGCTGGGTGCTCTCCTATTGTGGCTTACTAGCTGGTTTCCTTCCAGACAACTATTTTATGGCGAACATGAGTCTTCCAAAAAATCATTTAGTGGTTAGGCATCATACTGTTTTCGACTGAACGATCCCGTGACAGGACGCATATAGATAGAAGATGATCTCGATCCGGCGACATAAGCTAGGAAAAGGGGGCATCGCAGAAAATGGCTGTCTTATCAACGGGGCCGATTGAAAATAGTATCGTGGTGGGAAGCGGTGTACGCCCTACCCAGAGAATTACGGTAAGAGTGGACAATCGGGATCCAGCAAACTTTGCAACCGTGCTGGTTCAGGGCTACTACTTGAATGGCATTCGTACATTATATGTGGAAGAAGTGTTTAATGTTTTGCCCAATCAGTTGATAACAAAAGATTATTATGCAAACTTGGATGCATTTGAATTCATCTTCACTACGGGGGATGCTGCTGCGGCTGATGTTCAGGTCTCCGTATGGGGGAAGGATCAGAATGGGGAGTTGGTAACAGCCCACCGTCTGGTGTCTGAGGAGTTGCTGGGAGCGTACGGGGGCATAGTTGGGGCGACTGGTGCTACTGGAGCTACCGGGACAGCAGGTATAGTGGGAACGACGGGACCCACAGGTATTACTGGAGTGACAGGAATGACAGGTGTTACCGGCCCGCCGGGAGGAACGACCGGAGTGACAGTGGCGACGGGGATCACTGGAGTCACAGGATCCATTGGAGTAACCGGAGCGACAGGGATCACCGGAGCAACAGGAATCACTGGAGCAACAGGAATAAGTGGAGTTACCGGTCTAACAGGCACTACGGGAAGTACTGGAACTACAGGAGCAACAGGGGTCACGGGGGAAACTGGGTTTACAGGAGATACTGGCGTTACAGGACTTACTGGAGTCACAGGATCCACTGGAGTAACCGGAGCGACAGGGATCACCGGAGAAACAGGAATAAGTGGAGTTACCGGTCTAACAGGCGCTACGGGAAGTACTGGAATCACAGGAGCAACAGGGGTCACGGGGGAAAGTGGGTTTACTGGAGATACTGGCGTTACAGGACTTACTGGAGTCACAGGATCCACTGGAGTGACCGGAGCGACAGGGATCACGGGAGAAACAGGAATAAGCGGAGTTACCGGTCTGACGGGCGCTACGGGAACGACCGGAATCACAGGAGCAACAGGGGTAACTGGAGCAACAGGAATAAGTGGAGTTACCGGTCTGACGGGCGCTACGGGAACGACTGGAATTACAGGGACAACTGGGGTTACGGGATCAACGGGAGCTTCCGAACCTGCGAGTTCATCGCTATTTGCTGACAGTCAGACAACTGCACTCGCTATACCGCTTGCGGGGGAAACAACGATTCAGACACTCAATGTCCCCGTCGTAGTAGGTCAACGGGTAAAGATTGATAACAGTGCTCAAATTGCCGTTGTGGTTACGGCCAACTGGAGCGTGACATTCGCTATGCGACTCCGCAGAAATGGAGTTCTGATTAACGAGCTGATTCTTTCCCGGACGGGAATTACTGCGTCTACGGTACGCTTTCTTTCATCTAATACCTACGTCGATACATCTATTGCAACGGGAAATAACGCCTACACGATAGGTATCCAATTTACAACGGCCACGAACGTAACCAGTGCCTCAGTTGAGACACGAAACCTGAATGCCATTCGTTTTACCTGATCCTAATCCCAAGATGATAATGATACGTCACTTTTATTGACATTACGTGTGTTGCATATTAATCTGTTATATGAATGATTCATTTAAAAATGATAAGCGTTTGATATGTGTTCGAACGAGTATTGACCATACAGCGGATGAGAACGAGCGGGAGAGACCTGAGCCGGCCAAGTGTAACCATAGGGCTGCCAGGCACCGAAGGAGCAAGCTGCTGCGCACCCGGCGCAGTGGTTAATCTCTCAGGTAAATGTACCATCGTTGGACGCAACTCTGGAGAGTGCGCAGGTTGCGCCACCCAAGGGGTATATGATGAGAACGGTATGCCGACTGCGGCTGCCCCTGATCATGAAACTCTCAGGTAACGAGGACAGAGAGAGGGCCTAAGGCCTTCTACTGTCCTTTTTTGATGTCATCATTCAGTAATGAAGGAACATTATGGTGCATGTCTGGATGGATATGACGATATGGAGGGGTGCAGGATGCGGTTTAAAGATGTTTTTTCAATTATTGGTCCGTCGATGACGGGTCCGTCAAGTTCACATACAGCTGGGGCTGCAAGGCTTGGGAGAATTGCGCGTCAGTGGCTGGGATGTACCCCGGAACGTGCCAGGCTAACATTATACGGTTCATTTGCTGATACGTACCAGGGTCATGGTACGGATCTGGCACTGATCGGCGGTTTGCTTGACTATGCCACGGATGATCCGCGTATACCGGACGCCGAGGAATATGCGGAGCAAGCGGGTATGGAGGTTGAATTCTTTACGAGTGGACTACCTGCTCCGCATCCCAACACGGTCAAGATTGAGTTGTGGTACGGTGAGCGTCAATGCTCGCTGATTGGTGCTTCCATTGGTGGCGGCAGTGTAACGGTGCATTCGCTCAATGATTTCCGTGTACAGATCAGTGGAGAGTTTCCAACACTGGTTCTGCGCCATTCGGACAAAGCAGGGGTGCTCGCTTCGGTTACGTCTACAATCAGTTCGTCAGGTGTTAACATCGGTTACATGCAAGTGGACCGGAAAGCCCGGGATGGCGAAGCGCTGACAGCGATGGAAATGGATGGAGCGCCAAGTCCGGAAATGTTGAACCGCCTGCGGTCACTGGATCATGTGCTGGATATTCGCGTTATTGATTTGAAGAAAGGGGTGGAACCGGATGCGGTTTAAGCACTTGCACGAACTGAATACCATCTGTACGGCTGAATCGAAAACCATTGCCAAGCTGATGATTGAGGAGCAGGTTCAGGAGACCAATACGCCCGAAGCAGACGTTGTACAGCAGATGTCAGAGTACTATCAGGTGATGAAGGAAGCTGTGCAAAAAGGGCTTACCGAGGATACGACTTCACGCAGTGGCTTGACCGGCGGAGACGGCAAGAAAATGGCGGAGTATATTCGTCAAGGCGAAACCTGTTCGGGTGATGCTTCTGCACTTGCGATGGCCTATGCCCTTTGTGTGTCTGAAGTCAATGCTTCCATGGGCCGGATCGTGGCTACGCCGACAGCGGGTTCGTGTGGCATTATTCCGGGGGTATTTATCAGCTCCCAAGAGCGATTCGGCTGGAGTGATGAGCATCTGGTCAACGGCCTATTCTGTGCAGGTGCGATTGGATATGTCATTGCTAACAACTCGTTTATCTCCGGTGCTGAAGGCGGCTGTCAGGCTGAAGTCGGTTCTGCGATCGGCATGGCTGCCGGTGCCATGGTTGAACTGCGCGGAGGGACACCCGAGCAGGTTGTTCATGCGGTAGGTCTCGCGTTAAAAAATACACTGGGCCTCATCTGCGATCCGGTTGCGGGCCTCGTGGAAATCCCATGCATCGTCCGTAACGGACTGGGTGCCGTAACGGCTCTCGCTGCGGCCGACATGGCACTGGCCGGGGTACGGAGTGCCATTCCGTCGGACGAAGTCATTGACGTCATGCTGGAAGTCGGAAGTGCCATGCCGAGCAGGCACCGCGAGACGGCCCAGGGCGGCTTGGCCCAGACGCCCACGGGCCGGAAAATGATGGAGAAGCTGGCCAAACCGAAGGCGAAGCGTGCAGAGCCTGAGGAGGAGATGGGGAACGCGCAGGGAAATTCGGAAGAGCAGGCCTAGAACCGAGCAGCTAAGGCGAGCATTCATCATAGAAAACCAATAAAACAAGCGTCCACTGCCCTTTTACAGGTCATACAGGACGCTTGTTTTCGATTCAGGAAATCTAATTAGCTCCTTTGGTATGAATAAGTAGGGGGAAGGTCGTGTGATCTACAATGCATACCAAGTGACTACTTGCTCTGCTCTCGAGTGATCTCCGTACTTAGTACGGCATAACCATAAGCGGGCAGTTCAATGGCCAGAACATCGCCATCCTTGGCTGTACGATGGTTGCCGTCCAATAATTCGGTCCATTCGCCTGTACCTGCATCCAGTTCAATGATCGCCGTCTCCTCCGAACGATTGAACAGAATGAGAATACGTTCCTCATCACTCTGCCGTTCCAGGACCAGCTGGCTTCCTTCTGCCCGAGCCTGCAGGAATCGAACTTTGCCTTCTGCGCGCAGAGCGGGGTGAGCATGACGAAGCGCAATGAGCTGTTGATAAAAGGCTAACAACTCGCGGTCCTGCTTCGCTTCATCCCACTCCATGCATTTCCGGCAGCCCGGATCAGCTCCACCATCCAGCCCAATCTCGTCTCCGTAATAGATGCACGGCGTACCTATGTAAGTAAACTGGAATAGCGCCGCCAGTTTCATTTTGCGCTGGTCACCTTCACATAGCGTCAGCAGCCTTGGTGTATCATGACTGTCCAACAGGTTGAACGCCACTTCGCTGGCTTGCAGCGGATAACGTGATAATTGCCGGCCGATGGAGTTCGCGAACGCCTCGGCATTCATTTTATTTTTCACAAAGAAACCATTCACGGCATCGGTAAACGGATAGTTCATGGAGGCATCAAACTGGTCTCCTTGCAGCCAGGCCGAGGATTCATTCCATATCTCACCGAGAATGTACGCATCCGGATTCGCAGCTTTCACCACCCGGCGGAAATCACGCCAGAATGCATCATCCACTTCGTCCGCGACATCCAGTCGCCAGCCGTCCATGCCCACTTCCTTGATCCAATACTCAGCAACCTTTAGCAGATAGTCTTTCACCTCGGGATTTTCCGTGTTCAGCTTGGGCATGTGCGGCTCGAATCCAAAGGTTTCATACGTAGGGATGCCATCCTTCACATCCAGCGGGAACTCGTGTACGTGGAACCAGTCTTTATACTTGGATTTTTCCCCGTTTTCCTGCACGTCCACAAAGGGAGCAAACGTCTTCCCGGAATGATTGAATACCGCGTCCAGAAGCACCCGAATGCCGCGTTCATGACACAGCTTAACCAGCCGTTTCACTGTATCTGCATCACCGAAATGCCGATCTACCCGGAGATAGTCTTCGGTATCATATTTATGGTTGGTGGTCGCTTCGAAGATAGGGGTAAAATAGATGGCGTTAATGCCCAGCTCGCTGAGATAGTCCAGATGATCAATCACACCCTGGAGGTCGCCTCCGAAGAAGTTGGACGGTGTAGGATCGCCGCCCCATGGCTCAACATTCTCCGGATTAAGGTCAGGGTTTCCATTGGCAAACCGCTCGGGAAAGATCTGATAGAAAACAGCATCCTTGACCCACTCAGGCGGCGTGAAGACCGCACCCGGGTGAATATAGGGGAACTGAAACATCTGCCCTGGATCGTCCGGTTCGTCTTCCTGGAAGTCCGTTTCGGACATCCAGATCTGCTCGTCTCCGCTTTTCAGCAAAAAGGAGTATTTCAGGCGATGGTACGGAGGTTTTATTTCACCCTCATAGTAGTCGAACATGGCGTCGGAGGTGAACTTGGCCAAAGGAATCAGCTCTTTGGTGTTTTCCCATGCGTATTTATCACCCGTCATGGCGTATACCTCGGTGAGATCATTCTTTTTGGCACGCAGACGCAGACGAACAGAATCCTTATCGTAGGCGTACGCCCAGTTTCGTTTGGGTTGATGATAGATGGCTTCCAGCAGCATGCTTAAATTCCTCCCCTTTTCACATACGGTATGTACTTTATAGACCTCATGGCATGGCATTTCTGAAGTTGCAGATTAAGGTATAATGAAAATTAAAGGTAACGGAGTATTCATCTAAGGAGTATCGTTTCGTTTATACATACAGCTTACTCCATTATGTTCAGATATATAATTAACCAAAAGGGTGCAGAAAGGAAACGAATTTACGCATGAAAACAAAACTGCTATACATTGAGGACGATACGGAAATCGCGACATGGGTCAGAGCCGACCTGGAGGAGCGTGGTTATGAGGTCGTATGGCTGGGAAGTGGAGAAGGTGCTGCTGAAGCTGCCGGGGACTGCTCGCTGATCATTTTGGATGTCATGCTGCCAGGGCTGGATGGATTTACGGTGGGGCAGCGGCTAAAAAAGGAACATCCTTCAGTGCCGATCGTCATGCTCTCGGCCAGAACGTCTATTGATGACAAGCTGCACGGGCTTGATTTTGCCGATGATTATGTAACCAAGCCTTTTCACCCCGATGAACTCGCTGCGCGAATTGAAGTTCAGCTGCGAAAGGCAGGGACTACGGTTTCCTCGGATGCTGCTCTGAAACTGGATCACCTGTCCATCTATGAGAAGGACAATCGGATCGTGAATGAGGAGACGGGGGAGGAGATCATTTTATCGGGAAAACAGTTTCACATCTTCGCGTACCTGCTCAGGCATATGGGCATGATCCGTACGAAAGAGCAGATTTATGAGGCGGTCTGGAATGAGCCCTATCTCGATGGAGACAAAACATTAATGGTACATATTCGCCACCTGCGCGAAAAGCTTGAACTTGATCCAGCGAATCCGTCAGTGATTCAAACCGTGCGCGGGGTTGGATACCGTGTGAAGAAACCATGATCGGGCGGTTCAAAGAGAAGGGGAAACGGAAAAGTCAGAGGGAACGGAAGGAGCCTGAAAAGCGTAAGCTTCGATTTGGTCGCTCGCTCATGTCCCGTTATATGATTCTGATTTTATGTGCCATTTTGTTTGTTCCCGTCGTTCTTCCAATCACATCCATCATTTATGTGGTGGTGGTGAACAATACGAGCAAAGGCAGTCAGGCTCCCTACGGTGATGTTACCCATATAACCAATCTCTGGTCGAAAGAATCGATGAAGCTGGATGAGGCAGCGCCTGCCCAGATCGATAAACGCATGAAGCAGTTACAAGCCAAATATCCCAAATCATCAATGTACCGGGTGAACGAAAAAGGGGAGACCGCGTTTATCCTCGGGGGTGAAGGTGTGGAAGTATCTGAATCTCCGGTGAATGGAACGACAATGACTATATTGAAATGGACGCTGAATAATCAGAAGAAGGAAGAAACTCGAATTCCTGCAGTATGGGACGTAGCCCACACCTTGCAATTCATGAAGGAGGCCAACTACCGTGATCCGCTGACTGTTGTTTCATTTATAGGTGGAGGGGATCAGAACAAGGGAAAAGGCTTCATGGTGATTGAAGTACCGCGATATTTACTGCAAAAGCCTCAAAGCAACTGGCCGATGGAACTCCTGTATCTCGGGTTGGTTATGACCATCATTTTTCTGGTATTTATTGTGATGTCGATCCTGTTCTTTGCACGGATTCGCAAACGGCTTATCCGTCTGCAGACAGCCATGATTACTCCAGGCAAGGAAGGTATTCCGCTTCCTGTCGATATCCGGAGATCGGACGAGATTGGTCAGTTGGAGGATTCATTCAACCAGATGGTGTATCAGCTGACAGACAGCCGTCTCAGGGAACGCGAGGAGGAACAGTTCCGAAAACGTCTCATTGCAGGGCTGTCTCACGACTTGCGCACGCCTCTAACGGTCATCCGTGGACACATGCATGCCCTGAACAAGGAAGCGCTCAGCGATAAGGGCAGCAGCTCATTGGCACGCATGGAAGCCAAGATGGATGATCTAAGTGGACTTATTGATAACATGTTATCGTACAATCTGCTTGCAAGCGGAAAGTATACCCTGAAACTGGAGGAGAAGGATGTCCTTCGAATCGTTAGGGAAACGGCCGCGGCATGGTACCCCGTATGGGAGAAGGAACAGTTTGATATCGATATTGACCTGCCGGATGAACCGCTGATCTGGCGGGTCGATGAACAGGGCATGCGTCGTATTCTGGATAACCTGTTACAGAACGTGATCCGGTATGCGGGGGATGGGAAGTACATCGGCATATCCACAGAACGAATTCAGGAAAGAACAGCCTTGGTGATTCGAGATAAAGGGCCTGGGATGCAGCATGAAATAGGGGCAAAAGGTACAGGTCTTGGGCTGTCCATTGTAGATCTGCTCGTCCGCGAGATGGGGCTGCGCAAGAAGGTGGACAGCTCGCCGGAGGGCGTCCGGATATTTATCTACTGACTCGAATAGGTGGGGTGGAAACCACGATTTAAACTAAACTTAAACTTCGGATCACTTTAGATTTAACCTTGGGCGGTTACGATGATATCCGAGGTGATCAAACAGTGAGTGATAACATTATTCAAACGGCTAACTTATGGAAAACATATCGGGATCGTGCAGCGGTTCGCGAATTGGATCTGCATATTAAGAAAGGGGATATCTACGGTTTCCTGGGGCCTAACGGTGCGGGTAAAACAACAACCATCCGCATGCTGCTGGGCTTGATCAAACCGACAAAAGGCGTCATTCGTGTCTTCGATAAAGACATTCGGAAGGATCGCATGGATATCCTGCGCCGGGTCGGTTCGCTCGTGGAGTACCCGTCCTACTACGGTCATCTGAATGCGGTGGAGAATCTGGAAGCCTTGCGCCGGATCCTGGGCGTGCCGAAATCAAGAATTGCCGAGGTGCTGTCCATTGTCGATCTGACAAGGGATGCGAAGCGCTCGGTGAAAGGATATTCGCTCGGCATGAAGCAGAGGCTGGGGATTGCAAGTGCTCTGCTGGGCGAACCGGAACTGCTGATTTTGGATGAGCCTACGAATGGGCTGGATCCAGCGGGGATTCAGGAGATTCGGGAGTTAATTAAACGCATGCCGCTGGAACATGGTATTACGGTGCTGGTATCCAGTCACTTGCTCAGTGAAGTGGAGCAGATGGCCAGCCGGGTTGGCATTATTCGTGAAGGTAAGATGGTGCTTCAGGACACAATTGCCAATCTGCATAGCCAAACAGGTAGTTCTATTCGATTGACCGTCTCTGAGCCAGAAGAAGCCATGAAGCTGGCGAGAGAGCAGGGGCAATTCGGTCAGCGGCAGGGGTCTGAACTTACATTCCCGTACATGGACAACAGTGCGATAGCGCTGCTGGTGCGCAGGCTGGTTGAGCAGGATCACGCCATTTACCGGGTGGAGGAGCACCGTCAGTCGCTCGAAGACCTCTTCATGCGGGTGATTGGTGAGGGGGCAATGGTATGACGGGACGTGCACTATCGTCAGACTGGCTCAAAATTCGTGGCAAAGGTATCTGGTTTCTTGTTTTTCTTGCCCCCATTGGACTTACGTTAATGCAGGCGCTGAATTTTGGATTGCGTCTGGATTATCTAAAAGGGGTATTTGGCGATGACATGTGGAACGGGCTTTTGGAAAATGTGGTTGTTTTTGTGCCGCTTTCATTGATGCTGGGCGCAACAATCCTGAGCTCCATGATTGCGAATATTGAGCATGAGCAGGGTTCTTGGAAGCAGCTTCTGGCCATGCCGATTCCGAGACCGGCGGTATATCTGGCCAAATTCCTTTTGGCTTGTGTGCTGCTTGTCATCTCTTGTCTGCTCCTAACAGCCGGAATCGTCATTCTGGGTCTGGTGTTCGGCTTCGACGCGGGAGAAATCCCGTGGGGACAGGCAATCAAGCTGGGGCTGCTTCCACTGGCTGGAGCACTCCCCGTATTGTCGATAGAGCTGTGGCTCACCATGATTGCCAAAAATCAGGCGCTTCCGGTTACCCTTGGTATTGTGCTTGCCATCACAGGGATGTTCTCTCTTAGTCTCTCGCCAAGCTTCCCGCTCGCATGGGCGCAGATGGCATGGAATGGACCGAATCCATTCATGTATGCAGGGATGGGGTTAGCTGCGGGAATCCTGATTATGCTCCTTGGAATGATGCATTTCAGCCGGAAGGATGTGGCCTAGGGTGAACTTTACTACGGCGTATTTCCGAATCCTGTCTGCTGAACGGCTGAAAATGGGCAAGTCTCCGGTATGGCTCCTGATTCTGCTGAGTCCATTATTGGCCCTGCTGATTGGGCTGCTCAGTGAGCCATCAGGTCAATGGGAAGTGCTGATGAGCACGATGGTCTTTTTGCATGGAATGCTGCTCATGCCAATCCTGACCGGCGTATTCACCTCGTTTGTCTGTCGCTTTGAACATGCAGGCGGGGGATGGAAGCAAATGTTGGTACTGCCACTCACCCGCACAGGTGTTTATGCAGGAAAGTTAACCATCGTCCTTTTGCTTTTGGTGGGAACTCAAGTGTTGCTGCTGGGATCCATACTGCTTGCCGGATGGATTCAGGGCTTAACGGAGCCTGTGCCGTGGGCATTTATAGGAGGCAAATTGCTGCTTGGTTTGTTCGCCTGTCTGCCTCTTGCTGCACTGCAAATGTTTGTTTCCCTGATATGGAGCAGCTTCGCTGCACCACTGGCTTTGAATTTTGCCTTAACCGTGCCCAATATACTGATTGTGAACTCGGCTACGTTCGGCCCCTTTTATCCGTGGGCTCAGCCGATGCTGCTAATGACACCGACGGAAGGCGGAGGGTTCGGAGCCTATAACGTTCCACTTGGTACACTCCTTACTGTCGTTGGAGGGAGCGCAGTGGTCTTCATTTTAATTGGAGTTCTCTACTTCAGAAAAAAAGAAATATAAAGATTCCTATATGCCATTCTAATTCTCGTTAGAATTAATACCCCCGCAGCCACCATCCGAGTATATATTCGTGTGGCCGCGGGGGATTTATTTCATCTTCTGACCCAGCCATCATGAATGGTGAGTTCTCGAACAACCTTCGCTGGCGTTCCTGCAACCAACGTATTCTCAGGTACATCTTTGGTAACCGTACTCCCCGCGGCGACCACTGCATTCTTTCCGATGATAACGCCAGGAAGAATTAATGATCCGGTTCCGATCCAAGCGTTGTCGTGAATGACAATTTTTTTGGCCATATTGCTTCCATCATCAAGGGAGTCAATCCGATGGTAGGCACTATCAAATATGCTCGTTCGTGGTCCGATCATCACGTTATTGCCAATGGTGATCTCAATATTGGCTGCAATTCCCACGCCGGCATTAATCACAACGTCATCCCCTATGATTAACCGTGCCCCTTTAACAACAGTTAGCTGCGTCCCCCAGGGTTTTCCGATGATATTGAGTCGTTTGCCCACATGGAGATCACCGAATTTATTTAAATACACCTTGCCTCTTATACGTGGCAATAATCCAAGCGATGGCTGAATTTTTCCAAACAAAGCCATTCCCCGAACCTTCCCGTAAGCAACTTTAACTCTGTTCGGCAGCATGATCTCCATCCTCTCCATATCTAGCAACGTCCTGTTGAATTCAGCAATGAGATAGGTTTCGTATACCTGTACAGGCACGTCCTTTGTGTATCGATTATAGCCTATTTGATACAAAATGTATCTGAGACATTGTAACTAATATCCATATTTTCAAAGCCGATTTGCATACAGCGACTTTCATAGCAATTTGCTTTAATTAAAAAAATGAAAATTCCATCATTTTCAAATGGGAATATTACAATTTTAGTGTGAGATTGTAAGCAAGATTAATCTGGAATCTGGTAAAATAAAAAAAGCTGTTTCTTGTTAGCCTTACATGGTTATTCGTGGGTAGACACTTAATACTAAAAATGCCTAGTGGCATTGTTAGAAGAAGAATAAGGCTGAGAAAAGAGGGGTAAGCCTTGAATACTAATAAAACGGAAACCCTGAAACGGATTATTTCTGAGGGAAGTTCTTACCAATCATTATTTTTCAATCATCCGGATGCCATATATGTAATGGACATTCATGGAAATTATATTGATGCCAATCCATCAGTAGAGCGGATATCAGGGTATACACTGGATGACTTGATTCGTATGAACCCCAATCAGATCTGTCCACCTGACAGTGAACATTCGAGGCAGGAATATATTAACGAGGTTATTACTGGGCGTTCAGTAAGCAACACTCTATCGTTTTATCATAAAAGTGGTTCGGTACGACAGGCGGAAATAACCTACGTGCCTATAACAGCTGGAGCAGAGGTCGTAGGAATCTACGGCATAGCCAAAGATGTGACAGAGATCGTGGCAGTGAAGCGGAAACTCCAGGAAACGCAAGAAAAGTATCAGGTGCTTGCGGATCACGCCCAGGACCTGATAACGACTAGCTCATTGGAAGGCGAGCTGTTGTACGTTTCTCCTTCAGTGTACTCTTTGCTGGGATATCAGCCGGAGGAAGTGACAGGCAAGTTTTTCAAGGATTATTGTTATCCCGGAGATTACCCTGATCCGTTGGAGCTATCGGAGATTGGCAATGGCTGCAAAATGCGTGTCCTGCACAAGAAAGGCCACTATGTCTGGATGGAGACTTTGGCGAAGCCTGTCGCTGGAGCGAAGGGCAGAGGCGTCCAGATTGTAAGCATAAGTCGGGATATTACCCAGCACAAGGATGCGGACAGACGTTTGAGAGAGAGTCGACAGCGCTACAAATCCCTGTTCGAACATAATCCGGCTGCGGTCTATTCATTGAATCTTGAAGGTAAATATAGTGCGGTGAACCGCAATTTGGTCAAATTGCTGAACATCCCTCGCAATAAGCTGATCGGACAGTCCTTTCTGTCCAATCTGGATTCTTGTGAGGTAGGGCGTGGCGAAACCTACTTTGAGCTGGTGAAGCAGGGCAAACCGCAGCATTATGAAACGCGAATTGTGAATGCCATGGGGAAGAAGTTTGACGCTTCCATCATTAATGTACCCATTATTGTCGATCAGGAATTGGTTGGCGTGTACGGGATATTATCTGATATAACCGAACGCAAGGAGTATATGGAGCGTATTCAGGAACTCAGCAAGCAGCATGCATTGATTCTGAATTCTGTTACAGAAGGCATATACGGACTGGATGCGGAAGGGACCACCATGTTTATGAATCCGGCGGCTGCATCCATGTTTGGTTACGAAGTGGAGGAGTTCCTCGGCAAAAATGCCCATCCCATCATCCACCACTCCCGTGCTGATGGAAGCTATTTTCCAAAAGAAGAGTGTCCAATTCACATGACTGTAATGGATGGACAGCGCCGCTCCGTGAAGGAGGATGTGTTCTGGCGTAAGGACGGCAGCAGCTTTTTGGTGAAATATCAGGTTACACCGATTATTGATCAGGAGCAAATACAGGGTGTAGTCATTGTCTTCAATGATGTAACAGATGAACGTGAAATTGTACGTGCCAAGGAAACAGCCGAGCTCGCAGCGCAGGCCAAGTCGGAATTTTTATCGATGGTGAGTCACGAGATTCGTACACCGATGAACGGAATTGTTGGCATGACCGAACTCCTGATCGGAACGGATCTGTCGGAAGAACAGCGGGAATATGCCCAGATTATCCAAGAGAGTGGAGACGCGCTGCTGAATATTCTGAATGATATTCTGGATTTCAGCAAACTGGAGTCCGGTAAGATGGCTCTTGCTTATGAACCGTTTTCTCTCCGCAAGATGCTGGAACAGGTTGCAGAGCTGTTCAAGGTTCGAGCAGAAGAGAAACAGTTGCAGATCAGGTACCGTCTGAATCCCAATATTCCGGAATTCATGTTGGGTGATGCGATGCGTATCCGTCAGATTCTGGTTAATCTGGTCAGTAACGCCCTCAAGTTTACGGACCAGGGCAGTATTGATGTCAATGTGGATATCGTTAAGGGCAGAAAGCCTGAAGATAGCGTACTGGATTTTGCGGTGAAAGACACGGGGGTCGGAATACCTGCGGACAAGCTGGATCAGTTGTTCCAATCCTTCTCTCAACTGCATCCGGTGATTAACCGCAAATATGGAGGCACAGGGCTGGGTCTTGTGATCTCGAAACGGCTTGTGGAGATTATGGGCGGAAGTATCAGTGTGGAGAGTGAGGACGGAAAAGGATCAACCTTCCGTTTTGCTGTGCCTGCCACAAGTGTGGATGATGCTGCCGAAGACACAGCACGTCAATTCTCCCATGACCGCACTCGCCAGAGCGACAAGGTCGCGATGCGTATTCTGGTAGCCGAGGATCATCCGGTGAACCGGAAAATCTTGACCGAGTACCTTGAAAAGCTTGGATATGAAGCTGATGTTTGTACCAATGGGGTTGAAGCCATTGAAGCCATCTCGCAGAATGCCTATGATATTGTGCTTATGGATATTCACATGCCTGTTATGGACGGGATTAAGGCGACCGATCTTGTACACCGGCTCATTCCACAGGACCGTATTCCTGCAATTATTGCCGTGACAGGTAATGCCAAACGGGAGGACAAGGAAGCTTGTCTCGAAATTGGGATGCGGGATTTCATCAGCAAACCGGTGATGCTCAGTGAATTGAAGCGGGTGCTTCAGCAGTGGGGGCCAGCAGATCAGCCTCAGCTCGCACCGAATTAATGATATAGCATCCAGTACAACAACCGAACAGGCCAGTGAAGTCTCCGAGCAGGAGGCCGCTGGCCTGTTTGGTTTATCAAGATTATCCGATTTAAGAATATTTCATAAAAAGGTCGAAGGGAAGCATTATGCCAAAGTCAGTCGATTAATATTGCCGGATAATATCGCACAGGAACGCTCGAATTTCTCAAGCTCGGACGAATCCAGATTCAACTCAATGATCTCCTGAATGCCATTCCCTCCTATAATCGCCGGAACACCGGCACAGACGTTGCTTTGGCCATACTCTCCCTCCAGAATAGCCGAGACAGCAATGATTTTGTGTTCATCATTAAGGATGGAACGTGTAATGTGAGCCAGTGCATTCCCGATTCCGAATTGGGTGGAACCTTTGCGGGTGAAAATCTCCCATCCGGCATCTTTGGTTTTGCGGGCGATATCATCGAGATCCAGATGTTTAAAACGTTCTTTATGCTGTTCCATAATGTGCATAATCGGTTTGCCTCCGATGGTCACATGCGACCAGGCTACAAACTGCGACTCTCCATGCTCCCCGAGCGCATATCCGTGCACGCTGCGTGGATCGATCGAAAACACTTCGGATAACAGCGTTTTGAGCCGGGAGGAATCAATGGAGGTCCCCGTACCAATGACATGTTCGCGCGGAAGCCCGGACAGCTTCCATACCATATAAGTTACTATGTCAACCGGATTGGCAGCGACGACAAAAATACCGCGGAATCCGCTCTCCATGATAGGGAAAACAATGTCCTTGGCAATCGATTCAGCTTCCTCCAGAATATCCAGCCGTGTCTGACCCGGTTTGGGATTCGCCCCTGCAGTCAGGACAATGACATCCATGTTTCCGCAATCTGCATAAGTACCCGCGTATACTTTGGTACGATTATGTGTGAAATCCATGCAATGCGAGAAGTCCAGCGCTTGCGCAACGGCGCGGTCATACGTCCGATCGACCATCATGATTTCCCTGCATATGGACTGATTAATCATGGAATACGCACAACTTGAGCCTACAAGACCCGCCCCGATGACCGCTACTTTACCTGATTTGCCTAACACTGTCGTTCAGCCCCCATATCCACTTGTTTTTCATCCGTACTTCAAACATATGTCAAGTATAGTCCTTTAATTTATGCCAAAATCCGTATTTACGTTACATAAGATAACACATGGAAAAGCTGTACAGCAATGATATCCTCTATCGCGGGAGCGTATTGGAGTAATGGAGTTAACAAAATTGACATGAATAATGTATTTTCAAGAAAACGACGGCGTTTGCATCAGCACGATTCGACCTGACATCATTCCTCCTGCTTGTCGGATCAAGGGGGATTTTTACGAATAAGAGACCTGACAAAAGTTCTTATGAATCCGCACAAACAGAACAAAACCGTCAAAGGGATCTCTGCATGAGCCGACGAATACCTATTGGCAAGCTAATCAAAATGCAATTTGGTCCATGAGACAGGTTGACCCGATCCGATGACAGTTCCAGAAAGGAACGCTGAAGCCACTATTTTTGAATCCAAAAGACTTCATTCCGGGAGGGAATAATAATGATTGAAGAAGCAGGAGCAACGACGGAAACGGCCAAGAGCCTGGGCATAGGAGCCAGTACTCTTCGTAAATATGCGGCAGCACTGGAAGAGCAGGGGTATCGATTCGAGCGTTCCGCCAACAAATCCAGATTGTTCAGATCAGACGATATTGAGTGCATTGAACGGTTAATGACAGAGCTCAGGGAGCATAACCTGCCGCTTGCGGATGCCGTGGTGACCGTTTTGTCACCAGAGGTGCCCGTAAGCGCGGAAGGGATTTCTTCGGAGAAGGAATGTGCGGCAGCCGCGATACCTGCCATGTTCCCTGAAGGAACAGAGCCAGCCGCCAGTCTCAGGTCCTATGAGGGTCTGGGCCAGCTTGTAAATGAAGTGACCTACGGTGCCGTTGAGCCAAAAGAGGATCGGGTGCAAATACTGCAGCAGCGAGTGGATGAGCTGGAGTTAACACTGCAGCAACTTGCTGATACCCATACGGCCCTGCAGGACCAGATCGAGAAGCAGCGTCTATGGATGAACGAGAAGCTGGAAGAGGAGCGGGATCGTGAACTGGTGACCAATTTGCGCAGTTTCCAGGGCCGAAAGCGCAAACCAAAAGGAACTTCGCTGCGGATGCTGTTTGGCTTGCTGCCCAAGAAGCACAAGGAAGCGTGAAAAGAAGAAGGGGTCTGTCGTGATTTCGCGCAGGCAGCCTGATATAATAAGCTCCATATCACAACAGGAAAACGGGCTGCTTGATCTGCTGTGTGGGCATATGGAATGCCGCATGGAGTTCGGGATGCCGGTGTGGGAGGACATGTGGAGCTGCAACGAAGTTGGCAAAGGTTACTTGGTCTGTGGACAGACCGTCCCCGGCGGGAGGGCTCATTGATCCTGGAACGATACAGGATACAAGAGCTGCTTGGCATGGGGAGCTATGGACTCACCTATCTATGTGTAGACGAGCAGAACGGCAAGGAAGTGGCATTAAAAGAATCAAAACCCAGCAAAGGCAGACTTTCCGCCCGATTGCTGGATCGGGAAGCGGACGTGATGAACCGGATGAATCACCCGGCAATTCCGAAGCTGCTGCATGCATTTAAATATAAGGGAAGAAGCTGCATCGTTACAGAATACATCCGCGGTGAGACGCTGGAACAGTGTATATTTGAGCAGGGCCTCAAGTATACAGAGCAGGAATGTCTGGCACTTGCTATCCAATTGCTGGCACCACTAGTCCATGTTCACGAGCAGGGATATATTCACGGGGATGTGCGCATTCCGAACGTTATTTTGCGTGAGGGGCAGATACATTTAATTGACTTTGGCCTGGCGCGGCGTATGGGGGAGCCGTTGCTGCCTGAGCTGAAGCGCAGGATGCGGGAACTGCCCGAGCCCGAAGATGAGCCTGCCTCACCTGATCAGGATTTGCAGGATCTGGGTCATTTTCTTCTGTTTATGCTGTACTCGGCATATGAGCCAGAGAAGGGCAAGGCACCTGCAAGTTGGCAGGAGGAGCTGGAGCTTACGCCTGAACTGCGCCATATGCTGGAGAGACTGCTGGGGCTTCGCCCAGGATACACAGCGGGTGCGCCTGAATTACAGGTGGAAGTGAAGCGCGTATTGGATTCCTATTCAAGTGAAAAGGGTACACAAATAGGGGATGTTCTGCTGCCGTGAGATTCGGCTGGCTGAACATCCCCTATTTGCATATATACTCATTGCAGCACCATATTAGCTGGAGCTGTATTTTCTGCTTTTGTAATACCCCGAGCCGTGGCGGTTATCCCGGTATTTCATATCTGAAGATGAATAGCGTTTATATCCGCGCTTCCCTGAGGAACTGCTGTAACGTTTATAGGAGCGTCTGTCCGAGGAGCTATAGCGCCTTCGGTGTGATGAAGATTTGGAATCAAGGAGTTTGCCAATTATTTTTTTGAACATGCATGATCACCCTTTCGTCTTCCGTTTTAAGCATATACGCAGCCTGAGAGAGGAGGGTTTCGAGTTTTTTATGGAAAGTGGTATTCATTGTACATATGGTTGGCGTATAATAGGATGTTGATGGTTTGCGGGGTACACGAATTTTTTATTTTGAGCGTTTCGCGCTACAATAGAAGACAGGATAAGATTATAACGGACAGGAGAAGTTGTAATGATTACGTTAAAAACCAAAGAGCAGATCCAGAATATGAAAAAGGCGGGCGAAATTCTCGCTGCGTGCCATAAAGAAATTGCGAAAATGATCCGTCCAGGGATCACCACCCAGGAGATCGATCAGTTCGCAGAAGCTTTTATGAAGAAACATGGTGCAACACCGGAGCAAAAAGGGTACAACGGGTACCAATATGCGACATGTGCGTCTGTAAATGACGTGATTTGCCACGGTTTTCCGGGAAAATATGTACTGAAGGACGGCGATATCGTCACGATTGACATGGTGGTGAACTTGAATGGCTGGCTGGCCGATTCCGCGTGGTCTTATGCGGTGGGACAAGTGACACCGGAAGCCCAGCATCTGCTGGATGTCACAAAAACGTCCCTTTACAAAGGCATTGAGCTTGCCGTAGTCGGCAACCGGATCGGTGATATTTCCAATGCCATTCAGACGTATGCTGAAGGAGAAGGCTTGTCTGTCGTACGGGAGTTTATCGGTCACGGTATTGGTGAAAAAATGCATGAAGAGCCGCAAGTTCCTCACTATGGCCCACCGCATCGTGGTCCCCGCCTCAAGGAAGGCATGGTGATTACCATTGAGCCGATGCTGAACATCGGAACGTTCCGCAGCAAGCTGGATGCCGATGGCTGGACCGCACGTACACAGGATGGAAGCCTGTCTGCTCAATACGAACACACCATTGCCATTACGGCAGATGGTCCTGTGATTTTGACTGCACAGGAGTAGTGATTCATTCGTCGATCGTGGCAATAAAATGATATTTGATGTTTTCAAGGCGGCCCACGTTTGTGATCCGCCTGTTTCGGTTTAAACTATTAAGAGTCAGCATTTAGCACTGTGTGATAACGGGAGCTTCGGGGAATATTGAATTCCTGAAGAACAGCCCGAACCCGCGGGCGAGCTTCATGCTTGAAGAGATAACATATTGTGCTGGTGGTATAACATATATGATGATAGAGGTTATATTCAGGCCACTGGCAACAAGGAGGTCATTAAGTTGTCTGAAAATGAACAGATTGTACTTGCATCACGTCCGGAAGGTGCACCATCCCGAGACAATTTCAAATTCATTCACACTCCGCTCCCTGAACCGGAAGCAGGTCAGGTTCTGGTGCGTACACTATATTTGTCGGTTGACCCTTATATGCGTGGCCGTATGAAAGACACCAAGTCTTATGCACCTCCATATGCGCTGAATGAAGTCATCAAAGGCGGGGCCATCGGACAAGTGGTAGACTCCTCGGAACCCAATTTGCGCAAAGGTGATTTTGTCTCAGGCATGTGGGGCTGGCAGCGGTATGCAGCAGTCAACACGGGAGATCTCTCCCTTATTGATACGGAGGAGGCGCCCCTTACAGCATACCTCGGTGCGCTTGGCCTGACGGGGTTAACGGCCTATTTTGGCATGGAGGATATCGGCAAACCGAAGGATGGCGAAACGGTAGTGGTGTCAGGCGCAGCGGGAGCTGTAGGCATGATTGCCGGTCAGATCGGCAAGATCGTAGGTGCAAGAGTGGTCGGCATTGCAGGTTCTGATGAAAAATGTGCATATTTAAAAGAAAAGCTCGGATTCGATGTCGTCCTAAACTACAAGCGGGAGAACGATATGTCTGCAGCCATTGAACGGGTGTGTCCAGACGGTGTAGATGTCTATTTCGACAACGTTGGCGGAGATATTTCAGATGCTGTGCTCAGACATATCAATCGGAATGCACGCATTCCGCTGTGCGGGCAGATTTCGTCCTATAATCTGGAGAAGCCGGACATCGGCATGAGACCACAGACATTGCTGCTGACCAACACAGCGTTAATGAAGGGTTTCTTGCTTGGTGACTATGCGAAATCCTTCAAGGAAGGACGTGCTAAACTGGCGAAATGGATGAAGGAAGGCCTCATTCAGTACGAGGAGAACATTGTAGAAGGATTCGAACAGACTCCGGAAGCCTTTATGGGCCTGTTCTCGGGGGATAATCTAGGTAAACAGCTGGTGAAAGTTGCAGATCCCGAGTAAAGTCGCATTATTTATGCATGCCAGGCAAACAGGTTCATGTAAACAATAACAAAAGACACGTCTCGCATTAGCACATGCTGAGAACGTGTCTTTTTTAATGATTCAGTCACAATCAAGACGCTGTGGCAACGACTTCCTTATAGTGTTTGTACATATATACCCGCCAGCGCACAATCATGCCGAAGGCCAAAAGGAAGAACAATCCACCTGTCTGCGGAATGGTGATGTACTGCTGAATGACCTCATGCAGGATCAGACGTACTGCCAGCAAGCCGAGCAAAATAAAGGCGAAACTGCGGGATCGGGTGGCGAATATCTCTTCGTTTATCTTTTCAAACCGGGTACTGCGAATGAGAGGATAAGAGAAGAGAAACCAACCAACCAGCAATGCAATGAATGCCCAAAGCAGCGGAACATGGGTCTCTGGTACAACAAACATCAGGAATCCGGTACTCATGCCCAGCGGCGGAATAAGTATTTTTCGAATGGTTACCGGCCGGTGACTGGCCTTCATACGAATGAAAATGGCAAGCAATGCCATGACAAGCATACCCAGGGTTGCGCCGATCTGAAGGTAATACGGACTGATTTGAGCCACGAAAGTATCCCTCTTTCTGGAATAATATATGATCCGGCTATTCGGATGATCAAACGAATCTCAGAATTTGTTGTTTCTATTATATCACAAACCAATAAAGCCGATAGAATGCATAGTGCATAATTTGCACGAACTCATCATAACGTGATTAGCACCATTTGATTATTGAAAATTTGTACTATTTTGTCCACTGCAGGTTCATTTATGCAAGCAAGGGCAAATCAGGTAAACCATGGACTATACGAATGCATGAAGAGAGCGAGACACCCTGGGAGGAAGACACAGCATGAAAAGAAACCACAGGCCATTAACCTTATGGTTGCTGGCTTGTCTGACAGTGATATCGGTGGCTCTGGCTGTTCCCTGGATCTGGTGGCAGTCTCAAGCCCCGGTGCTGCTGAACATCATGATTATCGACAAAACGAGTCCGAAAGCACCTTATCCGGGATATAAAGGCTTGGTATGGCTGCTGAATCAGCAGAAAATTGTGCAGAGGACCGGAGAACGGTACTTCTATGACGAAAATAATGACGAGGATAGCACGGTGAATGGTGTTTCTCCTGTAACAGGAACACCCCAGGATGAGATAGCCGAAACGGATCTGATCTACTTGACCTCATCGAGAATCAACCTTGGACCGGATGTTAGTCCCAAACAGTCTAAAAACGAGGGGGATGAAGGGCTAACGATATATGATGCCCATAAAATTCGGGAAGCAGCCGACAGAGGGGTAACGGTTGTTGCGGAATACAATGCACAGTCCCTCTGGACATCCAATAATGTCAGGGAGCAGCTCTACCCCATCCTGGGCTTGAAGAGCAGTGGTTGGCGGGGAAAATATGTATCCAACCTGCAAAGTCGGATTGAAGTGCCTGAACAGGTACGCATTGATTATGAGCGCATTGCGGGACAGGAGTGGCCCTACTACGGACAAGGCATTCTGCTTGTTCATGAAGATGGCCGGGTTATTGTGCTGCGTGGCGGGAAGGATGTACGGTCGGGTGAGCTCAGGCTGTCCTTTACTGAGATAGGCAGACAGTGGAGCGGAATTCATCAGGAGATTCGGTACAGCAGCTGGTTCGATGTCGTTGTGCCGGATCAACCGGATGCTGTACTGGCGAGGTACAAAGTCGATCTGACCGAGGAAGGTCGGCAGAAGCTCGTCAATGCGGGTATCCCGAGTGATTTTCCGGCTATCGTGCGTAATGACATGAATTATCGGGCTTACTATATGACAGGTTCATTCGGAGAGCTGGAGCATTACTCGTTCTGGCGCAGAATCAAGGGGTGGGATGTTATCAAGGGATGGCTTACACCGAATCAGAAAGGAATACCGGATATGTTTTACTGGAAGGTGTATGTGCCTGTTATGAAACAGATTCTGGAGGAGGTTCAAGCCGAAGAACTTGTCTGGCCATAGAGAAAAACCGTTCTGAAGGAACGGTTGGAGGTAAAAAGGGAATGCAGCAATGAGCTGTATTCCCTTTTTTCGTATGATAGTAGGCGGATCAGTCTTGATGCAGATGTTGAAGCCCATGAATGAAGGCTTTAACGGTCAGGCGCAGGCTTTCATGGGGTTCGAAGTCCATGTTGAACCCGCCTTGCGCTTCAATGGATGCGAAGCCATGGCACAGACTTCTTAAACCGCGTACCGCATGCAGGGCTTCGGCTTCGGAGAGCGGGTATGGCTGTAATGCCCGCAACAGAATCTCAAGTGTAGCTGTGCTGGCAGCTGCGAGCTCCGGTTCATCGCGATCCGGAGCGTGGAAGGAGGCTTCGTACAGCCCCGGATGCTGGCGGACAAAGCCGATATAAGCTGCGGCGATGGCCTGAATGGCCTCGTCGCCAGTGTGTTCAGCGGCAGCCGAGGCTAGTGCCTGGCTGAGCTGCTCGACAGACATCAGCGCCAGCTCCTGGCGAAGCCCGGGGAGACCGCTGATGTGGTTGTACAGCGACGGAGAGCGCACATCCAGCCGCTGGGCGAGTGCCGCCAGCGTGAGCGCCTGGAAGCCGTCGCTGTCAGCAAGCTGGGCCGCGGCGCTCAGCAGTGCGCCGCGATCCAGCCCCTGCCGCGGGCTCACAGGTGCCCTCCGGCAGGGCGCAGCCGCTGCTCCGCGTCAGCCGCCGCCGCACGCATGGCGGTCGCGGGCTGGCGCAGCATCCGTCCGTGGCCTACAGCCAGCACGGACGGTTCCAGCTCGGCCAGGCGTTTCGCGCTGGTCAGAGCAAGTTCACGGTTCCACGTCGCCAGCGCGGGGAACGGAAAGAGCGGGCGCACGCGGCCGGACACGGCGAGGCCGCCATGCAGCTGATACGCGTCGCCTGCGATAAGCACGCGGCTGCGCGTATCCATGAAGGCCATGTGCCCTGGCGTATGGCCTGGAGTGGCTATGGCGATCAGGGAGCCGATGCGATCGCCGTCTTCCAGCAGCCGGTCCGGACGGGTGCGGATTCCTTTGGGCACACTGCCGCGTACCGGAGTCTGTGGTTCCCCCGGAAGCAGGGTGGCATCTCCCATGAGCAGCTTGGCATCACGCTTGGAGATGATGACCTCTGCTGAGGGCAAAGCATCCTTAAGGCCATCCAAAGCACCAACATGGTCCCCGTGGGCGTGGGTCAAAATGATTCTGGTGATCGGTTTGCCAATGGATTCGGCGGCAGCCAAAATTCCTTTCAGACTAAACGGCATCCCTGCATCAATAAGGGTTAAACCCTCTTCCTCTTCCTCTTCCACGAGATAAACGTTCACAGGGAAGAGACGAGGAAGGAATGAAATTTGAATAACGTCATGCTCACGGGTTAATCTCATCGAAAAAACCTCCTGAAAACTAATGGTATTAGTAATATAACTAATGGGATTAGTTTTTGCAAGATCTTTGGGAAAATAAAAAAAATTGAGGGAATGCACTTCTTTACAAAAAAAGCGTTTTCAAAATGATGATTACCGATTATAATGATGACGTAAGCCCTTTCATATGTCTATCTTTTTTGGAGCCATTCGCGATTGCGATTGGCTCACTTTTTTGTTCATTTTGAATAGAAACACGAAGGGTTTCGTATAATGACCTTGTTCTTTTCAAGTCCACAAGTACTGATGTAGCAGGGAAATCAGGCTATAGAAGTCCTGAAGAGCAGAAGTTGACAAACATAACTGTTATTCCTATAATAACAGTTGAACTTACCTTGGTTGAAGCACATCGGTGATTGCTGCCGGGAAAGGGAGTAAGTGATGAACAGTGAATTTACCATTGCCGTCCATTGTCTTGTCTTTCTGTCCATGAAGGATGAATGCATGGCGAACAGTGAAGACTTGTCCCAGAGTGTGGGTACACATCCGGCGAGAGTACGCAAGGTCCTTAGTGTGCTGCGGAAGAATGGTTATCTGACCACGAAGGAAGGCGCTCACGGCGGATACTTGCTCAGTCGGCCGAGCGATGAGATTAAGCTTGGGGAACTGTACCGATTGGTTGCAGGCGGCTCGCTTGGCCCCAATTGGTGTTCCGGAGAGTCGGGCTCCAATTGTATCGTCTCCTCTAACATGCAGGATGTCATGGGGAGCATTTACGATGGCGGTGAGGAAGCGCTGACTTCCTATTTCGACAGTATATCGATTGAGGATGTGAAGCATCGTATCGGAGATGGGGGAGCATGCTCTTCGTCCAAGAATGAATTGTCGTCGAACGGTTAATTGGCATGGACGTTGTCCCGGTGAAATGAGATTCATGGATGTTTCAGAAGATTCCGGGCATAACGTGAACACAGATGGGTGCGATCGTCTGCGCTGATGTTATTTTCGGAAGGTGGGTACCTCGTAGAGATCACTTGATATGGCCTTGCGAACATAAAATGAAATCATAGGAATGGCAAGATATAATAAAAAAACATTTGGGGAGTGGAATGAATGTCCAGTATTGAAAACAATGAAACACTGCGCGTGATTAACGAACGTCATTCAGTCAAGAAATACGAAGCCGGTTTTGTTATGCCAGAGGAGGATCTCACAGCAATCCTGACTGCAGCTTCCGAAGCGCCGTCGGCATGGAACCTGCAGCACTGGAAATTCCTCGTGATTGAATCCGAGGCGGATAAGGCAAAATTGCTGCCAATCGCCTATGGCCAAAGTCAAATCACAGACAGCTCCGTTACGATCGCCGTACTCGGAGACCTCGAAGCCAATCGCAATGCCGTGATCTATGATCAGGCTGTCGAAGCAGGCCACTTAAAGCCTGAAATTCGCGACGCATTGGTTGGCCAAATCAACGGTGCTTATCAAAGCCCGCAAATAGCTCGTGATGAAGCCATCCGCAACGCTTCTTTTGCTTCGCAAAACATTATGCTGGCTGCACGTTCCCTTGGCTATGATACATGCCCAATGGGTGGTTATAACCCGCAGCAACTGATCGAAACATTCAACATTCCTGCACGCTACATACCTACATTGTTAATCACGGTAGGTAAAGCAGCACAACCAGCTCGTCCGGCGGGTCGTTTCCCGTTGTCTGACGTAGTGGTTAGAGGCTCTTTCTAAAAAGAATAATCTTGTATTCGTCTAAGGTATAGACTTAATATAAACAGCCGCATGTTCCTTCGGGGAGCATGCGGCTGTTTGCTATGGAAGGCGAGGAAGGGTTTCATGGCTCAGGCGAGCAATCTTCAATGCTTTCCGTTGACTTTATGTTCTACTTTTCAGGTGTTTCCGGGATCTTCGGTGCGTTAAAATTTTCCATATACTCAATGGCGTTGTACATCATGACCGCAGCTTCTGCACGGGTAATGGTTTTCTTCGGATTGAAGCTGCCGTCCGCATCGAGCGTATTGATTTTTAGTACCAAAGAACGCTGAATGGCGCCCTGATATTCAGGAGTAAGCTCCTGTTCATCTGTAATATCCACCGGTTTGATGTTAATCATCGGCAGACCGCCTTTGGCTTCAATGCCCTGCATCAGGAAGAGGGTGAATTGTTCACGCGTCAGTTCCTTGGCTGGATCAATGTCCTCAGCCATTTGAATTCCATTATACTGGGCACGAACGAAGGCATCACTGTACCATACGCCGTCCTTGACGTTGCTGAAGGTATCACTCGGGAGCGGCTGTTTGACAAAACGGATTGCATCCAGGTTCAGATCGAGTCCATCTGCAATAAGCTGTACTCCTTGCGCGGTATTTAATTGCTGTTCCGGCTTGAACAAGCTTTGGCTCACTCCCTTGATCAATCCGTCCTGATGCAGGGCTTCTATTTTGTCGCCCCCCGCAATACCCTGAATGTCAGTAAATCCAGCTTGAGCAGCGCTAATCGGGCCAGCACTCAGAGAGAGAGTGAGCAGTGCTCCGGCAGTTAAAGTGGCTATCATATTTTTGTTCATGTTGGAGTCGCCTCACTTTTCCAGGGGATTTCCCTTTGTATAAAAGCTATTTGCCCCTATAGACGACCCCTATCTTCAAAAGGTTGCTTCAATTTTCCAATGAATTTAGATTGAATCTCAGGTAACAGGGGCTGCCGATCTAACCTTTGGTTTTGTTGCGATATTCTGTGGGCGAACGTCCCATCATTTTGCTGAACAAGCGAGAGAAATAGTAGGGATCCTTGAACCCCAGCTCCGAACTGATTTGTTTAACGGTCCAATCGGTAAAATCAAGATAACGGCAGGAATGCTGGATTTTGAGTCGCAGAAAATAATCGATGGGTGAATGTCCGGTTGCCTGTTTGAACAACTGTGAATAATGGGGTGCCGATAATTGGGCCTGTGCGGCAAGCTCTTTCAAAGTCACTGCGCGCTCCAGGTGCTCCAGCATATACTGGACAGACTGTTCTGCCGCCCGTTTGCTGCTGACCATGATGACACCTGTGCTCTGACCATAGGCCAGCATTCCGAGCATATAGCCCATAATCTGTGAGGCATATGTCATGGCTTGCAGGGAGTACCCGGTTTCCAGTGCATCATAACATTCATGGAACAGCTCCAGCCATTTGGGGGCCTTGGAAGGGGGGATGGCCGAAATTTTGCTCGACATCAGCGGTTCGATGTATGTGAGCGCGTGTTCACCGCGCAGATGAATCCAATAGATGCTCCAGGGTTCAGCCGCATTAGCCCCGTATACATGGGGCATATGTGCAGGCAATATAACCAGGTCACCTGCATGTACAACATGGGGTTTGCTGCCATCTAATTCGTACCATCCGGTTCCTTGAACGCAATACATCAGAATATGGGAGGCACATCCTTCAGGCCGATCCCGGTAGTGGTGATCCGCTTCATGAAAATATCCGATATCGGTAACATACAGCCCTGAAGTGACAGGGTACCTTGCGGCTTCTGCAAGTAGAGGATCAGGCAGTACAAGGAGTTTTTGCATAGGGAATCCAACGGATTTGCGCAGTGTGGTTGTTCGCTTGTAAGGTCTCATACTTGTATTATGGTGAGGGAGGATGGGCGAGTCAATGACTGATATGCAAGCGTTCACAAAATCATCATGGTATTCATGGTGCAGCGTATAATCGAGTGAAGCAGAAGCCGATGAATTGGGTAAGTACATCATAGTGAAGCGGACAATCTAGAGTGTGCGTCGAATCATGAAGCAAGATAGACATAGAATTATATGAGATGAAGGAGAGATGAGAGATATGGAAGCAACAGTAACCAATGAAACATTTTTCTATACAGGAACTTATGCGTCAGCGGATCAACCAGGTATCGTTCTGTGTGCGCTGGATGCAGATACAGGCGAGATGAGGATCGTCAGTCACACAGAGGGTGTGGACAATCCATCGTATCTCGCATTATGTCCGGATGCTAACTGCTTGTACGCCGCGAGTGAGACCGATGAGGGAGAGGTATTGGTATATCGCAGGGATGCGGCAACGAGTGAACTGCATCTGATGGATCGCAAGCTGACCAAAGGGGCTTCTCCCTGCTATGTATCGGTCACGAATGATGGTAAATGGGTTCTGACTTCGAACTACAGCAGCGGAAGTGTGAACGTCTTCCCGGTAGGGGATCAAGGAACGCTTGAAGAGATGAGCGCACTCGTTGAACATACCGGTAGAGGGAAGAATGATGATCGTCAGGAAGGACCTCATGCTCATTCCATACAGCCGGACCCGTCCGGACAGTATGCCGTCGTATGTGACCTTGGTCTGGATCAGATCATCGTTTACCGGATGGAAGAAGGACGTCTGGTGACACACCGTGAGACGAATCAGCCTCCTGGTTCCGGCCCGAGACATTTGGTTTTCCATCCAAGCGGGAAGTGGGCATATGTCGTTAACGAGCTGAACAACACGGTTTCCGCATTCATGTATGATGAGCGGAGAGGCGAGTTCAATACGCTGCAGCATATCTCCACACTGCCTGAAGGGCATTCGGGAGAAGGAACGGCTGCAGATATTCGGGTATCCCCTTGTGGCCGCTTCCTGTATGCTTCGAACCGCGGCGATGACAGTATCGTGCTGTATCATATAGATCAGGAATCCGGGAAATTGGAAGCCGTGGAGTGGACTTCGACGATCGGTCAGACACCTCGTAACTTCAATTTGCTGCCAGGTGGCATCCTGCTCGTGGCGAATCAGGATAGCAACAACATTGTTGCGTTCCAGATCAATGAGGAAGATGGGCGTCTGACGCACAATGGATTCAAGCTTGAAGTGTCCCGTCCGGTATGTATTACCCCTGTGGTATAAACACAGCATGGAAGATTAGTTTGATATGAAAAGGATTAACCTCTAGGTCATGCATGGATCCGATTCCTGCATGGCCTTGCCATTTTTTAAATGGAAACATCCTAAAGGAATTTCTGATCTGTATTTTAAAATTACTAATTTAGACCTATAGATGGGATTATATGTTTAATTTAAAATAAATGTATTAAAGCGCTTACATAAAGATGACGCTAATGGGACAACGGGCTTACCAATCTATTTGGGGAGGCTTCTATTCTATGTTAAATCGATCATGGAGACGTGCCTTACGGACTGCGGGAATATCCCTGCTGAGCTCAGCGATGTTGATTACTTCGTTTGGGTTGGGTAATGCCCCTGTAACTCAGGCGGCGGGTACGCGTCAGATGGAGTTTCTGGACCGTGGGGTGGTTGCGGTGAAGACGGGCACAGGTGTATTTGTCAGTTGGCGTCTTCTGGGTACGGAAGGATCCAACGTTTCGTTCAATGTGTATAGGGATGGAACCAAAGTAAACGCATCACCCGTAACCAACAGCACGAATCTTCAGGATGCAAGCGGGACAAGCAGTTCCAAATATACGGTTCGAGCCGTAGTAAACGGAACCGAACAAGCTGCTTCGGCGGCAGCCAGCGTTTGGGGTAACAACTACCTGTCTGTACCCCTCAGTGTACCGGTTGGAGGGACTACACCGGATGGAGTAGCGTACACGTATAGCGCCAATGATGCCAGTGCAGGCGATCTCGACGGAGACGGTGAGTATGAATTGATCGTGAAGTGGGACCCTTCCAACGCCAAGGATAATTCCCAGAGCGGCTATACCGGGGAAGTATTTATCGATGCCTATAAATTGAACGGGACACGCTTATGGCGGATCAGTCTCGGCAAAAATATCCGCGCTGGTGCTCATTACACCCAGTTCATGGTGTATGACCTGGATGGAGACGGTAAAGCCGAGGTGGCGATGAAAACGGCTGATGGCAGCAAGGATGGTACGGGCGCGGTTATCGGCGATGCCAGCAAGGATTACCGCAACTCAAGCGGTTATGTTTTATCCGGGCCCGAGTTCCTGACCATCTTCAATGGTCAGACGGGTAAAGCCCTCTCCACGGTGAACTATGAACCGGCGCGTGGAAATGTTTCCGATTGGGGAGACAATTATGGCAACCGGGTAGATCGTTTTCTTGCAGCGATTGCCTATTTGGATGGAGAACGTCCAAGTCTGGTTATGGCACGTGGATATTACACGCGTACGGTGCTCGTCGCCTACAACTGGCGGAACGGGCAGCTGACGAAGCAGTGGACATTTGATTCCAACACGTCCGGGAACTCGGGTTATGCCGGGCAGGGCAACCATAATCTGAGTGTGGCAGACGTGGATGGCGATGGCAAAGATGAGATCATTTACGGTGCAATGGCAGTGGATGATAACGGAAAGGGATTATACACGACAGGACTCAAACATGGGGACGCGATGCATCTGAGTGATCTGGACCCGGATCGTGCGGGGCTTGAAGTATTCCAGGTCCATGAGACACCATCCAATGCGGGAGTTGAATTCCGTGATGCACGTACAGGGCAGCTGATCTGGGGCATACCAACAACGAAGGATATCGGACGCGGCATGGCAGCGGATATTGATCCAAGGTACAAAGGTGCCGAAGTTTGGGCAGACGGCGGATTGTATACGGCCAAAGGACAGAAGATTGGGACAACCTTGCCTTCATCCACGAATTTTGGCATCTGGTGGGATGGGGATCTGCTGCGGGAGCTGCTGGACAGCAACCGAATCGACAAATGGGACTATGCGAACAGTAAAACCGTTAATCTGCTGACGGCCTCAGGTGTTTCCTCCAATAATGGAACGAAGTCTACACCGAATCTGCAGGCTGACCTGTTCGGGGATTGGAGAGAGGAAGTGGTTTGGCGTACTAATGATAGCTCTGCTCTGCGGATCTACACCACAACGGCGGTTACGGATAAACGCATCTACACCCTGATGCATGACCCGGTGTACCGGCTGGGTATTGCTTGGCAAAATGTGGCATACAACCAACCGCCGCACACTGGTTTTTATTTGGGAGAGGGCATGAGTACACCTCCGGCACCCAATATTCATTATGCAGGCAGATAGGAGAAAAGAGTGATCCATGGCAGGCACGGAAGGGCAGGGCAGGTAGCTATTCAAGATAAGTTATTCTGCTGACAGGGAGGACAACGGCATTCGTCTGTTGTTCTTCTTTTTTGCCTACTGCAAATCGTCTGTGAATTCGGTAGAAATCGGAAAAAACGTTTGACAGGCCAATGGGCTGCCCTTATGATATGCATATAACTTACTAAACAGGTAGGAATAATAAAAATGATTGCTTTAACCATTGCGGAAGCGGTCATTTACAGTCAGATGAGAGCAACCTGAACAGAATAACGTTCTAACCGTATGGACGGAGGAACACCGCAGCACATCATCTCTGGATGAAGCATGCACGACCGAGTGTCGGCATGACTTTGTGAGGGAGAAGTGTGCGGGTGGTTCCTCCGTCTTTTGTTTTTTTTTCGGTGCGTTCCATGCTGTTCAGCCTGCCTGAGGTAGTCATTGCAGATCTATTCTGGGGGGAGTGTTGTTTATGAAAAAGAGAATTCATAAGGGTATTCTGGTTGGTCTGGCACTGGTGTTAACAGGGGTACTGGCGGCATGCGGGGCAGAAAGTGGTGGCTCCAATGCGGCTGGAACATCAGGAGGGCAGGACAGTGGTAAAGAAGGTGCAAAAGCCATCGAGCTGCTGAATGTGTCCTATGATCCGACGCGGGAGCTGTATGAGCAGTATAACAAGGCGTTTGCGGCGTATTGGCAAAAAGAGAAAGGCCAGGAAGTGACGATCAAGCAGTCGCACGGCGGCTCAGGCAAACAGAGTCGTTCCGTGATTGACGGTTTGGATGCGGATATCGTTACGCTGGCATTGGGATATGATATCGATGCAATCGAAGATAAAGGGCTGATTAATGCGGGTTGGCAGGATAAATATGAGCATAACAGCTCCCCGTATACCTCAACCATCGTATTCTTGGTGCGCAAGGGCAACCCGAAAGGCATCAAGGACTGGGATGATCTTATCAAGGGGGATACCCAGGTTATTACTCCGAACCCGAAGACCTCCGGCGGAGCACGTTGGAACTACCTGGCGGCATGGGGATATGCGCTGAAGAAGAACAACAATGACGAGGAGAAGGCAAAGGAATTCGTTGGTGAACTCTTCAAGCATGCGCCTGTACTTGATTCCGGGGCACGCGGGTCTACGACAACGTTTGTAGAGCGTGGGATCGGTGATGTGCTGCTTGCCTGGGAGAATGAAGCTTTCTTGTCGGTAAAAGAACTGGGTCCGGACAAATTCGATATTGTTGTGCCTTCCGTTAGTATTTTGGCTGAACCTCCGGTTGCGATTGTGGACAAAAATGCAGACAAAAAGGGCAGCCGTGAAGTGGCAGACGCCTATCTGAAATACCTGTATAGCGAAGAGGGGCAGACGATTGCCGCGGAGAATTATTATCGCCCAACGCTGGATAGTGTGAAGGAGAAATTCAAAGACCAGTTCCCGGAGGTTGAATTGTTTACCCTGAAGGATGTATTCGGCACATGGCGGGATACCCAGGCCAAACATTTTAATGACGGTGGGATTTTTGATCAGATTTACGTTCCAGGCAGCTAATGCTTGATACAAACAAAGCGCACGACCATGTAAGCGGCCAACCAGCCCTACCGGCTGAAGGCAGAGAGGATGAACGTCCATGAGCAAGTTGATGGTGGCCCGAAGACGCACACTGCCGGGTTTTGGATTAACCATGGGGTACAGTGTGTTCTACCTGAGCCTGGTTGTACTTATTCCACTGGCAGCACTGATCTTCAACTCCACGGGACTGACGTGGGCCACGCTGATTGAAACGGCAAGTAACCCTCGGGTGATTGCTTCTTTCAAGGTCAGCTTCCTGACTGCAGGCACGGCTGCCTTGATTAATCTGGTCCTTGGGCTGCTCCTGGCTTGGGTGCTGGTCCGGTATGAGTTTCCAGGCAAGCGTCTGTTTGACGCGGTAATTGACCTGCCATTTGCATTGCCTACTGCAGTGGCGGGTGTTGCTCTTACGGCACTGTATGCAGGGAATGGCTGGATTGGGCAGCTTGTGGAGCCCCTGGGCATCAAGCTGGCCTATTCGCAGGCAGGTATTACCCTGGCGCTGATGTTTATCGGCATCCCGTTTGTTGTACGTACGGTGCAGCCGGTTTTGGAGGAGCTGGAGGCAGAGGTGGAAGAGGCTGCGGCTACGCTGGGAGCGGGAAGGTGGCGAATCTTTCGGACCATTTTGCTTCCCGACCTGATCCCGCCGCTGCTGACCGGATTTGCGCTGGCGTTCGCCCGAGGTATAGGTGAATATGGTTCGGTCGTGTTTATTTCGGGCAACATGCCGATGAAAACGGAGATTGCACCTCTGCTGATTATGGCGAAGCTGGAGCAGTTCGATTACGCGGGAGCCACGGCTGTAGCTCTGCTGCTGCTCCTGGTTTCTTTTGTCCTGCTGCTGGTGATCAACTCTCTTCAGCGATGGAGCAGGAAGGCAGGCCGGGCCTAGATTATCGTAGGCTAACCTATATAAACCAAAAGGAGGAACAGATTATGGCGGGTTCCGTTCCATTAACGCCTGCCCCCCGCGTGCGAAGCGGGCCGGAGAGAAACCGGGCAACTACGGAGGCTCCATGGGTCAAATGGCTTCTGATTGGACTGGCAAGTCTGGTGCTGCTTTGGCTTCTCATTTTGCCATTAATTATGGTGATGATGGAAGCACTGAAACAGGGGTGGGGCGTGTACATCGCAGCTCTTACTGAACCGGATGCCATGTCGGCGTTGAAGCTCACACTGCTGGTTGCGGCAATTACCGTACCGCTGAATACGATATTTGGTGTAGCTGCTGCGTGGGTCATTACCAAGTTCCAGTTCAAGGGAAAGGGACTCATGATCACGCTGATTGATCTACCCTTTTCGATCTCGCCTGTTGTGGGCGGGTTGATCTTTGTGCTGGTATTTGGTTCAAATGGCTGGTTTGGACCGTGGCTTGCAGAGCATGATATCAAAATTATTTTTGCCTTGCCCGGCATTGTGATTGCGACGTTGTTTATTACCTTTCCCTTCGTTGCGAGGGAACTCATTCCGTTAATGGAGGATCAGGGTACGCGGGAGGAGGAAGCAGCCGTTACACTCGGAGCTTCCGGCTGGCGAATCTTCTGGAATGTCACATTGCCCAACATCAAATGGGGTCTGCTGTATGGCATCATTCTGTGTAATGCCCGTGCGATGGGCGAGTTCGGAGCCGTATCTGTGGTCTCGGGACATATTCGCGGAGAGACGAATACATTGCCGCTCCATGTCGAGATTTTGTATAACGAGTATCAGTTCTCGGCATCATTTGCTGTCGCCTCCCTGCTGCTGATCCTGGCTTTGGCTACGTTGCTGCTCAAGAGCTGGCTGGGACATAGAACAGTTTCAGAGAAGTGACCGAGAGCTTGAAAACGGGAGCCAATCCAACTTTTTCGGGCGAGCTGCTGAGGTCTTGAAAATTCAGTTAGGTTTCTTGGAAATACAGATTGACAGCTACTGGAAGCCCTGCTAATGTATAAACCAAGTATATAGGTTGGATAAGAATGAATTATAATCGAACGAATGATGAAGTGTTAATATTATAGTGGGCAGCAGCCCGGGAAGAGGAGGCGGCTCAATATGGCTAAGCCGTTAAAAGTGGATGAGGTTTGGATGGATCGAATTGCCGGACAACTGAATGACATGGAGTTTGGCTCGCTTCACATCGTTGTACATGAAGGTCAGATTGTGCAGATGGAGCGGACGGAACGCAAGCGATTTGAAAACACGCCCTCTGGCAGCGCCTCCAAATCCGGCAGCACTCCACGAAGTACCTCACCCCGTTCTTTGCGCGGATCCAATGCGAACGCCAAGGGGTAGAGAGTGAGGCGGGATCAGGGAGCAGGGATGGTGACAGAGAATGTCTTGGTGTGAATTACCCATATATTTTCCGAAACACAAACGTACGCTTTCAGAAAACCATGGGAAGTTCATGCTTATAATACCGCCAACCTATTGCGCGGGACTTGTCTCCATATGGCCGTTATACCATTCATTTCCTTCAGTCAGCACCTGTTCACCACCTGCTTCGAGGAAGTCCTTCACGAAGGTATCAAAACTCCCGACAGGCTGATCGCCGGTGATGATGGAAATGTATGCCCTGTCTCTCATGCTGATTAACTCCGTTGAATATTGAATCAGTGCAGGGGTTGCTACCTGCAGCTGATTATAAATACCGTTTTCCGTCAGTCCCTCAGATGCAGCCCACTGCTCCCGTTTGCCGGAGGGTACACCTGGAACAGTCATGCCAATATTGGAGCCGATCATATTGGTGTAATTCTCCATACGGTTATATGGGGGGAGAATATGAAACTCCCCTGAAGATGCAGTGCTCCAGTCCCAGTGCTTGCCTTGAAGTCCATGCTCCATTTGGATCTGCTCCAGCGGATCGGAGTTGGCACTGACATAGTCGAGTATTTCAAGAATTTTTTCCAGTTTACCAGGCTCGTTCGCCGCATCCGCTCCAATCGTAATAAAACTCATCAGCAGATTGTAACCTTTTGAGCCGCTGAGTCCATCAGGCCCTGTAACAGGAGGACCGAATTCAATGCTTGCGGATGCGTTCTTCTGTAGGAGTTCATGAACGTTGAACATGGCTCCTACGGGGATTTCTTCGCCCCTTTCATTGAGGATGCTATAATCTCCGTCTTGAGTCCAATGATAATAATTCCCCATGGAGGTCATCCCAATTTTGCCTTTAATAAAAGCATGAGACAAATGCTTATAGCCCCCTTTATTTTCTCCAGTTATAAACTCAGGGTCGATAATCCCGTCCTGATACCACTTTTGCAGATAAGCCAAGGCTTGCTTCATCTCAGGCTCCAAAGCGCCGATCACGAGTTGGTTATCTTTTTCATTAAAATACAGCTGTTCGGTAAAAACGGACTGTCCAAAGGCGCCAAACACGACATTCAAACCCTCTTTGGATAACCCATACGTATCCTCTTTCCCATTTCCGTCAGGGTCACCTTTGGCAAAAGCATACATGACCGTTTCGAATTCCTCTAATGTTGTCGGAATATCCAGTCCGAGTTGCTCCAGCCAGTCTTTTCGATATACGACAGGGGTCCGGTAGATGTTGGTCTGATTGACGACCGGAACTCCATATAAGGCACCGTCTATTTTTCCGTACTCCAAGTAACGTGAATCATAATCACGGATTCGCTTTACAATGTTAGGTGCATGTTCTTCAAGTACGTCCTGGGGAATTTCTGCTAACACCCCTTGCATTTGATATTTAAGCAAATCTTGTGGCTGCCTGATCCGGAACAGATCCGGTATGTTCCCTTGAGCAAGCTCTAGGTCCAACAGATCCTCATAGCGCTTGTTCTCAAGGTTCCACACTTCCAGATTGACATCAAAAAGATCCTCAATATATGCAATCATCTCTGCATCCTCAGGAACAGGCGCATTTTGATGCATTGTCCAGGACATGGTGTAACGTGGCTCGGTCTCCTTCTCAGAGTTCTCCACATGATTCGGCAGCTGTACTTGTGGACCTTGTTCCCCTATATCGGCACAGCCGCTTATGAATACGATGAGGACAAGGGATGTAATAAATAGACATAGAGCTCTCGAAAGGTTGGGGTTCATAGCAGCTCCTTCTCATTTTTGGATTTCTGGATAATGTCCAATGACGTGATGACTTATCGGCGCATCAATGCATCAGGCTGCGCATGAAGTTTTTCGGCGTGCAGCCGTGAATTTCTTTGAACTTCTTGATGAAATAAGCGGGCGTACGGTAACCGACTGTACTCGCGACCTGTTCGATGGTAAATTCTCGTTGTGCAATGAGTTCCCGTGCACGTTCCATTCTCTGATTCGTAACATATTCGGAATAGGTGATACCGGTTTCTTCCTTGAAAATCTTACTGAGATATTTGGGGCTGATAAACACTTGTTCAGACACATGATCCAGGGTGAGGTCACCCGAAAGATGCTCGCGGATATAGGTTTTAACGGCCGAGATCGTGTCAACGCTCCTTACCTCGCTTCGCTTCTCCATATGCGTAACAAACTCGGTTACGAGATGAATCAGCCATTCCGAATACCGGTCGATATTGTAGAGCGATGAATACTGCTTGTACAAATTCATTGAGCTGGCCTCAGCGGGCTGCCAACGCACCTGACTGATGCAGTCAGCGTAGATGGAAATCATTTTTAACAAAATAATGTGACTGTACTCGGCTGAATACATGCCTTCCTTGATGGTTGATACCACGTCCTGAATGGCCAGGATCGTACCATCCACATCACGGGACTGCAATTTCTTTTCAACGTTTGCAAGGTACGAGTCTGGTATTTCCAAGGTGCTGGTTTCCCGGTTCAGAAGATCAAGATCCTGTATGGCAGACAGAGCCGGAAAGAAATAGCTGTATTTAATTAGGATGTTGGCCTCATGGTAGCTTGTATGAATCTTCGTGAAATGGTCTACCCAACCGCCTAATGATAATGCAAATTCAAGATCGAATTGGCTTTTCGCCTCAGCGTGAATAGATCCCACAATGTGATCGGTGAGAGGTTCCCCAGGTTGATTGGTACAGATGATCACCGCTATTTTATGATCCTGCAATTCCTCTGCCAGCAGCCTAGTTTCATCGATATTTGTTATCTCCAGCTGCTGGATGATCGTGTACAACGTATGCTGCAGCTGTCGCGGCTGAAGTTTTTTCCACTTTTCACTCACGGGGTCAATGACGATACAGCGGAAGCGGGAGTATGCCATTGAAATTTGAACCGATTGCAGCTGCTCAGCAAGCTCCTCCGGTGTGAATCGGTTATGTAACATATTCAGCATGATACTGTGCTTAATCATTCTGTGATTGGCCTGCAGGGTTTCCTCAAGACTATCGACTTTACTGGACAGACTGTTGATCGCTGTATCGATAAACCGGTATTCGTCCTGCTTTAAGCTGGTTGGGCTATCCATCCGGCTCTTAATATTGTTCAGGAGTCGCTTCAAAGGGCTATAGTTGGCAGCTGTAAAGATGGACGACATGGCAATCCCGACCGCAACAGCGAGTAAGCAAAGAATGACCGAGACCTCCTTCAAGCTGTCCAGTTTATAATAGAAGTTTTTATTGGGTGTAGTCGTGTAAATCCTCCATCCAGTGCCTTTAAATTGATCTTGGGAGATGACATAAGAGCCATGGTCAATTATAGGCGAAAAGCTCCCGTCCGAAGAATGATCAGAAAGCAGCGACTGAACCAGATTCTCTGTATTCGAGCTGCCCAGCAAGGATTTATCCGCTGCAGAAATAACGATTCCATCCCGATCGATGATAAATGTACTTTCATAGTCAGCAGGAAGCATATTTTTAATGATCTGACTTATCGCAGATTCTTTGATATCAATGGCAATCATGACCTTACTGTCTTGTCCTGAAGATTGAAATGGGTAACTGTGGACATAGGAGATTAGAGAGTTCATGTTGTTTGGTTCAGGTGATTGGATATAAACATCCTGAGGAACCATGCGAGTCTGCATCCATAAAGAATTCCCTTCGGTCTCTTTCATCGCAACAATCCAATCGGCCATATTAGCCTCACTGGAGGATGAACTCTCATAGAGCAGGAGTCCGTATACAGATGAGATCATGAAATGATTCTCCGTATCGTACAAATGAATGGCTTGGATCAGGTCGGAATAATTTTGGACCTGTTTTTTGAGTAACTGCTCAATGTCCAGAATTTTGCCATGGTTTCCTTGTAATCGATCCAGATCAATATTGACAGAGCTGCCCAATGCCAGGGACAGATAGACCTGATTCACCTTCTGGATGACGGAACTTTCTATGTAATTGACGGTATTTTTGAGCGAAAGCTGCTTGGCGTTTCTAATCTCTTTGCTGTATTGATTGGAGAAGAAGAGATACAGGATTGAACCGAAAAGAAGCGCGATCACGAGGACGATGGCAAGATAGGAAAGAACCATCCTAAATCTCACGGACTGGAAGTATTGGCGCATCCCTTTTCCTCCTTCACAATAAGTTTCTGGACAACTTCATCATTATATAATAGGCCAAGAACGAGAAATCATATTGATCGAAATTTAACAAAATCAGTCCTGAAAATTTACCTTCAGTTAATGAAAATTTACAAACAACTACAGTCTAGATGACGAATGTGATATTCACTCTATTTTTCTTGGAATAAGAGCTTCGAATCGTACGATTTTGATATAAAACGGAATTTGTTCTATAGATACCGGACTCCCCCGAATGCTACAGTAACGGCAGATCAGACATCTGGATGGAGACTATCTCATCAGTTGCTGGTGCAGTCGAAAAGCTGGTGCAATCGAAAAAATAATTAACGATATGGGAGCGTGTCTTGCAGGCTATGAGAAAACCACTAAAAAAATCACTCGCATTACTTCTAATGTTGTCTATGGTGAGCCCGACGTTTGCCGATCAGAGTTATGCAGCCAATTCGAATATTCAGTTCTCTGATATTAAGGGACACTGGGCAGAAGCAAACATTCAGGCTTGGGGTGATAAAGGACTGATTCAAGGTTATTTGGATCGTTCCTTCAAACCGAACAACTTCATTACGAGAGCAGAATTTATGAATTTGGTGAATGGTGCTTTTGGATATACAGGACAAGCTACAATTAACTTTAACGATGTTTCTGAGAATGCATGGTATTACCAGACTGTTTCCGCAGCTAATGCGGCTGGATATATGGATGGCTATGCGGATCAAACGATGAAGCCTCAAAATCCGATCACACGTCAAGAAGCGGCAAAGATTATAGTTGAAATTCTCAACCTGGAACTGAATGAGGAAGCTGCGAATGCCTTCAGTGATTCTTCTTCTATTGCGGAATGGAGCAAAGGAGCTGTAGGTGGAGCTGCAGCGGCAGAAATTATAGCTGGATATGCAGATGGAAGCTTCAAACCTCTTCAATCGATCACTCGTGCAGAAGCCGTAAGTGCACTTGTGAATGCTCTGGAAATGGACGCCAATACGGATGCTAAACCATCTAAGCCAAAGGGAACAACAAGCGTGCTGAATGTTGAAGCCCCTGCCGAAGAGGCACGTTTATCTGCAGTCAAGGATGGAGCCAATGCGGAAGACGGCACGTTGAAAAATATCGCGGCAACGAATCCGTTTATTGATATTTTGGACGGTTTTGAACAAGTTTGGTCCATGAACCAATCGGATTGGAGAGATGGGACAGCAGCAGCGAAGCCGGGAGCAAAGGGAGAGGCTGCCAAGTATGGAGATGGACCGACCCCTTATTATGATGGCTTTAAAAATGATCCAAAAACAGCCGTCGCAGACCAGAAAACATTCGCGAACGAAGAAATCCGTAATAAGGCGACTTGGGTGGCTAATATCAAATATGTAGAAGATGTTACGCAAAATCGCACGGATGAAGAAGCGTTAGCCGCCTATTATGATGATCAAAGAGATAAGATCTACAGTATGATGGAAGCTTTCGGGCCGCTGGCTAACACTTATGTAGATATCGTCAAGCCAACGACAAGTGTCGAAAGAGATATCAATGAGATGGATGTTGTATTGACGGAAGAAACGGCGGAAGACCAAAGCCAGGGAATTGGAAGTGATTGGGCGAAGACAGAGCTTGCAGACATGGTAGCTCTGGTGGATTTGGTTCGATTCAAAATCCCTTCCTCCTCCAATCCCTCAAAATACTTCTACTCGTCTCCAAGACCATGGAGAATGAATTCAAACGGAGAGGTGAAAGAGGTAGTCGATGAGAATGGTTTGGCCGTGTGGGAAACTTTAGGTAAAGGTGAAGTGACAGAAGAGCCTTTGGCTTCAGGAGGAACCAAAACAACAGGAGAAAAGCATTTCCAACAATACGAAAGTAACGTTGAAATTATTCCAGCATTAAGTTATGTAAGAAGAATAGCGGAGGATGGACGAGGAAAGGATGGAGCATATCCAAGCGGACATACAAGTGCTTCGTACTTGTCCGTACTTCCTTTTGCCTACGCTACACCAGAACGATTCTCTGAATTCTTAACGAGAGCAGCCCAAATGGGTGAAAATCGAATTGTAACGGGGATGCACTCGCCGCTTGATGTGATCGGTGCAAGAATACAGGCTACAGCCATGACTGCCTATGCATTCAATAAGGAAGAGAACCAGGAATTGATGGAAAAGGCATATGAAAATGCTGGAGAGGTATTTGGAGCACTAGCACAGGAAGAAAATATGAGTTTGTACGAATATGCACACACGGTAACAGAGGATTATACGTTCAAAAGTGCTTATGATGAAAAGAAATGGGAAGATCATGACGCGAATAAAGCCTTCTACAGAGAAAAGCTCACGTATGGTCTGCCGCAAACAGGAATCAAAGGTTTAGCTCCCGTGGTACCGCAAGGTGCAGAGGCTCTATTAAAAACACGTCAGCCTTATTTGACCGATGAGCAGCGCAGAGAAGTATTGTATACCACATCCATTGACTCCGGTTATCCGGTACTGGACGAATCAAAAGGTTGGGGCAGACTGGATTTAGTGACGGCAGCGGATGGCTACGGTGCATTCCTGGACAACGTAACCGTGGATATGGATGCTTCCAAAGGGCGCTTTAATGCAGAGGATTGGTGGAGAAACGACATCTCCGGCAGTGGAATGCTGACGAAAAAGGGAACAGGAACACTTACAATGACAGGGAACAACAGTTACACAGGCGGAACTTTGCTGCAAGCAGGAACACTGGTGGCTGAGTCTGCAGCTGCCTTTGGTCAGGGTGATCTTTATGTGGAAAATGGAACGGTTGTCGTTAATGCAGATGGCGCATTAAAATTAAATAGAAATTTTACCATGGACAGTGGAACGTTGGAACTGGTTATGGACGATGATCACAGTCAAATTCATGTTGGCAAAAAGCTGTATCTCGATGGAGGAAGTCTCAAGCTGGACTTGTCCAACTATAAAGGCTCCAAAGATATCACATTGATTACGGCTAATGCAATCCAAGGTGAATTCGATCAAGTAACTGCGGATGGTTATGACGTTCAAATCACTTACGAAAGGGATCGTATCATTGCACATGTTGTAGCAAAATAAAATAAAGTGCTGAACTACGTTGTAGTTCAGCACTTTTTGCATGCGATATGCGTAAGTTATTCGCCAGTATAGGCACCAGATTTACGTAATGGCTTCACTTCAATCTCCGTAGAGAGTTCCTTCGTTGTTTCGATCTCGGCATGTCCTGCGTAAGGGCGATCACTTCGAGGGCGGGTTCCGGTAAGCCTGAAACCCGAAATGAACAGGACGAGCTGTAATCCCAAGGCATAGGGAGCAGCCTCAAGTCCAATCAGATGGAGCAGCGAGCAAAGTGCAATCAGCAAGGAGAGCATTCTGGTTACTGTACCTCGTGTACCCCGGCGCGGGCTGGCCCAGAGCAGATAACCATACATTATGGTGATCATCAGGGAAATCACACGTAACCACGGCAGCGTGTTCTCCCATGATTCGACGGAAACGTCCAACAGTCGCTGACGGAACATGAGATCAGCGAGCAGAAACCATGTAGCTGCCAGTGCGGCCGGTTCGGCTGCAGGCCGAAGGATCGTCCAGATGGCTTTGCCCCAATGATCCGCTTGGGTATTTTGGCCGAGTTCATCTGATAACGCTGTACACTCTCGTTCCATTGCTTTGTGCATCAGTGCGAGTCTGGCAGGATCATGGTCCTTGATGCAGTCCCGGATCTGATCCTGTAACGGAGAGGAGAGGCAAGCTGCCGATTTGCAGGCCAACATGGCAGTTAACAGATCATTATGTTCGTTTTCTGACCATTCATATTTTCGATTTTCATGAATGGTAAGTTGTCCCAAAAGGGTTGTGCTTATGTATAATGTATCTCGTATCCTGTGCATTCGCCTTTCATGGCTGCGACGAACTTCAGTGGCAGACCATATGTAAATGACCAGGAGCAAAGCCAAGACTCCAAGCAGCACAGTTTCAGCGCCTGGGCGAGATGCTAGATCTTCCATCCAACGTGGAAACACACTTGTTCCTCCTTTGCGCGAACTTGACGTATCTTTGAAACACGCTTCACGTAAGCTTTCTCTCACTATTACACAGGAAGTAGATGAATTCAAGCAGAAAGGGGCACAATTCAATGGAGCATGTAAATATTGAACACACACCACCTGCAGCAGAGGAGTATCTTGCCTTGCGGCACACTGCAGGCCTTAGTCCGATGAGCAGACAGGGGGCAGAGATTGGGCTGCCGAACAGCCTGTTTGCTGTATGTTTGCGGGAAGAGAAGGGGCTTGTAGGAATGGGCCGGGTCATTGGCGATGGCGGCTGCTTCTTTCAGGTGGTGGATATCGCTGTACACCCCGAATACCAGGGCAGGGGGTATGGCAAATTAATCATGGGCGAGATTATGGATTATTTACGTAGACATGTGCCTGCTCGTGGTCTGGTTAGTCTGCTCGCTGATGTTCCTGCAGATCGCTTATACTCCCAATTTGGCTTCGTTTATACTGGTCCGAAATCAGAAGGCATGTGGTGGAGACAAGGGGAGAATGGGCTGGAATAAATACGTCATTCAACCCTTATGGCCGCGATAGCGGCTTTTTGCTGTGTAACCAACGTTATGATTTAGAAATGGGTTCAAATCCAAACATAAGTTTGGAAGATTCGTGTCTGCTTACCACGATTGGTTTACAAGTGGTCACATACGGTTTAAGATGGCGTGAGCCGTTTAAGGTATATAACAATGGGATTAAGTATTACAATAACGGTATATTGACTGGATGACATCTACTGAAAAGAGGGATTGCATATGAAAGTAGCGATTTTTGGAGCAACCGGAGCAATTGGAAAGACGATACTTTGGGAGCTGATGGACCGTGGGCATGAAGTGACAGCGATTGTGCGGGATCCGTCCAAAGTTGAAATGGTTCACGAACGTTTGCGTGTGGAAAAGGGAGATTTGCTGAATCCGGATCAAGTGGCTGATTTTACAGCGGGTCAGGAAGCTGTTGTGAGTGCCTATGGACCGAAATTCGGGGAAGAGGAAGAACTGCTGGAAGTTACACGTTCGCTTATTGAGGGTGTTCGCCGCGGCAAAGCGAGCCGTCTGGTTGTCGTTGGCGGAGCCGGCAGTTTGCTAACCGATTCCGGTGAGATGCTGATGGATACACCGGGGTTCCCGGAAGAAGTCAGAACACTCGCTAAGGCCCATCTGGATGCCTATGGTTTGATTGAGGAATCGGATATTCATTGGACGTATATGAGTCCTGCTGCAACGATCACTTCTGGACCGCGGACAGGCCATTTCCGTATCGGCATGAACCGTTTGGTGACAGATGATCTGGGAGAGAGCACGATTTCGGTGGGTGACTTTGCCGCAGCATTGGTGGACGAACTGGATGATCCGCAATTTATTGGTTCGCGTTTTACGGTAGCCTATTAAGGGAACATTTTACCTCGAGCCAGAAGAATCGAGTGATGCAACAAGCTGAACTGGAACGAACACTGGGGAGGGATAGACGTTGTTTATCGTCACCGCTGAACAGATGAGGGCAGTAGATGAGCACACCATCCACAAGCTGGGTATTCCTGCTGCGAGCCTGATGGAGAACGCGGGCAGGGCCATAGCGGAGGAAGTCATCGCCTTGTGCCGGGAAGAGGGAATGGGCAGCAAGGCTGCTGACCGGAAGGGACATCGGGAGCCGGGAAAAGCTGAACGGGCACACACCGGGCCCGGTGATCTGCAAGGTTATGGGGGCGACATCATCGCCGATCCGGCGCTGGTGATGGCGCGCCCCGGAGATCAGCATTGGTACATGCTGATCGGGAAGGGCAATAATGGCGGTGACGGGCTGGTTGCGGCCCGCCATTTGCTTGAGGCGGGGCTCGGCGTGACGTTGGTCTACGCCGAGGGGCCCGAGTCACTGCGGGGCGAAGCCGCAGTGCAGCGGGATGCCGCTGCGCAGCTCGGCATCCCTGCCCTGGTCCACGGGCGTGAAGCCGTGGACTTCAGCCGGTGCACAGGCATCGTGGATGCGCTGCTGGGCACCGGCTCGCGGGGGGCGCCGCGGGGAGCGTACGCGGCGCTGATTGAAGCGGCGAACGACAGCGGCAAGCCGGTCGTGTCCGCGGATGTGCCAAGCGGGCTGAATGCCGACACCGGGGAGGTATACGAGCCCTGCATTCAGGCCCGGGTGACTGTATGCCTTGCGCTGTTGAAGCGCGGGCTTGTGCAGTACCCGGGCGCGTCAGCCGCGGGGCGCATCGTGGTGCGCTCCATCGGCATTCCTGCGCGGCTTGCGCCAGAGCATGGTCCCTCCGTCCGGCTGCTGACTGAGGAAGTGCTGCGCAGCTCCCTGCACGTGGACACAGACCGCCTCCGGGCACCGGACGGCCACAAGGGAACCTACGGCCACGTACTGCTGGCTGCAGGCAGTCTGCCGATGAGCGGCGCTGGCCTGCTCTCGGCTAAGGCCGCGCTGCGCGCCGGCTGCGGGCTCGCGACATGGGCGCTGCCCGCGGCACTGCTGCCGCATGTCATCGGCAGCGTGCCCGAGCTCATGCTCGCTGTCGCTGCAGATGGGGACAGCGGCGAGTGGAACGCGGCATCCGCGGACGCCGTACTGCGTCTCGCGGAGAGCCGCGACGTCATCGCGACCGGACCGGGCCTCGGCCGCTTCGAGGGCGACACCGGCTGGCTGCGCCGCCTGTGGCAGCAGACGGATCGTCCGCTCGTTATCGATGCGGACGCCCTCAACATGCTCGCAGACGCTGGCAGAGCCGGGCCTCGCGACTGGGGCCAGCGAAGTGCGGCGACCATCCTGACGCCGCACCCCGGAGAGATGGGCCGGCTGCTGGGCATGCCGACCCCCGAAGTGCAGCGTGACCGGATTGGACACGCTGCACGATACGCCCGCGAGCAGGGCGTGACCCTTGTGCTCAAGGGAGCACGAACGGTCATCGCAACGCCTTCCGGCGAGGCGTACATCAACACCACCGGGCACGCCGGCATGGCGACTGGCGGTGCCGGAGACGTCTTGACCGGCATCATCGCCGGTCTGCTCGCCCAAGGACTCAGCGCGGAGCAAGCCGCCGCGTTTGGTGTATATCTGCACGGCCAGGCGGCAGAGCAGGCTGCGCTGCGGCGTGGAGATCCGGCGTCCCTGCTGGCGGGAGACATCATCGACGCGCTCTAACGGGGTTCTGTCGAGAATTTTATCCTATGAAGGATAAGCCCGGTCAATACGCTCCGTTATCAAAAAACCTCCGTTTCTCTCATAACAAGAGAAATGGAGGTTTCTTATGCTCTGAAATGTTCGTCCCATCAGTTATAGACGGAAACGCTGCAGCTCCTGATGCATTTCCTCACTGATATCTCGCAGCGATTTAACCTTGCTGCTGGCCTCTTCGAATGAACGCTGCTGCTCAGCCGTTGAAGCCGTAATCTCTTCACTGCTGGCTGCCGACTGTTCCGTAATGGCACTTATGTTTTCGATGGCCTGCTGTACTTGGGTACTCAGCTGGCTTGATTGCTGCATGTCTTCAGCAAGCTGGTTGATGCCTGTGCTAATTTGTTCCACGCTGTCACGAATGGCAGAGAAGGAGTCCCGGGTTTGCCCAGTCGCCTGCTCTTGTTCCGCGAAGAGCTGCATGCTCTGTGCCACAGAACCTTTCACCTTATCCATGGCGCTTGTGATCTCACCTACGGCTGCATAGATGTGCTGGACGGATTGTGCGGACTGTTCTGCGAGCTTGTTGACTTCTCCTGCCACAACGGCAAAACCTCGTCCGGCTTCTCCCGCTCGAGCCGCTTCAATGGAAGCGTTCAGGGACAGTAGCGTTGTCTGCTTGGCGATCTCCGACACATAGCCGGTCATGGTTGTAATGCGGGCCGCGCTTTCCTCCAGCTCCAGCACCGTTTGTTCAACCTCCGACATGGCTGTCCGATTCACTTCAGCCAGACGCAGCTGCTCTTGAATGGCTGTGTGTCCTTCTTGAACCGTGTTCAAAACCTCATTGCCATGAATCGCTGATTGGGAGGTGGCATGAAGGTTACTCTCGAAGGTCTGCTGCATTTTGTCCACGACCATAACGGTTTCACTCAAGTCCTCCGCAATTTTCTGGCTGCCAATCGACAGCTCTTCTGTCGTCCGGGAGACTTGCTGCACAATGGCTTGCATGGTGTCATTGCCACGATCGATGTCCTGAGCCATTCCATCTACCCGTTTTCCGGCGTGGTCAATCGATTGAATGATGTTACGGATGTTATTTGTCATGAGACGGAAGGAGCGGTTCAGCTCATCCAGTTCATCCTTGCCCCGGGTTTCGGGCAGCTGCTGGGTAAGGTCACCGTCTGCGATCTGTCCGGCAGCTTCCTTCAGCACCCGGATACGTTTGGCTAACTTCCGTGAAGTATACATATTGAACAGCATGGCTGCGACGAGCAGGAAGGCAGCGCCGCCCAGCGCAATTTGCCAGGTCTGCTGGATATCCTGCTCCAGATGGATCGTGTACTGGTCATATCGTTCCTTGGTTATTTCATCGAGCATGTAAATATCATTCTGAATGCCTTGAACACGTGTGCTGTATCGCTTGGCTTCCGAACTGTCCAGGGCCGTCATTGCTTCAGTGGCACCCTGGTCCAGGGCAGTCAGTTTCGTTTGGATGGACCCGATCAGCTGAAGCTGTTTATCGGTTTCCAGCAAGCCTTCGGTAAGCTGCTGAATCATCGTTTTTCCTTCGTCCAATAAACGGAGTACGGCATCCTGATTGCCTGCCGTCATGGAGAAAGAGAACACATCCAGCGCCTGCTGGGTCTGAATTTGATTGGCTTTAAGTTCACTGACCTTAAGCATGGCAGGTACCAGGTTTTGATTTTTGGCATTAATGCCCAACAGCTGATAAATGATATAGGCTACCAGTACGAGACATAAAAGTAATGAAATTAACGCATTAATGATCAGTTTGCCTTGCAATTTCATAAGCGTATCTCCTCTGATCCGTTGAATTATGGTTCAAGCGTAATTTTGGTTTTGCTAGATATGATCTGTGCTTTCAAGTCTTCGAAGGTTTGCTGCTGTTCCTCACTGAGTGTGATGTTATGTAGAGCGGTCAGACCTACGGCATCTTCAGCCAGTCCCTCAATCATGTTTTTCTCCGGGAAAGAGTGATTATTTTTAGTGAACGTGTTAACGGCGTTATAGATGGATACATTGACATTTTTCAGCATGGACGTGAGGATTGCTTTTTCCGCCAAAAAGAACTGATCGGTATCCACGCCAATGGCGTATTTTCCTAATTTCTGAATTTCTGTAAGTGAGCCTACCCCAGTGAGGCCTGCTGCAACATAAATGACATCCGTACCTTGTTCCTGAATCATCTGTGCGGCCAGTTCCTCACCGAGCTTTGAATTCCCAAAGTCTCCAGCGTAAACGACATGAACAGTTGCATCGGGATTAACGGCATGAACTCCCTGTTCAAAGCCCTGCTGAAAATCGCGAAGAAGGGGAATCTCCATTCCACCCAAAAAGCCTACGTGATCGTCTTTGGTCGCAAAGCCGGCAATCATACCAGCAAGATAGCTGCCTTCTTCACTGCGGAATGACATGGAAGTCACGTTGGGCAGCTCTGAGTGACCATCGACAATAAGGAATTGCTGATCCGGATATTTCTGAGCGACCTTCTCCAGGTCAGGCAGAAGGGTGTCGCTAAGGCCGATAATCAAATCCACACCCTGTTGTGCGAATTGCTCAAATGCAGTTTGGGCGGTTAAGTCGTCCCCGGGTTCCTTATAGTCAAACAAAATCGTGTTCTCATTTCTGGCCTGAACCAGTCCTTCAAAAGCAGCATCATTAAATGAACGGTCGCCAAGGCCGACCTCGGTAAGAACAATGCCCACTTTGGTCCGCTGGTCAGCTGGAGTTTCGTTTTCTGTGGATGAACATGCTCCCAGCATCAAAACCATTAAAACCAAAATCACGGTCAATACAACTTGAGTGCCCCTTTTTGTTTTCATGTGTAATACCCTCATTTCTATATAAGTAGTGATGTGTGAGGTGAGCCTTTTGCCCTATATTTATATCGGCCAGAAGAAGGGTCGGTATTATGGTTAATGATGAAAATTTACGAAAATCTTAATTGATTTCATGAATTATACATTGTTGTTACAAATGCTGGTGGAATTCAGAGCAATGTGTGCCGTATCCAATACAGATCTCCTAACCAAAACAGGCAAAGAAATGATCCATGTGAGGATCTCTTCTTTGCCTGTTTTGTATGATTAAAATATAAGGTGAGGACAGCAGCGATTTCTGGATGCTCCGCCATCCTCTATATATCAACGGTTACTCCTGCCTGCCGAAGCACATGAACAGCATGTGATTGCTTCTGTCCGCACACTGCCCAAACCCCGTTTTACTGGATCACCATGCAGCCACCGATCCGTCTGTCCGGCTTTCGGTGCCTGCGCATAATACTCCGCTGCCTGGGTCACGCCATATAATTTGGCCGCGCCCAAACATGGATGGGTCGAGAGCAACCTGAATATCATGCCCTTTACGGGCAAGTGCTTGTGCAATATGCTGCGGGAAGCCGGTCTCCACCAGTATTGTTTTGCTTTTTGTCCATTGCCAACGCGGAGAATCCAGTGCTGCCTGGGGATTCAAGTGAAAGTCCACCGTATTCATGACGACCTGCACATGGCCTTGCGGCTGCATGAAACCACCCATGACCCCAAATGGCCCGACTGCCTCATCTCCGCGCGTAAGAAATCCCGGAATGATCGTATGATATGTCCGTTTGCCTGGCTCCAGCGCGTTCGCCTGGTCCGGATCAAGCGAGAAATTATGACCCCGATTCTGCAGAGCGATGCCTGTTCCGGGGACAACCAGCCCGGAGCCGAAGCCCATATAATTACTTTGAATGAAGGAAACCATATTGCCTTCCCCGTCTGCCGTCGCCAGATAGACGGTTCCACTTCCCCGCGGATCTCCTGCCTCAGGGGAACGTGCTGCATCACCAATGAGCTTGCGCCGCTCTTCCGCATACGCTTCGGACAGGAGATCCTCTACGGTAACGCCCATCTTTCGCTCCTCGGTAATATACTTCTCTCCGTCGGCAAATGCGAGCTTCATTGCTTCCATCTGTCTGTGGTAGGCGATTACGGATTCCTTTTCTTCAAAATCAAAGCCCTTTAGCAGATTGAGCGCTGCCAGGGCAATGAGGCCCTGACCGTTCGGCGGAATCTCCCAGACATCATAGCCGCGATAGGAGACCGAGATCGGATCGACCCATTCGGGCTGAAATGCTGCCAGATCGTCTTTGGTCAGGTAGCCGCCATGCTCTGCCATAAACGAATGAATGCGCTCTGCCAGCTCTCCTTCGTAAAAGTCGCGCGCGCTGCTCTCGCCGATTCGGCGCAGCGTAGCCGCGTGATCCGGCGAACGCCACATCTCGCCCGCGGCTGGGACACGCCCGTCTGGAGCGAATGTCTCAAACCACGCACGCCCGGCAGCTGCATCGCCCTGGCGTGCATAAATGTCCGCTGCCCGTGCCCAGTGGCGGGCCAGCCCCGGCGCAAGCGGATAACCTTCCTCCGCGTAGCGGACAGCCGGTTCCAGTGCTTCCGCCAGCGTGAGCCGCCCGAAGCGGCGGCTCAGCTCAGCCCAACCTGCCGGTGCGCCAGGCACCGTCACCGGGATGACCCCAAGCTTCGGCATCTCCGAATGGCCTGCCGCCTTGAGCGCCTCAATGGATATGCCCTGAGGCGCAGGACCGCTGGCATTCAGGCCGTGCAGCTTGCCCCCGGTCCAGACGAGGGCAAAGGCATCGCCCCCTATGCCATTGGACGTTGGCTCCAGCACGGTGAGTGCAGCAGCGGTTGCAATGGCGGCATCAATGGCATTGCCGCCCTTTTTTAACACATCCAGACCGGCTTGTGCTGCGAGAGGCTGCGAAGTGGCGACGACGCCCTTTTTGGCATAAACAGGCACGCGATAAGAAGGGTACGGTTGATAGAGTGGATCGTAGTTCATCAGACGGCTCAGCTCCTTGTCCCAAGATGTCAGGTTCCGGTTTGACCGGTTCGTATACTCCTAACCCTCATTCGGAACGAGGCAGCCAATCTCCTGCTGAACCTGCCAAATCCAACCTGACATAAGCGAACAAGCGGGATGGACACATTATTTTGGTGCCCGATTGCTTAATCACCACGCGTTCTGTTAGGTGGTCACCATATCGCCGCCGTTTACATGAATGCATTCACCGGTTACATAAGAGGAGTCGCGCGAGGCGAGATAGACATAGGCGGCAGCCAGTTCATACGGCTGGCCTGCACGCCCCATCGGCGTTTCTGTTCCGAATACCTGTACATCTTCGGCAGAGAAGCTGGAGGGAATGAGCGGCGTCCAGATGGGTCCGGGAGCTACGCAATTGACCCGGATTCCCTGAGATGCGAGCGATTTGGCGAGTACACGAGTCAGCGAGACAACAGCCCCTTTGGTGGAGGAGTAGTCGATCAGCTGCACATTGCCTTTATAGGCTGTAATGGAAGCGGTGTTGATGATGGAAGCCCCTTTGCACATATGCGGGAGAGCAGACTGGATCAGAAAAAAATAGGAAAATACATTCGTCTGAAACGTATGGTAGAGCTGTTCCTCCGTAATGTCGACAATACTTGGCTGCACATACTGCACTGCGTGATTATTGACCAGAATATCAATTTTCCCGAAGGTCTCCATCGTCGTACGGATGACAGCATCACAGTTTTTCTTCAGCCGAAGATCAATCTCGATGAGCAGACAGCGCTGTCCCAGCTCTACAATGCGATTACGAGTCCACTCGGCGTCTGTCCGTTCATATAGATAAGCAATGACAACATCGGCACCTTCCTTGGCATAAGCAATAGCTGCTGCTCTGCCGATTCCGCTGTCCCCGCCAGTGATGATGGCCACTTTGCCGTCCAGTTTGCAGCTGCCGATATAGGCGGGGTCCTCACTGATGGGTTCAGGCACCATGAGCGTTTCCAGACCTGGCTGCTGGTCCTGATGCTGGGGTGGGAATGCCAGTTTTTGCTCTTTGCAGACCGTCTTTTCACCGTAAAAAGGGTAGACAGGATTCATTCGCTTTACATCCTCCTCGAACATTCATTGATACGCCTAAACTATGCATTCGCCCAGAAGAACGTGCGGCTGAGGAAAGAAGTCATTTGTTTTTTGAATAGGAAATATACCATAATAAGGATGTGGGTGAACAAAATAATGGAGGTGTCAGGAGTCCAATGAATATTCAAGGAATCAATCATCTGTGCTTTTCCGTATCCAATCTGGAACGGTCCATTACCTTCTATGAACAGGCTCTCGGTGCCCGAATTCAGGTGAAGGGACGCAAGCTCGCGTATTTCGATCTGGCAGGTCTCTGGATTGCTTTGAATCAGGAGGAGGATGTTATTCGCAATTATACGGAACGAACCTATACACATATTGCATTCACGGTAAAAGAAGAGGAGTTCGACGCATCTGTACAGCAGCTGCGAGCTGCCGGGGCGGATATTCTTCCTGGCAGAGCACGCGATCCTAGAGATGCACGCTCGGTTTATTTTAGCGATCCCGATGGTCATCTGTTTGAACTGCACACAGGTACCATGAAGCAAAGGCTGGATTATTATCGTGAAGATAAACCTCACATGACCTTTTATACGTAACATGTTAGAACCTGTATTGGGAAACCTGACATAACCATTGTGTAAACACTGGAATTTCCTGTAATATGGACAAATGGGCCCTTAATTTACCATTGTTAAATACTTTTGTTCATTCTCAAGGAGGTTTGTCATGATTCAGTTTCCCAAACCGGATGTAGAGCAATATTTCCAAACGTATCGAATTTCGCACTTTGCTGTATCGGCTGACGAGAAACGTTTATTTTTTGACAGCAATCTGAACGGTGAACCAAATATCTGGGCTATGGATTTACCAGGTGGATACCCGTATCCATTGACGTATTTGAACCAGAGCAGTCAGTTTATCAAACCCGACCCGAAAGGACGTCACATCCTTACGGCGTTTGATCGGGACGGCGACGAAAATTATCACCTATATGCGCTTAAACCGGAAGGCGGCGTGCCGCTGCAGATCGTATCGGCAGAGCCGAATGACCGCTGTTATTTCTCTGAGTTGTCCAAGGACGGACAGCGCCTTTATTATGTGACCAGTGCGGGTAACCTAAATTATCTGAATTCACGCCGAATTGACCTGGAGACGGGTGAAGATGTGCTTTTATACAGCGGGGAAGAGGTAACAAGCCACTTGATGGCGGTAAGTCCCAATGAGAAGAGCTTTGTTATTTTGAAAGTGTATTCCAATACGTATCAGACGGCACATCTGCATCGGGATGGTGAGGTGGAGCTGATTCTGCCCGTCTCGAGGCGTCAGAGTCAGGTGACGGATGTCCTGTTTGCAGATGATGATCGGCTTCTGATGGTTACCAATGATAATGAAGCTTATTCCTATGTGGCCGAGTACCGAATGGATACCCGCGAGTTCCAACCTTTGTGCAAAATCGATGGCGAGGATGTGGAGATGATCCGCTGGCATGAGGCATCGGAGACGCTGTATTTCTGGACGCTCACTGGTACGGAGAATCGGATGTATATGCTGGGCAAAGATGCGGAGCAACCGCGTCGTCTGGATATGCCATTGGACACGGTAGAACACACGCACTTAACCAAAGCTGGTAATGTGTACATCCTTGGTCGGGGAGCAATTCAGCCGCATAATATTTATCGTCTGCCTGCTGGCGGCGATTCCTGGGAAGCCCTGACTGCCAACCGGGTAACCGGGCTTGATCCGAGTGATTTGGTTTATCCTGAAGTGATTCGGTACAAGTCATATGACGGGCTGGAAATCGAGGCTCTCTTCTTCAAGGCCAAGCCGGATCAAGCCAATGGTTACACAGTGTTTTGGCCGCATGGCGGGCCACAGGCTTCGGAAGCGAAGTTTTTCCGCCCCATGTTCCAGCTGATGCTGGCCCAGGGCTACCATATCTTCGCACCAAACTTCCGAGGCAGCACAGGGTATGGTGCCGAGTTTGTGAAAATGGTGGAGAGAGACTGGGGCGAGGGACCAAGGCTCGACTGTGTTGCCGGAATTCACTGGCTGTTTGATCAGGGCATCTCTTCGGCAGATCGCCTGTTTGTCGTGGGAGGCAGTTACGGCGGGTATATGACTCTACTGCTTGCAGGTCGTCATCCGGAATTGTTCCGTGCAGCAGTCGATATCTTTGGGCCAAGCAACCTGTTTACGTTTCTGGAATCAGTACCGGAGGATTGGAAACCGATGATGGATAACTGGCTGGGGGACCCGGTCCGCGACCGTGAGCGGCTAACGAAAGATTCACCGATCACTTATCTCGACCAGATGGTGAACCCGATGCTGGTTATTCAAGGAGCGAATGATCCACGGGTCGTAAAAGCTGAATCGGATCAGATTGTGGCGGCGCTGCAGGACAAAGGCGTTGATGTGGAATATATCGTTCTGGATGATGAGGGACATGGCTTCTCCAGAAGAGCGAATGAGGTTCTGGTTTATCGGCGAATGCTGGAATTTTTGCAAAAGCATCAGGAAGCAGCGGTTCCTCAAGCTTAAACGTTTGATAAAGAACCAGTTTAATGGAATCGAAATGAAAACAAAACGGCCGAATGAGAGAGAGATCTCTCCCATTCGGCCGTTTTTTTGGTGTCATGGATTTTCATTGTGCTGAGATACGTGTGCTTTTATTCGAGCAGCTCAAGCACCGAGTCCACATATTGCTGTGCCCAGGCCGCAAAAGGCAAATCTGCTTCCCACGTGACCCGGTTGGTTGCTTTGGCTTCGCCCCATAACAAGATACGCTGATACAGCAGATGTATCCCTAGGCGGGCAGCAAATTGTTTACATCGTTCCTCATCGTTTGCGCAGACCACTTCCCGGTAGCTGAATAGAAAGCGTTTAGCAAGTTCAGGCTGATTTTTTTGTATGTACATGGCTGTCATTTTGGTGAGATCTGCTGTACCGTCTCCAAAATACGAGGTAGTAAAATCAAACAGGCCGCTAATTCGCCAATCGCAGGCATGATCGCCTTCCTTTTGAATAACAAAGTTCTCTACCTTGAAATCTCCCATAACAAATCCAGGAACAGGCATGGCCTGGAACGCGGTTTCTGCATTCATGAGCTGCTTATCCACCCACTCGATATCCTCATCCGTGATGACAGAGTACTTCTGCGCGTCCAGCAGCCAGTGACGGATGGTTCCGTACAGCCAGTCAAGATAGGTTCCGGCAAATGGAACGATCCGTTCCGCTACAGGGTCATATTCACCAGCATCCGGCACTTTCCATCGATGCAGTTCAATCAGGCTATGTGCGAGCATGGTGGCAATCTCTTCGTGCTCATCCTGTCCGAGTGCAGTCTGGACTGCCGGATCATACAGGTGTTTTCCTGGTAAACGAGGCATGATCGCGTAGCTCCAACCCAGCAAGTCCGTGTCTTTTTGCAGCAGGTAGGGGACGGGGACAGGAATAGTGGTGTGCTCCGATAGCTGTTCGACGAAAAATTGTTCTTCCAGAAGCTGTCCAACATACAATGGATTGCCTTTCAGAATGTATTCCCCTTGAGAAGTGCGGACAAGCAGTGTCTGTCCCATTACTCCCTCGTCGGTTCGTTTATACTCCTCAAGGGTTCCCAGGTCGAATTCATGTAGTGCCTCCTGCAGTGAAGAGAATGCAACGTCGCCAAGTTTGTTGGTTGCAAAATAAATTCGGGTTGTCATAAGGGCCTCCTGCGTTTTTAGTCCTCATCCTCTTCTTCCAGGTCGAACGCTTCCTCATCTACCAGTCCACGGATAAATGCTTCAAAGTTGGGTGCCAGGTAGGTTATCTCATAATCATCCTCCTGGTCAACATGTACAACGCATGGCTCGCCTGGCGGACCACAGAAACGATAATCAAGCATAACGACGTCATGACCCGCAGATGGACAATCACAGATCACAATGCCCAGATCAGGGTATCCCCAATCCTCAATCATAAAGCGACTTCCCATGTCTCCAGTAAGAGAATAGGACTTCACATTTCCAATGCCTAGAATGCTAGTAATGGCAATATGATCCTCTGCCCACGAAGTGGCTTCCTCTGTAGGGAAAACGGTACGTGCAGGAACACCGCCGTTTTGAGTGTTCATTAATTGAATATAGGAAGCAGGCAATTTGTAGCCCAGTTCCTGCTCGGTAGAGACAATTTCGTTCTCATCAAAAGGCGGGGATACATAACTGCTCAGCGCATAGTCACTCTGCTCCCAAAATGTGGAGGGATGATAGGAGCCTGAAGCAGCTCTAAGATGGTTCTGCATCCCGCTTTGTTCCCACTCAGCCAGTTTTTCTTGATGGCGCTGCCGATCACGCTGCATTTTTGCAGCTTTGGGACGCGTCCACTTCAAAAAATCGAGTGTTGATTCGTCATAAGGCTGAAGCCGATCAGCCTGTTCAAAGGCTTGCAATGCCAGATCATACAAGGCCATATGATAATAGGCATAACCCAGTCGAAACTGCCACAGGGGATCCCATTTGCCTTGCTCTTCAATGGATTGGAGCTGCTGGGTGGCCTCACGGTAAAGTGCTCTATTGTTATATGCTCTCGCAAGATGACCTGTCAGGTCGTAATCCCGATCAGATACGGGAATCTGTTCAATACGTTCAACAATGAGACCGAACTGATCCTGCTCATGCCAGGAGTTCAATTGATCCAACAGTTCTTGTTCCATACGATGCCTCATTTCAATAGGAAAATATGAACCTCTTCCATTATATCCTAGAAGTTTCAGCAATGGGGCAGAGGGTACAAAACGTAACAAAAACACTCCCATGCAGGGAGTGTTGTATGAAGATATGCTGTTTTCTGTACCGTATGATTAAACTTACAAATCGTCAAATCCGTTGTCGTCGCCGACTTTACCATAGTTGCGGGACTTAGCTTCGAAGAAGTCTGTTTTGGTAGCATTGAGTGCTTCATCGGAGAAAGGTTTGATCCAAGGCATGCAGTTAACATCCACACCTTCGTATGCTTTATCCATGCCCATCAGACGCAGGCGTTTGTTGGCGATGTACTTGATGTAATCTTCCAGCTCGTTCAGATCGATACCACGGACATTACTGAGTGTGTAATGTGCCCAGTTAGTTTCCAGCTCCACGGCACGGTCGATGGTTTTGTAGACATAGTCCATGTTCTCAGGTGTGTTCAGCTCTGGGAAATCAACAAGCAGCTGTTTGAACACTTCAGCGAAGAAGTAGCAGTGCTGATTCTCGTCACGCTGGATATAAGAGATCATTTGGCTGGTTGCCATCATCTTCTGGTCACGGGCCAGGTTGTAGAAGAAGGCGAATGTGCTGTAGAAGAAAATACCTTCGAGCACCAGATCGGCTACCATGGCCTGGAAGAATGTCTGTGGTGATGGCTCATCCCGGAAGCTTTGATAGATATCAGCGATGAACCGGTTACGGTCGAGCAGTACAGGATCATGTTTCCAATATTCAAAGATCTCTTTTTGCTCCCGATCAGACACGATGGAGGACAGAACGTAAGAATACGATTGGTTATGAACCACTTCCTGTTGTCCAATGATCGCCGAGATTGCTTCGAGCGAAGAATCGGTAAAGTAACGTTTTACGTCACCCACAAACATCGTTTGCATGGAATCAAGTACGGCCAGCAGGGAGATGTTGATTTTGAATGTACGCTGTTCTTCCGGATCCAGTTGGGCGAATTGGGATGCATCCTTCGACATTGGAATTTCATCAGCGATCCAGTGGTTGAGCAGTAGCACTTTGTAAAGCTTGTACATATGAGGCATGCGAATGTCATTCCAGTTCAGGATCCCGGAGCATTCACCTTCAATAATTCGGGTGGATTGGTTAGGCGCTTCGGTATTGAAAATTTTCTGTACTTGCATATTCCGTTCACTCCTTAAATTAAAACTTTTTATGTCAGGTGAAGTCATAAGGCATCTATATCAACATCGGTTGGATGCTGTGATCGTATTTTGGGCAAAAAAGTACCAGGGCAGCGCCATTTTGCAATCAAAACAGGATGCCCTGGTGGTCATCGTGAAACTAGTAATCTATCGATCAGCTTGCGCAGGAGTCACATTCTTCAATGGTCAATGCACGGCTGCGAACGTAATAAGTCGATTTCAGACCTGCCCTCCAAGCGTGCAGGTGTAGTTCCAGGAACTCCGTTGCCTTGATATCAGGACGAACGTACAGGTTGAAGCTTTGTCCCTGATCGACGTGACGTTGGCGGGCAGCAGCCATGTTGATGGAAGCATGCTGGTCCACCAGGAAGGCCGTTTTGTAGTACCAGATTGTTTTGTCCGACAGATCCGGTGCCGGGTTAGCAATCTTGTATGTTGTTTTCTCTTCATAGGACAACAACTCGTAGAGCGGGTCGATACTAGCTGTAGAACCGGCAATGATGGATGTTGATCCATTTGGAGCGATCGCGAACAACCAGGCGTTACGCACACCATTTTGCTGAACTTCGGCTTGCAGCTCTTTCCATTGTTCGGTAGTTACGAATTCGCCTACGCGCTCACCCGTGGTGTAATCCCGCTGCTCGAAGTATTTACCGCTTTCCCAGTCGGAACCTTTGAACTTCGGATAGTGTCCTTTTTCCTTGGACAGTTCCATGCTGGCTTTCACAAGCAGGTAGTTGATTTTTTCGTACAGGTTATCGTTATAGGTTACCGCTTCATCGGACTCCCAACGAATGCCTTCAAGGGCAAGCAGATGGTGAAGTCCGAATGTACCCAAACCTACGGCACGATACTGGCTGTTGGTATATTGGGCTTGCAGTACTTCAATGTTGTTGATGTCAATAACGTTGTCCAGCATGCGCACCTGAATCGGTACCAGACGTTCCAGTACGTTATGAGGCACAGCACGCGCCAAGTGAATGGAGTTCAGGTTGCAGACAACGAAGTCGCCAGGCACTTTGGAAATCACGATACGTGTTTGTCCATCTTTGGTTACGAGCTCTTCTTTTTCGACTACTGTAGCAGATTGGTTCTGCATAATTTCGGTACAGAGATTGGAAGAGTACACCATACCATGAGCACTGTTCGGGTTCGAACGGTTAACCGTATCGCGATAGAACATATAAGGCGTACCTGTTTCCAGCTGGGATTTCATTACGCGTTTCATTATGTCGATGGCTTGTACCGTAATTCGGGACAGCAGTGGGTGGTTCACAGCCTCTTCATATTTCTCGCGGAACGTGCCTTCACCGAAGGACTCATCATAGAAGTCTTCCAGTCCGAGTGGACGGCCGTTTTCATCTTTCCAGCCCATTACTTTTTTCGTTTCGTGCGGACAGAACAGGCTCCACTCACCACGGCTGGCTACGCGTTCCATGAACAGGTCAGGCAGACAAACGCCGTGGAATACGTCATGCGCACGCATCCGCTCGTCACCATTGTTCAGCTTCAGATCCAGGAAGGCCAGAATGTCTTTGTGGAAGACGTCCAGATATACAGCAATCGCACCTTTACGTGTTCCAAGCTGGTCTACGCTAACGGCTGTATTATTCAGTTGGCGGATCCAAGGGATAACGCCGGAACTTGTGTTTTTGTGACCACGGATATCCGAACCACGGGCTCTGACTTTACCGAGGTAAACGCCGATACCGCCGCCCATTTTGCTCAGTCTGGCTACATCCGTATTGGAATCGAAGATGCCTTCCAGCGAGTCATCCACGGTATCAATGAAGCAGCTGGAGAGTTGTCCGGCTACCTTTTTGCCCGCATTGGACATCGTTGGTGTTGCAGCAGTCATATACATGTTGCTCATTGCCCAATAGGCTTCCTTGACCAAATGCATCCGGTTCTCTTCAGGCTCCTGGTGCATCAGGTACATGGCAATAACCATGTAACGCTCTTGAGGCAGCTCCATTACTTTTCCATCAAAGTCGTGTGCGAGGTAGCGTTCTGCCAGTGTAAGCAAGCCGATGTAGTCAAAGAGCAGATCGTTGCGGTAATCAATACATTCTGCCAGTTCATCAATCTGTTCTTTGGTGTAGCATTCCAGCAATTCTTCACGGTAGATGCCTTTTTTCACCAGATCGACAAGGAGAGGATGGAATGCACCATAAGGCTCGTCCGGGTACGATTTATATCTGCGGTTAGTCGCCGCTTTTTTGTAAAGGGAAGTGAGCAGGGAACGTGCCGCTGCAAATTTCCAGTTCGGCTCCTCTTTGGTTACCAGTTCTAGGGCGCTCATCATAAAAGCGTTACTGATCTCGTCTCCGGTTACTTCGTCACGGCGAAGTTTGCTGTTAACCCCGCGTACCAAACGCTCCTTGTCCAGCATGTCCAGTCCATCCAGAATACGGTCGGCATATACCGAGATACGCATATCGTCAAAGGCAAGCTGGCGGTTGTTCGGCTTGATCACAACTTGTGGCATGAATATTCCTCGCTTTCGCATGTTTAAGAGATTAATTGGAGAAATTCTTATATAAAGAATTGAGTGTCTTCTTACGGTGAGTAAAGTACAAATACATACGATGGACTGCGGTGGTAACAGTTTGCGCACGGAAAGACCCCGTAACATAGGAGCAGCTAAGAACATGATCATATAAAAAGCACTCTCCGCCTGACGGCCTGAAAATGCCCATGAATGCCTTGGCTTCCTGACAGTCGCAGGTATAAGATGTCGACCGAAAGGTGCTATTATGTAAGGTTGTGTGTCCATATCTAGTTGCGACTGTCATAGAGGCAACCGGGTGCAGTCCAAACAGCCCCGTTGGCCTCGGCGTCAGTTCTGTTTCGAGAAAGCGATTTACACCTACAGGGACGTGCCTTTGGAGGTGATTCCATCCTGTTTTTCGCGAGATTACAGAAGATGACTTTCAGAAGTGGGGAAACGCTTTGTCACTACATTTTGTTGCTGTTACCATACTCTAACCCAACATCTTGTGTTTGTAAACAGGTTCAGCACACTAAAACGTAATTCCGAGTATACCATTTACGCCATGAATCCGCAAAGGAAAAGGACTGGAAGATTTGAAGATTATTCAAAAAAAATTTTCGTTCGAAGTGAATGACGTCTTCACGTCAGTTTGAATTGTGACGCCTTCAACTGGTAAAATAAAAATAGCCAAATTTGCACTAAATATGAGCGGCAACGGTAATTCACGGAGCCAAGGGAGGAGGAGCGGGATGGCAATAGCAGAAGTAACCGTAATTCCAATCGGAACGGGGACAACCAGTCTTAGCAGTTACGTGGCAGATATGCAAAACGTTTTGGAAAACCAGCGCGGTATTACATATCAGCTGACTTCAATGAGCACCATTATCGAAGGTCCGCTGAATGAGGTATTCACAGCCATTGCGGCTCTGCATGAAGCTCCGTTTCTATCGGGAGCCCAGCGAGTCTCCACATCCGTCAAGATTGACGATCGGCGGGACAAACCGGATGCTTCCAGCATACAGAAACTGCAATCCGTTCAGGAAAAGCTGGCGTCCCGTGAGGCGCGTCCGAATTAAGGGATTATTCAAGTGGTTTACAAAAGTGAAACTTTTCTTTTTATTTCGGGAAACTTGACTGTTGTTCTTCTGGCAAAAGTATAACACGGGAAAAAGCCTCGCTGGAATGACTTCCAACGAGGCCTTTTATTTATGTGGATTATTTAATCAGACCAGCTTTTTTGAGATCTCCACGATTCAATACCAGGGAACCTTGCAATTTCTTGTACCGGATTGTTTTACCCGATGGATCGGCTACCACTTTTTCTTCGTTTTCCTTAAGACCATTTGCATTAACACTGAGGATGGTTTTTAGATCTTTTGAAACGTTGTAAACATCCGCAGAGTCTCCTTTGAGAGCAACGTCATATCCATTGGAGGCGGATAAATCAATTAGGGTAATCCAATCTGCTTGAGATTGGCTTTTTGCAGAAAACTCGATGGAGCGGGTCGCACTTGCGTAATTCACTTCATAGCCAAGAATTTTGGCAGCTTCACGAAGTTGTAAGTATGTATTGCCTTTATAAAGCAATTGATCTGAAGTTACAGATTTGGATTGACCGTTTACGATCACTTTAAAGTTCGCTAAAGTAGCTTGAACCTTTTTGGATGTAGCAGCTACGGCCATAGAAGAAGAACCAACCAACATACCTATGGATAAAGCAATAATAACTTTTTTCATTTTCACCTTTATCATCAACTCCTATGTAATTGTGTTATACCTGAGAATAATACCCTAATCAGGGATGATTGACACGGGTGAAAGCTATTATTTTTTTGCTTCTTACGAATCAAATGTTTACGCTTTAACATGGCAAGTTAAGCTTATAAATAAACTGAAATATATAATCGGGATGCAAAATTGGTTCGAATGATTTGTACTATCCAAAGTGTAAGTATGACGAGGGGACTATGTGCTTTCGTACTTGTGCTAACCAAAAGTGACCGGGAAAATGCAAAGAACTCAACCTACTAAGGTTGAGTTCTTATTTGCGCAAGGGGAATTATTCAGCGATAACCAATGAGGCGCCAATCAAAGTGGAATTCGTAAAACCGCCTCCGACATTTTGGAAAGAGTAGTTGGCAATAGGGGCACCAATCACGGTTGCGTAGTCTCCATCAAGAAGATCACCGGTTGTTGAGGGGTATATCGCCGTAATATAATTTCCATTATCATCCATAACGAGAACGATTGAGAAAGTCGATCCTAGAGAGTTATCTTCTTCAACCTGAATTACTTGTCCACTAACGTTTACGAAATCTTCAAAATAGTTAGCCACATTTTTATTCAGATGTCGGGTGGTAACTTTGGAGTCAACAAGGCCTTTTGCCTTTTTGCGAAGGTCCGCAGTATTGGCAGGAAATAGATCGCTATTATTGGCAAAGAAATCATAAGAAGTCTGATCCAATACAGCAGTGTTAGATGTGATAAGCGGTGTTAAATCATTGAAGAAATCGGCAGCTGTACTTTCAGCAACCGTACTTCCGGCTGTTTGTTCCAAGGGAGCAGAGATACTCAAGGAATTAAGTATTTCGTTGGCTGTATCTTGATTATAGGAATCTTTAGCGTAAGTTATTGTCATGGTGTAGAGTTGAGAGTTTGTCGGAAGCATATATTGAACCAGAACTATATCCGTGCCGGAAGAATGTGTATAGTTTCCTTCCAAAACACCCGCATTATAATCTTTGTAGGGTTTGTTTGTATAACTGATTTTCTTGTAATTGGAGATGCCGATAGATGCACCGTTTTGTGTGTAATAGTCCACGACGTTATTAGCAAACTCTTCAGGATCAATGGAGCCCGAAGGATTAGCTTCAATAGTAAAATTAATGTTATCTGCAAATTGCGCTGATGTCGACTGATCTGAAAAAGCTGCTTTAACTGCTTCGTTCATTTGACTTGTATCTACGCTCTTCCAGTGATCTGGATATGAGAACGTGAAACCCTCTCCACTGTATGTAGTGTATTTTGTGGCTTTTGACTCGGCAGAGACATTTTCAGTTCCGTTTGTTGTCTCTGAAGTTTGTGTATCGACTGTCTTGGTTGTTTCTGAGTTACCGCAAGCACTGAGCAATGCAGTTAATGCCAAAATCGTAATTAGTTTCTTCATAATTTCTAATATCTCCTAGTGTGCTTCCCATCGGTTGGGATTTTTTCTTAAGTCATCGTGTGCCCCTACTCCAGATCTGAACTATCATAGTTCCTCATAACGAAGTTGAAAAATTGCAGCGTTTCGTTCTTGAGTTGATCGGGTGCATTAAAGAAGTTCCTTAGGAATACTCCGTGAATGGGATGTTCCAGATATGAAGAAAATTCCTGATCCAGCTCCCTAACTGGAGACTGTAATGGCTCAGAACTTAGACCGATAAGATAATCAGCGCTTGTCCCAAGATTGTTCGCCAAACGACATAAAGCCTCGGGATCAGGTTTTCTGTGATTAGTTTCATACCGGGACAATTGAACTATTGTGAGATTCGTCCTTTCTGACAATTCCTTCTGTGAATACCCCTTCATTTCTCTTAACTGTTTAATACGCTCACCCAAAGTAGGCATAGAGACTCCTTTCCGCTTGAATAGTAAAATAATAACATTACTCAATAAACGAGAATACTTAATTACCGAAAAGGTAACTTTGAAACGGATAACAAAACGATTAACCTGTAAACAATACCATTATGGTAATTTTTAAGCATCGTTTTTTAAAATTGTACTTATCGTCAATGTAGATAGATCATTGAGTATCAGAGAAGTATATGTCAAAAGAACTATTTGTTTATAGAAGTACGCAATTCAGAAGCCTGAAACTGCACGGATAAAACACTGTTTCATCAATATGGTTACCTTGAATAAAGAAATCGCTTTTTAAGCGAGTATACAGCTGCCCATTTTTGTTCAGAGCCCGGTCTGGGAAAAGACTTCTGCATATAGTGAACTGTACCTCAAATCAAAGGAGGGTTTTACATGAGTGGAGTTGTAGGTGGATACGGCGGTGCATGGACATCGACTGGTGCCATTTTGGTTCTCTTCATCCTGTTGGTCATCATCACTAAATCTTTCTGGGTTTAATAGAATTATTGAGCCCCCAAATGCGAAATACTCTGTAAAGGAGGGTTCTCCATGAGCGAAGTCGGAGGCGCAGGATACGGCGGATGGACATCGACTGGAGCCATCTTGGTTCTGTTCATTCTTCTCGTAATCATCACTAAATCTTTCTGGGTATAATATAGCGAACTCTGCCGGTTACCCGGCGGGGTTTTTTTAGGTTATGGACAAGCTGGAAGCATAGCTCGGGCAGACACCAAATACAGAGACCAAAGGAGAGTATGGAGGCGAACGATCACGTCAGATATTATCGGGGATTCGCCCATTTTATCCAAATGAGGGCCATAGCCCGGTCCAGAAGTAGGCAAAGTACATAGCTTAGGGGTGTAGGCAAATGCTAAGGAGGAATGAACAATGAGCGAAGTTAAACCGAATTCACCGAACGGACAGGGACACGTATACGGACATATGGGAGGTCAAGATCACATGTATGGTTATCAATACACAGGTCACGAAATGTACGGTTATGGCTGCGGAACAATGCCGGTTGGATACGGGTACGGATACGGACATCACGCAAATCAGGCTCCGGTCATGCATGGTTACCAACAGGGTTGTGGAACGTCTTATGGTCACGGTGGCGGAAGCTGGGGATCGATGGGCACCATTCTGGTTCTGTTCATCCTGCTTGTCATTATCTCCAAAACAATGTTTATCTAAAAAAGGCATTCCGGCAAGTTCTGGAGTTGTTCGAAAAAATAATATGTATGCAAACATGGAAAAGCACCCGGAACCCAATTCCGGGTGCTTGGTTTGTGTATGTTTTCAATCTTCTCAAGAATAAGTGACTTCCAAAACAACAAAAGCCCTACCTCTCTTTTGTCCTTGCGGCTCCGATGACCGCGCCAGTGTGAATGGGAAAATCTTGTGAAACTCTGTATACCGGGTCAATGTGAATCAGGTTCTTCAATCTCCATAGGTTAGTTGTACATATTCGCTGCGGTCGCAGCATGAAGAAAATATTCCGGGGTTAAAAGAAGATAGAAAATCAGTTGAGGTTTAATACCAACTTTAAGAGTATACCACAGTCTGTAAGTTTTTGCAAGATAAAGGAAGGCCAAAGGTTTTTATAAAACAATTTGCGAAAGGCCTTCATATTTTTTCTTCTAGAAGGGAATCCACTTCAAATGATTTTGCGTAGGGAAGTCAGTGACTTCCTGCAATTCCTTCACTTCCTGGGGACAAGCTTCACATGTAGCCATGTGGGCTCAAATGCATCCACTTCCTCTCCTTCCAGTCCGCCTAGCACATACATCGGTGCCAGATTAGACCACTCCTCATGTCGTTCCATCATGGATGTATGCCCTCCCTTCCCACGTCCGGCTGCAAATCCAATATCGGAGAGCAGCTTCTGGAGCTGCTTCATTGTAAGCCTGACAAGGGGGATACCCCTCAAAATGCGGGAACCTTCCTGAGTCATAATGGCACCGGAGCTGTGTACTATACACTGTACTCGGTCAATGACTATGATACTGTAGCCATAACGTTGGAGCGGGACGCGATGGGCGACCAGCCGCGAGGGAAGATGATTCTGGCTGCCAAGATTAAAGGTTAATCAAAGCTCTATACATGAGACTGTTCCTCTGGGGGCAGTCTTTTTGTTTTGCAATACGACTATAAATGGAGATATGCACATATTGTAATATGCCCGAGATGGATGATGAAGAAGTTCATTAATTTTTTTACACAGGTTAACCGATAAAAAATAAAGGCAATACCCTTAGTCTCCCCCTTACAATTAATCGGGAGAACTGGTTGCACATAGAGAGTGAGGGGTTTGGGTGGAAATATACCGTTCATTTATCTTTCGTCTGGTGCGCAATTATCTGGTCGGTTCACTCTCAGCCGTGTTTGTTATCGGCACAGTGATGATGGTAGCAACCCTGCAAATACCGAATATTCAATTTGTACTTCTGATTCTGATTGTGGTTGTTTCCCTTCTGTTTATGCTTGCAGCCGAAGGAATTGCCTTGCGGAGGCAGTTAGGGCCAATCAGGAAATTTTTCGCTCAAGAGCGTCACGAACGGGCTGAATTGAGCCAAATGTATGAGAATATTCATCGTTTTCCTGGACGGACCATCTACCGGATTATGGGGCCGCATCTGTTGGGATTTTCGATACCCGCTGCAGGGCTGACGCTGTGGATGATATCGGCAGGTTGGTTGGAGTTCCCATCCAACTATGTCGCCGTGGCAGCTGCCTGTGCCATCCTGATCGCCATCATGCATGCGCTAATTGAATATTTCCTGACCGTTCGGGCAGTTAGGCCGCTACTGATGGAGGCCCGCCGCAGAGGCAAACAGCAGCATGGCACCGAGCCATCACTGGGAGGGCGCGTGTTGGTATCGATTCAGCGAAAATTTCAGCTGAGTACAGCTCTAATCGGATTATTCCCGCTGTTTTTGTTCTTCCTGGCTACATTTATCCGGCTTCAGTATATGGATCATGAGTTTGCGAAAGAGTATATCCTGTGGGGCATCATCGTTGTCGTGTTGGGGGCTGGGTTTGCCCTTGTAGGCAGCTGGCTGCTGATCCGTGATGTGCGTGATCCGGTAGCGGAGCTAACCAAGGAGATGAACCGAATTCAGGAGGGGGATCTTGGAAGGAGAGCTCCTGACCTCTATGCGGATGAGTTCTCTGCACTGATATCCGGTTTTAATATGATGATTAACCGGCTTGAGATGAGGCAGGAACGCAATCGGCAGCTGCTGCAGAGCTATTTTTCCACACTGGCTGCTGCACTGGACGCGAGGGATAAGTACACTGCCGGGCATTCGATGCGTGTGGCCGAGTATTCCCTGATGATTGGCAAACTGAGTGGCATGAGTGAGGAACAAGCTGATTTGCTGTATAAATCTGCACTTTTGCATGACATTGGTAAAATCGGGGTACCCGATGAGGTTTTGTTCAAGGACGGTAAACTTAGTGAGGAAGAATTTGCAATTATTCAGACTCATCCGGTTCTGGGCGAGAGCATTTTATTACAGGTTGAACCCATGGATGCCATGGCTGACTTTTTGCCAGGAGTGAGGTCTCATCATGAACGATATGATGGGAAAGGATATCCCGATGGCAAGGCAGGTATGGATATTCCCCTCTTTGGACGTATCATTGCAGTGGCTGACGCCTTCGACGCCATGACATCCGATCGTCCGTACCGAAACGGCATGAGTCATGAGAAAGCGCTATCCATCCTGGAAGAAGGAAAAGGGACCCAGTGGGACCCTTATTTTGCAGGCTTGTTTATAGAGGAGTGGAGAAGGAGAGAACATCTCCACGGTTCATCGGAGCGAGGGGTCAGTTGATCCCCTCTGTCCACTTCGAACCTTTCCGGCGCCGCCGGTGTAAGGACAGTCCGGTGATGATGGTGAAGATGCATTCACCGAGGATGATAGCACCCAGAGCATCATAGATCACATGCTGTTTAATCAGCAGGGTGGACAGCACAATCAGCGTTGCCCCAGCGGCTACGAGCCATTTGACATAACGGCGGATGCTCTGTACCGAGAGGACCGCACGCATAACGAGATAGGAATGGAGTGCATGAATGCTCGGGAAGCAATTATAAGGGCGATCCTGGCTGTAGAGCCATCCTAGGACGGACGCACCAATTCCTGTACCCGTGATTTCCGGTCGAGGAACAGAAGTTTGGAAGTTGAAATAAATCAGGTAGCAGATCCAGACACAGATGTTCATGGACAACAGTACACGATAATAGGTAAGTCTGTCTTTGGCACAGAGGTACGCGAGCACGCCAAATACAAACGGATACCAGCCCAGGTAAGGAAGGGACATGCCGGGTACGAAAGGGATAAGCCGGTCGATTGGTGAATTGAGGACGGCGAATCCGCGCTCAGGGCTGTTAAGAACATCATATAACAGTCCCATGACAGCCAGAGAAAGCATCAAGCTTAATGACAGCCAATAGGATTTACTTTTTAACGAATGCACAACAACGTTTCTCCTTTCACCCACACCCGTCAAGGAAGTGGATCACAGCAATAAAATTAAACAACACTATATTCTACTATGTTTTTAACACAAATTGAATCCGGATTTGTGTATTTTTGTGTATTTTTTTGACGAGCGAGGAATGTCGAAGATTGTATGGGCATGATATGATAGACGTACATACGACTAATGATGTGTCTGCGAACAAAGCCGGGACAACAGGAGTGAGTGAATGCAATTTTCTAAGATGTTCGTATTAAATATGGGTATGCTTATAACCTTAGCCTATCTGGCTAGTGTGTTCTATAAATATATTGTGATACGTACTTCCACCCGATTTAAACAATGGAGCTCCGTGCTGGTCCTTATTTTTGCGGGCTGGGTTAGTACGGTATTTGGTTTTCAGCTAACGGATGAAGTCATTTTCGATCTTCGATTTGTTCCATTAATTATTGCCGTTCTGACCTTCAGGCAGTCTTATAGTTTGGTGATTATTGGTATCGGGATTGGGTTGTTGCGATTAACCTTTGGGATTAATGAAGCTACGCTAGCGGGACTGGGGAATATGGCAATCCTGGGTGTATTATGTGCGGGATTAAATATATGGATGAGACGCAGTGACTACAGACTTGTTATCAAGGTCGTGCTCGTTACAGTCATCGTGAATGTTGTCAACAGTGTCAATATTGCTCTGCTTGGTGTCTTTCCTCCAACGTACTTTTTTGCCCATATTATGCCCTATACGCTTCCGTTAGGCATTGTACTTAGCCTTATTTTTGCGTTTATTTTAAGGGATTTTCAAAATGAACAGAATCGGATTCTGCTTATTCAAAGTACGAACCGATTATTGTCCGTGCAGAAAGAAGAGCTGCAGAAGGCTCAAATTGTATTGGAGGAGCGAGCCAAGCAGCTGATGCTGGCTTCACAGTACAAGTCCGAATTTCTGGCCAACATGTCGCATGAGCTGCGTACACCGCTGAACAGTGTGATTAACTTTGCACAGATGATTAGTGAAAACAGTGACACGATGGAACAGGAGGATATTGTTCGGTTCGCAACGATGATTGACCATTCCGGTCAGGAACTGCTTACCCTGATTAATGATATTCTTGACTTGTCGAAAGTGGAGGCTGGCCGGCTGGAAATCGCATTTGAGGAAATCAGTGTGATGCAGCTTGCCGAGGACGTAATGAGCCACTTCCAGCTGGTGGCTGAGAAAAAGGGAATACAGCTGTTTATGCATAAGAACCCTAACGCACCGGAGACTATGTGGTCTGATTCCCAACGCGTGCAGCAGATATTGCGCAATCTAATGTCCAACGCCATCAAATTTACGCATAAAGGGGCCGTGCAATTAACGGTGAGCACCGAAAAGTCGGACGAGCCCGGAAATTTGGGGAAATGGCTGGTTTTCTCGGTTAAAGACACAGGAATCGGGATTCCGGAGGACAAACACCACTCCATTTTTGAAGCTTTTCAACAAGCCGACGGGTCGATCAGCCGCCAATTTGGGGGCACAGGACTGGGTCTCTCCATCAGCCGGGATTTGGCACGTTTGCTGGATGGGTCGATCCAACTGGAAAGTGCTGAAGGCAAGGGAAGTACCTTCCGGCTGTACCTTCCGCTGAACCATGAAAAAATGAGTTGACAACCATCTTGCTGTGAGTAGAATTTGGGGTGATAACTAGCATCGGCCGGCATTCAAATCCCGGTCTAAGGAGTGTATCCCCATACAGAAGATGGTCAAAGTTAACCCTCCCTCGTTTGCTGGCAAACCAAGGCGCAAGGGTTCGACACAACGCATCAATTTATCGATCGCAACATGGGAGGGTGTACCGGCAATTATATTGCAAACATTGCTGGGTGGACCATTCTTAACGGGATTTCTGCTCTATCTTGGGGCCGGGTCAAGACATATTGGTTTTGTGCTCGCCATAACAACGTTCGTAAATATTGCCCAGATTGGTGCAGCCTTCTGGATGCAGCGTATTCGCAGCCGGAAACGGATGCTGCTGCTATTCGTCGGGCTACATCGCATCTTGTGGAGCGCAACAGGGCTAATTCCGTTCCTGTTTCCCAAGGAGTGGTGGGTAGGCGTTTACATTGGAATGTACACGGTTGCATTTATATCGAACACCATCGGGGGCATGATCTGGACTTCCCTGATTGGGGACCTCGTACATGCCAAGGTAAGGGGACGGTATTTCGGCATTCGAAACACGATCCTGAATGCGCTTGGAAGCGTATGCCTGTTTGTGGGAGGAATTGTTTTGGACCGCTTCCCGGGTGAAATGGGTTTCCTGCTTCTATTCATTCCGGTGTGGATCTGTGCAATAGCGAATATCGTCATCTATTTCTTTTATCCGGATGTTCCATTTGAACGTTCGACCGAGACGGTTTTTTGGCGGATGCTGAAGAAGCCGTTCCAGGATCGATCTTTTCTGAAGGCTGCACTATTCCTCGCGGCTTGGTTACTGATTCAAACCTTGATTGTTCCACTCTATTCTTACGTGATGCTCGACTTGCTTAACATTAATTATCAGATGGTTTCTTTAATAACGGTGGTGCAGACTATTGTCATGATGGCCGGATTCTATATCTGGGGTAATTTAAATGCACGATTCAGTAACAAAACCTTATTATTTTGGACACTGCCGATTATCGCACTCTCCTGCCTGTCCTGGGGCTTGATGTCGTTTATGCCCGTTTTGATAGCGCTCTTTTTGTCTCATATCTTTCTTGGTATAGGTGTCGGAGGGTTTAACCAACTCGCCTTTAACTTTACCATCGGGGATACACCGAAAAGTGAAAGGCCTATGTTTGTTGCTGTGTACTCGGCCTTAACTGGGGTGACCTCATTCCTCGGACCGCTGATTGGCGGTTGGTTATATGAGGAAATGGAGAAATGGCCGGAAGCAATGACATGGATGGCTACCTATGGGTTTCAGGTAGGTATAGGTATCGCCATGCTGCTTCTTGCTTTTACACTTGGACGGCGTGTGCTTCTAAGATCGTGATGGGAGAAGTGAAATGGAGGGATGAGTATGGGAATTCTCGAACGAAAAGCCATCGTGATCGGGGCCACTGGCCTGGTTGGCAGCATACTCGTTCACAGCTTGCTGCGCCAACCAGAATATGGATTGGTTCGTATTTTCGTCAGGCAGCAGCTGGAGCTTGAGCATCCGAAGCTTGAACAACATCTTGTGGATTGGGACCGACTGGAGGATGCCAAAGATTTGTTTAGGGGGATGGATGACTTGTACTGCTGTTTGGGGACAACGATCAAAAAGGCAGGTAGTCAGGAAAATTTCCGCAAAGTCGATTATCACTATCCTGTAGAGGCAGCAAAACTTGCGATTCATCAGGGGGTAACACAAATGCTCGTCATTTCCTCCATGGGTGCAAGTCCGAGCTCGCGAGTGTTCTATAGTCGAACCAAAGGGGAGTTGGAGGAAGCTCTATCCTCGATTGGTTTTCGTTCTTTGCATATCTTTAGGCCTTCCCTGATTCTTGGTGACCGCAGCGAGACACGTATTGGAGAACAGCTTGCCGCTCACCTCATGAAGTTCCTGGATCGATGGATGAGGGGCAGAGCTGCCAAGTATCGTGCCATCCATGCTTCAACCATCGCACGTGCAATGATTAACATGGCACTTGTAAGAACCAAAGGTAACCATGTTTACTCCAATGAAGTGATTCATGTCCTTGGCACCGAGGATTCTTGAACAGTTTCTTGCCAGTAGGGGATCATGGTATAATAGGCTTCAAAACTTGAGAACATGAAGGAGAACCAGCCCATGAAAAAACCAATCTCTACAGATCAGGCTCCAGGCGCTATAGGTCCATATAGCCAGGCTGTTGCTGCAGGCGATTTCATCTACACGTCCGGTCAGCTTGGCCTGAATCCCCAAACGGGAGAGTTCGGCGCAGATGTACAGGAACAGACTCGTTTGTCCTTAAGTAACGTAAAAGCGATTCTGGAAGCAGCAGGCACCAGTATGGATAAAGTCGTAAAAACGACGGTTTTCCTGAAAGACATGAACGACTTTGTGCCTGTGAATGAAGTGTACAGCACATTTTTCGAACAGCCTTATCCGGCACGCAGTGCGGTTGAAGTGGCTCGTCTCCCGAAGGATGCACTCGTGGAGATCGAAGTTATTGCCCTGAAGTAGAATTCTTTAAGGGGTAAAATACATAAAAGCCGATTCCAAGTCATACGACCGGGATCGGCTTTTTTCTTATGTTAGCGAGAGTATGTTTCGAGTTAATCCCGGTCCTGATTGCGGGCAAAGAAGAGCCATACAGCATAGATCGCCAGTACAATCGCAATGATAATCGCCGTATAATAGACGGAGGAAACATCCTTCTGCTTGAGTGCGATAGCGATGTATGCCCACGTAAACACAAGTGGGTAGATGCTGTCCCGATAAGGGAAACTGACCAATACCGCCAGCACAAGACCTACAATTAGCATGATCACGGTCCAGGCCGGTTCGCTGATACCAAAACCATCCCACCCGATTTTGTATAATAGAACAGCCGCATTAATAATGGTTGCCACACTGACCCAGCCCAGATAGATGCTAAACGGCAGCTTAACCAGCCAAATCTCTGCTGTAGTCGGGAGGGTGATGGCCCGTGTTTTGAGATACAGCATAATGAGGGACAACAGAAGCAATACAATGATAAGCAGGGCGAGACCGATCTGGAGGTTCTGAAAAGCGAATATCCATGCTACGTTAAAGGCGCAGCTTGCAAGAAACCAGTAACCGAGCCGGGTGATGGAATCCCTTTTCCACGATGACGGAAGAAACTGATAGACCACAAAGCCTGCGAGCAGCAGATAGATTAATCCCCAGATGGAGAAAGCGTACCCTGAGGGTGTAAGCAGCACGGGGTACATATCGGATACTTCCTTGTTGGTTCTCCCGCCGATGGGTAGCGAATTCGACAGATAGTTCACGACAATAACGGCGATAAAACCAATCGCATTGAGCCATTTGTACGGATTGTTACGAGACATTGCACATCCTCCTTGGTTTACAAAAAAATGAATGAACCACGGGTCAGTCTACAATGAATATACCCAGTTCTTCCACATTCTAATAAGGGACCGCAAAAAATTCACAGGATACGTTGTATGTTTCTGCGCTTTCCGCTACCGGATTCACATTCTGTCCAATGTACGCTGAAGGAAAGAGGAATATACCCCATAAGGAGGATGAGGATTGTTTACAAGAGAAACGATGGAGAAGCAACAAACATGGTTTTATGTCGCAGCGCTTTTTATAGGTGCCGCAATCGGGCTGGGAAACGCTGAATGGGGGTCTGCGCTGCATTATACCGTTTCACCTGTGCTGGCCATTCTGCTATACAGCATGTTTGCTCAGATTCCTTTTTTGCAGTTGAAACAATCCTGGTCCAACGTAAGATTTATTGGAGCTGTACTGACAGCCAATTTTATCATTGTGCCTGTGGTCGTATGGTTACTGACATGGCTATTTCCGCAATCACCGGCGGTTCTAATCGGCGTTTATCTGGTGTTGCTAACCCCGTGCATTGATTATGTTATTGTGTTTACGCAGCTTGGCCGGGGGAATGAAAAACTCATGCTGGCTGTAACGCCAATTCTGTTCGTTGTACAGATGGTACTACTGCCGGTTTATCTATGGTTAATGACCGGAAAGGAAGCAGCAGAGTTGATGAGGGTGGGACCCTTTGCGGAGGCCTTCCTGTTTCTTATTGTTATACCGCTGCTGCTGGCAATCCTTACACAAGTCATGTCGAGGGGAATAGCTGGAGGAGAACAGTTAATGAATGCAACGGCCTGGCTGCCCGTTCCGATGATGGCGATTGCTTTAATGGTGGTGGTTGCGTCGCAGATCGGCAAGGTCTATTCAGACTTTGCAATTATTGTAAAAGTGATTCCCATTTACGTGGCTTTTCTTATATTGATGCCTTTTCTGTCTCGGTTGGTTGCGCTTCTGTTCCGACTGGACATCGGTGCTGGACGTGCTCTGATCTTCAGCTCGGCAACCCGCAATTCACTCGTTGTGCTGCCGCTTGCCCTTGCGCTCCCTGGAGAATGGGCTACAATAGCTGCCGCAGCCATCGTAACCCAAACCATTGTCGAATTGGCAGGGGAGTTGATCTACATTCGTTTGGTGCCATCATTCTTCATGAGAGATACATGAGATATGATTCAGGGAAATACTCCGTTAATATGGAGAGGTAGCTATCTGTTCAAGTTCGCGGGTCACTTCCTCGATGGATTTGCGCGTGTCGATCTCAAACGTCGATCCGGCACGCAGCAGCGGCTCTACCGTATGCACATAATGAATAATCTCTTCCCGTTCAGCCTGAGTCTTTCCGTAAGGATTGTTGTGACGGGAAGAGACTCGTTCCAAAATAACGTCAAGTGGTGCACTTAATAAGACAATTGCATCAAACATGGAATAAAACTTTCCTTGGTTGGATACGGTGCCGGAAAGGAATAGCGTCCCTTCGTTATGCCCCATAAGAAGTGCCATGATCCGATCTTCATTCCATAACCAACCGGTGCCATCTAAGTTTTCACTCCATTCCCCGTAATCGGTATCCACCACACGATGCCCTTTCCGGGCCAGTTCAGTCAGAGCCGTTGATTTCCCTGTGCCCGACATGCCTGTAATCAGAATAACCCTTTTCATTTTGCTAGGAATTCGCCTCCGTTAACGATTTACGGTATTCACCGGGTGTTATGCCTTCCATCTTTTTAAACACCTTACTGAAATATTTCTCATCCTGGTATCCGACCATCTCCGAGATTTTGACGATTCGCAGTGAAGGGTTCTGCAGGAGCAGTTTGGCATTGTTAATTCGCAGTTTTCCCAGATATTCCGACCAGTTCAACCCGAATTGCTGTTTAAATTTACGTGATATATATTCACGACTGAGATAAAAGCGTGCAGCGATCTGCTGCAGGGACAGATCCTCCTGATAATGGGCATCCGTATAACGTGCGATGTCAGTCATCGGATCAGGGCTGGCGTGAGGAGTGAATGTGAGAGCTTTCCCGGCTGCGAGTAAACGCTGTTCCAGCAACGACCGAAGGAGAGACAAGGACAACAGTCCTTCGGAGTCAAATGGCAGCTCGGCAAACGGGAAGGAATGTTCCTCCGCTACATCTTCTTCATTCGCTGGCGGAGAGTCGGCTGCATCATCAAGCCAGCGCCCAAGCATCCATTCCATTTCTTCCATCCACTGATGAACCTGTTCCGCAGTGACGACCTGAAGCTGCGTGATGGGATCGATCCATTCTGCTACAGCAGCGGCTACACTGGAGACACGCCCGCTCATCGCAGCGAGCCGCATGGGTTCTACAAAAGTGGTTAAACGCATGCCCTTGTTCCCGGACAACGTTTCCAATGAATCATGGAATCTTGGAGCGTTCTGGAGAACATTGCGCCGCCATAACCGGAGGCTTGCCTCCTGATAGGCAGCCGCGATTCCCGAGGGATACGTTTCACAGGCAGAGATGCCAAAATGAAGACGGCGCTGAATGGTTTGCTGTAATCCATCGTTTACCTTTTCCAGCAGGGGCTGAAGAGCGGAACAATTTCCCCAATGCAGCAGTACCACTTCATCGGTCTGATCCAAATGGCGGAAGGCCACGCCTTCTTCAGGTGTGGATAACATCTCGGCACAGATATTCAGTACAGAGAATACAAGCAGATCCGGATGACTGCGGTATTTTGCCAGACAATCCGCGTCCAAATGAGACAGGCTGGTGACTGCAATATTGCATCTTCCAGCCTTTAAAGGAAGATTCAGCTCATCCCGCAGCCGCTGAATCTGGGCATGGCTATTGCCACGTCCAACCACAAGCTCTGTAAGCAGCCTGTCGTGATAATGGGGGCGCATGCGGTTGACCACAATAGACTGGCGTGTTGCCTGCAAACGGACGGATTCTTCTTCCTGCCAGGCGTTCACCGCTTTGGACAAGGAAGCATTCAGTTCATCCGCTTCCACTGGCTTGAGCAGATAATCCATGCCCCCGTATCGAATGGCATGCCTGACAAGCTCAAAATCATCGTATCCGCTGATCACCAGTACCTTGCTATGCGGAGCATGAACCGATATCCATTCCAGCAGGGCCATGCCATCCTGACCAGGCATGCGCATATCACTGAGGACAATTTCCGGTTGATGGTAAGAGATTGCTGTGGCGGCTTCATGACCGTCTGCTGCTTCAAGAAGGGTATCAATCCCTAGTTCATCCCAGTGCCCAAGCAGGCGGATGGCATCGCGGACGTGCTTTTCATCATCGACTATAAGTGCTTTCATGTTGTTCACTCCCCCGCGTAAATTTTAAGCTTGATGATGACACCACTCGTCTCCAAATTGCGGATCTCCAGGATAGCCATATGATCCGGCGGCGAGTTCAGTTGAAGCCTGCGCATCACATTCCGAAGGCCGATGGACTCTGATTCGACCGGATCATGAGTAGGAAAACCGGAAGAGGTATGAACCATGCTCAGCCATCCCTGAATTTCGGATAGTTTATCCTCCGGAATGGGTGGGCCGTTATTCTCAAGCTGAATTTCAACCCAGTGATCTGATGTTTTGCGGCTGCTTATACGAATGTAACCTTTACCAGGCTGAACGTCCGCCCCATGTTTGAAGTAGTTCTCAATTAATGGCTGCAGGGTCATCCTCGGCATTTCAGTACGTAACGTATCGTCCGCAAAATCCAGCTGTACTTCAAGGCGGTCACCAAACCGCTCCTGTTGAAGTTCCAGATACAGCCGTGCATGCTCGGCTTCCTCCCGCAAGGTTACACAGGTTTGATCCCGCATGCTGTAACGCAGCATTTTGGACAGGGAAGAGAGGAGCACATACACTCGCTGCCCTTGATGCTGGAGGGCGAGTGTACCTATGGATTGCAGCGTATTGTACAGAAAATGTGGATGGATCTGTGCCTGCAGCGCCTTAAGCTGATTGGTTTTATTCGCAATTTCCAGTCGGTATTCCCTTAAAATCAGATTGTTTACCGTATCCATCATATCCCGGAAATGACGGGCAAGTACACCGATCTCATCCCGGCTCGTTAGCCGAATATCCACATGCAGACGACCCGCCTGAATCTGATTCATATATCTCATTAATTGCTTGAGTGGCCCGGTGATGCGGATCGAGATGAACAGGGTGGCCACGATCACGAGCAGCAGAGCAGCGATGGCAATCATGGCGTTATTCCATGTCAGGGTGTTAGCCCTGGCATAGAGCGTTTCATTCGGAATCTGTTTAACAATGGTCCAATCGGCAAAAGTACTGCCCATCTGCTGGTAAACATACATGGAATGCTCCTGTTCAAAATCTCCTGCAGCGGTTGGACGCGTACCTGTACCGGCACCAGTGCGGGCTATGTTCAGCTTGGCGGTTGCTTCCTGTCGTAATTGGTCTGTTCCACTGATTTCAGAATGTCCCTGGTATATGATCTGGTTCTGACCATCCACGACATAGATTTGTTCCTTCTCCGGATCGTACAGTCTGCTGCAGATCGCTGCAATCGTATCCATGTTGAGGTCAATGGCGAGCACACCCAGACGCTCGGTGGATGGAACATCCTTGATTACACGATGCAAGGTGATTACTGTTCTTGCAGGGTCATCAGCGGAAGCAGCCTTGAATCCATAAGTGTGACTCATATGTGCTGATTCAACCCATATATCCGGGCTTTCACCGCCTGTTTTTCCATGAAGGGAGTCGGAATAAGCCTGTTTGCGTTCCTCGCGCTTCGGAAAAGGGCTCATAATCAGCGTGGATTGGTTGGCTGCGAACGAGTGCAAGTATAGCTGGAACACATCCGGTACAGCTGAGCGGATGGTCTGCAGCGTTGTATACACCTCGGCCACCGCGCGGTAATCCCCAGGGATTTTCGCCAAGTTGCGCAAAAAGTTGGGGTCACTGTATACCGCCAGCGAAGCACGTGCCACATTATCCACATAGTTGTTGAGATTGGTGGATGCCTGGTAGATGAGGCGTTTGTTCTCGGCAACGGCCTGTTCGCGCAGGGCTGTTTTGGTCTGAATGAACGTCATGCTGATGGAGGCCAGCAGTGGAAGTGTGGTTGCAATGAGCATAAAAGCGATTAACTTGGTGCGTATGCTGTAGTATTTTGACATCAGGACACCCCTTCTGGTTGCAGGTTAAGAAAGGACAATATTTTACACCCAACTGTTCACAAGGGTCGGTGTTTCCCAGGGCAAGATTGGGGTTTAATAGAAAAAGAGACCAATTCCATCCATCTATAGAAGGGGAGAACGATATGAAGCATCGCAAATCTTCACAGCTGTTACAGCAGCTCGTGTTCGTGGGTCCCTCCATCGTGTTTTTTATTCTCATCATCGTGGTCCCTTTCCTGCTGGGAATGTATTACTCCTTTACAGACTGGAACGGGGTGTCGGAGAATATTAATTGGGTAGGGTTCGACAACTTCCTGCATATTTTTGCGAATGATCCCAAGTTCCAAACGGCGTTTTGGTTCACGGTACGTTTCACGGTGGTTGGTGTGGTATTAACCAATGTCATTGGTTTTTTCCTGGCGTACTTTCTGACCAAACCGCTTAAGACGAGAAACATTCTGCGCACGATCTTTTTTATGCCTAACGTGATCGGTGGACTGTTGCTCGGCTTTATCTGGCAGTTTATATTTGTGAAAGGGTTTTCAGCAGTTGGCGATGTAACCGGGTGGTCCTTCTTCAACCTCCCTTGGCTGGGAGACGAACCGACCGCCTTCTGGGGAATCGTGATTGTATTTGTCTGGCAGACGGCAGGATATCTGATGGTAATCTACATCTCTTCCTTGACCAATGTATCACCGGATCTGCTGGAAGCCGCTGAGATTGATGGAGCAAGCCGCTGGCAGGTACTGCGGAGCATCATTCTACCGCTCATTATGCCGGGGGTAACGATCTGCCTCTTCTTGGCGATCTCCTGGTCATTCAAAATGTTCGATCTCAATCTGTCCCTGACCAAAGGTGGGCCGTTTGGATCGACGGAGTCCGTAGCACTCAACATTTACAACGAGGCATTTGTGAATAACCGCTACGGTATTGGTACGGCGAAAGCACTCATTTTCTTCGTGATTGTTGCGATCATTACGATGATCCAGGTACGTCTGACGAAGAGCAAGGAGGTAGAGGCATAGATGGAAACGACAAAAAACTACCGCTTCAGTACGATCATAACCGAGATTATTATGGTGCTGATTGGACTCCTGTTCCTGGTTCCGTTCTACTTCCTGTTTGTCAATTCGGTCAAAACGTTTGGTGACCTGCTTACGAACTCGGCTGCCTGGCCGGAAGTGTTTCAGTGGGGCAACTATGCAAACGCCTGGGAGAAAATAAAATTTCCTTCGGCACTGATGAACTCGCTTATCGTCACGGTGGTCAGCAACCTGCTGCTCGTGTTGATCAGCTCCATGGCTGCCTACCGGATGGTTCGCAGTGATACCCGCTTCAACCGGATTCTGTTCGGCATGTTCATTGCCGCGATGGTGATTCCGTTCCAGTCTATCATGATTCCGCTCGTTACGGTAACCAGTAATCTTGGCCTGATCGACAGTCTTGGCGGACTAATCATCTGTTATCTCGGATTTGGTGCACCCATGTCGGTGTTCCTGTTCCACGGGTTCGTTAAATCGGTCCCGGTTGAGATCGAGGAAGCGGCACGAGTGGATGGCAGTTCCGTTTACGGAGTGTTCTTCCGGATTGTATTCCCGCTCATGAAGCCGATGTATGTTACGGTCATTATCCTGAACACGCTCTGGATCTGGAATGACTACCTGCTGCCATCCCTGATTTTGCAAAGCTCAAACTTGCGTACGATCCCGATTGCGACCTTTGCGCTATTCGGTCAATATACGAAGCAATGGGATTTGGCACTGCCTGCTCTCGTGCTAGGCATCATGCCAATCATTATCTTTTTCCTGCTAATGCAGAAGTACATCATTCAGGGGATTACGGCTGGCTCCGTTAAAGGGTAGGTGCGAGGGGCGGGTCGCTCCGGGATCATGTGCACTTCCGATCGCTGTTGCTCCCCGGTGGCCGAATAATTGGAGTAGAGGAAGCCACCGGGTATCAAAGGCGAACGCTCCGCTTCTCCAGTGCACCATGAACCCTCCGCTCCCACTCGCATAGAGGGTGGAAAGGGAGTCATACCCTCATGATCTGGGCCTGACTCCTGGAGAAAAAATACCAAAACTAAAAGATGTAAAACCAGAATCTGTAAGAGAAAGAGGTATGCAAGGGCGGGCGCACCGGGGCAGGATCGGTTGTGAATCAATCGCCGCCTGCACCCCAGTGGCTGAATATAGCCAACAAGTTGTTATACTGAAACTACTATAGGGAGAGTGTATGTATGAAAAGAATGACAAAGTTGACGTTGCTTATGCTGATTGCTTTTTCGGTAATGCTCGCAGGTTGTGGCAACGGGGACAAAAGCGGCAGTCCGGTCAATACGGATGCTCAAACTGGCGGAGAGGCTGCTGCAGGGGACAAAACCATTAAGATCTTTCAATTCAAAGTCGAAATTGCGGAAGCGCTTAACCGCCTCAAAGCGGAATATGAATCGTCCCATCCAGGCATCAAGCTGGACATTCAAACTGTTGGCGGCGGCAGTGACTACGGCGCTGCATTGAAAGCCAAGTTCGCGGCTGGCGAACAACCGGATATTTTCAACGTTGGTGGTTATCGTGAACTGGATACCTGGCTTGAATATCTGGAAGATCTGTCGGGTGAAGCTTGGACGAAGGACGTGCTTGAAGTAGCCAAAGAGCCGATGACCAAAGACGGAAAGCTGTACGGACAGCCTTTGGCACTGGAAGGCTATGGTTTCATTTATAACAAGGACCTTTTCGAAAAAGCAGGCATCACCGAAATTCCAACAACACTGGAACAATTGGATCAGGCTGCACAGAAACTTGAGGCTGCAGGCATTACGCCATTTTCGAACGGATATCAGGAATGGTGGGTGCTCGGCAATCATAATGTAAACGTGGCGTTTGCGAATCAGGCAGACCCGGTGAAGTTCATTCAGGGTCTTAACGAAGGTACAGAGAAAATCCCGGGCAATCAAGTGTTTACGGACTGGATGAACCTGCTTGACCTAACGCTGAAATACAGCAACAAAAACCCGCTTACAACGGACTACAATACGCAGGTAACCCTGTTTGCCAGTGGGGAAGCAGCAATGATGCAGCAAGGGAACTGGACACAGGTGCAGATTGATGGAATTAATCCGGATCTGAATCTTGGTATGTTGCCAATGCCAATCACGAATGAACCAAATGACAAATTGTTTGTCGGTGTACCGAACTACTGGGTTGTGAACAAAAATTCGCAAGTGAAGCCGGAAGCGAAGGAATTCCTGGAATGGCTCGTGACATCTGACATCGGGAAACAGTACATGACCAAAGAATTCAAGTTTATCCCGGCGTTCAGCTCGATCCAGGCGTCGGAAGAGGATCTGGGAGATCTGGCAACAGAGATCATGAAGTACAGTCAGGAAAATAAAACATTGAGCTGGAACTTCAACCGCTTCCCGGAAGGTGTCCCACAGGAATACGGCAGCACGATTCAGGCATATGTGGCAGGCAAATCGGATAAAGCCGGATTGCTTGATGCCTTGCAGCAAAACTGGGATAGTCTGAAAAAGTAAACCCATCAACAATTCACCACATTCGTAAAATAGGAGCATTCTTTCTCACCCTTGAGAGGTTATCCACATAAAAGGGGTATCCACAGGAACTGCAGCCCTTCGGAAAAGTTTAAATCTATTGTCAGCTCAAATAGGTCAGCCAGAATTGCGTTCTGGTTGGCCTATTTTTGTGTGTTGACTCAATTATTGCACTTTGAAGCCAATAAAACGAAAAGCCGCTCCTGAAATGTGGATAACCCGGGAGTATTAGATGGCTCATTGACATGTTTAACACCAGGCTAACACTATATGTGGATATCCTGTGTGTATACGGTTCTAAATGTGGACAAGTGTGAGGATTTCATGTGGAGATTCTCATCTTTGTTAGCCGAAAAACTTGTATATGTATATTTAGTACTGTATAGTTCTATTTATGACAAAACCAACATCAAGCTCTAATTCAGCTAAATCCAGAAGTTCCAATCCGGTTAACCGGACCAAGGCAGTCGAAGTAGCGGCACAATTATTTTTGCGTCAGGGATACAGCTATGTCAGCATGGATGAAGTCGTGCGGGCGAGCGGGGTGTCCAAGTCCAATATTTATTATCATTTCAAAAATAAGGAGGAACTGCTTCAAGCGGTTGTACAATACTGGATCGCCCAGTACGAGTCACAGGTATACCTGTTGCTCAGTCAGCGAGAAAGAAGCGTTGAAGAACGCATTAACACGTTTATATCGTCGTTGTCTGCTGGAATTGAGGATCGTAATTATGAAGGAAGCTGTCCTTTTATAACTCTTTATATGCAGACACCCGCCAGTGCGCCCGAGGTGAAGGCCAGCATATCCCGATTTTTCCGTGAGCTGCAGCCAATGATCGAGAAGTTGTTTCAGCAGGGACTGGATCGTGCCGAATTCCGTCAAACTATTGATCCAGGAGCTGCTGCTTCGCTCTTTGTAGCCGCACTGGAAGGTTCATTGGTTTTGGCGGAGACCGCTAAGGATACCAGGATTATCGAACAGTCCGCACGTACGTTTTGCCAGATGCTTCGTTAAAGCGAAGCTCTTTTTTTAAATATGTTTAGTACTAAATGGTACTAATTAGGGGAGTGGAGTCATGAACGTAAATTCTACATACATAGCAGCAAACGACTCGAAACATACAAACAAGGTGGACTCAGAGGCATCGGGCGTTGTCTTTATGACAGGCAGTACTGGATTTATCGGAAAGGAGTCCGTAAAGCAATTGGTGGAAGAAAACGTACGATTAGTACTGCTTGTCCGTTCTGAATCCAAAGCCAGGAGTGCCTTGGATTCTTATGGCATAACAGATTTTAGCAAAATCACATTTCTACAAGGAGACTTGTCGGTGAAGGGACTTGGACTCACGACAGCGGATCGGGAACGTGCTCTGGGAGCGGATGTCATCATTCATGCGGGCGGGACAATGGACGTAACTCTGGAGCGCAAAGTTGCGGAGCAGATATTTATGAATGGGGCAAAGGAAGTAGCCGTGTTGGCTGAGGAGATTCAGCGCGTGCATGGCCTGAGACATGTTATCCATGTGGTTGGATTCATGAGTCCTTATGGGCTGCGTAACGAAAAGGGCGAGGTCATGCCAATCGACAAAATGGCTTCGAATGAAAGCGCATATGAAGAAATGAAGTTTCATGCTGATTTATACCTCCGTGAGCATGCAGAAAAGCATCAATATCCATTGTCTGTTGTGAACCCGAGCACAGTGGTTGGACCGCGTCCAACGGGTGAGACCGAGCAAACAGGTGGTATCGGCCTGCTCATTCAGGCGATGCAAAAACGGCTCATACCGGTTGTGCCCGGAGGATCATCTTATTGGTTGCCGTTAGTTGAGAATGATGTGGTTGCGCGGACGCTGGTTTTCCTGACCAAAGAATCAACTCCGTCAGGCGGAACCTATCCGCTCCTGGCACGCAAAGAAAACAGTCCCAACATGAAGGAGTTGCTCCAACTTCTTGCGCAACAGCTGGATGTGCCGAAGCCCAACGGGGCTGTTCCGTTATCATGGATGCAGTTTGCAATGAGATCAGGCGGGGCACGGGTCAGCGGTGTGCCGGCCGAATCCGTTTCTTTTATTACAGACAGAATATTTCATGTGGATGAGACGGAAGATTTATTTAAACGCATGGGACAATCATGGCCGGATATCCGGGAGCAGCTTCCGTTTGTGACAGCCGATCTGGATTATCGCCTAATCCATAAACCTTATGAAAAAAGGCCTTCCGGTTGGACCAGAACCCGCATTGGGAACTTGGCGGCGCTTGGCTGGGAAGGGAAAGGAGAACCATGGCTGATCGTGCATGGTCTGCTGAATTGTGCTGATGAAATGTTACCTCTGGGAGAGCAGCTGCATGTGCTGACAGGTAACCCGGTTTGGCTTGTGGATCTGGCAGGGTTCGGACGTTCCCCTGTACATCAGGGGGATGAAACTTTTGAAGGTCAGGTTGATACGTTGCTTACGGCCATAGCAGAGTTTGAAGGTCCGATGAAGCTGGTAGGTCACTCCATAGGTGCTGCGATTGCATCTGCGGCGATGCTGCGCAGTGGGAGGAAGGATATCCGGCTTGGTTTGCTTCAGCCGGTCGCTGACAATACAGATCCCAATATGCTGCGGTGGGTTTCCCGTTTGCCAAGAGGCATTATGCGCACCCTTCTTAGTCGAAGGTCGGAGAAGAGTTGGCGGCATATGTTAAGTACATCCAGCGTCCGAGAAGAAGGCAGTCTTACGGAGGCTGTACTGGCTAAGAGAATCCAGTCCAGTCTGCAATCCCCGCGGATAGCGGGAGCGCATACCGACTTGTTGCGGTGGATTCACTCCGGCAAAATAAAGGGTACTACATCATCATGGGGGAGAATGTGGTACCGAGTCGATCAAGCTAACAATACATTAGTAGTATGGGCCAAGGAAGATCCGGAATATCACTACCCAGAGGATTTGAATCCACAGTTTAACCGGATAGATGTGCCTTATGGTCATTACTTTCCAGTCTTTCAATACCGGAAAACGGCTGCAATTCTCGCAGAATGGTCCGCTACGATGAGATGAGTTCAAATTCCTGTCCAAGTTGGGGCGTGCAGGAATTCCATCCGGATTGTCGAAAGGGTCAAGTCGAGGGTTAAGGAGTCCAACTGAGTTCAACCAAAGACAGGAGAGATAGTGAAATGAATCAGCAACGTGTGGAAATCAGTAAAAATGTACTAACTGAATGTCTGGGGCTGCGTGAGGGAGAGAATCTCGTCGTCGTGGCGGATGATGCCAAACGGGAATTGGCTGAATCCATTTATGAGGCGGGTAAAGCACTTGGTGCAGAATCTGTACTGATGATCATGGAGGAACGGAGCAGATCCGGAGAAGAACCGCCAGCAGCGGTTGCACAAGCCATGATGCAAGCCGATGTTGCCGTATGTGTGACGAGATATTCATTAACCCATACACAGGCCCGGAAACAAGCGGCTGCATCAGGAACACGAGTGGCCACCATGCCCGGCATGACGGAAGATATGTTCATGAATGGTGCCATCACAGCCGAATACCCACAGGTGAAGGCGTTGACCGAGAAGGTGACAGCTTTACTAACTGCCGGCAGCCAGGTTCGGATCGAAAAGGACGGACACAGCCTGGCGTTCTCCATCAAGGATCGAAGTGGAGTGCCCAGTACGGGAATGTATTTGAATCCTGGCGAATCGGGAAATTTGCCTTCGGGTGAAGCGTACATTGCTCCGGTTGAAGGCCAAGGTGAAGGCATCATTGTTGTAGATGGATCTGTAGCCGGAATCGGTGCACTCCGTGAACCGATGACTCTAACAGTACAAGAAGGACGGCTGGTTTCAGCAGAAGGCCCGAACGGACAGCAATTGCTGGCGATGCTGGGTGAAGAGGATGGTCGTTACCTCGGTGAATTCGGCATTGGCACCAACAATAAGGCTCGAATTACGGGAGTTGTTCTGGAAGATGAGAAGGTGTATGGAACCATTCATGTTGCCTTCGGCAGCAATAACACGTTCGGTGGAACGATTGCGGCGGGGGTACATATTGATGCGGTTGTGCAAAAGCCGGATGTTTATATCGATGACAGGCTGATTATGCGCAGAGGCGAGTTGGTTGAATAACGGGACTGATGGAAACGGTGGATTCTGCAATCCACAGTATGTCCACAGTGAGGGATAATTGGAGTGGGCATTTAAGATTTTACGTGAGATTTGCAAACAAATACACAACATGTCCACATTAAATTATTGTATATCCACATAGAAATACGTATTTATCCACAAACTGTGTGCAATATGTGCACAACTTATCCACAAAAGGGGTATAACTTGTACTTTCACTGTGGAAATTCACTCTAATTATTGAAATATAAAAGTTATCCACAGATATTAGGATGAAAAAGGACCAAAGATTTGGCATACTGCCAACCCTTTGGTCTTTTTTCATATGGGGTGTATGAGTTTAGTTTATTTGTTTTTCGTATTAAAACGGCTGACTTCACGCAGCAGCTGATCTGCATGATCGGATAAAGCTTTGGCTGCTTCCGAGATGTTGCGAATGGACAGGGATTGTTCCATCGTGGAAGATGCAGCTTCCTCGGTTGAAGCAGCGCTCTCCTCTGCCACAGCTGCGAGCCCTGTGATCACGTCAGATACTTGGGCTGCACCTGTTTTGATCTCCGTCATGCCCGAAGTAATGGAGCTGATTTTGTGTATAATCTCATCTACAGACTGACGGATCAGGTCAAAGGATGCCGATGTCTCGACCATGGACTCTGACTGAGCTGAGCTATTCAGGCGGAATTGCTCCAGTTCTGCTGCGCTTTGTTGACCTGCTGCATTCAAATCGTTCAACAACTGATCGATTTCAGCCACGGAATGCGAAGATTGTTCTGCAAGCTTACGCACCTCTCCTGCCACAACGGCAAATCCTCTGCCATGCTCTCCGGCGCGTGCAGCTTCGATTGATGCATTAAGGGCCAACAGGTTGGTTTGTGCTGCAATGTTCTGAATACTGCCTGTAATGGCGGATATTTCGCCAATTTTGCTGAGCAGCAGCTCATTGGATGTTTCAACCCGACTGGTGGATTCCTGTCCTGCCTGGGAAAGATCTGTCTGACGGGCAATGGCGTCTTTGCCGCTCTCCATCGCGTGATTAACGTCCAATATCGTTTCGGAAGCCTGCCGGGCTTCGTCTGTAATCTGATCAATGATTCCGTTAATTCCGGACACCAATTCAGCTCCGGCTTGAATCGATTCGGCTTGTTCTCCCGCACCTTTGGCAATTTCCTCAATTACCGTCGAGATCTGCCCAGCAATTTCGTTACTGCTGGAAGCATCTTTGAACATGGTCTGGGACGAAGATTGGACCTGCTGTGCCGATTGGTCGACTTGTCGAATCAAACTGCGTAGTGAGGAAGACATTTCATTAAATGATGAGCCCAGCTGTACAATTTCGTCTTTGCCCTTTACAGCCACATGCACGGTAAGATCCCCGGCCGCCAGCTGCTTGGCACTATTTTTCATGTCAAGCAAAGGCTTGATTGTTCTTATGGCAAAGAAATAAGCAAGAGCCGCCAGGATCACTGTGAACACCACGATAAATGCAAGATACAACTGTCTTGTCTTCGTAAATTCAGCCAGGGCTGCTGCCTTGGAGATAGATGTAGCAACAATCCAGTTCGTGTTTGGAATTTTCTCATAATAGATTAACTGACGATCGTTATTGTACGTATATTCGGATAATCCACTTGGTTCCGTAAGCATCGTGCCCACGATATCAGTGTAGTCACTCTGATCGGCAAGCGGGGTATTCAGCAACTCCTGATTGGGGTGGGATAGCACGACCCCGGTCTGATCCAGCAAAAAGGTAAAACCGTTGTCGGTTTGGATGGAGTTAATTTCATCCTTGATGGAATCCAGCGAGATATTTTCGGCGATGACTCCTTGGAAGTTTCCGTCTGTGTCATGCAGAGGCACGCCAATAAAAATGGACTGGATACCTGCCTTCGTTACGTAAGCATCACTAAATGTAAGCTGATTGGAGGCTTTGGTCTCCACGTACCAGGGCCGTTCGCGAGCATCGAAGGTCGCATCGGGCATAAAGCCTGCTCCATCCATATAGGTTCCGTCTTCAAGGCCGAAATATATGGTGGCGATATCTTCTTTGTTGGACGGCATTTGAAATGCCTGCAGATGGTCCATCCCGATCTCATTCAGAGGTACCGTGTCTTCAATGACCTTCCCGAGAGTTTCAATAACTTTGGCTTGGGCAGTGGCCCACCCGTTTACTTCAGAAACTGCGAGCTGAACTGTGCTCTGCAGCTCGTTGTCCACGGACTCCGTAGCTTGCTTCTCAATCACGAGGAGAGCGATATAACTTAATGGAGCTGCGAGCAAAATACAAATGGTGGTGACGATGACGATGACTTTGGTTTTAAGTGTCATGTTTTTCCTCATTTCTTAATAGGTTCGTTACAGAAGGTGTTGATTCGAAAAGAACGTATAGTGTATATCGACATTTTTCGCGTTTTTTATAGAGTGATTATAGGAAAATTGAACTATAAAAAAGAAAGACTGTCCTTTCTAATCGAATCGACCTCGATATGAATTTTCTATCAAGTTTTTTTAGAGTACTGAAATCATTGCTGCAGCTTGCCAAAATGGACGAAGCTCTAAATATTTCATGGAAAATAGCCGATACACCAAGTAACACTTTAAAAGTGAGAGGGTATGGAGACAACTATGAATGAGGAAGCTCAAGTTCAATACATTAATTTTACGGTCGGAGATCAGTTTTTCGCGCTTCGCATTGAGGAAGTTCATGAAATTATCAGGATGATTCCCGTAACCACCGTCCCGTTCGGCAGCCCGGAAATCAGAGGTTTTGGATCTTTATACGGCAAGGTGGTTTCCGTCGTTAGTCTGCGGGTTTTGCTGGGAATGCCCGATCGGGAAGATGATGCTTCTACGCGTATCATTGTCGTACCATACAAAGGAGGTTTTGTGCCTCTGATTGTGGATACGGTAGATTCTGTGGTGACGTACGACCGATTCGAAGAACCTGCGGAAGAGCATAAGCGTTTTATGACAGGCGTATTTAGGGAGATTGGACATGCCGAAGATCATACTGCGGGTATTTTGAATCTGGATGTACTGTTGGGCATGCTGACGAGCTGAGGCGTATAAGCAATTTCATTTTTAATGCAATGGCAGAGGACACCCTGCCTAAAATCATAATGTTCCTAATCCCTTATAGGGGAGAAGGGACATTTTTTTATGCGGATTCCTCCTGTAAGGAGAGTATCAGGAGAAGGTTAAAGCAATTTTTGTGCGTAAAGGTTTTTAAATCCGGGCATTTTCGTATATGATGGAGAGTAACAATGCGAAGGGATGACGGGAGACTGTAATGATGCAATCGCTGTATGGAGTATGGCTTGGTGACGTATTTTTTTGTTTTTCCGGTGAAACATCGGAACCACGTGTAGATGCTTGGACCCACGTGGTAAGGAGGCTGAATTTTGGCGACGGGGGTCGTCTGTTTCAGCCTGCCGCTCTGCGTCTTGCGGAGCTGCGCTGGCCCAATCCGATGCGTAATGCTGCGGAAGCCAAGGGTACGAAGCGGCGCCAATTGCTTGGACGGACGCTGGAAGGATTGGCGATCTCACCCAAAGATACATTTAAACTGCTGCTCCATTGGGATGACAGCATACTGAAGGCCGCAGGGATTCAGGCAGGGGAGGAGATCCGCTACTGGATAAAAGCAGCACAGTTCACACAGGAACTGCTGCTGCGCGGGGAGATTGCTCCTTCTGCTGAGTTCGCGGCCAAAACCGGTGCGCGGCGGCGTACGGGTCAAGAGACGCTTACAGGAACTTGGCGCCCTCGTCTGTCGCAGGAAGCCGATGTAGAGCGTTTTCGCGAGCTGGCGGAAGCAATGCCGCCGATCGGTTTGTCTGCCCCTGGTGCGTATGCTTCCTCTGAGCCGGAATCGCGGGAGGAGGCTGGCGCTGCTGTCTTATTTTCATTCATGAGTGGCATGATTCACGCTGTTGTAACAGGGGAACTTGAAAGTATGGATAGCGACTTGTCCCGGTACCGTACTCAATTTCGGCGTGGATCTTCTCCTGTAGCCGAGTTGTGGTGGAATAGTCTGATTTCCATGTTCCGTCCCGTGACTGTGCAGGGCCCGACGGAGGAAATGGCAGAACTTATCGAAACATTGCAAGAAGCAGGGGGCACGAAGATGCCGGTCGTGGGCAGTGAGGAGACAGCTCCCACGGAAGGCGAGCTGAAACTGGTGCTGCGGCTTGAGCCCCCTCTTGGTGAACACGAATCATTATGGGGAATAACCTTCTGGGCAGATAGTGCGCAGGAGTCTGGACTGAGATTGCCTGCACGCACCATCTGGGCCCACCCCGAACGTGACCTGGATCGGGGAAAGGTACGGTACGTATCTGCGGCGGAGCAGCTGTTGATGGCACTGGGTCAAGCCAGTGAATTGGCACCTGAACTGGAAATCGCCCTGCTTCAACCACGCCCGGAAGGAATGAAGCTGGAGCAGCAGCCGTTTTTTGAATTTTTGACACATGCGGTGCCTCGGTTGCAGAAGGCAGGGATAACTGTGCTGATGCCATCCCGCTGGAGTCGTGCCGGAAAACGGCGTGCCGGGCTGCGGTTGCAAATGCTGAATCGTGGGACTGAACGGGCGCCTGGTGCTCCGAATGCATTGGGGATGGAACAGCTGGTAGCCTTTAAGGCAGAGCCGATGCTGGACGGTAAACCCGTTACAGCAGAGGAACTTGCTGCGTTGGCAGAAGCGACCGTACCTTATGTCATGTTCCGCGGCGAATGGATCGAAGTGGATACCAAAGAGATTCGCCAGGTTCTGCGTTATATGAAAAAAGAAGAAGAACAATATATGCCGTTATCCGAATGGCTGCATCTGGCTGCAGAGGAAGGTGAAGATGCAGCCTGGAAAGGGCTGTCTGTTTTTGGGGCGGAATCCGAAGGCTTGCTGTCCTTCCTGCTGGACGGACAGGTGCTTCGCAGTATCGAGCCCCGACAGGTGCCCGCAGAGCTGCACGGGGAGCTCCGGCCATATCAGGAGCGGGGTTATCAATGGTTGTCTGCAATGCGCGAGCTTGGATTCGGCGTATGTCTTGCAGATGATATGGGTCTCGGGAAGACGATTCAGGTGATTACTTGCCTGCTGGACCTGAAACATGAGGAGCAGCAGGCGGCGGCTGAAGAGGCGCGAGAAAATGAGAGGTACGGGGCAGACCATCCATTGGAGATTGGCGAGGATATCCCTTCACAGGATGTACACCTGCCTGCACTTATTGTTTGCCCGACTTCTCTGCTCGGAAACTGGCAGCGCGAGCTGAAAAGATTCGCCCCGAATCTGTCGCTGTACATCCATCATGGGGGACAACGACTGCATGGGAGCGCATTTCAAGACGAGGCACAGGCCCATGATATCGTACTGACGACGTATCATCTGGCTGGCCGGGACGGACCGGATCTTGCATCATTGCATTGGTCTACAGTGGTCCTTGATGAAGCGCAATATATTAAAAATTATCGCACCAAGCAGGCGCAAAGTGTAATGCGCTTATCGGCTCCTCATCGGATTGCCATGACCGGTACGCCGGTCGAGAACCGGCTGAGTGAGCTGTGGTCGATTTTCCAATTCCTCAATCCGGGGTATCTCGGAACAGCTTCATCGTTCCGTCAGCGTTATACAGGAATGGGGACATCCGAAGAAAACAGCGCGTCACTGCGGGAGCTTCACCGACTAGTCTCGCCATTTATGCTGCGGAGGCTCAAAAGTGATCCGGACATCCGCAAGGATTTGCCAGAGAAGCTGGAGCTGAAATCGTACTGCTCGTTAACACCAGAGCAAACCATTCTATACCAACGTGTGGTCGATGATCTGATGGGTGGACTTGACGGCAGAAACGGCATTGCCCGCAAAGGCATTGTATTATCGTCGCTCACCAAACTGAAGCAAATCTGCGATCATCCGGTACTGGCTGACAGCAGCCGCAAGGATCATGCGAAGGTGGAGGCATCCGGCAAAATGGAGCGCCTGCTGGAGTTGGTTGATGCCATCCGGGACAACGGGGAATCGGCACTCATTTTCACTCAGTATGTAGCGATGGGGGAGTTGTTGGTATCACGTCTTAAACAGCGTTATGAGGAAGAGCCCTATTTCCTCCATGGCGGCGTGTCCAAGACCCAGAGGGACGAGATGGTGGAGACGTTCCAAAAGGGCGAGGGTCCATCTTTGTTCGTTTTATCACTCCGGGCTGGCGGTGTGGGTCTGAATCTGACTCGTGCCAGTCATGTCATTCACTATGATCGCTGGTGGAATCCGGCGGTGGAGAATCAGGCAACGGACCGGGTGTTCCGAATTGGACAGAACCGCAATGTGCAGGTGCACAAACTGATCTGTCAGGGTACGCTGGAAGAACGCATAGATGAATTAATTGAGAGCAAAAAGGCACTCTCCGAGCAGGTGGTTGGTTCCGGTGAAAACTGGCTGACCGAAATGTCGGATGACGAACTGCGCGGACTTATTTCACTTCAGGGTGAGACGTGGTTATAAGCTTGATGAATACAATGGTGGGCGATAAACGGGAAGGGGGAAGGTTATGAGCGAAAAATGGAATGTAGAGCTGCATATGTCCCCCGATGGATGGACAGCAGAGGTAAGTGAGTCTGCTGAAGCACGTCAACATGTGTCAGCAGACGTGGATCGGGCCGGAACAGCAGCTAGCCTGTTCACGGTAACCGGTACGCTGCCGCAGCTCAGCGAAGCCGCACGCGAGGCCATGCTGGCCCAGCTGCGCAAGCGGCCGCTGGCACTGTACGCGCTGCTGCGCGGTGGCCCCGCACCGGCGGAGCTTGCGGGGCTGCTGCCTGCGGCTGCGACCGCTGCGGCGTGCACTTGCGGCCGCGAGGACTGCGCGCATGCTGCGGCCGCGGAGCAGGCCATCGCTGCGCGCTTCGCGGCCGAGCCGCTGCTGCAGCTGGCGCACGCCGGCCTGCCGCGCGAAGCGCTGCTCGCCGGCGTGCTTGGATCATGGGCAGAGGAGCTGGCCCATGATCCAAGCGGCGCGGGCCGCGCAGCGGAGACAGCCGGCCGCCCGCAGGCGCGGGGCGGCGAAGGCGGCGCAGCCGTCGGCGAATGGATCGCCGAGGCGGCCGCAGACGGCGCGATGCACCAGCCGGGGCCTGGCTTCGGCGCCGTGAAAGTGCGTTTGGCGCAGCCGGGCAAGCCCCCGGCAACGCCGGAACTGGCCGCGCTGCTGCCGGGAGTACCCGTAGCAGCCGGGCTGACAATGATCCGCGAGCGTGTAGCCGCGCGGATCTGGCAGGCTGTCCAGAAGAAGAAGGACAGCCCGGCAACCAAATGATGCACGCATCGAAGCGGGGGAGATCTTAGATCACCCTCGCTTGTTTGTGGTGTGGCATCTGCATAAGCATGTTTTGAAAAGGATATCTATCCAAAATGTTATTCTGGATCTGTTGATTAAAGATGGGGATGAAGCTCTAATCGTCCGAAAAACGGACGTATAGCCCGCACACCCTCCTTCACGCGAGGGTCATTCCCTGCCAGTGAGGTCTGTAGAGGTGGAGCTTCAATGCAATTTGATGTTATACTGTCGCAGGGGAAGAAATGCCCCAGAGCGTACTCAATTTTTGTTATGATTATTTTGCGATAGGAGTTTTTTATATGAAATCACGAACAGGAAGACAGCGCCACATTGCGGTATTGCTGTCCTCACTGATGATATGCGGAGCATTGCTGTCCGCTTGCCAGGATGGCTCGGGTTCAGAGGAGAATCAGAATCTGAATGCGGCAGGCGGTACACAACAGGAGGCGGACGGGACGACCGTTCATTTAACCGAGGACACTGGAGATGATGGTGCCAAGACAGACGGTGAAGCTGACAGTTCACCATCTGGTGACAGCGAGGATTCCGGCAGTGCTTCAACGGATGAAGAGCAGGGTTCTGCGGATGCTGGCAATGAAACGGCAACGGACGACTCCCTGATGGAGCAGCGCAGCGTCAGCGCTATGCAAAATACGATTGACAGCCAATCCGTCGTAACCAATGCAGAAGCGATGACTGTCATTGTGAACAAGCAGCGCAGCCTGCCTGAAGGCTATGAACCAAGTGATCTGGTAGAGCCGAATGTGCCGTTTTCCTTCGACGGTCCTCATGAGAAGCGCCATATGCGGAAGGAAGCCGCAGAAGCGCTGGAGAAGCTGTTTGCCGGGGCCGAGGCGGACGGCATTGAACTGCGCGCCGTATCCGGTTACCGTTCATACGAGCGTCAGGTTTCCATCTACAACAACAATGTCAAAACCAAAGGTCAAGAATACACGGACCGTGTGAGTTCTAAGCCGGGCAGAAGCGAACATCAGACCGGTCTGGCGATCGATGTATCCAGTCCGAGTGTAGGTAACGCGCTGGAAGAAGTATTCGGAACCTCGAAAGAAGGCCAGTGGCTGGCAGAACACGCTGCAGAGTACGGCTTCGTCATCCGTTATCTCAAAGGTGAGGAGGATATAACGGGTTACGTCTATGAGCCTTGGCACATTCGGTATGTCGGAACCGATCTGGCACCGGACATTGTGAAGAGCGGATTGACACTTGAGGAATACTTTGATGAGGCTAATATTAAACTGTAGGCAGAACGTTTCATGTGTTGACGCCTGCATCTGCGTGATAAGTCCCGTGCATGTTACCACTTGCTGAGCAGTTGGTTTATGCACGAGGCTTTTTTTGTCTACATAACGATCGATAACCCAAATTTTGGTATGCGAAATACTCCCTGCTTGTTATAATGCAGAGATTATCCACGAAAATGACAAGTAGAGAAAGGGTGGCCTCAATGAGCAAACAGCAGGTATTTACCGGTTCTCCGTGGGAACCACTTGTAGGTTACTGTCGTGCCATCCGGATCGGGAACCGGATCGAGGTGGCAGGGACAACAGCCATGCAGGATGGTGTTGTTGTCGGTGCGGGAGATCCTTATGCCCAGACAAGATTTGTTTTGCAAACGATTGAAAAGGCATTAAATGAACTCGGCGCAGATTTGTCACATGTGATAAGAACCCGCATGTTTGTGACCGACATCTCCCGTTGGGAGGAAGTAGGCAGGGCTCATGGCGAATTTTTTGGCCAGATCCAGCCTGTGGCCACTATGGTTGAGGTGAGTGCACTTATTGATCCTTTGCTAATGGTCGAGATTGAGGTAGAAGCCATGATTGAAACGGATTCTGAAGGAGAATGAAGAACGGAAAAAATAACCTGATCCACTGCCTGCACTAGAACAGACTGGATCAGGTTATTTTTGCATGATGAACTGTATAATGAACCGTTCACTTAACTACTTATGTTGCTTAGCTTATTGAAATGGTACAACCTCTGCATCGGAAGTTTGTAAAACGACTTTCCAGGCATTTCCGATTGGAGGCAGACTGCGAGTCAACATAGGACTATAGAATCCGATGACTTTTGCATCTTTCGTCAGTTCCTCTGCTTTGATGGCCTTACCATTCTGATTTACCAGCTTGGTATCTTCCGAAATATTGAGGATGACGTGGTCAGGTGCTGTTTCGGTTAAACGAGTGCCAGAAATCTCGATTTGGGTCACCTGATCTTCTGTTGTTCTTACATTTTCAATCGTACCGGAAGTACCGAGGACTTCTTTGGGTTGTGCCTCAGCATCTGCAGAAACGGTATCCAGAACAGTAACTTGGTAGGTTGGTGTTTGCGGTGGGAGGCTCATCGTCATGATTGGTGCATGTACAGCTTCCACAGTCATGCCAATGGTCAGATCGGCAAGTGCGATCTCCTTGCCATCTGCAGACTTGATGACCGTATCCTCGCCAAGGTTAAGTACCAGACCCTCGGTGCCTGTACCCCCGATATGAATGGATGGATACTTCGGATCCGGGTTGATTCCAGTAATGACACCACGCTCCGTAACGTTTTTCACGTCCTCTTCATTTGTAATCGTGACTTGGTTACCCGTTGTGTTTACTTGGGTATGTAGTACCTTTTCTGCAAAAGAAGCGGGTACGAACAGTTTGCCATCGGTGATTTGAGGGGCAGTTCCCAGGGTAAGCAGCATTTTATTGATGGAATACTGATCCTTGTCTGTTGTGACGAGTGTCCATAGGGTGCCTTTTGTCAGCTCGGCCGACTTGTTTTCTTTGTTCCATTTCAACTCAATGCCAAGTGCATCCGTAAGATCACGCAGTGCGATCATGGCTTCCTTGCCATCTTTATTCCAATAGCCATCAGCTATCGATGTGCCGTTCACGGACACTTTTACAGCTGCGGATAATGAACTATCCGTTGTTACGGAAGTTTGGTTACCAGACTGTGTCGTGTCGAGTGTTGCTGCGTATGCTGCTCCTCCGCTCAGGGCCAAGGACAGGACCATTAGGGCACTTACTTTTTTCATGTTGTTGTTCATTGTTGATCATCCCTTCTAATCTTGGTTATATCGCGGTAAACTCCTAATTAGGGCTGCGCTCATTCTTACAGACGGGACAACTTGGTAAATTGTTGCACCTGAACGCTTGGTCATGTGAGTGGCGTGTAAGCTCATTATTTGCAACATGTGGCAATTTGCAGGTTACAGGCTGTGGGATACGGTTAAGTTTCAGGTGAGTGGTACAACCTGTGGTCCGTTTCCTGTCGCTTAGTTGTTTGAAAAAAAGCATCATTACATTCAATGAGGAGAGGAATGGATCAGATGAGCGATATGTTGGTAGCACTCTACGATTTACCTGAGCAAGAGAGTGGTTTGAAGAAACTGGAGCAATCCTCCATCGTCATCCGAAGAGCCATCGCCCCGGAGAAGCAGCTTGTGCTGGATTGGGTTAAATCGCATTTTAGCCAGCCCTGGGTGGATGAGTGTGATGTATCCTTTGCACGTCAGCCGGTATCCTGTTATATTGCCCTCGAACATGGAAAAATGATTGGCTTTGCCTGTTACGAAGCGACATGCCGCAACTTTTTCGGCCCAACAGGGGTGAATCAGGATGCACGGGGCAAAGGTGTGGGTACAGCGCTTTTGCTGGCTTGCATGCACGCGATGAAGGCGGATGGTTATGCCTATGCGATCATCGGATCGGCAGGACCAGTAGATTTTTATGCCCGGACGCTCGGTGCCGTAAAGATCGAAAATTCAACACCTGGTATTTACAAAGGCATGCTGCGGGCAGACTAGACGAGAATGATGTTCCGGAAAAAGGAAGGGAGGACGACAATGAGTACGAGCAAAATGCTGCACATCGGAATGATCGGCACCGGATCCATCTCGGATCTGCATATGAGGTGCTACGCCAAAAACGAGAATGCTGTCATCTATGCCATCTGTGATCTGAACGAACAGCGCGCAGCAGCAGCAGCGCAGAAATATGATGCACAGTCAGTCTATACGGATTATCGGGAAATGCTGAAGGACCCGCATGTGGATGCAGTCAGCATCTGTACCTGGAACAACACGCATGCCGAATTCGCCATAGCCGCATTGGAGGCGGGCAAGCATGTGCTGCTGGAGAAGCCGGTGGCTACAAATGTGGAAGATGCGCTGAGAATCGAGGAAGCCGTGAAGAAAAGCGGCTGTACCTTTATCGTTGGATTTGTGCGGCGCTACGATAACAATATGCAAATGCTGCGCAGGTTTATCGATGCAGGGGAATTTGGTCAGTTGTATTATGCCAAGGCATCCATTCTGCGGCGTCTGGGCAATCCCGGAGGCTGGTTCGCGGATAAAAACCGTTCCGGCGGAGGTCCACTTATTGATCTGGGCGTACATATCATTGACCAATGTTGGTATCTCATGGGCAGGCCGAAACCCGTCTCGGTAAGTGGCAATACGTATCGGAAGCTCGGCAATCGTGCTCATATCGAAGAACTTTCTTTCTACAAGGCGGCGGATTACAGTTCAGCCGTGAATAACGTCGAAGATATGGCGAATGCGTTGATCCGCTTTGAGAACGGGGCTTCGCTTGCGGTGGATGTAAGCTTTACGCTGCATGCACGCGGAGATGAATCTTCAGTGAAACTGTATGGAGAACGCGGCGGATTCGAACTGGAGCCAGAGACACTGATTGTAACGGAAAAACACAACACCATATTGAATATCGAGCCGCAAACAGATAACACGGGGCTGCATATTCATAGTGCATTTCAGAATCAGATCGATCACTTTGTGGATTGCTGCTTGAACGGGACTGGACCGATCAGCCCGATTGCGGATGGTGTTGCCTCGACAAGGATGTTATGCGGAATTTACGAGTCGGCGGAAAAAGGTCAGGAGATTCGTCTGGACTGATCGTATCGCAGGTTTTGCAAGGATTCTAATAATATAACAAAAGCATGCGGTTCCGCTTGATATGCGGCCTCGCATGCTTTTGACTGTTTCATTTATTCATCGGTGAGTTTTCATACCCAGGGTCATCGTAATCGGTATCCTGCAGCCGGGGCAGCACGTTCATGTTCTCAATGGCCTGCCGGGTATCAGGGGTCCCATGGTCGTACAGAAAACTGTACAGCAATGTCATGCCATCCGAAAATTGTTCGGTTGCTTCATCGTGGTCTGCCGATTTGTAGGGTACAGGGGCGCGCTGCAGCGTATAGGCATCGTCACCCTCCAGTACTTTCATCAGGTCTTTAAGCTGATTTAACTCTTCGTCATCCACCATGACTTCAAATGGCGTCGATTCGTTCTTGGTCTGTTCAATGAGGTTATGGGTTACGGATACATAAAAATGCGTTTTACCATCTTGCATAATCCAACCTCCATTCTAAAATGGAAAAAAAGACGCTTCTACTGTTAATAAACAGCAGTAAGCGCCCTGAAACGAAGGATACCGTTACTTATGCCTATTCATCCGAGTATTCAGTCGCAACGGACCATCCATTGCCTTTGCCAGCCAATCGGCCTTGTTCGAAAAAATCAATTCCGTCTACGGTGATACAGACTGCCACCAGTTCAGGTTCATTCTCTACGGGATTGGCAGCGATAAACCCTTTGTTCAACAAATAAGTAATGGCTCTGTGTTTCTCAATATGTGCTTGCTGATAGAATCTTTCCATAGGAGCAATTAAAGCTGGATTTTCCGTAAACCAGATATCATAAAGCTCATGTAATATATCAAATCGCTCTTGTATCCTCTCTTTGATTGCACTCTCCAATTCCATTGAGGCACCTCCTCGTTTCAACTGATCCAATGCAAGACAAGATATCTTAAATATATATTGTAAAATAGCACTGGATACAATAATATCCAATAAAATATTATATTTACATACCCTTACATGAAAAAAGCCTATCCATCAATAATCAATTGTGGATAGGCTGTACTGCCAATTTAAGATTCCAAAGAGATTTTATATCATGTAGTGCTTGTTATCGGCCAGCCCGCCCAGTCACAGGCACCTCGCGTGTTCCGGCTACCATGGATCCTGAACACAGGGGACAGGCAGGTGGCCCGGATGCTGCTCGTTTGCTTGCTTTTGCCGAAGGAACGGCTGGCTTCTGACGGAGCCATGCCTTGCAGCTGGAAGAGCTGCATTTCCAGATTGCAACGGTCTCAGTCTGTTCAGCATGGCCTGAACCTGAAGATCGCGAGCGGGAGGAAGTTGTGGGTGTTTGACTCACACCTGCCGTGCTGAACGCCTTATGTTTGCGAATTTCTCCGCTGCCACGCCGTTCACTGAGGCGATCCTCATCACGTTCGCTGTGTACCTCGAAGTCACGATCACTGTGGCTGATGGAACGGCGATGTACCACATCCCGACCTTCGGACCGGGCAGCTGATCGGGAACGTTGCCCTGATCCCTTGCTGTATGACGTATGAATGCTGGTTCGGCTTTCATCACGGTCTTTGCGTTTGTCTGGAACTTCCATGCCAAAGGCTTCAAGCAGAAAACGGGATACATCTGCTGGCTTGCCGTGATGACTCGCTGGCGATGTAACATATAAGTACTGTTTGGCTCGCGTGATGGCAACATAAGCGAGCCGCCGCTCCTCTTCCAGAGCCATATCCAGTTCCGTATCGGTCTGTTGTACCGCCAGAGCAGCCTTCTGATCTTCAGGGATATCCTGCCGCAGAGCTGTGCTGTGAGGTACGATTCCCTCGCTGGCACCAATCCAGTAGACACATGGGAATTCCAGTCCCTTGGCCCGGTGGATGGTCATCAGCTGTACTGCATCGCTGTCCTGGGCACGCCGCAGGGACTCCATCTCACGGTGCCTGCGGGAGAGCTCGTCAGCGAATTGGATAAACTCTTCCACGGTTTCGAACTTTTTGGCGGCCGCTTCGAATTCGTCCAGTGTCTCCAGCATCGTTTCCTTGTAGTGGGTGAAAATGCTGGGATCGCCGCTCTCCATATATTTGTCGTAAAACTGGCGTCGCATCTCCTGAATGGCGAAGACCGGTTTCATTTTGTGCAGCGACTTAATCAGCTTGATGCGTTCCTTGACCTGTTCCTGCTGAAAGGGCTTCAGCTTGTCCCATTTGGCCAGATGGATCAGCGGATATTTTTTGGCCTGCTGCTGTTCGTTCCGCTGAATCCACTCCAGACCAGCATCACGGGAGACGTAAAGTGGTCCAAGTGCGCTGGGGAGAGCATCTACAGCGCGTGGATTCAGGGAGAGGCGCATATGATCCATCAGGGGTCTGATAAGTGACTGATCGTAAAATACAGGAGAAGCCCCGTGCTGTACAAACGGCACATCTTTAAGAACCAACTGTTCAAACACTGCCCGGCTGCTGCTGGCTGTTCGGTGCAGGATTGCAATATCGCGATAAGTGTGCAATCCTTCCTCAACCTGCTGGCAGAGCTGGTTTACGACCCAAGCTGCTTCCTCCTCTGCATTCGAAGGTGTGGCGAAGCGGGGTGCGTCTCCGCGATGGCCGGCTGCACGAAGCCGCTTGTCACGTCTTCGCTTGTTGCGGGCGACCAGTTCACTGCCAAGTCCAAGGATGCGTGCATCACTGCGATAATTGATATCCAGCGTCACGATCCGTGCACCAGGGTAAACTTTATCGAATTCAAGGATCGATTCCTGACGCGCTCCATTAAAGGTATAGATGGTCTGGTCATCATCCCCCACAACCATCAGGTTGCGATGGGCCGCAGCCAGCTTCTGGACAATTTCATATTGCAGATTATTCGTATCCTGGAACTCATCGACCATAATATACTGAAAACGCTGCTGCAGCGGCTTCAGCACAGCCGGATCACGAAGCAGGGCTGCTGCCTTCAGTAAAATATCATCGAAATCCATCTTGTTTCGTTCTCGCTTCCAGTTCTCGTAACCAAGTAGAACCCGCTTGGCATCACGTTCCTCCTGCGACTTTGCCGGAAGGTCCGTTGTCTCGGAGCCTTGCATCTTCCATGCAGACAGCATGGACAGCAGACTCTCGGGTTGAAATGCTTCACTCATGCCATATTGGCGCAGAAGCATTTTGATTACGGTATGCTGGGCACGGGGTTCTCCAAAAATCTCTTCCTGTACACCGTAATGACGCAGCAGCGTCAAGGCGAAAGAATGAAATGTACGGGCCTGCACCGCTCGCGCAGCTGCAGGACGTATGCCTGGCAGTGATGCAATGCGGTCTTTCATCTCGGCAGCAGCCTTATTCGTAAAGGTCACCAGCAGAATGCTGCCTGCATGAACACCGCTGACCTCCATGAGGTAGCCGGCTCGGGCTGCCAGTACGGTTGTTTTGCCGCAGCCAGCTCCGGCCAGCGTGAGCAGGGGCCCTTTGCCGTGACGGACGGCCGAGATTTGTGGCCCATTCAGACGGATGCCTGCCTCTTCCAGTGAACGGAAGTAGAATGCATCCTGTTGATCATCGCCCACGAGCTGCCGACTGGTCTCCAGTGGAGCAGACGGGGACTGGGGCAAGGATGCCGCCGGAGTGACCCCGAGCGGACGGGCGTAGAACGTTGAGTTCGGGCTTAACATGTTTCATCCACCTCTGTATGCATTCAGGGATAGGACTATCCCGGTTAAAAGTAAACCATTTGCCCTTTTCACAATCACATTGTAAATTGGTATGATAGAGTTAGTCGCCTAAGCAGGCGGTTATGCAGGGCCAAAGCTTCATTATACCCGAACGTATGGTCCTGACGAAAGCCCCCGATTTCATCCATCATCGGCAGAAAACGGGCACTCGCGCGCGAATGCGCAACTTTTTGGCATGATATCGTATAAGTTATATACTATGAAAATTTAAAGAACAAATTGCAGTTGAATCGAGAGATTCAACGTCTGACGGGACAGAGGAGGAGATGTCATGAAATTGCTTCAACGAATCAAGAACGGAGCGAACAAGGCAACAGAGCGTGCCCAGCACGCTGTTGAGATTGGGAAATTGAACAATCAAATTGTGGGCTTGCAGCAGGAACAGGAAGTCCATTTTACAGATATGGGTCGCATCTTTTATGAGGGTTACCGTGCACAAGATATGACTCGTGCCGAAAAAGAGATGGTCGATCTGTCGCATTTGTGCGACGAATTGCAGGATGAGATTGACGGTCTCCGCAGCAAAATTGCGGAACTCAAAAATGAGCGGTTGTGCGAATGTGGCCACGTTGCTTCACTGGATGCCAATTTCTGTCCGAAATGCGGACGCAAGCTGGGGGGATTCAAGGCTGCAACAGCAGCATCCGCAGGTCCGGCTACAGCCAGACAGGAAGCAGCAGTAGCTCAAAGTACGGAACGGCCATTTTATGATGAAACGATTGAAGAAGAAACGGATGAAGCCGAGCCATATCACACGGTAATTCCGTCCATTGCCGATCTGGAGACCGAATCCGAATTCAACAGTGCTGAATTTACCCAGGAAGAGAAGGAAGCGTTCGATGCAGAGTGGGAACGCCGCCGGGAAGAAGAAATGCTGCGTGAACGGGAACGGCAGCAGGAACTTGATGAGCGCATCCGTTATTGGAAAGAGAATAACCCGATCGTGAACACGGTTGACGTACAGACTGAAGTGCCTCGTGAAATGGTCAAATGCCAGATTTGTGCTGCTGAGCTACCGAAAGGCTCAAAGTGGTGCCCACGTTGTGGTGCAGAACAGATCTGATGCAGTAGAACCACTGCCACAGTAAGGTAAGGCAGTGTGGTTGCTGACAGCATGGGGGGACGGGAATATGGACCAACTGCTGCATCATCTGAATCATCTCGGCTTTACCGAGATGGAATCCAAAATTATGGTGGAACTCGCACGCCAAGGCTCTGCCTCAGGCTATGAGGTTGCGAAGAGGCTGGGCGTGTCCCGTTCCAATGTATATTCCACCTTGCAAAGACTCTCTCAGCGCGGGTTTCTGCGCTGTAGTGCCGGAGAGCCTGCGAAGTACAGTGTGCTGAAACCGGAGGAGATGACCCGAATGATCTCCGGGCAGATGCGTGCATCTCTTGATTATGTACAGAGCAGCATGCCACAGCATGAACCCGAGAAACCGGTCTTCTACAATATTGAAGGTGACAAGAATGTGTTCGATAACCTGAGCCGCGAGCTGGCAGATGCCAAACACGAGATTGTCGTGGATATTTGGCGTGAGGAAGCCGAACTGCTGCAGGATCATCTGAAACGGGCCGAGGATCGCGGTGTCAGGCTGTTATGGTCATGTGATGGAGGCGAAGGTATGTTGGATCAGCCAGCCCCATGGCCGGGTCTGCCTTTATACGGTAACGGCAGCGGGAGAAAATTCTCCATTGTCGTTGATCGACGCTGGTGCATGCTGGGGATGCGTGGGGAATCCTGCGCAACTCAGGCTGTCGTGACAGAGCATCCGGTCATGACAGGTTTGCTGCTGAATCATTTTGCACAGGAATTGGTACTATACGAATTAGAACAGGATATGGGGGAAGAGCTGGAGTCTCGTTACGGACGTCGGTTTGGGCAGCTATCCGCACGTTATTGGTCTGTTTCTGCCGGAGGAGATCAAGGCTAAGGCTAAGCCAACGGTTCTGAGGCACTGGCCCCCGGTTAAAGCCGGAACAGAGCCATATCTTGAGAACTTCAATATGTGTAAAAAAAACGAGCAGGTGCTGTCAAGAGACAGACGCCTGCTTTTTTGCGATTTGAAGCAAAGCAGTGATGTTCATCACAGCACGTGTGCCCTGCTGAGTTAGAGTAAGGTATGAAGTCATGCTAATTTTGAGAAACTGAACTATGAGCCCGGAAGTCCACTATATACACGTTTGAATCAGCCTTTGGGCACGTGATATAGAGCTTCGAGTACACTGATATAATACTCCGTCCCATGAGGCACGAATTCGGAAGCTTGAATAAAACGATCCTGACGTTCCGGAATGGGAGATGAACATTCGCGCTTATGAGCCTGATTTACTTGATTCACGGAATCTGGCAACGGTGTCTGCTGCGCATTCACCCCACTGGCCTGGATTGAATCCATTTCACCACGGAACAAGGCAAGCAGATCATGTAGAGGCACTTCATACAGGCTGTCCACTTCACTGGCCTGCAAGGTGTAAGCCTCAAGTGGCTGGTTCAGGCATAAACCATATACCGAGCTGATCTCCCGATCCATAAATGGTACGCCGCGAACCTCGCCTTGCAGCTGCTGCTTGGCAGTCATCAGATAAGTCAGGGCTTCAAAAGGGACATGTACCCCCAGCTCTTCCTCCAGTTCGCGACTTGCATCCTCAAGCTGCTCACCCGCACTAAGGTGTCCTGCTGCTGTAATGTCATAACAACCGGGGAAGGTATCCTTGATCTCGCGGCGACGTTGAAAAAGAACCATCCGCTGATCGCGATCGTCACGCACGATCCAGCAGTGGAATGAACGGTGCCAATATCCTTTGGCATGCACCTCACTGCGAAGCTCCGTGCCTAACCATAGCTGCTGATCGTCATAAATGTCGAAACGTTCTTGGGTCATAATACGTATCTCCTTATATAGCAAGTTTTAAAGTTCAAAATTTCACAAAGTACGTTTTAAACGAAAGGGGAACGAACGTATGGAATGCATTGTACACTTTCAGGTCATTTATCCGCAACCACAGGAGCGTAAAAGTCTTAGAGGGCTTATCTTTGTCGGGCAAGGACAGGAACCGGCAAACCATCAGTTAACGACCATGTTTAAGGATATGGGCTTCAACGTACGTCTTGAGGATGAGGCACAATTGCTGTTTAAACCGGTAGATGCTTCGGCTAACTTTGAATATATTCGGGTAACCGAACTCGATACCGGGGAAGAAGTTTATAAGGAAGATAAGGATCTGAAGTCGATTTTGGAGCATCTGCTGCCACGCCGATTCTAGACCATGATGATGTCTTAAAATAGTTTAAGTTACAGCAGCATTCATCTGCTCATGGCCATAATGAAAAAGGCCCCACCTTTAGGGTGAGACCTTTCATGCTGGAGCGGTTTCCTTTACATAAACAGTGACAGTAGTAACCCTGCTGATTATGCCGGGGCGCTGCTGCCTTCTGCCTCCAGCACTGAAGTACAGTGCGAGCAGCGGGTAGCTGCAGCCGGTATTTCGGACAGGCAGTACTTGCAAGCCTTGGTTGTTTTTTTCGGCTCAGGCTTTTTGTGCTCTTTGCTTTTAATATAATTGACGCCCTTGACGAGCATAAAAATGCAAAATGCAACAATCAGGAAATCAATAAGTATGTTGATGAATTGTCCGTAGGCGATAACTGTAGCGCCTGCCTCATTGGCTTGAGCCAATGTCGTTATTTCCTCTCCGCTGGCGGTTCTCATTTTCCCATCCAGATTAATGATTTTCTGACTGAAATCAATGCCTCCTAGCAGCTTCCCGACAGGGGGCATGATGATATCATTCACGAGGGACGTGACGATTTTGCCAAAAGCAGCCCCGATGATGACACCAACCGCCAGGTCAATCACGTTGCCGCGTACGGCGAATTCCTTGAATTCCTTAAGTATGCCTTTCATCTCTGCAATCTCCTTTGACCGATAAATTCATAGTTCAGGCCATGCTTCGGTTATCATATTGTACAAAAAAAACACGCTCCAATCACCCCCTGGTTACAGATTAAGACATGTTTTCACAATTTCCATGAAAATACTTCTTTATTTCATGCCGCCGATTCGGTATACTTCTAACATTGTCAGTTACGTTTACACTTTTATATTTCAGGTTCGCAATCATATATTGTAACGAATCTTGGAGCCAAAAATTAAATATGCCGTTACTCGTATATGTGCAGGAATAGGCCTGCATGTCTCTACCCGATCACCGGAATGATCGGACTACGGGAAAGATCTGCATGATCGCTATGATTGGGCGCCCTCTCTAGGTAAATGACTGAAGTTATATGCCGAGAGTGGTTCTCGTGTATTGATGTCCAATCTATTCATGTGTACATGCAGCATCCGACACGGCTTGTTCTAATAAGTACAAGTCCGTCTTTTCCCGTCTCCGGTTTTCCGCAGCGTGTGAAAAGGCGGGCTTTTTGCTTTTTTACCTTGGGAAGAGGATATGCTGGCTGGTTGGCTGTATAGAGGGCGCACAGGGGGAAGAATCACCATGCAATTGTTAAAAGACAAAGTAAGACAGGAAGGAATTGTCCTGTCGGAGCAGGTACTCAAAGTGGATTCATTCCTGAATCATCAGATGGACCCGGTTCTCATGAAGGAAGTGGGCAAGGAGTTTATCCGCCGTTTTGAAGGAGAGAACATTACACGGGTGCTTACGATTGAATCGTCCGGGATTGCACCGGGCATCATGACTGCGCTGGAACTGAATGTGCCGCTGATTTTTGCACGGAAGCAGAAGTCGCTGACACTCACGGAAGACATTTTGGTAGAGAAGGTGTACTCCTTCACCAAGCAGGAAACGAATGAAATTACAGTAGCCAAGAAGTTTATGCAGCCGGGCGACCGTGTGCTGATCATTGATGATTTTCTAGCGAATGGCGAGGCGGCTTTTGGTCTGGCACGCATTGTGAAGCAGGTTGGCGCTGAAGTGGTTGGCATCGGGATCGTCATTGAAAAAGCATTCCAACCGGGAGGCCGATTGCTAAAAGAAGCAGGATATCGCGTGGAATCATTGGTTCGGATCGGAGCCCTGTCGGATGGACAGGTTACATTTGCGGATGAGGAGGGCACGAACTAATATGGCACGCGAGCGCATTTTCCAGCGGCACCGGCATCCCATCAAAACGTTCTCGCTTGGTCTGCAGCATGTCCTTGCGATGTATGCGGGAGCGGTAGTCGTACCACTTATCGTTAGTAACGCACTCGGCTTTACCCAGGAACAACTGACATATTTGATTGCCATTGACCTGCTCGCCTGTGGTGTGGCCACGCTGCTGCAGGTATGGGGTAATCGTTATTTCGGAGTTGGACTGCCGGTTATGCTTGGCTGTGCATTCCAAGCAGTATCTCCAATGATCTTGATTGGTCTGAACAGCGGGGTGTCTGCCATTTACGGGGCAGTCATCGCGTCGGGGATTTTTGTAGTATTGTTCTCGGGGCTGTTCGGCAAACTGATCCGTCTGTTTCCGCCCGTTGTGACAGGTTCAGTCGTGACCATTATTGGTCTGACACTGATTCCTGTAGCGTTTAGAGATCTGGGGGGCGGTCAGGGGGCGGAAGACTTCGGCAGTGGGACGAATCTACTGTTAGGCTTCGGCGTACTGCTGTTTATTATTCTAATGACCCGTTTCACGACAGGATTCATCCGTTCGATTGCCGTGCTGGTTGGTCTTCTTGCAGGTACGGTAGCGGCAGGATTTATGGGCGAGGTTAATTTTGCTCCGATTCGTGAAGCAAGCTGGTTCCATGTGGTGAAGCCATTTTACTTCGGTACACCAACGTTTGAGATTGTTCCTATTCTGACGATGATCCTGGTGGCGATTGTGAGCGTGGCTGAATCTACTGGTGTATTTATGGCTCTCGGCAAAATATTGGACAAAGACTTGTCCTCCAAGGATCTGGCCCGTGGTTACCGTGCGGAAGGACTCGCGATTGTGCTTGGCGGGATATTCAACTCATTCCCATATACCACCTATTCGCAAAATGTGGGGCTTGTACAGATGACCCGTGTTAAAACACGCGATGTTATCGTGGTAGCAGGTGGACTACTCGTTGTGATCGGATTCGTACCGAAAATTGCAGCACTCGCACAGCTTGTACCCGGTTCTGTATTGGGCGGGGCGATGGTTGCGCTGTTCGGAATGGTTGTTTCATCCGGAATTCGCATCATCGGCAGCCAGGTTGATCTGAACCGGCATGAGAACCTGTTCATCATTGCCTGTTCCGTAGGGATGGGATTGGGAGTTACGGTCGTGCCTGAGTTGTTTGCGGGTGCACCGGACTGGGCACAGATTATGCTGGGTAACGGAATCATTGCCGGAAGCTTCACCGCCATCTTTATGAATTTGCTGTTCAATGGTCTGGGGACTAAGGCGACAGCTGCCAAGATGGCTGAACAGCAGGCTGATGTGATTCTTGGAGAGTCAGGAAAATCGGCCTAAAGCTTGAATATAGGTACCGGAATGGTAGCTATGTTAACTCACAGGATGAATCAGTCACGATATGAATGAATACAGTTAATGGCATGATTGATTCACGGAATAAATGATATACCACCTAAACATCCGGATGAATGCGTGGAAGAGCAGTCATCCGGATGTTTTTTTGTCTTCAGAGGAACAGCAAGGGAACATAACTTTTTATCTGAGCACCCTATTACTATGGAGCCAGCGAAAACAGTTTGCCAGACTGCTTGATCCCCTGCATGCCTTCGGACGGATGGCATTGACCAATTATGGTGGCAGCAATTGAATAGAAAAAGGGCGATTCAAACCTCAGTCAGGTTCGGATCGCCTTTTGCTATTGAACGAATTAAGGACTGAATTTCCATATTAAGAAAGCTACAGATGGCGCATCTGTTTCTCGGCAAAGTCACCAACCCAAGGCAGCTTCAGCCATTTTCCCTGTAAACTGGTGACGACCATGATAATCCAAACGACTACACCCAGCAGTGACAACAAGGATGCTACCAGGGGGCCGAAAAGAGGAAGAAATGCGGATAATACATGGCCAATCATGATAATGCCAAAGACCGTAACGGATTGAAGCGCGTGAAACAGCACAAACCGGCTGCGCTTTTCAACGGCCAGGAAGACGATTCCGCCTACAAAAGTAAACAGGTAACAAAGCATGCCGGCAATATTTTCATCCAGACCGCTTGACGATTTCATCGGGGACATCCGGTCCAGCCTCCTTTGTCCTTTTTCTCTAAGGTATGAAGAAGGTGGACAGAACTGAACCGGGTTTAGTAACGAATGTTACCAGTAAACACATAAGACACGGAAACATAGAGCGGGCGTAGGAAGTAAAATTCTAATTGAGGATGAAGTGCGTAGTTGCACATTGCAGTTTGATACTTTCTTCATATTCATAATATTCCATATTATTCCGAATTATATAGTAGACTTACAAGCACCCTAGACCTTTAAGGAGGATCAGGCTGAATGAGTATCATAACGGAATACTCAAGGGAGGAGGTTAACGTCCATAGGAGACTAAGAGTAGGAAGCCAGAGATGATAGCACCAAATGCAACAAGATATTAGCCGTACATAGTGAAGCGGAGGAGTGGAAGTGATATTGAATCAAACCGAATATGAGAAGTGTCTGGAATGTGGACACCAGATGAAAGTAAATCCAGGGTATATCACATGGTGTGAGAAGTGTAACTGGAATATTGACGGGGAAGAAAGGAAGCCGGTTGAGGAACCTTTACATAAAGGACTAAACAAAAAGTCCACTGACCGATTATTCGAAGAATTCAAATATAGCGTTGATCGAAGGCTTCCCTTCAGCAAACAGAGGATATATACCTATCTGTTGGCAATTATCGTTCATGGATCAACTTTTGCCATTCTGGGTATGGCCATCTTTTTCTATTCAACCCATTCCTCATGGTTATTTATATTAGCGAATGTTCTGGTGCTATTATGGATCACGATTATCTTACCTTATCGCAAGCGTCTGCCAGGCAGGGCAATTCGAAGAGATGAGTTTCCCGAATTATACGGCATGGTTGACGAAATTGGAGATCGTATGAATGTACCGCCTGTGGATATGATTATCCTTAATGAAGAATACGATGCATACATACTGCATCTGAAAAGAAACAAGAGAGCCATTGTGTTCGGTGTTCCCTTTCTTGCAGCGTTAACAATGCAGGAGAAAATAGCGGTGATCAGTCAACAAATGAGCCATTTTGCTCACCCAAACATTTCAAACAGCTTATTGGTTGAGCGAGCCAGGCATGTGCTGAATTCATGGTATGACACTGTAGATCCTCAAGGAAGTGGACTTTTATACTGGGTTGTATTTCCGCTCATCATACTTCGTCTACTGTTATTTGCTATAATCAGCAGTATTTATGCATTACTGATCAAAAGCATGCGGCAAGAGATGCACCGATTATTCTATATTGCAGATCATGAGGCTTCAGAAACAGCTGGGAGTGAAGCGGTGCTGTCCCTCTTTCTAAAGTTTGAAATGGAAGGGCTTTTTTTCCTTACTGCTGAACAGGTTGCGGAATATCAATATAACAAGGAACTGTATGACGAGTTCAGAAATCGGATTGCTGCTGTTCCCAGTCAGGAGATCCTTCGGCTTCAGCGTCTTCAAGAAATGCGCTATGCTGAAAATCGTTCTTACCATCCTCCGATGAAAAATCGAATTGATTTGATTCGAGAGCATTGGGCGATAGTTCCTGCTTACAGACCTGATCCGGCCAGAGAACGCAGGTTTAACAAAGAGTTTCGTGATCTGGAACAACGTTCTCAGCGAATTTTGTTAAATGATCTGAGAGGCGCAGGCTAGCAAGTTTACTTCGGTGTAAGGGAGCTATATAAAAAACAAGGGCGCACCTGCCATAGGAATGGCTTGGATGTGCCCCAGTTAGTTTGCTAGATAATCAATGCACTTCAATGAATTTAAAGATCTTTTCGTTGAAAGTTTCTGCGTGGATGAGTAACTTTGCCGATTTTATCGGTATCGTTCTCTTTGGGTACAAGTCGTTCGTCAGTGCGGCCTTCGTGATGGTTGTCAAACATATACTCGGTGAGTTTCCACTCCGATTTGCCCAGAACCGGATCGGCCGGGAAATGTTGACCTCGGTGCAGATGTTCCTCGCGTCCCGCTTCGTTGATGTAGATTCCGTCGACTTCCACCTTTTCATGCGAAAGGGGCAGCATATCCTGTTCTTCGCGGTCCATGAAACGGCGCCTCCTTTGGATACCAGTAATTTAACTGTATGGGTTGTCCGTGATAATATCCCCCGAATAGTTCTGTGTTATGCTGGATAGAATTAATTCCGTACAGAAAGGCCATATTCATAAAATATGATTCGGGATTAAACTTTTTGGGCTTAAAAACCGTTATAAATAATAAGGAAAATCGTCAAGTCGTAACATACTCCCGAATATGCTACAATAAGATTATGATTCAAACCGAATCATATCGGGTATTTATAGTGTCAGGTACTTGCTTTTAGCGAGGTTCCCGACCTAAAGCTTGCTTTAAGCCGCGCACACAACTTCATGGATGGCATTTAAGACTTATTCGGCGTTCTCTAAACGGAGCATTCACTTTCAACGTTTTGGGAGGGAATTACAATGGCAACGAAAGGTCACAATGAGGTCAAAGAAAGTTTGAGGGAAATGACTCGGATTTTCCGTCCTAAGGATCCAAAAAAATTCGTGAAGGAGTACGTGAGGAAATACCGGATTACGGGTGGATATGAGGAAGAATTGACTTCTGTGGTCGAGCATGAGCTTGTCAAGATGGATTCTTCCGTGTCCTGAAACACCACATCACTGAATTATACTGTTCCGATATGAATAGAACCGTCTCCCGGGCGTCATGCTCCGGCAGACGGTTTTTTTTGTTGTTCTGTAATTCACTCGGAGAGGGAACAGAGCTTTGCATCACTTTTGGGCTTTGTTGCATTCTTCCTGCATATACATGGAAATACACATATGGCAGGAAGGATGAATGCATGTGGACCCTATTTTGAAGACGAGAGAAGAGATTGACTACATGCGGGAAGCAGGCCGGATTCTGCGAAGCTGCCACGAGCAAATTGAACAATGGCTCACTCCTGGTATAACCACAGCTGAAATTGACAGACGGGTTGAGGCATTTCTAACCGAAAGAGGAGCAACGCCGGAGCAAAAGGGATATAAGGGATATCCTTATGCAACCTGTGCTTCGGTCAACGAAGTTGTCTGTCACGGCTTCCCGGACGATCGGGAATTGGCCGCAGGGGATGTTGTGACCATTGATATGGTGGTAAACAAGGACGGCTGGCTTGCCGACTCGGCATGGACTTACGGGATCGGTGAACAACGCAGGTCCATCCGCAAGCTGATGAAACGAACGGAGAGGGCTCTCCATCGGGCTATAGCCCAAGCGGTCCCAGGAAACACGCTCGGGGATATCGGCAACGCTATTGAGCGTACCGCAAGGCTGTATCGATATGGCATTGTGAAGCCGCTAATTGGTCATGGTATTGGTCAATATATTCATGAACCACCCAATGTACTTCCTTATGGCAAACGCAGAACGGGCATGATGCTCACCGAAGGCATGGTCATTACGATTGAGCCGATATTTACAAGGGGTAGTTCTGGAGCGGTATTTTGGGATGAAGATGGATGGACGGTCAGGACAGTGGATGGAAGCTGGGGAGTTCAATATGAACACACAATAGCGATAACCCGGGATGGGCCTCTTATCCTGACAGATGGATCATAAATCCACTAAGGGACAGAAATGATCAGTTCCAGTGTTAATTTAAAATGTAGCTATATTGCAGGGTGGCGCTTCGTGCCGGTTCATCGTTGAAAATGAGAGCTGAATGAGCGCCCCCTTCCCAGTAGAACTGGAAAAAAGCAATTGAAGATAAAACAGCAATCCCTTTGCATAATACTGCATGTTTTTCAGGTGAAAAAAATCACCAAAAAAACACATTAAATCACCGAAATATGGCAAATATTTTCAAATTAAGAGGTTTACATTTATAACTGAAATCGTTTGCAAACTAAGTTGTGGTGCGGAATTTTACATAAAGTGAACAATTTGTGAACATGTGTCCAAAGATTGACAAAATCATACCCTCAACTTATATTTAATAAGTGATTGAACCATATAGAATGAATTGGAAGAATGCGCAGACATGCCCTGTGGAGGAAATGATGGGGGTTCCGGAAGCGTTATTTTTGTAAGCGTTCTGTATGACGGACAGGATTATGCGTATCGGGTTGAAACAGGTTGATTGAGTTAGGCCTTCGAACGACGACGGTAATCTACGAAAATGTAAAAAAGTGGGGTAGATCAATGATGAAACAGTGGCAGGTTGCAAAGCGAATTCTCCCCTTGCTGGCGGTGTTCTCTTTGCTGCTATCCGCATGCGGGCGGGAAGACTTGTCGGTAATGAAACCTCAGGGTCCTGTGGCGCAAGGCCAATATGATCTGATGAAGCTGTCCATTGCAATTATGATCGTGGTGCTCATCATTGTATTTGCCATAGCTGCGTATGTGCTGATCCGGTTTCGCAGGCGGGCCGGGCAGAATGAAGTGCCCGAACAGGTTGAAGGCAATTTCAAGCTGGAAGTTATTTGGACAGCCATCCCGTTATTGCTTGTTATTGTATTGGCCGTACCGACGGTTCAGACGATTTTTGCCCAAGGCGAAGATCTGTCCAAGGACAAAAATGCAATTCAGGTCAAAGTTACCTCGCATCAGTATTGGTGGGAATTCACTTATCCTCAATATGATGTCACCACCTCTCAAGATCTAATCATCCCGACCGGCAAGAAAATCGCATTCGAATTAAAAACCGCTGACGTGCTTCATTCCTTCTGGGTGCCGTCACTTGCGGGTAAAATGGACACAAACCCGGATGGAACAGTGAACAAATTTAGTTTTTCGGCTCCGAATGAAGGCGTTTACCGCGGGAAATGTGCAGAGCTCTGCGGAAGGTCTCATGCCTTTATGGAGTTCAAGGTAAAAGCAGTCAGCCAGGAATCCTTCGACAGATGGGTCAATGAAATGAAAGCTCCAGCGGTATTGCCGGAAGATACACAGCTTGCTGAGAAATTCAAAACAAACTGTCTCTCTTGCCACGCTGTAGGAGATCAGGGCGGACCGGTTGCGCCGAATCTCACAGGAATCGGTGGTAAGGAATCCGTTGCAGGCATTCTGCTAAACCAGCGTGAGGGACAAGAAGAAGGCAATCCGGTACTGGATAACATGAAACAATGGCTCCATGATCCACAATCCGTGAAGCCAGGCAATACGATGCCGAATCCAAAAGATCTTGGACTTACGGATGAAGAAATCGACGGAATTGCCGAATATCTAGCCAACTACAAATTGGACTATGAATAGAACAGCAAGGACGAAGAAGGGGGTACACAACCTTGGCTCATGCTCATAGCGTCAAGCGGTACAGGGGCTTGATGGATTGGATCACCACCGTCGATCACAAAAAGATCGCCATTCTTTATTTAATTGCAGGCGGATTTTTCTTCGGAATTGGCGGGATTGAAGCCATTTTAATCCGGATTCAGCTGATGAAGCCGATGAATAGTTTTGTATCGGCACAGGTGTTCAACGAATTGATTACCATGCACGGAACAACAATGATATTTCTCGGAGTCATGCCAATCATATTTGCGATTATGAATGCTGTTGTACCGTTGCAGATTGGTGCCCGGGACGTCGCATTTCCATTTATCAATGCGCTTGGCTTCTGGACGTTTCTGTTTGGTGGACTGCTGCTCAACCTGAGCTGGATTATGGGCGGGGCACCTGATGCAGGCTGGACCTCCTACACCCCACTCTCTAGTAGTGAGTATAGCGGGACGCACGGTGTGGATTTCTACACCATTGGTCTCCAGATTGCCGGTTTGGGAACACTCATCGGGGGCATTAACTTTCTTGCGACCATCATCACGATGCGTGCGCCAGGCATGTCCTACATGCGGATGCCGATGTTTACCTGGACGACATTTATTACATCAGCCATTATCCTTTTTGCATTCCCTGCCATTACGGTGGGTTTGGTACTGCTAACATTTGACCGTATTCTGGGAGCCAACTTCTTCGATGTTGCGAATGGTGGTAACCCGGTACTCTGGCAGCACATTTTCTGGATCTTCGGGCATCCTGAAGTGTATATACTCATCTTGCCAGCCTTTGGTATTATTTCGGAAGTTATTCCGACCTTTGCACGTAAAAGATTGTTTGGTTACAGCTCCATGGTGTTTGCAACCATCCTGATTGCCTTCCTGGGGTTCATGGTATGGGCGCATCACATGTTTACAACAGGTTTGGGTAATGTCGCAAACGCGCTCTTCTCAATATCAACCATGTTAATTGCTGTACCCACAGGAATCAAAATCTTTAACTGGCTCTTTACGATGTGGGGTGGACAGATCCGCTTTACAGCAGCGAACCTGTTTGCTGTTGGATTCGTTCCAACCTTCGTCATGGGTGGTGTTACGGGTGTCATGCTGGCATCTGCACCGGCCGATTTCCAGTTTCATGATACGTACTTTGTCGTGGCCCACTTCCACTACGTTATCGTTGGCGGATTGGTGCTTGGCCTGTTCTCGGGATTGCATTACTGGTGGCCAAAAATGTTTGGTCGCATCCTAAGCGAAACACTTGGAAAATGGACATTCTGGACGTTCATGATCGGTTTCCAATTGACGTTCTTCGTACAGCATTTCCTGGGCCTTATGGGAATGCAGCGCAGGATCGTTACATACTTGCCGAATCAGGATTTCGACCTGCTTAACCTGGTCAGCTCCATTGGAGCATTCCTGATGGGAGTTGGGGTAATCTTGTTCCTTGTGAACATCGTAATCACAACGAGAAAACCGGTCGACGCACCAAATGATCCGTGGGAGGATGGCCGTACGTTGGAATGGTCTATTCCATCTCCGCCGCCAGAATATAACTTCAAGCAGACTCCGCTTGTTCGCGGAATCGATGCATATTGGAAGGAAAAGATGGCAGGTCATACCGAAATGACTCCGGCTGAACCGGTAGGTTCGATTCACATGCCATCTGCCACTCCACTGCCATTTGTCATGTCTGTCGGTATTTTTATTGCCGGGCTGGGTCTGATGTTCAGTAAAGACGATTTTGGCAATGCTTTTATGAATGGACTGTTCAATAACTATATTGTGGTCATTGTCGGCCTTCTGATTACATTCGGAGCGATGGCACTGCGTTCACTCTATGATGACCATGGCTGGCATATCGAACCGGAAGATCAGGATGAGAAGGGGGTTAGAACATGACAACTTCACATGCCGAACCGGTAAACGGCCAATTGCCGCATGAACCGGAGAAGGCGACGCTGGAGGGACGCAACAAGCTTATTGGCTTCTGGTTGTTCCTTGGCGGGGAGACGGTATTGTTCGGTACACTCTTCGCAACCTTTCTGGCACTGCGAGGCCAAACGAATGAGGGCCCATCAGCCAATGAATTGTTTCATTTGCCTCTCGTGGCAGCAGCTACCTTTATTCTACTCGTCAGCAGTCTGACAAGTGTTTTTGCGATCCAGGCCATGCATCGGGGCAACCGCAATGCGTTGGCGCTTTGGCTCGGAATAACGGTGGTGTTGGGCCTTGGATTCCTTGGTATCGAAATTTATGAATTCTATGAATATGTGGTGCACAAAGAGTTCGGGATGACAACCAGTGCATTCAGCTCGGCTTTTTACACCCTGGTTGGCTTCCACGGCGCCCACGTTGCATTCGGTATTCTGTGGATCGGACTTATTATCGGGCAGCTGTTCAGAAAAGGATTAACGGTCGTAACTGCACCAAAGGTGTACGTCTCCGCAATGTACTGGCACTTTATTGACGTGGTCTGGGTGTTTATCTTTACGGTCGTTTACCTGCTCGGAAAGGTGGGGTAACACATGTCGGTACAGGATAAAAGTGATCAACAACCTGTGAAGCATCGTCACCGAACAGAAGGACCACAGAAACACGTTGTTGTGTTTATATTCTCAATCATCCTGACACTCATTGCGTTTGCAGCCGTGAAGGCAGGAGGCGTAAATACGTCCTTTACCATTATCCTTTTGGTAGTCATGGCAATCCTTCAGGTTTTTGTTCAGCTAGGATATTGGATGCACATGAAGGATAAAGGGCATTTGATGCCAATCCTGTTTATGGCGTTCGGATTTTTCGTAGCATCCACGTGCATCATTATGGCACTTTATTGGGTTTGGTGGTAAATGAGATGGCGGCGGCGCAGTGCCGCCGTCTTTTCCCCTTTTTGGCGATCCAAACCCATATAACGAATTCCAGAAAACAACCATATTAGATCACCGGGAGGTTTCCCGTATGCTCGGGTTGCAATATTTTAGTTTCAACGATTTATGGAGTCCGCTAATTCTTGCCTTTTTTCTGCTTATCGCAGCTGCGTATCTGGTTGTCGTAGGTCCATTAAGTGAGAGAATCAAGGATGCAGAGCCGGCAACGGTAGCTCAAAAAAACATGTTTATCATTGGTCTTGCTGTATTCTATCTCGCCCAAGCCGGGCCATTTAATCTGCTGGGGCATGTCATGTTCAGTTTCCACATGGTGAGTATGGCCTTGTCTTATCTGGTAGCGCCACCGTTATTAATGAAGGGTCTGCCTGCGTGGGTATGGCGCAAAATCCTTCGGTGGCTGCCGACACGACAGCTCTCCTTCCTGGCTCATCCAATCGTGGCGGCCCTGCTTTTCAATGGACTATTCTCCTTATATCATCTGCCTGTTGTGCATGATTATGTGATGCTCCATTTTACGGTCCACCGATTGTATTACATGGTTCTCTTTATAACCTCGATGCTCATGTGGTGGACATTGCTTAATCCGCTGCCAGAAGGAAGACAGGCATCAGGACTGTCGAAGATCGGATTTATCTTTCTCAACATGGTGCTGCTGACACCCGCTTGTGGTCTGATTATCTTTGCGTCCGAGCCGTTATATGCGACGTATAGCAACCCAGCTGTATGGGCTGAAGCGATGCGGTATTGTGTATCCGGGGATTCCTCGGCTTTGCTGCGCACTTTCGGAGGACCTGCCTTCTTCAACTTTCTGTCTTCTGCCAAGGAGGATCAGCAGGTGGGTGGGATTGTGATGAAATTCATTCAGGAGGGTATCTTCGTTTCCATGCTGGCTTATGTCTTTTTCCAATGGTACCGCAAGGAAAAACGCGAAGATGATGATGACCCATATCCTGTAGAAAGTTCTGGGGGGCCGCTTAATCCTGCGAAATAAGCCAAGTCATGTTCAGACAAGAGGGGGAATACACGATGATGGATATACATTTTCTGCTGCCTACGATCAGTACTTCTTTCATTGTAATTAGTGCTGTGCTGGTGGGAATTGGGTGGGTGTTGATTATTCGTGGAAAACGTGAAGCGCACCAAACCGCGATGGTTGCAGGAGCCGTTGCTGCCTTGCTGTTCTTTGTAATTTATATGTCTCGTACGATCTTTGTTGGAAATACCGCCTGGGGCGGTGATCCTGAGATGGAGATTTTCTACAGGATCTTTTTGATCTTTCATATTATTCTCGCTACTGCAGCAGCAGTCTTTGGAATCTCCACATTGGTACTGGGATTCAAAAAGAAATTTGCAACTCATCGCCGCTGGGGACGATTTACTTCCATGGTCTGGTTCAGTAGTGCACTGACTGGGGTCATTGTGTATGTTTTGTTATACCTCCTATATCCTGGCGGGCATACACGTCCTGTATGGGAAGTCATTCTTGGGGTGTAGAATTTGAGCAATTTCCTATGAAAATATGAAAATGGATGAATCGATCCGTTAATTCGTCCATACCTCCTCTCACATTCATTCATAGAATGAGATTGAGAGGGGGGAACAAATGAAAAAAACAGTTCAAGTCAGTCAAACGTATCCACGTCTTACGGTGTATTCAGAGGAGAACTATAACGGAAGAAGCCGGATTTACCGTGGCAACACGGGTCTTCGCAATCTGGACAACATTCTGGGTGGGGTAGAGAGCCTGCGCTTTTTCTCGACAAGTTCGAATGCAACGCTGGTTGTGTTTACGAGACCAAACTTTCAAGGTGGATTCCGTGTCTATCGTGGAAACACCAACTTGAGAGATTTGGATGATTTGATCCGTGGGAATGATGTGGAATCCCTGATATCCACCAATCAACGGCTGACCCTAGCCGAAATTCGTGCCATCCGTAATAATAGCCGTTTGCCAAGCGGCTACGATCTGGTGTAAAAGTTAGACCTCTTCTGCATATAGGTGCCGTGAAAATGAAAGAGTTGTCTCCAATTTGTGTTCGCACAATATCGGAGTCAGCTCTCTTTTTTTGCGCCTGCGAATTTGCAGCTCAACGCAGTCATTGAATGATCATAGTGGTATCTGCTGCGCTATCTGCCCGAAGGCTGTCGCATGCTCAGTAGTTCAGCAACCTTCAGGGAGATAGCTTCAAGTCGAAGCGAAAACAGGAAGCTCTCTTATCAGATCATCTAATATCATAGCTCTATTTAAAAGACATCTTTCATATTGCATCATCTCAATGCAAAAGGTAATCATTTCCTAAAATAATTCCTGATTCAGGAAAATAAGGGTTGACGGATCGGAGGTGAGGTCTATATACTGTGTATATTGATATATACAGTAAACACAGTGAACACAGCTTGCACAGTAAAGCGTGAGATGGAAAGGCAGGCAATGTTATGAATGATTGGAAGCAGGCTTGGTGGCTAACCCGCAGCGAATGGAGCAAGGATCGTCTTCAATGGTTATGGTCTGCGATGTTTATGATCTACGTTGGAGCTATGGGTGGTGTCATGTTATATGGACAAAGGGAGGAAAGTGTGCTTAACACGGTTTCCGATTCCTACTTCATGCTTATGGTTCCATTTCAGGGATTTATCTTCTCCAGACGCTCTTTCCGCTACATACATGAAGATTCGTATACACAGATGCTGACCTACTATCGCAGACTACCCATCTCTGCAGAGACCGTCATGTGGGGACGAATTCAGCAGGCATTGCTGGCCTTTATTTATAATGGCATATTCTACTATGGTGCATTGTATGTCTCCGTGATGCATCTGGAAGGATTCCGATGGGATCAATATCTAGCCTTTGCCCTAACATGTACAGGGTATGGGGTTCTGATTACAGGGTTCTATATCTTCGGAGAATTTTTACACACAGGCAAAAAGTATTTGTTAATCAGCATGCTGTTTATACCCGTTATTGTGCTTATTGCGATTATAATTCGACTCATGGGCATGAACGGAATGCATTATACCGTAGAGATCAGCAAAACCTGGGGCTTGTTATCACCTTTTATGTGGGGTTCGTTACTCTTGGGCTTTGCAGTGTTGTGGTTGCTTAGCCGCTTAACGCTTAGGAAGTTGTCGAAACGGGATTTAAGTTAATGTAAGCGAAATATAGAACGACATCGAAGATGACCGGCACTATCGTGCAAGTGAACTGAAGTGTACGCGAGGGTGAGGTGCAGGGCTTGAATATACCGATTCAAATTAATGAAAACAGTGCTGAACCTTTATATCACCAAATTGAAAACCAGCTAAGGTCTTTAATAATAACGGGTCAATTGGGGGAGGGAACGCATTTGCCATCCATTCGCGAATTCGCAGGATCGTTGAATTGCAGTGTTATTACTGTTCGCCGGGTCTATCAGGATTTGGAGAATGAAGGCTTGCTTCGAACGAAGCAGGGCACGGGGACGTTCGTAGCCAAAGTTGAGGCAGGAGACCGGGAAACGTACAAATTGACAGCAGCAAGAGAAGCACTGCAGGCAGCAGTGCAGTCAGGTAAATCTGTTGGATGCAGTGAGGAAGAAATGGCGAGATTGTTCCAAGAGATTCTTCAGATCTACTATCCGAAGTGAGGAGGACCAAACATGGAACCAATAGCGGTTCAGTTAAACGGTGTATCCAAGATGCGCAAGCGTAGAATTATTGGACCTATTGATCTCGCAATTCCCGAAGGATACGTCGTCGCCATATTGGGACATAACGGTTCGGGAAAGAGCACCCTGCTGAATATGCTTCAGCGTGTCGTGCTACCGGATTCCGGTCAGATCATGTGGTTCGGACAGCATTACGAAGGAGAACTTCCTACAGAGCTGAGAGAGCATATTGCCTTTGTTGCAGACGGTGGAGGTTCGGAAGAAGACAATATAACCGCTGTTGAAGCTGCCAGGTTCCGGGCACATTGGTATACCCGTTGGGATGCGAAGTTTTTCAAACAGCTCATGAATGATATGGATGTTCCCTACGACGTGAAACTGAAGAAATTGTCAAAAGGAGAACGGCGCAAATTCGAAATAGCGGCAGCGCTTGCTGCACGGCCGAGATTGCTTCTGCTGGATGAGCCTTCTTCAGGGCTTGATCCCTTTGCCTGGAAGGTGATGGTAGAGCAGTTCCGCAATTTCATGGCGGATGGGGATACCACCATTTTGATAGCTACACATATTGCAGATGAAGTGAAGCGTCTGGCTGATTACATCGTACTGATGCACCGGGGACAATCACTTGGAATGGCGGAGAAAGATGTAGTGCTCGATCAATGGAGGGAAATCTGGTACGAAGGTGATCTTAGGCCTGAGAGTATTCCAGGGGCTGTTGAGTCGAAACAGGAGGCTGGAGCCATTCGGGTGATTACGACCCGGGTCGTTGAAGCGCAGGAGAGACTGGAGCTTGCGGGTAATCGCATTATGAAAATCCGAAACCTGGAGCTGGACGAAGTGCTGCAATATTGGATTGCAGGGTATGCTCCGACACTGTGGAGATAATCGAAGGGGGACGATAGATGATGAACAGATTGGAACTGAAGCAGGTAGTGAAGCAATATGCGGATAAGACTGCTGTTAATGGCGTTACGCTCAATGTGGGAGAAGGCGAAATCTATGGACTGCTGGGCGCCAACGGTGCTGGTAAAACAACAACGATGCGTATGGTCCTTGGACTGATTCATCCGGATGGTGGAGACATACGCTATAACGGCAAGCCGTATAGTACCGAGTTACAGAAAATCATGGGTTATCTTCCGGAAGAACGTGGATTATATCCGAAGGTTAAGGTCAGCGACCAGATCAATTACTTGGCCCGCCTTCGCGGCATGAATGGCAAAGATGCAGACAAAAGCTTGAGGTATTGGCTCGATCGATTCGAAGTCCCCGAGTATTACGACAAAAAGATTGAGGAACTGTCAAAGGGTAATCAGCAAAAGATGGGCTTTATTGCAGCGGTAGTACATCGTCCTCAAATTCTTATTTTGGATGAAGCGTTTAGTGGTCTGGATCCAGTGAACGTGGAATTGCTTAAATCCACCGTCAAGGAATTGCGTGACGAGGGAACGGCCATTCTGTTCTCGACACATCGCATGGAGCATGTTGAAGAACTCTGTCGTCAGATAACAATTCTGCATCGCTCCAACACTGTAGTTCAGGGGGAGATCAAAGAGATCAAGAACCGCTATCCACGTGAGCAGGTGTACCTGAACACTACTGGCAACGTCGATGGCTTGGAGCAGCTGGCTGGTGTGAAAAAGGTAGAACGGAACGAGCGTGGATATCTCATCCATATCGCTCAGGTGGAAGCGGCGCAGGAGATTTTGAAACACGCAATGACGCAGACTACCGTAGAGCATTTTGAGATCAAAGAACCAACGCTTAACCAAATCTTTATTCGTGAGGTGGGTGAGTCGAATGAATAAAATGGGAACAATCACCGGATTTACGTTCAAAAACAAGGTCAAAACGAAATCATTTGTAGTTACAACCATTGTACTCGCACTCTTAATTTCGATTGGACTTAATGTACCCTATTTCATTACCTTGTTTAATGGTGGCTCAGGTGGCGGTGGAACTGCAGGAAGCAACCCTGTAAACATTGGACTTCTGAGTGCTGGAGAGCCAGAAGTGTCGGAGAAGCTGGAGAAGTTCTCGTCGGCACAAGGAGATCAGGCGTATCGATTCATTGCTGCTGGTGATAAAGATGAAGCCGCACTGAAGGCGGATGCGGAATCCGGGCTTACCGATGGGTATCTGAAGTTTGAGGCGGCCCAAGGACAGGAGTTCCCGCAACCGATCCTGTATTCAACGGAAGAGGTGTCCCCTCAGATTATTGCTTCTATAGAAGCGGCGCTCCAAAGTGTGAAACTTGATGTAGTCGTAAAGGACGTACTCACCGCTGAGCAAAAGGAATTGATTAATACCCCGGTAAAGGTAAGTGAGCAAAGCTTGAGCGTGGATGAGGGGGGATCTGAGGCAGCGTCCGAGAATGGAATGAGCCCGATCAACTACATTGTAGTCTACCTGCTGATCATCCTTCTGTTCACATCCACAATGATGACCGGCAACATGATTGCATCCGAAATTACAGCGGAGAAGAGCTCGCGCATTATGGAAATTTTGATTACGAGCGTGTCTCCACTTAGTCAGATGTTTGGCAAAATCATCGGTATATTCATGGTCGGTCTGCTTCAAATCGGTATTTTCGGTGCAGTGGTTGCCGGGAATGTGCTGCTTCCTCATAACCGTGATGTATTGAGTGAATTCAGTTTGAATCTGAGTGATGTGAATTTAGCTGTGATTGCATATGGACTTATCTTTTACATTCTTGGTTACTTCCTATACGCTGTGATGTTTGCTGCGATTGGTTCAATGGTTAGCCGTACGGAAGAACTGGGTCAAGCGGTTCTGCCGATTACGATGCTGTCACTGGTTTCTTTCTACATTGCTATCTTCAGTATTTCAACGCCGAACATCTTGCTCTTAAAAGTTGCCAGCTTCATTCCGTTCACTTCGCCTACGGCCATACTGGTTCGGATCGGAGCGGGGGTTGCACCAACGTGGGAGATTATCGTGTCTCTGGCCATACTGGCCGTATCGATATTAATCTTCGGCTGGCTGGCTGCCAAAATCTATCGCACAGGTGTGCTGATGTACGGTAAGCGTCCAACCTTCAAGGAGTTATTTAAGGCGATGCGGGCTTATAAAATTTAAGAGTAAGACATTGATAGATATTGTATATGGTGGTGTGCAGCAAAAAGTAATCTCATAGGGGAGAAGGTGCCGCGAGGAAAAAGGTGGCACCCATCCCAAACTTTATGCGTAGTATTTTGGTGTATGTTCAACTCTATTAACTATTAAATTTAAACTACTATTTTTTTAAAAGGAGAATACATAATATGAAAAACTGGAAACGTATGCTCTTGTCTCTCACCATCTCGGTTGGTTTGCTCGCTTCTGCTGCGCCGGCCATGGCTGCACCTCAAGGGACTTCCGTTAAAGTCAACGACCAGGCTGTGGAGTACACTGTAGGAGCACCAATTAATAATAAGGGAACTACATTGGTTCCGCTTCGCTCCACACTTGAAGCCATGGATGTTAAACTGACGAACGCAGCAGATGACACTATCACGGCTGTGGTGGATGGCAAAACGATTTCACTTAAAAGTAAACTTACACGCATTAATGGCGTAACATATGCACCCATTCGTATCGTTGGTGACGCTACAGGTTACGAAGTAAACTGGGATGCGAAGACCCGCACAGTTCTGCTTGTCTCCAAGGGAACAGAAACAGCTGCGCAAACGGGTGGCCGCGGGTTTATGTGGGAAGTGGAAAGCAACGGTAACACGGTATATCTGGTAGGCTCCATGCATATTGCAGACGATAGCTTCTACCCATTGCCTGAGGAATTTGAAGAGGCCTTCGCTGAAGCGGATTATCTGGGCGTAGAGATTGATATCAGCAAAGCGGCTGACGAGGCACAGCAGAAGTTGATCTTGGACCTGGGATCTTACCAGGATGGCACCACGCTGAAGGATCATGTATCCAGCGAGACGTATGCCAAGCTGGGAGAGATTTTGAAGAAAAATGGACTGGAGCCTAATGCCCTGGATGCATTTAAGCCTTGGGTGGTAGAGAGCACGCTCTCGAGCCTGAAATCATCGACGGCTGGATATGAAGCTTCTGCAGGAGTAGATCTGTATTTCATTCAAAAGGCAATTGAGAGCAAGCTTCCAATTATCGAGCTGGAATCTTACGAGTCCCAACTGGGTATGTTCAACGACTTCTCGCAAGAGCTGCAAGAGGAAACGCTGAAAGGGACCTTGGATAACTTCGATGTATTGGATGATAGCGTGAACCAAATGGCTGAGATGTGGAAAACAGGCAATGATGAGCAGTTGTTGGATCTAACAAATAACTTCTCTGATAACGAGGAGTACAACAAAGCAATGCTGATCGACCGTAACATTGGCATGGCTGAAAAGATTGATGGGTATTTGAAGAGTGATAAGAAAGAGGAGTACTTTATCGTGGTAGGTGCTGCCCACTACCTGGGTGAGCACGGGATCGTGAAGTTGCTCGAGGATAAAGGTTACACAGTAGAACGTAAATAACAACAATGATTTTTAAAACATCCCCGTTCAATTTTAGTAGGATTGAACGGGGATGTTTATTATATAGAAAGAAAGACTATCATCTACTATCGTAGGAGTCGCTTGAAATAAAAAGATAATATAATGAGTAGAAATAATTTATAATAAACTCTTTACAAGTTATTTAAGTCTGTGATATATTAATTATCCGGCCAAGAAAACACCCAAGAAAACACGGTGCGATAAGCAAATAAAATAAGCTTCGAAAGAAACTTAAAAAAATGCTTGCTAAATTGGTTCGGACGTGATAATATATAAGAGTTGCTGAAGAGAACAACACTCGGACGCAAACAAAGTTTGATCTTTGAAAACTGAACAACGAGTGAGTAACGATCTTGCTTGCAAGATCGACGCTGAGAAATCGGTACACGTCATATGACTGTATGGTTTCGAAGCACAATTGAGATTTTTAATCTCGTCAGATTCAAAATGAGCTAATCGCTCTTTTCAATACTTTATTGGAGAGTTTGAT
>NZ_JBCIYR010000007.1:0-202303 GCF_050455445.1 Paenibacillus sp. MABNR03
CGGGATGTAGCTCAGCTTGGTAGAGCACCTGGTTTGGGACCAGGGGGTCGCATGTTCAAATCGTGTCATCCCGATTTCTTTTTTATGCGGGTGTAGTTCAATGGTAGAACTTTAGCCTTCCAAGCTAATAGCGTGGGTTCGATTCCCATCACCCGCTTAATTGAGTTAAAGAACAGTCTCTACACAAGTAGAGACTGCTCTTTTTTGTTGAAGTCTATAGAAGAAATTATGTACTTAAAGAAGCCAGGACCTTCCACTATTGATAATGGGTCCTGGCTTCTTTATGATCTGTGGACTGCCTTGGTAAGCGTGCTGTTATGGCAGCTCTATAATCGCCATGAAGGCTTCCTAAACGGAATTAGTTCGTTTAGGTCCATCTTGCTTCGAATTAACGCTCGTGACGGTCAGAAACCTTTTTACGCATACCTGCTAATCCAAGAAGCCCAAGCAAACCAATCCAGCCCCAATCCATGTCATTGTCGCGGTCAGTTGCAGCATTAGCCCGGACATTGTTAGTACGGTAATCACCATTAGTGTAATTGGTGTTATTCATTTGTGTTCCTTGGTTCTGATCCATACCGTTTGTTGCCTGACCATGAGCAGCTGCCGGGCCAGCTAATGCTGCCACCAGAAGCGTAGATGCGATAAGTGTAGAAACACTCTTCTTCATTAAGTGTCGCCTCCTTTTTGTTTGAACTAAAGCTTAATCTGCCATGCTTTAAATCAAATTATGTAGTGAATTTCACGTTAAAATATCCCTTTGGAGAATGTACGCTCTAATCAAGAAAATTGTAGAGCTTATATACTTATGGAAAGTCGCGCAAAGATGTTTGAATAAGCTGAATTTAAAGAAATACTGACTCAAAAGCTAAGTTCAGACAGTGCATTTATGCACCAATAACTTAAAAAGTAAAAACTACATTAGACTGCTAGCTTAATCACCTAAGGGGCAGCTTAAAAGAGAATGAGGAAATTACGGAATATTTTTACTAATAGCTTCTTGAGTCTAATCGATCATATACGTGTATTAACTGGAGAATGATATTTTTTAAAATTGACTCTTTAATTTATTACATCACTGTGGTAAAGTATACAAAAGCTTGCTTTGCCGGTCATGTTTTTGTTTGCATATAACGTGTTTAAACAATGGAAATGATACATGGGTTTTTCTGTAACAAGGTTATACTCAACGTCACTGTATATTTATGAATAAAAACGAATATGTATTAAATGTTTTATTTATATATAGCATGTGAAAAAGGTATCATGCGACAAGCTTTTGCCCATTAATTGAAGCAAATCGAGAAAATGAATAATAAAGCGGGTTTTTATGCGGGAAATCGGGGATAATCCCCTTTTTTACTAATAGAAAAATAAAGATTTTCGTACCATTTTATTGTATGATGTTATGAAGGTGTCAAATTTACGTGTACGAATGTGAACGATCAGATGGGAGGATAAGCATGACTGAAACTATGGTAACCGCCAGCAAAAGCCAATCCAACAACCTGCTTCGGCGAGACGTGCGGTTCCTGGGCAATATACTCGGAGAGGTTCTTGTTCATCAAGGTGGCACAGAGCTTCTCGATATCGTTGAGAAAATTCGGGAAACGAGCAAATCGTTACGTGCAGAATTTTTGCCTGAACTGTATACAGAGTTCAAAACGATGATCCAGGAATTAGATTCTGAAAATCGTCACCAGGTCATTCGAGCTTTTGCGATCTATTTTCAATTAGTTAATATTGCTGAACAAAACCATCGGATCCGGCGTAAACGGGATTATGAACGCTCTGCAGGGGATTCAGTACAGCCAGGTTCGATTGAGAAGGCCGTACAGGACCTGAAGGACCGCGGACTGTCTCATACCGAGGTAGAGCAGATTCTGGACGAATTGTCGCTGGAACTGGTCATGACAGCTCACCCAACCGAGGCCATGCGCCGGGTTATCCTGGACATCCACAAACGGATATCCGAAGATGTCATGCTGCTTGATAATCCTACGCTGACGTTGCGTGAACGTGAACAATTGCGGGAGAAGCTGCTGAACGAAGTGATTACACTCTGGCAGACAGATGAACTTCGCGACCGTAAACCGACTGTACTTGATGAAGTACGGAACGGTATGTATTACTTTCATGAAACGTTGTTCCATGTACTTCCGGATGTATATCAGGAGCTTGAACGCTGCCTGAATAAATTTTATCCTGACCACGACTGGCATGTGCCGACGTATTTGCGCTTCGGTTCCTGGATCGGTGGAGACCGGGACGGAAATCCTTCGGTAACTTCAGATGTAACGTGGCGGACCCTGTTGATGCAGCGCAAGCTCGCTTTGCGTGAATATCAGCGGATTATGATTGAGTTGATGGAACATCTAAGCTTCAGTACCAACATCATCCGTGTGTCGGATGAACTGGCTCAGTCGATTGAGCAGGACCGCAGTTGCGTCACGTTGAAGAAAGTGGATATCTGGCGCAACGAGAAGGAACCTTACCGCATTAAACTGGCTTACATGATTGCCAAAATGAATAATGTACTTGATGAAAATAAAGCCGGGCAGCCGGACCGTTATGACAGCGCTCAGGGCCTGATTGATGATCTGATGATTATTGACCGCAGCCTGCGTCATCATTTTGCAGACTATGTAGCGGATACGACCGTTCGCAAGATGATCCGCCAAGTGGAGCTTTTTGGATTCCATACAGCTGCGCTGGATGTACGTCAGCACAGTCAGGAACATGAGAATGCAATGTCCGAAATTTTGGCCAAAATGAATGTAGTTGAAGATTACGCTCGTCTGACGGAGGACGGCAAAATTGATTTGCTGGCTCGTTTGCTAGAAGATCCGCGTCCACTCACATCTCCGTATCATCAGTACAGTGAGGGAACCAAAGAATGTCTTGATGTATTCCGTACGATCAAGCGTGCACAGAGCGAGTTTGGTACTGGGTGCATTACAAGTTACCTGATCAGTATGACGCAGGGAGCAAGTGATCTGCTGGAAGTCATGGTATTCGCCAAGGAAGTGGGATTGTTCCGTAAGGGACAGGGTGGAGAGATTATTTCGACCCTTCAGGCTGTGCCGCTGTTCGAAACCATTGATGACCTTCATGCTGCCTCTGAAATTATGCAAAAACTCTTCAATCTCCCGGTATATCGCGCAAGCGTTGCTTCCCGGAACGAACTGCATGAAATTATGCTAGGTTACTCGGACAGCAACAAGGATGGCGGAGTGGTTACGGCCAACTGGGAGCTTCGGGTAGCGATGAATGCCATTACGGCTGTTGGTAACAAGCATGGCGTAAAACTGAAGTTTTTCCATGGACGTGGAGGTGCACTGGGACGTGGAGGAATGCCGCTTAACCGCAGTATTCTTGCACAACCGCCGCATACGATTGGTGGAGGAATCAAGATTACGGAGCAAGGTGAAGTCATCTCATCCCGTTATTCCTTGCAAGGTATTGCATATCGCAGTCTGGAGCAGGCGACATCGGCATTGATCACAGCTGCCCTAAATGGCATGGAGCCGCAAGAGTCGGTATCCGAGCAGCATTGGGACAGCATCATCAAGGATATTTCCGAAGTATCTCTCACGAAGTATCAGGACTTGATTTTCCGTGATCCGGATTTCTTCAACTTCTTCAAGGAATCAACTCCGCTGCCGGAGGTTGGTGAACTCAACATCGGTTCACGTCCATCCAAACGGAAAAACAGCGACAAATTTGAAGACTTGAGAGCAATCCCATGGGTATTTGCTTGGACTCAAAGCCGGTATCTGCTCCCTGCATGGTATGCAGCAGGAACAGGATTGCAAAGCTACTATCAGAATAAAGAGGAGAATTTGGCTGTCCTCAAGGACATGTATGCCAACTTCCCATTCTTCCGTACACTCATTGATACGGTGCAGATGGCTGTTGCCAAGGCCGATCTTGTGATTGCCAAAGAATATTCCGCGATGGCCTCCAACAAGGAAGCACGTGATCGTATCTATGGTCAGATTGAGTCGGAATTCAAGCTGACGAAAGAATTGATTTTGAAAATCACCGGAGAAGCAGAGATTCTGGATGATGTACCGGTAATTCAGGAATCGATTCGTTTGCGTAATCCTTACGTCGATCCATTGTCTTACATGCAAGTACAGCTGTTGAGCGAGCTGAGAGACATGCGTGAACGCGGAGAAGATGATACCGAGCTGCTTCGTGAAGTGCTGCTCACCATTAACGGTATCGCCGCAGGACTTCGGAATACAGGCTGATACACTAGCCAATGTATAATTAATGAAATGAATGTTTAAATGGATTAATAGTAAAATGCACCATTCTCTCCTCAGCCCTGAGTGGGAGATGAAACGGGACTCCGGTAGGAGTTCCCGTTTTTACTGTTTTTGGCGGATATTTTCGGGCACAGTCTTGATTTTTGACCAAAGTTGATTTACGATTTGATTGGTGAATTACAAGTGTGGACGGGTATCAGAAGGCGGAAGACCCATCAGCATGTCTGGGGGAATAAAGGTGGACAATTTGGAGAACAGGCTGGTTAAGCTGGTGCTTAAGGGTGATCAGCGAGCCTTTGCAGAAATCGTTGAGTTATACAAAGACAAGCTATTTCATTTGGCATATCGGATGCTGAACAATCGTCATGAAGCGGAGGACGTTGTACAGGAGACGTTTTTGCGTGTGTTTCGTAATATGGAGAAATATGATCCGAACCAGAAGTTTTCAACCTGGATATACCGGATTGCAACCAACTTGTGTATCGACCGTTTACGGAGGAAGAAACCATCCTATTCTTTGGATGCGGAACTGAACGATCAGGAAGGATCAGACGGTTACGCCATGCTTCCGAGCGATGATCGTACACCAGAGAGCGAAGCGCTTTTGTCAGAAACCCAGACTCTCATTCGTGAGGCTATTGACAGTCTGCCGGCCAAGTATAAGTCCGTGATGATTTTGAGATATTTACAGGACTTGTCGCTGCAGGAAATTAGTGATGTCACAGGTATGCCCGTAACAACGATTAAAACACGTGTGCATCGTGGCCGTGACTTTTTGCGTAAAAAACTGGAATATAAGCTGTAAATCATTAAAGTGTATTTTTAGGCGAAATTATTTGAAACATATCCGAAACGGATGCGTATGTAATGTATGCAAGTCTTATGCGTGGTATTTGATGATGCATGGACTAAGTGATCTAAGAAAGGATTGGCTCTCATATGGATTGCAACTCGGCCGTCTCTTTAATGCATGAATGTTTGGATGAGTCGTTGTCCCCGGCCCAGAAGGTAGAACTGAAAAGTCACCTTGTTACCTGTCCGGAGTGTCGCATGCGCTTTAAAGAGTTGGAACAGACGGAAATGCTGCTCTTTGCCATGAAACATTATTCACCGTCTGCCTCGGATGAGCTGACCAATCGAATTATGAATGCTCTGCCCCAGCCCAAGAGACAACAGGTATGGCTCAAATGGGTCAAAGGACATCCCGCGCTGACGGCGGCAGCCTTCTTTTTGGTCGTGATGCTCTTTAGCGCTTGGAACTTCTGGGATCAGAATAACGAAATGGTCGTTAAGGGTAACAATCTGGACCAGATCGTCATTGAAGGAAACACGGTTATTGTTCCTCAAGGCAAGTCAATTGCGGGCGATCTTACGATAGAGAATGGTACCGCCCAGGTATATGGTGATGTAGATGGCAATCTGACGGTGATCGACGGACAACTGTATCAAGCTTCGACGGCGCATATTTCCGGTCAGGTAAAAAGCATTGATCAGGCGCTGGACTGGTTCTGGTACAAAATAACCAATATGGTAAATGAAGTGGCATACCGCTAGCACAGGGTAAGTTCTTCAAGTGGTATATACCAAGCAGGGTACCTCCAGATTGCATGGGGTACTCTTTTTTATATGTGAACATTGTAATTTATGGAAATTGTGTTGTTTCTGCGCAGTTTGTGACTCCCGTAACTTGCAACCTGAACGTTATCGTTATAACCTAGATACTAAAGAGAACATACTACTACATATAGATAAGCATTTTGCATCAATCCAAAGAGCGTCTTTCCGTCAGCAAGATATAGATCGAAATAGTTCTATTCGTCTAAATCTTGTACCCGGGAGCGACCCAAACCGAATTATGCAAAAGCTAAGACAAAGGATTATTTAAAATCCTAATGGGTTAATATGAGATCAGGGTTTACTCATCAATGGGGATAGCGGGGGCTGGCTTATGAACTATTTTGCTGACTTAACGTGGAAAGAGTCCATTAAGGACGTTATCGATATATTGATTGTTACCTATATTATGTACAAACTGATTTTGCTTGTACGGGGTACACGTGCTGTTCAGCTGCTTAAGGGCATTCTGTTCCTAGTGGTGATCTGGGCGCTAAGCACGTGGCTAAACCTGTATACGCTAAAATGGCTGATGAACCAAATGTTTACGTTTGGTGTCGTTGCCGTCTTTATTATATTCCAACCGGAACTGCGCCGCGGTCTGGAGCAACTGGGACGTGGTAAGCTGTTCGGACGCTCCACGGCAGCCAGTGATGAAGAATTAACGGTGTTAATTGGTGAGATCATTAAGTCTGTGAACTATTTGTCGCGTCGTAAAATTGGGGCACTCGTTGTATTTGAACGTGAAACAGGTTTGAACGATTACACGGAATCCGGGATTCAGATGCAATCCCTGGTTAGCTCGGAACTGATGATCAATATCTTTATTCCGAATACACCGCTCCATGATGGGGCCGTCATTATACAGGGCAAACAGATTTCTGCGGCAGCCTGTTATTTGCCATTATCCGAGAATCCTTTTATCAGCAAGGAATTGGGAACGCGGCACCGTGCCGCTATCGGTATTACGGAGGTTGCAGATGCGATCTGTCTGGTTGTCTCGGAGGAGACCGGACAAGTATCGCTGGCGATGAATGGACAGGTGGTTCGTGACATTAATGAAGAATCACTGATTGCCAAGCTTTATGAAGAGCTGCGTCCAACATCCAATTTGAACAAAAAGAATGGCTGGACTACCTTCTGGAAACGGAAGGGGGGAACGAAATAATGGATAAATGGTTCAACAATAACAATTTTGCCAAGATCCTTGCTCTAGCAGTCAGCCTGCTGCTTTGGTTCATGATCCATCTGGATGAAGTGCCTACAACTCCAACGATCGCAACCGGAACGACCAACAAGGTGGTAGAGCGTACTGTTCCTGTTCAGCCTTATGGGCTTGACAGCAATTCCTATGTGCTGACTTCTCTAAGTACGGATGAGGTCCGTCTGGAAATTAAAGGGCAGCGGTCCATGTTAACTTCAATTTTTACAAATGATGATTATAAGGTACTCGTTGACCTGAGTCAGGTCAAAGATGGCTCCAATACGCTGCCGCTTGTTCCCGATCTACCTTCTGGGGTCGAAGTGGTTAGTATGGAACCTTCCATGGTTACAGTGAACGTGGAAAAATTGGGCACCAAATCCTTCAATGTGAATATTGTACCCGAAGGAGAGCCATCTGCTGGATACAGCCTTGGGACGCCTGTCGTTGAGCCAACAGGTCCAGTTAAGGTTACTCTGCCTGAAGGACAGTTGGACGCTGTAGCGAAGGTTCAGGGCAGTGTGAGCGTGAAGGATGCGAAGGATGATGTAACTCAGAAAAGGGTAAAACTTCAGGCATATGATGCAGAAGGCAAAGTGCTTGAGAATGCAGTCATTACGCCACAAACCGTTGAAGTCCGTTTTCCGGTTAATCAGCCCTATAAATCTGTACCCTTAAGAATCAAATATTCAGGACAGCTGCCGGAGGGATTGGTACTGTCCAGTGTGGAACCAAGCGTGAAAGAAGTCTCGGTTTACGGTACAGAAGAGGCAATTGGGGGTATACAGGCCTACGACCAAGTAACCCTGGATCTCACACAATTTGAACAGGCTGGTACATCCACAGTTAACGTGGACTTGACGCCGCCTCCGGGTTTTGAGAAAATCGAGCCTAGTTCGATTCAGCTCAAGGTCACTGTGTCACCTTACGATGAGACAGAGGAGACCACGAAAGTCTTTCCCAATGTTCCCATAACGCTTACGGGTGTGGGAGATAGTTTGGATGCTGCACTTGTCACGCCGAAAAGCGGTGGTATAAACCTTACACTGAAGGGTTCTCCAAGTATGCTTGAAGGGCTGAGTAGCGAGGATATCAAGCTGACCGCAGATCTTCAAGGCCTAGCCGTCGGGACGCATGATGTAGAGTTGGATGCTGAATTGCCCCGGTTTGCTGAGCTGGATGGCACCTCTAACAATCTGAGCGCCACAGTTAAAATTAGCGAGAAGGCTGAGGATACGACGGTTCCTCCTAGCGAAGAGCCTGAGAATGAAGGCAACGCTGGACCAGAGCCGTCACCTGTAGAAGTGGAGAACGGGGAAACCGATCCTGCGCCTGATGATGGGGAAACGACAGAATCGAATACGGAAAGTCAGGAGCAGCAAACCCAGCAAGGTAATGCAACAAAAGGGAACTCGAGTAATAACAGCGGTAGCAGCGGCGGCACTAATGGCTCGAATCCGTGATGATTCAGATCTGAAATTAAAAAAATAAAATATTTGATGCTCTTATATGATGCGAATAAAAGGAGTTAGATCATGGGGAAATATTTTGGTACAGACGGTGTAAGAGGTGTTGCCAATAAAGAGTTAACGGCGGAGCTGGCTTACAGCATCGGACGATGTGGCGGTTATGTGCTTGCTGGTGGCGTGGAAAGACCCAAAGTGGTTATCGGCATGGATACCCGAATCTCGGGACTGATGCTGGAATCAGCGCTGGTAGCGGGTTTATTGTCCATCGGTGCCGATGTAATTCGTCTGGGCGTCGTGTCCACTCCGGGAGTGGCTTATATTACACGTTTGCTTAAGGCTGATGCGGGGGTCATGATCTCAGCTTCTCACAACCCGGTTGAAGATAACGGAATCAAGTTCTTTGGCGGGGACGGTTTCAAATTGTCTGATGAGACAGAAAACCGTATTGAAGAGCTGATGGATGCCGAAACGGACCAGCTGCCGCGCCCTGTTGGTGGCGGGTTGGGAACCGTAACTGTGGATGAAGAATCCCGGTACAGCTATCTCGACTACCTGAAAACAACGGTAGCAGAATCGTTCTCAGGACTTAAAATTGTATTGGACTGTGCAAACGGAGCAGCTTATGAGCTGGCACCTAAATTGTTTACTGAGCTTGGGGCGGAAGTCATTGCAATTGGTGCTGAGCCTAACGGCCTGAATATCAACGAGCAATGCGGTTCCACTCATCCGGAGCATCTGAAACAAGAGGTTCTTAAACATAAAGCGGATCTGGGTCTTGCTTTTGACGGAGATGCAGATCGCCTGATTGCCATTGATGAGACTGGTGCAGAGGTCGATGGTGACTTCATTCTTTGCATCTGTGGAGATGCGATGAACCGTGCCGGCAAGCTGAAAGACAGTACGGTGGTATCGACCGTAATGAGTAATATTGGATTCTACAAAGCAACGGAAAAGCTTGCGCTGAAAACAGCAAAAACGGCTGTAGGCGACCGCTATGTGATGGAAGAGATGCGTCGCGGAGGGTACAACCTTGGCGGAGAGCAATCCGGTCATGTTATTTTCTTAGACTACAATACGACGGGGGACGGCATGCTGACAGCCATTCAACTCGTGGATACCCTGAAGGCATCGGGTAAGAAGCTGAGTGATCTAAAATCACTCATGACTCAATACCCACAAGTGCTGGTCAACGTACGTGTTGAAGACAAGAGCAAATATGAAGGTAATGCTGCAATTGAGCAGGCCATTACTGCAGTAGAACAACAGCTTGGTGATAATGGACGTGTACTCGTTCGTGCGTCTGGTACAGAATCTCTAATCCGTGTTATGGCGGAAGGACCAGATAAAGGTGAACTTGAGCAGTTTGTATCCCAAATCGCTGATGTCGTGCAAAAAGAACTGGTTTAAGACCTGAGATATACATTTTGTGTACACATTCCCACTGGGGATATGCTGCCATAGAATGTTATAATAAAGGGTATATGCCGTATCAAAGGAATCAGGATTCCCGCGTCCCGATTGGTAAGACCATAGGTCTGGTTGTCCGGTCGGGATTGTGGGTATATATGCTGAAATGGTCACAGGTACTTTGCTCCATTGCAAAATGAACCTGACCTGCATATAATGAGTGGAGTCGTCATTCAGACACAGAAAGTGAGGATAGTAAGGTACTAGTTACACAAGCGCCAGAGCTTGAAGTTGCGCGGGAAGGATTCTGCAAGGTAGGATCTTGGAGTTCAAGATTCGCTAATCAGAATCGACGGCAATCAAGCTGACGAGGTGGAGGTGTTCGGATTGTTCGGCGGGGACCTCCCGGTGATGCACCAGAGCCGTAAACCGGATTTTGCGGAAAATGGATGGGTGACTGTCCACACAACGCGCCGGTAGGTGCAAGAGTTAATTAAAATTCAAATGAATGTGCGCGAAGAGCGTAATTGGTGCGCGGACGGGAAAATGATGTACATTCATGATTGCATTCATAACATCTTATGATGACTAAAGGGCGGCAAGAGGCCGGTCGGATCATTGATAATTGAATAGGTAACAGGTATTCATGATACGTTTAGGCAATCATTCATTTTTTCGATATGCCGCGACTGCCGGTTTCTCTTCGTGACACAGTATTCATATACAAACGGAGGAACTAAACTATGTGCGGTATTGTTGGATATATTGGTAATAAGAACACTCAATCGGTATTGATCGAAGGATTGAAAAAGCTCGAGTATCGTGGTTATGACTCTGCAGGTATTGCCGTATTTACACCAGAAGGTCTGCAAATTACGAAAGCTCTGGGCCGCCTTGCGAACCTTGAAGCTAAGCTGGATGGTGCGCCACTGGTAGGTAATGCCGGAATTGGTCACACACGTTGGGCGACACATGGTAAACCTTCGGATGAAAACTCCCATCCACATACAGATGAGAGCCAAAAGTTCTCTGTTGTTCACAACGGCATTATCGAGAACTATCTGGAGCTGAAGGATGAACTGATCGCTCAAGGGCACACGTTTACTTCCGAGACAGATACTGAAGTCATCTCTCACCTGATTGCACGTGAATACGACGGAGATATCGTTAAAGCTGTGCAAAAAGTAATCACGCTTATGCGTGGTGCATTCGCTCTGGGAGTACTGACAGAGTATGAGCCGGAGAAACTCGTAGCTGTGCGTCAAGCGAGCCCACTGATTATCGGTATTGGTGAAGGCGAGAACTTTATTGGTTCCGATATCCCGGCGATTCTGGAACATACACGTAATGTGTACATTCTGAATGACGGTGAAATGGCTGTTTTGACACATGATGCTGTCGAATTGATGACGATTGAAGGCAATTTTATTTCTCGGGAAATGATTCATGTCGATTGGGATGCTGTAACCGCAGAAAAAGGCGGATTCGAGCACTTCATGTTGAAAGAAATTCATGAGCAACCAAAAGCATATCGTGATACAATGCTGGGTCGCATCGATAATGAAGGTAAAAAAGTTCAACTTCCTGAGTTGAAAATGACGGAAGAACAAATTAAAAATATTCGTAACGTTCAAATCATTGCATGTGGTACGGCGTACCATGCAGGTCTGGTTGGACGTACAGTAATTGAGCAATTGGTACGTATTCCGGTTGAAACGGATGTGGCTTCCGAGTACCGCTATCGCTCCCCAATCGTGGGTAAAGATACACTTGTTATCGTTGTGAGCCAATCCGGTGAAACTGCGGATACCCTTGCTGCACTGCGCGAGGCACAATCCAATGGTGCACATGTACTGGCAATCACCAACGTTGTGGGCAGCTCCATTGCACGTGATGCAGACGATGTGATTGCAACACTGGCAGGACCGGAAATTGCGGTAGCTTCCACGAAAGCATACACTTCGCAATTGATCGCATTCAATCTGCTTGGTCTGTATCTTGCACAAGTGCGCGGTACACAATCTGCAGAAGAGATTGCACACACACTGGCAGCAATGCAAGCATTGCCTGAGCAAGTGGAATCCATGCTGGAGCAAGCTGATGCAATTAAGGGATATGCAGAGCAAATCTCCAAACATCAACATCTCTTCTTTATCGGGCGTGGACTGGACTATGCGGTAGCTCAAGAGGGATCGTTGAAACTGAAAGAGATCTCTTATATCCACTCTGAAGCATATGCTGCAGGTGAGTTGAAACACGGTACACTCGCATTGATCGAAGACGGTATTCCTGTTATTGCCCTGGCAACACAGGAGAATGTACTTGAGAAAACGGTAAGCAACATCAAGGAAGTAAAAGCACGTGGCGCGGATGTACTGGCCATTACGTACGAAGAGCACGTAGCAAGCCTGTTGAAATCCGTAGACCAAGCGTTTGCGATTCCTAAGACGCTGCCACTCTTGAGCCCGGCTCTGTCTGTGGTTGCACTGCAATTGCTTGCTTACTACGCTTCCTTGGCACTGGGTCACGATGTGGATAAACCACGTAACCTGGCGAAAAGCGTAACAGTTGAGTAATTAGTTAGTTAGCACTCAACCACCCAACTGTGTTCGAATAATAAAGTAGTAAGATTAATAAAGCCTTTTAACTAAAAAAGATGATATGACTTAGTCATATCATCTTTTTTAGTTGTATACTGAACGTAAGGTTTTTGATTATTGAATTGATAGTAAATCGTACAGTCTCAAATTAGAATGAATATACTTATTTCAAAATGAAAGAGGTTAAAAATGATGGGGACTAGTGCAGATGTGTTAATCGTTATCGATTTACAAAATGGTGTATGTTTCAGTGGAGAGCATTTATTTGACTTGGATAATTTACTCAGTAGAGTAAATAGCAGAATTACTTTATATAGAGAATTACATAGACCAATCATTTTTGTTCAACACTGTGATGAAGAATTAGTACCTGAAGAAGAACCATGGGCTATTCATGCGGATCTGGATGTTCAAGAGCAGGATTTTTTTGTGAGGAAAGTACATGCGAATTCGTTTTACAAAACAAACTTAAAAAATCTTTTAGACCAATTCGCTGTACATCGTATTGAGTTTTGCGGTGCCCAAACAGAATACTGTATGGATGCTACAATTAAATTTGCTCATGGATTGGGATACGAGAGCGTTATGGTACCGAAAGCAACCTCTACGTTGAATAATTCATTTATGTCTGCTGAAGAGACGATAGATTTTTATGAAAATATATGGAACCATAGATTTTTAAAATGGATAGAAGATGAATCCTGGTAAGAACAATTATTTAAAATCGATAATTAGAATTCTCTACCAGGCTAACATTAAACGTCTTCATCCTTTTATTCAATAACATCTAAATAATGTAGTTCAGGGTCCTGAGGACAAAATATTGTCATTAGGACCCTTTTTGTTATGAAAAAATGACGAGTCAAGAAATTATAAGTATTTCATCCATACTGATGTCATTCTTGAGAATAGCTGTGGATTATACCCAAGTCGCGATCGTTTCAACCGGAAGGCGATAGGAAGGATAGCCTTCTTTGGCTGCTTTGCCTATGGAGATTAACATCACGGGTTGGAACCGTTCTTTGTCCAAGCCGAAGACTTCGGCGATCTGGTCCTTATCATAACCGGCCATTGGATTGGTATCATACCCGTGGGCACGGGCAACGAGCATTAGCTGCATGGCAATGAGGCTTGAGTCGATGAGATTCATATCACGCAGATCAGATGGGCTCATGCTCGCATAATAGGGTTTCGCCTGCTGCATCTGCATTTCCTTGATGTCTTGTGGCATATATCCAAGTTCCACTGATTTGCTGAAAATCTCGTCCATATATTCAATGTTGTTAGCATCATAAAATACGGCAATAACAGCTGAAGAGGTAAGGGCCTGCGTTTGATTAAAAGAGGCCAGTGGTGCAAGCTTCTCTTTACCTTCAGTACTATCGATGATAAGGAAACGCCATGGTTGCATGTTGATGGCAGAAGGAGCCCTGGAGGCTTTCGCCAATATTTCAGTCATTTCCTCGCGGCTGATTTTCACTTCGGGGTCATAGACTTTCACGGAATGACGCTCCAAGACGATTGTATCAAAATCATTTGTTTTATTAAATTGGCCAGTAATTGTATTCATGTAGATATCTCCCCTCAAATTATATTTGTGAGTTGATTAAAGCTTCAATCCGTCTCACTATGAGGAGTGTAAACTATGAAGTATACTTTATAGCAAGAGAAAGAATCGGGGGTGATCCATATGAAAATTAGTGAAGTAGCCAAAATAGCAGAACTTCCGATATCAACTATTCGATATTATGAAAGTATAGGAATTATCACGGATGAGTATGTGCTAAGAGACCAGAACAACTATCGGAAATATGCACCAGATATTATTCAATATCTGGAAGTGGTCAAACAATGCTTGGCTGTTGGTTTTACGATTCAAGATTTACAATCCATGATCTCAAAAAACGGATTCTCCAAAATGGAACAAACCTCCATTATCCAAGAGAAAATATCAGAAATTGAAGAGGCTCAAAAGAAATTGGAAATGTCCAAACAAAATCTGTATAACATTCTTGAATCGGATATTACGTGTGAGGATGGGTTTGGAAAGTATTAAATCACGTGAATTAAATATGATTCAGCAAATCCAGATAATACTGTCTTAGTGCGTCCTTCAGACGGGCTGGCTTCACAATCTGAATTGATTTGCCATAGCCCGCAAGATATCGAACGATAAAATCAAGCTCATGGGGCTCATACGAACCAACAAGATACGTCTGTTCTTTACTCTCTTCGAGCTTCATCGATGGAAAGTGTTCCTGTTGAAAAAGCTCCATCCCCACTTCATCAATCTGACATTGAAATGGAATGGCATGCCTGGATGGCTCCCAGAGGGAGTGGGTATCCTGTAGGTTGAGTTCCTTGATATGGGCTAAGGGTTCAATGTCCGTCACTTCTGGCGATATAATTCGATCACATCGGAAAACGCGGTATGCATCTTTGCTCAGATCATAAGCCTGGCAATACCAGTAGCCTTTCATGGCATATAGGGCAATCGGTTGGATGGTGCGAACACGGGGTGTGGATATGCTTGAACGTGAACTTTTATCCTTTTCAGTGGTACGGCCATTCTGATATTCAATCTGTATCACTACATTCTGGACTGCAGCCATCAATAGAAACTCCAGGTTTTTACTATCCTTAATTTGTTCGGTATGTTTGAACGACACCCGGTGCTTTATGTTTTCAATAGCCTGCCTTTGTTTGTCGGATAACGCGCTCATAAATTTCTCGTGAATCGTACGGAACGTAGCCTGAAAGGGCAAGCTGGAGAAGCTGCGGAGGGCCTGCATGGCAAAATAAAGGGCATGCAGCTCGCCCGTGTTAAACGAGATGGGAGGCAGCTGCATGTGCTGAAGCAGACGATAACCGCCATACCGACCATACTCCACATAGATGGGGGCACCAAGCTCTTCCAATGAGGCGATATCTCTTAGCGCGGTTCGCTTGGAGATCTGAAACTCCTGCATTAAATCTTGCAGAGTAAATTGCTGTTTTTGATTGATAAAGCGCAGCATCTGGTTCATGCGTTCTGATTTTTTCATTATGGAAGCCTCTCAATGGTGCCATGGATTGGCACCTTTCATGGTTATAGTGATAAGTGTAAACCAATCGAACCAAGGAGGCAAACCAATGAATTTTGAAGTAATTCCATTTTTGTCGATGAACGGGGACGCGGCAGCTGCCATTGCATTCTATGAGGAATATCTGGGTGCCAAGGTACTCTTCAAGAAAAATTATAAAGAGATGAAGGAAATGAATCCGGGTTTCGAATACCCTGCGGGCCAAGAAGAATATATTACGCATTCAGTATTGGAAATTGGGGTCAACAAAATCATGATTGCCGAGGATGCAATGGACACGGAGAGACCGTGGCAGCTCGGAAACAGTACGTCTCTATGTATTCAATCCAAAGATAAAAGTACAATAGATCAACTATATGCTTCACTTGTGCAGCATGAGGGTGTGAAGGTGCTTGTGCCTTACGAACAAAATGAATTTAGCCCGGGCTACGGCATTGTACGGGATCCGTTCGGGATTGCGATTCAACTCTGTGTGACCGTACATGATTTCTAAAAAAAACATAAGGGATGAGCTCCACTCACTCGGTATGTAGATGTATGTAGACCATAATTAAAATGCAACAAAAAGAAGAGACATTGTTCCCAATGTGCTCTTCTTTTTTTGGGTTTCTTTATTAGTGTCGTTCTATTAAGAACATTCAAGCAATCTGAAGATCACTTAGTCGAATCGGATACCGAAGTGTACCACTCATTTATTTGCTAAGCGTCGCCGATTGAGCTTCATCATGTTTTTCACTGAAAATTAAAGCCAGTGCAGCCAACATCAGTACGAGGGATACAGCCCGCTGCCAGGAGAATTCGATGAACTCACCACCGAAAAGGCCTGTTGCGTCGATAATAAAACCGGCAACAATCTGACCTACAATCGCGGTGAGGTTGGCGGGAGTCACACCCAGTTTATTTACGGCCAAGGTGGACAGGAACAGATATCCGAAGCCCATGAAAACCGCAGAGAGCTGCAATTTTGGTGCATGAAGCAAGTCGAGCAGATGCCCACTGCCAAAAAAGTTGATCAGTACCGCCAGAATTAGTGTGCCTGACGCAAATGTGAAAAAAACCGTCTCCAGCAAGCCGATATTCCGGCTAATGGTACCATTAATGGAGGACTGTGCACTAAGCACAGCTCCACCAATCAAAGTGACGACAACAATCAATAAACCTATGCCCATCGTAATCCTCCTCTAGAATAAAGTAAGAGCCAGCGCGCCCAGCATCAGTACCAAGGCGGCGATTCGTTTGCTTCCTACCGGTTTGCGGCTGCTGCCCAGCCATCCGTAGTGATCGATCAGAATACTGGTCACCATCTGCCCGACGACAATGGCAATCATGGAGATGCCTACACCCACAATGGGAACACCAATAACCAATGTAAGCAGGTAGGTAACTCCGAGCAAACCACCAAGCAGGTTCCACTTCGGAAATTTGGTGATGGCAGAGAGGTTTCCTTTTCCAAAGAAAATTAACAGAATCAGTGAAATAATCGCACCCATGAAGAAATTATAAAAATCAGCTTCCAGCGTGCCGACTTGTTCTCCAAGCTTGCCGTACAGTGCACCTTCAAAGCTTAGAAGAGCTCCTGTTGCAATGGCGATCATATAAAAAATCAGCTTTTTCAATCGATCCTCGACTCCTTGAAATGTGATGGATTTACAGGTGCATGACTCATCATAAAAAATTGGGGAGGGGAAGACAATGAAAGATCTTGCTTTGTTTTTCTGAAAAATTATAGATCTTGCTGTGGCAAAAGGGGTATATTAGTACAGCTAGAGGAGAATCATGCACGGATGAAGGGAAGATACAAGAATGAGTAAGACAAGAAAAGAAACATCCTCCCGATTGCTGTATATAGGCAAAGTGAACGGCAATCCGAATTGGAATTTTCCAAGTCACATGCATGAGGATATCAGTGAAATGGTGTATGTGTCTGATGGAGAAGGCATTATTAAAATTAATGAACATCCCTATACGGTCAAAAAAGGCGATCTCTTAGTCTACAATCAAGGTGTCATTCATGAACAATGTACCTCTCCCGTCTGTCCACTCAGTCTTTATTATTGTGGAATAGCCAATATCTATTCGGATGGAACGCATACCAAACATTTAATTCCCGAAAATGCATCTCCGTATATCCAAACCAAAGCGTATGCTGGCAGAATCGGTGAGCTGTTCGAGTTCATTTATGAGGAATCCTCCAATCAAAAGACGGGTTACGAGAAGATCTGTGAGGGGTTACTTGATGTACTGCTTGTCTTAGTTCAGCGGTTGGTTCAACCCAATGCCTCAAAAAAACAAGATTCGGATCATCTTGCCGTACGGATCAAGGAGTATCTGGATGAGAACTACCTTCAACACCTGAAGCTCCAGGATATTGCTGCACACTTTCACATGAACCCATACTACTTATCTCATGTGTTCAAACATAAGTACGATGATTCCCCGATCCGTTATATTGTCTATAGAAGAATGGGGGAAGCGAAGCGGCTGCTGAGCACAACGGACATGAAGGTGAGTGAGATTGCACATGTTCTGGGCTATCAGAACGCGAATTATTTCACCAATCTTTTCACCAACACGATGGGCGAATCACCTACTCAATATAAGAAAAATGAACGTGCAGAACGTGTGGATCTTCAGAAAACCTGAGCCTGGCCATGTCCCTTTGATGGTTGATAACACGGTCTGCTTAATTAATGCACATAGGTTATGTATAATTAGAGAAGGGCCTAACGTCAGAGGCAAGCCCTGAGTAGAGAGGGGGCAGAGGACTGGATTGCGAAAACAAGGGGTTATCGGTAAAGAGAGCAGACTTCGACTGCTGGAGGCTGCCGCAGAGGAATTCGCGCTAAATGGATTTTATCAGACGAAAATAAGTTCCATCGTTGCCCGTGCGGGGGTGACACAGCCTGCATTCTATCTGTATTTTGAGAGCAAAGAGGCTGCTTTTGCAGAGCTGGTCGATGGTTTTCGGACTGGATTAAGTCAGGTGGTTCGTAATAGTCATATCCAGCCAGGAAAGAACAGGGATGATCTCAAGGAAGCTGTTGTGGAATCATTGGGACAGATCTACCGGTATCTTGGAGAAAATCCGGCGCTGACCCGAATAGGACTGTACCAGTCCGCGGAGTCTGTGAGAATCAAGGCCGAGATTGCCGGACTGATGGAACAGAATCTGATTGCAGAACAACAAGCCGGATATTATCGGCATGATCTCGACACGGTCTTCTTCGCTGAATGTCTGCTGGCCATTGTGGAGCGGTTAACACTGATTAAGCTGTTGCCTGGAAATGAGACGCCATCACAGCTGGCCCGGATCACGCAAGATCTCTTTTTCTACGGTATATTGGATACGCAGCATCGGGATTAATATTTTATGCAAGCAGCGAGATATCGTTACCCAATGACGTTGATCGGTCGTATTTTACGTTACGTTATATCATTGGTAGAAAAAGAGCCAGACTCCGTATTATCGAAGTCTGGCTCTTTTAGAGCTTCCTTTAGATCGCACTCGCAGCATAAAAGCCAGAGCGAATGGCAGTACCTACTTTGCCAATGTTAACGCAATCTCCTATAAGGCTTGTTTTGGATTCAAACTTGGCCCGGATCAGTTCGGCTATCGTTGTATTTTTCTTCATCCCGAACGCATTAATAATGGTCTCAGCCTCAATGAATACCTTGGTACCATCGCCCTTCTCTGCATATAAGCCATTTGCTTCAAAGGAAAGAACCTTGTGACCCCCGAGTATCGTAACCCCGTAGCTATCCAGCATGGGCATCAGAGCTGCACGGTTAATGTACATCACGTCCTGTCCCGCTTCCGGACGCATCTCCACGATGGTGACTTTTTTGCCTTCCATGGCCAGCTCAAGCCCCAGATCACAACCTGTTAAGCCGCCGCCTGTAATGACGATCTGTTCGCCGCGAACAAGCTCCTTCTGCAAATGAGCCTCAATGGCCCCAACGACGTTATCATTATCAATTCCTGGGATAGGCGGGATGAGAGGGACTGCCCCTGCCCCAATGAAAATATGATCTGCCGCCTGGAGTGCCGGATCATCCGGTGTGATCTCATGATTGAGCTGTACTTGCACATGAAGCTGCTGTAACTGCCGTTCATACCAGCCAATCAAGGCACGCAGCTGGCCTTTGAATTCCGGCGTAGCCGCACTGGTCACCTGTCCGCCAATTGCTGCCTCTTTTTCATACAGAGTAACGCTATGCCCTTTGAGTGCGGCAACACGAGCTGCTTCCAGTCCGGATGGACCCCCACCTACAACAACGATGTTCTTGGGTGTCTCTGCCGGCTCGATGGTGAAGCGTTTCTCGTTCGCAGCCTGAATGTTGACCGCACAGCTGATCTTGGTATTGCGTTCAATAATGCGACCGATGCATTCCTCGTTACACCGGATACATGGACGAATATCCTCCCGCATATCATCGCGCAGCTTGTTCGGAAGCTCGGCATCGGCAATGAGCGCACGACCAAACATGACAAAGTCGGCATCTCCGGATTCAATTAACCGGACTGCACTCTCCGGAGTATGACTGCCCGAGTTCAGGATCGGAATGTTGACCACTTGTCGTGCAGGTCCACACATGTAATCCATACAGGCATCACCCAGATAGGCTGGCGGGAAAATATAATCGATTCTCTCGTAGGAGCCTGCATCGATATCAATGGCGTCCACACCAGCCCGTTCAAGAATCTGAAGCATCTCCAGACTGTCTTCAACAGTACGACCGCCTTCGAAGCGATGATCCAGTGCGATTCGGAACAGAATAGGCATATTGGGACCTACTGCCTTGCGAATCGCCTGTACAATCTCAACGGCGAACCGCCGCTTCTCGGTACTGCCTCCGTACTCATCCTCACGTTTGTTCCAGATCGGGGACATGAACTGGTCAATCAGATAACCGGCATGGGCGTGAATCTCGATCCCATCGAAGCCCGCCCGTTTCAATCTGGATGCCGAATCGGCAAATTGATCCATGATCGTCTGAATTTCCTCCACTGTGAGAGGATGGCATAAAACCTCCGGATTGTAGATGGCAGGGATGGCTGAGGCTGATACCGGAGGCTTGCCCGAACGGTCTGGCAGCGCATTACGTCCGGTGCCGCAGCTTAACTGAGCGATGATTCGGGTGCCATAGCGCTGCACCGTATCTACCAGGTCCGTGAGCATTGGAACGACATAATCCTTTTCGACGATGCCTTCCAGTACGCCTTGAGCCAAATCTTCTGTCAGAAATTGTGCACCTAGAATGATCATGCCTGTACCCCCTTTGGCACGTTCTTCATAGTAATCAATCTCTTCAAGGGAGATCCGGCCGTCGGGGCCGGCAGAGTTTGTACCCATGGGGGACATGACAATTCGATTCTTCACTTCCATGTTTCCGATGTGGAATGGGGTAAACAGCTTCGTATAAGGATGACTCATGTTTGTGTACCTCCTGTTGTTTGGGTTCATTCATGTACTTCATCGATAAATAGGAATGTTCATCATTTTAGGCTCATGTTACTCGCGAGTAATATAAGTGATAAAATCATCGTAATCGTTCCGGTTCAGAATAAAAGTGAAAAAGATCGGCGATGAACTTATTAATCCTGTGATGGTAGCTGAATTAAGTAGATGGTATTAGCGGCGGAGGATCTTACAATACACGGAGGACTTACATTTTGAAACATAAAAAAGGACCTGCAGGACACTTCCTGCAGGCCCAATTCATTTAATCGTATCATGCAATTGACTACACTTCCTGTAAGCTGGCGGCCTCGAGCTTGGCAAGACGTTTCATCACTTTTTTCAGCATCACCGAAGCTTTCACGCGGAGAGGAAGATCGGGGGAGATTTCAATATTGTAGCTTCCGGCAAGGATTAGCTCTTTGAGTTCGGCAACCGATGCACACGGGCGATCCAGAACATTGAAGACACTGCCGTATTGCAGACATTGGTGTGTGTCGCTTCCAGCTGTTACGGGTTTGCCAAGAGACTGGGCGAACGATTCAACCTGAGTTCGGCAGGTCTGGATGCCGGATTTGTACATATCCTTGGCGTTCAAGTCGAAAGCATCCAAACGTGCAAGCAGATCGCGGTCCAGCTCATACAGGGGAGTGGATTCCCTGAAGGGGTGTGCACCAATTTTGAGCAGGGGCCAGGCTTCTGCCAGATCAAGCAGCTCGGCAAAGGGGATGAAGGACCCCTTGGATGTATAATTTTCCAGGCGGGCACGAACGGCGAGGATATGTTCTTTTTGACCCATCAGCAAAATATGTCCTGTCTCCTGAATATCCACTTCCATCCCGGAAAAAATGCGCAGTCCGTCCGCATCATAATATTCCCCGTTGTAAGGGTAGAGGCGATCCAGTGTTTCATAGACATCGTAGAAGTGCCGAGTATTGAAATGTTCGGTAAGCGCGAGGGCGTCCAGTCCGCTGGCTTTGGCCTCGGTGACCATTTCGGTGAAGTAATCGACGGAGAAATCAGAGTTTTTGGATAATTTGCCGTGGGTATGAAGATCAATACGCATATGAGACACTCCTTTTATTCCATGAATGGTTAAGTATATGAATTACAAAATTTCATAATGTCCGCCCAGCCAGAACAGCAGAGCCGCATAGATGGCTGACCCGGCAAGAAAACCGATGTCACGCGAAGTGATCTTCAGATGGGCCAGCTTCAGCCGTTTGGACTCAGGATGCTTCATCCCGTAAGAGAAACCACGGGTTTCCAGTGCTTCAACGGTGGTGCGGGAACGTTTGGCCGTAGCCAGCATTAACGGGAAGAAGGACACAACAAACAGTTTCATATAATAGACAACGAGCCGCCAGTAGAGCCAGCCAGGTCTGGAAGGAACCTGACCCCGCAGTCTGTAGGACAGCATAATGTTGCGGAATTCACCAAACAGCACAGGCAGAATGCGGTACGCATACGAAAGGCTGAATGAGAATGCCGCAGGCATTCCGAGTGCCAGTAATCCATCCCCAATCCGTTCCGGGTCCATGCCGGAAAAGACAGTGATGCTTGCCAGCGAGACGATCGACAGCTTCAGGGTCAGCAGCAGCAAGGGGAAGGCGGATTCCAGGTTGCCTCCGAAGAACAGCGAAATAATAAACATCCAGCCCACCTGACCGATCAGCCCCAGACATAGAATGATGATAATGAAGGGAGCAGCCCGGGACAAAATAGTCGTGGTGACCATGAGCAGAAACATGCCAAGCAGCACCGTACCGTTATGAATAAACCAGGGCACGATGGCAAAGAAGAGGTACCAGATCAGCATGACACGGGGGTCAATTCGTGACAGGCTCGCATGACCGCTGCCGTACACGGTATTCATCAGCTCCAGCTGAATGCGTTCAATCGATATTTTGTCAAACCAGTTGCGGACAAGCTGCATGAATGTCATCCTCCTTGGTAAACGAGAGACTCCGAAGGTTCTCAACAAAAATCTCGGGTGTTGGACATAGTGCAGACAGACCCAAGCGATGCGAAAGTTCCATCATCTGAGTTAGCGCAAGTCCGGAGCGACGCAGAAGCGGTTCATCGGCAAACACCTCGGCAGGTGATCCATCGGCTTCAACTCGTCCATTGTGAAGCACGATGACACGACTGGCCCATTGGGTAACCAGCTGCATATCATGGGTTGCAATCACGGTTGTTCGCACATGCTGATCCAGTTCATCCAATACTCCGATCAATTCTTCCCGGGTGGCCAGATCCAGATTGGCAGTAGGCTCATCGAGCAGCATAAGGGCAGGTTTCATGGCTGCACCGATCGCAAGAGTGACTCGCCGCTGTTGTCCACCGCTGAGGAGTCGGGCGTCCCGTTCCTGCAGCGGCGTAAGACGGAAACGATCCAGCACATGTGTGATTTGCTCATCCGCTCCCTGGATGCGGCGGGTTCTCAGGAAGTACGAAACTTCTTTGCGGACACTGTCTTCGATAAACATCTCGGCCGAATGCTGAAAAATATAGGCGACCCGGCCTGCCAGCTGTTCCAATGATGAACGATGCGTAACTTCTCCAAGCACGCTGACACTGCCTTCCTGAGGCAGACTGATGGCGGCCATGAGTCTGAGGAGTGAGGACTTGCCCGCTCCGTTGTTGCCGACCAGGGCGATTCGTTCTCCTTCATGGAGTGAAAAGTTAACCCCACGAATGACTTCATGCTCCTTTTTGCCAAGCCCCCTGTACCGCAGACGTGTATCCTTGAATTGAACAATCGGAAGAGAATTGGCATTCTCGTGTTCAGAACGTGACTGGACCATGTTCTCCGCGACTTTGGGTGGTCTACCCTGTACCAGTAGTGCTGATATCGCAGCAGGGTGTTGTTCCTTAAAATAAACGGCTGCTTCCTCCACCGTGGTGGGGAAGAGCTGACTATCCTCCAGAGGTTTGGAGGGGGATCTTGTGAATGATTGTGCAGCCTGAATGGCTGCACGGGTCACCTCAGGAGGCTGGATACCCATTCGCTCCAGATCTGCGATCCGATTCAACCCTTCTTGGACTGGCAGGTTCCACAGCACACTTCCTTTGTCCATCAGGACCACATTCGCACAGAAGTCGGCGATAAATTCGGTATGATGCTCGATGACAATAATGGTCTTGCCATGCTCTGCGTGCAAGCGAGACAGGCATTCATAGATCAGTCTGGCATGTTGTGGATCCAGTTGTGAGACAGGTTCGTCCACGATGAGAATATCCGGGTCCAGCGATAGTGCGCCAGCCAGCGCGAGCAGGTGCTTCTGGCCGCCGCTCAATTCCCAGATGTACCGATTATGGATGGAGTCCAGACCACACATCGCCAGCGCACGTTCACCCAGCTCCTTATAGTTGGCGAGCCCGTAATTCAGTGGGGCAAAGCATGCTTCATCCAGTACGGTTGGACGCACCAGCTGATTATCAAAATCCTGATAGACATAGCCGATTTTTCTGGATAAGTCTGCAACACTTTGTCCTGCCACTGGGACACCGAGCACATGGACTTCACCCGTGAAGTCTCCCGTGTAGAACTGAGGAATGAGGCCGTTGAACAATTTGCACATCGTTGACTTGCCGCATCCATTGCCTCCGATAATGGCTGTGAAGCTTCCACGGGCAAGCTCAAGTGATGCTCCGTTCAGAACAGGTTCTTCCGAACCCGGATAGGTAAAAGTAACGTTATGAATAGCAATAGCGGAATCCGATGAAGAAGCTGACTGAGAAGAATGTATATTAGGCATAAGGGCGGTTCTCCGTACCTGGTGCCGTTTTGTTTTTGCTCCGTTTGGCCCGCATGATCAACAGGGTGACTGCTGCAATCAATGCAGCGGCTCCGATACTGATCCAGATCGATGTGGAACCATATTGATCGGCATAATCCGTTTCCCATACCGCGAAGTTGATGTCCATCTCGGACAGGGATTCTGCGCCAAAGGCCAGTGCGAGCAGCAGCAGACCGATCAGAATCAGTTTCGGACGGAAAAAACCAGCCCCTTCATATTTCATGCCAGGATTACGAGGCTTTATGCCCAGCAGCGGTTCGATTTTGCCATAGAGAAGTGGAACGAGGTACAAGGTAGGCAGCAGAGCGAACAGGATACCCGAGAACAATACGTCATTCAGGAAACCAACCCCTTCGATCAGCACAACACTCTCGGCAAGCCCAGGAACGGCTTCGAGCTCTTCCACACCAATCCATACTTTTCCGATATCGACCAATGAACTTAGAAACTGATGGATGATAACCCCAGTCATGGCGGCCACGCCGACCTGTCTGCGATTGCGCGGATCACTGACCATGCGGCCTGCGACATACATGGCGAAGGAAAAGGTAATGAATTTCTCCAGTTCACCGAGCCCGCCGAATTGCCCCAGCATCAGCTCACCGAAAATCACTTCTCCAAGTGCGGCCCCAAGGGCAGCAATCATGGGATGGAACAAAATGCAGAGTGTCAGTGGAATAAAAGCAAAATATTCAACGGACAATTCAATCGGTCCAAGCTGAAGCTTGGGAATGAGCTCGGTGAACATGTTGGACAAGCCGTACAGTGACATGGAAAGCACAAACACCATCATTTTCTGTGAAGACGTCAGCGTATAACGCTCAGTCATCTTCTTCATCGATACATACCTCCCTGAATGTTGTTGAGCATAGCCACAGTCTAGGGGCAGAGTATTAACGCAAAGGGAGACATTTGTAAATCAGATGTAATATTTATTACAAAATAAAATTAAAATGAAAAATTTATTACATACATAAACCACTAGAGCCCGAGTCAGCTGTTATACTGATAGCAGAGCGAGAAAAGGAGTGTATCCGGAATGAATTTATTTGCCCAGAAAGAGCAGCTGTCACCTGGTCATCTGAAAATTGCCGATTTTGTAGAACGCAACCCTGAAGAGATATTGTTCATGACAGAGCAGGAGGTTGCCGATAGGCTAGGCGTCAGCATAGCAACGGTTTCCCGCTTTTGGCGCGCCGTTGGGTATGACAATGCCAAAGCGTTCAAAATACGGCTGCGCACTTCCGAAGACACCACACCTGCACTCAAGTTAAATAAAACGATATCCCGCATGGACACGAGCAGCTTGCCTGTGCAATTGCTGGAAGCCTCGGTGTCCCATCTGCAGGAGACCTTATCACATATGAAACAGGGAGATCTGGAGCATGCAGCTTCCATCCTCGCTGAAGCAAGAAGAGTATATCTTTATGCTCCGGGACCTTCAGCTGGTTTGGCGGAGCTGCTGTCATTCCGGTTATCCAGATTCGGATTAACAGTCATCCATCTTGCCGGGAGCGGACATGAACTGCTTGAATCTCTGATGCACATGCAGCAGGAGGATATGGTTTTACTGATGAGTTTCACCCGTCTGCTGCCTGAGGCGGAGGTCATACTGGATTATGCGAAGGAAGTAAGCAGCAAGGCTGTGCTCGTGACAGACCGGGAGGATCTGTTATATGGACTGGCCACAGAGTTGTCCTTCTATGTAAGCCGGGGGGAGCTGGGTGAATTCCACTCGATGGTTACTCCGCTTCTGCTTATGGAGCAGCTGGTGCTGGCTGTGGGATTGCTGCAGAAGGAGCTGGCTTTATCCAAGCTCGAGCGGCTCGCTGAACTGCGCAGCAGGTACGCGGACAAGCTGCCTCGCGGCTGATTCTGGATACAGAGGAGAATCTAACCCTGACCCTGAAAGCGGAGATGGCAATCAGTTCGTGTATGGGCGATCACCGTGAGGCATGCTGATCGAGCTGATCTCTTACCCTGCAGGCATCCAGTATCCCAACGACAGTGAGGCGAAGCGCTGGACCCCTCCAGTAAGCAGGACATAGCTTTAACATAGACGTGAATAATGAATTCGGATCTTAAAATTATAATAGTGAAAGGACCGTCCTGATGGAACGGTTCTTTTTCGTGTAGGTCAAAAGATTGTTAGGCGAACTTTTTTTTGAAAAAACCAGATGGAAGTGATCCAAATGTCCCGAATTGGGGTATCAATAGTAGAAGCTTTCAGAACTTTATTTAGACATGTACATAACGGTTGGGGAGCCTGGTGTCTATTTTTTGGATATTTGATTTTGTAATAATCTATTATGCATTGAAGTGTGGGGGGAAATCAGGTGCTTACATTAGAGTTGGAGAAGAAAGACGCTGTCACTGATGAGTTGGTTATTAAGGCCATGGAAAAAAATCTGGCGATCATTCGTTTCGATCTGGACAAGCGAGTGACCTACGTTAATGAAGTTTTTGCGAGTACGATGGGGTACCAGGTAGACGAAATGTACGGGATGCATCATCGGCAATTGTGCTTTGCTGAATTTGCGAACAGCACGGATTATGAGCTGTTCTGGCAGAGCATTTTTAACGGGGTAAGCTTCCAGGACAAGATCGAACGCAAGGATGCAAAAGGCAATTCGGTCTGGCTCGAAGCCACGTATATGCCTGTCTATGATGAATTCAACCAGAGGGTGCTCGGAGTCTCCAAAATTGCTACAAACATTACAAGCCGTCAGCGAAATATTTCGGCTGTGGTCCATGAATTGAAAACGATGTCACATGAACTGAATGAGCATGCTGATATCGGTATAGAACGCAGTCAGGAGCTGATGTCCAGCATTACGCAAATTTCAGAAGTATCTGCCCATAACCGGGCTACACTGACCCATCTGCAGGAGCAGGCAGGTTCCATCCAGGGTGTCGTCAATACCATTCGGGAGATAGCGTCACAGACACAGCTTTTGGCGCTGAATGCTGCCATTGAAGCGGCACATGCGGGCGAATATGGACGTGGGTTCGATGTGGTAGCCAAGGAAGTCAAAAAGCTGTCGAGCATGGTGGAGAACTCCATAAATGAAATCCGGGACAGTGTGAATGGTATAACGAAAGAGATGAAGAACATTACCGGGGGAACACAGAAAGTTGACGAATATGTTGAACAGAGCCAGCAGCAAATTGAGAGAGCATTGAATGATTTTACAACCATTGCTGCGTCAGCACAGCTGCTTGATGCCAAAGCTCAGCAAGTAACGAAGATTGTTTAATAGATAATTCACTCTCTATAAACGACCACTAACGATCTAACGAAGAGCAGGTTCCCTGAACAGGGACCTGCTTTTTATTACGCCAAAAAAACGGGAATTATTGTGAACAATCGGGGAAAGAATACTCAGGAATACCTGCAAGTATACAGCATAGAGAAATGTTGGGGTGAGGATGATGTGGTCCAAAATTTTATCGTACGTGCCTGAATGGTCCATGTGGATGCAAGCTTTTTTAGTGTTCAGTATCCCACTTGCGATATTAAAAGCAAGCCGATGGATTCGATCCTCGATCAAAAGAGGAACATTCAGCAAACCCGATTCTCAGCAGAAGCAAGGGGCCGCTTCTTCCTCATCCAATGGTGCCGACCAAGCACAGGGAAGCGAAACCGGAGAATATGCAAATATTAAACTTACCGGAAACTATGCTACAGATCTGATTAGTTCAAGAGAAACCTTTGGTCAGAATGCCGATGTACACATCCGGGAGTTCAACATCTATGGTACGGATACACCTGCTGCTGTCATGTATGTCGATGGTCTGGTAGATCAGGAGATGCTTGATAATCATTTGATTAAGCCGCTAATGCTTAGAGGGGTACCTGGACAGAAACAGGATGCATTCATGCATCCGGATAATGCTCACCTGCTTAAGGGATATCTGAAAAATCATTTGCTGCCTGTCAGTCAGGTAGAGGAAACCGAATCATTGCAGGAACTTGCTCTGGCTGTGCTCTCCGGGAAAAATGCTCTGATTATGGAAGGGATGCCAGGAGCCCTCCTGATTGGGTCAGCGAAAGGGAAACAACGCAGCGTTGAAGAGCCGTTGTCTGAAGCCCTGCTCCGTGGTCCGCGAATTGGTTTTACGGAAAGTCTCAGTGATAATACGGGGGTACTACGGCGATATGGAAGTAACCAGAGCCTGTTCATAAAGAAATATGAAGTAGGTAAACGCATTAAAAAGGATCTGGTAATTGCCTACATACAGGATATCGCTAACCCCGAGATTGTAGCTGAAGTACAAAAGCGAATCGAAAAGTTGGATATGGACGCCATGTTGGAATCAGGGTATGTAGAGCAGCTTATTGAGGATGATCAACTGAGTCCTTTTCAACAGGTGCAAAATACCGAGAGACCGGACCGCGTTATTAGCGCATTACTTGAAGGCCGCGTTGCCATATTGCTTGATGGTACACCCTTTGCCTTGATTGTACCGACAACCTTCAGCATGCTGCTGCAATCACCTGAAGATTATTATGAGCGATGGATTCCGGGTACCTTTCTCCGCATGCTTCGTTTTTTGGCGGCCATGATTGCACTTCTTGCGCCTGCCCTGTATATCTCGTTTATCTCCTTTCATCCCGGTCTCATTCCGACCAAACTGGCTTTGACGATTATTGAGACGCGAAAAGGAGTACCGTTTCCCTCCATTATTGAAGCCCTCATTATGGAGACGGCCATTGAGATTTTGCGTGAAGCCGGCATACGTTTGCCGAAACCGATTGGACCTGCGATGGGGATCGTCGGTGGTCTCATTATTGGGGATGCGGCTGTACAGGCAGGGATTGTCAGTCCGTTTCTGGTTATTGTCGTTGCAGTTACGGCAATTTCGTCATTCTCCATTCCGACGTACAGCGCAGGGATTACGCTGCGGATTCTGCGTTTCATCGGCATGTTTAGTGCGGCTGTACTTGGCTTGTACGGGGTCGTTTTGTTTATCCTGCTACTATGCAGTCATCTTGCACGGTTACAGAGCTTTGGCGTACCATATGTCAGCCCGAGTGTTCCTTACAGATTGTCGGACTGGAAGGACTTTCTGATCAGGGCACCAATGAACATGATGAAGAAACGACCTTTAATGATGAAACCCAAAGATCAGGATCGCAAGTAATAAGGACAAGGCTATGAAACTGATGAAGAGGTGAAACCGATGAAGTCTTCCTACACGCCCATAACAACAACTCAGGCTGCGATCTTGATCATCAACTACATGCTGGGAGCAGGCATCCTGACCTTGCCGCGGACAACCGTGGAAGCAGTGGATACACCTGATGTCTGGATTTCCATTATGATCTCGGGTTTGGTTATCATGCTCATTGGTTTTATGATGGTCCTATTATGCCGGAGATTTCCGGGAAAAACGGTGTTCCAGTTTGTCCCGGAAATTACCGGCAAGTGGATTGCCTTGTTGTTCAGTATGGCGATCATCCTGTTCTTTCTCATTATCTCTGCATTTGAAGTAAGGGTTTTGGCGGAGGTGACCAATTTATATCTGCTCGAGCGTACGCCGACATGGGCGATTGTGATGGGGTTTATGTGGATTGGGATCTACCTCATATCGGGCGGTCTGAATGCGATCGTCCGGTTGTTTGAGATTATTCTGCCCATCACAATTGTTATCTTTGTCATAGCTATCCTGCTTAGCAGCAAAGTATTTGAAATTAACAATCTGAGACCTGTGCTTGGCGATGGGTTTATGCCGGTTATAAAAGGATTGAAGCCTTCGCTTCTCGCGTTTACAGGCTATGAAATCATGTTTGTCATCATGGCGTATATGAAGAGTCCCGAAAAGGGAAATAAGGCGATTATTTGGGGAACAGCTATTCCTACGTTGATATATCTGGTTACGGTCGTTATGGTTGTGGGCAGCTTGTCCATTAATGGGATGAAGACCAGAACGTGGCCTACACTCGATTTAATGCGAAGTTTTGAGATCCAGGGATTGATATTTGAACGGTTCGAATCGTTACTGCTGGTAATCTGGATTATGCAGATCTTCTCTACTTTCACCATTACACTGTACGCCGCTTCCATAGGATGCGCTCAATTGTTCAAACGAAAGGAAATACTGGGAGTCATGTTTATATTAGTTTCTTTTATTTATCTTGTTGCCTTTCTTCCAAACGATGTAAACGAGACTTTCGCATTAGGAGATTTTGTGGGGAAAGCATCCATTTATCTATTTGGAATCCTTCCAACCCTTTTATTGCTGATAAGTCTTGTTCGCAAGAAGGGAGGCGGGAAGCAATGAGTATACCTTGGAAGAAATTAATGCTGTTTTCTTTATCGTTATGTATGCTGTTTACGCAAACCGGATGCTGGAGCAGCAAAGAGATCGAGGATCTGGGCGTCTATGTGGCGCTGGGGATTGATATCGCCGAGCAAACCGAATTTGAAAAGGATGTAAACGCCCATGGGGGTCATTATCCCAAAGAGGATAATATAACCGCCACTGTGCAAATTGTACCTAAGGATTCCTCTAAGCCAAATAGCCAACAAGGTTCTCCGGCATCCGGGAAATCCTATTTCAATGAACAATTGACGGGGGATTCTCTATTAGAAATTTTTCGTCAGTTTGCACTCCGAAGAGATCGCCCCCTTATCGGGCATCACTTGAAAGTTATCGTCGTTTCGCAGGAAGTTTCGCGGAAATACAGGTTGGAACAATTACTTGATTTTGTATTACGTGATAACGATATCCGGCCAAGCTGCCTGGTCGTCGTGAGTGATGGAAAAGCCATTGATGCATTACACTCCAATGATCCCAGTGAAATCCCGGCATTTTACCTGACAGGTCTTGTAGACAATTCGTACTTGTCCAACAAAATCATGCCTGCCGTGTCACTGGCCAAGCTGGACGCAACCATGCAGTCGGGCCGAAGCTTTCTCCTTCAGAACGTGATCTCATATAAAGGAGAACATAAATTTTCAGGGGCTGGGATATATGACTCGAAGAGTAAACGCCTTATTGGAACGTTAAGCCAAGTAGATCTCGAAGGATTGTCGTGGATTCAGGAAAGGCCTAAGGGAGGCGTATTAAAAACATATGAGGAACGAACCGGGAGTACGATTGTATATGAAATTAAGCATACCAAAGGCAAAATTATTCCTACAGTCCATGGGGACGAGATCTCTTTTCATGTCAAGGTGGAATCGGAAGGTTGGTTTATGGAAGATTGGGCTGTTCCCGAAGTAGAGGGAGACGAAGAATACATTCACAAATTGGAGAATGATTTTAAAAAAATCGCTGAACAGCAGGTAAAACAGGCGCTAGATAAAATTCAGCATAAGTACAAGGTGGATGTTGGCGGGTTTGGCGAGAAATTGCGCATTAAATATCCAAAAGTATGGAAGAAGGTTAAATCGGATTGGGATAAAACATTCAGTGAAATCCCGATTACCTATGATATCAAAATCAAAATCAAGAACCAAGGATCATCGACAGAGTAATATCAGGACAAAAAGACAGCCTCTTTGGATCCTTAAAGGACCCCAAAAGGCTGTTTTTTTTGCATATTGTCAATGTTATTCAATAACCAGCATACGTGGCGATGTTTCATGAATCACACGGGAAGAGAACCAGGAGCCAAGGGCTGCTGCAATCATGCCTATGCAAGCGAATTGACCAATTCCACCCCAATGGAGAATAAGGGGAAGCTGAACAATACCGTAACCCGCAAGGACCATTTCAAGTAGAATAGGCAGCAAATACACTCCTACCAGGATTCCAAGTATAGCACCAATGGCAGAAAGGGCTGCCACTCCCATTGCAACGGACACTCGAATACGCCGGGATGTCATACCAATCGATTGGTAAATTCCGTAGGTTCTGCTTTCTTTGCGGATACTGATCCGGCAGGTACTGAAGATGATAATAAATGTAACCAGAAGGAATAGCAGCCCGATTAGGCTCATGGGGTAGGTCAGGACGGCTGCCGCTTCTGCGTAGACCGAATCAAGCAGTGTCTTCTGAGTTACGACCGAAGCGGAATCTTTAAATTGGTCATTTAATTCCTCGGCGACCTGATTGGCTTGCATGGGATCATTCAGATTAATGAATACAGCATCAAAGTCACCAAAATTCGGATGTATGGCGCTCATGGCCGCCGTCGTAATCCGCCCCGAGATAGACATGTTGGCGATGGCTTGATAGATGCCTGTGATGAGGAATGTGCGCTTTTCTCCCTCAATATAAAGTTCCAAGAAGTCACCCGGCTCTTTGTTTAATGTTCTCGCTACACTTACCCCGATGGCAATTTCATTTTCCTGTTGTGGATTTCTCCCCTGCAGTGTTTCAAATCCAAGTTCCTGATAGCTTCCATCCAGTACACTTAGAGCTAAGCTGGTAGATTGCCCCTGCATATCAGCAGAAGAATCTGGATGAAGTACACCCGTGATGTTTCCTTGCCAGCCCACATTTTTAATTCTTGAATCTTCTTGTAACCTTTGCTTTAGTTCGTCTTTGGGAAAGGTGCTCTTGTTCACAACTACAGCGGCAATGTTGGCATTGTCATAGCCCCATTTGGGAGATGTCTGAACAATTCCGGTGATACTGGTTAACAGAACATATCCCAAAACCAGTACGGATGAGGCAATGGTCGTCAGCAGAAGCATGAGAATGGAACTTTTAGTGTTTTTCAACAAATGGCGGAATCCGAGAACTGCAGCTACAGGCAGCCGTGTAAACCCGATTAAGCTTGTCAGCGGGGAATTCATTCTGCGTGCCAACCGGGTATGGTCCGTCTCCGACATGCCATAACGGATGGCCTGCACTGGCTGGATCTGTCGTGCTTTTCTGGCATACAGCACAACGAACAGTAGGATCAATACGAACAGAAATACGCCCACCAGCATGGCCGAGCCTATTCCTTCGACCGACATGTCACTATTACCCACGCGAAGAGAAGACACAGAAATGTTAATGATGAATTTGGATGCCCATATACTGAATGCGAGCCCTGGAATAATGGCTGTGAAGGAAAGCAATGAATATTGAATCACATAGGTGCCGATCGTTTTGGCTGAGGTTAATCCCAATGATTTGAGTATGCCAATCGTTTTGTAGTTGGCCAGAATGGCATCCGAAATCGTGAATCCTATCGTAATAAGAGCAATGGCGAGCATGACAACCCCTAGGAAAATCATGATGAATCCAACGATCTGGTTAATGATCAGATAAAAAGAGGAAATGCCCTCAAACTCCATCTTGGTTTCCAGAAATGGTCCGCCTGCCTCAAGTGTGTAACGTTCCCAATACCTTGAATTCGAACTGTAATCGTCGAAATGGATTCCCATCATGTGATGATCGGTTCCCGCAAGTGACTGGACATCATGGTGGTAATCCAAGGGATTCATCCAGACCCGTGCTGTATTGGTAAATGGTGCTCCATAAGGCACATCGACGACAATGGCGGACACTTTCATTTTCAAGGCAGCGGCCCCGGTTTTGAAACCAACTGTGTCTCCTACCGATATATCGTAGGCATTGGCCATGGATGTTGGAATCCAGACCGAACCTTGTTTCGGAGCAGCTTCAGGTGTTCCCTTGGAGAAAATAAGTTCATCCACAACCCATGGAGGAGAAGGGGTACTTATCATGTAGAGGTAAATATTAGGGATATCCATGCCATTAAAAACAATCCCTGCTAACGTGCGATACGTTAGCAATGAGGACACTTCAATGCCATCCTGGGAAGCCCACCAGTCGTGCACAGCCTGCGGATCATTCAGACCTTTTTCAAAGGTCAGAATTTGATGCGATCCATTGGTGCGGTTGTGCATATCCCTAAACTGGTTACCCGTGTTGGCCAGGATCATGACCGCCGTAGACACGAGGAGCGTGGATAGAAGAATGAGCAGAGCGATAAAACCATTTTGTATTTTGCTTCTGCTCAGGTAGGAGAGGCTAAGTTTCAACATGACAGCCATCGCTACTCCTTCCCCGATACAAACGCAAATATGATGGCTTCACGGTCATGCATCTGATGTTCATTATATTTATCAAATTCGAGAACGCCTCCAACCTTGCCGTCCCGGATCAAGATAAGGCGATCGGCACGGCAGGCAGCCTGAATATCATGCGTAACCATGACAACGGACTGCCCTTTTCGGTTAATGTCCGTCAGGATGTCGAGAACAGCCTGACCGTGCTCATAGTTCAGGCTGCCCGTGGGTTCATCGGCGAAGAGAACATCCGGTGTATTGATCAAAGCACGTGCAATGGCGGCTCTTTGCTGCTGACCTCCTGAAGTTTGGGAGGGGAGACGGCTGCTCAGTCCGTCAATATCCAGGGCTTTCATCAGTTGGGCGGCCCGGATTTGAATTTCTTTCTTTTTGGTTCCGGCAATGTATCCCGGCAATTCAATGTTCTCTTTGATGGAGAGATCCGGTACCAGATTGATGCTCTGATAGATATAACCAATACGGCGAGTGCGGAAATCGGACATTTCCCGTTCGCTGTAAGCATCAATCCGTTGATCGTAAAAATAAACCTCACCGGCAGTCACATGATCCAGACCACTCAGCAGATAGAGCAGGGTTGATTTTCCCGAGCCGGAATTGCCCATAATGACCGTGAAGTCTTCTTCATAGATATCGAGATCCACATTGCGTATGGCATGATATTGCTCTGGGCCAGTGCTGTATGTTTTGCATAGGTTATGAGCACGAATAATGGTTGTTTTGGTCAAGCAGATCACTCCCTCAGGTGCAGTATACGATTTATTCTAGCGGGGTCATGTTGAGGAAGTCTTATCAAATTATGAATAAAGTATTACAGGGCCAGATGTCAGCTTGAACGGTTTATGGAAAACTTAGCAGATCGGCAGACGGAATTGAAAGATGGTTCCCTGCCCCTCTTTGCTTGAGAAGGAAATACGTCCACCGTGTGCCTCCACAATATTTTTGCAAATGGATAAGCCGAGGCCTGCGCCATCCTGCACACGACTGTACACAGGAGACGCCTGTCCCCGGAAATATCGTTCGAATACAAAAGGCATATCCTGTAGCTGTATTCCCTGGCCGGTATCCGCGATCTTTACAATGAACTGATCCGCATCCAGCTCTGTAAGGACACGAATGACATCTCCGGGACGGGTGTTTTTCAGTGCATTGGATATGAGATTGGACAGAACTTGCTCGATCCTTGTCGTATCCATACGGACTAATACATTTGGGACGGAATCTGGTGTTTCATACGTTAGGCCTTTAATTTTGACAGCATGTCCAAACGATTCAAGCATGGCTTCGAAGACGGGACCACTATAAACTTCGCGCGGCTCCACGGATATCTGACCTAGCTCTTGAAGCGCATGGATTAACAGATCCTCAACCAGCTGGGCTGTTTTGTCCGTGTGGGTTTGCATGATTCTCATATATTCCATGAGTGTTTTCTCATCTGTACATATGCCTTCGATTATGGCTTCAATGTATGCCTTAATCGTTGTAATGGGCGTTTTGATATCATGAGAAATGTTGGTGATGAGTTCCTTTTGTGCCTGTTCCTGCTGAATACGCTGTTCACTCAAAAATTTGATTTCTGTACGCATCAGATCGAACATGGCATATAGTTCGCCTATTTCATCTGCATGTTGATATTGAATATGTTGATCGTATTGTCCTTTGAGAATGGACTCGGCATGATGCTGAAGCATGTTTACAGGAGACAGTAACCGCTTATGCAGATTGCGATGCATGGAGATCAGGAGAGTCCCCAAGATAAGAGCAATAATGAGTGAGATGCCTACAGCCAAAAGGGGAAGCATTGAAGAAGGCTGTACCGTAACCATCGCTTTAGGAATAGTAAAAATGGCATTACCGATCTGCTTTCCCTCAGCAGCAGGTATGACAGGGAAAGCAATATCCAACAGATCCTCTCCATCCTTGGCATATGCGGCATGGTTCAGATCATAATGCAAAGCGGATGCCAGTTGAATATGCTGCCCTTCAGAGGATGGGTTGGAAGATAGCATGATTGTCCCGTCCAATCCGGCAAAGGAAAGCCGCAGGCCTTGTTCTCTGGCCATGGAACGAACGCTTTCCTGAATTTCGGGTGTGTTTAGTTGATGATAATTACGCTCTATAGCAAGCATAACTGGATTGACCCTGAGTCGGACCTGATTAATAGATAAATTAGACTCGCCTGTATCGTTAACTAATCGATCCACCGCAAGTGTCAGGCTGCTTCCAAGCAGCAGCATAAGCAAAATCAGTGTAGTGGTCAGCCAGCGTTTGGACCCATTAAATAATGACATGCAGGTTGTCGTCTCCCATCTTTCTTATTCATGGTTAAATTTGTAGCCAACACCCCAGACTGTCTTCAAAACGGTTGGATGGGAGGGGGAAGCCTCAATTTTTTCTCTCAGTCTTCGAATATATACCGTAACGGTATTTTCATCTCCGTAAGCATCATATCCCCAGACTGCATCCAGTAACTGTGACTTGGAAAACACATGATTTTTGTGGCTGGCCAGGTAGTACAGCAGCTCGAATTCCTTGGCAGAAAGTGAAACTTCATTTCCGCTCAGCGTAACCTTGTACGCTTTTTTGTCGATCACCAGGTTGGACAGACGAAGGAGATGTGCCTCATCACGTTCGGATGCAAGACTGTCATACCGTCTGAAATGGGCATTGATGCGCGCAAGCAGCTCACTCAGGGAAAAGGGTTTGGTCATATAATCATCTGCCCCAAAACCCAAACCGAGCACCTTGTCCGTATCGCTTCCTCTTGCACTCAGGATGAGAATGGGAATGTTATTTCTTCGTCTTATTTCACGACATACATCGATACCGTCCATATCCGGAAGCATAATGTCCAGAATAATATAGTCCGGTTGAAGCATGTCCATCATGTATAATCCATCTTGCCCAGTGGCTGCTACTGCGGCGTCGTATTGATTTTTGTTCAGATAGTCTCTTATAATGCGTGAAATGTCCTGCTCGTCTTCAATAATGAGTATTTTCCGTGGAACATGCATATGTATCGCTCCAATTAAGGTTGATGGAAATTCCGCTAATGATGTATGAATCTGTAAGTTGCTATGGTTTTAACTATACAGGGTTATGTGAGAGGAGTCATGAGTAAATTTAGAGCATTAAAAATGGTAAAGAACCCATAAACGTTACCTGTCTACAGGTCGTCATGGGTTCGTGATTTGAGATCATTATACACGCTCTAGATCAAAAGAAGGGTGAGACTGGGACTTCAAATATTCCAAGGGAGACATCCCGAAGTGAGCCCGGAATACCCGGTGGAAATAGGAATAGCTGGCAAAGCCGCATGTCTCGGCAATATGCTCCAGTGTCATCTCACTGTACTTCATGCGTTCCAGAGCCACATTCAGACGAATTTCAATGGCGTACTGGATCATGGTTTTGCCGTAGTGCTCCTTGAATAGCCGCACTGCGCGAGACAGGCTTAATCCTGCATAACGAGCGGCCTCTTCGAGTTTGAACGTGACAGTTGCGTGTTCCTCAATGAAACGCTTCAGTTTCAGGGCTGAGGAGACACTTCGATCCGTCTGAAGATTTTCATTGATAGCCCGGTCGATGTATAGACAGAGTCCGCGCAGCAGCACATCTTTTAACTCCGCGTTCTCCTCAAGAGGTCCCCGGCGCTTTTCCAGCAAAAGATTACGCCAGAGGCTGACCAGCTTATCATCCAGACCAATGCGGTTCACGGTAGGGCGCTGGATTCGTTTCCACCACTGATCAATCCATGATCCTTCACAGAACAAATAATAATCCCCGCTGGATAATCGGCCTTCCTTGTGCGGTTCTTCGACCACGAGATGATAGTCATCACCTGGTTTCAATAAAAGCAAATCTCCGCTGGTCATCTTAAATTCCTCATCCTGCACATATACCTTGCAAGAGCCTTCGGTTTGCAAACGAAACAGGTAAGTCTGCAGCTCGCCCTTCATGTTGTGGTTAAATGCCTTGTAGTGATAAGAGTAGTCACAGATCAGTACTGAAGTCTCCATTGGTTCCAAAGATGCAATCCTCCAATATACGTATCCTGCATGCACCCTGATGGATGATATTTGAGTGATGCAAAATACTGGAATAAAAATTCGATCAGATAGTTCATGTTCTGACGATATTGTATATGTTCATTCTAGCCTGTTTTGAGGTAGGATGATACCAGATAGAGCAATGAAAGCAAATTTGAGAGCAGAGGTGTATCATTCATGAAAAAACTTAATATTGGTTTGCAATTGTTCACCCTCCGTGATGAAACTGCAGCAGATTTCCGTGGAACATTGCGCAAGGTAGCAGAGCTTGGTTATGAAGGTGTGGAATTCGCTGGTTATGGTGACATTCCTGCCGAAGAAATGAAAGCATTGCTGGATGAGCTTGGCCTCAAAGGCTTTAGCAGCCACGTTTCCTTGCACGCGATGCGTGAAGATTTGCAAAAACAAATTGACTACCTCAAAACCATTGGGGCTCAATATATGATTTGTCCTTACCTCATGCCTGAAGATCGTCCTGACAATGCGGAAGGCTGGACCAAGCTGTTCGCTGAACTGCAACAATACGGTGCAGAAGCAGCCAAGCAAGGCCTGATCTTTGGTTATCACAACCATGACTTCGAATTCCATGGCCAAGTGGGCGACAAAAACGCGTTTGATGCGATGTTCGCAGAGACTACACCTGAGGCTGTACAAGTTGAGATGGACGTATGTTGGGTACAATTTGCGGGACAAAATCCGATCGAGTATATTAATCAATATGCGGGCCGTCTGCCTCTTCTGCATCTGAAGGATTTCAGCAAAGACGAACAGGGACAGATGAAAACACTGGAACTGGGACAAGGTTCGGTTGACCTGCCGGCTGTAATTGAAGCATCGACGAGTGCAGGTGTGGAATGGCTGATCGTTGAACAGGACGTATGTCAGAATCCTCCACTTGAAAGCGTAGCCAACAGTTATAACTGGCTGAAACAGAATTACCTGAACCAGTTTTAATTGAAGCGATTTGAATTGAATCCATGCAAAATGCTGAATTTATTTGTCAAAGGAGACCTTTAAACCATGAGTAAAATTAAAGTTGCTGTCTTCGGCTGTGGAGCCATTGCTGAACGCAGACATATTCCAGAATACGCTGCTAATGAAAACGTAGAACTTGTCGCTTTTGCCGATCCGATTGTGGAGCGTGCGGAGAAAATGGCCGAAACTTACGGCGGTAAAGCTTATTCCAGCTATGAGGAACTGCTTGCAAACGAAACGGTGGATGCCGTTAGCGTGTGTACGCCTAACTATCTGCATGCCCCAATGGCCATTGCTGCTGCGAATGCAGGCAAGCACGTGCTCGTTGAAAAGCCGATGGCTGTTACAACCGAAGAAGGCGAGCAAATGATTGAAGCCGCGAAGAAAAACGGTGTGTATCTGATGGTTGGTCACAACCAGCGTCTGATGCCTCCACACGTAAAAGCAAAAGAAATTTTGGATTCCGGTAAACTGGGTAAAGTGCTGAACTTCCGTACTTCCTTTGGTCATCCAGGTCCGGAAGCATGGAGCGTAGACGGGGCTGAGAGCTGGTTCTTCCGTAAGGAAGAAGCCATTATGGGCGCCATGGGTGATCTGGGCGTGCACAAGTCCGACTTTATCCGTTATTTGCTGAACGATGAAGTGTCCGAAGTGGCCGGATTCATCAGCACACTGCACAAAGAAGGTACTCAGGTCGATGACAATGCAACTTGCCTGCTGCGCATGAAGAGTGGTGCAATCGGTACACTCGTTGCCAGCTGGACTCAATACAGAGCTGGGGATAACAGTACGGTTCTATGGTGCGAAAATGGCGTCATGAAAATCGGAACAGTCGAAGGCGACGAAGTGATCGTTGAGCTGACTAACGGTACGGTTGAAACGTACAAAGTTGGCGCCATGGCTACCAACGAGAAACAAGTACCAAGTGGTGTCATTGATGCATTTGTGGAATCCATTGTGACTCAAACACCTCCAACCATTTCCGGTGAAGAAGGTCTTCGTTCCCTGCAAGTTATTCTGGCAGCGTTCGAATCCGAGAAAACAGGTCAGATCATTAAATTGTAATGACAGGGTAAGGCTGTTCAGATAACAAGACTCTTTGAATTTGTAACTTGTGGTCAAAAAGGGGCTAACGATCCAGAATCCCATCTGGGTCGTTGCCTCTTTTTTAATTGTTCATATTGTAGTTGCATTGAAATTTCTGGTGTGAAAAGGGAAAAAAAGGACCACCTTACCCTACATGTAGAAGAGGTGGTCCCTGAAAAAGCTGTTTTATGTGATTATTCATGTGCTGACTAGTGAACACCTACTTATAGTTTTACACGACTGCCGGTTTCACATCACTGCCGAGGTCCAGCCAATCCAGCTCCTCACGAGTCAGCGTAATCCGTGAACCTTCATCACAGGATAGCAGTTCCGCCTGATTCTGGGCACCAATCAGTGCGCAGGTTGGGAACGGCTGATTTAAAACATAGGCGAGTGCAATCTGAATTGGAGAAGTTTTCTTCAATTCGGCGAGCTGCTCGGCGCGATGCAGGCGTTCCCAGTTGCCGTCACTGTAGAAGACACGAACCAGATCGGCGTTGTCCCGCACCTCAGGCGTGAACCGACCAGTGAAGAAGCCACGTGCCTGGGAGGACCAGGACAACAATGGAAGTTTGGTCCGCTCATGCCAGGCAAGTGTCTCCGCATCTGCCGACACACAGCCTGCCCAGAACGGTTCGTTCGCCTTGGCGAGACTGAGATTCGGGCTGCTGAATGTGAACCCTTTCAGACCATGGGCAGCCGCATATGTGTTTGCTTCCTCTAATCGCTGCCAGGTCCAGTTGGAGGCACCGATCGCACCGATTTTGCCAGATTCAATATGCTCATTCAGTGCTTCAAGAATTACACCAACAGGGATATTGGGATCATCCCGGTGCAGTGCGTACAATTCCACATGGTCGGTTTGAAGACGCTCCAGGCTGTCAAGAAGATCACTGCGAATGGCATCGGCATTGACACGCGGCCCGTTCATATCGTGGTGGGCACCTTTGGTCAGGATGACAACCTGATCACGATTGCCGCGCTCTTGCATATAGCGTCCGAGAACCTCTTCACTCTGCCCGCCGCAGTAGATGTGAGCCGTATCCACGGTATTGCCGCCGATCGCCAGAAAGGCATCCATGTTTGCAGCCGCTTTTTCGTAAGCATCGTGTACAAAATAATCGGTACCTTTAATCAATCGGGAGATTTGCTTGCCTGCACCATCAATCGTAATGAATTCCATGTTATCCACCATCCTCGCTTATAGTGTAATCCGTGTACGTTCCTCAGCGGAACGAAGACAAGCTTCGAGTACCTTCATATTAGCCACAGCATCGGAAGATGCGAAACGCAGATCTTTACCTTGGAGTACTGCCCGTGCCATATCATCTCCCTGAAGGGAATAATGATTGACCTGTGGTACTTCAATCTCCCTGCGCTCGCCGCCAGCCGTTACATAGAAGTTCGAGCTGCGGTCCGGGTTGCTGATAAACGCAGACGGTACCTCGATAATGCCATCTGATCCAAGCACCTCCAGCGTATTGCGGAAGGCTGCCCACATGCTGCTGTCAAAGGTTACGCCAACATGGTCATTGAATTCGAGCAATCCGGAAGCCATCATGTCCACATGGTCATGTTCAGGGGAGAACATGCCAATGACCGTGACCGCAGAGGGTTCCTGGCCGAGCAGCAAACGCGCTGCACTAATGGAATAACAGCCGATATCATAGAGAGCGCCGCCGCCCCATTCACGTTTGAATCTGACATTGCCCGATGAACCGGAATTATTAAAAGAAAATGTACTATGAATGCCGCGGATTTCACCAATTTCGCCGCTGGCGATCACGTCTCTGATCTGGTCATAACGGGGATGATGCCGATACATAAAGGCCTCAGCAAGCAGTACTCCTGCATCATCACAGGCTTGCGCCATTTCACGGGCTTCCTGCTCGGTTAACGCGAGCGGTTTCTCGCATAAAATATGTTTGCCCGCCTCTGCCGCACGAATCGTCCACTCCCGGTGGAGATGATTGGGGAGGGGGATGTAAACAGCGTCAATGGTGTCATCCGCCAGCAGGGCTTCATAGCTTCCATAAGCCTGGGCAATTCCAAGCTGATCGGCGGTCTGTTTCGCCTTTTCCTCGTCCCGGCTCGCGATCGCCGTCACTTCATTCAACTCCGATTGCTGCAAACCAGGAATGACAGAACCTTTGGCAATGCTAGCGCTACCAAGAATGCCCCAGCGCAATTTTTGATCTGAATTCATGAGTTGTTTCCTCCTGTGGATGAATGTATATTGTGATTATAAGGAATAGATCAATGAATGAAAATGATAATATATTGAGATCTCTTAACACAATATTGCTGGTCAAGGAGAATTATTCATGAATAGACAGACCGTATTGCTTACCCTTCAGGATATTCCATATTTTTGTTATCCCGAGTCGGTCGGGCATTATATGAATCATCCGCAGCACTCCGTATTGCGGGAGGCTGGTGCACTTAACAATTTTAATATTCACTATGTAGCTTCTGGTAAGGGATATGTGGAAGTGGACGGGATTATACACGAGCTTCGTGCAGGTCAAGCGGTACTTTATTTCCCCCAGCAGCGGCAGCACTATTACAGCAGTGAGGATGATCCGTGGGATGTGCGCTGGGTTCATTTTTATGGCGAGCGTCTTCATGACTATATGATTGAACGGGGGCTGCATCGCAATCTCCTGTGGACGCTGCGGCAGCAGGCCCCTTGGGAAGAAGCACATCTGGCCTTGCTCGATGAAGCCGAGCAGAACCGGATGCTGCGCCCGGCCCAGTTATCCACTCTGACGTATGCGGTCCTGGCTGAGTTCGTACAGCATGCGGTGCCCCTGAAAAATACACGTACCAGCCAAGCGGAGAATCGGATCCTGGGATTGCTTCCGCAGATGCAGCAGGAGGCATGTCAGCCGTTTCTGCTGCAGGACTGGGCTGATCTGGCGGGGGTTAGCTCGTACTACTTCTGCAAATTGTTCAAGAGTGCAGTCGAGATGACGCCGATGGAATTCGTAACCCGTTCCCGGCTGCAGATGGCGAAGCAGTGGCTGCTCGAGCGTCCAACGGCCAACATTGGACAGATTGCGGAGGAGGCGGGATACCCTAATGCCAGTTATTTTAACCGACAGTTTATGGCACATGAAGGTATGACACCCACAGAGTACCGAGGACTCTACCACAATTAGAATGGGTGGGGCTGTTGTGACCGCGAGATCGATTCATCCCGGGGTTTGACAGCGAGCCCGATCAAGTCTATTATGGATAAATTAAATCCGTATACAATGAGGTGACCTCATGAAATATTCAAAAGCAACGAACTATGCCTTGCATACCATGCTCCACCTTGTCATTACTGAACCGGAGCAGCTGGTTAGTGTACATCAACTCGCTGATTTGCAGAAAGTATCTCCAACCTATCTGTCCAAAATATTGACCAAGCTGGTCAAGGCCGGCATGATCGAATCGACTTCCGGAGCCAATGGTGGCTATCGTCTGAGTCGCAAAAATCCGGATCCTTCGTTTCTGGAGATCATTCATGCCATTGAAGGACAGGCTTCCCTGTTTGAATGCTCGCAGAACCATAATGAAGGCTGTTTGATTCAGCAGGTCATGGTTCATGCCGAAGAACAGATGGAGCACTATCTGAACAATAAGAAAATGTCCGAGCTGGCTGCCCAGATGAAAGAAGCACGTAAGGTGTAGCCTGCAGAGTTAACGAATAACTGAATCTTTGGTTGTAAAAAAGTCTGAGAGTGGGCATGAAGGTACATTGCCGGGCTTCCGGACTTTTTTCGTTGGCATAATTTATGAGTGAATGGGACTATGAAGTTGAGGATGTACGGGAAATAGGGTGATAGCCGTATTTCAAGGCAGGGTTAATGGGTTAATATGCAGGCGTATAATAAGCCGTTGTGCCTAATCCAAACGTAATGGTACAATAAGGAAGATTAATAGTACATATTTTAAACGAATTACATCTCTGGAGGGACAACACATGAGCCAATCAACCATCACAGGACTGGAACAATTGCTTGCGCTGGAAAACATCCGCAACACCAAAGCACGCTACTGCCGTTTTATTGATACGAAGCAATGGGACGCACTGGGTGATGTGTTTGCTCCGGATGCAGTGGCTGATTTCAGTACAGAAGGTAACCCCATCCCGGTATTAACGGGCCGCGACACTATCGTGCAGGTATTCCGTGATCTGGTAGATGTTGCTGTCACCGTACATCACGTGCACAGCGCCGAGGTTGAATTTGTATCCGAGAACGAAGCCAAGGTCATCTCTCCAATGGAGGATTGGGTAACGTTCCCTGAAGGCAATGAAAACAAATCCTTCCATGGATTTGGGCATTATCATGAGACGTTTGTCCAAATTGACGGTCAATGGTACATCAAGCATACAAGCTTGAAGCGTCTTCGTCTGGATCTGTTTGAATAGTCATAATAGATTTATAAAAATAAAATCAGAATAGTAAAAGCCCCAAGAACATGATGGATATGTCCTTGGGGCTTTCTTGTATAGGAAACCTGCCTGCAGCTCTTACGAGCTTAGATTAGACGAAGCAGAAGAGTCTTTTTTGCGGGACTGCATGCTCAGATATACCCAGGAGAACATAACGGAGGCCAGAGCAACCACGGTCATGCCCCAGAAAATATTCGTGTAGGCTGACGATAATGGCAATTGCTGCATCGCAGTCAGAGCCACGCCCGTTACGGCAACACTGAAGGCACCGCTGAAGAACTGGCTAAGCTGGAACAGACCCATGCCTGCGCCCACCTGATCCATGGTCAGGTTATTCGACAATTCGTTGGAAACGCTGGTTGTGAGAGCAGAGAAACCTACGCTCAGCAGGATATAGACAACCATAATGGCGTAAATGCTGTTGTCTGCAAACAGTGCGAACAATCCGGCGGCTGCCAGCAGCAGCCATGGTGCGAATCTGAGCAGCAATGTATTGCCATGGCGGTCGATCATTCGGCCAATCCGGTTGGATAGCAGCATGGATACCACTGCACCAGGGAAGATGACCAGTCCGGATTGGGCTGGAGTCAAGGCATACAGGTGAGCCAGAATCTGCGGCAGCAGGAACAGGGTTGAGAAGTTGTTGATGTAGGATACGATCCCGAGCGAGCTGAGCATCATATATTTTTTATTTTTGAAAAGGGCAGGCTGAACAAATGGATCAGCTGCACGGCGAATCCGGAGCCAGAACAAAAGAAGCGCTGCGACACCAACGACGAGGGTAAGCCATTCGCGTGAGGTGAGGAATAGAAGAACGCCCGTTGTTCCGATCGCCAGAAGCAGTGCACCCAGCAAATCGAACGAACCCTTTTGCGGCATTTCACTCGGAAGCAGTTTGAAAAATACAGGGATCAGGAATAACGTCAACCCGGTGACGATAAAGAGATCATGCCATCCGAGGAACTGTGTAATACTACCGCCGATGACTGGACCGAGTCCAAGTCCAAGGGAACTGGCGGACATGATGACGGCCATGGACTTGCCCCGGCGGTCACTCGGAACATAACGGGTAATGAGTACGATCGCGAGTCCCGGTACAGATGCGGCACCCGCTGCCTGAATCAGGCGCGCACAGAGCAGGATAATAAAATGATTACTGAAGAATCCCAGAACGGATGCAGCCCCCAGCAAGGTAAGACCGGTTGTAAACAGGGTCCGAATCGGGACAAAGTCCGATAGGCGTGAGAATGTGATCGACGATATGGCAAAAACGATGGAATACCCTGTTACAATCCAGGAAGAAGCAACGGATGAGAGCTGGAACTCGGCTGCGATCTTGGGCAGGGCGAGATTGAACATCATCGTATTCATGACGACGAGGACTACCGTGAAGCCAAGCAAACTTACAATTAAACCTTCCTGTAGCCCGGTCGTCCGTTCCCCGGATGATGCGGTTGCCGTGTTGTTCATGAAAACCTCCTTGAGAGAATAAGTAATTGCGCAACATTTCAGAAACGATATGTAACATTTGCAAAAGGTGGTATACAGTGAGCCCCATGCCAGACAGCAGGGGTTACATTGACGAAATCATTGGAAAGTTCGATTGGTATCGAACATTAGAAATATATCATGGAACTGTGTTAAAATACAATGGATAGTCTGAAAAAAGGAGACTACAGCATGAAAATTTTGCATCATCCTCAAGTGGAGGATATTGAACTTTCTTCCGTGTTGTACGCTTTGAGCGATCCAACCCGTCTTGGCATTGTTGCGGAAGCAGCCAGGAGTGGAGAGCAGCCCTGCAGTCATTTTAATGCACCTGTTGTGAAATCCACGATGTCCCACCATATTCGCACGCTGCGGGAAGCCGGAGTCATCCGGGTGCGTGTGCAGGGTACCCAGCACTTCCTTACACTAAGATCGGAAGATCTGGAAACACGATTCCCGGGCCTCCTGCAGCCTTTATTGCAGGCCGCTGCTCAGGCGTCCACCCATCATTCCTAAGATTTGTCCTTTCTTCAGGCTGAAGAGGGGGCATTTTTTATTTTAAAAGATAAGCATACTGCTGCGACATTCTATGTCGTACCATGTTCTCTATAATAACGGTGAACACACAAACCATATCGAAAAGAGGTTCACACACATTGGCAAAAACCAAAAGAGGACGCGTCCTGTGGAGTCTTCCTTCCAGAGGGCGGGGAACATGCCCGGTATGTAGCAGTACCCGGATTAAACTGTTGTACTCGCAAACGAAAACGGATGGCACAAGTCTGAAAGTTTGCAAGAAATGTTCCAAAGCTGTGCAATCCAGGGTGGATAAGGTGATCGTATAACATGCAGGCCTGTTCTTCGGAACGGGCCATGTCTTTTGATATAATGGATTTAAGATTTGCTCATTATAGAATTAAAGGGGGCGCAGAAGATGAGCAACATGCATCGCATTCACTGGTTTGACGAGCAGATTCGAAACGGACATTTTCCGAACAGCAGCTGGCTTGCCCGTGAATTCGAAATATCCCGGCGTCAGGCACAGCGTGATATTGAATATATGGCTATCTCCCTACGTGCCCCCTTAGTATATATTGCAAAGTATCGGGGGTATTGTTACGAGGATCAGACCTATCGACTACCCCATTTATATATGACCGAAGAAGAACAACGAGTGCTTAAATATCTGGCTCATCGTTATCGCCATTATGATCACGAACAATCAGAAGTGGTGAAGCGTGTGTCTCATCTGCTGGAACGTTTTACGCTGGAAGATCAGGAAACATGGAAGAGTCCGCTTCCTGTATTCGCAGCACCTCCTAAGCAGCTTCAGCACTTTGAATTGCTGTCCCACGCCATAACAGAATCACGTAAAGTACATATGCATTATAGGGATCACGCCGGGGAGCGGCAATTTTCGTGGTGCCCATTAAAGATGATATCCCAGTACAACGCTGATTACGTCGTTGGCTATGAAACGGATCCTGTTCAGCAAACAGCCATCCGTCTGGAGGGCATCATTCATGTGCGGATTACGAATGAGACATTTGAGTGCAGATCAGATTCATTGTTGGGTGGGTGGGAAGAACCACTGCCTGTTCGTAAACCGTTTGTAGCTGAGATCCGACTAAAGGAAGTGCAGCAAACAGAGCTATGGCAAGGGTATCGAATTCGAGCAAGGCAAGATCAGATTCATTCCGTTGAGTTTTATGACACGGATGCTTTCCTGCAGCATTTGTTTGTTAACGAGTGGGAGGAACTGTTATCTCCTGGGTGGCTCAAACGCAAGCTTCAGCAAAGTGCAGAAAGAATGATGGACAGACTTGCCATGCCAAGTAAAGCAAATGTGGAGTAGACCAACACCTTAGAAAGGAGAGATTCCTTTGGCTGAAGTATGGTTGGATAATCTAATGGTCAAGCGGGAGTCCAAATCGTATGTGGATAGCCTGTATGCTATATTGACCCACACGGGTCAGTTTCAGGGTACCAAGTATGTACTCGCCGGATATACGGGCATGGCTTTCAAACTTTCGGTGCATCGCAGGTTACTTCCCATGTCGGTTACAGCGTACGGACAATGGGGCGAAGCACATCGACCCGGAATCGATAACTTGGGAATATTCACGATTTGGGATGGGGGACGTACACGCCATGCCACATTTGAATATTACCAGCGGGAGGCAGTAAATTGGGTTAAACGTAGTCTTGATGAGGGCAAAGGGGTGATCTACTGGATTCCTGAATTCGGTGTCATCCATGGATATGATGACGCTGATCGCATCTTTTATGTACAAGACGGGTGGAATAAGGAACCGCAAATTTTGCTGTATGACAACTTCGGTCTAAACTTCACGGGGTTCTGGTATTGTCAGGTTTTTGGTGAGCAGGTCCGTATCTCCGAAAAGGATATGTTATTGGAATCCTTACGACTCGCGATTGAGGATTGGGATATTCCGTATCGTCTGCTCCCTGATCGAAATATTGCTTCCGGGAGAATGGCATATGATGTGTGGGTGCATGCCCTTCAGAGTGGGGATTACGATGAGTCCGGTGCAGCTTATCTATTGGAATCCTACTGTCAGTCCCGGACTGAAATTCACATGTATATGCAGGATTTCCGAGGAATATGGAACGAACTAGATCAGGCCTGCGCTTGCTATGACCAGCTTGGAACGTTAATTCACCGGATGAAGGGATGCATGGTTCAGCAGGATAACAGAAGGATGCTGCGGCCAGATGCAGCAGACGAACTTATACAGGATCTATTAAAGGCGAAAGAACTGGAGGAGCAGGCGATCCATTATTTTCGCATAATATCCCTAAAGTTTCCTGATCGTAAACGTTCTACTGTGCCACGCTGGGGGGCGCACTCGGCAAGATAGGAAGAGGGAGGGACGGAAGATGGCAAACCGAGAACTGCTGGATTTGATTCAATCCCCATATGCTCAGTACTCTGCGGGTGAACACGCATCTTGGCATGGTATGGGTTCATATACAGATGTGATGTATCGCATTTTAGTGCACAAACAGTGGACGAATTTTCCACGTCACATGATTGCGGGCATGACAGCAAGTGGATTTCGATTGGTGGTGGATCAGCACCTAACTACAGAATCGATCTCGGCGTACAACTGGATGGCAGAGAATTTTGTAGCGGCTGATTTTATTGGTGTGACGGCGAGTCAGGCAGCTGGATTTTCGTTCGAACCGACCTTTCCGTTGTATCAGAAGCAGGCTGTGCTGGATATTAAGGCATCCATTGACCGTGGTGTGGGAGCCATCTTGTGGCATGATCAATTTGTTGTTTGTGTTGGGTATGATGATCTGGAGAAGGTACTGTACATCTGTGAAAGTGAAGGGCGTGAAGTCTCTCGTTTGCCGTATGATTCTTTTGGACAAAACAGTACGCCCTATTGGTACTATCAGGTGCTCGAATCCCATCAAACCGTGGATATGTGGGAGGTCTGCAAGGAATCGTTGATTCAGGCTGTGTACAAATGGGAGACCCATGATTATATGCTGCCGCCCCGGGATTACACCTGTGGAGCTGCTGCATATTCGACCATTGCTGCGGTCCTGCAATCTGGAGTTTATGACACCGGTCAAGCTGCCAATGTTCTTCGATATTACGCCAAATCAAGACAGGATATTGCTTCCTATGTCACAGGGCTTGGGCACCTGTCGGATCAGATGGTTCATGTCATGCGGGAGTATGTGTCCCTGTCAGATCTTTATTTAGAGATAATTGAAATGGTGAATCATTCAGTCTTGTGGAATGCGAAGGAACCTGGGTGTGTACAGCGGGTAATAGTGCTTATCCATCAAGCAAAAGAAACGGAACAACGCGCCATTGATGCGATTAAGCATGCATTTCCAGAAACGATTGGCAATCGCTTTGAGGATATCGGACTGAGATAAGCCTGAACACTGTGGAGGGGGAATTCATACAGAAGTAAAAAAACCGGAGAAGGCTGAATGCAGCCTATCCGGTTTTATTTGTATTGTTATAGAATTACACATACTTATTTCAGCCTCAACAAGAAAAAATATACAAATTTTAAATTTGGGGTAATCGGCAGCCCCCTTTGTTCCGAATATTATAATAGATGGTCTTTTTTGGGTGATGGATATTGAAGGACAACAGGGGGCGGGAGTATGGTGCACAATCCGGAAACCATTCAGGAATGTATCGAAAAGGCACGGCAGAGGCTCTACCAGATTGCAAATACACATGCAGAATTGTGGCATCCGGAGGTCATTCGTCAATCGATGGTTCTGGATGAGTTAATTAATGAATATAACAAGGCCATTCGCATACACGGCAAAACAACCCGAGACGAAAGCCCCGGGATAAGATGATGCGGAATATTCCGCGTTCGTTCTATTCTTTTACCGCCCCAAGCACAATCCCCTTGACGAAGAAACGCTGCAGGAACGGATACACGAGCAGAATCGGCAGAGCGCCGATGAAAATCTGTGCGGCATTGACCGTACGCTGTGACATGTTCTGAAGCTGCGTAGCATCCACGTTCATATTGGAGAAGTCCTGCTGCACGATAATGGTCTGCATCAACGTAGCCAGTGGATATTTGGAAGCATCATTCATGTAGATCAGCCCGTCAAACCAGGAGTTCCATTGTCCTACCATCGTGAATAGCGAGATTGTTGCAATCGCAGGCATGGACACAGGCAGATAGATTCGAAACAGAGTTGTGATATGGTTAGCACCATCAATGAAAGCCGCCTCTTCCAGCTCTTTCGGAACGTTACGGAAGAAGTTCATCATAAGAATCAGGTTCCAGACCGCCACTGCTCCCGGCAGAATCAGTGCCCACAGCGTATTGATCAGCCCGAGCTTTTGAATCAAAATGTAGGACGGAATCAGCCCGCCGCTGAACAGCATCGTGAATATGAAAAACCAGGCATACATAGAACGTCCCTTAAAATGAAGACTCTCCTTCGATAAAGGATAGGCAGTCAGAATGACCAGCACCATGCTGAGCAGTGTGCCCAGAACGGTACGCTGGACCGAGATCCAGAGCGCACTCAGGAAATTGCTGTTACCAAACGTTTTGGTATAGGCATCTACCGTAAAATCAATCGGCCACAGTGTGACGAGATTGGCAGAGGCGGCTGCCTTGCCGCTGAACGAGACCGCCAGAATATGAACAAGCGGCAGCACACAGAGCAGCGAAACGGCTGCAATGAAGAACAGGTTAAAGCCGTTAAATATCCGATATCCGGTTGTTTTGTGATACACCTTGATTCCCCCTTAATGCAGTATGCTAAACCCCTTAGAAAATGCGGTAATTGGCGATTTTGTAAGCCATCCGGTAGGCAGTAATGACCAGGAACATCGCGACAAAAGACTTGAATAATCCAACGGCCGTTGCAAAGCTCATTTTGCCATTCAGAATACCCATCCGGTACACAAACGTATCGATAATATCGCCTTTCTCATACACGAGCGGATTGTACAGATTGAAGATCTGGTCAAATCCTGCATTCAGAATATTACCAAGGGAAAGTGTGCCCACCACGATAATCATCGGCACCAGGGCAGGCAGTGTAATGTGCAGCGTCTGTTTAAGTCGTGTTGCCCCATCCACTTCGGAAGCTTCATACAGAGCCGGATTAACCCCCGCCAGTGCTGCCAGAAATACGATCGTGCCAAATCCAAATTCCTTCCATACATCACTGATGACTACCGTTACCCGGAACCAGTCGCCATCTCCGAGAAAGAAGATCGGTTCAATCCCGGCAGCCGCCAGCACCTGATTCACCAGTCCGCCCTCGGGTGAGAGCATGTCGAGCAGAATGCCGCCAAGTACAACCCAGGACAGGAAGTGGGGCAGGTACACCAGAGTCTGCGAAAAACGTTTAAATGTCGAGTTCCGTACCTCATTCAGCAAAATGGCGAACACGACCGGGGCCACCAGGCCGGCCACAATTTTCATCGAAGCGATGAGTACGGTGTTCCAGATCACCTGTACACTATCCGGATACTCGAACATGAACCGGAAGTTATCCCATCCCACCCATTTGGAGCCAGTGAATCCCAGCCACGGTTTAAAATCCTGAAAAGCAATAATAATGCCGCCCATAGGCACATAGGCGAACAGCAATGTGAGCAGTACAGCAGGCAGCAGCATCAAATGCAGCGGCCATGTACGTTTGAAGTTCCAGCGGGTGCGTTTGCGTGGATGATGTATCGCCTGCCGCACCGGCGTGTTGGTTGTTAACGGTTGTTCCATAGCCATCAGGGTCCCTCCTTTATCTCGTCCAGCCTCTGCATCGTGAGGCATCTCAGCCTCTGCAAAAAGTGGAGCAACTGAATTATAGCAACGGAAAAGGGCGGCCTATAGACCAACATTTCAAGGCGAATGTTGATTTATTAACCTGTTGAAGCAAACGATGATTACAAAATCAATATAGATATGAAAGGGTTTTCAATATAAAATAGGACTTCGGTAACGTTCGATACTATTTCGGGACAGGGTGAAACGATGAAATTCACAGTATTTGCGAAAACGGTTATTCTGCTCATCTGTCTGCTGGTGCCAATCTTGCTGCTCTATACATACGCCAACCAGGCAAATGTGGACATGGTGGTGGAGGAGAAACAGCAGTCGAGCTTGAATCAGTTCAATTATTTCAGTTCCCAGGTAGATAAAAATATTGAGCAGCTCTCGCTCTACGGGCTTACCCTCCTCAGGGACCCCAGCATATTACACTACCGTTACATGACGGAAACGACGAGCCAGTATGAAAAGAACAGCATTTATCTGGATATTCTCGACAAGTTATCGCTGTACCAGTCCACCAGCCGCTGGAAGAACGATATTACAATCCTGCTTCCGCAGGCAGAGCTTGTGTTATCCACCAAGGCAAGCCGCACCGTCTTTAATGAAAATATGCTGAAGTTTCCCCAGCCTGGACAATGGCAGCTGGAAGACGGGAGTTTTACCTTTTTCTTCACGGATAACTATGAGTGGAGTGCCAAACCCGTAACAACGGGTGTTCGAACCGTAATGGAGATTAATTTTGATCCGATGAATATTGTAGCCATGCTGGACGACTTCAAGGAGGCGCAGGGAGGAGATCCTTTTCTGTTTGTGCCGGGCAATGAACCCTTATTAAACCGCAGTGCGGACCCCGAGTTGGTGAAAGCCATTATGGAGGAGATGCCTTTGGACGGACTGGGCAGTGAGGGCAACCATCAGCTGGAGGCGGGTGGCAAGCAGTATCTGGTCAGCTATGTTCGCTCCAAACAGCTTCATGGCGTCTATGTGAACCCCGTTGTGCTGGATGATCTGCTCACCCCGATGGACAAGAGCCGGAACATGTTTATTACGTCCATTCTGCTGCTGCTGGTTCTAAGCATTGGGGCGGCACTTCTGCTCTACCGTAAAGTCCAGATTCCGATCTATCGCCTGATGCAGGGGCTGCAGCAGATTCGCAAGGGCCAGCTGTCGACCCGGATTCCGGTGGATCATTCACGTGATGAATTCGCGTATCTGACCCAGAGCTTCAACCATATGGCGGAACAAATTCAGGAACTGATCGAGAAGGTATATGAGGAACGAATTCGTTCACGGGAAGCAACGCTTAAGCATTTGCAGTCACAGATTAATCCTCACTTCCTGTACAACTGCCTCTTTTATATTAAAAATATGACCCAGCTCGGCCATTCGAAAGCCGTAATTGCGATGTCGCTGAGTCTTGGTGACTACTACCGGTACATCACCCGGGATGAGAATGACATGACGTCAGTGGAAGGGGAGATTCGGCTGCTCGACAATTATTTGTCCATTCAACAGATGCGGACCAACCGTTTATCCTATGAAATTGCCGTCCCGCAGGAGATGATGCAGCAGCAGATCCCAAGACTGCTCATTCAGCCAATTGTGGAGAACGCCGTAATTCACGGTATTGAGCCGAGTGAGGGCAGCGGTCATGTCGTGGTGACGGGGATGTCGGCAAAGGAGCGGATCAATGGCAAACAGCTTATACGATACAGTCTGTTTGTAGATAACGATGGTGTTACGTTGACACCTGAAGAAATTGCAGAATTGGAACGAGAGGTCAATGAGCCTATGGGCGAGGAGATTGGCACAGGCACCTGGAACGTACATCAGCGTCTTGTTACGCGATATGGGCATTCATCGGGGCTTCATTTTGCAGCGATTCCTTACGGGGGACTTAGTGTGGAAATACGATGGTTTGAGGAGGAACAGTCTCATGATGAATCTGATGGTCGTGGATGATGAACATTCGGCGGTGGAGTCTATCGCATCCTCCATTGCTTGGAGAGAATATGGAATTGGTCAGGTATACAAGGCGTATTCGGTCAAGGAAGCTTTGCAGCAGATGGCTTCACATCAGGTCCATATTATCATTACGGATATCCGTATGCCGGGTTTGTCGGGGCTTGATCTGGTGAGTCATATTCGGCAAAAGTGGGAGCGGACCAAATGCATTATTTTATCGGGTCATGCCTCTTTTGATTATGCGAAGCAGGCACTGAAGCATGGAACGGTAAGTTACCTGCTTAAGCCGGTACGGGATGAGGAACTGATCGAAGCCGTGCAGCAGGCCTCTGTCCAGATCCGACTGGAAGGAGAGAAACAGCAGCTGCACCAGCGCGCAATGTATTCGGTAAGGGAACATCTGCCGGAAAAACGGGCGGAATTAATGAAGGATGTGCTGCTCGGCCGCAAATTTGCCGAAGACGAACTCGTGAGCAAGCTGGAACAATTGGAGATCGGCTTCCGCCCCCAGGATAAAATGCAGCTGCTGCTCATCCGCTATGATGACCCGCAGCCAACCCACAAGGCATTCCGATTAATGAAATATGCCATTTCCAATGTGGTGGAAGAAATCTTCAGCAGCAGCTACCATCTCTGCCATACCGATGATGCATATGATGATCTGGTGTTCATGGCCTGTCCGAAACAGGCACAGTCCGATCCCGAATTGCTGCTGAGCCGGCTTGGCGAACGATTGATTCACAGTGTGAAACAGTATTTGAATGCCACCATCTCGCTGTCGGTCAGCCGGACAGGTCGTTTTCCGCACCAGATTCCGCAGCTGTATCATCAGGCCGTAAGTGCCCTGCGGAAGCAGGCTGAAGCAGGAAAAGGATTGCATCTTAATGCCGCTGCCAGCTCACATGGAGCTACATTGAAATCACTTGCGGCGCTGTATGAACCACCAAGCCTGACTACGCTGTTGGAAGCCGGGAGGATGGACGATGCCCATCGCAAGATTGATCAGATATTTGCCGAGTTAGCGGACAGTGTGTTTCCGGAGCATGTCTACGTTGCCTTTCATTATCTGGCGGCTGCGTTCTCCTACATGGCTCACCGGGAAGGCAAACAGCTAACGGATGTGCTTGGTGAACAGTATCAGCAGCTGCTGAAGGACGGTTATGGCGTATCGCTGCGCAGTCTGGAGGCATGGACCCGAAACGTCATGCATCAGTGGACAGAGCGTACCCAAGACTCGGGTCAAGAGAGTGGGTCTACCTTGATTCGGCAGGTACAGCACTGGATTGACCATCATCTGGGAGAAGACCTGTCCCTGCAGGTGATTGCGGGAGAGGTGCATCTGCATCCGGTGTATTTGTCCAAAATGTACAAACAGTCCACTGGTGAAGGAATCAGCGATTACATTATCCGTTCCAGAATGGAACGCGCCGTGCACTTGCTGAAGCATACCGGGATGAAGATCTATGAAGTCGGCCAGGAAGTGGGATATAACAACACCCCCTACTTCATTCAGGTGTTCCGCAAACATTATGGCCTGACACCACAGGATTTTCGGAACGGTTAACAAATCAATATGAACATTGAAATTGTGATATATGTTTGCCTCCCCGGCTGCACTATCCTTTTCATGTAAGGTGCATTAAGCATTGAATGATGCAAAATGCAGAAGGGTATTCAAAGTTACCTGAGGAGGGGTTTGTTCATGTATAGAAAGATGATGACGGCGTTGCTTGCATTGACGATGGTTGCTGTAACGGCATGCAGTTCGGGGGCCAAGGAGGAGCCGGCCAAGGAAGCGGCTGCGCCACTTGCGATGCAGGACGGGAAGTACGAACCAGCCGTGCAGATGAGCTATTTGCGGGCCTGGAACGATGATACGAAGTTCAAAAACGGCGAAACAGCACAGAGCAATGTGCACACCAAATGGGCCAAGGAACGGCTTGGCATCGACCTGACCACACCGTGGGCTGTATCGGTGACCAATGATGCATTTTATACGAAGCTGCGCCTGTCCCTGTCGGCCAACGAAGAGCTGCCGGATATTGTCTCCATCCGTGGGGACTACAATCTGGTGCGTGAGTTGATCGAATCCGGCAAATTTGCCGATGCAGGTGAACTGTTTGATCAATACGCTTCGGACACGTGGAAACAGGCGTCCGAATCGGCACCCGAAGAATGGTACCCCTACATGTATGAGGGTAAGCGTTACGGCATTCCGATTTTCGATTATGCCTATAACGGCGATCCGGTGATGTTTATCCGGGAAGATTGGTTGAAGAAGCTGGGACTGGAAGAACCAAAAACGATCGAGGAGCTTGTTGCGGTCATGGATGCATTTACGAATCAGGATCCGGACGGTAATGGGAAGAAGGATACGTATGGTCTGACTGTTGGCATGAAAAATGCCCTTAATACGTGGATGACCGAGTCCGGCTGGATCTTCGGCATGTATAACACGATGCCTGGGCAATGGAATGAGGCAGAGGACGGAACACTGCAATACGGCTCGGTACAACCGGGAGTGAAGGAAGGCCTTGCCACGATGAAGGATTGGCTGTCCAAAGGCTATCTGCCTAAGGAAGCTGGCGTATATGATGAGATCAAGGCGGCAGAGCTGTTTACAGCAGGCAAAGCCGGAATCATTGTGGGTCCGCACTGGATGCCGAACTGGCCGATTGATGATGTGAAGAAAAATGTGGACGGTGCCACATACAAAGCCATTGCCCTGCCAACCGGGCCAACGGGCGAGAGCCATCACCATGGTTCCGGCGCAAGCAACGGGGTTGTATTGATCAACAAGGATATGGCTAACCCGGAAGTGTTCTTCACATATCAGAATTATCTGTTCGACAACTTTGCCAACCCGGAAGTCGGCAGCGAATTTGAGCATGGTTTTGCCCAAGGGTATGATTTTGACATTGTGGACGGGAAAGTCGTTGGCGAAGCTGAAGTAAAAGATGGCGTATCGCCGCTGAAATACACGATTACCTATGATGGTGCACGGATTCCCGACCTGATGATGGATACGCTGGCAGAGCTGGCGACAGGCAAGGAGCCTGAGACACCTTTTGAGAAAAATACGAGCATTGCCAACAAACCCGAGGTGTTCGCTGCGGCTCAAGTCGTGGTAGCTCATAAGGACGATGCCATCAAGAACAAATTCACGGGTGCGCCAACCGATACGATGAAGATGAAGAAGGATGCACTCGACAAGCTGGAAAAGGATACGTTCAGCAAAATTATCTACGGCCAAGTCGGCATTGAGGAATTCGATGCCTTTGTAACGAAGTGGAAGTCCATGGGCGGCGATGATATTACCGCCGAAGTGAACGAATGGTATAAAACCGTGAATTAATGCGGTGAATAGTTCATGGTATGAATTGAAATGTTGAAATTGACATGAGAACGGAGAGGACAGAAAAGACCTGGAGAAGCGAAGCGTTTGCCTTTATCACCGGATTTCTTCCTCTGGTAATCGAATCAAAGAAATCTGGGGATAACAGCAATCGGAAGGTTTTCTGTACTCGCAGTGGCTATATGTACAATCTGTTTCTATTTATGCAGATGGAATCATACTAAAGTATTAAAAGAGGGAAGAACGTTTCGTGAATACACCGGATTTGGGTGGGAAATCGCCTAATTCCGGTGTATTTTCTTATACGGGAAGAATGGAGAAGACGAGATAGAGAGTTCTGTTGTATCTCAATAGGTTTAACAACCGTGCCTAGGTCTTATTGTTCCGGCCGTGTATGAGAGAGTAAAATAATAGGTGTTATGCGAACATCAATACGCATTTTGAACATGCATGGCTATGGAGCGATCCTGGATGAATATAACAATGAATATTACTCAGGGAATTTAGATGTTGAAAGGCAGGGAGAGTAGATGAGCACACTTTATGATCAGGCGATGGAAGAGATGATTGAGGCCATTCATGAATGGTTTGACGAACAGGCGAAGCGGAACGACCTAGAGAAGACCGTGAAGCGAACCACGCTGCAGATGGGTATCTTCGATGATATTCTACTGGAATACAAGCCGGGGCGTACCATTGTTGACAGTGTGGATCTTGGTTTGGATGACGGCTTGAAATCAAAGAACACGGGCCCCTTTACCGCAGAGCAGGTGCGCAATGAATTCCAGCCTCAGCTTGTAAAAGTGGTTCAGGGAAGGTTGGACGAGCTGACGGATTCACCGTTGATCGACTACCGCTTCACCTTTCGCGGAAAATTCCCGACAACAGAAGGAAAGCTGCAATTGACGCTGCTTGAATATATCAATGAAGAGAAGAAAGAGCAGTTGCTTGAACGAATTCATACGTACGTAGAACAAAAGCTGGAACACGGTACATATCCAACGAAGCCGCTGGAATCCTTTTTTCTGACGCGTCATCTGGTTGATCCGGAACTCTTTCCAGAACTGGATATTGCTTGGGTCATCGCTCAATATGAGCGTATCCAGGAATTAAATAAAGGACGTCAGGATGCCTTGGCAGAGCATCGCGGTAACATTATTCGTGCGTTGACGGATTGGGCAGAGAATCGGTTTTTGCCTCAGTATTATGATGTCCAGTCATCAGCGTACAGGTCCAATGAATATAAACTTAAGCCAGGCGCAGTACTGGAACAGAACGAGTCTCAGGCTGGAGGTGAGAGCCAACAGCAGGCAGCACAGCCAATTGATCTGCTGCTGTACGCAGCTGTCATGATTCTCCGTTATGAACCCAGCTACAGCAAACCGAGAGGGCTTACATTTTTGGAACTGGCGAAACAGCTGGGCAGCAGCCGTGCAGCAGCCGTGCAGCCCGGATGATGACGGAAGGCAGCGGCACCTATGCGGAGGAAGATATTCATGTGAAAAATGAACAGGTGGAATGCACTGCCAACGATGTGTTCTCCATCATGACCATCATGATTCGCAAGGAGGAAGCATCTGCCTATGAACAGGCTCTTGCTTTTATGATTCGTTTGCTGAAGCAAGGCTTTCCGAAAAATTACAAGATCAAGCTCAAATCCAGCGTGAAGCAGTATTTGCCGGTTAAGGGACTCGCGAAGTCGGACACTCACCGATTTTTCGCAAATGCACTGGCGTACCCGGACCTGCATCCTCTTCTTGAAGAGTACGCTCGTGAAGCCATCGAGGAATTTGAATGGTACGCAGATACGGAAGGCGAAAAGAGCTGCATGCCGGGCACCTATGCCACATTTGGTCTTGGACTCGCAGATGAGCGGTATTTCCCGTTGGTTGAATTTTATATGGGAAAAGTGGACGATGAGCACCAGTTGGTGCAGGACAAATTCACCGTTGCCTTTGCTGAAAAACACGGCATAACTGCCAGCTCTGTACCTGCATTGGTTGCCTGTTTACGGCGTTCAACGGATGACTTGAAGCTGAAAATTCAGCCGGAACTGGAAAACGAAGAGAAGCTGGCGCTTTATGTGCAGCAAATAAGTGGATTGGAAAAATATGAAGTAGAGCGTGTGTTATATCCAATCTGGGGCAAGGTGGAGAAGCTTGCAGCTCTGGCCCGCAAGGCTGAAGGGAAACGGAAAGAGCTGCTGCTGGAGCTGCTGCAGGCCGCAGGAAAGTAGACTTATCCAACATTGGATACTGGGTAACTTGCACAGGGAGAGGGGAGAGCAATGGCTTTATTGACTCGTGGCATATGGGCGGGGTTATCTGTTCTGGCAAAAGAAGAACTGCTGCGCAGAATGGTCGACCGGGGTCCAGCAGGTATGGAATATGCAGGTGTACGAGCGTTCGAACGATACGGCCAGCGAATCGAGACGGGGATGTTTTCGCACGCAGGGCGAAGCTTTGTCTTTGTGCCGGGAGATCGTGTTACCTTAGGGTGGAATCGGTGGCAGGATGGCATGAATCAAGAAACCTCGGCAGATCTGCATGAGACGGTAATCGAGTATGGCGTTGAGGACGTGGACTCTTTTCTGGCAAGCCAAATGTCTCCTATGAGAGAAGTAGATATCGCCCCCATGCTGGTGGAATGTGGTACACAATCACTTGGGTGGATTGAAGTTACGGAAGAAGAAGCTCTGGCACAAAATGAACCTGATTTTGCAGCAGAGTTGGAGAAATTCAAGCATTCTGGACTGGGTGGATTCGAACGGTCTCAGGCCTTCCGCCTGGTTCGTCTAGGTGAGGATGTGCGGATCCTATTATACAATGAAGGGCTCACGTTCGAGGACTTGCTTGAAGAAAATACTGAAGCGGGTTTTGATTTGCTTACCGAAGATGAATGGGAGTATCTGTATGGGGGCGGCTGTCGTACGTTGTTCCCCTGGGGGGACAGTTTTGATTACACGATGAAGTTGAGGCATTTTGGAAGTATGGAAGGGCTGAATGGAATGGTGGATGAATCCGCAGAGCTGCCCCCCATGTTATTTGAAGAAGATGACCGCCCGTATGATCTGGAGCTCCCTAACTTTTTTGGCGTCCGGTTTGCCGGGGATCCCTATAAGTATGAACTGACGATTGGCCATGCTGGAGAGATGTTCCCTAAAGGCGGAGATGGTGGTGGAATGATCTGTGGCGGCATGGGGCCATTGGTCAGTTTTCTGCCAGCTGCAGCCGTTTATTATCGTGACAGCAATGCCGGTGAACTGGATTGGGAGGATCTGATGGATTCCATGTACTATAGACGAGTCATTCGTTTAGCAGATTTGACCGTGTAGTCGCCCTGAACGTATTCATGGTTCAACCCTGTGCCGTTCCCCGGCTTAGTGGGTAAATATAATCAGGTTTAACGTCCCAATAACAGGAGTGGGGGCGCATTGAGCCTGATTGTCTATCCTTTTACAATAAAAAGATAGGCTCTTCCCTTGGAGTTGGCTGTACATTTCATGGAAAAGAGGAATGACTGTGCCTACATATACATCGTTTACCTGCTCTGGCCGGGAGGCCCTGTTTCTGTTTCAGTTAATGAATATTCCGGAAGCTGAGGTACTCTTGGCACATCTGAATGATGCGGCATTACAGGGTGAGCAGGCCGAGCGCACTTATGAAAAAATTAAAAACGATCTGATCAAGGATGGAGTTATAGAATCCGAGAATAACGAGATTATCATACATCCACAGGTGAATCAGCTGCTTCAGAGCTGCAAGCTCAGTAGTGCAGTGATCAAGCTCCACCTGCATACAACAAACGCTGAGCAGAGTGATCCATCGATGACATATGGATTCATATCCGGTACAAACATTGTTGAATGGGTTTGGCGCCCTGCACGGGACCAGGTAACTCTGACTACGTTTGAAAGCCTGCAGGATTTGTACCACATCATGGGAAATCGAATTGAATTGCCTGACTCTGCCGAGGAATCACTGGATACCTCCATTCAGAAGGACACATTACAGATGCTGCTGACACTGAAACAACTAGGGATGGAAAGGATAACATTCGCGCTGCGCCAGGATCAGCATGTGCATTCAAATGCAATCCAGGAACTGGCCCAGGCATTTGCAAACATCCAAAAACACGGGCAGTTTGAGGTATCCACACGGGGGATGCAGGACAGTCCACAAATGATTTGTTTTATCGGCAGCAGTACAGGTAACTGGTTATTCATTGAAAACAAGGAAAACAAACAAAGAGAGACGTTTACAGCGTTCAAGATAACGGAAGAAGAACTGATTCAAAGCCTTTTTCTGCTGACGACTCGTACGTTATCCATCTTGCCTGTAGTTTAATCCCATAGAACGTAGGTAAGCTAAAAGGGGGAAATCCAGTTGACCAAAATTGTCATGAAGGCAGAGTACTTGAATTCGCTCGCACAGCAGATTGAACAGGTTACTGCACAGCTGCAGCAGGTAGATGGTGTTCTTCAGCGCTCCATCCAGGGAGCAGCCTGGCAGTCGGGGAATCGGCAGACCATTATCGGTCTGTACCAGTCCCACCAGCAGCGGTTTCAGACCGCTGGACAGAGCATGCAGCAGCTGGCTGCATATGTGAAAACGACACGTGAGCGAATGGAGCAGGAGGACCAATCCGGGGGCACATTCGGGCTTACCGGCTTTAATCCACTTGCTCCATTTGATGGGCCGGGGAGCACGGTAGGAACAGTGACCGCTGCTGCAGCCGTTGCCAAGCTGGGGTATCGGGTCAGGAATGGTTATATGGTGAAGCAGCAGCTCGATCGGAATACACCTCGTATTTTGGTTCGTGAAAGTTATGATTCCGTCAAGGGCAACACGGTAGTCAACGGCAGACCAAGGGATTACAAAATCCATTATGTCCGTGACATTGAAGCCAAAATAGCAAACGGAACAGCTACGCCACAGATTAAGGAAATTGCCTCGATGATCAAACCAGGTTATGCGGTCAGGTCAGCATTAACGGACAAACTGGGCTGGGCCAGCGTAGGGATTGATGTTTTTACGGATACCCAGGAGAACATCAGCCAGAATGCATCCAGTGACAAGATCGCCGGGGATATCATCGGAAACGTTGTTGTCGGTGGGGCGACGACGGTAGGGGCAACGCTCCTGACAGCTGCCATTCTGCCTGCAGCAGCACCCGTGCTGGCTGTAGGTGCAGTTGGTTTGGGCGTATCCGTAGGTCTGACTTATCTCGCGGAAGGGGTAACCATGAACATGGACCTTGATGGCGATGGACAGGATGATTCCGTGAAAGATGTGGTGAAACACGGAGCGAAGAAGGCCTGGTCTACCGTCTCAGGATGGTTCAAATAGATGGCGCGCCAGAAACGTTCCACGTCATCGACGACCACTTCAGTTACAAAAAGGGCTGAAGGAACCTCCTTCCATCAGGATGCGTTTGAGAATTATCTTGCTGTATATGCAGTGGATGGAATACGTTTCAGTGCAGGTACGCTTGTGCTGTTCTTTCTTAACGTATTCCTTTTGATCCCTGTGTTCAGTGTTCCGTTCCAGTCCTTATACGTCTATATTTTGCTGCCTCCTCTGGCGGTAATGAATGTGTGGGCTGTAGCTCTGATTGTGGCCCCGCGCAGGCTGCAGTTGAATTATGTTCTGTTCCGGGGAGTATTCGGGATTGTCTGTTCCTTGGGATTCATGATTATCGTGCAAAAGTTTGCCTATGGCATGCTCGGACTGACAACTCCGTGGTATGCGATTGGGTCGTTTGCCGTGTACGGTTTCGCCTTGTATCAATATGCCAAGTTTCACCTGCGTAAACTGCAGCAGTCCCCGCATCGCCCAAAAGCGGGTGCAGGTTCACGCATGCCTGTGGCCACGCTGACCATGTTAACCGGAGCCGGGTATCTGCTGGCCAACCTATCACTGGCCTTTGTAACGCAGCAGACGGTTGCGGTTGTCCTCATGTGCGTATATATTATGCTGGCTTTTGTTGTATTTCACTTTATCATGGATGTGCATCGTTATTACTGGCTTCGCCGGGTAATGAGCATCGCCCAAGGAACTTCTGTCCACAAGACACAGAATAGTTAATGGAGGTTAAAACATGGAAAAAGAAACACCGACCTTATTGCCCAACGGCTCCGTGATCCGGCTGAAGGAAGGCACCAAAAAGCTTGTCATCTATGGACGCAAGCAAATGTTAATGACCGAACCGCCTCGGCAGTTCGACTATATTGGTTGTTTGTATCCGGAAGGATACATTAATCCGGATTATACGTATGTGTTCAATCATGAAGATATTGAGGAGATTATTTTTAGAGGATATGTGGATGAGGAAGAAGAAGTGTTTGCTGCTAGCTTGAGTGAGTGATTTACTTGGAGAAAAGAATGCTATCTTTGCAAAGGCTAACGGCTGCAAATTCTTTTGAATACAACCTAACGGATCAGCACTATCGTGACTGATCCGTTTCACGGAAACGGGTCGCGGTCTGCTGCAGGCTGGTGCTGGTTTCCTGCAAACCGAGCAGGTAATTGCTTATCGATGTCATGCTGTCATTAATGCGCTGCATGAATTCACGCTGCCGTTCACCTTCCCACTGGCCTTCGGCCTGCTCGACCATCGTTTTGAGCTGAGCGAGAATATCATTGCCGTTCTGGGATGCCTTGCTGAATTCACCTGCTAGCTGCTGCAGCTCCTCAGGCGATAGATCGATTCGCTGGTTCATCGGATTCACTCCTTATCTGTTATACGTCTGCCAATCGTACATATACCATTCATTATAACCCCTTTTTTTACGAAATGAAGCTGGACGAAAGCCTTGTTTTCTCAGCAGTTGCTACGTCTTGAATAGGACAAAACACACATCAAATGAGCCCCAAGCATATGGGGAAGCAAAATGATGTGTGCTTGATGTGTTTATTTTATTTCAACTTTTGCACGGATACAGCCATTTGCTCCAGTTGTGTGTGGGTCAGTGTGTTATTTGGTGAGCTGAGCGTAACATAGCGATCATCGAGTTTGAACGTGAGCATATCTGTTTTGTCCGGTGTATACCACTTCGCAGTTACGCCATTGGACAGTTTTACTTCTTTTCCATCATAGCTGAAGGAGTAGTCTTTCGGCGATACCGTAACATTCATTTGGTTAAAGACGAAGTTCACGCCGTCACCACCAGCACCCACACTTTTGAATGCATCACCGGCAATCATATGCTGAGGTGCGTAAGCTGTCTCAAACCCTTGGAATTTGGCAAACTCCTTACGGATGGTTGCTGTTTGATTCTTGGTGTAGTTTACATCAGCAAACCCGGTAACACCTTGATCATTGCTGTTTACTTTCTGTACAGATACAGCTACTTGTGCAAGCTGTGCCTGAGTCAGCTTATGATCAGGGGAGCTGAGCGTTACATAACGGTCATCCAACTGGAATGTGAGCATGCCCGTTTGATCCGGTGTGTACCATTTGGCGATAACGCCGTTAGACAATTTTACATCCTTGCTGCTGTAACCATCCGAATAATCTCTCGGAGTTACACTTACTTTCATATGGCTGAAGATAAAGCTTACACCATCGCCACCAGCACCTACACTTTTAAAAGTATCACCCGAGACGCTTTGCTGAGGTGCGTAAGCTGTCTCAAAACCATCAAACTGTGCAAACGCTTTTTGGATGGCTTCCTTTTGTGCAGCGCTATAGGATACATTGGTTAGCGTCGAGGGATTGCTTGTCGCTTCGCCGATGGTGACTTGGCCTTTTTTGCCGTCATACGATACAGGTACGTGCAGCGCATCCGCAATGGCACGTACAGGCAGATAAGTTGAATTGTTGTAGGTGATCGGAGCCAGGTTGTTGCCGTTGCCATCGGTTGGTGTATAAGCTGCACCGTCTACATTGAAGCTGATGCCGTGGTTAAGATAAGCCGAGATTTTTTCCAGTTGAGTACCGGCAAATACACCAGCAGCTCCTGTTAGTGTCATGCCGAGTACCATCATCGTTGCTGCGGATTTCTTCAGGTTTTTTTTCATATTATATCTCTCCTTCAGATTGGTTCTGCACTCTACGTTTTAGTGTAAAATGTCAGGATCAACTTATATGGTTGTAATTTGAATGGGCTCGCTGTCCCTTATGGCTTTATATTAAACCCAGAAGGTATCCATAATAATTCTGAATTATCTCCAACTTGTAAACATCGACCATTTATCATCCGGACAAGACTCCAAAGAAAAGCAAAGGAGGGAGGAGTCATGACTGACCTTGATTTTGTGGCGGATCATTATGATATTGGCAAAATTTTAAGCAGAAAGGCCTTACAGAAAGGCAGCAGTTCGAACGCAATGCTGATCCATGCCACCACGGGCAAATATGTGCTGCGTGAGCTCAGGAATGAACAGCAGGCCCTGTCTGAACATGAACTTTATAAGGTACTAGCATCCGTTCGTATTTCTCCAAACATGCTCCAAGCTAGAGGAGGTCTGCCCTATATTCTCTACAACCACAAGATTTATAATTTGCAAACCTACATAGACCATACGATTCCGCATGATCAGGTTCGCGTTGATTTTGTCCGGTTAGGAAAGGTGCTCTCCAACTTTCATCAATTCACGAAACATCTGGATATCCCTCAACAGGGAGATCGTTTTGCATTACCTCAATTATGGAGCGAAGTATCCGCTAAAGTGAACAATTCATTATCCGAAGAAATACGAGCACTAGCGGGGCATACCGAGAGATGCATGGAGTACAACATGGAGTACAGTGCGGTCATTCATGGAGATCTGGGGATTTGGAATCTTCTGTTTACAGAGGAGGCTGTTCAGATTATTGATATGGGCGAAGTAAGAAGGGGCAATCATCATTTTGATCTGGCTGCTGTGCTGACTTCCACAATACGTCCGTCCGTAACTGTAAGAGAATTGGAAACCATCGTGGCAGACTTTGAACGCGGATATGTGCAGGGTGATGCTGTGTTTAACAGGGGAGAATTATTTCAACAAATCCATGTATGGATGCTGCGGGGCTTGCTGGCGGTAATCAGGGAGAGGGGAATTGTTCCCCAAACCATCCCATATGTACGACGGAATTTGGAAGTATTACAAACGTTTAACGCCATACTTAACTGAACCCTTGCTGGTTTAGTTCACTAGGTACAGGATCAGTCCGCCCATGCCAAGCACGATTGCACCAACGTATACATAGGTTAATCGACTTAAGTTTTGCTTGGTCCGGCGGTCATATTCAGGGTTGCTGGTCTGATTGGCTTTGGAATTTCCGATGATTACTGTAGCAATTCCACCGACCAGCGCAATACCAATAATTAAAATATAAGGCAGCCATGACATGAGTAGACCTCCTTCAAAAAGGGTTGATCTTTATGTTTTTATTGTACCCCAGGATGACCTGTGATGTAAGGTGTGATTGTGAGATAAAGGAAAATAAAGTGCCTGTCTTAGCCATTAAAAACAACGATTCGGCAGCCCGTACAGCTGTAGCTGTTTTTTAATTGGGCGGAATCATAACCTGACATGGTAATGGTTTCAAAACCGGATTCGTTTGCCAACAGAATAAATGACATCGATGCCAGGCTTACATCCCGGCCTAACTCGAGCTTCAGCTCTTCATTCGATTTATTTGCATAATACTGTATTGCAGCATTTGCGAGATAATCTCTGAGCGCTTCAGACCATCTCCATCGTTGTTATTTAAGACTCTTTTGAATTATAGTAGGCAATAACAAATGAGAAAATAACGCACAAAAAGGTGGTATAGGCACATTAAAGTATCTATTGGGGAGTGACGGCTCCTAACCGATCAATTGAAACAATTGGAAGGCGATGGACTTGTCCGTAGGGAAATATTTAAAGAGGTGCCGCCCAAAGTGGAATATAGTTTGACTGAACTTGGACAATCATTTATTCCGGTATTAAACACGATGTGTGAATGGGGAAATACGTACGCAAGAACCAAAGGAATGGAGCAGGATGAACACATTCAATGTGATCCTAAATGAACTCAAAATATCAAATATTTGGTATAATGATCATCATGTAACACCCTACATAATGGTTTGGTTAGCCCTTCGAGTCACGAATGAGGTATGATATTTCGGTATGAGCAAAATGCAAAGGAGGCCAGATGAATGAGTGCATCATCAAAACCCGAGCGTCCGGCAAGAAATGTGGATACCCGGCTGTTTATCGCTTGGGCCGTATCCGTCATCGCGACGGGAGGAAGCTTGTATTTCAGCGAGATCAAGGGGTATATCCCATGTGATCTATGTTGGTTCCAGCGGATTTTCATGTATCCACTGACTGTGGTGCTCGGTATCGCCTACTTTAAGGATGACGTGGGCATTACCAAATATGTGCTGCCACTAAGTTTCATTGGAGGCGGGATCTCGTTATATCATGTTACGATTCAGCGCATCTATTCGGCCACAGGAAATTCCGTGGCTTGTGGACGGATTCCTTGTTACACCGACTATCTGAACTGGTTTGGTTTCATCACGATTCCACTACTTGCACTGATTGCTTTTATCATCATTATTGTGATGTTGTGGGGGATTGGCAAAACACCAAAATCTTCTTCATAAGAAAGGACAGATGATAGATGAGTGGACAAGTCCGTTGGTTCATGCCCGTAATCATCCTGCTCCTCACGATGGTGGGCTGCTCCAACGAAGAGCAATCCCAGGGGACGGAACCGCTGGAGATGATTAAGGTGCAGCTCATGGTGCCGGACGAGGTGTCAATCAAGGAAGATGTCGCGTTGCAAATGAAACTGACACAGGGAGATCGACCTGTGTATGATGCGGATCATGTGCAATTTCAGGTGTGGAATGAAGAGAATGAACCAGCTGTCCCTGCTGCAGATAAGGGCATGATGAATCCTGAAGACCTGGAAGCTCAGGGAGCAATTACTGCTGCATCAGCAGGAGATGGGATATACGAAGCCAACTATACGTTTGAAGAAGCGGGCGTGTATGTCGTTCAGGTCCATGTTACCGCAGGGTCAATGCATGCGATGCCGAGAACCAAGGTAACGGTTGTCTCAGGCGAAGCAGCTGCTCAATAAGATCCTTATCCGTATATGCGTAAGCTTCCAACCCGATAAATGATAAGCATCAGCCTTCTGGCTGTATGGCGTCGTTTACCAGGAGCAGGCACTAATCGAGGATAAGGATAAACGAATAACCTCCCTTCCACGCACACAGGCGATGGAATTTGGGAGGTTATTTCATTTCATACAAAGCCTGCTTCCCACAAAAAGTGACGTACAATTCTCGTCTGATACTTGATCCGTACCGAGCGCTTCAGGCTCCAGCAGGTCTCGACGGTAACCGAACGGGCCTGCAGCAACCTGGCGGCAGCTGTGCGGGCAGATCCCGGGAGTTCATGCTGCTTCAGATTGAAGTGCCGATCACGATTTGCGATTGAACGATTCATTTGACCAATAATTCTTTTGCATACCGGAACGGCGCGGCTTCCAGGATTGGTGATCAACGTTTGCCCCAATACACGAGAACTGAGCTGGGACAATCCGTTGGCTTCGTGCAGGTCAATCCACCAGTCCGGTCCATATTCACGAGCGATGCGAAAGACAGCAGAAGCAAGTGGGTGCTTGCCCTTTCCAGATACTCGTCGTGGAAATGTTCTGTTTAGATCAGGATTGCCTCTAATCCTCTTCTCATAAGCCTTCTGGTTCACGCGCGGAATGATAATCAGGAGCCCTCGCTGGATAGTTTGGCGTCCTGCCATGCAATCGTCAGCAAGTTTCTGCGCAGCAGCCATGCTCGCCGTCTCGTTGCCGTGTACCCCGGATGTAATGATCATCACCGGTCCGGGATGAGCTCCGCGTATCAGATAATAGGGAGTGGCGTGCGTGCTGGACGCTACTGCAAGTACATGTTTTGTGACAAGCATGTACATCACCTCCGCTATTACAGTACGTCATGTCCATCTGGCATGTAACGGCATCCGAACAGGCTCTGGCACAGATCCGGACAAAATGGGTCATTCAATATACCCGGTGGATAATATCCTCAAAATCAGGTTCTTTCATCTCCACATCTTCAATTTCGCCCCAGTGTTCGAGCTGTTTCAGAATGTCCATGGTGCTCCATTCTTTTCGGTTCACTTCAATGGTAACGATCTGGCCCTCCACACTCGTCATCTGAATTACAGGGGATACGTTGTCCGGGATGTGAAACGAACCTCGATAAGTCACCCGAATACGTGTGGGGAGACCAATCGTATCCCGCAGAGAGTCGATGCTTCCGTCATACGTAAGCTGACCGTGATTAATCACCATCACGCGACTGCACAATTGCTCGATATCGTCCATGTCATGAGTCGTGAGCAAAATGGTTTTGCCAAAGTCCTCATTTAAGGTGCGCAGAAACTGCCGAATGTTCCGTTTGGCGTTCACATCCAGCCCGATCGTTGGTTCATCGAGAAAAAGCAGTTCGGGGTCATGCAGCATGGAAGCTGCCAGATCGGCACGCATCCGCTGTCCAAGCGAGAGCTTCCGGACAGGCGTAGCCCAGAACGATTCCAGATCCAGCAGCTCCGCGAACTGGGCCAGTCGTTTCGTTTTGTCCTCGGCACGGACTCCGTACATCTCGGCCAAAATATCATACGAATCCTTCACGGGCAGATCCCACCAGAGCTGGCTGCGCTGTCCGAACACCACCCCCAGGCGTCCGACTGTTCGGCGCCTTTCCTGATGTGGATTCATCCCTGCGAGCAAGACTTCACCCGAGGTCGGATGAAGGATACCCGTCAGCATTTTAATCGTGGTGGATTTGCCAGCCCCGTTCGGCCCGATATAACCAACAAATTCCCCTTTGGCAATGTCAAAGCTAATGTCTCGAACGGCTTCCTTGGACAGATACTCACGTGAAAACAAGGTGCGAAGCCCGGAGAACCGGCCCTCACGTACCACAGGGGTTTTGAATTCCTTTTGCAGATGCCGCGCTGTAATCATAGTCATGACGATATTCTCCTCCTCAGCTACCTGTACTTTGATATTTGGTGATGCCGAATTTCCAGAAACGCAGGCTCATGATGAGACTCAGGGCGGCTACAACAACAATCGCAACAAGAACCCATGCACCTAATTGACCGCGAAGCAGGTAGAGGGATGGAACATAGTTGACAAAACCAACCGGGATCACGGTTAACAGAATGCCAGACATCCACTTGGGATATAACGTCAGTGGATATTGGGCAGCCGTACGCGCTGCATCCTCGGTGATGGTCTGCAGCTCCTCGATGCGTGTAGTCCAGAAGCCCAGTGTTGCGGTAGCAAGTCCGATGGAAAATAGGATAACTGCCCCGGTCAGAATGATAAGTAACGAGAACGGAATGGCTGTCCAGCCGATTTGTCCGCTATGCATCATGCCTGCCAGAGACCAGCAGAGAATAAACCCGCCTTGTAACACTTCACCAGCCATGATGCGGAAGTTTTGTGGGAGCAGTGCCAGTAATACGGGCATGGGACGGGTTAATAGTTGATCAAGTTCGCCGTCGACCAAATATTTTTCCAGATGATGCACCTCATTGCCGAACGTCCGATACAGTGTCTTGGATAAGGTCATGATGGCGAAGAGATAACCAATCTCATGAAGAGACCAGCCTTTAATCGCTCCGAATTTGTGCAGCACGAGCGCAACCATCAGAAACTCGGAGATTTGAATCAATGCGGCCAGAACGGAGGCCATGATGAAATTGAACTTGTATTGCATCCGGCTGCGGATGCTTGTTCGAATGAGCATTTTATATAAGGTGAACCAGGAAGTGGCTTTCATCCGCCCTGCACCTCCACTTTACGGCGCAGTACCTGTGTGATTGCCAGACAGATTAAAGTCATGAGGACACACCAAAGCAAGGTTCCCCATAACAAGTAGCCATTTTCGTAACCTAGATAAATTCGGGTTGGGACATAGAGCAGGAAAGGATAGGGCGATAGCCAGGCAATTCGTTCAAGCCAGTTTGGCAGCCATTCCAGCGGGATGAAGAAACCGGCGAGCAGATTCATCAAGGCGTGATTGCCCCAATGCAGCCAGGAGGACTCTGTAGTCCACATCGCGGTGGCACCAATAATGTAATTCATACAGATGGATAAATAGGATGCGCCGGCAAGACCAAGTGCGGCAAATAGCAGGGTTGAAGCTTCCGTGGGCCATTGCAGTGAGAATACGATGGAGAATAGCAGGTAAATCGGAATGCTTTTGTACACGAACTGGTAGGCAATCTGCCCCCATTCACGTGCCATCAGGTGGGTAAACAGATGCACTGGCCTCATGAGATCCAGCGCGATCTGCCCTGTCCTGACAGTAAGTGGAATGCCCAGTCCATTGGTGAGAAATCCGGAGATCCAGAGAGAGGATTGCGTAAACGCAATGTAACTGACCATCCCCTGTGTCCCGTATTCTCCGAGAGAGTGGTCGGCCCCGATGCCAATCCAGAGACAGGCATACATGTAACCGAACATGGCGCTTGCCAGGTTATGTACCATGTGGGCCCCGCGGTATTGCAGGTTCCGGGAGTAGGCTTTGGAAGCCAGAGTGAAATAAAGCATGTGACACCTCCGATAAGTTGGTTGAACGGCGGTCCCGTTCACTTCAGTCAAGGCGAAAAAGAGAGAAGGACAACAGCATACCAATTTATTCCTTCACAGGCAAGACATTTTTTTGGGATATCCCGGAAGAAACAGGGCTGTTCAACAATGCGCCACAAGACAGCGGTCTGTTCAGTCCTTTATAATGGAGGAGCAAGGACGTAAACGTTTACAATCTGAACTATTCAAATTTTAAATAATCCGCCGGGCATGTGCCTGACGATGGGGGATACAGCTTCAACAATCCGGCAAGAGAGAAGGTTGGAATGAAAAAAATTGCATGGGTTACCGATAGTACCAGCACGCTTGATCCGCTGTTTGCAGAGCAGAATCACGTATACATTGTACCGCTGCGCGTCGTATTAGGAGAAGAATGTTATCGGGAGACGGAGGATATCTCATCAGAACAGTTCTATGAGAGGCTTGCTGAGGTTTCAAGAGCAAGCAGTTCTCAGCCGCCTATAGGTGAATTTATCGAACTGTATGAATCGCTAAAAGGACAGTATGACGAGATCATCACCATTCACTGCTCAACCGCGCTTAGCGGAACGCTGCATACTTCGATGCAGGCTGCAGAGATTGCTGGAGTGTCGGTGACTGCAATTGATTCCAGAGCAGGAGCCTACCCGCTGCGGGAGATGATTTTGCAAGGCTTGGAAAAGCAGAAACAGGGATGTACGGTAACTGAAATTAAGCTGCACATTGAGCAGATGATGGATAACATGTCCTTTTACCTCATTCCGGCCAGTCTTCAGCATCTCCACCGCAGTGGCCGCGTGTCTGGCACACAGCTGGTGCTCAGCCAATTGTTGAAGATTCACCTGCTCCTGCGGTTTGATGAGGGCAAAGTTGTTGTAGGCGAGAAGATTCGAACTTTTAAACGTGCCAAACAGCGCATGCTGGAGGTACTCAAGGTGGACATGGAGAAAGTTAAACATGTATGTATCATGCATGCCAACAACCAAGAAGAAGCCCTCACGATCAAACAGCAAATTGCCGATCTGCTTCCCCGGCTTAAGACTGAAATTATGCCTTTTATCCCTGTGGTGGGCATCCATGCAGGTGCGGGTACGATTGGACTATGCTGGATACGAAGTGAGACGATATAAAGAGATTGACCATAGACCCGGCGGGTGCCACCCTTGAAGATAGGTGGCTCTCCTGCCGGTTTTTTTGTGATTCATTTTTGAAGTGACGTTTGAAGAAGTGTCATTCCACGCATTGCCAATTCAACTGAACTGTGAGGTAATAAAAGAAATAGAGAGGCTGGAGGGAATTGACGTGTCAAGTTACCGTTTGCTGTTCGTAGAAGATGATCGTTCAATTAGTGAGATGGTTGGGCCATATCTGGAAAAGGAGGGCTACAACGTCACTTATGCATATGACGGATTAGAGGCAGAGCGCAAGTTTCAGGAAGCACAGCCTGCGTATGATCTTGTAATTCTGGACCTTATGCTGCCTCACCGAAGCGGCATGGAAGTGCTGCAGACTATACGGGCTGCCAGTCTTGTACCCGTATTAATACTATCCGCGAAGGATGGGGAAGTGGACAAGGCACTTGGACTTGGTTTCGGCGCAGACGACTATCTGAGTAAGCCATTTTCGTTAATTGAGCTGACTGCCCGAATCAAGGCCGCCATTCGTCGTGCCAACTATGCTGCACCACCTGTTAATGAAGTCGCAGCCAAGAATCAACGTATTGAAATCGGGGGGTTGGTGGTCGATATGGAAACCTATGAGGTTGAGCGAGAGGGGGCACCCGTAAGGCTGACATCCAAGGAATTCGGCATTCTGAAACTGTTTGTTACCCATCCTGGCAAAGTGTTTACGAAGGCCCAGATCTACGCGTCCGTCTGGAATGATCATTACTATGGGGACGAGAATATTATTAACGTACATATGCGCCGTTTGCGCGAAAAGATTGAGACAGACCCATCGGCACCCCAATACATCAAGACGTTGTGGGGTATCGGCTACAAGCTGGAGGTGGAACAGAAGTGACCTTGATTTTGGGCATGTTGGTTGGCGTTCTCATCATTGTTATCATTCTACTGGCGATAAGGCTGACCAAACGCAGCCGGCAATTGGCATATATTCATCAGAAACTCGCAGGCATTCTGGATGAAGAGACTTATGAACGGCTGCTGGTGTTCAGCAGCGATGCCCAGATCCGTCAGCTTCTGGCCGACATTAACGAGTTACTGGATTATGCACACCGGACCGGAGCCCGGTATGCTAATCAGGAGAAGGAGATACGCAACATGCTGTCCAACATCTCGCATGACTTGAAGACACCACTTACGGTAGTGCTGGGCTACAGTGAGACATTGCTGCACAGCTCTTCATTAACCGATCAGGAGCGGGAAGTGATGATCAGCAAGATCCAGGATAAGGCGCAGGAGGTGCTGCGTCTGATACATTCCTTTTTTGATCTGGCAAAACTGGAGTCTGGGGATACCGAACTTGCATTAACTCGGATAAATCTTAGTGAACTATGCAGGGTGAAGGTGCTTTCCTTTTATGAAATGTTAACGAATCAGGGCCTGCAGGTAGAGCTGTCCATTCCTGAGGGGGATTTCTTCGTGACCGGTAATGAGGATGCACTCGACCGGGTGCTGGATAATCTGATTACCAATGCGATGCGATATGGTGCGGATGGTAAGGTATTGGGCCTTTTGCTTGAACAAACGAATAACGGAGAGGTCATGCTTCAAATCTGGGACAGGGGCAAAGGCATTCCGGAAAGGGAACATGACCGTGTCTTTGAACGCATGTATACTCTGGAGGATTCCCGTAACCGTCTCTATCATGGAAGCGGGCTTGGCCTCACCATCACGAAGCGACTTGTCGAACGGATGGGGGGACGCATTGATCTGCGCAGTGTACCTTATGAGCGGACTTCATTTAAAGTCACTCTAAAATCTCGTTAGTTACCTTTTTTGTGTATTTTGACGAACTTAAGCTTTTTGTAAGATTTGATTAATAAAAAAGCAGACTTTTCTCTTTACAATACAGATATAAGAACCCATCAGGGATCGTAAAGGAGAACAAGAAGAGATGAACTATATTGCACGCACCATCGGTGTGACCAAAACCTATGCAGGCACGGAGGTCGTATCCAACGTCAATATGAATATCAAGCAAGGTGAAATTTACGGATTTTTAGGGCCGAACGGTGCAGGGAAAACGACAATTATGAAAATGTTGACCAATCTGGTTAAGCCCACCGTAGGGGAGATTGAAATGTTCGGTGAGAAGCTTACCCCCAACTCTTATGAAGTACTTAAGCGAATAGGCAGCATCATTGAATATCCTTTTTTCTACGATAAATTGTCCGCCAGGGATAACTTGGAGCTCCACTGTGAGTATATGGGGTTTCATAATAAAAAGGTTATTGATCAGATGATGGAGAGTGTAGGACTGAAAAATACAGACAATAAACCAGTACGTGATTTCTCTCTCGGTATGAGACAGAGGCTGGGTATTGCTCGTGCACTGATTACCACGCCTGAATTTCTCATCCTCGATGAACCTATTAACGGACTCGATCCTGTTGGAATCAAAGAAATGCGAGACCTGTTCAAACGCCTTAGTGCGGAATATAGAATTACTTTGCTCATCTCCAGTCACATTCTGGGCGAGATTGAGCAAATTGCCGATACGGTAGGGGTGATTCGTGGTGGTCGCCTAATAGAAGAGGTGTCCATGGAGAGCATTCGCGGCACTCAGAGCGAATACATTGAGCTGCAGGTGATCAATGCCCGTAAAGCGATCTATGTCATTGAGCACCAGCTCACTCTGAATAATTATAAGTTGGTCGATGAACGTACAGTTCGCATATATGACCCCGGTGTGGCACCATCAGAATTGACGGGCCAGCTTGTTCAGCATGGGATCGAAATTGAATCCATTTTCAAGCGGTCCCATTCACTGGAGGAATATTTTTTGAACATTGTGAAGGGGGATGGGGACGTTGCTTAAACTTGCTTTATTGGAAATGCGTAAGCATCAATTTGCCCGATTTTTCGGATATGCAGCAATTGCCAATGTGGGTATCCTCTTGTTCCTGCTCATGATCGGTTTGGTGGACTGGGGAGCTGAGGATTATGCTTTTAAGACCTTTCCCCTCTCGTTTATGTTGATTGACACATTTTCACGGGCAACCTTTATCATCTTTGCAGGTGCCTTATTATCGAAACTGGTCATTAGTGAATATAAAAATAAAATGATGAATGTGATGTTCACCTATCCAATTAAACGTCACAAAATTATTGCAGCAAAGTTGATTATTGTTTTTCTGTTTACCTTTTTCATGATTATGTTCACCAATTTGCTGATGGGAGCAATCCTACTGGCAACAGATCATTTCTATCACTTCATTCCAAGCGAACTGACAGGTAATGAGGCGCTTCAACTGCTGATCAAATACACGATTAGTTCGCTGTCTGCTGCTGCGATGGCATTAATCCCTCTGTTGTTCGGCATGAGGAAACACTCAACCACGACTACAATGGTGTCATCCATCTTCCTGGTTCTGGTCGTGTGTTCTGGTGTTAATGGACCGAGTGTTTCCATCAATTCCATTATCGTAATTCCATTAACTCTTGGCGCTATCGGCCTTTGGATCGCTTCACTGTCCATGGTTCGACTGGAGACAAAAGATGTAAACTAAAATGCTCGCAAAACCATGCTCCGTATGGCTTCAGATGCCATTGACATCCGCTCGTACAAGGGATAGGATAATGTCAACTGAAACACGAAGGAGAATGCGACTACCATGACGATTCCAAAAACATTGACAATAGCCGGCTCGGATACGAGCGGTGGTGCAGGAATTCAAGCTGATTTGAAAACTTTCCAGGAGCTTGGTGTATACGGTATGACCGTACTGACTACAGTTGTGGCCATGGAGCCTGAGACGTGGGATCACCAGGTCTTCCCTGTGGCTCTGGATGTAGTGGAAGCACAGCTCCGTACCGTTCTGGACGGAATCGGTTTTGATGCCATGAAGACGGGGATGCTGGGTTCCGTAGATATTATTGAACTGGTTTCAAAGCATATCCGCCGCAGTGGCCTGCCGCAGATCGTCATTGATCCGGTGATGGTCTGCAAAGGTACCGATGAGGTGCTGCAGCCTGAGAACACGGAAGCGATGATTGAATTTTTGCTGCCGGGTGCGGACCTTGTAACTCCGAATCTGTTTGAAGCTTCCCAACTGGCCAAGAGCGGACCGATCCGTTCCAAGGAACAGATGGAAGCCGCTGCTGCTGTAATTCACAACCATGGGGCGAAGCATGTCCTGATCAAGGACAGAGGCGTCATTACCCCAGGCAAAGCGATGGATCTTCTCTATGATGGCAAAAACTACGAATGGTATGAAGCCGATGTTGTTGGTTCCGGTTATACGCACGGTGCGGGTTGCACAACCTCTGCAGCGATCACCGCAGGTTTGGCGCGCGGTCTGTCTGTAAAAGAGGCTGTACGTGAAGGGAAAGCCTTCATTACTCAAGCGATTGCTGGCGGATTCCCGCTTAATCGTTTTGTTGGCCCGACGTTGCACGCGGCACACCGCATGGAGCACCAACGCTAATAGCGGATGCTGTAAGTGGTACCGGAAAGAGAACATGGGATTCAGCTAAAGGGTGGTTGTCAATGGGCGAAGGTGGCTCGTTGGTAACCGCCTTTTTGTGTGGATTGTTGAAAATTCAGTAACTTATGATGGTTATTAATCGTATATAAGATGGAGTTCATTCCAGAACATGGATGGACACACGAACGACACATGAAATCGTTATGTTAACAAAAGAAAGATAAAAGGAGAGTCGGCCATGGTTAGAACAGTGCTTCTCGTGGAAGACGAAAGCCGCATTCGTGAAATTGTGGCCGATTATTTTATAAAGGAACAATGGAATGTGATTGAGGCGGAACATGGTGTTGAAGCGCTCCAATTGCTGGATCTGCATGAAGTGGATCTGGTCATTCTGGATGTACTGATGCCTGAAATGGATGGATGGACACTATGCGGGCATATTCGGTCCCAATCCACCGTACCTATTATAATGCTGACCGCAAGGTCTGAAGATGATGACAAGATCCACGGATTTAACCTTGGTGTGGATGACTATGTAACGAAACCGTTCAGCCCTCGTGTACTGGTCGCGCGTGCCGAGACATTAATGAAGCGAGTCGAAGGTGCGATCAGCAGGGAACAGGGTGTGATCCGGTTTGGTCACGCGGTGCTTGATCCTTGGGCAAGACGACTGGAGAAGGACGGAGTGGAGGTAGAGCTTGCTCCGAAAGAGTATGAACTGCTGCTCTACCTGACACGCAATCAGGGAATCGTTTTATCCCGGGATGCCATCCTCAACCGGGTATGGGGATATGATTTTGACGGTGACTCTCGCGTTGTAGATACACATATCAAGAAGCTGCGCAGCAAACTCGGAGATGAGGCCAAGTGTATCCGTACAGTCATCGGCACGGGATATCGATTCGAGGCTGAGGCATGAGACGTAATGGTGTAACGATGAAACTGTTTCTGGTGATGGCGGGTTTCCTGCTCCTGCTATACGGAACAACGGTGACTGCCCAGTTGGTCTGGTTCCCGGACTTTTATCAGCATCAGAAGATTAGCAGCATGAAGAAAAAACTGGCGAAATTTGAACAGCAGTATTCTAGCGGGCATTGGGATAGTGTACAGCTGGCCAAGGAAACCGGGAAATTTATGCGTCAAAATCAGTCACATCTGGTGATTCTGACGAACACGGGGAAACTGGTCAATGACCCGTTCCACATTACACTGCTCCGTGAGGACGGCAGTCAGGTGAACGTGTCGCTGTCCCTGTTTATTAATAGTGAGAATGCGGGCTGGATTGCCACACATCTGAAGTACGGTCAGGAACTGACCGTCACAGGTCCAGCCAGTGGGTTGAACAAACCGATGGTCTATCCGGTGAAAATTCAGGACGAAAACTCTGCTGTGCGAGGTACGGAGGATTTTATGGAGCTCTCTGAGCCGGTTCAGGAATGGTCTGGTGTGTTAACCGAAGTGGTGCTTCCCAATCTGGGTACATGGAGTCAGAGACAGGGCTTGCTTGTGCAGGCACTGAACAGCCGCTTCCCGCTCACTACGGAGGACCAGCTAAGTTTGGCCAATGGTAAAATGCTTGCTGAAGAATGGACCGATAGCTGGAGTGGAGTCCGGAATGTGATTACCATAGCTCCGGTCCATAAGAACGGGCCACAGCAGCAGCTTATCTTCTCTCTGACTTCCCTACAGGAAATGAGGGAGGCGAATGAAGCAACTCGTTTGTTTTATGCATACTTTGGTATGGGTGCATTTGTATTGATTCTGTTCCTGTCCCTGCTATTGTCCAGAATTGTCACGAAACCTCTGCTGGCCCTGAACCATGTTGCCAAAAAGATGTCGACCCTTGATTTCACCGTGAAATCACCGATCAAACGTAATGATGAAATCGGCAGTTTGTCCGATAGCTTGAACGCTCTTTCAACCACGTTAGGGCAGACCTTGGAAGAACTCAGGCAGGCAAATCGTCAAATGCGGACGGATATGGAAATGAAGCAGCGGATTGAACAGCGGCAGCGTGAATTCTTTGCCGATGCATCGCATGAACTCAAAACACCCATCAGCATCATCAAAGGGTATTCGGAAGGTCTGAAGGATGGAGTTAGCGAGAACAAGCGCGAGCGTTACATTGAGATCATTGCCGATGAAGCAGTCAAAATGGAAACCATGGTCGAAGAAATGCTGGATCTGGTTAGGTTGGAGTCCCAGGCCATCAAGCTGAACACCGGTGCTGTTGTCCTTGGAGACATGATCGAGGAAATTGCCGGTCGTCTCGGCCCTCAGCTGAAGGAAAAAGGGCTGGATATCGTGCTTGTCTCCACCACGGAGCAGACTGTTGAGGGAGATCGCAGCAAGCTGGAGCAAGTATTTTATAACATGATGATGAATGCTATACGTCATGCGCTGCCGCAGACCGATATAATGATTGAGATCAGCAGACTGGAAGGGCAGGTAAGAATCTCCATCGAGAATAAAGGCGAGGGCATTTCGGAAGCTGAACGCCAATATATCTGGGAAAGGTTTTATCGGGTAGAGCGATCACGCAATCGCAAAATGGGAGGAACCGGGCTGGGCCTGGCTATAGCGAAGCAGATTCTGGATCTGCACGGGTGCAGTTATGGAGTAGAGAACACGCCGGACGGAGTCCGCTTCTATATCATTTTTCCAAATGCTTAGTAAGAAAGGGAGTCAAGTCTTATGAAATCTTTACCGTCCATCTTAACTTTGGGCAACTTAACATCAGGCATGCTCGCAGTCATTATGGCTATTCATGGCGAGTTCGCGCTGGCGGTGACCATGATCTGGGTTGCCATGTTCTTTGATTTGTTTGACGGCTTTGCCGCACGAAAATTGCATTGCGAGGGGGAGTTTGGCAAGGCGCTGGATTCGCTGGCGGATGTCATTTCCTTCGGAACGGCCCCCGTACTAATTTTGTATCTGAATTCCATGAACGAAGTGAATGTGCTCGGCATGGCACTGACGGCGTTATTTCCGGTGTGCGGCGCGCTGCGTCTGGCCCGTTACAACTGTCAGAAGACAGCAAGCACGGGTTTTGTCGGAATGCCAATTACATTCGCAGGCGGACTGATGTCCTTTTTCGCGCTCTGGAGTCCTTATTTCACTCATGGTGTAGCCTATCTTGTTATCGTTGTATTATCCGGTCTAATGGTTAGCCAAATTCGATTCCCATCTCTGAAACAGGTGTTGGCGCCTCATGAGAAGGACGTCGTGGAACCGAAATAAGGAGCGAGTCAGTCATGGAAATTGCTAAAGAATTTATTGGTCAATATGGATATTTTGCAATCTATGGATTGCTCGCTCTTGGTGTCATTGGCATGCCCATTCCGGATGAGGTGATGATGACCTTTGTCGGTTATCTCGCCTCCATCTCGGTCCTTAATTATTCAGTCTCAATTATTGTCAGTTTCGGCGGTGCATTTACGGGAGGGCTGCTCAGCTATGCGATCGGCAAGAAGGCGGGTAGACCCCTCGTAGTCAAGTATGGCAAGTGGGTAGGCGTAAACCCCAAACGGCTGGGGAGGGTGGAGGGCTGGTTCCTGAAATACGGGTATTGGTCCATTATTCTGGGATATTTTATTCCGGGCATTCGTCATCTGATGTGTTGTTTCTCCGGCATCAGCCGCATGGCAATAGGGAGATATGTACTGATCTCAGGTATCGGGGCATTCATCTGGTGTGTTGTGTTTATCTCGATTGGATTCTACGTTGGTGTATTAACTTAAAATGGACAACCTGTGTAAGATCCAGGTTGAGGATAAAGACCACTTGTAAATGGAGCGGTCTTTTTTTGTTGCCCTGCGGACTTTTAACGAACTTGACCGTGCTTAATTAGGCGATATGCGCAAAAATAGATCTTTAACGAACTTGAGAACTCTTATTTCAGGAAGAAATGATGTAGATCGTCGTGGTAACTCGTAATAACGTGTCTATGATTCGTAAGATAATGAACATTATTGTATGTAGTGAAATAGGGTTCCTCAAGTTCATAAGCTGTAGGTCCGATAGCGTTGTTTGCCACTAGCGACATAATACTCGTTGTTCGATCAAACCATGAAGTACTCGTCGGGCATGCTGATCCGTGATCCGAAGGTGCGTTGCTAGTTCGGAAGGTGTAAAGGGACGAAGAACACGTCTGGCATACCGTAGCGTCTCAGCTTCGAGCCAGTTTAATGATGCGGGTGTGTCCGTAGCAACGAATTTCCCTATAAAAGCAAGTACAAGCTGTTGGCAACGTTTCGGTTAATCCTTGATAGAAAGATATGCTAGGGGTAAAAAAATCCAATCATCGAGTGCCAGTAAACAATGCCTCCAGCATAGATCTTTAAAACGGCGGACATCGAGGTCACGGGCATGAGGGCCGTATCCCTGTATCTCAATACCTCCCTTAATGCCGTTATCAGGCAGATAAGCCAAATCCAAATAACGGTAGCCATTATGAAAGTCTCGAACCTCCCACTCTGGGTACAGACGGTTGAAGTTTCTTACTACGGGGAACCAGACTGAGCGCAAAAATTCTAAAGTTCCATGTTCGAGGCCGTTTTCTATTCTCGCACGAATTCTCTGATTATCCTCTTTTATCAAAAGGGAGTGCAACCATTCCTCATAAGCTTGCTCAAATCCAGCTGTCATCGTACTCGTCACTCCTTAATAAATTGTGCAAAACAAAACAATACAAAAAGCCGCCTTGAACATGTTCCTTCCTTCGGCTTCGAAGGTGAACAATGGTTCAAAGCGGCGTGTGCTTCACGACCTAAATGGTTAATCTGATGAAATCATAGCTTTAAACTTCACTGAATTCAACAGTGGTTTCATTCCCGGTGATATTGATTAACTATCCATTTAGATGAGCTTCTTCAATCCCTTTTTCAATACGGGCTTCCCCTTTTTTGCGGGCAAAGGTTATTTTGAGCAGAGGTGGAGTAACCAGTGTAGTGACGATTACCATGATGACAACGCTGGTGAAATATTCAGAGTCGAGCAAGCCGGAAGCAAGTCCGGTTGAGGCAATAATCAATGCCACCTCACCCCGTGAGATCATGCCAGACCCGATGGCCAGGGACGAAGTCCGATCAAACCCGGTAAGCCGTGCACCGACTCCACCGCCAAGCAGCTTCGTCACGATAGCGATTAAACTGATCACGATGATGAACCAGATCTGAGAACCGACACCGTCAAACGTAACATTCAGACCGATACTTACAAAAAATACAGGCACAAAAATACTGTAGGCAATGGGTTCCACTTTGCTTTCGACTTCATGTTTGAAAGTGGTTTGGGAAATTGCAATACCGGCAGCAAATGCTCCAATGATACCCGCTACACCCATCCATTCGGCAAAATAGGAAAATCCGAAACAGATAATCAGCCCAGTCGTAATAACTGTTTCAGTAACCTTCAGTGGTGCCATCCATTTCATGATTCGAGGAACAAGGAACCAGCTGGCTGCAATAATAATAATAAAGAACAGCAGCTTCTTACCAATAAGCAGACCAATTGAAGTGTCACCTGCTCCTGTACCCAGCAAGCTCATCATGACAGCGAGTAATACAACGACCAGGACGTCATCAACAACAGCTGCACCAAGTATGGTTGTACCTTCGCGTGAACTGAGCTGATCCATGTCCTTCAATGTCTGGACAGAAATACTTACAGATGTAGCGCAGAATAGAAGTCCGAAGAAAAGAGCATGAGCTTGTGACATGCCAAAGGCGATGGCAGAACCGTACCCCCCGATAAATGGAAGAATGATTCCACCGACTGCAACGGCAAAAGCGGCCTTCCAGTTCTTCTTCAGCTGCTCCAGATCCGTCTCAAGTCCGGCGATAAACATCAACAACAGAACACCGATCTCCGCCATATAGTGGACAAAGTCGGTTTGTTGAACCCAACCCAGAATAGCAGGCCCGAGAACAACACCGATAATGAGCTTCCCAAGTACCGAGGGCTGACCAAGTCTTACGGAGAGATCTCCAGCAAGCTTAGTGAAAATCAGAATTAATGCAAGAGACAAAATAAATTCCATAGGTGTGCTCCTCTCCAGCAGTAGGCGTTTATAAGGTTGCCTCACCAAGGGCGCTTCATTCCGTGCCTGCAAAACAAAAAATGGCATAGAAGGGCGTAAACAACCGTGCCCTAATATGCCATAAAAAAGACAAAGAGGGGCCCTTGGTGACAGGCTCCTCCGATTTCAACGCGTATGTGATTAATTGCATTAATTATACCATAAAGACTCTTTTGGGTAAACCATTAGCAGCAGACAATCGGATGAAAACGAGCTGTTAAGGGTATTTTATATGGATATGAAGCGCTTTTTGTTCAGAGTGTTGTCACTTAACAGGGGGCAGATGGCGAGATATAATGACATAGAACATAGAAGTTAGCATATAAGGAGGATTTTGCATTGGGCAAACATAACAAAGGGGATTCGAATATTCAATCGAATTCGGCTGCCCCTACCAGTAATAAAAATTTTGCAGGTCTCATTATTACCATTTCCATTCTCGCCAATGTCATTATTTTATTGTTGTTCTTCGCACCTTCGATCGGATACAAAGGGGATGTGGCCTTTGATATTACGGTACTGCCGCGATTTAATGCCGTGTTTAACAGCTTCACATTTATCTTCTTGCTTGCTGCACTGATTGCCATTATCAAAAAGAATGTAAAGCTGCATAAAAGATTTATTCTTGCCGCGTTCTCAACAACCCTACTGTTTCTCGTTACGTATCTGTCGTTTCACTATCTTTCTCCCGAAACGTCTAAATACGGCGGGGAAGGTATCGTTCGCTCCATCTATTTCTTCATTTTGATTACTCACAGTATCCTTGCCGCCATTATTGTGCCGCTGGCTTTGTTCACCCTCGTCTGGGGCTGGACAAATCAACTGAAGAAACACCGCAAAATTGCACGCTGGACGATGCCGATCTGGCTGTACGTCAGTTCCACAGGTGTAGTCGTTTACCTGATGATGGCACCTTACTATTAATGCAGCTTGTAGTTTATCAGGTTATATCTCGAAGGACTTGCGGGTAATGGTTTCAAGGAAGGAGGTACGGCTATGTACAGAGTGGTATTGATTCGCCATGGACAGAGTATGTGGAATGTAGAGAACCGTTTTACCGGTTGGACCGATGTCGATCTGACAAAGGACGGATATGGTGAAGCCCGTAAAGCTGGCAAAATTTTAAAGGAACAGGGTTTTGATTTTGACTACGCTTATGCTTCGGTACTCAAACGTTCCATACGAACACTTGACATTGCGCTTGATGAGATGGACCGGATGTGGATTCCGATTACGAAGACGTGGAAGCTGAATGAACGCCATTACGGTGCTCTGCAAGGATTGAACAAACAGCAGACTGCGGTCAAGTACGGCGAAGACCAGGTCATGGAGTGGAGGCGCTCCGTCAGCGTATCTCCACCGCCGCTGGATGAGAAGGATGAGCGTTACGTGCAGGATCTGGACAAGTACAAGCGGCTTGGCTGCACGATTCCGCGTACCGAAAACCTGATGGACACATCCAAGCGGGTGCTGGAGTACTGGAACAGCGAGATCAAACCCATGGTTTCGGCTGGCAAAAGGGTGCTGATCTCTGCGCACGGTAATACACTCCGTTCACTGGTAATGCATCTGGATGAGATGTCGGAAGCCGATGTCATGGCACTCAACATTCCGACGGGCATTCCGCTGGTCTATGAGCTGGATGAAAATCTTCATCCCATCGGACACTTTTACCTCACTGCCGACGGTTCTACGTTTAAACATGAAGAAATGACCCATGTAGCACCTCCGTCGGATTGATCTAGTGGCGAAGTGCAATGCAGGTGACCTCTGAATTTTAGAGGTCATCTTTTTCGCTTCTTGGTCACAATTCATGATCTTCTTCTAACTCATATGATATGGATGGTCTTACATACTGCGTTTCGTTTTCCCCACAAAGGGTAAATTCCAAGCAAGACACGATGTACATTAATCCCTAAAGGAGGAAAACACATGTCTAAAAAAAGCGGAATTATTATGACGGCGATAGGGGCAGGCGTTACCTATCTTATGAGAAACAAGCAGGCGCGGGATAAGCTGTTCTCAACGGTTTCCGGAATGATGAAAAGCTCAAGTTCGTCTAATGGAAGTAAAAAGGTCCAACGTGTAGATGTAAATTAGACTCTGTACACCATGTAATTACACAAATGAAGCCCGGAGCTGTAAAGGTTCCGGGTTTTTCTGTGATTCTGTTCAATTATCGAGGTGCGATTTTTGCGGGGAAGAATGATACAATGGATACTTGCAGAACGTATGAAAGGGGATATACACATGAAGAAAAACCGTCTAGGCTCATCTGAACTATTGGTCGGGGAAATTGGGCTGGGCTGTATGTCGCTCGGAACTGAAGTGAAGCCCGCTGTAAACCTGATTCATGAGGCATTGGACCACGGTGTCAACCTGCTGGATACAGCCGACTTGTACGATGCAGGACGCAATGAGGAAATCGTGGGAGAGGCTATCAAGGGACGCCGAGAGCAGGTCATAGTGGCTACCAAGGTAGGCAATCGCCGATTGCCTGGGAAAGAGGGCTGGTCATGGGATCCGTCCAAAGCGTATATCAAGCAAGCTGTCCATGACAGCCTGAAACGCCTGCAAACGGATTATATCGATCTGTATCAACTGCATGGAGGTACATTGGAAGATCCCATCGAGGAAACGATTGAAGCGTTCGAGGAGCTGAAGCAGGAAGGGCTGATTCGGTATTATGGAATATCCTCGATACGCCCCAATGTAATTCGGGAATATGTACAAAGAGCTTCTATTGTCAGTGTTATGAACCAGTACAGTGTTGCGGATCGCCGGGCGGAAGAGGAAGTGCTGCCCTTGTTGGAGCAAAAGGGGATCAGTGTGATTGCCCGCGGACCCGTCGCAAGCGGGGTGCTCGCAGATTCCGGTGCTGCGAAGGTGGACAAGGGATACCTGGATTATACTCCGGAGCAACTGCTTGCCATTCGTGAAGGCTTGAGCCGTCTTGTTACAGACGATCGGAGCATGGCACAAACCGCCATCCGATATGCCCTGTCGCATCCTGCAGTAGCCGCCGTAGTCCCTGGAGCAAGTTCACGAGCACAGCTCCTGCACAATATTGAGGCATCGAAATCTGCCCCACTTACGGATGCAGAGATTCAAGCGATACGGGAGCAGTACCCGGCCAATCGGTACAAGCAGCACCGCTGATTTGCCGAGCTACCTATTGCAATTGTAACTATTAGAGGTACAATAGAGATCAGCACTAAAGAATCGTACAAGGAGAGAAGACATATGGAAAGAATACAAAGTGAACAACAATACCGTGATACCATTAATTCAGACGGGCTGACCGTCATCAAATTCGATACAACCTGGTGCCCGGACTGCAAAAATCTCGATCGTTTTATTGGCGAAGTCGTAGATCAGCACGCGGATAAAACCTTCTATGCGATGGATGCCGAGAAGTTCCAGCCGCTGGCTGAAGAGAACGCAGTACGCGGCATTCCAAGTCTGCTCGTATTCCAGAATGGCAAAAAGATCGCACATTTGCACAGTAAATGGGCAAAAACACCTACACAAATCTCCGAGTATCTGGAGACGCTGGAATCCAAAGTATAAAGGTATGAAGAAGGCGACACAGGTTCCGGTTGGAACGCGTGTCGCCTTTTTGGGTTTGCTTTTACTGTAATTACATCATCAAAATGAAAAAGAACACGGCTGCCAACACAAAGCGATAGATCGCAAAGACAGTCAGACTGAGTTTTTTCAAAATGGACAGGAACGTCTTGATTGCGAGCATGGCTACGATAAATGCAGCGATAAAGCCAATCGCAAAGATAGGGAAATCACTACCGTTCAGGTGATCGATACTTTTGTAGAGGTCGTATCCTGTTGCTCCGATCATGATGGGTACGGACACAAGGAAGGTAAACTCAGCAGCAGCAACGCGGCTCACACCTGCGAACAATCCACCGGAGATCGTTGATCCGGAACGGGAGAAGCCTGGCCATAACGCCAAAATCTGAAAAAGACCCACAACAAATGCCTGTTTATACGTAATATCGTCCACATCATGTGTGGTGATTCGATCACTGCGGTTGCTCCAGCGCTCAGCTACAATCATCAAAATCCCACCGATGACCAAACTGTACAGTACGGTCTCTGGCCCGAAAAGATGTGCCTTGATCCAGTCACGGAAAACAAGTCCAATGACTACAGCCGGTACCATCGCCAAAAAGATATGTACGAGGTTCAGACGTTGGGAATAGCTCCTCTTCCCTCCGGTGAAGCGGAACATGTCAATGAATTTGTTCCAGTAGAGCACAACGACAGCAAGTACAGCACCGAGTTGAACAACCACCTCAAACGTTTTGACTGACTCGTTGTCCTCCGATAATCCCAGCAGGTGGGCAGTCAGAATCATGTGTCCGGTTGAGGACACGGGCAAAAACTCAGTCAAACCTTCGATGATGCCCATAATAATGGATGATAAAATGTCCAATTCTCTTCCTCCTTGAAATGCAGATGACAGAATGCAGTCTGCTCTGCTTGACTGACAACACTTGTTCAGCAGAACAAGGCTATCATCTATTATGATCAGAAACGTGTCCAACTTCAACTTATGCATTGAATTGATTGTTTAAAACCATATTGACAAAAACCTAGTTATCCAATAGGATATACTTAACTGACTGACTGATCAATCGGGAGGGTACTGAAATGTCCAAAGTAAATCATAAGGAACCCGGTGAAGAACGACGGGATCAGATTATACGTATTGCGTTGCAGCGATTTGCGACCCACGGATACCATCAGACCAAAATTTCGGATATTGTTCGTGAAGCTGGCGTAGCCCAAGGGACGTTTTATTGGCATTTCAAGAGCAAAGAAGCCATCGCTGCAGAGATTGTGTTAACGGGCAGAGAGAAGCTGCTTGAAGCCATCGGTCAAGGTTATCGCAAGGACGCAGGCTCGGTTGAGGATATGGTCAAGGCTTCAGAGCGACTGTTCATCAATTTGTTCTCATTTGCTGCCGACAATCGTTATTTTATGGAGCTGCTGCTGAAGGGTATCGTGACAGAAGAGTCAGTACGTCGTTTGGTTGAAGAGACTCGTAATGCTGTGGAGTCAGCGTTCCGCCATAACATGGAGCGCGCGATTGAACTTGGCATGCTGCCACAATCGATGGATGTGCCGGTACGAGCTGCATTACTGGTGAGCATGATTGAAGGCATGATCTCCCGCTGGCTGTTTGGCTCCGCGGAGCTGCATGAAGGAATATCAACCAAAACGGCACAATCACTTGCTGTCGAAGCATCAAGCTTTGAATTTTACGGTTTGCTGGGCACGTAATGGACGTGCTGGTACCGGGGGCCTTTTTACATGATTGATGCAGGATCAGGGAATAATGGGTACAACTATTAACCACATGAATGAGAGGAAGTTAACGTGATGAATAATGGAACACAACGTTATGGTAAAAAAATGCGCAAAAGCTGGATGCTTACAGCAATTCTGCTTATGACCGTGCTGGTTGTAAGTGCTTGTGGCAGCAAAACAACCGATACGGACAGTACTAATGGAGCACAAGCGAGCAATGAACTGGAACAGATTAAGTCGGCTGGCACCATTAAAGTGGGTATGATGGGCACCTACCGTCCATATAACTTCCTGAATGAAAACAAAGAAATGGACGGCTTTGATGCGGATATCGCACGTGAAGTTGCCAAGCGTCTCGGGGTTGAAGTTGAATTTGTATCCCAGGAATTCTCCGGTCTGACACCAAGTCTGCAATCCAAGAAAATCGATGCGGTGATCAGCCAGATGACGATTACCGATGAACGTAAACAGGCACTGGACTTCAGTGATCCTTATATTACAAACCAAGTCAAAATTATTGTAAAAACGGATAATAACGATATCACCAAGCTTGAAGATTTTAAAGGAAAAACGATTGGTGTAGGTCTTGGCACGAATGATGAGACTTACCTGCGCAATGAAGTGCTGCCGAAAGTGGGCGACTTTACCATTAAGACTTATGATGATGTCATTACATCACTGAAAGATCTGGATGCAGGACGAATTGATGCAACAATCAACAACCTGTACGCGCTTAAACCCATTGTGGATTCCAACGGATTCAAGATTAAAGCAGTAGGTGAACCGATTAAGAGTGACCAAGCCGGTATTGCCGTTCGTAAAAACAATCCGGAACTTGTTGCAGCACTGAATGAAGCACTCCAAGGCATGAAGGATGATGGTACGTACAATACCATTTTCAAAAAATGGTTCGGTGAAGAGCCTGCGCAATAATGAACCTGCAAGGCGAAGGGAAGTTTGATCCATGGAACTGGTATTTGAGAATATCCCCTTCTTTTTGAAGGGGGCTTATTACACGCTTTATGTGACCATAATTTCAATGTTTTTTGCATTTTTGATCGGTGTGATTGTAGCCGTTGTCCGACTGAAAGGTCCACTCTGGCTTCGGATGATCGCAAGGTTTTACGTATCCATCATGCGGGGGACCCCGCTGTTGGTGCAATTATTCGTTATCTATTACGGATTGGTTGATTACGGCGTAACCTTGGGATCGCTCACAGCAGCTTGTTTTGGACTGAGCTTGAATGCAGGAGCATTCCTGTCCGAGACATTCCGGGGGGCCATTCAAGCTGTACCGAAAGGGCAGACAGAAGCAGCTTATGCAACGGGAATGACCCCTTTTCAGACGATGAGACGGATTGTGTTTCCGCAGGCTGTACGCATTGCCATTCCACCAATGGGCAATACGTTTATAGGCATGTTGAAGGAAACATCACTCGTGGCAACCATTGGCGTTACGGAGTTACTGCGGTCAGCGCAGCTGCTGGTATCACAATACGCTTTGAATATGCCATTTTATCTGGCGATCGGTGTGATCTACTGGATTATGAGTATCGGCTTCTCGGCCATTCTGGAACAAGTGGAGCGCCGGTTGGCCCGGGCTTACTGATGGGAGGAGAGAACCGATGATTACAACGACAGGACTGACGAAACGTTTTCAAAATAATGAAGTACTCACGAATATTGACCTGCACGTGGATGCAAAAGACATTGTGGTGCTGCTGGGACCCAGCGGCTCCGGCAAAAGCACATTGCTCCGCTGTCTGAATGGACTTGAGGAACTGTCCGGCGGGAAGATTGAAGTGAACGGCATTGTCGTAGACAGCGCCGATCCAATCCGAGTCCAGCGCGCGCGGGTGCTTGAGATTCGCCGTCAAACCGGCATGGTGTTCCAGCAATTTAACCTGTATCCGCACAAGACAGTCCTGGGAAATGTGATGGAAGGGCTCGTGACGGTGAAAAAAATCAAGCGGGACGAAGCGGCCGAACGCGGCCGGATTCTGCTGGATCGGGTAGGACTGTCGGACAAGCAGGATGCATATCCATCCCGGTTGTCCGGTGGTCAACAGCAGCGGGTTGCGATTGCCCGTGCACTCGCCATGGAGCCGGAAGTGATGCTGTTCGATGAGCCAACTTCCGCCCTTGACCCCGAACTTGTGGGCGAGGTTCTCTCCGTCATGAAGGAACTGGCACAAGAAGGCATGACCATGCTGGTGGTGACGCATGAACTGAAATTTGCCCGTAACGTGGCTAACAAGATCGTATTTATGGCAGATGGATCGATTGTGGAGGAAGCAAGTCCGCAGGCATTTTTTGAACATCCGGAACAGGAACGAACACGCAGATTTCTGCAGCAAATTACTGAATTCTAAGAATTCTCAGAGATAAGCAGACTGAGTGAAAGGGACGGAATCGATTCTGAGGAAGCGTAGCGTTCGCCTTTGTCTGCGACGGAAGAACGAGCCGTACCTGGAACGGATATCTGCAGAACGTAAACTATTCTAAGAAAGAAGGATAACAACATGAATGTAACAACCGTATGGAAAGGCAAACGTGCGTTTACTTCCGAAGGACCCTCTGGCTATGCTGTAGGCATGGATGCCACGGCTGCTTATGGTGGTGACAGTAAGGGTGCTACACCGATGGAACTGTTACTTGCAGGCCTTGGGGGCTGCATGGGGATCGATATTACGATGATTCTGGATGCCTTTCTAGACAAAATTACAGGAATCGAAATTGAAGCTCAGGGGACTCGCAGCGAAGGTATGCCGAAAGGTTTTACTTCCATTGATCTGATCTTCAAAGTCGACGGAGATATCCCGGATTACCGCATCTGGAAAGCCATTCAAATGGCTGAAGAGAAGTATTGTGCCGTATCCGCTTCCCTGAGCGCTGATATTCATCCTAAATTGATATTGAATGGGGTAGAGACACCCCGTCCTTAAGAGATCAGGATAGCTCCCCCCCCGGTTCCAGGCTGAAGGGCAGCTGTCTGCAAACGGGTGCATGTTCATATCATCGCACGGTTGCAAGAAATATAAATTGCAAGCCTGGTCGCCATGCGAATGGCGGCCTTTTTGGCATGTTCGCATCACAAGTACATCCATTGTTCACTGCAAATGAGCAGGAATGTGTGCTAATCTAAGGAAATAGTTGGCGGAAGAACAGACCTGTGAGGTTGTATGGTATGATAAACGGAAGGACAGGGACAGTATAATCCTGCTCCTTATATGTAAGCGCTTATATAGATAACGGAAGGTGCAGACATGTTAAAGAGGCTCATACGAATATCCAACAATCTCAAATTGAAGCATAAATTGCTCATTTCCTATGTCCTTGTCGTCATGATTCCGGTTCTCATTATCGGACTTGCCGTGACAGGATACTTCCGGCAGCAGGCACTGGATAACGCAATTGGACAGACCATTAATAACGTGGATAAAATCAAAAGCCAGACCGCCACGCTGCTGCGTGTGCCGACGGATATTTCTGATATCCTGATGTTCAATAACGAACTGAAGGAGATTGTGAACAAACGCTATACAAGCGTGATGGAACTGACCTCTGCTTATTTGGCCTACAAGGATTTTCAGGAGTATAAGCGACAATACCGTGAGGTGGCAGGAATTCGTTTTTATTCCGCCAACCCTACTTTGATCAACAATCTGGAGTTTATCCCGTTGGATGAGAAGACCAAGGAAAGTTACTGGTACCAGAAAGCGCTGTTATCCACGAGTACAGGATGGTTCTACATTCCGGACAAGGAAGATAATCCGGTGCACAAGCTCAGTCTGGTCCGTAAAGTACCCTTTCCCGAATATCGTACCGAGGGAGTACTGATGATTGAGATTAACCAGGACGAGTTGAACGAACTGCTGCGTCAGGAACCTTTTGAGACCCTGATTGCAGATGAGCAGGGCTACGTTGTGGCCGCTAAAAACACCGACCTGGTTGGCAAAACGCTGGATGAACTGGATTTTGGCGTGGATTTGCAGAATCAGGCCAAAGGAACATTGGAAGCCGATTTTCAGGGAGAACCATCCAACATCGTTATTGATGAGCTGCGTCCCGTGTCGAGTATGAACAGCTTAAAGGTGATCTCGGTGTTTGCCACCAAAAATATCGTCAAGGATGCTAATACGATCAGTCTGATCGGGATGGTGTTTATCTCCCTTGTTCTGGTCATTGCACTTTTGCTCGTATACATTATCTCATTTCTTACATCGAACAGGCTGCTGCGTCTTAGCAAACATCTGAACAAGCTTGCCTTGGGGGACTTGAATGTTTCCTCCAGAATCGACGGAAATGATGAGATTGGACAGTTGTCCAGACAATTCAATTACATGGTCAAAAGCATAAATGAATTGATGACCCAGGTCGTTGAAGCGACCGAGCAGAACAACCAATTGGAAATTGCGCAGAAAGAGATTAAACTGAAAATGATGGCGAGTCAGATTAATCCCCACTTTCTGTTTAATGCCCTGGAGTCCATTCGGATGAAAGCTCATATCAAAGGGGAGGCTGAGATAGCCAATATCGTCAGGCTGCTGGGCAAACTGATGCGCAAAAGCCTGGAAATCGGCAGTGGCAAAACCACCTTTCAGGCCGAACTCGAAATGGTGAGTTCCTACCTGGAAATTCAGAAGTTCCGTTATGGCGATCGGCTCGCCTTTCAGATTCATATTGATCCTGATGCAGAAAAGATATATATTCCGCCTTTGATCATTCAACCTTTGGTGGAGAATGCCATTGTGCACGGATTGGAAAATAAAGAAGGAACAGTCCATGTAAATATAACGATTCATCTGGTAAACGATTTTGTACAGGTTCACGTCAAGGACGACGGTGCAGGCATTACGCCGGAGCGTCTGGCTGAGGTGATGCAATTTATCCGCGGACCCGAGGAGCCGGAGAGGAGCCGGATTGGTCTGCGTAATGTGCATCAACGGTTGACGCTGACCTATGGTGAACCGTACGGATTACAGATTATAAGTGTGTATGGGGAAGGAACAGAGATTTCTTTTGACTTACCTTCAGGAGGGGAACAGCATGTATAAAGTATTTTTGGTAGATGACGAACCGAGCATACGCGAGGGACTGACAACAATCATCGATTGGGAAGAGTATGGTTTTGAGGTCATCGCTACAGCTGCGAATGGTCGTGAGGCCATAGCACGATTCGATGAGCTTAAGCCTGATCTGACCATTATAGATATCCGAATGCCCGGGATGACCGGACTGGATGTCATCGAAGAGGTGCGGAAACAACATCCCGGCTCACATTTTTTAATCCTGAGTGGTTATGCAGATTTTGATTATGCCAAGAAAGCGATCAGTTTCGGTGTGGACGGATATTTGCTCAAGCCTGTGGATGAAGAAGAAATGATTGGGGAACTTCAGCGTATTGCCACAGTGCTTACACGTGAACAGGAGACGCTGGCACGTCATGCAGGTGAAGATACGGCTTATCGGGAGCATCAGATTGAGGCACTTCTGTTTGATAATCTGGAGGGTGTTGGGCCCATTGACGAGGATGCATTAGGATTGAAATGGCCGCAGTATCAGGTTGTACTGCTTGAGATGCATGCTGCACCGGATATACAGCGCGGAAATGTAGTCAAACGCAAATTGGCGGAAGCTTTCGATCAGAAGGATCGGGGGATCGTCTTCTCTTATCATTCCGGACTTGCTTTGTTGTGCAGAGAGCCGATTATATCGGCCCAGTCTGCCCAGCATCTCTATGATGAGCTGAAGCGTTTGTTGGGAGAATGGAACATCGTCATGTACGGGGCAGCAGGTGAACCGGTGAATACCACTTCCGACATTATCAGGTCCTATAAACAGGCCAACGGACTGCTTGCAGAACGTTTTTTGTTTACGGAGCAACGTATCATGTTATGGAGTGAAGAACTCACGGCGGAAGTAAACGCTACATCAATAATAGATGAGGATGAAAGTGCTGAGGCGGTGGAGTCAGAACTGGCGGACAAGCTGTATTACGCACTCGACATACGCAGCACTGAATCTGTCATCCGGGTGCTGAGCGAGATTGAAGAACGAATTGTTCCTTACCATCGGACAGAGCAGGCGATCAAAACAGCGTTCTCACAGGTATTTTCCATGGCGATCAATAAGCTGGCTGCATCGAATCAGCACATGCAATCGATCACGCAGGAACATTCCGTCCTGATCAACGAAGTGTATCACCAATTAACGGTATCTGATCTGAAAGTCATGGCTGAAGGCCATTTGACGCGGCTAATTCAGCGTATGGGCGGTGGCAGCAAGGACACGGTACTGAAACAGATGATCGATTTTATCCGGCGTAATCCGGGGGAGAATCTTAAGCTGGAGGTCCTTGCCGAGGTGTTTAACTACAACAGCAGTTATCTGGGTAAGCTGTTCAAAAACCATACGGGAGAATACTTCAATGCATTTTTGGACAAGGTTCGGATGGAAAAAGCGAAGGAACTGCTTGACGAAGGATTGAAGGTACATCAGGTTGCCGCAAGAGTAGGGTACGCCAACGTGGATTATTTCCACGGCAAGTTCAAGAAATACGTAGGAGAGTCTCCTTCAGCGTATAAACATGCCCGATCCCAGTCTAAGGATCAGTCCGAAGAGCCTGATGGAGTGTAATTAGCAGCAGGCACATATGGTTTATGCAGTTCTATTTTACACATGATTTTTTATAAAACGTTTTCGTATTGTTTTTGGTTTTGCTTGTCATCCATATATAGTCCATCCTCTTCCTTAAATAAGCGATGGAGTCTTCCGACTATACATCATAAACTGGGTGTATCTTATTCGAGACAAGGAGAGACAAGCAGATGAAATCATCGGGCATACACGCTGTTCGACATACGTTTGACTTGAAAGGAACCTGGCAGTTCTGTCTGGAGCCGGACCTCGCCAATGACCAGAGGCCTCCCCATCCTGATGACTCCGCATGGGGGAACATTCAGGTTCCAGGCTCCTGGGAAGAGCAGGGATACGGGAACGAGCCGGATTATCACAGGATGGATACATGGACCAAGGTACGTGAATATGAAGGTGCTGCGTGGTATGCAACTAACGTGGATCTCACAGCGTCAGAGACGGACTGCCAGTATGTGTTTAGACTTGAGGGAGTAAGGTGGACATCAGACCTCTGGGTAAATGGGCATCATGCCGGGCAGCGGGACAGTCTGCTATTTGCACAAGAATGGAATATTACATCGCTAATCCATTCGGGAAAGTTGAATCGGCTGGAGCTGCGCGTGGATAACACCATGAAACTGCCTCTGGCTGGAAGTCATATTCATTCTATTCATACGGCTACAGCGTGGGGTGGTATAACAGGTGGGGCTTATCTGCACCAGCTGCCGCCCTGTCGAATTCAGCAATTGCATATCCAGCCGGATGCTGGGAAAGGGATCGTAACGATACAGTATGATGTAAGCGTTAAAGAGTCAGCGAAATCTCGTGCATATCATCTTCATGTGGATATCAGGCACCCTGACGGAAGTTGGTTTACCCGACAGAGCCGTAATATTGATTTGGTATCTCCCCCGGTTGAGGAGACGTTATTAGATGGTCATTGTGGGAGGTTGCAGTGGGAGCTGGAGCTTGGGCAGGAAAAAGACATTGCACTGTGGTCGGATGAATCCCCGATGTTGTATCAGCTCGCTCTTTCCTTGCATGATGAGGAGCAGGAACTGGATCGGGTGGGTCGAACATTTGGCATGCGTTCCTTCAGAGCGAATGGAAAAAAGCTTGAGTTAAACAATGTGCCTGTTTTCTTGCGCGGCTACGTGGATTGCTGCATTTTCCCGCTAACGGGTTATCCGGTCTGGGACAAGCAGCATTATGTACAGCAGTTTCGTACGGCTAAGTCATACGGTTTCAATCATGTGCGTCTGCATGGCTGGAGTGCACCCCGGCCGTTCTGGGAGGCAGCGGACGAGGAAGGCATGTTAGTCCAGGCTGAACTTCCCCATTGGTCGCGTTGGTTTGAGAATCGTGATGTGACCGCACCTGCAGAGATCATGACATTTCTGACCCGTGAATTGAAGGGGTTATTACACTCCTTGCACACACATCCGTCCTTTGTCATGTTCTCGATGGGGAATGAACTGATTGGGGCTAATGGCCACCCTGAACTGAATGAACTGGTGGAACTGGCTCGTTCTCTTGATCCAACCCGGCTGTATACGGATAATACAGGGTTTGGTCAGCTGCCGGCTCAAGGACGAAGTGCAGATTATTACATCCAGTCGCTGAACTGGCATCCTCCACTTGAGTCAGAGCTGTCTGCGGTACCCGATACCACACTGGATTACCATGATGTCACCCGACTTACGGATTATCCGGTCATTGGACATGAGCATGCACAGTTCACCATGTATGTACGTCCCCAGGAGAAGGATAAATACACAGGTGTCCTGCGTCCGAGCTGGCTGGAATCAATCGAGGAATCATTAGCGCGCAAAGGTTTGGCAGCTGATGTGGAATCTTTTCAACACGCCAGTGGAATACATCTGATTCGGTCGTTAAAGGAAGCGATGGAGCGTGTCCGGCGGACAACTGATGCAGCGGGCATACAATTGCTTGATATCCGTGACTTCCCTGGACAGGGGCATGCCACAACGGGTTTTCTGGATGTTTTCTGGGAGAGCAAGGGGATAACGGAGCCAGCAGCATTCAGGCAGTTTAATGCGAGCGTTGTACTGCTACTGGGATGCAGTCAGCGGACTTTCTATGCAGGAGAGCCCATTCACATTGAAGCGGGTATATCCCATTATGGACAGCAGCCGATTATGGATGCATCCATGCATTGGAGACTGATCTGCAATAATATAATCGAGGACGAAGGCGAGTGGGCATGTGGAGACATCAGCTGTGGCTCTGTTGTTTCGATTGGGCGTCTGACCATACATGCACCCCATCAGGGTGCGGCTGCCTTTCACATTGAAGCTGAGATAAAATCGGGTCATTCGGAACACATGGCTGCCAACGTGTGGCATGGTTGGTCGTTTCCTCTCTATCATTCTCACGATCAATCTCACCGGATCTGGAACAGTGTGAAGGAGCTGCAGCCATTTCTACTAGATTCCTGTCATAATCAGGTGCATGTTCTGGATGGGAAGGAACTGCTCAGCCAAGGTGAGATGGATTTGGTGATTACTTCCTCACTTACACCCAATGTCCTCGATTATTTGATGAATGGTGGACATGTCTGGCTTCAGGTTAAACCGGATGAACTATATGATGCGGTAGACACCAAGTATCTGCCTGTATTCTGGAATTATCTCATGTTTGCAACACAGCCAGGAGCAACGATGGGGATGAACTTGCAGAAGCATATGCCTTTGCTGGGCAATTTCCCCCATGATCAGGCTTCCGATTGGCATTGGTACCATCTGGTGAATGGCACTCCTGCGATATGCCTTGATTCGCTGAACGAGGTTCGTCCGTTAATCGAAGTAATTGATCATTTTCACAGGGCCAAACGTCTGGCATATGCCTTTGAGGCTAAGGTGGGGCAGGGTAGTGTGCTTGTATCATCATTCCCGTTTGCCGATGTCTCCATGATGAAACGCCCCGAGGCCGCTTACCTGTTTCAGGAGATGGTCGCTTACCTGCTGGGAGACCAATTCAAACCTGAAGCTGCCGTGTCAGCTGGTGAATTATTGGGCATGATCAAGCTGCAGACCATTCAGTTCACATTGTAATTGCCGGGACCTGTTTCAGGTCCTTTTTTCATTCTCTAAAATAGGAAGTAAACGGTTTACATAAAACGTTTTCGGGAATTAACATTATCAAATGTTTCTACCTTTTTATGGCGTTTATTGTAGATGAAAGGGCTTAAAACATCCGATTTTTATCAGATGATGTCGAATTAGATGGGGAGATATCTAATTTTTATATGATTTTCTCTAAAATCCAGATGGTATTTTGAAAACGCTCTATCAGGTATGATTGATCTATAAAACAGAGGAGGGGGAACGGAGATGGAAACGCTAACAAAAAAATCCGCTTCCGCGAAAAGAAGCAGTAACCCCAAGCCGCCAGCGAAGAGACGGCGGAACGGAATTTGGGATAGCATCAAGCAGCAGAAATATCTCTATCTCATGTCACTGCCATTCGTAGTTTGGGTTTTTGTATTTAACTATCTGCCACTATGGGGATGGACGATGGCTTTCCAAAATTATAAACCGGCCAGATCATTCGGCGATCAAGAGTGGGTTGGTTTTAAACACTTTGTAGAGCTGTTTAGTGATGAACGGTTTTATCTAGTACTACGAAACACACTTGCAATGAGCTTAATGGGGCTGATTGTCGGTTTTGTCGTGCCGATTTTCTTTGCAATTCTATTGAATGAAATGAAGGGCATGTTCTTCAAGCGGACGGTCCAAACCGTATCCTACTTGCCTCACTTTGTATCCTGGGTCGTTGTAGCCGGGATCATTACCAAGATGCTCTCCACCGATGGAGGGATTGTCAACGACATCTTGATGGGCCTGAATATTATCGATCAGCCGATTCAATTCATGGCGAAGGGGAACCTGTTTTGGTACATTGTAACCGCTTCAGATATGTGGAAAGAAACGGGCTGGAATGCCATCATCTATCTGGCTGCGATTACAGGCATTGACCAGGAGCTTTACGAGGCCTCCCGTGTCGACGGAGCAAACCGCTGGAGACAAATGTGGCACATCACGCTGCCGGGCATCCGGACCACGATTTCCGTACTATTCATCATGTCCATCGGACACTTGATCAGTATCGGTTTCGAGAAGCAGATGCTGCTGCAAAACAGTCTGGTATTAGACTACTCGGAAGTCCTTGATCTCTACGCGCTCAATTATGGTTTGAATATGGGACGATTCTCATATGGTACAGCCATAGGTATATTCAACTCCGTTGTCAGTATCATCCTTCTGTTTACAGCGAACGGGTTGTTCAAAAAATTCACCAAAGAAAGCATTATGTAGGGAGGGGGAAACATTATGGCGAACAAATCATTCAATGCTACACGGGGCGATAAACTGTTCGATATATTCAATTATATCGCGATGGCGCTGGTGTTGGTCGTAACGCTGTATCCATTCCTGAACGTGCTTGCGATCTCGCTGAATAACTCAACCGATACCGTGCGTGGCGGAATATACTTGTGGCCGCGGGACTTTACGCTGGAGAACTACAAAACGATTTTCCAATATGACGGGCTGCTGCAAGGTCTGCAGATTTCCATCCTGCGTACGATTGTAGGTACACTGCTCGGACTGATCAGTTCATCCATGATCGCCTTTACACTGAGCCGTCCTGACTTCAAATTGAGAAAGTTTGTATCGACTACACTGGCACTCACGATGTATTTCTCCGGTGGTCTGATTCCGGTGTACATCCTGATGCGTGACCTGAACCTGATCGGTACATTCTGGGTATATGTATTGCCAGGCATGATCAGTGCATTTAACGTATTCATCATCCGTTCATTCATTGATGGATTGCCGTATGCGCTGCAGGAATCCGCAAAACTGGACGGTGCAAATGACTTTAAGATCTTCTACAAAATCATTTTGCCGCTCTGTAAACCGGTACTTGCGACGATTGCATTGTTCCTGGCTGTAGGTCAATGGAACGCATGGTTTGATACGTATCTGTACAACGGTTCCAAGGCACATCTAACAACACTCCAATACGAGCTGATGAAAGTGCTGCAGAGTACTCAGCAAGGGTCTGGCGCTGGACGGAATGCCAATGATATGGCACAGCAAATGACACAGATTTCACCAGAATCGATCAAGATGGCCATTACGATTGTCGTTACCGTTCCAATCCTGGTTGTATATCCATTCTTGCAAAAGTACTTTGTAGGTGGTATGACATTGGGTGCAGTAAAAGCATAAGCAACACTATAGAGCTGCCAAAAAGAGCAGCCGTACACTAAAAAAAAGCATCAGGTGCCCGAGGCGTGACCAACAGGTTTGCGCCTCACCGTATAGGGCTGCGGAGCGGCATTCATGAAGCTATAGACAGGGACAAAAAAATCCCGGACAAGACAGACATATGAAACAGGGAGGATTACCATTATGGCAAGTTTTAAAATGAAAGGGGCACTGGCTCCTGTACTTGCGATGTCTTTGCTCGCAGGTTGTGGTGGTGGAGGAACTGGCGGCGAAACGTCGTTTAAAGACACAAGTGGCGACACGTCTCCGCTCACATTCAGCTTCTTTAGTGTCGATCCCAGTCCAAACTGGAATGGCATGAGGGATGAGGTAGGCCAGGTTATCACGGAAAAAACAGGAGTAACACTTAACGGTGAATTTGCCGTCAGCGGTGGTCAGGACAAAATATCCTTAATGGCAGCGAGCGGCGATTATCCCGATATCGTGTCACCCAAAGGAGAGCTTAGCAAACTGGTGGATGCAGGAGCGATGTTGGATCTGACAGATCTGATTGACCAGTATGCTCCCAATCTGAAGAAGCTGTATGGTAATTACATGGATCGGTTGAAATACAGTAATGAGGATCAGGCCATTTATGTGCTGCCGACGTACTATGCGGTAGACCAGAAGTACTTTGATGCAGGCGGCGGGTTCGGTATTCAGCACCGTGTGCTGAAAGAGCTGGGTTACCCTCAGGTGCGTACGCTGGAGGACTTTGAAAATGTGCTGAAGGCATACAAAGAGAAACACCCGACGATTGATGGTCAGCCAACGATCCCATTATCACTGGACGCAGATGACTGGAGAATCATGATCACTGTAACGAACCCAGCTTTCTTGGCAACGGGTGCACCGGATGACGGTGAATACTACATCAATCCGGAAACATATGAAGCGATGCTTCACTACAAACGTCCAGAGGAAAAAGAGTATTTCCGTTGGTTGAACAAAATGTACAACGAGGGATTGCTCGATCAGGACAGTTTCGTACAAAAAACAGACCAGTATAAATCCAAAATCGCAAGTGGACGTGTGCTTGGTGTCATTGACCAGGATTGGGGTTATTCCGATGCGGAGAACGCATTGAAATCAGCTGGCAAGCCTGAAGCAACATATTCACACTTCCCTGTGACGCTGTCTGAGGATATCAAGGATCATTCCTATCAGGACACCGGCTTCGTATCCGGCTGGGGTGTAGGTATTACAACCACGAATCCGGACCCGGTTCGTACCATCAAGTTCTTCGATTATCTGGCTTCTGAAGAAGGCCAAGTGTTGATGAACTGGGGAATTGAAGGCAAACACTACGAAGTGAAGGATGGCAAACGTGTTATTCCTGCCGATGTTCTGGACCAAAAGACAAACAATGCTTCCGTATTCCAAAAAGAGACAGGTATTGGTCTATACACCAATATGTCGGGTCACTATGGAGACGGTGTTAAGGATTCAACGGATAACTACTATACGACGAATTTCCCTGAACAAATCGTAGCAGCATATTCCGAGCCAGAGAAAGAAACACTGAAAGCGTATGGTGTTACAACTTGGAAAGACTTGTACCCAAGTGAAGATGAGTTCCCGGTTAAGCCATGGGGAGCGGCATACAATTTGCCGACACCAGGTGATTCCGATTACAACGTCATCTTCCAGAAAACTCAGGATATTATCCGTAAACGAATTCCGGAAGCTATTCTCAGTTCACCGGATCAGTTTGACGGCATCTACGACGCAATGATTGCGGAGGTAAACAAAGCCGGAGCTGAAAAAATGGAACAACAATACACCGAGCTTGTCCAAAACCGGGTTAAATTGTGGAACGGTGAAGCGAGCCAATAATCAGTCATGTGTATCGTTAATTTTCGAAAGAGGAGAACCCAGTTACCTGGGTTCTTTTTCTATGTCTAAAACGTTTTCTAAAAAACGTTTTCAATTTTACGATTTCACTATTGACAAGGACTTGTGGAGGGATTATGATGCAAATATGAAAGCACTTACATCTGCGGTGTGACAGTTCAAAATAGCTTTTCATTCAAGTTTGAAAAAGAGAGTGCGAGCAGGTTTAAGAGTGATCAGGAAAACTTCAAAACAATAAGTAAGCGCTTTTAATGTATTAAAAACAAAAGATTTACATTCAGTTCTTTCCGGTATGCGCAGGCCAGCCTGTTATACAATAGATAGCTTCATTTTATCCATAAGGGGGATTATACATGAAGGGCAAAACACCAAAAACATTCGCAATGCTTCTGCTCGCAAGCGCACTTGCCATCACGGCAGGTTGTGGAGGAGGAGGTACAACTGCTTCAGAGACACCAGAGGATACAGGGGATACAACCAGTCCCATCACGTTTACATTCTTTGGTGCAGATGCAAGTCCAAACTGGAACAATATGAAGGATGCAGTGGGCCAAGAGATTACCAAACGAACAGGTGTTACAATTGAGGCAGAGTACGATGTGAATAATGGCGGAGATCAGAAAATACCTTTGATGGCTGCCAGCGGTGATTACCCTGATATTATCTTTCCTAAAGGAAATTTATCGAAGCTTGTTGATGCAGGAGCAATGCTTGATCTTACCGATCTGATTGAGGAACATGCACCAAACCTAAAAAAAATCTATGGTGATCAGATGAATCGTTTGAAATACAGTCTGGAAGACCAGGCCATTTATGCGATTCCGACCAACATGGGTGTAGATAATATTGCTTTTGATGCAACGGGCGGATTTGAAATTCAACAAAAGGTATTGAAAGAGCTCGGATATCCGGAAGTGAAGACACTCGAGGATTACGAAAACGTATTGAGAACCTATTATGAGAAGCATCCAACCATTGATGGTCAGCCAACCATTCCGTTGACACTAAATGCAGACGATTGGAAGATCATGATCACAGTAACGAACCCTGCGTTCCAGGCAACGGGTGGACCGGATGATGGTGAGTACTATATCAACCCGGAGACGTATGAAGCCATGCTGCACTACAAACGTCCGGAGGAAAAGGAATACTTCCGTTGGTTGAACAAAATGTACAATGAGGGACTGCTCGACAAAGATACTTTTGTACAAAAAGATGACCAATATAAATCCAAGATTGCCAGCGGCCGTGTACTTGGTCTGATTGACCAGGAATGGAACTATGGCGAAGCGGAGAATGCACTGAAAGGTGCGGGCAAGGATGACAGCACTTACGCCCACTTCTCCGTATCTCTAAACGAAGATATTGTAGATCATACGTTCCAGCCTACCGGCTTTGACGGTTATGGAATCGGAATTTCTACGACGGCCAAAGATCCGGTGCGTATCATCAAATTCATGGATTGGCTCGCATCAGATGAAGGTCAAGTACTCCGAAACTGGGGGATTGAAGGTCAACATTACAATGTAGAAAATGGCAAGCGTATCATTCCTGACGAAATCCAGGATCGCAAAGTCAACGACAACTCGGCGTTTACCAAAGAAACCGGGATTGGTCTGTACAACATCTTTAGTGCAAGATACGGCGATGGTGTGAAAGATTCTACGGATAACTACTACACAACCAACTTCCCTGAACAGATTCAGGCAGGTTACACAGCAGCTGAGAAAGAAACGTTAAAGGCATATGGCATTACGACCTGGAAGGATTTCTATCCTTCTGAAGATGAACTGAAGCTGAAAGACTGGGGCGCTGCATACAATATGCCGGTTCCATCAGATACCGACTACAACGTAGCATACCAGAAAACACAGGATATCATCCGCAAACGCATTCCTGAAGCCATTCTTGCGAAGCCGGAAAACTTTGACCAAGTCTACGACAGCCTCCTGGCTGAACTGGACAAAGCAGGTGCAGTGGAGATGGAGAAACAGTACACCGTATGGGTGAAGGAACGTGTTGCCTTGTGGACTGGTAAAGATGTGAAGTAACGAAAGAACGCTGGAAATAACTTGTGAAAATAAAGCATTACATTTACAAAAAGAGGCCTATCAAAAAGGCCTTTTTTTGTTGTTGACGGAACGGGTAGGATAGCATATAATCATTGATGTAAGCACTTTCAGTAAGCGTTTTAAATGAGTTTACGAAAACGTTTTACCGTTGTTAAATGATATTTTAAGATTTGTAAGTTACAAGGTTTGATATGTTTACGAAAAGTGTGAAATGTTATTTTGGTAAGCGCATACAGAAATGCGCTTCAAAAGTGGTATTCGCAGGCATCTGCCTGTTATACAGATAAAACCTTCATAATAATAGGGGGAACTAGACAATGAGAGGCAAAATGAAAGGCAATACACCTAAGACTTTTGCAATGTTGATGCTCGCAAGTGCGCTGTTGGTTACTGCTGGTTGCGGAAATTCGGGAAGCAAAGATGCTTCTTCCGGAGAGTCCAGTGGAACTGATCCGATTACAGTCACGTTTTTTGGTGCTGATGCAAGTCCAACTTGGAACAAAATGCAAGATGCAGTCGGCAAGGAAATTACGAAGCAAACAGGCGTTACGATTGAAGCGGAATATGATGTAAACAATGGCGGCGAACAAAAGATCTCTCTCATGGCTGCCAGTGGTGATTATCCAGATATCATTTTCCCAAAAGGTAACTTGTCTAAGCTCGTAGATGCGGGTGCGATGCTTGACCTCACGGATCTAATCGAGGAGCATGCGCCGAACTTGAAAAAAATCTATGGCGATCAGATGAATCGTTTGAAATACAGCACGGAAGATCCAGCGATCTACACGATCCCAACCAATATGGGTGTAGATAATATGACGTTTGACGCAACAGGTGGGTTCGAAATTCAACAAAAGGTTTTGAAAGAGCTCGGCTATCCTGAGGTAAAAACACTTGAGGATTACGAAAATGTACTGAAAGCTTATTATGAGAAACATCCAACGATTGATGGCCAGCCAACCATTCCACTGACATTGAATGCGGATGATTGGAAGATCATGATTACGGTAACCAACCCGGCATTCCAAGCTACAGGGGCTCCGGATGATGGTGAATACTATGTCAATCCAGAAACTTATGAAGCGATGCTGCACTACAAACGCCCAGAAGAAAAAGAATATTTCCGTTGGTTGAACAAAATGTATAATGAAGGACTGCTTGATAAAGATACATTTGTTCAAAAAGACGACCAATACAAATCCAAAATTGCCAGCGGCCGTGTACTCGGTCTGATTGACCAAGAGTGGAACTATCAAGAAGCTGAAAATGCGCTGAAAGGTGCTGGCAAGGATGACAGCACGTACGCTCACTTCTCCGTATCGCTGAACGAAGATATCGTGGACCATACGTTCCAGCCAACCGGATTTGATGGCTACGGAATTGGAATCACCACGGCTGCGGAAGACCCAGTACGTATTATCAAATTCATGGACTGGCTCGCTTCGGACGAAGGTCAAGTGCTCCGAAACTGGGGAATCGAGGGTCAGCACTACAATGTAGTGGATGGCAAACGTGTTATTCCGGATGAAATCCAGGATCGTAAAACTAACGACAATTCCAATTTCAGTAAAGAAACAGGTATTGGTCTGTACAATGTGTTCAGTGCAAGATATGGTGATGGTGTGAAGGATGCAACTGACAACTACTACACAACCAATTTCCCTGAACAGATTATAGCAGGTTATACAGCGGCTGAGAAAGAAACGCTCAAAGCCTATGGCATTACAACTTGGAAAGAGTTTTACCCGTCTGAAGAAGAACTTCCACTCAAAGACTGGGGAGCATTATATAATATGTCCGTGCCTACAGGTACAGATTATGACGTAACATTCCAAAAAACTCAGGATATCGTACGCAAACGGATTCCTGAAGCTGTTCTGACCTCGTCAGCGAACTTCGATAAAGTGTATGATGACTTCCTCGCAGAGCTGGACAAAGCTGGTGCAGTGGAAATGGAGAAACAATATACGGTATGGGTTAAAGATCGTATATCTCTGTGGACAGGCAAAGAAGTGAAGTAATATAAGCGTGTGGATGGAAAATCATCCATTGCAAGAAAGAGGCCCTGATTCAGGGTCTCTTTCTTGCTTTTTCTTGTGATGTTTTACATTGACGCAGATATATAAATCCAATATACTTTTCTTACTGAAAGCACTTTCAGTTGAAGGCTATTAGGGCAGCGGATTTGTCCAAGCAAAGAGCCTGTGGATACAAAATATTTCTTACATAATGTAGTATCCGAAAACGTTTTAGTATCCTTTATAAAAATAATAGATGATTCATGAAGAGGAGTTATTTTATGTCCCCATTCAATGAGAAAACAAAAATAAATCGTCTATGGTATCGACAGCCTGCCACCCGCTGGGAAGAGGCCCTTCCTATTGGGAACGGACGACTCGGAGGCATGGTGTACGGAGGAGCTGCCGAAGAGCGTATCCAGTTAAACGAGGATACCCTATGGTCTGGTTTTCCGCGTGACACCATTCAGTACAGCAGCCAGCGGTACTTGAAGCAAACCCGCGAACTCATTATGTCCGGACAATATAGTGAAGCTGAAGAGCTTCTGAACCGTGAAATGCTGGGTCGCGATGTAGAAGCCTACCAACCGATGGGTCATTTCATGATACAGCAGGAGGGACTTCGGGAGCAGGATTATGAAGAGTTTGAACGTGAACTTGACCTGGAATCCGGAATTGTTAAGGCGAGTTATTCCTATGAAGGTGTTCGTTTTGTTCGTGAGGTGTATACCAGTGCCCCGGATGATCTAATGGTATGTACGCTTACGGCTGATCGGGACGGAGCTGTGAATGCCATTGCTCATTTGGACAGCCCGCATCCGTACACAACCCAGGAATCAGAAAACGGAGTGACGATGTTCAGTCGTTGTCCAAGTCATGTGGAATCGAACTATTTCCGGGACCATCCCGAATCGGTTATCTATGAAGAGGATCGGGGGACTGCATACGCGGTTCGTTTGGCTGTTACAGTAATCGGTAAAGAGGCAAAGGTTTCTACTATGGATGGCAAGCTTCATGTTCAGGGAGCTAAACAGGTCGTATTTTACTTGGCGGCAGCTACTGCTTTCGAGAATTACGATGTTATTCCAACCAAGGATGAGCAGTTGCTGGAACAAGGTTGTAAAGATGTCATAGCAAAAGCGATGAGCTTAGGTCATGAAAGTCTGCGTATTCGGCATGAAGCTGATCACCAGTCTTTATTTTCACGTGTCAGTCTTGATCTGGGATCCACGCCTAATGGGGAGCTGCCTACTGATGAGCGGCTTATAGCTTACCAGTCTGGAGTTCAAGACCCCGGGCTAGAAGCACTTTATTTTCAATATGGCAGATATCTGTTAATGGGCAGTTCGCGCCCGGGCACCCAGCCGGCCAATCTGCAGGGCATATGGAATCATCAGGTTGAGCCGCCTTGGCACAGTGATTATACAATTAATATCAATACCGAGATGAATTACTGGCCAGCCGAAGTATGCAATCTGAGCGAATGTCATGAACCGCTATTCAGTTTGTTGGAGGACCTGAGTCAAACTGGGCGCAGAACAGCTCGCATTTTGTACGGCGCACGTGGATGGACAGCCCATCACAACGTGGATATCTGGAGAACGACAACACCTACAGGCGGTGATGCCAGCTGGGCATTCTGGCCGATGGGTGGTGTCTGGCTGACATCCCATCTGTGGGAGCATTACCTATTTACCGGGGATCAAGATTTTCTTCAAGAACGTGCTTATCCGGTCATGAAGGAGGCAGCACTATTCTGTCTGGATTGGTTGATTGAAGGACCGGATGGCTATCTGGTTACTGCTCCTTCAACCTCTCCGGAGAACAAGTTCCTGACAGAAGAAGGAGAAGCCCGCAGCATTTCGATGGCGTCGACAATGGATATGACATTGATTCGTGAATTGTTCACCAGATGTATTGAGGCAGCAGGGACACTTGAGGTCGACCGGGCATTGGTCATTGAGCTGGAGAACAGTCTGAGCAGGTTATATCCGTTCCGGATTGGCAGTGAAGGGCATCTGCAGGAATGGTTTAAGGACTTCGCTGAATCGGAACCAGGACATCGTCACGTGTCCCATCTGTATGGCCTGTATCCAGGAGAACTGATCAATCGAATCCATACGCCGGAGCTTGTTGAGGCTTCACGCATATCGCTTGAACGTCGCATATCGCAGGGGGGTGGGCATACCGGATGGAGCTGTGCTTGGTTGATCAATCTGTATGCACGTCTGCTTGATGGCGGGCAGGCGCATGAGTTTGTGCGTACACTGCTGGCCCGGTCAACTCATCCCAATCTGTTCGATGACCATCCACCATTCCAGATTGACGGCAATTTCGGTGGTACGGCCGGCATTGCCGAGATGCTGCTGCAGAGCCATCTGAATGAACTGCACTTGCTGCCGGCCCTGCCAGAGCAATGGACACAAGGCAGCGTAACAGGTTTGCGTGCACGAGGCGGTTATACCCTATCCATGGAGTGGGCGGACAGCCAATTGGTTTCTGCCGAAATCAAGGCAGAACGTGATGGTTCGATCACCATTCGAAGCGCACATGTGCTGCGGGTGGATAATGAGGAGCAGCAACAGGCTGAGCTAACACCTCAAGGAGATTATGTAATTACTTTAACCATGACCGCAGGACAGACCGTCCGCGTATCATGAGGAGACGAGGGAGAAACCAATGACTATTTTTCAATTTCCGCAAGATTTTCGCTGGGGAACAGCTACAGCTTCCTATCAAATAGAAGGAGCAGCACAGGAAGGCGGACGCGGAGTATCCATCTGGGATACATTTGCACGTACACCTGGTAAAGTATTTAATGGAGACAATGGGGATGTCGCTTGCGACAGTTACCACCGTTATGAAGAAGATATCGAGCTGATGAAGAAACTTGGTATCAACACGTATCGATTCTCCATTGCCTGGCCGCGTATTATACCGGACGGAGATGGTGAGATCAATCGCGAAGGCCTGGACTTTTACCACCGCTTCGTGGACAAGCTGCTAGAGGCAGGCATTGAGCCTTTCTGCACACTGTATCACTGGGATCTTCCGCAAGTGCTGGAGGATGACGGGGGCTGGGGAAACCGCAGAACCGTCGATGCGTTTGTTAAATATGCAGAAGTTATCTTCAAGGAGTTCACTGGCAAAATCAAATTTTGGCTGACGTTTAATGAACCATGGTGTATCGCATTCCTGTCCAATCTATTGGGGGTTCATGCACCAGGGAACAAGGATCTGCAGACATCCCTTAATGTGGCCCATGGACTGCTTGTTGCTCATGGTAAAGCGGTGCAATCCTTCCGCAGGCTGGGCATAACGGGGCAGATCGGTATTGCACCAAATGTGTGCTGGGCTGAGCCTTACAGCAAGTCACCTGAGGATCAGGCGGCATGCGACCGCTCCATCGCGCTCAACACAGACTGGTTCCTTGATCCGATCTACAAAGGTACCTACCCGCAATTCATGGTCGATTGGTTTGCTCAAGCAGGTGCCACAGTGCCGATCCAGGAAGGCGATATGGAGATCATCTCGCAGCCGATTGACTTGCTGGGCATTAACTATTACACCATGGGAATCAATCGCTTCAATCCGGAGGCAGGAGCTTTGCAGTCTGAGGAAGTGGATATGGGACTGACCAAGACGGATATTGGTTGGCCGATCGAATCCCGTGGACTGTATGAGTTCATGCATTATTTGCAAAAGTATGGAAACGTCGATGTCTACATCACCGAGAACGGTGCTTGCATCAATGATGATCTGGACAATGGCAAGATCAATGATGATCGCCGGATCTCCTATTATGAACAGCATTTAGCCCAAATTCACCGGATTATTAACGATGGCATTAACCTGAAGGGATATATGGCGTGGTCTCTGATGGACAATTTTGAATGGGCAGAAGGATACCGGATGCGCTTTGGTCTTGTTCATGTGGACTATCGCTCGTTGGTTAGAACACCGAAGGAGAGTTTTTACTGGTACCAAAATGTGATCAAGAACAACTGGCTGGAAACGCGTAACTAGTTGGATGATCTATCGCTTCATTACACTATAGGATAAAGATAAAAGACGGTGTATTCGGTTTATCCGGATCGCCGTTTTTTTGTTCTGGTTTTTCTCGGAATGAGACATGTTCATAAAGCTTTCATAAGGTTACACCTTATTCCTGTTATGAAGAGGTTGTTTTTGGGTTATACATAACAAGAAGATAAAATAAGCGTTTGTCAACAGTTTAATTTTAAATAAAGTGTCCAAATTGCGAAATAAATTTGAACATTTGTTGACTAAAAATCATACTGATGTGGTATATTGGTATTAGGAAAGCACTTACAAAAAGGGAAAAGGAAGTGTTTACTATGGCATCGAAGACAGCAATGGTAAGCCAATTGGAGCGCAAAGATAAGAATATGCGGCGCGCAGTCTTGACGATGACAGTTCTGGCCTGGATCGCTCTCATTACGGGAGTGGTTATGTGCCTGATTAACCTGAACGATTTTAATGACCGTAATCTTGGCTTGATGGTCGGTATTGGTTTTCTGGTAGGTAGTGTGTTTATTTATGTAATCGCCAAATCGATTGGTCTTGTTCATACACGCCGGGAAGACGAAGGAGCCGATTAATTATAATCTGGCGATCTTTCGTTCATAATAAGACTGGATGAGTACCCGGAATCCAGTCAATAAAGCCCTTTGCGGATTCGTTGATACTGTTCAACGGGACTGCAAAGGGTTTTATTTTGTGACTCGAAGTGTAATGATTACAATGAAGAAATATCAAGTGTGCAAGCGATTTGTGAGAAAAAATTCACACATTTAAGGTGTAAAATCGACAAATTTGTTAACAAGAACAAAAAAGTTGCTCATTTCTGATATCTTTAGAAGGAAGAGAGTAGTATACTGATTTTTCAGTATGAGCGAATTTAAGGAGAGGGGATCAAGATGAACAAGAAACCTAGGTCGCTAGCCCGGATTATTATTCCGGTTGTCCTGACGTTGGTTACAATTGCATTGATTGTCTGGCCAATGCTGGCAGGCGGGCAGTACGTTGTTCTGGATCCGAAGGGACCAATTGGCGCTTCGCAGAGAGATTTGATTGTCATTTCGACGATTCTTTGTGCGATCGTTATCGTACCTGTGTTGATTTTGTCTGCTGTAATCGTTTGGCGTTACCGCGACAAGCCGGACAATAAAGCTGCTTATGAGCCGAACTGGTCTCATAGTACCAAAGCCGAGGCTATCTGGTGGACGGTTCCAATTGTTATCATTGGTTTGCTTGCGATCGTAACTGTACGCTATACCTATGATTTGGAACCTTCGAAGCCGCTGGCTTCTGAGAAAGAACCCATTACCATTCAAGTATCTTCACTGGACTGGAAATGGTTGTTTATGTATCCTGAGCAAGGCATTGCAACGGTCAATACGTTGAATATTCCGGCAGACCGGCCCGTGAAATTTGAGCTTACTGCGGATTCACCGATGAACTCGTTCTGGATTCCGCAGCTTGGTGGACAAATTTATACGATGTCGGGTATGGCGATGACCTTGTATTTGCAAGCTGATCACGAAGGGACTTACTTCGGTTCGGGTGCCAACTTTACTGGTGAACATTTTGCCCAAATGCGTTTCGACGTCAATGCAACATCAGATGAAGAATTCGATCAATGGGTGACTGAAGTAAAACAACAATCCCAGCCGCTGACGCAAGAGACGTATAACACATTGGCGGAACCGGGAACAAGCAATGTCGCTTATTATTCTTCCTTCCCTGAAGGATTGTTCCAAGACATTGTGACCAAGTATGTTGTCGAAGGTTCAGGCGCTCATAATCATGGAACTTCGGAAGAAGCTTCAGGCGCCGCGAAAAATGTGTCCACTGAAGTGGACAAGAGTGCTAACTAAAGATTCGAAAGGAGGCCCCCAATGTTAGAGAGACTTAAGGAGTTTGCATCGGAGTTTTTCGTTACCGGTGACCCGCTGATTTATGGTGCGGACGTGGCCATCGGGATTACGATGATTACCATCGTAGCGGTGCTGACTTATTTCAAAAAATGGGGCTGGCTCTGGCGTAACTGGTTAACAACCGTCGATCATAAAAAGATCGGTATTATGTATATCATTGCTTCCATCATCATGTTGTTCCGTGGTGGTGTCGATGCGCTGATGATGCGTCTTCAGCTAGCTATGCCTAACATGGATTTCTTGCATCCTGAACATTATAACCAAGTCTTTACGACTCACGGTACCATCATGATCCTGTTCATGGCGATGCCGTTTATGTTCGGTTTGTTTAACGTAATTGTGCCTCTTCAAATAGGGGCAAGGGACGTCGCATTTCCGTTCCTGAATGCACTAAGCTTCTGGTTATTCTTCCTGGGAGCGATGCTGTTTAACCTGTCCTTCGTTATCGGTGGTTCACCTGATGCAGGATGGCTGAGTTATCCGCCTCTATCGGAGCTGTCACACAGTCCGGGGGTAGGGCAGAACTTCTATATATGGGGTATACAGATATCGGGTATCGGTTCCCTGGCTACCGGTATCAACTTCCTGGTTACCATCATTAAAATGCGTGCGCCAGGCATGAGATGGATGAAAATGCCGATGTTTACATGGTCGGTATTCTCCACTTGTATTATCATCTTGTTTGCATTCCCAATCTTGACTGTGACACTTGCATTGCTCTTCCTGGATCGATTCGGCGGGGCGCATTTCTTCACGCTTGATTTGGGCGGTAACCCGATGATGTATATCAACTTGATCTGGATGTGGGGTCACCCTGAGGTATACATTGTGGTCTTGCCGGCATTCGGTGTGTTCTCCGAGATTGTAAGTACCTTCTCGAAGAAAAAATTGTTTGGTTACAAATCGATGGTATTCGCGATGCTAATCATTAGCTTCCTGTCCTTCTTCACATGGGCGCATCACTTCTTCACGATGGGTTCGGGAGCGGACGTTAATGCCTTCTTCGCTGTAACAACGATGTTGATCGCGATTCCCACAGGGGTTAAAATCTTCAACTGGCTGTTTACGATGTATCGTGGACGGATTCGGATGGCCACCCCGATGTTATGGACAATCGCATTTATTCCATGCTTTATCGTCGGGGGTATGACGGGGGTTCTGCTGTCCGTTGCACCTGCTGACTTCCAGTTCCACAACAGTTACTTCCTGATTGCCCACTTCCACCAAGTATTGATCGGTGGTGTAGTATTCGGATACTTCGCGGGTCTGTACTACTGGTGGCCAAAAATGTTCGGTTTCCAACTTGAAGAGAAACTGGGCAAATGGGCTTTCTGGACTTGGAATATTGGTTTCTATGTCTGCTTCATGCCGCAGTACGCTGTAGGTTTGATGGGTATGACACGTCGTCTGAGCACCTACGGCTGGGATACCGGCTGGTGGGAACTGAACTTTGTATCCACTATCGGGGCATTCCTGATGGGTGTCGGATTCCTGTTCCAGGTTGCACAAATTGCAGACGGTATTCGCAAATACAAAACGCTCAAAGTATCCGGCGATCCATGGGATGCTCGTACACTTGAGTGGTCGATTCCTTCACCAGCTCCTGAGTACAATTTCGCCATTACACCTCGCGGTGATGATATTGATGAGTGGTGGGAAGAGAAAGAACGTCGTGCCAAAGGCATCTATCCACCAGAACAGCCGCTTGAGCCGATTCATATGCCTAAGAACTCCGCAATTCCGTTTATCATGTCCGTCTTCTGGTTCATCGCCGGCTTCGGCTTTGTATTCGGTTGGCTGTGGATGGCGATTCTCGGACTCGCTGGCGTAGGGATCTGCATGATCGCTCGTTCATTCTCATACGACACGGACTATTACATTCCGGTCGACGAAATTAAGCGTACCGAAGCGTCGTTAAGGGGGTCGGTATAATGGCTCAAGCAGCCGCTAAGCATGGTCACGATCACGGTCACGACCATGGTCACCATGATCCACAAGAATTGAAATTGCTCGGTTTCTGGTTTTTCCTGATTTCCGACGTTATCCTGTTCTCCGTATTGTTCGCAACCTTTATTGTGTTGCGTGATAATACGGCGGGCGGACCTATATTGTCTGAATTGATCAAAATGCCTGGCGTTATTGCCGAGACATTTATCTTGCTCACAAGTTCATTTACAAGTGGACTTGCAGTGCTTGCGATGAACCAAGGTAAAGTGAAGCAACTGATTAGCTGGCTGGCAGTTACAGCCGTTCTCGGTGCAGCGTTTATCGCACTCGAAGTAACGGAGTTTGTTGAGATGATTCACGAAGGGTTCAGCTACACTACAAGTGCTGCTTCCGGCGCATTCTTCACCCTCGTGGGAACTCACGGACTTCACGTATCGCTGGGTCTGATCTGGATGATCGGACTGATGTTCCAACTGAAAAAACGTGGTATTACCGATGTTACTCGCGGTAAAATCAACGTAATCAGCTTGTACTGGCACTTCTTGGACGTCGTCTGGATCTTCCTCCTGTCGATCGTTTATCTGATGGGGGTGATGTAGATGGCAGAGCATAACTCACATGATTCCCATGCTCACGAACAGCATGGTTCAATGAAGTCCTATGTCATCGGCTTCATTCTGTCCATCGTCCTCACAATCATCCCGTTGGTGGTTGTACTGAACGACATGATGGGCAGAACAGGAACAATGGTTGTTATTCTCGTAACGGCTGCACTTCAGTTTGTGGTTCAACTCTTCTTCTTCATGCATATTCGTGAAACAGGAAAACCACGCTGGAATGTCATGGCTTTGATTTTCGGTCTATTGATCATGATGACCATCGTTATTGGTTCGATCTGGATCATGCTGAACAATACCGTTGCACATTAAGGTTTGAATAAAGAGGATCTCCCGGTCTGCACTGCAGACTGTGGAGATCCTCTTTTGTTTTATCCAGAATAAGCAGCGTCAAAATAAACTGGAATAAAACGATCTTTTATTTAAAAAGAGGTACACAAAAGATACAAAATGAACTAAAATGAACTTATATGAACTTTACCTAAAAATCAATCAACATCATTCAAATGACGAAGGGAATGGATTAATGATGCAAAATCGTTATGCTGCACACCCGAATGAAGTGAAAAATTATGATACGTCCCGTCTGCGTGAAGAGTTTTTGATGGAGCAGTTGTTCGCGACAGATGAACTAGTGACTGTGTATTCCCATGTGGATCGTTATATCGTAGGAACGGCCGTACCTCAAAGCAAAGATATTGCGCTTGAAGTGAACCTGAAGGATATCGGAACGAACTTTTTCCTGGAGCGTCGTGAAATCGGTATCATTAACGTTGGAGGCCACGGAACCGTAACTGCGGATGGTCAGGGTTATGAGATTGGGGCCAAAGAATGCCTTTATATCGGAAAAGGTGTGAAAGAGGTCGTGTTCAAAAGTAATGGAAACGATCAACCGGCTCAGTTCTACTTTGTATCTACACCAGCACATCATGCTTATCCTACGCAGAAGGCAACCCAGGAACAGGCTCAGCCGAACCATCTGGGCAGCATTGAAAGTTCGAATGAACGGACCATTTATCGCTACATTCATCAAGGTGAGGGCGGAATTCAGAGCTGTCAGCTGGTGATGGGTATTACGGAGCTCGATAAGGGTAACATGTGGAACACGATGCCTGCACATACCCACAATCGTCGTTCCGAAGTATACTTGTATTTCAACCTGCCGGAAGACGGTGTGGTATTCCATATGATGGGTGAACCGAACGAGACCCGGCATCTGGTTGTGCGTGACCGTCAGGCGATCATCTCTCCAAGCTGGTCCATCCACAGTGGCGTTGGCACAAGCAGCTATACATTCTGTTGGGCCATGGCTGGTGAAAACCAAACGTTCGAGGATATGGACGGCGTGGCGATGAAAGACCTGAAATAAACGCGTAAATTCCAAAGAAACAGGAAGTTGATTGCATGAATCCATTGAAAAGACATGAAAAGATTATGGAGGCTCTGCTGGAGCGCCAAGAAGTGACCGTCAGCGATCTGAGCGAACTGCTGCAGGTAACGGGCAAGACGGTTCGGGAGGATCTCGACAAACTGGAAGCGATGGGATTGCTAGTACGTGTTCATGGTGGTGCCATGCTGGCTCAGAATGACCAGTACGGCATTCTCACGAGTCGTGGAGCCACAGAGAAGCACCATTCGGAGAAAACCGAAATCGCCGAGCGTGCGCTCGCTTATATACGTCCTAATGAAATCATTGCACTGGACGGAGGAAGCACAACGCTGGAAATGGCAAAGCGGCTCGACAATCAGCCGCTCACTGTTGTAACCAATGACCTCTTCATTATCGCGGAGCTGACCAAAAAGGAGCAGGTCCGACTGGTCGTGCCCGGAGGAGCAAGAGTCCGTAATATGCTGGTTGGTGAGGACACGGCATCTTTCATTTCCAGTCTTAACATTCATAAAGCATTTATCTCGACCACTGCATTACATCCGGAATTCGGCCTATCCATATACACAGGTGATCTGGTTCCACTGAAAAAATCAATGATCTCTGCTTCTCAGCAGGTCTTCGGCGTTGTCGACCATTATAAATTCGGGCAATTTGCGCTGCGGACCTTTGCACACTGCTCGGAGCTGGATTGTATTATCAGTGACAGTCATCTGGATGAGGAGACGGCAGAACTGTATAACCAAATCGGAGTCAAAGTCGATTATCAAAGCTAAATGCACAGAAGCACTTGATGCCTGAATAGCTAAGCATAAGCAAAAGAAGTTGATTTGCATCACTCATAGGTTTGCATCTCATAACATGCGGAGGAATCATTCATGAATCCATTTGATCTAAGCGGACAAGTTGCTCTTGTCACCGGTACGTCCGGCGGTTTGGGCCAGGGAATGGCTATTGGCCTGGCCGAAGCCGGGGCCGATGTGGTACTCGTTTCCTATTCAAAGCCTTCGGAAACAGCAAGTGCCATCGAAGCTCTCGGGCGAAAAGCATATATCATTGAAGCCGATTTAAGTCGTGAAGATGAATTGCCAGCGGTATTTGAAAAGGCGTTAGCTTTTCAGGGGAGAATTGATATTCTCGTTAACAATGCCGGGATCATTCGCCGCACGCCTGCCGCTGACCACGGACAACAGGACTGGCACGATGTCATTGGTCTTAACCTGAACACGGTATTTTTCCTGAGTCAACTGGCGGGCAGACATATGATTGAGCGCGGCAGCGGCAAAATTATCAATATCGCATCCATGCTGTCCTATCAGGGCGGCATAAACGTACCAGGTTATACGGCCAGTAAACATGGCGTTGCAGGCTTAACCAAAGCACTTGCCAATGAGTGGGCAGGCAAGGGTGTACAAATTAACGGTATTGCACCAGGCTATATGGAGACGGATAATACCACTCAGATTCGTGCGGATGAAAACCGTTATCGGGATATTACAGCACGCATTCCGGCAGGACGATGGGGAACCCCTGAAGATCTGAAAGGTCCGGTAGTTTTTCTTGCATCAGCGGCTTCGGACTATTTGAATGGTCATGTACTGAATGTGGATGGCGGCTGGATGGCTCGTTAATCTGTTCTGCTATCAAATGCTAAGGAGGCAGTGACATGAAACTTGGTATTCTGGCACATACGTTTGGCCAGCAGCCTACAGCGCAGCTGGCGCAAACGGTTGCAGATCACGGATTCAATTCAGTACAGCTGGCGCTTGCCAAAGCCTTATCGGATGTTGACTCAGCTAATGGCAAACTGAGCCCCGGACTGGCGAATGAAATCGGGGATCAATTTGCAAGGCGCGGAGTTAAGATTGCTGTATTGGGCTGTTATATTAACCCGATCGATCCGGATGCTGCACGCAGACGTGCAGATATTGAACGGTTCAAAGAACATCTGCGTTATGCCCGGGATTTCGGTTGCAGCATGGTAGCGACGGAAACGGGAGGATTGGACACATACCAGGCCACTCATCCTGATGGGTATGAAGAAAAAGCATGGACAGTGCTGCGGGAAACGTTGGAGGAAATCACGGAGGAAGCTGAAAAGTGGGGTGTGCATGCGGCAATTGAGCCTGTATCTACACATACACTTCATACACGTGAACATATGACCCGTTTGTTTGAGGAGATTCCTTCCACCAACCTGGGCATGTTGTTCGATCCGTGCAATTTGATCAAACAGCCGCATGTCGCTGATCAAGGAGCTTTCCTGCGTGATGTGATGGAGAGCCTATACCAGCGAATCATTGTCATTCATGCGAAGGATGTGGCCTTCAATGCACAGGGCGAGAAGATAAATCCCGTGCCAGGGGCAGGCATATTGGATTACCCGTTATTTTTTGAGTTGTTAAAAACCTATAAGCCGCATATCGATATTTCACTTGAGGGTGTAACGGCGGAAGAAGCTGTACCAGCGGCCAAATATTTGCGTGAAGTATGGAATGGTGTGCGGGTATAGGCTAGGCTCAGGATAAGCTGATATTGCAGTATTTATATAGCCAGGAAACCTTTGCCCTCGCAAAGGTTTTTTGGTATGAGCTTGTGAATCAATCATATAAAATATTTCTTATCGGATAAATCGGAAATAATTCTTTTCAAACAAGACATCTTGTGAGAGAATATGGAAAACATACGCCACCATGTGAGGACATCAGGATCTTGAAACGTATAAGCCAAGGGAGGATTCAGATTTATGTCAAACGAACGTGAGCTTTCATTTGAAACATTGGCAATTCATGCAGGCCAGGAGATTGATCCGACAACCCATGCACGTGCTGTACCTTTGTACCAGACCACATCCTATGGTTTTAAGGACACAGAACATGCTGCCAATCTGTTTGGTTTGAAAGAGTTTGGCAACATCTATACCCGTCTGATGAATCCGACAACCGATGTATTTGAACAACGTATTGCGGCGTTGGAAGGAGGAGCAGGGGCACTGGCTACTGCTTCCGGTCAGGCAGCCATCACGTTTTCTCTCCTCAATATTGCAGGTGCAGGGGATGAGATTGTATCCTCAGCGAGCTTGTATGGTGGTACGTATAACTTGTTCTCGACAACGCTGCCGAAACTGGGCCTTGATGTAAAATTCGTTGATTCCAGTGATCCGGAAAATTTCCGGGCGGCCATTACAGAGAAAACGAAAGCACTATATGCGGAAACAATCGGGAATCCACAGGGCAATGTCCTGGACATTGAAGCCGTGGCAGCCATCGCTCATGAGCATGGCATTCCTCTGATCGTGGATAATACCTTCCCGAGCCCGTACTTGCTTCGTCCCATTGAACATGGAGCGGATATTGTGGTTCACTCGGCGACGAAATTTATTGGCGGTCACGGTACATCCATTGGAGGCGTGATTGTCGATAGTGGAAAATTCGATTGGAAAGCAAGTGGCAAGTTCCCGGGTCTGACCGAACCGGATGCCTCTTACCATGGTGTGGTATACACCGAAGCCGTTGGCCCAATTGCATATATTATCAAAGCCCGGGTACAACTGCTGCGCGACTTGGGCGCAACGATCTCACCATTTAATTCATGGCTGCTGCTGCAAGGACTGGAGACGCTTCATCTGCGAGTGGAACGTCATAGCAGCAATGCACTGGCTGTTGCGGAATATCTGGAGAAACACGAGGACGTTCTGTGGGTGAGCTACGCGGGTCTACCGAGCCATGCCTCATATGAACTCGCGCAGAAGTATCTGCCTAGAGGGCAGGGTGCAATCCTGACCTTTGGGATTAAAGACGGCGTAGATGCAGGGCGCAAACTCATCGAAAGTGTAAAACTGTTCTCTCACCTGGCGAATGTGGGTGACTCCAAGTCACTGATTATTCACCCGGCAAGTACAACGCACCAGCAGCTGACAGAAGAGGAGCAGACAGCCGCAGGGGTTAATCCTGAACTGATTCGTTTGTCTGTGGGTACGGAGAATATTCAGGATATTTTGTATGATCTGGAACAAGCCATCAAGGCAAGTCAGGGAGCAAGTGTTAGCGTGTAATCAAATAAATATTGCAACAGCCGCCGTCCTCCGGGACAGGCGGTTTTTTTATCGTTCTATCGACCGATTGGAAAATGCCCATTTACAAACGTCAGGCCGAGGCATATAATAAAGCCAAAGTTGTATTGAGTAAACATAATTGCATAAGTACAAAAATGATTATCATTCTCATTCAAAAACCATGCTGCTGCGGGATTCCCGCAGCAGCATGTGTCATTTTTAGGGCATTAACAATGGCTCTCATTCTCAATACGACACCAATGTTATTTCCATGAAACGAGAAAGGATTGTGATTCACATGCAAGCGATACATCAACCTTTACAAACCCAGGCAAAAGCGGAACAGCGCTCCGTACATTCCCCTAATCCAAACCGTGGACGCAGACCGAACTTCCGGGCCATGCTCCGGAATAAGGAGATGCAGGCAGCCCTCGGCAGTGGATTATTAATGCTTATTGCATGGGGAACGTCACCGTATTTCAACACATTATCTGTCATGCTGTACATCGTGTCTTATGCACTGGGGGGATGGACCAAGGCGAAAGAGGGCATCGAGACACTGGTCAAGGACCGTGACCTGGATGTGAATCTGCTAATGATCGCCGCATCACTGGGTGCAGCAGCCATCGGATATTGGAATGAAGGTGCGATGCTGATCTTTATTTTTGCATTAAGTGGTGCACTGGAAAGTTATGCTACCGAACGGAGTCATAAGGATATATCATCGCTGCTGGCACTCAAGCCGGAGACGGCACTGCGCATTGAGGATGGAAAGATGAATCTTGTCGCCATCGATGAACTGGTACCTGGCGATCTGCTGCTGGTTAAACCAGGCGAGTTAATTCCGGCTGACGGCACCGTGTACCGCGGGAGTTCATTCATCAATCAGGCCTCCATTACAGGAGAATCCCTGCCTGTGGGTAAAGCTGAAGGTGATGAAGTGTATGCAGGCACAGTAAACGGGGAGGGCGCTTTGTACGTAGAGGTAACCAAATCGGCTGAAGGTTCACTGTTTGGCAAAATCATAAAATTAGTGGAAGAGGCACAGGCCGAAGTACCGGACTCCCAGCGCTTTATTGAGCGATTCGAAGGGATCTACGCACGGATAGTTGTGGGTGGGACTGTGCTCGTTATCGCAGGAACTCCCTTGTTGTTTGGATGGACTTGGAGTGAAGCCTTTTATAAGGCGATGGTCTTTCTTGTTGTGGCTTCGCCTTGTGCGCTGGTTTCTTCGATCATGCCGGTCATGCTGTCTGCAATGTCCAGCAGTGCTCGTCGTGGCATACTGTTCAAGGGTGGGGCCCATGTGGAGAACATGGCTCAGACCCGGGTGGTGGCTTTTGATAAAACAGGAACATTGACCATGGGCACCCCCCAAGTCACAGATATTTTAACGGCGGCAGGCATGGATCGGGTAAAAATGCTGTCTGCAGTTGCTGCAATTGAGAACTTGTCCAAGCATCCGCTGGCTCGTGCCATTGTCGATCAGGCAGCTCGTGAAGGCCTTGCAATTCAAGATGCCGAGCAGGTACAAACACTAACGGGATGGGGAATTGAAGGGAACGTGCACGGAGTTCTATGGAGTATTGGTAAATCAAACGAAATGCATGCGGGTACCAATTCAACTTGGGATGCGGAACGTGCCCGTCTTGAGAGTGAAGGCAAAACGGTATCTGTAGTCATGGCTGATGGTGAATTCGCTGGTCTAATTGCCATGCGGGATACGGTTCGGCCACAGGCCGCAGCGGCGGTGAAGAAGCTGGAAGAACTGGGCGTGAAAGTGGCCATGCTGACAGGTGACCGAGCGAAGCCGGCAGCCGTGATTGCACAAGAAACAGGAGTAAGCCTCGTCTACGCCGATTTGCTGCCTGAAGACAAAGTGAAGCAGGTACAGGCATTGCGTAAACAATATGGGCAGGTGCTCATGGTTGGTGATGGCGTCAATGACGCACCTGCACTTGCTGCGGCTACCGTGGGTATGGGAATGGGCATGTCTGGTAGCGGTACGGCGCTGGAAGTGGCAGATGTGGTGCTGATGAATGATAATATCGAAGAAATTGCTTGGGCCATTGGGCAGGCACGCAGGGCTCAACGGACCGTGAAGCAGAATATGTTTTTTGCCATTACGGTTATAACGGCTCTGGTTGCAGGAAACTTTTTGCAAGGCGTGGCATTGCCACTAGGGGTTGTTGGCCATGAAGGCAGTACAATTCTGGTTATTCTGAATGGTCTAAGATTGTTGCGTTAATGAGTCTATCCCAGTAATTTCATGGAATCTTCATTTGTGACCAAAAAAAGAACCTGAAGGGCAGAGTTGATCTGTCCTCAGGTTCTTTTCGGTGTACATTCATTTTCTAAAAAAGAGGGCTTGCTTAGAATAGTTCAGTCAAACCGATCATGGTGATCAGTCCAAGCAAAAATGAAACGGTAGCCACACGTGCGTTGCCGTCCCCGTGACTTTCGGGTATGAGCTCTTTATAAACAATGAACATCATTGCACCCGCCGCAAACGCGAGCCCATAGGGTACGAGGCCAGCCACTAGACTGCTGAGCGTATAACCAATCATGGCTGTGATAATTTCAACCGCGCCTGTCAGGGTAGCAATACCAAGTGCCTTGAAGCGGCCGATGTTCTGATTCACGAGAAAGAGAGCGACCAGGAATCCCTCGGGTGCGTTCTGCAGCCCAATGGAAAAGGCAATAAGATTGCCTAAGCTGGCATCGGTACTGGCATAACTGACGCCTACGGATAACCCTTCAGGCAGGTTATGCATGGTGATGGCTGCAATAATCATAAAGGCTTTGGCTTCAATTTTGAAAGGCATCTTCTCCGGATTTTCAAGATCCACATGGGGAATTTTCATCTCGAGTACCAGCAAGACCATGCTGCCGAGCATAATACCAAAGGCAAGTACGAACAGGTTTGACTGTCCCAGCGCTTCGGGAATGAGATTGTACACCGAAGCTGAGGTCATGATGCCTGCTGCATAAGCAAGTAAGATATCGCGCAGACGGTGGGTCACTTTGCGCATAAATAGAATAGGTATGGCCCCAAGGCCAGTAGACATGGCTGAGATAAAGCTGCCAATGATTGCATCGTTCATGCTTCCATTTTCCCTCCTGATGAAGACTTCTTCATAATCGCTGCCGAGCATTGACACCGTACATAAAAGAGATCATAATGAACAACAGATTAGAATGATTATAAATTAGAATTCCAATTCTGCATAGGGCTATTGTCATATCGGGCAGGTCTTGTGGACATGATTTAGGCTTATCGATTTAGTGTATGCAAAGGCGTTTGCTTTTGATGCCGATAGGCCGGACCTTTTTGCAGAACTCGGGGGAGGAACTATACATGTATAAATCCATTATTATCGGAACTGGCCCTGCAGGGCTGACAGCAGCAATCTATCTGGCTCGTGCCAACCTTAACCCACTCGTTATTGAAGGACCACAACCTGGTGGTCAACTGACAACAACAACTGAAGTGGAGAACTTCCCAGGTTTTCCTGATGGTATCATGGGTCCTGAACTCATGGACAACATGCGTAAACAAGCGGAACGCTTTGGCGCAGAATTCCGCACAGGCTGGGTAAACAACATCGATATGAGTGAGCGTCCGTTCAAAATCCAGGTTGAAGGCATGGGTGAACTGGTATCGGAAACATTGATCCTGTCTACTGGTGCATCTGCCAAGTACCTTGGTATTCCTGGAGAAGAAACTAACGTGGGCCGCGGTGTCAGCACTTGTGCAACATGTGACGGATTCTTCTTCCGCAACAAAGAGATCATCGTCATCGGCGGTGGCGACTCTGCATTGGAAGAAGCAAGTTTCCTGTCCCGTTTCGGTTCCAAAGTAACCCTGGTACACCGTCGTGAAGAACTGCGCGGTTCCAAAATCATGCAAGATCGTGCACGCAGCAACGAAAAAGTGGAAATGGCACTGAACCGTACACCGATCGAAGTCATTGCTGGCGACAATGGGGTAACCGGACTGAAAGTGTTGAACAACGCAACAGGTGAAGAAGAAATCATTCCGGCTAGCGGTGTATTCGTAGCGATCGGTCACACACCAAACACAGGTTTCCTCGGTGGACAGATTACAACGGATGAACATGGGTATATTATGACCACACCAGGTACTTCCGAAACGAATATTCCAGGCGTATTCGCTTGTGGAGACGTTCAGGATACTCGATACAAACAAGCGATTACAGCAGCAGGCAGCGGATGTATGGCTGCAATGGATGCAGAGAAATTCATCGAGAGCCTGGAGCATAGCGCAGTAGCACTGTAAGGTAACTCGTTTAAATGGTTAAATAATCGTTATACTATATATAAACTATATGAGGTGAATGAATAATGGAAAATGTAATTGTATACACATCGACCAACTGCCCGAACTGCAAATCAGTTAAGACTTTCCTGGCGGAAAAAGGAATCTCTTACGAAGAGCGCAACATCGAGACAAGTGACGAGTTCGCACAACAAGTATGGGATATGGGCGTACGTGCAGTACCTCTGACCGTTATTGGTGAACACCGCATCCTCGGTATGAACAAAACGCAATTCGCAAAAGCGCTGGACGCTTAATTATCCAATTACAGGGATTCAATCAAGCTGCATTCAGCTATTCCGGTTCGCGCGAGCCGTTTGAATATATAATATAAAGGAAGCCTTAGTCCAGAACAGGACTGAGGCTTCTTTGCTTGGAATTAACCCGTTTCATCAACACCAGTTAAGCATGATAATTGAAAATAGATGACATGAAAAATCCCCTTACGTAGTAACCCAGAGCACATGGTAACAAGAGCTCTAAGATTCACTGCGGAAGGGGATTCATCTTTTAATCCAGTTATTCCATCTAAAAAAAGATGCTCATAAACGTCTGAAAAACAACATACACCAATACGCCTGACAGCATATACATGAAGCCAGCCTTCTTTTTGCTCTGAAACAAACGAAGTATGCCGAGGCTGAACAGCGGCGCAAGCACGATCAAGAACAGGAGTACGGTGACAAACATTTGCGCCGAGATATCTGAAGTATCCACGTAGGTCACGGGTTTTCACTCCGTTTCGTTATAGGAATTAACACAGCGGCAGTCAGTCCGCCATGACAAAAATCACATATCCCCATTATAACTCTGGATTTCTTTAACAAAAAGGGAGGAAATGGGGCGAAATGATGTCAATTTTCATCGGTTATTAGACGGAAACTCGTATTTTCCCTAAAAACTGGGAAATGGCCGAGTAAGCGGCACCAATGCGTGTAGAACGGCTGCCCAGCGCGGCCCATTCAATCTGTAAACTGCGACGGTGATAGGGCAGGGTTCGTTCTTCGACCACTTGTTGGAGAGCCGTCTCAATCCATGGACCTGCTTCCGAGAGTGGCCCGCCAATAATGATGCGCTCAGGATTGAAGCTGTTGACGATATTCGTGATGCCCACCCCAAGTTTGCGGCCAATGTTCTCGTACAGTTCCAGTACGGCTTCATGTCCTTGTTGTGCATATTCTACCAGCTCCCGGGTCGTGTGGGCAGGCAAACGAAGCTGGTGGTCAGGGTACTCATAGGCTTTCTCGGAAGCATACAGCTCCCAACAGCCGTGATTGCCGCAGGAACAAGGTCTGCCTTCCGCTTCAATCGACATATGTCCTGTCTCGCCCGCGTAGCCCCAGGCGCCTTTGTACAATTCACCATCCACCATAATTCCTGATCCAATCCCCATACCTGCACTGATGTAGATCAGGTGACGTACACCGATTCCGCTGCCAAAGTTCAATTCCCCATGAGCCCCTGCATTGGCCTCGTTGTCAATCGTAACAGGAAGCTCGAACGCCTCCTCCAGCATGGAGCGCAGAGCGACCTTTTCCCAACCCAGGTTGGGTGCAAACAGGACCGTACCTGCCTCATCCACCATTCCAGGCACTCCGACGCCAATGCCAATCACACCATGCGGGGAAGGGGGGGCAGATTGAATCAGATGTTCAGCTGCAAGTTTCAACTGTGTTAATACGGAAGGGACATCGTGCTGCTCCAGCTTCTTGGCGTACTCCGTTATAATATGGCCTTCCAGATCGGTAAGAACACCCTTCAGGTGCTTTACGCTGAGCTCCAGACCAACCGCATATCCAGCCGTTCCCCGAAACAGCAGCATGAGCGGTTTGCGACCGCCACTGGACTCCCCCGGACCAATTTCCTGTACAAGCTCATCGCTGATCAGATCGGCAACAAGGTTGGATACGGTTGCTTTGTTGAGTCCCGTAATCTCGGATACCCGCGCGCGGGAAAGGGGGGCATGACGGCGAATGGTATCCAGGACAATGGACTTGTTTATTTTTTTGACCAGCATCTGGTCTCCGGTAATTTTCATAAGAATCAGGCACTCCTATTCTGTATATAAAAGGGTTCAATCATTCATCCCGTGCCGAAGCTATTCGACTATTATAGCGTAAACAACCCCGGAAAAAACAATTTTATTTTACTTTGTTTAACCAATAGACAAAGTATAAGCGATGTGTTAGGATAACGGTGTAAACGATTTCTTTAAAACTATTGAGGAGGCATTTTACATGGCCTATTTTGAATCCGTTAATAAAATCGCGTTTGAAGGCAAAGACTCCACCAACCCTTTTTCATTCAAACATTATAATCCGGAAGAAGTTGTTGCTGGCAAAACGATGGAAGAGCACTTCCGTTTCGGCATGGCTTACTGGCATACATTAACTGCAGGCGGCAGTGACCCGTTCGGTGCGGAGACAGCTGTTCGTTCTTGGGATAAATACTCCGGTCTGGACCTCGCGAAAGTACGCGTGGAAGCGGCTTTTGAATTTTTGGAAAAAATGAATCTTCCGTTCTTCTGTTTCCACGATGTGGACATCGCACCAGAAGGCAACAGCCTGCGTGAGTTCTACAGCAACATCGATACGATCGTTGATCTGATCGAAGACCACATGAAATCCAGCGGCAAAAAACTGCTCTGGAACACGGCGAACATGTTCTCCAACCCGCGCTTCATGTTTGGTGCAGCTTCCACATGCAACGCTGATGTGTATGCGCATGCAGCAGCACAAATCAAGAAAGGCCTGGAAGTGGGTAAACGTCTGGGCGCTGAAAACTATGTATTCTGGGGCGGTCGTGAAGGTTACGACACGTTGCTGAACACAGACATGCAACTGGAGCAAGACAACATTGCCCGCATGTTCCACATGGCTGTAGACTACGCGAAGGAAATTGGCTTTGATGCACAATTCCTGATCGAGCCTAAACCAAAAGAGCCAACCAAACACCAATATGACTATGATGCAGCAACTTCCATTGCATTCCTGCAAAAATACGGTTTGGACAAACATTTCAAACTGAACTTGGAAGCTAACCATGCAACTCTGGCGGGTCACACATTCGACCACGAAATCCGCGTTGCCCGCACAAACGGCATGCTCGGTTCCCTCGATGCCAACCAAGGCGACATGCTGATCGGTTGGGATACGGACGAGTTCCCGGTGGACATGTACGATGCTACATTGACGATGTACGAAGTATTGAAAAACGGTGGTATCGGCCGCGGTGGCGTGAACTTTGACGCCAAAGTACGCCGTGGTTCCTTCGAAGCAGACGATCTGTTCCTGGCTCACATTGCAGGTATGGATACGTACGCAAAAGGTCTGAAAGTAGCTGCGAAATTGATCGAAGACCGTGTATTCGATGACTTCATCGAAAAACGTTACAGCAGCTTCAGCGAAGGTATTGGTGCAGATGTGGTTGCAGGTAAAGCTACACTGGCTTCCCTTGCAGAATACGCGTTGAACAACGAAAACCCACGCAAAAACCAATCCGGACGTCAAGAATTGCTGAGAGCAAAACTCAACCAGTACATCCTGGCTGACTAATACCGGAAGAAACATGTACGAGGCAGGTCATTAGCATCTGCCTCTGTTTGTAAACAAGCTTGTACCATGGAACGCCTGAACAAGCATGACATTCGGACCGTCCCCGTCTTTCCCCTGGGAAGGCGGGGGCGGTTTTTAAATTTTTTATAGAATGAATAATTTGCATGCTAAACGAAGAGATCAGAAAGGACCTGAAGAAGCGAAGCGTTCGCATTTATCCCCGGATTTCTCCCTTGGAAAAGGGAATGAAGGAAATCCGAGGGTAACGGCGATCGGAGGGTTTTCTGATCACGAAGTGGTTACATGTTCAATTGATGAGGGTTTCATTTATACCAATAACTAATCAAGGTCATTGGATCAATCTTTCCACTATAAGAACGAGTACGTTTTTACTGTTTTGATATAAATGGTTGTCTCAAGATGGTATAGGCAGAACGAAGTGAGCAGAAAGGACCCGAGGAAGCGGTAGCGTTCGCTCAGAGCTTTCTGAAAGAAAGCTGGCTTCGGCAGCATAGGCTTATCCCCGGATTTCTCTCTTGCTAAAGGGTATAAAGGAAATCTGGGGGTAACGGCGATCCGAGGGTTTTCTGATCACGGAGTGACCACATGAGAATCAGGGTTACATTTATACAATCCTGTTACAAACGAGAGGAGTTAACCTATGAGTTACGTAATTGGTGTCGATCTGGGAACAAGCGCGGTCAAAACCGTACTGGTTAACCGTGAAGGAAAAGTGGCATTTGAAGCATCTGAGGCATATCCGCTCCACCAGCCAAAGGCTGGATACAGCGAGCAAAATCCGGAAGATTGGGTAGAGCAGACAATTGTCTCCCTGCGCAAATTGCTGGAAGTTTCCGGCGTACAGCCTTCGGAGATTGAGGGGCTGAGTTTCTCCGGGCAAATGCACGGACTCGTTCTGGTGAATGCCGAGGGCAAACCGCTGCGCAACGCCATTCTGTGGAACGATACACGTACAACGGCCCAATGCCGCCGCATCGAGAAGGTGCTGGATGGCAAACTGTTAAGCATTGCCCGGAATCGTGCGCTTGAAGGCTTCACGCTGCCAAAAATCCTGTGGGTACAGGAGAATGAACCGGAACTGCTGCAGCAAGCATCCTTGTTCCTTCTGCCAAAAGACTATGTTCGTTATCGCTTGACAGGGGATTACGCGATGGATTATTCGGATGCAGCAGGTACATTGCTGCTGGACGTTGCAGGCAAACAGTGGAGCACGGAGATTGCCGAAGCTTTTGATCTGCCGATCTCGCTGTGTCCACGTCTCGTGGAATCGTTTGAGGAAGTGGGTACATTGCTTCCGGAGATCGCAGATCAAACAGGTCTTGCGGCTGCAACAAAAGTATTCGCAGGCGGCGCGGACAATGCATGCGGGGCTATTGGCGCAGGCATTCTGAGTGAAGGGCAGACGATGTGCAGCATCGGTACGTCCGGAGTAGTGCTTTCTTATGAAGAACGCAAAGATCTCGATTTCGAAGGCAAAGTGCACTTCTTTAACCATGGGGAAAAGGATGCCTTCTATATCATGGGTGTAACTCTGGCAGCAGGGTACAGCCTCTCCTGGTTTAAGGATACGTTTGCAGCGGACAAATCGTTTGATGTTCTCTTGCAGGGCATTGATCAGGTTCCGGCTGGCAGTAACGGATTGCTGTTCACTCCTTATATTGTCGGAGAGCGTACGCCTCATCCAGATGCGAATATTCGCGGCAGCTTCATCGGCATGGATGCAGGGCATAAGCTTGAGCACTTTGGGCGGGCAGTGATGGAAGGAATCACCTTCTCCCTGCGGGAATCGATCGATATTCTGCGTGGTGCAGGCAAAACGGTCAATGAGGTCATCTCCATCGGAGGCGGCGCCAAAAATGAAGCCTGGCTGCAAATGCAGGCAGATATCTTTAACGCTACTATTGTGAAGCTGGAGAGTGAACAAGGTCCGGCAATGGGCGCGGCGATGCTTGCAGCGTATGGCTGTGGCTGGTTCCCATCCCTGCAGGATTGTGCGGAAGCCTTCATTCGTCCTGCAAAATCCTATGCACCGAATCCGGAAACAGTAGCCGTATATGATGGACTCTTTGCCCTGTATCAGGATGTATATGGACAGACACGCAGCCTGAATGATCGGTTGGCAGAGTATCGTTAATTCATGACATTAATCCAATTGTAGTTAACAGAGGCACTCGCTGAAGCGGGTGCTTTTCTTGTTTTTTATTCAACAGGAATTGAAACCTCGGAAATACGATAAGCGGGGAATCAGAGGGAATGGTGAGTCGTCAGACATAAGCGTATTCCAGATAAGCATAGATTGAGTATAAAGGGTTTTCGAGCCAGCTTACGCACGGGGGTGAGGCGTTGAATGATCGAGAGGAAGATGGAAGACCGCATATTACGCTGTCCATGATTGTTCGCAATGAAGAGCAGCGATATCTCAGCCAGGCTTTGCAAACGCACAGGCCGTGGATTGATCGAGCAGTCATCATTGATGATGGGAGCACGGATGATACGGTTGCCATATGCAGAGACCTGCTGGAGGGGATCCCACTTCTATTGGTGGAGAACCCGGCGTCTAGGTTTGCCGATGAAGTGAGTCTGCGCAAACAGCAATGGGAGGCAACGGTGGCTACTGAGCCCGAATGGATTCTGAATCTGGATGCCGATGAAATTCTTACGGCTGATTTTGGTGTGCTGCGTAATCAGCTGCTGAGCGGGAACGAAGACGCCATTTATTTCAGACTTTTTGATATGTGGAGTGATACCCACTACCGGGAAGATCAATACTGGCAAGCGCATGCGTATTACAGGCCATTTCTCGTTCGTTATCGTCCTGAATGGAATTATGAATGGAAGGAAACACCGCAGCATTGCGGACGTTTTCCGTTAACCATTCAGCATTTTGCCTATGGGTGCCACACTCCGCGTGTGAAACATTATGGCTGGGCTCGCCAAGAGGATCGTATACGAAAATATGAGCGCTATCAGGCTCTGGACCCGGAAGCCAGATACGGCTGGCGAGAACAGTATGAATCCATTCTGGATACAGATCCAAGGCTGCTGCCATGGTTGGATTAGGGAAGGGGGAACATGCATTTTGAAGAAGGTAAAACAAAAGGAAAAGGTGCTGATCGCCAGTCCGGTTCGTCAGACAGCTGCGGTGCTTCGCGAGTTTCTGGAATCTCTGGAACTGCTGGAGCGAACGACGGTGGAGACGGACTATTTATTTGTGGATGATAATGAAGAGGAAGCATCATCCAATAGCCTCCGTGATTTTGCTCTTCAGCATGAAGGAACCGTCTTTGCTTCAGATCATGATGATGAATCCGTTCAGGAAAAAGGGGTATACAACAGGGATGAAGGAGGCCATTATTGGCGTGACGAGCAGATTTGGCGAGTAGCCGGTTTGAAAAATCGCATATTGCAGTATGCCCTGGACCAGAAGTATGACGCTGTTTTCCTGATTGATTCGGATCTTGTTCTACATCCCCGGACGCTGGAGCAGCTTGTCTCCTCCAAAAAGGACATTGTATCGAATATTTTCTGGACGCGCTGGCAGCCGGGCACAAGGGAAATGCCGCAAGTATGGCTGCAGGATGAGTATGCCTTGTTTCGCAAAGGCGGCAAGATCGAGGCGGGCAAGGAGATTGAAGACGAGAGCACTCAAACGGAGGCTTTTTTGAATCAATTGCGTGTGCCTGGCTGTTACGAAGTAGGCGGGCTTGGCGCATGTACGCTCATTCGCAAGTCTGCTCTGGAAGCAGGAGTTTCCTTCGATCAGATTCCCAATGTATCGTTCTGGGGCGAGGATCGCCATTTTTGCATACGTGCCCAGGCACTGGGTTTTCGTTTATACGTGGATACCCACCTGCCGGCTTATCATATCTATCGCTTATCTGAACTCCCCGGCGCAGCTGCTTATAATCGCAGGGTCAGACGAGGAGAAGAGGCGATCAGCATTACCCTGTGTATGATTGTAAAAAATGAAGAAGCTTCCCTCGCCAGATGTCTGGATTCGGTGAATGGCATTGCTGATGAGATTGTTATCGTGGACACCGGTTCAACAGATGGCACGCGCCAAATAGCTGCAAGATACACGGAGAGAGTTATCAATTTTGAATGGATTGACGACTTTGCAGCCGCGCGTAACTTTGCCTTTGATCAGGCCACCAATGAATACATATTATGGCTGGATGCAGACGATGTGTTTGAACCGGATGACCGGGCGAAGCTCATCGCCTTGAAACGTTCCCTGGATCCCGCTGTCGACAGCGTTACCATGGCCTATAACCTTTCATTCACGCCAGAAGGGAAGGTGGCCTATAGTCTGAGACGGAATCGGCTGGTACGTCGTGATCGTAATTACCGCTGGATTGGTGCAGTGCATGAATATCTGGAAGTTGGCGGCAATCTGCTGCATAGCGATATTGCGGTGACCCATAAGAAAGATAAGGAGTACACGGATCGCAACTTGAGGATTTACCGCAAACGGGAGGAAGCAGGAGAACATTTCTCTCCGCGGGATCTTTATTACTTTGGCAATGAACTGAAAGATCATGGACAGCATGCGGATGCTATTGCGTATTATGGGAAGTTTCTGGATACCGGTCTTGGCTGGGTGGAAGATCAGATTGCGGCATGTCAGAAAATCGCAGACTGTGAAGCAGCACTTGGCCGCCCTGAACAGGAAGTTTCATCCCTGCTGAGATCCCTGGCTTATGATCTGCCGAGAGCAGAGATCTGCTGCCGCCTGGGCGGTTATTTTGCGGACCGCGGAGATTACCGAAAGGCGCTGTTCTGGTATGAACAGGCGACCCTAGCTGTGCGTCCTGCAGATCCGATGGTTGTACTGAACGAAGCCGCATGGACGTGGATGCCCCATTTGCAGCTGTGTGTATGTTATGACCGGTTGGGCAACCGCGCCAAAGCAAAGGAGCATAATGATATTGCTATGGCGTATCACCCCACACACCCCAGCATGTTGTACAACGACCAGTACTTTAAGGATATGGAAAAGGAAGGTGTTCTGGAAGAGGCCTAACTCAAGGCAAAAACCTCTTTTATAGTTATGGTTCGGATGGGTGGAACTCCACCAACATTCGTCCATGATTACAAGAGAGGTTTTTTAGTTTTGTATTTCAACAAGTGGAGAATCGTTTTACAATATGAATTAACGGAAAAGCGGTGATACTAATACTGTCTTCGGCTGCCGAATCTATGAAGCAAGGGGAAGCTCGAATGAATTTGACGGAAGTGCTATTGGAGTCGAGGCTGGTTGCCATTGTTCGCGGCATTAGCCGTGAAGCTGCCATAACAGCAGGGAAAGGCATGACAGATGGGGGTATCCGGCTGATGGAAGTGACGCTGAATACACCCGGCGCGCTTGAGATTATTGGAGACTGGCGGACTCAGCATGAAGGACAAGCTTATGTTGGAGCAGGAACGGTCCTGAATGTGGAGATGGCTAAGGAAGCTGTCGCAGCGGGTGCGCAATTTCTGGTATCGCCCAATGTCGATCTGTCTGTAATTGAATATGCTGTAGAACATGAGGTGGAGATTTGGCCAGGAGCCATGACGCCTACCGAAATTGTAGCTGCCCATGAAGCAGGTGCACGTGTGGTGAAGTTATTTCCGATGGCGAGTCTGGGGCTGCCGTATTTGCGGGAGATCAAGGCCCCACTCAATCATATTCCACTGCTTGCAACGGGTGGAGCTAATCTGGACAATATTACGGACTATTTTGCTGCTGGTGCAGCGGCAGTTGGACTTGGCAGTGCACTTTTGCCAAGAGAGGCACTGGAGGCAGGAAATCATGAACAGATTGCTGCATGTACACATGCATTTGTGGAAGCAGCGAGAGTCAAAAGGTAAGATAACACAATCAACAATATGTACATTTGGGTATATATAAAAGATGTGGCTGTTTAACAGGGCGTTAATGGTATTGTCGTAGAATAGGTGTATGACAAAGGCGGAGAGGAGAAGTGCACAGTGAAAGCGAGAACGATGATTGGTGGAGTTATTGCTGTTGCCGCTGTAACGGCAGGTGGCTTATGGAAGGCAGCGGTGAAGAGCCAGACACCCAAAAAGATCCCCATTACGCTTACCCCACCTATGCCATTCGAAGATGTAACCTTCGAGAGTGGAGGTGGGCGGGTTCACGGATGGTTTATTCCCGCTGGGGTCCACGTTCCCAAACCGTGGCCGCTAATTATTATAGCCCATGGCTGGGGTTCCAATCGATCACGTGTACTCCGCTATGCCCGTCCCATCTGGGAAGCGGGATACGCTCTCTTCATGTATGATGTTCGAAGTCATGGAGCAAGTGATCCGGTAAAAGCGGCATCTGCCTACCTGTTCCGTGATGATCTGCTCGCAGCATTGCGCTACACGACTTCCCGGCCGGAGATAGATCCGGGTGCCATCGGTGTGTTGGGGCATTCGCTAGGCGGTTTGGGAACCATTATGGCAGTAACGGAACATATTCCGGTATCGGCAGTCATTACGGATTCCATGCCATCCCAGTTCGAAGTGATTGTCAGTTCGGAGCTGAAACGTCGGCGATTGCCCCTGTTTCCACTCGCCCAGTTGATTCCGCGAATCTGGTTCTGGCGGCTGGGGGAATCCCTGAAAACGTATCGTCAACGGGACCCCGTCCTGCTTCTGAATGAACGGCGCAAAGGCATGCAGCTGCCGATGCTCATGGTGCATTCCAAAGGAGATAATTTTATCCCGCCAAGTGAACTGGAGTACTTCATGTCCAAGGCAGATCCGCCTGTCGAACATCTGTGGGTCAATAGCGGCGGGCACAGTTGTTCAGAGGAAGATCCTGTATTCTGGCAGACCGTAATCCCTTTCCTGAAAAACCATGTACAAGTTCAGGCGAAATCGACCGATTCCAGTGCTGCTGTAATAGATCGTGAATGATCATAGAGCCTACATAATGTTGCAGGCTGACATAGAGAACGCCAACCAGATTGGCGTTTTTTTGCTGTTCAGCATCTTTTGAAAAAATTCTCATTTGTAAAATTGTTGGGAAAAGGACGATTAAAAAGGAAGCTTATGGTATCATAGAATAGACTGACCATATTCATGCGGAGTTATTTGGCATGCATCCATGTGAACATTTGCTTCAACCCAAAGATATGGATTAATGCAAAAAGTTGATGTGTGAAATTGAAGGGAGAGGTCCAGATTTGAGTTTTCAGATTCGATTCAAAATGATGACAGCCAAAGCTGCATCAGCAGCCATGGCGGCATTGCTTCTGGCATCGCAGACTCCAGGGTTTGCAGGCAGCGTGTCAGCAGCGCAAGCAGAACAGGTAACAGAAGCTGCACCGGGGGAAAATGAACAACTAGACATGACTAGCAATGACGTGCCTGAGGGGGCTAAGATCTCCTCCAAGCAAGCCAGTGAGAATATATTGAAACTGTTTCCCATGCTAAAGAAGGCTACCATTACATCGGCACAATTTGATCCGAATAACCGATTCCCTCCGCTCGAGTACAAAACATGGGACATCGGATTCCAGATTACCGAGGGTAATCATTCTATGGGGTTTAACGCATCTGTACATGCAGGGACAGGGGAAGTACTGAGTGTGCATATGCCATCTGATTTACTGGATAAGCAGTTGTCTGATTCGGAAGTCAAACTGACCAAGGATGAAGTCGAAGAACAGGCTGTGGCCTTTCTGCACAAGGCAATTCCTGGATTGAAGGAAGACGCATATGCAACTTTGGGAGATCTGTACCAAACGGCAGGGCAGCAATCGTTGTTCGGCAGAACCGAATATCAATTTGCGTACCAACTGAAGCATGACGGTTTGTTATCTGAGGCGGAGACGGTTTACATAAGTGTGGATCAAAGTGGCCTGGTAACAGGTTATTCACGAATGACGACCGCAGCGGAATATCCTTCATCGAAACCGGCTGTACCTGCAGAGAAGGCACGGCAGCAATTCGAAGAACAGTTCGATGTAGAACTCGCCTACATTAAGAAAAACAGCCTGTCTTCAAAGCAAGGTCAGCAGTACTATCTTGGATATATGCCGAAGGATTCCAGCATGGTTCCGCTTGAGGCGAATACGTTGGAACGGTTCAACGCTATGACTGGGAAAGCCATTACTGAGGATACCGTACAGCAGGACAAACCGCTGAAAGGCAGCGCTGCCGCTTTTGTTCCAGCGAATGGACAGAGACTGAATGCCAAGCAGGCAGAGAACCTGGTTAAAAAGAACTTTGATATTCCGGAAGGATACAAGTTGGATTACAGCCAGTTAAATAAAGGAAGCTACTGGAGTCCGAACAATCAGGTCTGGAGTCTGAGCTGGAGCAACCGAAACGCGAATATGTCCTATATGTTCATGCGAGACATTTCAGCGCAGGTGGATGCCACCACCGGACAAATTTACAGCTATAGCCTGTATCAGCGAATGAGTCCGGATGCTGCAGAAGAGAAACCGGCTGAAGAAAAAGAAGGCAAATCCGTAACCCGCACGCAAGCCGAGAAACTTGCAATCCATTCGGTTATTGCACTTGTGCCGGATGCTACAGAACAGTTCAAGCTGTCCAGCGTGCTTGAGGTAGAGGACGCCCGTACATTTATCTTTCAACGCTACTTGAATGGAATAGCGGTTAAGGATGATCTGGTACAGGTACAGGTCCTGAAGGATGGAACGATTAGCGAATTTTATGCCAATCTTGCTGCAACGCCTGAGCAGCTGCCCGCAAGCAAGGAGCCGGCGATTAGTTACGAAGAGGCAAAAGCTGCCTACCTGGAAGAATTCAAGCTGGTTCTGGCATACTCCCGTTACGGTGGACATGGTACGAGCAGTGGCCAAGTCACTCCGTCGGGAATAAATCTTGCGTATATGCCTACACGGGATGATAAATCGATCTACGGCAGCTATGAAGTACTTGATGCCAATACAGGCGAATGGATGTCTTTGTACAGCACTTCCAGCACGGCAGTCCAAGCTGCACCTAGTGACATTGCTGGTCATGTGGCTGAAGAAGCAATACTCAATATGAACAAGCATGGTGTCCTGATTCCTGATGAACAGGGACGCGTCTTCCCGGATCGGGTGATCACCAGAGGAGATTGGTTTAACTATCTCGCTAGAGCGGTTAATCCGAATCTGGACTTATATTACACTGTGAACGGGAATGACAAGCTGTATGCGGACATTACGGCCGAGAGCCCTTACTATCCAGCCGTGCGTACATTAATCGACCAGCGCTGGCTCGCGGGCTCTGATCCGGAAGTCAATTTGAATCCACAGGAGGAGATGACCCGGGAAGAACTGGCTGTTCTGCTTGTTCGTATACTTCGTTACGAGAAGCTGGCTGGTTTCTACACCTTGCCATCGGATCTGCCCAACCTTGTCGATGCAAATGCCGTTACGAACAAGGGTGCGGTATCTCTCAGCATGAAGCTGGGGTTGCTGCCTTCCATTGAAGGGCGTTTCATGCCGGCACGCAAGGTGACCGTGGCTGAAGCGGCACAGGTACTGGAGCGGTTGGCCCAGCTGCAGGGCAAGACGGATACGTTTATGACAGGCAGTCGCCTGTATTAAGAAGTGTTTTTGCATAACCTGGCGTAGGAAGTCATAGGATGGATATAACGGTTATGTGTTATTTGCTGAAGACAAGGGAGACCTTCTGCGGAAGGTCTCTTTTGATTCTTTTCGACAAAACTAGAAGCCTGACGCGAGATGCTTTTGTGATACAATGAGGCATGAGAACTTTGCAAAGAGAGGTGGTATCCTTTCATGGGCAAGAACGGGAAACGAGTGATCACCATATTGCTGGCAGGCTGTCTGATCGCTGTGGCGTTACCGCGCACGGTGGACCTGGATCAGTTGTATGCTGCTTCGGGCACATCAGACATATCCACAACGACGGATTTACGCCAGACGTTGCTTACTGCAATGTCGCAGCGGACGGAGGAGCTTGTTTTTACATACAAGGGCGATGTGAAAGGTCTCAAAAAACAGCTGCAGAGCTCCATTGATGAAGCAATGACCAGTGATCCCTATATCCAATATACCGTCAAAAGTTATGCTTTTAATTATAAAGGTTCCAACGTGTCCGCCGAGGTCCATGTGAATTTGTCCTACCGGGAGACCAAAGAACAGACCGATTACGTTAATCGTAAAGTGACCAGTGTCTTAAAAGAGATCATTGCACCAGGCATGACGAATCATGAGAAGGTGAAAGCGATCCATGACTGGATTGTTCTTAACCTTGCCTACGATACAACTCTGCAAAAATATACGGCATATGACGGACTCGTCACAGGCAGCACCGTATGTCAGGGATATTCCCTGCTTGCTTACCGCATGCTGGAGCGGGTGGGCATTGATAACCGGATCGTGGAAGGTACAGCGGGTGACCAACTGCACGCCTGGAATATCGTGAAGCTGGACGGGAAGTGGTACCATATGGACACAACCTGGGATGATCCGACACCTGACCGCAAAGGGAAGGTTAGTCATAATTATTATTTGCTCAGTGACGATGAAATGGCACGTGACCATATATGGTCGGGCAAAGGCAAATACCCGGCTGCAGCTGATCCCTATCGGAAAGCCTTGCAAACCTTGATGCAAACAGGAGGAAGCAAGGCAGCTGCATATCAGAAGCTGTATCATACTCTGGAATACTCGCTCTATGACGAGAAAGATGCGATTAGTGGGCATTCCGCACTGGAAACCAAGGTGCAGAACGTGCTGAAGGATGGCGGAACCACGTTTACTTTCAGATACAAAGGTACAGAATCAGGCCTGGTTGAAGATTTGCAGCATTTATACCAGCTCGGGATGAAATCGATATCGTATTATGTGTCCAAAATGGAAGATACGACAGACCTGCGTGTCGAAATTAACTGGACCTTATGACGTCCCGCTATGCGTACTCAAGCTAGAATATGGTGTGAAGTTTACAAGGATGCTCCGATGAGGAGCGTCCTTTTTTTGTGTTTTAAGGTTCCAGTCAGACCTGTAATAAAGAGTTGTCTATTTTTTGTATATATGCCCTTGGTATTCTAATTCTTGGCCTATTGTTATGCCAACATTACGCTAGAGGGGGATATGCAACGGATGAAAAGAAAAGTGAGCATAGTGATCATTGCTTTGCTGCTGGTTACACAATTAATGCACGGATTTGCATTTACTCAAATCACACATGCTCAGGATATTACAGTCACGTCAGAGGGGGAAGGGGTAGCTACTCAGACGCCAGGCCAGGAAGCTGAAACTGTGGATGTGGATCCTGGCGAGGTCACGGTGCCTGACACCACCGAACCTGATGCCGCTGAACCTGATACTGCTGAACCGGATACCACCGTACCGGACAGCACTGTACCTGTCACTCCTGAATCAGGGGAGGCAGCAGAGGGTGCAGAGACTGTAGTGGATGATCAGGAGAGTATGACAGCCATGGCAGCAGCCTCAGAGATTCAGGAACAAATAATCACAAGTGTTCAAATGTATGACGAAATTCCAGGATATGATGGGAATGGGAACATTACACCGAAAGGTAATCCGGTCGATCAGATTCGTCCGAATGTGAATGATCAGGTAGCAGTTGTCTTCGGCTGGTCATTCCCGAGCGATTCTCACGGTTATGGAGCTGGATCAACCTATACGTTCGATCTGCCAGACAAATTCAAGATTGAATCGCAATTAAAAGGCAATCTGGATGGTGGAGCTGGCGAATATGTCGTCAATCCGGATGGAAAGGTGACGTTTACGTTCAGTGACCTGATCGAAGGTGCGCAGCTGCAAGGCAGCTTTTATGTATGGGTCAAATATGATGCAAGCAAGATGGAAGGCGGCTTAAAGCAGCCATTCGATTTCAGCTCCATTGGACAAGGCATTATTGATGTGCATTTTGCCAATACGGCTGTGGACAAACTGACGAAATCAGGGGTTGCGAATAAAAACAATTTCAACTCGGATGAAATCGTATGGACCGTTGATTTTAACCAGGGTGAAAAAGAAATCAAAAATGCGGTACTTGAAGATGTTTTTCCAGAAGGGCTAAACCTCAAGGGAGATATCGAGATTCGTTCATTGGAAGTTCAAATCAATGGATCGGTAAAAGCAGGAGAAATCACGCAAACAGCATCACAGTTTCCGGTTTCCCTTGGCAGCATTAATCAAGGCTACCGGGTGACGTACACAACGAGTGTCACAGCACCGACGGAGACTCCTTTTACAAATCGTCCATATGAAAATCAGGTCAACCTTACTGGTGATGATGGATACCAAGAAACCGCTAAAGGTAGAGTAAACATTAGCTTTAATGAACCGCTGAATAAATCCGGTCAGGATAGCGGTTATGATCCGGTAACCCAAACGATCACGTGGAAGGTTCAATACAACTACAACCAACAAGCGATTTTGAAGGAAAATGCGTGGATTGAGGATCATTTTGACACGACGAAGTATGCGCTTGTTCCTGGTTCGGTCCAGGTTAACCAAGTGGAGATCAATAACAGTGGCAGACCATCTGGTTCAACACCGGTTAATTCTAGTGAATATGCAATAGAGGGCGTAGGCAAAGGGTTCGATGAAGGGTTCAAGCTGCAATTCAATAATGATATCTCCAAGGCTTATGAAATTGTGTATCAAACCAAAGCCATCGATCGTGTGTACAAAAATGCGACCGTATCCAATACAGTCAAAATGTACGGCGGATTGGAAAAAACAACGACGAAAGACATCCGAGAAATCATTTTCGCCAAAAGTGTACAAAGTGAAGATTTCAATAAGAAAGAAATTGAATGGAAATTAGTAATAAATAGTGATCGGAAAGACATGACAGACATTGTCATAACGGATGATTACGAAGGCAGACATATGAAATTGGTGCCCGGTACACTGGAGATCACCGGACCTCAGGCAGATCAGTTTGTGCAGGACCCAATCGCGGCCACAGATGACTCTGAATATGAAAAGGGATTCTCCATTCGACTGGTAGATGGCGGTATGATCAGTGGCGAACACACCATCACATACAAGACAAGCTTTGATCCGACAGCTGGAATGCCAACAGGTAATGTATACCGCAACACGGGCACGATTGTTTGGAAAGAGTCGGGTATAGAACAGACTTCAATAACCAAGTGGGCAGATGTCACACCACAAAGTTATACCATTGAGAACGGAAATAAAAAGGGTGAGTACAGCGCCAAGGACAAAACTATCACCTGGACGATCGATGCGAATTATAATTTGTACGACATTCAGGATGCAATTATCCAGGATAACTACATTGGTGATCAATCCTTTGTAGATGGTTCCCTGAAAGTGAACAAGCTGCTGTTGGAAGGGGAAAATAATGTTATCGACATTGGTGACGAGGTTTCTCTGACCGATGGACAATTTCAGCTCAATTCGGACGGGAAGGGCTTCAGACTGGATCTGGGCAACATCGGCAAGGAAGCCTATCGGATTGTTTATAAAACGAGCCTGGATGGCGAATATGACATTGACGGCACGTACTCCAATCATGCAACCTTGAGTGATGGAGAAGGTGGAGAGGTACGATTTAATAAATCGGCCACTGTAACACCTGCACACGGCGGCGTTTATGTAGCCAAAACAGGTAAGCAGGAAGGCACAAGTGATCTGGCCTCCTGGACAGTAAACATCAACCCAAGTCAATCCTACATTCCAGCGGGTTCTGAGCTGACCGATACCCTATCGGACAATCAGATCTTATTAGCGGATTCCCTGAAGTTGTACCATGTCGATCTTCCGGCGGACAATTCCGGTAATGTTTCTACCAAAGCCGGTGCTGTGAGCACGGATGATTATGAATTGGTTGTAGAGGGGAACACATTTACATTTAGGTTCCTTAAGGCAGTCAATACTGCATTTATCCTGAAATATCAATCGTTTATTAATGCGGATAGCGGCGATCGAATTTCCAATAAAGTTGACTTTGCAGGTCAGTCCTCCTCCGTGCTGGGTTCAGATAGTAAGGAAGGTATCCGCGTTTCACTGGCTGGAGCAGGTGGAGGTTCATCTACCGGACTTGGTCAGATTAAGATTAAAAAAGTAGATGACACCGGGGCTCCATTAGAGGGAGCGGTATTTGAAATTTATAATGCATCGGGAAGCATGCTTCTTGAAACATTGAAACCTACAGACTCCAATGGAGAAACCAGTTCAACCAGAAACTATAGATTGAATGAGAACGATGGAATTCCGTACAAACTAAAAGAAGTTTCCGCGCCGATGGGTTATTTGGTAGACTCCGAGTATGGATCTGTTACAGGCAAAACGGTCGCATTTAAAGATGCGGACAAACCGTATGAAATTGAAAACAAAAAAATCCGTCAGGGCTTCCAATTAACCAAGGTTGACTCTGTTGATACCTCGAAGACGTTGAAAGGTGCAACGTTTGAACTGTACTTGAAGAAAACGGATCAAACCAGAGAAAAGATTGGTGAGGATTTAACGACAGGTGAGGATGGAAGAATCGCAGCAGGCGATTTGCCGCCAGGAGATTATGAGCTGGTTGAAGTTGTCGCTCCAGAGTATTACACACTGGATGCAGCGCCGATTCCATTTACCATTGTCGCTGATCAAACTCAGATCGTTACCCTCACGCAAACCAATGCAATGGGAACGGATGGCAAGTTGGTTATTACCAAAGTCAATGCCAAGGATCAGTCTGTGTTAAGCGGAATTGAATTTGAACTGCGTGACAACACTGGTAGCGTAATTGGCAAAGATGTTACGGATGTTAACGGTGTAATTGAATTCGACAGCTTACCTTACGGTCCATACACATTGGTAGAGACGAAGGCGGACGGTTTCGTGATCGAACAGCCTGAAACGCTTGTATCGATTATTCAACCGGAAACCAAGTTAACCATAGAAAACAAAGAAAATGACCGTTCTGTCAAATTGGTTAAAACCAATGAATCCAAAACGCAACATCTTCAAGGTGCTGTTTTTGAATTGCGTGTTCAGACGGCTCTGATGGATCAAAATGGAGATTGGGAATTCCAAGTGGTTCCAGACATTGATGAAGCACAGCTTACAACCGATCTAAACGGTGAGCTTTATCTGGAGGACCTGGAGCCAAACCGATATCAACTGGTTGAAGTTAAGGCACCCTCAGGATATGTTTTGGATAACACTCCAGTTGAATTCGAGATTACGAATAAGCAAACGGAAACCGTTGTTGTTGAAAAAACGAATAAAGTCATTGTCATTCCGGGTGGTCCGAGTACGCCAAGCAATCCGGGAACACCAATACCGGAGACACCAACAACACCAACACCAGAGACACCGGCACCAGAAACATCAAATCCAGGAACAACCGTTCCAGGTACTGTAGTTGTTCCGGGTACGGATCCAGAACCAACTTCCCCGGGGACGTCAGTTCCAGAACCAACGATTCCTGAGGATCCGACAGATCTGGAGTCCGCGGGCACTTCACCGGATTCAGCAAACCCAGCCGTTCCTGGTGAGGACCCGACGTCAGTTGCAAATGCAGGTGATGCAAATGCAGGTGATAAATCGAACCCGGGCAATGGGCAGGGGGAGAATGCTTCTACTCCTTCAGAAACCGATGTCGCGGGGGCACAAAATGCTCAAAACCAACAATCCCAAGGCATGCTTCCTAAGACAGGAGAAGAGAGCCGGGCAGGGTACACCTTTACCGGAGCAGCTTTGATTCTGCTGGGCTGTCTAGGTTATTGGTTTACTCGCCGTAGACAGCAAATGAAGCATAACCAAGCTTAATATACCGCGTATCTTTAGTTGCATGACTACAAAAACACCCCTGTGTATATGCTTGGAGGATTAAATTCCTCCTCGCATACACCAGGGGTGTTTAATTATGAAGTGGATCTACGAAAGATCGCGATCAGGAGCATCCGTGGTATCGGCAACGGCTCGGACGATTAGCCGATGTGTCGGGTTTATCAATGGATCACAAGTGATTAGGGTCAGCACTTGTCCCAAATGTGGATCCTCAAGCACAGACAGATCCGTAGGCTCCACAACGGAAATTCGATCGATGTTGTATCGGATTTGAGTTTGATCTGCTAATGTAACATCAATCTGGTCGCCAATCTCCAGTTCTCCGAGCCGATTGAACAGGCGTCCTTTTTTATGAGCACGGTGGGCTGCTATTGCTGCATTTCCTTCACTGCCGATCGGAGCTGTTTCCACCAGATGGGTTGCTGATACCTTCATGTTGGCTTCCGTGGCATCCTCCAGGATGGGCAGCTGGACATCAATCTTGTCTATGACGATGACGCCTAGCGCGCCTGAGTCTACATTCGGTATACGTTCTTCCTCGATGGCTGGATCGGGGGATCTGGTATCGCTCATGGCTTGTTCAAATGAGTAATTTAGTTTGGATAAGTCGGATTGGAGGTTGTTCATGACTCTGTCCTGCTGCCAGTCATAAAACTTTTCCTGTAGAGATGGAAATAGAATGACAAAGATCCCCAAAAGAATGAGAAGGGAATAATATTTTTTCATGCGCATAGGCCCCTTTTAAGAAAGAAATGTACTGAGGTACTATCTTACCTGAGCGACATATACAAAACCTGAACAAGACAGACAGACAAAAAAACAGGCAGCCTCTTCTCCACTTCGGGAGAGAATGCTGCCTGTACGTTTTGCTTCCATATATTCATGCAGATTGATAAAAACTATTCGGCAGAAGTTGTGAAGTCACATTCCTGCAGTGGAACCACCTTGGTTTTTTTGATCCATTTATAACCCAACCAGAGGATCAGGAATAAAGGTACACTCAGGTAAGCTACGAGAGCTCCGCTCCAATCAATTTGGTCACCCGTAAACGCCTGATAGTTCTGGCCGATGATGACGACAATACAGAGCACAAAGGCGAAAATCGGTCCGAATGGGAACCAACGTGCGCGATAGGGCAGATCTTTCAAATCCCTGCCTTGAGCAACGTAAGCACGACGGAAGCGATAGTGGCTGATTGCTATCCCGAGCCAAGTAATAAACCCGCACATGCCAGATGCATTCAGCAGCCAGGTATACACAATACCATCGCCGAACAGGGAGGCGAGAAACGCCAGCATGCCAACGGCTGTGGTTACAAGCAGGGCATTCATCGGAATCCCTTTTTTATTCAGTCGTCCAAGGAAACGCGGTGCCTTGCCATCGCGGGCAAGAGCATAGAGAACCCGGCTTGAAGCGTACATGCCGGAGTTCCCGGCAGACAGCACAGAGGTCAGAATGACAGCATTCATGACTGAAGCTGCAATGGCGAGCCCGGCTTTTTCAAATACGAGCGTAAATGGACTGACACCGATGTTTTCCAGATCACCCTTCAAGAGGTTTGGATGAGTATACGGAATGATCAAACTGATTACGGTAATCGCCAAAATGTAGAAGATCAGGATCCGCCAGAATACCTGCCGAATGGCACGAGGTACATTCTCACGCGGATTTTCACTCTCGCCGGCTGCTACACCAATCAGCTCGGTTCCCTGGAACGAGAACCCGGCAGCCATGAATACACCAAGCACAGCGAAGAATCCGCCATGGATCGGTGCATCGCCTACAGTAAAGTTGCTGAATCCGACTGCTTCTCCGCCCAGGATACCGAAGATCATAAGCACACCCACGGTAAGGAAGATAATGACGGTAGCAACCTTGATAATGGCGAACCAGTACTCGGACTCTCCATAACCTTTAACGGATAATACATTTAGAGCAAAGATTAAGACAAGAAACAGCAGGCTCCATAACATGGATGAGCTGTCAGGGAACCAATATTTGATGAGTACCGTAGCCGCGGCCAGCTCGGCAGCAATGGTAACCGCCCAGTTGTACCAGAAATTCCAGCCCATGGCGAAGCCAAGTGCAGGATCAACGAAACGCGCAGCATACGTATTGAACGAACCGGAGTCAGGCATGAAAGTAGCCAGTTCTCCAAGGCTTGTCATCAGAAAATAAACCATGATGCCTACGGCCGCATACGCAATCAGTGCACCACCCGGACCGGCTGTGGAGATGGCGGTGCCGCTTGCGAGGAACAATCCTGTACCGATGGAGCCACCGAGGGCGATCATCGTCATATGCCGTGCACGCAATCCTTTTTTCAGGGAACCGTCTGTTGTTATTGTTTGTTTGTTGCGGTCTTGCAATGAAAACACTCCTTCACTCAGCGTACTGATGATATGGATCAATGAGGCTACACACAAAAGACCGCAGGCTTCAGCCCGCGGTCTTTATATCCATTGTCCGCACCTGTCCCAGATGTTATAAGATAGCTCAACACAGAAGAATTCATACCACCCAAGCTGGCTGGTTTGGATCTCTGTGACAGTTCTGTACCTTTCGGCAGCAGCCCCAACCGTACTGGACAACGTAAGGAACCGTCCAGCAGGCTTCGGCGGGTGCACCTTTCGGCTGATCTCATGAGCGGCTCCTTAGCGCCTCCTTCAGCTTACTGATCGCACCCGCGACCTCTACCTCATCATCGTGGATGAGGTGTATCTATTGTCTATGAAATTATTGAATAGCAGAACGTTACATGCCATGTTCTGTTGCTCAAACAGACATTCAGTATACCTTTCCTGTCTTCATCATGCAATAACAAAAGTTGGATGTTCCCCGAATGGGGATTATTCCGTCTTTTTGTTGCGTCCAGCCATTTGCTGCCACACCGTACCAGCAGCCTGTTCGCCGGATTCAATTCGCTCGAGCGCCATCTTGGCCTGGAGGCTGACCTCAAACTCGGGGTCATCGGCTGCCTTCCGCAGAGCCTGTTCCGCTTCTTCGGTTCCCACTTCGTATAAGAAACGCGCTGCACGCCAGCGTACCAGTTTGCTGCTGTCGGTAAGTGTTGCTGTCATCGCCGCGGTTGCAGCCGGGTCGCCGATGTCGGACAATGTATCTCCAGCGGTACGACGTACGGCGGGGGAGCTGTCCTTAAGTGCTTCATACAGTAATTCCATGGCTTCCGGCGTACGAATGTCACCAAGATAAACAACGGCCAACCGGCGTATTTGCATCTTGCTGTCATGGAGGGCACGAGCCACAAGTGGCAGGCGTTCTTCCGTGGGTTCCATGCCGTCAAAGGCCGCGTAACGCACGTTCCAATCCTCACTGCTCAGCGCTTCTTCCAGTTCGGCACCTTCCAGCTGACGACGCCGTTCCACAAACTCTTCCGCTTTGGTACCATGCGCAATAGCCTGTTCGATGACTTGCTTCAGACGCTCCGGCGGGTAAGCGGCTTCCAGTTCCTGCTCAACCTCGCGGGCAATATCCGGCAGTTCACCATAACGCACACCATAATCGCTTAATTTGCGTTCCTTGATCAGGGTTGCGCTGGCGACTTCGGTAACAGCTTTAACGAATCGATCGGATAGGGAGATCCGTTCCTCTTTGGCACCGGCCTTGACCCGAATCTGCATGGGTACACCACGGAAAAACTGAACGAACACCTGTGCTTCACCAAAGTGCTCGCCTGATGCGTCTTCGGATTCAATCCAGTCCAGGTCAATTCCTTGTTGTCCCAGACGGCTCTGAACTTCTCCCAGAATGACAGACCAGTCTGCATTACCCTTGCGGTCCAGCGCAACGAAGTCTGTGGTATGAAATACACTTTTAACGCCAGGAATATGTAGCATCTGGCGGATAAATGCTGGAGCAGACCGTTCATTGTCCAGCGTGTATGTTTTGCGGATCCCGTCCTCCAGACGTTCATCGAGGTGAAGCATCATTGTGTTGGGACTGGGCGTTGGTTCAATTGAAATAATATTCATCGGTTCATAACCTCCTGTACCGGATTCTACATTAAAGTTCCCGTGATAGAACGGGTATACTCCTATTTTACATGAATGGGCGCAAACTGCGAAATGGTTGATGAACCTTACATAGTTGTGTGAGAAGTACTAAGATTGTTAACACTTCTTTCATGTTCACTCACAAACATTTTTAAATGAAGATTGGCACAATAAATAGAATGAATCAACTGGAGGTAACAGCTATGGAACGTATAACCGTACTTTCGGACGGAAACCGCGGTATTGCTTATGAGAATATTATTGAAATGTTCAATCAATGGATAGTGGAAGGGCAGGAAATATCCATTCGGGACAAAGAACAAAACGAGAAGAAGCGCCCGATAGCCACTTGGGAAAAATCACGTTACTGTATTATCGATTACATGGATGCCAGCCAAGCGATCTCTGCATCCAATGCAATCCGGGCCTTTTTGCCGCAGATTCCTCTGCTGGTCATTACGGATTTTCAATCGTTAATTCGCAGACAGCATTTGCAGCAGGTCACGGGTAACGGCGTTATCAAAATGATTCTGTGGAATCAACGTGAACCACATCAACTCATGTTGGACATGCAGGAGTGGTTGCACTCCACGCTACAGAATCATGAAGAGGCCATGCCCTCCGCCGTGTCGATTCAAAAATTCACACGGAGAGGGCATGGCCATTAGATAGGCTTATTTAGATCACATCACATACTTATAGCCTGTCCCCCAAACAGTTTTGATATAGCGGGGATTTTTGGGATCAGGTTCAATTTTTTTTCGCAAACTGGAGATGTGTACATCAATGGTACGATCCAAATAGGCTCGCTCCGAACCTTTGATTCGGTCCATGAGTTCATTACGGGTAAATACTTTCCCTGGATTCCTGTACAATTCCTTCATAATCTCAAATTCAATATGAGTGACCTCGATCTCCACTCCATTCACAAAAAGGGTTCGTCTATATTCATTTACACTCACATGCCCCGTATCTTCGGACGGCTTATCCTCTTTTGCCGGTTTATCGGGATAGGAGATGGCGGATCTGCGCAGCAGTGCCTTAATTCGTGCGTCGAGCTCCTTCAGACTAAAAGGCTTACACAAGAAGTCGTCAGCGCCATTGTGCAATGCTCTGAGCCGGTCATTCAGCATCGTACTGGCAGAAATCATGAGAATGGGTACAGTGGAATGCTGGCGAAATGCATCTACCAGATCATTTCCATCCATTTCGGGCAGCATCAGGTCAGTGACAACAATATCCGGTTGGAACCGTGGGAAAAGTTGAAGTGCCTCACGGGCATGATGAACCCGTTCTGTTATGTATCCTTCCTCCTCAAGAAAGAAAGCAATCATGTCAGCCAGATTTTTCTCATCTTCTATAAGAAGTACTTTGATAGACATAGAGGTCACACTCCTGGTGAAAAGAATTTGTTAAGAAATTACTAAAAAAACGCTGTGTTTTGTGTAGAAATACCACAAATTTTTTAATGTTTATATTCCAAAATATAGGTTGTATATGTAGGGGAGTACAAACTCGAGCAGAACTTCAGTATTTTACCATAGCTGTGTCTATTTTGCCGATAAATCAAATTTTGCCAACGAAAAAACCTTGTGATAATTACAGTATAATGTATCTGGGGGAAATGAGGAAAGAAAAGTAGGCAGAACGGCTCTAGCTTATAGGAGGAACCAACGTTGTTGTTAAACTGGGAGAAAGAAACGAACCAAGAGGACTTCAGCCCATGCTTAAGTTAAAGGCAGCCCAAATGCTGGGATGGGTGATAGAAAAGCTTCGGATTGCATGGATCGGTACCGTGATCCTGATTGTGCTTGGAACGCTAGGGAGCATCTATCCACTAACGTTGTTTTATGGCGTTCAATTGATGTTTGGCAGTGCAGCTGCACTTGTTGCCCTGCGTTTGCATGGCGGCATCTATGGATTTATTACCGTGACTGCAATCAGTGGATTACACCTGTTGTATACAGGGCCAACTTCACATAGTTTATATATGATTTGTGCTCATTTCATTGAATTGATCTGGATGCTGGGATGGCAGATCCGCTGGAAAAACGGAAGTATCATGAAGGCGAATGCTGTATTCTGGGTCGTTATGTTATTGCCTGTGTTAGGTTATGGGCACTTCATCCTAAACGTAAATTTGGACGATGTAAAGTATGCATATATGCATATCGCTGTAATCAGCATGGTTAACGCGTTGATCGCTGGATTAGTGGTAGACTTCTGGATTACCAATGGCGAGTCGCAATCGAAGAGGACAGGCACGATCCCTCTGAGCAGAATTGCTTTTAAATACGTAGTTGTTTTTGTTGTGGTTGTATCTCTTTTTCTTTTATCTGCGGACAGCCGCAGACAGTTAAATCAAATTAACGAGAATATTGTATTTAATCTGGAGCATGCTTCGAATGCAGTGATTCAGGATTTGGACGAGCGATATTTAACGATTCAGAATATGCAGCAGAGCATGGTGCGTTATCATCATCTTTTAGATGTGAATGTGATTATTCTGGATATCCATAATCGGGTGATTGCCTCCGGACTGGATAGCTTACAGATTGGCGAATATCTGAATACGGGCAATTATCGTTATTTAAGGGAAGGGCAATCCTCCATTATCTTTCGTCCAGGAGATGCTTATTACAGTGATGCGCTCACCTACTGGAAACATGCTTCATTTATCTATAAGGCGGATATGTCTTCGGGCTTACCCTATAGTGTCTTTGTGGAGACTAGTTCGGCCAATTATTATCCCCGGATTGAATCCATCTATCTGACAACACTTCAAAGCCTGTTTCTCATTTTTGTAACTTCCATGGTTGTGGCCGCTCCTTTAAGCAAAAAGGTTGTAAGTCCTCTGATCAGACTCACCCGGATGACAGGTTTACTCCCGAGGCTGTTATTTCGAAACGGCAAGATGGATTGGCCAACAAGTCATGTCACCGAGGTTCAAATTCTGATCGGCAATCTGCGTAAAATGGCAGATGTTCTTCTGGAGCAATTCGAGCAGATTCGTCAGGATAAGTTGACGCTGGAAGACAGGGTTCGTGCACGGACCAAGGAATTGAAAAATAGCGAGGAGATCAAACGGGCCATCATCGATTCATCGATTGATGCCATTATTGCTGTGGATTCCAACGGGTTGATCATTGAGTTCAATCCCGAAGCCGAAAGGATGTTTGGATTGAAACGGGAAGAGGTCATCCTTGAGACTGATGCACCATCCCTTTTTCAGGGAGCGAGTTGTATGGAAATCAAAAAAATGCTGGAAAGATTCGAATATATTCAAGGCAAGCGGCATGCAAACGTCGAGGAGATTTCAGGCATACGCAGAGATGGTTCTGTATTTCCCATTGAATACAAAATTGTGGAAATTCAACTGGGTAACAATGAAAAGCTGTATAACCTCTTCATCAAGGATATTACCGATAAGACAAGAGCAGAAGAAGAGCGTGTGCGCCATGCGCTTGCGCTGGAGAGACTGAATACAGAGCTGTTTAATGAGAAAATCGCCATTCAGGAACAGCGTGATATTAGTGAACACTTTATTGAGTCGGTCCGGGAAGGGCTTGTCATGTCAGATCGCTCCGGTACCATCACCATCGTTAATCGAAGGATAGAAAAGATGTTCGGCCTCGGCAACTTCCTGGGCAGATCTATTGAAGAATTTGCCGAGGCCATTGATCAGGTTGTCTTAACGGATGATTTCAATCTGGTGGAGCAAACGAAGGCATTTTTACATGGGGAACGTTCCTTCGTGGAGACTGAATTTATATTTAATAATATGGAGAAAAGTGTGTTCTCCCTCTATATCAAGCAAGTGGATGTACCTGGCAAAAACCATGGGTTCCTGCTTGTATTCCGTGACCGTACGGAAGAAGAACGTCTGAACCGGATGAAAAATGAGTTAATCAGTGTGGTGTCCCATGAGCTGCGGACCCCGGTAGCTACCATCATGGGTTATGTGGAGTTAATGATGATGTATGATTTACCCGCTTCACAGCGTCAGGAATTCATGGAAACCATCTCGTCGGAGGGCAGCCGGCTGAGCAGCCTGCTTGATGACGTACTGGATATCCAGCGTCTGGACAACGATGGTATGACTTATCATATGACCTATGTACCTCTGCTCGAATTGATTGAGGGGGTTGCCGAGCAATGGAATATCAAATCGGTTCAGCGCATTTATGTGCATGCCTTTAACGGTGACTTCTTTGCGTATGCGGACCAGAACCGGATGGTTCAGGTCCTTCATAACCTGGTTGGCAATGCAGTCAAATATTCGCCTGGAACAGACCGGATTGACATCACCCTGTGGGAAGAAGACGAATGGATATGCATCGATGTGCGTGATTACGGAATAGGCATACCGGAGAACGTGCAGGACATGCTGTTTACCAAGTTTTATCGTGTTGATAACTCGGACCACAGGCAGATCGGGGGAACCGGACTTGGACTGTATATCTCACGCAAAATTGTGGAAGACCATCATGGAACGCTTACGTTTATATCTGCATCTGACAAAGGAAGTACATTCAAGATTCGATTGCCAAAGCAGGAGGATCTTCTGTAGGCAAAATGTCAGATCCTCAAGCCTTTATTTTTCAGTGAACGATATGCTGAAGGATAAGGGCTTTTTTGTTTTTAAATTTTCAGGATAAAAAAACATGATCTTTTGCAAACTGTCTATAGAGCCATAATTTGCATTCGTTTCAAAAGGAGGATGGCAGGTATATGTTTCGCAAACAGGAGAAAACGCTCATTATTGTCTGCCTGGTCGCAGCAGTTGTCGTACTGTATGCCGTTGTGAAGAGTATCATCCGTATCATGAGTTATTAAGATGTCGGACAAGCGAGTGCAAGAGAACTGTACATAAAGACTAATGTTGAAGAGGAGTTGTCACCCATGTCATCGCTGGACCCTGTTCTGCTCAGCCGGATTTTGACTGGCCTTACCTTGGCTGTGCACATTATATTTGCCTCAATCGGCGTAGGCGTTCCGCTAATGATTGCGCTAGCCGAGTGGCGGGGGTTACGTACAAACGATATCCACTACACCTTGCTGGCACGCAGATGGGCGCGGGGGTTTGTGATTACCGTTGCCGTGGGTGTTGTAACCGGAACCTCCATCGGTCTGCAGCTTAGTTTGCTTTGGCCGATGTTCATGCGGGTAGCGGGCCAGGCCATTGCCCTGCCGCTGTTTATGGAGACGTTCGCCTTTTTTGTGGAGGCGATTTTTCTGGGGATTTATCTGTATACATGGGATCGGTTCAAGAAGAAATATACACATATGCTGCTGCTTATTCCGGTAGCACTGGGATCATCGGCTTCGGCAATATTTATCACAACGGTGAATTCCTTCATGAACCAGCCTCAAGGGTTTACGTTAATCAATGGCATCATGAAGGACATTCATCCGATTGCAGCCATGCTCAATCCCGCCACACCAACCAAGGTTTCTCACGTGCTGGGATCCTCGTATACGCTGAGTGCGGGTGTCCTTGCAGGCATCGCGGCGTTCAGTCTGCTTCGTGGCCGCGACCATGTCTATTACAAAAAGGCACTTAAACTGACCACGGTGTGTGCACTTGTATTTGCCGTCAGCACGGTCATGCTCGGAGATTCCTCGGGTAAGTTTTTGGCCAAATACCAGCCGGAGAAGCTGGCGGCAGCCGAATGGCATTTCAAGACGATGAAAGAGGCCCCGCTCGTCTACGGCGGCATTCTGGATGAGAACAATGAAGTGAAATACGCCATCGAGATTCCCTATGCGCTCAGCATTTTGGCAGGGAATCGACTGGACACCGAAGTAAAAGGGCTGGAAGAATACCCCGCTGATCTGCGGCCGCCGCTGTCCATTCATTACATGTTCGATCTGAAGGTAACGACAGGGGTGATCATCCTGCTGATTCCTGTCCTGTATGTGTTCCGCCGCTGGCTTCCTGGAAGAAAGCCGTATCCGAAGTGGCTTCTACTCGGTATCGTTTTCCTCGGTCCGCTGGCCATGGTTGCCATAGAGCTGGGCTGGATGTTTGCCGAGGTGGGCAGACAGCCTTGGATTTTGCGGGGGTATATGAAAGTGTCGGAAGCTGCAACCACCTCTACATCTGTAGGCTGGATGCTAGTTCTGTTCATCCTGCTCTATCTGGTCCTTTGTTTTTCGGCTATCCGGGTACTCAGCAAGCTGTTTCGTAACAAGGAAGCAGAGAAAGAGCTGGAGTCGCTTGGCCTGGAAGGAGGGATCGTTCATTGAGCTTTGAAATTGCAGGCATCGCGATTCTATGGACGTTTTTGTTTGGGTATCTGATAGTGGCTTCCATCGATTTTGGAGCAGGATTTTTCAGTTTCTACAGTTTGTTGACGGGGCATGAGAACAAGATTCACAACATTATTCAGCGTTACCTGTCGCCCGTGTGGGAAGTCACGAATGTGTTTCTGATCTTTTTCGTAGTGGGGCTGGTGGGATTCTATCCGGATAGTGCCTTTTATTATGGAACAGCTCTGCTGGTCCCCGGCTCCCTGGCCATTGTGCTTCTGGCCATTCGGGGTGTTTATTACGCGTATAACACCTATGGGAATCATGGAAAAAACAGTCGTATCTACATGGCTTTATATGGTGCGACGGGTTTGCTGATTCCGGCTGTATTCTCCACCATTTTGGCGATATCCGAGGGCGGAATTATCGAGCAGGTAGGAGAGCAGGTGTTTTTTCGCTGGGGTGAATTCCTGACGAATCCCTACACATGGTCGGTCGTGCTGCTTGCGCTCGTAAGTGTGCTATATATTTCGGCGATGTTCCTTTCCTATTATGCCAAGAGGGCAGAAGATGAGACTGCATTTGAAGTGCTGAGGGAGTATGCGCTGCTGTGGAGCTTGCCCACGATCTTTGCCAGTTTTCTGGCTTTTTTACAAATTAACAAACAAAATCCGGTGCACTTTGAGCAGATGGTCAATATCTCGTGGATGTTTATCGCCTCGTTTATTTGTTTTGTTGTTGCGGTCTCTCTCGTATGGAAACGAAAGTATCTTGGCTGGTGCTTTATCGCCGTGATGCTGCAGTTTGCCTTCGCCTGGTATGGATACGGACGGTCACATCTGCCATACATCCTGTATCCTTACATTAATATTTATGACAGCTTCACCAACCGGACGATGGGCATTGCACTCATTACCGCATTCAGTCTAGGTCTGCTGGTGCTTATTCCATCGCTGATTCTGATTATGAAGCTGTTCCTGTTTGATGCGAATTATGTCCGTGGCCAATCGGGCAAAAAGAAAGGGTGAACCTCATGAATCTGGAAGGCGCAACAGGTATTCCGGGGATAACGGGTTTGAGTTTTTTTGAGGAATTCACGATCATGTATGCTCCACCTCTGATTATCGTAGCCGCTATTGCGTTTCTGTTCGTCTATCTGGCTGTATGCAAAAACCCAAAAGATTAATCACTGCTCTTTTTTTCAAAGAGGCTTAGGATGGGTTAAGATATTAGGAAGGGAGGAGGGCCCTTTCATGCCGAAAATCCGTTATAACAATATTGATAATGTAAGTACGGACAAAACGTTGAAGGAATTCAAGCAGTGGAGGGAGCAGCGGCGGAGCAAGGTAAAGGATTATTCGTATACCGTGCCCAAGCACCCGCCCGAGTTGGATTATCTGCATGCCAACCGGGATGAGACGACCATCACCTGGATCGGTCACTCCACTTTTTTTATTCAATATTATGGACTGAACATCGTGACTGACCCCGTGTGGGCTGAAAAAATGGGATTTCAACGGAGACTGGGTCCCCCTGGTATTCCCATTCATGATATTCCACCGCTGGATGTCATCCTGATCTCCCATTCCCACTATGATCATTTACATCTGGCATCATTGCGGAAGCTGGTCACCGCCAAAACGTTGCTCATCGTACCGGATGGGCTCAAACGAAAAATGGTACGCAAAGGTTTTCATCGTTGCCATGAGATGAAGTGGTGGGAGCATATGGTATTAGGCGGTGTCAAAATAACTTTTGTTCCTGCACAGCACTGGACTCGCCGAACGTTATTTGATACGAATACGTCCCACTGGGGTGGATATGTATTAGAGCAGAATCATGCACTGACGACTTCCGCTGAGGAGAGTGCGGCTGCAAGCGAGCAGAAGGAAGCATCCACTGGATCGCAAACAACTCAAACATCGACGCAACCAGGGGGTCCGCCCGTGTTGTATTTTGTGGGTGATACAGGATACTTCCAGGGCTTCAAAACAATCGGAGAACGCTTTGACATTGGTGTCACTTTAATGCCAATCGGTGCCTATGACCCGGAATGGTTTATGACATCCCAGCATGTAACCCCCGAGGAAGCGCTGCAGGGATTTGTGGAGTCCGATTCACAACTCATGGTTCCGATGCATTATGGCACGTTCAAACTCGCGGACGATACACCCAAGGAAGCACTGGACCGGCTTGAAGTCGAGCGTGAACGACTTGGAATCCAAAAAGAGCGAATTCGGGTACTTGGACATGGTGAGACGCTGCGTATTCGTCACGAGGATCATCAAAAGGACTAACAAAAGCGATCCAGATATGTTAGTGTAAAGATATATCCGCATGAATTTCACATTTACCAAAACTTTAACGAGTAAAAAGCGGCCAATTTTCGAATTTGCCGCTTTTTTGTGTTATAATATGGTGCCAGAATAGGCTACGGGATATTGAATCCATGATTGCTATTAATGCAGTATGCAGATTATTAAAATAAAGGATGGTATGCTTAATGATTAGTACAAGCGGCATCACGCTCCGCTACGGAAAACGTGCACTTTTTGAAGATGTGAATATCAAATTCACACCAGGCAACTGTTACGGCCTGATCGGCGCCAACGGAGCCGGCAAATCAACATTTTTGAAAATTTTGTCCGGTGAAATTGAAGCAAACTCGGGAGAGGTGCACATCACCCCGGGCGAACGTATGGCCGTTTTGAAGCAAAACCACTTTGAATATGATGAGTACCCTGTTCTCGAAACCGTAATTATGGGTCACAGCCGTCTGTACTCCATCATGAAAGAGAAGGATGCGCTGTATGCCAAAACAGACTTTACAGAAGAAGATGGTCTGCGCGCAGGTGAGCTTGAAGGTGAATTTGCCGAGTTGAATGGCTGGGATGCTGAGCCGGATGCAGCCGCACTCCTGATCGGTCTGGGTATCGATCGTGACATGCATGAGAAGAAGATGACAGAACTGAGCGGTAATGAGAAAGTTCGTGTTTTGCTGGCACAGGCATTGTTTGGCCGTCCAAACAACCTGCTGCTCGATGAGCCTACCAACCACTTGGATCTCGAATCCATTCAATGGCTTGAGAACTTCTTGATGGATTATGAAGGTACTGTAATTGTCGTATCCCATGACCGTCACTTCCTGAACAAAGTATGTACTCACATTGCGGATATCGACTTTGGTAAAATCCAGCTGTATGTAGGTAACTATGACTTCTGGTACGAATCCAGCCAATTAGCACTTGCTTTGCAGCGTGATGCCAACAAGAAAAAAGAAGAGAAGATTAAAGAACTGCAAGCCTTTATTCAACGCTTCTCGGCGAATGCCTCCAAGTCGAAGCAAGCGACTTCGCGTAAGAAGCAGCTCGACAAAATTACGCTGGATGATCTTCGTCCATCAAACCGTAAATATCCATTCATCAACTTCAAACCTGAACGTGAAGCGGGTAAACAATTGTTAACCGTGGATCGTATCAGCAAATCGATTGATGGTGTCAACATGCTGAATGATGTCAGCTTTGTGGTAAACAAAGGGGATAAAATTGCATTCGTTGGACCCAATGGTAATGCTAAATCGCTGTTGTTTGACATCCTTATGGGTGAAACGGAAGCGGATAGCGGTGAATATACTTGGGGTGTAACGACATCACAGGCTTATTTCCCGAAAGACAACTCGAAATACTTCGACGGTGTAGAGATGACTTTGGTCGATTGGCTGCGCCAATACTCCAAAGATCAGGACGAAACGTATCTTCGTGGCTTCCTGGGTCGTATGCTCTTCTCAGGCGAGGAATCCCTGAAAAAGGCTAGTGTGCTCTCCGGGGGAGAAAAAGTCCGCTGTATGCTGGCGAAAATGATGCAAACAGGTGCCAATGCCCTGATTCTGGATGAGCCAACGAACCACTTGGATCTCGAATCCATTACCGCGCTGAACAATGGTATGATTGATTTTGACGGCACCATGCTGTTCACTTCCCATGACCATCAGTTCATCCAAACGATTGCAAACCGGATTATCGAAATTACGCCAAATGGCATTATCGATCGCCAAATGAGCTATGATGAATATCTGGAGAGTGACGAAATTAAAGAACTGCGTAACAAAATGTACCCTGTTGAAGCTTAATTAAGGCAACAACGAGCAGGTTAAAAACGCCAGTAATACAAAGAACCGCAAGCCCTGTTGAAGGAGCTTGCGGTTCTTTTTGCATAGATAGGTTCCAGGTATCTCTAGGATCCACCCGTACGGCGGCGCTGATTGTTGGGCTTTTTGTTGTTTTGACTCTTCATCGCTTTTGGTCCGCCTTCAAAATAGGCGCTGGATTGGTTACCGGAGTTCGCCTGTTGTTTCTTTTGCGCCAGCTTCTGGCGTATGGCATCCTGCAAACTGATTTTCTTCGGTTCAGTGTTTTCGCTCATCATTATTTCCCTCCCGGTCTTACAGTAAGCCGTCCGGATTGGACGGGATGTACTTATTTTATACGTTTTGCAAAAGCCCCACAAGGGCAACCTGATAATAAGCGGGGATCCTTGACTTTTTGACTGGCGCAACATTTTTTCTCTACGCCTACAGCAATGCAGCTTGGCAACTTTGTTTCAGCATCCCTACAGCCATGCAACTTGGCAACACTGTTTCTATAGACCCACACGGGTGGCATTTGGTACCATAGAAAAACCGTAATACGAAACGTAAAAGGAGTGTCGCCCGGTTTGAACGCTTATGAGGAAATACGTAAAGGGGAACGAGGGGCCTGGGTCAGTATCGCGGCCTATCTGGTATTGTCCGCCTTTAAGCTAATCTGTGGATATTTATTCGCTTCCAGCGCCTTGCTGGCAGATGGTTTTAATAACCTTACGGATATTGTTGCTTCGGTTGCTGTATTGATTGGGCTTCGGATTTCCCAGAAACCACCCGATTCAGATCATGCTTATGGCCATTTCAGAGCAGAAACGGTTGCTGCCTTAATTGCTTCCTTTATTATGGCCATGGTCGGGCTTCAGGTATTAGTCGAAGCAGTACGTTCGTGGTACGAAGGGGACTTTGCAGCTCCTAATCTATGGTCAGCAGCGGTCGCTGTAATCTGTGCAGTGGTTATGCTCGGCGTGTACCGCTATAATCATCGATTGGCATTACAGATTAACAATCAGGCCCTCATGGCAGCTGCCAAGGACAATCGTTCAGATGCCTGGGTAAGTATCGGAGCCGCAGTCGGGATTGTGGGTGCACAATTCGGAATACCGTGGTTGGACAAGGTAGCTGCGATTGCTGTCGGGCTTCTGATTTGCAAAACCGCCTGGGAAATATTCCGGGATTCCACGCATCGCCTGACAGACGGATTCGATCAGGAACAGTTAACGGATCTTAGATCATCTGTTGCCCGGGTTCCTGGTGTGGAAATGATCAAGGACGTCAAGGCCCGTGTACATGGGAGTCATGTACTTGTGGATGTAGTGATTGAAGTGGATGGCGGGCTTAGTCTGATTGAAGGTCACCAGATCTGCGATCAAGTGGAGGAACGGTTGAAGCGATCACATAATATTATGCATGTTCATGTGCACGTAGAGCCGAGAATGGATGATTTGGCAGACCATTCGTGAAATGTCTGAGAGGGCAGGTAACGTTTGTTAAAAAAAAGAGGACAGTCGCTGTGTGCGCTGTCCTCTTTACTTATGTTTAGAACGATTATACGATACTATTGAATGGCAACGTGGATCCACGCTTTGCCTTTCCAAGTGTATACTTGAACCCATTCGCCGCCATCGAAACCGTCTACAACTTCACCTGTTGTATCGATAACTTGGGCACCCAGTGCACCGATTGGTTTACCGTTAGGTGTATCGTAGAACCATGTGCGCTCCAGCAGGTTGAGCAGCATTGTAGGGACAAGAACTTCGTCACCCGGTTTTACAACAGGCTCGTCAAAGATTTTGTCTTCATCCGTTCCATAAGTTGCACCAGTAACCGTCTCCACTGTGCCTTCAACCGTTTCTACAACCGGTTTGTTCACTTCAACCGCAGGTGTAGTTTCAGCAGGTGTTGTTGCCTCCGTTCCTGTCTCTGGGGTTACTGTTCCAGTAACCGCTTCCTCAGCACCGGCAGCAGCAGCCATTGAACCCATCAAAGTCAAAGCAGCGGCAAAACTTACGATTTTTTTCATTTGTTTTTCCTCCTCGGGTTAGGTATGTAATTTGTTGTTCTGTGTTAAAAGTAACCAGGCAAGCTCACTTATGAATCAACATTTTAACAATATTTTCTTTTATTCTCCAGTGTCAACTGGAGCATATGTGGGTATAAGGAAATCTTGTGAATATCAGACTTGAGTGGGAGAAAACCGGGTTGGCTATGTAAGAAAAGTCCTGTTTGTTCATAAAGGAACAGTTTGGAGCGGAATAAGGATGGAATAGACCCGAAAGGAGTGTAATACATAATAATTAGGTGGGGGACCTTTTGGCCTGGGTCGTTTGATGCAAAAAAGGTGAGAGCATAACAAAAGCCCAACGGCTTTTGCAAGCGCGTTAGGCTTTTGTATGTAATCTTGTTAAATAAGTGGCGAGATTAACTTGATTCATCGCATTCGGCTGCGTCCGGTAATCAGGGAGATGACGAACAATACAACAAAGATGAAGAAGAGAACTTTCGCGATGGAAGCCGCTGCCTCAACAATTCCGAAAAAGCCGAAAATACCTGCAACAAGAGCAATAATCAGAAATAGTACAGACCATTTCAACATGAGTATTCATCCTTTCGTATAGAGATTCGGGGCGCTTAGCGTTAATGCCGCCGCCGTGTTGTAGTTGTTCTTTAACCTAGGGTTTTTACCTTGAAACATAAGGGCTTTTTCCAAATTAAGTATATGATGAAGTTCGATTCGAATTTGTTTCGCACTTGAAATGGTCGGGTAACTATAGCAATAACAAAACGATGTAAATGAGAAAGCGAGGTTCTTCTATGATCTATCAAATTAGTGTTGCCTTGATTGCAGTGGCGTTTGCAGTGCTGGTTTTCTTCTTAATTCGTACATTGAAATCTGCTCAAGGCTCGCTCGACAACGTATCCAAGACACTTCAGGAAGTTCAAAAGACGATTGATGAACTGAGCTATGAAGTCAAACAGACGGTAAGGCATGCCAACGATATTACTGTCGACGTACAGCACAAAATGAAGCAAATTGATCCGGTAATGGAATCGGTACAGAATCTTGGGGAGGTTTTGAATGAGGTGACAGAGGCTGCCAAACAGGTATCCACGACCATGATCGCCAAATTTCAAACCAAACGAAACAATCAAGAACAGCAGAACAAACGTTCAGAGGTAGCCAAAGTACAGACAACGCCTGCGACACCGAACGATCGGACCCTGCAAAGTTATCAAGCTACATATAATGATACTGCAAAGGGCGGGAAAAATTGGGTGAAATATATTGATCTGGCCGCAAATGTTTGGCAACGTATGCGCAAGTAACGTGACCGCTGTGTAATCCTGAATGTCTTTCAGAGCGGTGATGAACTGAACTAAATGAAAGGGTGAGAATCATGATGAAACTACTGCTTGTTATGTTTAGCGTAATTTCTCCCTTTTCCGTTCAACCGGCAGCAGCAGTACCTGCTGCTCAAGATATGCAATGGACGGTAGTGGAAGAGGAAGTACCAGAGGTTAATCTGGCTGCTGATCGATCCGGACCGGTTCAGCATTTTCGGACTCTGAATGGCATCTCTCTGAATGACAGCAAAGGTCATATTTTAGCAGAGAAAGGTCAGCCGCTTCAAAAGAAGGTAGATCCATACCTTGGTTGTCCTGAATTTGAATTCAATGATGTCAAGGTTGGGCTCTGTGAGGATACCGGAGAAATCCAGTATGTGCACATTGATGGAACCGAAGGCCGATTGAAGCTCAATGAGCAGTGGATCGACATGGATATTGAGTCCATCCGCGAGGTTTTGGGCGAGCCCTATGTTGTGGCTGAAGATGGAGAAGTGTATCTGCGAGGTCATCAGGCCATCAAGGTTTATATGAAGCCTGGCACCGAGCGGATTGATGGTGTTGATCTTTTTGAGGATCATCTCCAGTAAAAGGGAAAAAGTTTCTTCTAAAGAAGCGTTTCAATCAAATATCGTAAGGTTATATATTAAAAGCAGCTCGAAATGAAGATTATCAGAGGAGAGTGGAAACGATGAATTCAACCAATGCGCAAGCTTATGCAAAAGTGGTAGAAAACGGAGTCCAAGCGGTAGAAGCGGTGAAAGAACTGCAGAATACCGGATACCTTGCTGATCATATCTTCGTTCTGGCCCACGAGAAGGATCGTACGGATCGAATTGCTGATACAGCTGATGCCAAGGAGATCGGTATCAAGGAGGAAGGCGTATTCGATTCCATGGCGAATTTGTTCCGTTCACGTGGTGATGAACTCCGGGCCAAAATTGTATCCATGGGCTTTACCGAAGCTGAGGCGGACTTCTACGAGACTGAACTCGATAAAGGCAAAGTGCTTGTTATTGCCAAAAAGAAAGATTAATTGGTATACATGTTAACCGAAGCATCCTGAAAAGGACAGGCTTTAGGATCAAAAACATAGATAAGGAATGGGGATATCCCCATTCCTTATCTATGTTTTTGCGAGTTTGGAAGCGGGATCAGAACGCAGCAAAAACAGGGCAGCAAGCAGGTGTGTTTTCCTGTAGTGGTGCCATTTACTGATAGAAGTTTTTTGCTTTTGAGATTATAGTTATAGTAGGAAATATTATGTCTACCGCCGTATTGATCGCGAAAAATGTATATTTTGGGTTGTTACATGACTTGATAAAAATCGACAAACCCGGAACGGAACGCCACAGATAAGGGAGATAGAAATGAAAATACTTATTGTTGACGACAATCCGACGAATGTCATTATTATTCGAGAAATTCTGAAAAAAGAGAACTATCGTGACATTTTAACGGCAAGTTCAGCCATGGAAATGTTTGAAGTATTGGGAATTGGGGAGGAAAACAACGAACTCCGTCCGAAACCGTCGGATATTGACCTTATTTTGCTAGATATGATGATGCCTGAAATGGATGGGATCGAAGCCTGCAGAATTGTGCAGAAATTCGAAAATCTTAAGGATATTCCCATTATTATGGTTACAGCGATCGGTGACTCCAAAAAACTTGCCGAAGCATTGGACGCCGGAGCGTCGGATTATGTAACGAAACCGATTAACAAAGTGGAACTGATGGCCCGAATTCGCCTCGCTCTCCGTCTGAAGCAGGAAAAGGACTGGCATAAGGAACGTGATCAGCGCATCCAGGATGAGCTTAAGCTGGCTGCCATGGTACAGAATGCAGTATTAAGTCCGGCTATCGAAGATCCGTTGTTCCATGTCAATGCGATCTATAAACCTTCATTCGAACTTGCGGGGGATCTGTATTCATGGTACCCACTAGGGGAAGGCCGTTACGGGGTACTGCTGCTGGATATGATGGGGCACGGAATCTCTTCCTCGCTGTTTACCATGTTCATTGCCTCGGTACTGAAAGATACGGTTACGACCTATGTGGATCCGGAGAAGGTGATTCAGGAGCTGAATCGTCGTTTTAACCAACTGCATTTGGAAAAACAGTTGGTACAGTACTACTTTACAGCTATTTACCTGGTTGTAGACACCCGAATGAAGCGTATTGATTATGTCAATGCAGGGCACCCACCAGCTTTATTTTTCCAAGGCGATGGAAGTGTAACCACATTTGATTCGGTTTGTTGTCCGGTGGGGTTGTTCGACAAAATGGATATTGAACCGCAGACCATTCATTATGAGGGTGAGGGACATATTGCACTCTATACGGATGGCTTAACAGAAGCTGTTCAAGGAGACCAGGAGGAACAACTCCAATTTTTGATTGAACAGTTAAAAGGTGAACATCAATGGAATGAACCTGCGATGCAGGCGTTATTTTTTGATGATGAAATTCCGCAGGAGCGGGATGATGATAAATGCTTGGTATGGATCACATTGAATAAAGGGGCGGAAGCTGAATGAAGATCAGGAATAAACTGCTGATTGGCTTTACTGCTCTCATGGCTATTCTACTTGTGCTCACTTTCGTGAGTTACGAGCGGATGAGTAGTGCCAATCAACAGATCGATCAGATGTATCAGGATCGTTATCTGAAAGTCAGGAACACTTCATCGGTACGTGGAGAGGTCAATGACATAGGAAAATTGCTGACTAACTTGTTGCTTAATCCGAACAATTCGATTAGTGCCGCCGATGGTGAACTCAAGGAGATGGAAGAGAGAGGAGAAGGCTATCTAGAGGAAGTACGTGCACGGGCAGATAGCGCAGGTGAGCATCAATTGGTCGACCGTGTCAATGAGGCCTGGGTAGCCTATGGTGCGTACTCAACGAGACAGCTCAGCCTCTTGTCTCAAGGGCGTATCGAAGATGCCAATAACTACCGTAATTCAACAGGGCTCGCTGTGCAAAAGGAAGCTGTGGATAGTCTGAATGCACTCTCTCGTTTTCAGGATCAGGAGATTGATACGGAGATCAAGCAAGCGAACGAGGAATTCAACCGTGCTGTTCAGATTACCGTAGGCATTATGATTGTCGGGCTTCTGTTTGCACTTGGCGTTATCCTCTGGGTGCTGCCAAGCATTACAAGAGGTCTGAATACGGTGTCGATGATGATTACAAGTTTTGGTAAAGGCCGATATCGCACGATCAGACGTATTCAGGTCAAGTCCACGGACGAGATCGGGCAGATTGCCAGTGTATTCAAAGATGTATCTGCTGATTTGGAAGAAAAACTAGAAATAGAGAAGGCTTATATGAAGGCCCAGCAGGATCAGAACTGGATGAGCTCCAATATAGCCAGAGTACCTGAATTGCTGCGCGGCATCGGTTCAATTCGTCAGATTTCGCAAATGTTTATTAGCGAGTTTACACCAGTGCTTGGAGCACAGCTCGGCGTGGTGTATCTGATTGATGAAGAGAAGCACCCCGATGAATTGAGACGGTATGGTGCTTACGCCTTTGAAGAGAACGAGGACGTTGGCAAGGAAGTATATCGGGTTGGTGAAGGGCTAATCGGCCAGTCAGCTCTCGATATGAAACCGATTATTCTTGAAAATACACCTGAAGATTATGTGAACATTGGTTCTGCCTCAGGCTCTACCCGTGCTACCAGTATCATGATTTATCCTGTCGTTTTTGAGGATGAGCTGATCGGTGTGGTCGAATTGGCTTCTTTTGAAGGGTTTAATGATCTGCATAAGCAGTTATTCTCCCAGCTGATCATGAACTTGGGCGTCATTCTTAACAATGTTCGGCGCCGCTTGCGCGTGGAAGAGCTGCTGCGTGAGTCGCAGGCACTTACAGAAGAACTTCAGGTGCAATCCGAGGAACTGCAAACACAGCAGGAGGAATTACGTCGCTCCAATGAAAACCTGGAAGAACAGACGGGGGCTCTTAAGCGCTCTGAAGAATTGCTCCAGCGTCAGCAGGAAGAGCTGGAACATTTCAATACCGAGCTGATTGCCAAGACCCGTGCACTTGAAGAGCAGGTTCGTGAAGTGGAAGAGAAAAATGACGAGATTGAGAAAACGAAAACACAGCTGGAACAGCAGGCGATGCAGCTGTCGATGACAAGCAAATACAAGTCCGAATTTTTGGCGAATATGTCGCATGAACTTCGAACTCCGCTGAACAGTCTGCTCATCCTGTCCCAATTGCTGTCTGAAAATAAGGAAGGCAACCTCAGCAGCAAGCAGCAGGAATATGCTCAAACGATTTATATGTCGGGCGCAGATTTGCTTAAGATGATTGATGAGATTTTGGACCTTTCCAAAGTCGATGCGGGCAAGATGGATATCAATTATGAGACGGTTCGAATGGATGAATTGACCGCTTTTGTGGAACAAAACTTCGGGCCTATGGCGAACAAAAAAGAACTGGATCTAAACATTCAATTCGACAGCACTTTACCTGAATGGGTGTATACCGACAGTCACCGTGTGAAGCAGATTTTGCGCAACTTGCTGTCGAATGCCTTTAAATTTACCAATCGGGGATCCGTAAGCATTATTGGACGGAAAATGACACCTGAGGAACTTCCGGGTTATCTGAATACCAATCAAGAGTATGTCGGATTTACCGTGAAGGATACCGGGATCGGAATACCTTCTGACAAAACGGATTTGATCTTCGAGGCCTTCCAGCAAGTTGATGGAACAACCAGCCGCAAATACGGGGGTACCGGACTGGGATTATCCATCAGTCGTGAGTTGGCACGTCTATTGGGCGGTGCGATCCAAGTCGAATCCTCCGAAGGTGTGGGCAGTGCGTTTACATTATACCTTCCTGACAATCATGAGGAAGCGGCTCCGGAGGACGAAGGAGTTATCGAAGCAGCCGCATCTGCAGAGTATGATTCGTCTGCAAGGCGGTCCCGAACCTTGCGTTCAAGCCGGCAGACTGTAATTGCACCGGATCCTGATGCCACTTCCCTGATGGAGATGCCAGCAACCGACACAGCTGTATCCGTGCATGTAGAGGATGATCAGAGCAATCTCATCGAGGGAGACAAAATATTGCTCATTATTGAAGATGACGTCAACTTTGCTCATATTTTGATGGATATGGCCAGAGGAAGAGGATTCAAGGCGATTGTGGCAACGCAAGGAGACAAGGGGCTCGACATGGCCCGTCAATATTTGCCGGATGCGATTATTCTCGATATTCAGCTCCCGGTCATGGATGGTTGGGCCATCCTGGGCGAACTGAAAAGCAGCTCGGCAACACGTCATATACCAGTACATGTTATTTCTGTGATTGACGATATGAAACAGGGATTGATGATGGGCGCAATTGCCTACCTGAAAAAACCTTCCAGCAAGGATTCGCTGGATAAAGCCTTCTCGCATATCGAATCCTATACAGAGAATCAGTTGAAACGTTTGCTTATTGTGGAAGATGATGAAGTTCAGCGTAAAGCCATTATAGAACTCATTGGACATGATGATGTGGCCATAACCGCTGTATCTACAGGCAGTGAGGCTTTAACGGAATTGCATAGCCAGCGGTACGATTGCATGGTACTGGATCTGATGTTGACAGACATGACCGGATTCGAATTGCTGGATCAGATCAGGGATGATCAATATCTGAATGATCTTCCGATCATTATCTACACAGGCAAGGAGCTGGATAGCAAGGAAGAGATGAAGCTCCGCAAATATGCGGAGTCCATCATTATCAAAGACGTGAAATCACCTGAACGTTTACTTGATGAGACAACCTTGTTCCTGCACCGGGTAGAAGCCAATCTGCCGGAAGACAAGCGAAGAATTTTGCAGAAGCTTCATAACAAGGAGACCTTATTTGAAGGCAAAAAAATACTGCTCGTAGATGATGATATCCGAAACGTATTTGCACTTTCGAGTGTGCTTGAAGGTTACCGAATGGATGTTACGTTTGCTGAGAACGGGCGTGAAGCCCTGGAGATTCTGGATAAGAATCCGGAGATTGATCTTGTACTCATGGATATGATGATGCCAGAAATGGATGGATACGAGGCTATGACACGGATTAGACAGATTCCAAGGTTTGAGAAACTGCCAATTATTGCGCTGACGGCCAAAGCCATGAAGGATGATCGGGGCAAGTGTATTGAAGCCGGCGCATCCGATTATGTGAAAAAACCGATCCAAACGGATCAACTGTTATCATTAATGCGTGTGTGGCTGTATTCGTAACCCGATAGTTTGGGTAATGAACAACAATACATCTATTACGCAAGTAACAAATGAAGAAGTGGAGAGAATCTATGACACCGTGGGAACCTACCGAGGCTGATGAACAATCGGTCCGCATGCCGCAAGACGAAGAACGCGAATTGATTGAGATTGAGTTGTTATTGGAAGGTATGCACCGTCTATATGGATATGATTTCAGAAATTACGCATTGCCGTCTTTGAAACGAAGAATCTGGCATTATGCCCATTCGGAAGGTGTTAAGACGATATCCGGTCTGCAGGAACTGGTTTTACATGAGCGTTCTGCATTTGAGCGTTTCGTACAAAACCTGTCCATTCCTGTGACCGAGATGTTTCGCGATCCTACGCTGTTCCGGACGTTCCGTGAAAAGATCATTCCTGTGTTAAGAACATATCCGTATATTCGGATTTGGCACGCGGGTTGTTCCACGGGCGAAGAAGTGTATTCCATGGCGATCATGCTGCATGAGGAGGGTCTCTATGATAAGGCACGCATCTATGCTACCGACATGAATGACCGTTCTTTGCAGCAGGCCAAGGAAGGCGTATATGGCATCGAAAAGATGAAACTATACACGACAAACTATTTGGAGGCAGGGGGTACAAGAGCCTTCTCCGAATACTATACAGCGAAGTATAACTCCGTTATGTTTCATCCTTATTTGAGGAAAAACATTATTTTTGCGGAGCATAATCTGGCAACTGACCGGTCATTTAACGAGTTTAACGTTATCTTTTGCCGCAATGTAATGATTTATTTTAATGATGAACTGCGGAATCATGTGCACGGGCTGTTTCATGAGAGCTTGAGCCACTTCGGCATCCTTGTGCTGGGATCCAAGGAATCAATACATTTTACGGAATTCAGCGATGCCTACGAGCCGTTAGACCGGACGGAAAAAATATACCGGAAGATCAAATAGGGGGTTAGGGTTAGCCATGGGGCTCAATGAACCAATCCACATATTATTGGTAGATGACCGCCCCGAGAATCTGCTTGCTTTGGAAGCAGTATTGGAATCGGAACAATATAAACTCGTCAAGGCAACTTCTGGAGAAGAGGCACTTCGATGCTTGCTTAAAGACGAATTTGCGGTCATTGTGCTGGATGTGCAGATGCCTGGAATGGACGGAATTGAGACAGCAAAGTTAATTAAAGCGCGCGATAAATCAAAGGATGTACCGATTATTTTTATCTCTGCCAACAGCAGGGAAGCAGAACATTTATTTGCCGGGTATTCGGCGGGTGCCATCGATTACATGGTTAAGCCGTTTATTCCTCAAATTTTAAAATCGAAAATTGATGGGTTTGTTGAAATGTTCATTACAAACAAACGGCTGAAAACCCAAACCATGCTGCTTCACCAGAAAACACAGGAACTCGAAAAAATGAATCAGCAGCTTATTCAGGCCAAAGAGGAAGCGGAGATTGCGGCAAATGCCAAAACCGAATTTCTCGCCATGATGAGTCATGAGATCCGGACACCGATGAACGGTGTCATCGGTATGGTTGATTTGCTGATGGAGACTGAATTGAAAGACGATCAGAAAGAATACGTCGATATCGTAAGACGAAGTGCGGATGCACTTGTAACAGTTATTAACGATATTCTTGATTTTACGAAAATGGAATCCGGGAAGATGGAGCTCGAGGAGCATCCATTTGATCTCGTTACATGTATAAAAGAAGTTCTGGGCCTGTTTGCTGTGGAAGCGGGGAAGAAGAATCTGGAGCTGGACTACTTTTTGGAGGATTCTGTCCCGGAACTGGTTTATGGAGATATGGCGAGACTGCGTCAGGTCCTAATGAATCTGATTGCCAATGCAATCAAATTTACGGATCAAGGCGGAGTGTATCTGATCGTATCCATTAACGAAGAAAAAGACGGCAGAATGACGCTGGAATTTGCAGTAAAAGATACAGGGATAGGCATTTCATCTGACAAAGTGGATCGCCTGTTTCAACCATTCTCCCAGCTTGATACATCCATGACACGCAAATACGGCGGAACCGGGCTGGGACTGGCTATTTGCCGAACGCTAGTGGAAATGATGGGTGGGAACATCTATCTGGACACGAGCGAAAAGCGTGGTGCTACCTTTATCTTCACAATTCAGGTTCAGCGTTATGTAGAGACGGAGCTGTTAAATGGGAATGGAGAAGAACGATCGGAGGATATGGAACGTTATGAAATGCAGCCTTCCGTATTAATTGTCGATGATCATCCGATTAACCAGAAATTGATGGCCATTATGCTTAGCAAGCTGGGCTTTATCTCGGATACCGCTGAAGATGGACAGAAGGCGCTGGATATGGTTCTAGAGAATCCGAACTATGATTATATATTTATGGATTTGCAAATGCCGGTGATGGATGGCTTGGAATGTACACGCAGGATACGGGAAAGTCTGCCCAAAGAAAAACAGCCTGTCGTATTGGCCATGACTGCAAATGTAATGGAAGGTATCCAGCAGCGCTGCCTGGCTGTCGGGATGGATGATTACATCAGCAAACCCGTCAAAATGGGAAGTGTGAAGCAAAAATTGTCACGATTTCAGGAGGAGCGGCAAATCTACAAATCCCCCTCGTCAGCCATGAATCATGCCAATTGAAATAATTGTTAATTTGCTTTTTGTTTCATGTGGGCTCAAGTTGGGTTATTAGGTAAGGAAACCATTGATCAGGAGAGAGATGTCTAATGAATACAAATAAAAATGAAAAATTCAATGCAAAGACCGAAACACAAAACGGCGTGTGCACGGTATACCTTACTGGCGAACTGGATTTGTCAGTAGCTCCTGAATTTCGTTTGGTCATGGAGCCGCTTGTGGACAACAAGGAACAGGATTTGATTATTAACATGAAGGACCTGAAGTATATCGATAGCACAGGGATTGGAATCCTGTTATCTGTTCTGAAAGCACGACATGGAATGGAAGCACGCTTTGAAGTACAAGAAGTTCCTGCGCAGATTCAGAAGCTTTTTGATATGACGGGTATTGCCAAATTCTTTGTCTCACAGAAGAATTCCCAATAGGAAAGGATCGAAAAAGGAATGAATGCAGAAGTTCAAAGAGTCACCCTTAACTTACCGGCGACAGCTGATTACGTGGATATTGTAAGACTTAATCTTTATGGTGTTGCGTCCAAAATGGGATTTTCTTATGAGGACATTGAGGATATGAAAGTTGCTGTATCTGAGGCTTGTAACAACTCTGTACTTTATGCCTACTCACACGAAGGCGGCATGGTTGAGGTTGTTTTTGAAGTGGACAGCGACACGCTGGCAATCACAGTCAAGGATGAAGGTGCAAGCTTCGAAAACGTCAATCCTGCAGTATCGCGTGCAGGCCTTCACGACACTGAACTGACAGATGCCCAAATTGGCGGACTTGGATTCTATCTAATGCAAGCCCTGATGGATGATGTCAGCGTGGAAAGTGAGACGGGCAAAGGTACGAAAGTAGTACTCGTAAAACGTCTTGCAAGAAGTGAGGAGAAAGTATGAATGAAAAAGTGACTCCCCCAGAGTCCATGTCTGAATCCGTAGGTTTGATCTGGGAGTACCAGCAGACCAAGGATAATGAAATTGCAACAGTTCTTATCCGTAAATATGAACCGATGGTAAAAATGGCGGCAGGTAAAATTGCCCGGAATCGTCCGGATCTGTATGAAGACTTATATCAGACCGGCCAAATGGCTCTGATTCGTCTTCTTCAGCAGTATGATATTAATCTCGGTATTCCGTTTGAACCATATGCTATGAAAAGTATGATCGGTCATATGAAGAACTACCTTCGGGACAAATCTTGGTATATTCAGGTACCACGACGAATCAAGGAAAAGGGTGCTCTTGTACAGCATGCCATTGATGAATTGACGGTGAAGTTTGAACGCTCACCAAGTGTGGATGAGATCGCTGAATACCTTGATCTGACCCCTGAGGAAACCATCGAAGTGTTGGCTGGTCGGGAATGTTACCACTATGTTTCACTCGACTCCCCTCTATCTCAGGACGAGAGTGCAGCAACGCTTGGTGAACTGATCAGTGCAGACGTGAACGACTTTGATTCGGTTGAAAAACGGATGGACTTGCAACAGGCATTGGGACAGTTGAAGGAACAGGAACAAAAGGTGCTTATTTTGGCATTTCAGGATGGTCAGTCTCAACGGGCAATTGCTCAGAAATTGGGCGTATCCCAGATGAGCGTTTCCCGAATTCAGAAGAGAGCTACTGAAAAATTGAAACAAATCATGTCAAATGCTTCAATGTTATGAAATGTGAAGCCCTGATGTTGTTAAGTACGGCATAGAGAAGGACACGTGATTCCACTGGAATACATACGTGTCCTTTTTTGAAATTTGTTCAGAGATATGATTTATAGGAAAGCGGGAGTGGTATTGTGACGTTGGATAAGGTCAAGCTGGCAGACAGGCGAGACAAATTATCTTTTTCGGGGCAGTGGGAATGGTGGGACTGGGTGGCACCAGAAGAGGGGGACATGGCTGAGGTATTGGAGGAACTCACAGAAGTATTCCCAGAGATGCAGTATTGGCTTCGCAAAATTCCCGAGGTGCATTCCAACTATCTGTCTGTACGATTTTTGAATGGGACAGAGCCAGTCATATTTGGTTCACTACTGTACGCTGTCAAAAATGAGAAAGATAGTGAACGCAAGGATAATCAGATGTTTTTCTATGTAGACCAAAACAGCTTGGTAACGATCAATTTGGACGATAACACAAGGGGGATCATGAATACGGGGGAACGTTCAGCCATGCTGCAACAGTGTACCACGGCTCGCGACGGGATGTTTGTACTGTTCAGAGCCATATTGCACTATTACCATGTAGGAATGGATCAATTTGAAACGCATTTGCGGGAACTGGAACGAAAGATGGAATTACGTAATGCCCGAACACTGATGGACCAGATCCTTGAGGCACGTTTTGAACTCTTGTATTGGAGCAATTTGTTTATTCCCTATTCCGAATTAATGGCTGCTGCCCGTGAAGCCTATCTGGACGAAATGGAGGACAGTCGCTTCTTCAAGCAGCTTCAGCACCGTATAGAGCGTATGGAGCGCTTATTTCAGCATTATGAAAAAGAGATCGATACACTCATCTCGATAGATAATGCGACTTCCGGTGTACGTGGTAATGAAATTATGAAGACACTAACCATCGTTACTTCAGTATGTACGCCCGCAACGGCTGCCGGTGCAATCTGGGGGATGAACTTCGAAAACCTGCCTTTGATTGATAAGACATGGGGGGTTGTATTGGTCATCTCACTCATCCTTGCCAGCATGGCCAGCATGTATGTATGGATGATGATGAAAGGCTGGACCGGAGATCTGTTAAGGGTGAAGCCCACGCAGCGACCGGCTGATGACCCCGATAAACGAGGCAAATCCGTGCGGAAAGGATAATCGTTCTTATCGCCTAGCTCTTGTAATCTTCAATATACCCAAGCAGATCTGCAATGTATTGTCCTACAATCGGCATGTTCACAAACTGGCTGAGTATAAGTCCCAGGAGACCCAAGACAACGAAGGTTCCCAGTGTAAGTCCGAGTCCTCTTGCCATACCAGCCGTGAAATTGGTAATGATGCGTTTTTTGGGACTGGTGTAATTCTCGATAATATCCTTAATCTGTGCTTTTTCCAGACTGTCTGCAAGCTGGTCCAGTCGCGTGTTCAGCTTTTTTACTTCATGGCGCAATTCAAAAGGGTGTTCTGCCGTGTCATACTGCTGTGATGGTTTAGTTCCGGTAACGGGGGTGTTTCCGTTTAATGTGACTTTACTCATGTCAGTCCTCCTCCTATTACAGTGGATGAAAAATAGCCAGCTGAAACTCAGCTGGCTATTGACCATTCGCTCAAGCCCTTACAGGCTGGTCGAATTCAGCTCTTTTCGTGTATCTTCCTTTGCATCCTCGGAAGCGGAAGCGACTTCGCTGGTCGCTTTGGTTGCTTCATCAGCTACATCTGCGGAAGCCTTTCTTACCGAATCCATAACATCGTTACGGCCTTGGTTTACTGTTTTGGCGATATCCGACGTTTTGGTAGAAACCGTTTTGGCCAGTTCAGTCGCCTTGTCGGTTACGACTGCCGCAACTTCCTTGGTACGATCAGTAACCATACCAACCTTCTCGGAGAGGTCACCCCGGAGCTCCCGTCCTGGTTTAGGAGCGAAGAGCAATGCTGCTGCTGCTCCCAGCAAACCACCGATGAAAATACCTTTGGCGAAAGTCGAACCGCTTTGTACAGGATATTGATCTTCTGCTTTATTCATGTCAAATCACTCCTTTTTTAAATTAAGAAACGAATAACGAAACAACGAACACCTTGTTGACCGATCAGGCAGCCTGTCTGAACAGTCTGGACACAAGCCCCAGCAAAAAGACAAAGAGCGCTGTACCAATGATGGCAGGGATAATAGCGAAGTTACCGATAACCGGTCCCCAGTTACCAAGCAACAGTGCGCCCAGCCAAGCTCCAACAAATCCGGCAATCATCGCTCCGATGATGCCTCCTGGCATATCGTGACCGGCAAGTGCATCTCCAATCAGGCCGATGATAACTGCCAATACAATGCTAAGAATGATGCCCCACATAACAACCGCCTCCTTTACACTTGATGCAGGATGTTGTCTGTTCGCGTTTGCTTACTTCGTATATAAACGCCGTGCATCAAGCTGAAACAACTGAAACAGATATGGGCAAGCTGGAAGTGGAAAGAAACTCAGATCATTCGTTTCATTGCACCCATCATGCAGACGAGCCAGGCCAGTCCGGCAACGAATCCGGCAAATACGTCTGTAGGATAATGCACACCAAGCATAATTCGACTTATTCCGATGAGTCCAATAAACCCTATACCGCAGACAATAGGCAGTATGATGGAGGCGGATCTTCTCTGTCTTTCGATTGCCCAGATTACAAAAAACATGCCATAGAACCCCATGGAAATCATGGCATGACCACTGGGGAAGCTATATCCATGAACCACCATTAAATGATCAAGTTCAGGACGGCTTCGACGAAAAATTTCTTTCAGTCCTGTATTAAGAAGCCACATGACTGCAAAGCTGCCAAGGATTACATAACCATAGATAAAGGATCGTGGACTGCGCTGTATAAAGAATAAGGCTGCCGCACAGATTGCTGCCAATGCCGAAATTTTGAAAGAACCGATTGCAGTAATGAAGGAAATGACAGGCAGCAGTGCAAGACGAGATTCAGAATGGAGATAAAACCAGTGTTGAATCTGATCATCCAACTGAATGATAAAATGGGTCCCTAGCCAAGCACCAACTACGGCCAGAAGGATAACAAGAGCAGAACTGAACAAAACGCCTACTCCACTCCAGACAAAGAGGGAACGCCAGGATAAACGCGGGGAACTTCCAAAGAAAGATGAATTGCTTTCACGCAGCATGATGGGATCTCCTTCAATTAAGATTGGTTATTAGTTCCAGATTGGTATAGGCTTACCCGAAAAACATGTCGAAAAAACTGAAAAAACATCGTTTTTGTACTATAATTTAAAGATATCCCATGCAGCGTGATGACGCAAAGCAGAGATGAGACTGGGAGTATAAAGGAGAGAACTCGCATGGAGAGTGCGTTGTTAGTTAAGGAATATCGTGCAGGCGTTATGGAATGCGCCCACTTTGGACACATAAGCATCACGAATGAGAAAGGAAATGTCGTTTATTCAGCGGGGAATCCGCACTTTAGAGCGTTTACCCGCTCATCTGCCAAACCTTTTCAGGCCATTCCAGGCATTCGTGCAGGTATTGCAGCCCACTATGGGTTATCATCCAAGGAAATTGCAATCATGGCATCTTCCCATCGTTCGGAGCCCGAGCACATTCAGGTGCTGGAACAACTGTCAGCCAAAATCGGGTTGGGAGAAGAGTGCCTGATCTGTGCCGCAAGTTATCCGTTGAATGAGGAGAGCCGGAATCAATGGCTGCGCAGCCAGGGGGAAAAACGGCGTATTTTGCATAATTGCTCAGGTAAACACCTCGGTATCCTAGGTTACAGCCGCATGAAAAATTTCGATCTGGAAAGTTATGCCGAAAGAGAACATCCAGTGCAGCGTGAAATTTTGGAGACGATGGCTGGTATGGCTGGAATTGATCAGAAGGAAATTGAACTGGGGACGGATGGCTGCGGCTTTCCGGTATTTTCGCTGCCATTATCGGCCTTGTCGAATGCTTATTTGAAGCTCGCCTGCCCGGATTTAATCGAAGATGCCCCGACACGGGCAGCGGTAGAAACCATTACGTCGGCAATGAACGACCAGCCTCTTATGGTTGGAGGAACTGGACGTGTCGATTCGGTACTTCTTGAAGACAGCAACATTGTTGCAAAAGGTGGATTTAAGGGTGTATTCGGTTTTGCCTTGAAAAAGGAAAGACTCGGCGTAACATTTAAGGTGCTCGACGGTTCTGAGGATGAATGGGCATGGATTGCTCAATCCATTCTTGAGCAGATTGGATATTCCAACCGGACCACCATTGAACGGCTGTCCCATGTTTTTCCTCCCGAAATTCGCAACGATGCTGGAAATATCGTAGGACATACAGATTGTGAATTCGTGCTTCACTCACCTGAAGAAAGCGTATAACCATAAGCTAGGGGCGTGATTAGAATCCCCGGACCTCGGGTAAAGATGAGATACCAACTGGTATTGATTTATAAGCATTCATATACACGCAAGACCTGCTGCGCAGGTAAGCGGCAGCTCTAAACCCTTGGAGGTGGATGAACATGATTAAAGTAGTGACATCGGAAGAAAGGCACACGTCGGATCGAGGTTGGATACACAGTGAATTCAGCTTTTCTTTTGCGGATTATGACGATCCAAGCAACGCCCATTTTGGCTGCCTGCTGGCCCATAATGACAACACGCTGATGCCGCAGGAAGGCTTTAAACGACATCCACATCATGACCTTGAAATTGTTAGCTATGTTATATCCGGTAAGTTGAAACATACAGACAGCATGGGAACCGAACAGGTGCTTGAGCCGGGAACCGTACAGGTGATGAGTGCAGGAACCGGGGTGGAACATTCGGAAACTAATCCGTCTGAGGATGAACCGGTGCGTTTCCTGCAAATGTGGTTTCTGCCATCTCAGCGCATGCTGAAGCCATCGTATACAAATCAGCGATTTGAGCAGCAGGCCCAGCTTAACCGTCTGTGTCCCATTGTTTCCGGGCAAGGAGGGGAAGGGGCCGAAGGCGCGCTGCACATTTCCCAGGATGTGACGTGTTATCTGACCCAATTGGAATCCGGGAAAAAAATCATGTATCCACAGCATGAAGACAGGCGCACGCATTTTTTCCTGATCAGTGGCCATGTGGAGATCACATGTGCGGACGGGAACTTTAACCTGAAGCCAGGGGATGCTGCCCGTATTCGCAAAAGCTGTGATCTGCAAATTATGAGTACGGGGAGCGAATCCGCTGAATTCGTACTGGTAGATTTGCCTTAACAACAAGTCATGCAGAGCAAATGATTGGTTTGCATAAGAACAAAAAGGACCTGTTCTCCCATGAAGGGGAGTCAGGTCCTTTTTGCTGAAGTCTGCTGAATTTGGGATTAGCTAAACTTTACGAAGTTTTCCGAGTTCGGAAGCAACAGCTTCCACTTCGGAGATACTGAGATGCTCTTTGCCCAAAACCATCTCGTAAAGGTCGTACAGATCCTCGTACTTGTCCAGTGGGAAAGCCGAAGCCTGCATGGCTGCACCGCTGGCCATCCGCAGCTTGGTTTTAATCGCTTCAATCATATATTCCATGTTGGCAGCGTTCGCTTGTGTTAAATCCATCGTTATGTCCATCCCTTCCGTATCGGAAACTGTAGTCATTGTATCATGATTGGACAGGCACAGGCCAATGCTTTTGCGGGTATAGCTCTTATCGGATAAAATATGAATACAACCATCGTTTAATGTGGATCGTTACGTGTAAAGGAGAGGAAACAGATTGGCAGCATACAAGCGGGATTTTGTGCGCCACCAGAGCCGGGAAATCCCAAAAAGTGTTTCGGGAGAAGAACTGATCCTATTTTTCAGACACATCTACCAGAAACATTCACCTGATGAAATAACATTTGTCTGCATTGGTACAGATCGTTCCACTGGAGATGCACTTGGGCCCCTCACCGGAACCCTGCTGGAAGAGCATGGAGTCGGCCATGTCGTTGGGACGATGTCTGTCCCTTGTGATGCAGATACGCTAGAGAAACGAATGGCTCAAATTCCGGCGCATCACGCGATTGTTGCGATCGATGCCTGTCTCGGTCCCAAACATGCAGCGGGTACATATTATCTTTCGCACCGTGCACTCCTTCCGGCAGAATCGGTGGGAGGCAAACTGCCGCCCGTTGGACAATATAGTGTGGCAGCAGTCGTAAACACCAATGGACCGAGGCCATATTCCATCTTACAGATGACTTCGCTTCACTTCGTAATGGGTATGTCCCGAACGATCGCCGATGCTGCGTTGGAAGCCTGGAAAACAAGATAAACGTTTCATTCATGGGATGAAAGCTTAATAATATACAACTTGAACTACAAGAAGCTTGTTATATAAAATGAACGTGATCAATTCAATTCGCGCAGAGAGAGGGATTCATATGGAAAAAGTGATGTGTGATGGAACGACGATATGTTATGCCGAACAGGGTAAGGGAGAAGCCATTATTTTGCTCCACGGCTACTGCGGCAGTTCGTCCTATTGGGATGAAGTAGTGCCGGAGCTGGCACGTCATTATCGCTGCATCGTACCCGATCTGCGTGGACACGGCAAGACAGACGCGCCTATGGGCAATTACACAATAGATCAGATGGGTAATGATGTCCTGCAGTTAATGGATGAACTGAACGTGGAAAAGGCAGTCCTGCTCGGACATTCAATGGGAGGATATATCGCCCTTTCCATCGCTCAACGCCATCCGGAACGATTAAAAGCTTTTGGTTTAATTCATTCTACTGCATATCCGGATAGTGAAGAGGGCAAGGAGAAGCGCCTTCGTGCAGTATCCACCATTCAGACAGAGGGCATTGTAAGCTTTGTGGATGGATTGGTTCCAGGCTTATTCGCTCCGGAACATGTGGAATCATTATCGGCACAAGTATCACGTGTCAAGGAAATCGGGTACCAGACCGCACCGCAGGGAGCTGCCGGGGCCGCACTGGCTATGCGGGAACGTCCGGATCGCCGGGATGTTCTATCAGCTACACCGCTCCCGGTTTTGCTGGTTGCAGGCGAGAAGGACCCTATCATTCCGCCGGAACGCACTTTTACAAGTGACAAGCCGCATATCGTCCAAGCAGTAATTGCCGGTGCGGGCCATATGAGCATGTATGAGGCACCGGAACAGTTGATTCAGGTCATTCAACAATTTATGAACGGATTACCAGAGGCATAACTTACGGGAATTAACCATTTACCGGATTACTTTTTCACTTCTTGTGGAATGTCACCATGACAGGACCCCTGCCACGTCTTCATACGACGGCAGGGGTTTCTTCGAGTTACGGCATCCATGAGGCAAGAAACCAGCTTTGGCTTTTTGTCATGGCATGGATTAAACTAAGGATAATGGATGATGATTCGAATGAGCGAACGAGGGGGCATATCTAATGTTCAGAAAAGACTATCTGCTCCGCATGATTGAGGAAATGACCGAGGCGATCGGCAAAGCATTAACACTCCGACAGCAGCGGAAACATACGGAGGCGCTATCGGAGCTGGACGAGCTGCTTCGCAGGCAGTTTGGCATGAACTTGTCTCTGCTGAACTCTCTGCCTGCCGAGGATGTCATTGAAATGTTTCGTTTTCGCGGGATCATTGAAGTGGACAATCTGCAGCAAGCCGCCCGGCTGATTGAAGAAGAAGCTTATATTTACGCAGAGAAGGCCAGAGTGGAAGGTATCAGTGATCAGGAAAAACAGGATTCAGAGGATGAAGGACTTACCCGGTTAATGAAATCATTACACTTTTATTTATATGCCCTGAATCATGGTGCCAACCCGAGGCTGCTGGAAGCACCGGAACGCGTCGAATCCATACTGGAGCAAACAAAGGAATACGAACTTCCTGCCCGTACGGAAAAACAGCTTGCGCTGTATCGTGAACAGCAGGGGCGATATGATCAGGCCGAGAACAGCTGGTACAGGGCGCTGCAGGTTGGGGATGGACTTCCCGTGAATTATCGTGACGAGGTACGGTCCTTTTACGAACGTTTACGCAAGCTTGAAGACGAGCAACTGGAGCAAGGTGGCCTGCCACGTGAAGAAGTCGAGGAAGGACTCGCTGAGTTAACCCGCTGAGTGGTGGGGAAAAACAAGTGACAAATGCATTAGGGCTTGTTAGGTGCCTTTACTTGGAGAGCCAACGGAATTGTGGTATGGTTACGGTTGACCAAACCAAATCGAAAGTGAGATGTACCCCGTGGATTCATTGCGAAAGCTTATACAAGACATCTTTGAACAGAATTCGCTGATTACAGCGACCTGGAGCCAGCTGCGCAGACGGGACAATGTCTCGTATACCAAAGTGCAAGTCAAGCCGGTAACGCTGAAGAATCAGCTGCATTATCAATTCGCATTTCATTACAACAACAAAGTGCTGCACGAGAATTTGACTCCGGCTGAGGCGATAGAACGCATGACTTTGCTGTGCGAAGAGACGTTTCGTCAAGGGCTGCTCTGTACGACAGAGGCAGATTATCAAATTTTGATCAGCAAAAAATATAAAGTTTCCATCCTGACCAAATCCCCATCCAAGACGGCGGTGGATCTCTCGCATAACCGCAAGAAGCAATATGTGCTCGAAGATGGAGTCCCTGTCTCCTTTTTGGTTGAACTGGGGATTATGAATGAAGAAGGCCGGGTACTGGCCCGCAAGTATGACAAATTCAGACAGATCAATCGTTTCCTTGAGATGGTTCAGGATGTCATCCCACACCTGCCGGAGGGACGCCCGCTTACCATTGTTGATTTTGGCTGCGGCAAGTCTTACCTGACTTTTGCCCTGTATCACTACCTGTCGGTACAACAGCGCAGATCGCTTAAAATTATCGGTCTCGACCTGAAGGCAGATGTTATTGAACATTGCAATGATCTGGCAAACAGGCTGCACTATGGTGATCTGAAGTTCCTTGTTGGTGACATTGCAGATTATGACGAATTGAATGAAGTGGATATGGTCGTGACCCTGCATGCCTGTGATACGGCTACAGACGCTGCTTTGGAGAAGGCAGTTCGTTGGGGCGCATCGGTTATTCTCTCCGTACCGTGCTGCCAGCACGAATTGTTTGATCAGATCGAATCCCCTGTGATGAATCCGTTATTGTCCCATGGCATTTTGAAGGAGCGCTTCTCCGCACTGGCGACAGACGCCATTCGTGCCAAGCTTCTGGATCTGATGGGATACAAAACGCAGCTGCTGGAATTTATCGATATGGAGCATACACCGAAAAATATATTGATTCGTGCCGTACGCGGCCAGGCAGGTCCAATGACTGACATGTGGAGGGAATACACGGAATTCCGTGATTTCATACATGCCGATCCGTATTTGGAGCGCGCTTGTGCAGATCTGCTGCCGGATGGTGCCAAGTCGATTGGAACAACAGAGACCGTTGTGACGGAAGGGAATGCAGAGCGTTCATCCGAAAAATCCACAACCGGTGCAGATTCCTGTGATCATTGCTGAATGATCTAAAGGTTAGCCGATAGTTGAAGATCGTCTGCCATGTCCATGAATGGGACATACTGGTAGGAGGGTCTCGCCATGAATGCGAATAAATGATGTATTATATATGAATCGAAATGACGACGATTATGCATAAGACAGAAGACCCTATGAGGGAGCTTCTGTCTTTTTTATTTTTAGTACACGCTGAGCATGATCGAATAGGATTGGGGAATTTGCGATTATGGTTCAACAAGATGGAAAGGAGGTGGGCGGATGGAAAAGCTAGGAGACGATGATCGTACGGTTAAGCATCAAAACTACAAGGATCAGCCTGGGATGAAGCATTCGGTATGCGGTATGGAGCCAGCACTCTATACGGCGGGAGGAACCTTGCTTTACGACGTTAAGCAGAAGAAGATGACGAAGTGTGAGATACAAAATTCGGCATTGACGTTTACGCTGGGCTTGATTGGTTCGATCATGTTGATGGCTGCATGTCTGGGGAGAGGTTTGTATTTTCCTGGGGATGTGTATCGGGTCATTCTGTTCACCGCCTGGAGTCTCCTGATGGTAGGGAGCATGCTGCTTCTGTTATTCATACTCCAGAGAAGGAAAAATAATATCCTCTCCAGTGGAGGTAACAAACAAACGAAAATGCGACTTCTGCAAATGACTCATACTTGCTGGGTGATCTGGCCCGTTGTGATGATGTGTTGTTATGGTCTCCACGCCTGGTCAGGTTCTGTAAGTACACAAGGCAGTTTGGATGAAATGCTGCGTTGGAGTCTGCTGGCTATGTTTGCCCTGTTGGCAGGGATACTGGCTTCGCGCATGAATGGCTTGCGATGGTTTGCCTTCGGCTGGCAGGCAGCAGGCAGCCTGCTTGTGCTGAGCGGCATACTTGCGGTGTGCGGTGTCCTGCCGCTGCCCTTTGGGGTCATGCGGACTGCCGACCCCGAGATCAGTTCCGCCGGCGCGAGGCTCGGCGGGCTGCTGCAGTACCCCAATGCGTACGGCGCCGTTGTCGGCATGTACGCATTGGAACGGCTGGCTGCAGTTGCGCGTGCCATGGCCCGGCCTGTGCCGGCCTGGCGGCTTATCGCAGCAGCGCTGCCGCTTATGCCCGCGCAAGCTGCGCTCCTGCTGAGCGAGTCGCGCGGCGCCTGGCTGGCGACCGGCCTCGCCGCAGCCTGCGCCTTCGCCTTGCAGCGGCGCGGGCATCGCCTGCCGCTGCTGCTGGCCGCGGCCGCGCCTCTGGCGAGCGCGGCCTGGCTGTACCGCCAGCTGGCTGCTGCCCAGCTGGCGCCCGCACCCGTGCCCGGCCTGCTGGCACTGGCCGGGGCATGGGCAGCTGCGCTGCTCGGCACGCTGCTGCTGTGCCGCCTCTGGCACAGCGGCGCCAGAGCGCGCGCCGCAGCCTTGACGGCCATGGCGCTGGCGGTTACCGCCGCCGCCGCGCTGGCCGTAGCCTCCACCGCCGAACGTCTCACGGCGGGTGTCGGCACAGGGCTGTCCCGCCTTCAGATGTGGCGGGACGCCCTGGGGCTCTGGACCGAGGCCGCATGGTTCGGCCACGGAGGAGATGCATGGCGCAGCATGTACCGCGCCATCCAATCCTCGCCATATGTCGGCGGCGAGGTACACAATGGCCTCATCGACATTGCCCTCGATACAGGCTTGATCGGCTTAATCATCATCTGCACTTGGTTTGCTTTCACCCTGCGTAATACCAGGGAGCATGCTCCTGGGATGATGCCTTCCATGCTTGTTTTTGTTTTGCATGGGGCCATGGATTTTGACTGGAGCTTTACGCTCATGTGGATGCTGTTTATCTGGCTGGGAGCCTGGGCATACGCATATAAGAATGAAAGGCATATGTCCGCTGCTGAAGAGCCTGCTCCATTCCATGCGAGACAGGCATCCGTGTCATACACGAGTGATCCATCCACACAACAATCACGCTTGCCTGCTTGGTTTCGTTATCCAGCTATGCGGGTAATGCCAAGGGTAACCGGACTGGCCATTGTGATTTGGCTTGGGGGAACTGTATGGCTGGCTAGTCAAGGTGCAGTAGCCGAAGCGCAATACCGCTCGGCTAGAACTGCAATGGAGGGAACCAATCAGCAAAAGGCAGCATTTATTGCTGCTTTTCATTCGAATCCGTACAGGCCGGAGATCATCATCTCCCTTTCACGTACGTTTGAATCAAATGATGCAGAAGCACTCCTGCTGAATAGCTTGTCCCACTCCCCGGGAGAGCCGCAGCTCTACCAGGAGCTGGGGGAACGTGCAGCCCAAGCAGGGAGGGGAGCACAGGCTGGTGCTTACTTTGAGCAAGCAATTGCCTTGAATCGATATGATACCCGTAGTCATTCCGCTGCCTTGTACTGGATGGCTTATGCATCACGGCGGGAATGGGCTGCCGGTTACCCGGATCGAGCCAGGCAGACCGCCGCCGCAGGCGTGCGAATGTATGACTATTATGAACAGTTGAACGAAAAAGTGACTGCGCGGAATGCTCGCAATGATCGCCGTTTTACCTTTGATCAAAATGCCTTCAATTATGGCAACCATCTGCGCATCCTCGCATCGGCTGCCAAACCTTTGGAACAGATCGAACGAACTCCCTGAACATTTGTGTCTTTTGCTTCTATAGGACTCTGATATCTGCCGAGTTATTCTGGAGAAGCATTCGTGTTTTTTTATGCGTGCTTCTTACTGTGTGAAATCCAATGAATCTGACCAACTCTACAGACGATATCCGCCAAACGCCTGCTGAAACGCAGCCTGCAGGGGTTCCATGTCCACATTCCATAGAGCAGCTATCTCTGCACTGACGTCGGTGTTCCACCACTCACATAGTTTTTTTCGATTATCCCGGTTTTCACCGATCCACAGCAGGTTGGCAATGACTTTGCCGTAATAGAGCTCTTCTGCCTGTTTCATCTGATCGGGAGAAATGTACACTTTCAGCCGTTTGGCTGTCCGGTACAGCTCCTTGCTGCAAGCTCTGCGAATCCCTCTGGCTGAAGGCAGCTTCTGGCTGGGGTTGCTATGTTTGACCGGGGGAGTGCCGGGTGTTGATTTGGGTGACATCTTCTCACGCTCCTCTCCCGATACCATATGCGAAGGGCGACTTGCAGGACACTAACCCGGTTCGAGGAAGTAGCAACAAACTGCAGCCCTGTGCTAAAATAGGGACGAACATCCATGGTGCTGCAGAGCGCCGCCAATCAGGATGAAGAAAGAGGGTCGAGATGGACGTTATTCATAACATTGTCGGTCAATTATTCGACTGGATTCAGAGCCTTGGATACTTTGGAATTATGCTGGGATTAATGCTTGAAGTCATCCCCAGTGAGATTGTGCTGGCATATGGAGGATTTCTTGTTTCACAGGGCAATATCAATTTCTTTGGCGCAATGATTTTCGGTACAGTGGGCGGCGTGGTAGCCCAGCTCTTTATTTATTGGATTGGCCGTTATGGCGGCAGGCCTGTACTTGAACGTTACGGAAAATACATACTGATCCAGAAAAAACACATCGACCATTCCGAGGAGTGGTTCCGCAAGTATGGTACAGGTGTCATTTTCACGGCGCGTTTTGTTCCGGTTGTGCGCCATGCCATCTCGATTCCTGCAGGCATATCTAAAATGCATACAGGCAGATTCATTCTGCTGACCACACTTGCTGTTATACCTTGGACTGCATTGTTTATATATTTAGGGATGGTACTGGGAGATCAATGGGAGCATATTAACGAGAAAGCAGCGCCTTACATTATGCCAATTTTGCTCGTTGCGCTCGCACTTATGATTGTTTATGTGCTTATTAAATGGATGAATGTTCGCAAAAAGAGAGGAAGTGTCTAGTTATGGGTAAACCAAACTTGTCTCACAAATTCGGTAAGGGTCTGCCGCCGAAGGAATTTATTGAGAGCATGACCAAGAACCAAAGCGAATTTCAGGCGAACTATGACAGCTTCACATGGCCAAGCGAAGATGATCGCGAATTTTTCGAAAGCCTGAACCACCGCGATGATTTGCGTGTATTGATTTTGGCTGCTGACTGGTGTGGAGATGTTGTTCGCAACATACCCGTTGTATTTCAGGCGCTTGAGATTTCGGGTATACCAACAGAAGTTCTTATTATGGAAAATCATCCTGAAGTGATGGATGAATTCCTTACGATGGGCGGTCGCTCCGTACCGATCGTTATTTTCGCGGATACGGGTGGACACGTGCTGGGCCAATGGGGACCGCGCCCTCAGCATGTACAGGAAGTCATGGTTGAATTCAAACGCCAGAATCCGGATCGCGATGCAGCTGACTACCAGGAGAAGATGGCTGTAGTACGTCAGGAAATAGGTAAACGCTATGGGGAAGGAACGGAGTCGCATGCAGCCATTATCCGTGAGCTGCGTGAACTGATTTCGGGTTACTAATTCAATATGCTTAACATTCGTACATTTACACTCGGTCCGCTCCAGACGAATGCATATCTGCTGCAGGGCGAAGATCCAGGTAAAGCGGTTATCATTGATCCGGGCATGAACCCGGGTCCGCTGCTCAAAGCGATTCAAGACTTGGAAATTGAAGCGATTTTGCTGACACATGCTCATTTTGATCATATGGGCGGTGTGGATGAAATCCGCAAATTGAAGGGTTGTCCAGTTTATTTGCATGATTTGGAGAGTGACTGGCTCACCTCCCCGAAACTGAATGGGTCATTGAACTGGCCTCAGGCTTCACCGCCTCTTTCGACAGATCCTGCAGAATATGCCATGGATGAAGGACAAACCTTACATTTTGTTGGCCACACGTTTAAGGTCTATCATACACCGGGGCACTCCCCTGGCAGTGTAAGCCTGCTATGTGGTGATGACCTGTTCGCAGGAGACGTTCTGTTCCGCATGGGTGTAGGGAGAACCGATCTGACGGGTGGACGGGAACGGGATCTGATTGATTCGATTCAGAACAAGCTGTACACCTTTGCAGATGAAGTGAAGGTATACCCTGGTCATGGCCCCAAAACGACGATCGGTTATGAGAAACAGAACAACCCTTACGTTTCCGCGAGATGACCAACATTGGATATAGGATCTGAGATTTATCCCTTAATCGAATGCTGACAAATTTCGATGCGAAGAAAGTCTGGACAAGTGACAAATTTTTCATTAGAATAGCAATTAGTTGTTACAAGCGTTAAGGCATCATCTAACTAAAGCATTGAATAGCAGTACCCTAACTTGCGAAGCACGCAGACTGTGGTCTATACCCGGTTTGCGTTCTTTTTTTGTTTTTTTGCAGCATTTGTAAGTGGAGATCCATCCAGAGACAACCTACATAAGATAAGTCATTGTAATACAGACAGCTTAATTTTGTTAGCAAGTGTAAGGAAGCAATGATAGTTAGTAAATAGGAAGTGAACAGTAATTGAACAGTAATTGATGAAACATGAGTAACAGGAGAGCGAGGAAGAAGAAGTGGAGAAGAAACGAGTCATACCTTTTGCACAGCGTGCCAAATATCCTTCCATTGAAGAAACCCGTCCTATGATGGACATTGGCAAACTTGAATCAGCGAAATCGCGTCCTCAATTACATAACTACAAAAGCAAGGATCTGAATGAACCTTTTAAACAGCAGCAAAGTATATGGAGAGATCGATTACTAAGCAGTGGGGCCCGCAACCAGCCTTGGTTCGACAAGCTGCAGGATTACCGGAATCAAGTCTGATTGCCCGGGAAATTGTCGGCTTCGGATTTTTTTGTGATTCCATTGAACGTTTCTGCAGAGACTGTCGTATTAACACCAGAATAAACGGGAAGCAGGTGATGAACTCGATGGAGGCAGCCGAATTGGAAGAGGTCCGCAGAGCAGCAGAAGGAGACGATCGTGCGCTGGCAGCACTGCTTCAACGTCACTATGCTTTTGTGTACAAATATTTGGTCAAGGTTACGATGGATCCAAATATTGCTGAAGAGACGGTGCAGGATACGATGATCCGATGTATGGAGAACATTCACCGTTATGACGGTTCGTCTGCCTTTTCGTCATGGATGATTACGATTGCCACCCGTATATATATTGACAAGACAAGGCGTAAGAAAAGAGAGAATGGCTGGCTGGATATGATTCGGAGTGAGGCCATAAGACGATTCCGCTGGCAGTTTGAGAGCCGGAATGAAGAATGGACGGATGTCATGGATGCGATGACAAGACTGACACCCGAACATCGTGTTGCTGTTCTGTTGAAGCATTATTACGGTTATGGATATGATGAAATTGGGGAGATGCTTGGTATTCCATCCGGAACGGCGAAATCGCGTACGGCCTATGGCCTTCGTCAATTGAGAAAGGAGTTGGGGGAAGTATGAGCAGGACGGATGAGCAAGATGAGCAGGAACTCCTGACACGACTCCAGCAGCAGATGAAAGTGCTGGACGATGCATATGAGCCTGTGAGCATCCCTTCATTAGCTTCGCTCGAAGTGCAGGTCAAGGAACGAAGACGGATCAAACGTCGGAAGAATTTGATCGAAATGTTCCTGTTCTGGATTGTTGGACTGATGGTTATCGCTTCTGGGGCGCTGTTGTTCCTGTCTGCTCCGGCTCTTTATTTGGGTATCCAGGCAATCGGCGTAGGGGCAGCAGTTACAGCGGCAATAATCTGGGCAGGAAAGAATCGGAAGGAGGAAGCCCATCATGAATAATATGCATTATTCGTTGAATGAGATTTCTCCGATTTGGCTAATATTGATCGCAATTGTTTTGTTTGTGCAAGGGACATGGATTTTTCAGGATGCACGTAAACGCGGGCGTTTCCCCTGGTTATGGGGATTGTGGGGAATCACCGGATTTCCGACACCTCTTATAGTATATTGGTTGGTTGTTGTTCGATCAGAGCGTAAACGATCCTAACAGATATCGTCGACCATCGGCGGCAGGTTCTATGGATATAAAAAGATTTTGCACAAATATGTTGTTTAATTCTAGTAATCGTAGACATCGCTATTCTTTTCTAGTAGACTATACAAATAAATATTAAAGATAGACTACCAGGAGGTTAGACGATGCTGCGATTAGGAGAAAAGGTTGTCATCGTCGCGGATGCGTTTGAGCAGAATCTTCCTGTGGGGGAATATGGATTCATCATCGCTTATGACCGGAATCCGGACAATGCGTTCGATTACGTGCTTCGAGTGCCGCAGGTAAACCGGAACTTTTTCGTTCCATCCGGCGACGTAGATCTGGAAGAGGTTCTGCTGAAGCAGGAAGCTGAGCGGGTCGAGCGAGAAGCGTTGATAGATTACGCCCTTGCGACACACAATGAGAAGCTGTTTCATCATTTGATGAACGGAGATTTTCAAGCTGTGGAAGAGGAAGAGGAAACCGCGAACGATGTTATGTCACAAGCGGATTTTATAAAGCAGGTTAATCTGCGTGCATGGATTTAGGATTTTAGAGAGTCGGCTGATGCCGGCTCTTTTTTGATAATTACACGAACTCCATGGATTGGGGTTATTTTGCTTATTGGACAAGTCAGGTCATTTGCATTGAATTGTCGAACCATCTCCCCTATAATGAAAAAAGTTATCTTGGGACTTTAGCCCGTTAAACGAGCGATTCGTTTCAGGCAGTTTCGGGAAGATGAACGAAATGAAGGAGGCATCCGGAAATGAGTATTTCGAATAATGACGTTCAGCATGTGGCCAAGCTGGCCCGGCTCAATTTGACTTCTGAAGAAGAACAGACGCTTACAGGACAGCTGAACGCGATTTTAAAATATGCAGAGAAGCTGAATGAGCTGGATACAGAGAACATTGAGCCAACCACTCACGTTCTGCACGTCAGCAATGTGATGCGCGAAGATGAAACGAAGGAAAGCCTGTCGATTGAACAGGTGATGCGCAATGCACCGGAAGAAGAAGACGGGCAGTTTAAAGTGCCTGCTGTAATGGAGTAACGGATAACCGGAAGGAGGACGAAAAACCGTGAGTTTATTTGAACAATCGTTGCCTGAGTTACATAACAAGCTGCATGCCAAGGAGTTGTCAGTCAGCGACCTGGTGGACCAAGCGTACCAGACTATTGGTGCGCGTGAAGACAAGGTTAAAGCATATCTTGCACTGGATGAAGAACAGGCGCGTTCCCGTGCACGTCAGCTGGATGACCGGCTCGTCAGTGGTGAGGAGAAAGGTTTGCTTTTTGGATTGCCGGTAGGGATTAAGGATAACATCGTTACGAACGGACTGCGCACCACGTGCGGCAGCCAGTTTTTGCGCAACTTCGACCCGGTGTATGATGCAACGGTTGTCGAAAAGTTGAGAGCTGCAGATACCGTGACGATCGGAAAACTGAACATGGATGAATTCGCCATGGGCGGCTCGAATGAGAATTCAAGCTTCTATCCTGTTCGTAACCCATGGGCTCTGGACCGTGTTCCAGGTGGCTCCAGCGGTGGTTCAGCAGCAGCTGTTGCTGCAGGAGAAGCTTACTTCACGCTGGGATCAGACACAGGGGGCTCCATCAGACAGCCCGCTTCGTATTGTGGAGTTGTCGGCATGAAACCGACCTATGGACTTGTTTCGCGCTTTGGGTTGGTTGCATTTGCATCCTCCCTGGATCAGATTGGACCTCTGACGAAAAATGTTGAGGATTCTGCTTATGTGCTGCAAGCCATTGCTGGCTACGATGCCAAAGATTCGACATCCGCAAAAGTGGAAATTCCGGATTATTTAAGTGGACTGACAGGAGATGTCAAAGGTTTGCGCATTGCTGTTCCGAAGGAATACATCGGTGAAGGCGTTGATCCGCAAGTCAAAGAGACCATTCTCTCTGCCCTGAAAGTGCTCGAGGGACTCGGCGCCACTTGGGAAGAGGTATCCCTTCCGCATACCGAATATGCGGTTGCTACGTACTACCTCTTGGCTTCCTCAGAAGCTTCTTCCAACCTGGCTCGTTTTGACGGTGTGCGTTATGGCGTGCGTGCTGATAACCCGGACAACCTGCTGGATCTGTACCACCAGTCCCGCAGTCAGGGTTTTGGTCCGGAAGTGAAGCGTCGTATCATGCTCGGAACGTATGCACTCAGCTCCGGTTATTATGATGCTTATTACTTGAAAGCCCAAAAAGTCCGTACATTGATCAAACAGGACTTCGATGACGTATTTGCCAAATATGATGTCATTATTGGACCAACTGCCCCTACGACCGCATTCAAATTGGGTTCTCAGGTGGATGATCCGCTCACAATGTATCTTAATGATATCCTGACCATTCCGGTCAGTCTGGCAGGCGTACCTGCAGTAAGCATCCCATGCGGCTTCTCGGAAGGGCTGCCTGTCGGCATGCAGATTATTGGTAAAGCCTTTGATGAAACAACTGTACTGCGCGTTGCGCATGCGTTTGAACAAAATACGGAATTCCACAAGCAGCGTCCGCAGCTGTAGACTGCCCGGAACGGAGGAATATTGATATGTCCGCATCTAAATACGAAACGGTCATTGGACTTGAAGTCCATGTGGAGTTGCACACCAACTCCAAAATTTTTTGCGGCTGCTCCACGGCCTTTGGAGCACCGCCGAATACCCATACTTGTCCGGTCTGTCTCGGACATCCGGGCGTATTGCCCGTACTGAATCGCCAGGCCGTGGATTATGCCATGAAAGCAGCCATGGCCCTCAACTGTACCATTGCTGATGTTAGCAAATTCGATCGTAAAAACTACTTCTATCCGGATTCTCCGAAAGCCTATCAGATTTCTCAATTCGATCAACCGATCGGTGAGAACGGATGGATTGACATTGAAGTCAACGGAGAAACGAAACGAATCGGCATCACCCGACTTCATTTGGAAGAAGATGCGGGTAAGCTTACTCACGTTGATGGGGGCTATGCTTCATTGGTCGACTTCAACCGCGTGGGTACACCTCTGGTGGAAATTGTATCCGAACCGGAAATTTCTTCTCCGGAAGAAGCGCGTGCCTATTTGGAAAAACTGCGTGCAATCATGCAGTACTGTGATGTGTCTGACGTGAAAATGGAAGAAGGCTCCCTGCGTTGTGACGCCAACATCAGTTTGCGTCCGCATGGGCAGGAGAAGCTGGGAACCAGAGCAGAACTGAAAAACATGAACTCTTTCCGTGGCGTACAGCGCGGTTTGGAATATGAGCAGTTCCGTCAGGCTGAAATTTTGGATGACGGTGGTGAAGTGGTACAGGAGACACGTCGCTGGGATGAGGCACAAGGGAAAACGCTGACGATGCGCGGCAAAGAGCAAGCGCATGACTATCGTTATTTCCCGGATCCGGATCTGGTGAAGCTGCATATCGATGCAGCTTGGAAGGAACGAATCAAAGCTTCGATCCCTGAACTTCCGGACGAGCGCAAAGCCCGTTATACCGCTGATTATGGACTGCCTAATTATGATGCAGAGGTGATTACCTCTTCCAAAGCGGTTGCCGATCTTTTTGAAGACAGTCTGAAATATACCCAGGATGCCAAAGCCGTATCCAACTGGATTATGGGTGATCTGCTTGGTTATCTGAACAACAGCAACCTGGAATTGTCCCAGGTGCCTCTGACGGGTCAGGGACTGGGAGAAATGATCGGATTGCTTGAAAAAGGCACGATTAGCAGCAAAATCGCCAAAACCGTCTTTAAGGAAATGCTGGAGAGCGGCAAGCTTCCACAGCAAATCGTTGAGGAAAAAGGTCTCGTGCAAATCAGTGACGAAGGTGCCATTCTCGCCATTGTTGAGCAGGTTGTCGCGAACAATCCTCAATCCGTGGAAGATTACAAAGCGGGAAAACAGAAAGCCATTGGTTTCCTGGTTGGTCAGGTGATGAAAGAAAGTAAAGGTAAGGCTAATCCGGGTCTGGTTAATCAACTGCTTGCAGATGTACTGAACCGCTAATCCATCCGGTAAGGCCGGACAGAAAGAGGCTCGTCCCTGTGACAGCCTCTTTTCTTATTTTGTGAGGCAAGGATATACTCTTGTAATTCGGATATAGCTGCGTACGAAGGAGATGAGAGTGGATATGAAGATTCAATTGTTGGCGTTGAATGATCCGGAGACGGCTGGGCAGCTATGGAGACTTCAGCATGTAGCTTATCGACTGGAAGCAGAGATGATCGGTTTTCAGGAAATTCCGCCTTTGATGGATACGATCGAATCTCTGCAAAGCTGCGGAGAGACCTTTTACGGTTTATTGGACAATGATGAAGAGCTTCTTGGTGCCGTTGCTGTAGCTGAGGAAGAGGAGAACACGTTGACGATTACACGCATGATGGTGCACCCTGAACATTTTCGCAAAGGTATTGCGGCTGCATTGATGAGACATGTGTTCGAGCAGTATCCAAATCTTCCGCGGTATATTGTATCAACGGGTACATTGAACCAACCGGCAGTGAATTTATATACCAAATTCGGCTTCAAACCCGTGGAGGTTACTGTAATTGCGCCTGGCGTGGAATTAACGACATTTCATAAGAATAAACATTAATCATGTGAACTTTGTGGAGGAGGAATACCAGTTTTGGGTGATCCCTGGTTTATCGATGAGTGGCACATTTTATTGAGATTATTACTGGCCATGCTGCTTGGAGGACTTGTAGGTCTGGAGCGTGAACGTTCCAATCATGCTGCTGGTCTGCGTACCCATATTCTGGTGTGTCTTGGGTCTGCATTGATTATGATGTTGTCTGTTTATGGTTTTAAAGATTTTGCCAATGAATTAAATGTAAGGATTGATCCGGCCCGTTTGGCTACGGCAGTTATTACCGGTGTCGGATTCCTCGGAGCGGGTACAATTCTCTTTACCGGAAAGTCCATTACAGGACTCACCACTGCAGCTTCAATCTGGGTTGTTGCAGCCATCGGACTGGCAGCTGGCGCGGGATTCTTTTTTGCCTCGATCGTATCTACGATACTGGTATTGCTCAATCTATGGGTATTCAACAAGCTCGAGCTCAGGTATATACGAGGGAACAAACTGCATGTTGTGACACTACATACGTTGTCAGAACCCGGTTTTCTGGAACAGGTGTCTTCATTTCTGGAGCAAGAGAAGATCAAAATACGCAAAATCACAGTGAATGAGCAGGATTTAGCCTTTGCAGAAATGATTTCGGTTGAGCGCAAAATTGAGATTGTACTCCATGTGCACGTACCTCATGAACTCAATACCGTACAACTGGTAACCCAATTAAGGCAATGGGAACACGTGACCAAAGTGTCGATAGAATAAATGATCAAAACCCTCCACAAGCCTGTTGTGTCGGAGGGTTTTTGGTCATACCCATATTTTTTCCAGTTACTCTCCGGGCTCTTTAGGGTACTATCTAACCAAATGCATGAAGAACGGGAATACGATTTCATAAGAAAGGAGTATGTCATGAAAGGAAAACGTCAATCGAGGAGAAACGGACAAACGACCAAAACAAAGCCGCTCCGAAATCGGACACATAAATTTATTGCCGGGCTGCTAAGTGCAGTCATTCCGGGCCTGGGACATATCTATTTGCGGCTGTATATGAGAGGTTTAACATTTATGCTGCTTGTATTGCTTGACCTGTCGGCACTTTTATATTTTTCATCCATCGGCATACAGATTAATGTACCTCTTTTAATTTTGCTCGCTTTGTTCATTCCGGTAATCTACTTTTACAATGTATTCGATGTACTGCAATCGGCGGATTGGGTCATGATGCGGAGACGTAGAGCCGCAACCCATGGAAATATAGACAAGCCAGTAACAAGCGAACGAGCTATTGGTGAAGCATTTATGGCTTGGGAGCGAGGCATTTCGTTTGGGCTCCTGCTGATAATAGGTGGCGGACTGATGGTCCTGTTTTTCCGTAAACCCCGCTGGTTCCAGGAAATTTTAGCTGTATATGGTGGATATGTTTTTGCCGGTTTGTTAATTATCGGTGGTCTGATCCTGTTCGGACGTGAGATCTGGGTCATGCTGCGCAAAAAGAAAGTATAGATGGGAAATCAAGGAGGGAAAGTGATGAACCGTAAAGTCCGGGTCGGTCGCTATACGGCTGCCGCCTTAATCATAGCGGTCGGTGTGCTGTTGATTTTGGATAAACGGTGGGGAACGGACTACGTATATGAAATGGTCGACTGGTGGCCGTTGCTGCTCATTGTATTAGGTGTGGAATACATACTGTTATTCCTGTGGACACGCAGTAAGAAAAAGGCAGTATCAGATGAGTTGCAGGATGAGAAAGTAAAGATCCGTTTCAGACCGGATGCAAAAGGCATCCTGGCTTCCCTTGTGCTTACAGCTTCCGTATTTATCGTGACAGAACAGGATCATTACATGCACCTGTGGAACAGAGTGAGCCTTAATCTGGGAGCAGCATCCATGGATTACAGCCAGGCAGCGGGATACATGCAAGACAAGGGAACAATTCGTGTGCCTGTTGGAATGGATACGTCCGATCTAGTTGTTCAAGGGGTGAATGGGGATATCTCGGTACAACGCGGGGATACGGACGAGATAGAGGTACGAACTGTAGTATGGGTAGATAAGACAACTGAGGTAGAGGCCAAGGCCGTGGCAGATGCATCATTTATTGAGACAGACGGTACCAAGGTTATTCATATTACGGCAACGGGCAAGACTTATGGAGAGAACGATAAAACACAGCCGCGAATGAATATGACCATCACTATTCCGGATGACCGGCGTTTCAATCTTGATATTCGTACTTCCAATGGAGCCATATTGTTAAACCGTCCGGAGGCCATTAGCACGATTTTGGCTGAGACCGGGAATGGACGTATCCGAATTACGAATGCGGTAGGTGATATTACGGGCAAAACGTTAAACGGTGATGTCATTGTGGCCAATGCCATGGGTAATGTGGACCTGGATAGTAACCGGGGAGACATGAAAGCTCGCGGAGTTTCGGGGGATGTGGATTTGACGACACAGGTGGGAAGCATCAGCATTACCGATTCTATAGGTGAATTTACCGCTGAAACGCGGAACGGAAATATTACTTTGGATGGTGCCAATCTTGCGATCAGGGCTCAGTCCCTTAATGGCAGCATCAGCATCGTATCCTCCAAAGTTGGCGGGGATTGGGATGTATACAGCGCGGTTGGTGCAATCAGCATCTTGCTCCCGCATCAGGGGGATTACAGTCTGAGCGGCTCCAGCAGTTATGGGGATCTGAAGACGGACCTGCCTTTTACCGTGCAAAATAAAACCATAGAAGGTCAGCTGGGCGAAGGAGAATACAGAGTTAAAATTGAGGGGAACAGCGACCTAACCATTAATCGTAACCCCGATGTACCTTCGACGGATGTGAACACTTCAGAAGTGGAAGACACAGACGGAAATATGGAGCAGATTACCGAAAACGGAGACAATTCCCAGGACAATGCGTCTGAAGTTCCGTAACTGCCGCGTTGACAATAAACTTACAATCGCCGTACAATAAATAATAAATGGCAAGGTTACATGACAGGAAAGATTGAGGTCGTGTTCTTTGTCAAGAATCAACTCTGATAGACAAGACGTGAATGATCTGGTCTTCTTAGAGAATGAAAGGTAAGGCGGTGGGTTTTATGGCAACACGTGTCCAACATGCGTTGGAGCATCTGAAAACGACCGGTGTCCGTATTACACCCCAGCGCCATGCCATATTGAATTATCTGATGGAATCCATGGGGCATCCGACAGCCGATGAAATTTACCGTGCGCTTGAACCCCAGTTTCCCAGTATGAGCGTGGCGACTGTATATAACAATTTGAAGATGTTTCTGGAAGCCGGCATGGTTCGGGAATTGACATACGGAGATAACTCCAGCCGCTTCGATGCCAATGTAACGGATCATTATCATGTCATTTGTGATAAATGCGGTAAAATTGAAGATTTCAGTTATCCTTCGCTCAAAAGCGTTGAGCTCCAGGCGGAATCAAGTACCGGATTTGAAGTCCACGGACACCGTTTGGAAGTTTATGGTGTTTGTAAAAGTTGCAGGGATTAAGAGAGTTGAATTACAATATTAACGTGCAGAATTCAGTTTGGATTCTACACGTTTTTTGTTTTTGGGGATAAAAAAATACATCATGGTTTTCAAGCTGCAAATATATCTTTATGATTCAGCATGATTAACGGAGGTAGGCGTTTGAGTAGAAAAAGCAGATATACACGGCAGAGGAAGCGACGCTCGTTCTGGCCTGGGTTCTTAGGGGCCTGTCTTATAGCAGGCGGTGCGTACTGGTTTATAACGAATGTATGGCTCAATCAAATTCACGAAGATCCCGATTGGCTCGGAATGAATCAGCCTGTTTTTGTGGATGGACAGTTGATGGATGGTGAAGCTTCCGGTACGGGAGAACAGCTTAAGCTGCCTGTGAAGGTGCTTCAGGAGGCCATTGATCCGGGCATACGATATGAAGCGGACACAGGTGATATTATTATTGCGACGCCGCAACGTGTGCTTCACATGAAGGAAGGCAGCACCAAGGCGGAGCTTAATCATTCGGATTATCCCATGTCCGTCAAGCCGGAGGTCATTGGAGGAGAGGCGTATATCCCGCTAAAACCTTTGAAGGAAGTTTATGGCATAGCCATTCAGGAGGATACGACCACGGGTGCCGTGCTGCTGATGCGTGGAGGAGACACGATTCAATATGCGGAGATTGATACCCTGTCATCCAAATCAGATAAAACCGTTCCTTTGTATAAACGTGGTGGGGAGTCATCCCCGATTATTGCAGATATGGAACAGAAAGCCCGAGTACGGGTATGGCAAACAGGTGATGAACAGAGCTTTGTTCAGCTGGATAACGGCTACGCTGGATACGTGGACAATAAATATATTTCTCTCACAGAGAAAAAGGAGCTGGACAAGCCCAAATTTACGTTGACTGCAGCAGAGAAGAAGTGGCAGAGCAAATCGGTAAATCTGGTGTGGGAGGCTGTGTACAATCGTCAGCCCGATGTCGGTTCCATCGGTAAGATGCCAGGTGTTAATGTCGTCAGTCCAACGTGGTTCCATATTACGGACGGTCAAGGCAACTTGAAAAGCAAAGCTGACAAAGCGTATGTTAACTGGGCTCACCGTTCCGGGATGGAAGTTTGGGGTCTGATGGATAACAGTTTTGACCCGGATATTACAAAAGAAGCGGTATCCTCTTATGAGACTCGCACGCATATCATCGAACAGATGCTGGAATACGCCGATACCTATCAATTGGATGGCATTAATATTGATTTTGAGAACGTATATACAGAAGATGGACCCAATATCACTCAATTTGTTCGCGAGATTAAGGCGATGGCTCGTATACATGGACTGATGCTATCTGTAGATGTAACTCCAAAATCGAATAGTGAGATGTGGTCTGCTTTTCTGGATCGACGTTCACTTGGCTCCTTTGCCGATTATATTGTTGTTATGGCATATGATGAACACTGGGCTGCCAGTCCGAAGGCTGGTTCCGTCGCTTCACTGCCATGGACCGAGTCCTCCATGAGACGAATTCTTGAAGAAGATGAAGTGCCTTCAAACAAATTGATTATGGCTGTTCCGCTATATACACGAATCTGGACAGAGGAAACAGATGAACAGGGAGAGGTTAAAGTGTCCTCGAAAGCAGTAGGCATGGATACCGTAGCCGATCTGATCAAAGAAAAGAAGCTCAAACCTGTGCTGGATAAAGAAAGTGGACAGAATTATGTGGAATACTCCGAAGACGGAGCCACCAAAAAGATTTGGATCGAAGATGCTGCTTCACTACAGGCTCGTGTGGATCTGATTGATTCATTGAAACTGGGTGGTGTAGCCGCCTGGAATCGCAGTTTTGCCAATGCTTCGGCCTGGCAGACGTTACAGCAGGTGGGTCGTTAAAAGTAAAACGGATATTGAACTTATTTTTTAATATGAATTGAGTCACTAATTGAAAAAAAACGCAAAAAAGGTCCGGTTTAGACGCCGGGCCTTTTTCTGTTTGCTCTTGATCTGAGATGAGAAGAGAGGCTAACCCTTTGGACTTATGCCATGATCCACGTCAGCAGCTGGTGGGGAAGGCGCTTTCAGATGAGGACGGTTTGTGTTGGCCTGATTGGGATCCAGGGTGAGGATCGTATGGCAGAACATACAGCGATCCGTCTTGCCAAGCATTTTGGTCAACTTGCCACATTCGGGGCAATCCACTTGAACAGCGCTCGTGGACAGCATGCCAGCCCAAAAGTAAATGGCCAAACTGGCCATTATGGCAACCAGACCGATAACGAGTCCCACGGCAGCAAACACCTTGCCTGCATGTCCCCAAAACACAATTCCGGCTGTTCCCAGTACCATTAGGCCCATGCCTAGCATGGTAAGCAGCAATCCCCAAGTGCGAAAAGCATTAATTTTAGCGGATTTAAACACCATGAAAAATGCTCCTATCGTATGAGTAGTATTGGACCTGGAAAAGAAGGAAACTTCAGTCTGCATGTAGAATTACATTATAACTGACTTGGCGCTTATCTGCCATGAATTGTATGGAGGGAATCGTGGAATTAAAGAACCTAGCTTTTTTGTCCGGACAGTCGGAAGAGTCAGGGGCAGTTGGGGCTATCGCTTATTCCCATCCGGGTGAGCGATTCCACGGCTCCCTGATTCAGGATTTTGAACTGCTTGTACTCATTGTCTGTAATACAGATCAGATTATATCGAAGGTTGGGCATTACCGATATGGCGATCTGCGTTATCAAATGATCTACGCGGGGCGTCATCAACTGCAGAGCAGTGTAATTACCGGGGACAATAACAATCTGATGCAATGTTTGATTGAGGGCGAGATTATTTGGGAAGCAGATGGTGCGCTAAGTGCCCTGCGAGAGGAATTGTCTGCTTTTGGATTGGAATTGCGCGAACAAAAGCTACTGCACGAATTCGCAAGCTTTCTCAGAATGTATGTGGAAGCCAAGCGGCACATCCAGGAAGGGCATGTCGTTGATGCGTATTACAATGTACTGGAGGCTCTGGGTAACTGGGCCAGGATTGTACTGATCGAACAGGGCGTATACCCTGACCATGCCGTTTGGACACATGTGCAGAACTTGGACCGGGCACTCTGGAAGCTTTATCAGGAGCTGACCGTTAGTTCGGAGACATTGGAGCAGCGGGTGGAACTCGTCCTCCTCGCTTGTGAATTTTCTGTTATGTCCAAAATGAGTGATTGTTCCGAATTGCTTTTGCGGGTAATTCGAAGTCGGAAGGAAGCGTGGAGCATAGATGAGCTCGTCCATCATCCGCAATTGAGGTTTGTGGGGGAAGACCTGCCATTGATTCTTCGGAAGCTGGTGTTTCGTTCTATAGTAAAAGAGTCGGCTGGGTGGCCGTCCTTAATAGGAGGCGAGGGGCGGGAAATCCGGTATTGGATTGAAGCCTGAACAAGGCACGTAACCTAGTTAATATTGTTTCGGAAAAAGGAGGGGAAACCTTCCTTTTTTGTTTGTATAAATAAATAATTAAAACAGGTTGACTCTGAAATAGAGAATGTGATACATTATATTTCGTTCCCCAAACGAGCTAATCGCTAAAACAAGATGAAATCGTTGAGGGAAAAGTTAAGAACAAATGTTTCAAAAAAAGAAATAAAAAAAGTCCTTGACGAAAACAACTTGAATGTGATACATTATTTAAGTCGCCGCTGAAAATGTGGTTGACGAAAAAAGAGTCAGATAAATCAAGTTTGATCTTTGAAAACTGAACAACGAGTGAGTAACGATCTTGCTTGCAAGATCAAAATTGAGATTTTTAATCTCGTCAGATTCAAAATGAGCTAATCGCTCTTTTCAATACTTTATTGGAGAGTTTGATCCT
>NZ_JBCIYR010000008.1:0-150533 GCF_050455445.1 Paenibacillus sp. MABNR03
TCGTTGTTCAGTTTTCAAAGATCAAACTTCGTTTGCATCCGAGTGTTGTTCTCTTCAGCAACTTTTATATCTTATCATGTCCGAACCAATTTAGCAAGCAGTTTTTTTTAAGTTTCTTTCGAAGCTTATTTGGTTTGCTTACCGCACCGTGTTTCTCGTGTTTTCTTGGCCGGAAATATAATATATCACGCTGTTACATTAATTACTACATGTAAAATATCCCAAATAACTTACTCGGTAATTGAATCGAATAGCATAAGTATGTTTGCTGTTACTCCCACAATCAAACCGAGCATACTGATCTTATCTATTATACTTGCAAGCCGATATTAGTCAGCACAATTAAACAGACAATCTTATCTAGTATTAGTGTTCAGGTAAGTATGGCAGCTTATTATATTGCGCTCCCCTTTCTAGCTTATATTATTGGAGATCATAATAGAAACCTTATATAACCTCTATGATATTAGCCACACACTATATTCTGTTTCTTCTATATATAGTAGTTAACATATGAACAACAGTATTATTGAACGCAGACCTACTCCAATCAACTCTTAAACCTACCCATCACAATCGTATCGTAATACTTCCCATCGGCATGTTTCCGGTCCTTTTTCAAAACACCTTCAATTTCAAAACCCATTCCTTTATACAGTTCTATCGCTTTATCGTTGGTTTCCAGCACGTTCAGCGTCATTTTCTCGACACCACTCGTGTCTGCCCAATGGATCGACAGCTCCAGCAGTTTCTTCCCGATTCCGTACCCCCAGTGATTTCTGGCAACACATACACCAAACTCAACCTTATGCCAAAATCGCTTTAGATCGGAACCCTCACATCTGGAGTACCCAACGATCTCTCCCTGCACATCAGCAACGAGGAACAGGTTTCGATCCTTCTCGTTATCCAAACGAATAATCTCTGTAAATTCAGCTGGCCCAATAAAAGCCTCGCCCTGCTCCCGATCCATGTTCTCCGTCTCTCCATCAATCTGTACACGAAGCCGAGATAATGCCTCAGCATCCTTTTCCTCTGCGGATCTAATGGAGTAAGCCAATTCTTTCACGATAAAGTCCTGTTCTTCAATGTTCATCTATACTTTCCTCCTATTCCTTTCTATATTACTACGATTATGGACCAATGCCCTATCCGAATTCGGATGGACTCTTACCCGTAAGCATCTTGAAAACCTGGCTGAAATACGTGGCGTTACGAAAGCCCGTCATCTCGCTAACCTCGTAGACCATATAATGACCCGACTGCAGCAGCTCCATCGCCTTTCGAATTCGATAACCGTTCAGATAACTCACGAAATTCTCCCCGGCCACCCTTTTGAACAACTGACTCAAATATTTGGGATGCACAAAAAGTCCCTTGGCAATGGCCTCAAAGCTGATTTCGTCAGCATAATGCTGCTCCACGTACTGTTTCACCTGATCCACCAGTCTATTGCTTTTTTTCTCCGTCATCTCTTTCCGTGTCTGCTCTATCCAGTCTCCAGTAATGGCGTCCATCCAGCATAGCAAATCCTGTAGTGAATACTTGGATTGAATATCCCGCAGAAACTCACTCATCGCCAGTGGCGGCTGCAATAAGGGATATTGTCTGTTCCAGCTATGAATTAAGGTGTCGAATAGACTTACGGCCACAACCTGTACATCTTGAATATTAGTACAAATGCCATCCTCAAATAAATGGCGAATTTGCAGCCATATCTCCTCTGCCAGATCGGTCCGCATATCTGCCCATGACTCGTTCCACTGCCGCAGCAGCAAAGAATAATCGGTGACATCCGTTTCTACTTTTTCTATTGAATCGTATGGATAGACACGACTGCCTCCCTGAAATTCCGCCATCTCAAGCGCTTCTCTGCTCTCCAGATAGGAGTCCATTACCTCGCATATATGCTCTTTGGGTGTTCCAATCCCAGCGCTCATTTCCAATTTCAGATACGTAAATATCTGATCAATCATCCGCTCAACAAGTATTTCGAACTGTCCATACATTTCCTCCCTACCAAAAAGAAGCAGTACAAACACCTGATCCGAATAGTCCAGAACTTCCACCTGGCTGTCCTGCATGTGCGCAATCTGTTCCTTAACCGTCTCCTGAATAATATCTGCTGCCCCGTAACGGAGCAGCTGCCAGTCCCGCTCTTTCATCCGTGCCAGAAATCCGGGACGATTCAGCTGCAGACTAATCGCACGTACCTGCGAAGACATCGGAATACCCACGTAATCCATACGTTCCTGCGGCAACTCATCTGCCAGATAGCGTGTGGTCAGGAGCTCGTGCAGAAACTGTTTGCGCAAATAGGGAACTACCTTCCCAATCTCCTGCTTGTATGTCCGCTCCAGCTCCTCATGGCGCTCTCGCACTTCCTGCTCCAACAGAACCTCACGCAGCACCGACTCAATCTCCTCTACCTCCGCCGGTTTCAGCAAAAAGTGATTAACCCCCCATCGCATGGCGGCACGAGCATTCTCAAATTCATCATAACCACTTAGAATAATGATTGGCAGATGAGGGTGATTACGCCGGAGCGCCTGTGTCACCTCAAGTCCTGTCATACCCGGCATATATACATCCGTCATAACCAGATCGGGACGCAGCCGCTCAAACTGTTCCAGTGCATCAATTCCGTTGGAAGCGGTGCCTGCAATACGAAGGCCGAGGGAGGGCCACTCAATATGATCAGTTAATGCCTTTATAATATGTGGATCATCGTCTACAAGCATGATGGTTTTCATACCTTCTCACCGTCCAGCCAGAGATTTAACTGCTCTTCCGTCTCAATGCGCGGCAAACAGATGGTCACTTCCAAACCTCCCGAACTACCTGTGTATAGATCAACTCCATATCCCTTGCCACAATATAACTGAATGCGCTGATGAACATTTCTCACTCCAATACCACGTGAGTCTTCCAGCTTCCACTCTGCCGGCAGGCCTTGACCATTATCCATAATTCGAATAAAGACTTGTGAAGGATCTCCAATTTCTTCGCTGATCGCCACACGTATTCGAAGATTCTCCTCTTGGGGATGCGCGTGCATGACGGCATTTTCAATAAAGGGCTGCAAAACAATTTTGGGAATGTAACAACCACGGACACGTGGATCAATCTTTTCCTCATAATCAATGGAGAACGGCAGCCGTTCAGCTTGAATGCTGACATAACAACGAGCATGCTCCAGCTCATCACGAACTTTAATAAACATTCTGCCTCCACTAAGTCCAATGCGTAAAAGTTTGCTGAGCTGCACAATCATGCGGCTGATGTCCTTGGCTTCATAATCAAGCGCACGCCAGTGGATCATATCAAGTGTATTGTAGAGAAAATGGGGTTTGATCTGCGCCTCCAGCAGGCTCGTCTGGGCCTCCCGCTTCGCACGGCTCTCCTCCTTGACCTGATCCATCAGCTCCGTCAATCTTGATGCCATATGATTGAAGCCATAAGCCAGGTGAGCATATTCCTCTGTAAACGAGAGTTGGACCCGGGTCTCAAAGTCTCCCTTCTCGAGCTGCCTCATTCGTTTGATCAGCTGACGAAGGGGACGTACAATTCTCCGGACGAACAGATACGCAAATACGGCAGAACATAGCAGTCCAACCACAGCAATTCCAAGCACCTGCCATCCGGCGTACCTGACGGGAGATAGCAGTGTATGTACAGGAATCGTCTGCACCAGACGCCACTGAAGCGTGGCCGGTTTGGAATATAACACGAGTTGTGCACCGCCAGCATTGCCAGATACCACTTCAAATCCGTCTTCATTATGTTCGGCATGGGTTCGAATCCAATCACGGTCTACAACCGGTAATGTTCCCTTAGTGGATGAGCCCACCGGCAGGGATGAGTCCGCTGCACTTGCTGCAGCAGCATTACCATTGGAATTTTGATCAGATTCCTTCGTCTGGTCTGCATCTCCCATCTGCATAACGACATTGCCCGCCGTATCCACCAGCAGTACCTGTCCATCCAACACCATCGGCATGTCCGCGAATCGGCGTACGATATCCTCGCGACTTAAGCGGATCAAAACGTAAGCCACCGTACCCCCACGGCTGTCAAAGATACGCTGGGCATACCCAACCAGGGAATGTCCCGATTCATTTTCACGCAAAGGCACCCAAGCTGCGTCCGCCTGTTCCAGTGCTGCGAACCAGGAATCCCCGGCAATCGTATCCACTGGAAAGATTCGGTCAGCCATCGTGACAGTAACACCATTGAAAGCATCTGTATACAATTCCACCGAGGTAATGCCTTCGCTAACGACAAGTGTATGGTCCAGAATTTTGGCCAGTTCTCGCCGCTGATGGATCTGCGTAAGTCTCCCTGTACCTGCTGTTTCCAACAAATTCGTAAGATCCCGGTTGCTTGCGAGCGAATAGGCAGTCCCCGTCACCCCTGTAATAAAATCAAACCCCCGCCGGGTGCTCTCGTTCAGAAGCGCCAGCCGTGCTTTGCTGATCTCGGTAAAGGTCACCGTAGAGAAGGACTGATATGCCAGCCAGACGATAATGGATACGAGCAGCAGGTTAAACGCAATAAAGCAAGTCACCATCAGTGTGGTGAGCTTGCTTTGCTGCAGCTTTTGATTGATAAACAGGGATAATCTTCGTTTCCCCATGAAATCAACTCATTTCGTTTTGGAATTAACCTTTGAGTCCGGAGGTCGCGATTCCTTCCACGAAGTACTTTTGACATACGATAAATACGATAAAACAAGGCACCAACGAAAGCACAGACATGGCAAACATCGGACCCCAATCGGATTGGGAACTGGAATCAAGGAACAGGCGAAGTCCCAGCGGTACTGTGTACTTGCTGACATCACTCAGATAGATCAGCTGGCTGAAGAAATCATCCCATGTCCATAAAAAGGTGAAGATCATTGTGGTCACCAGTGCCGGAAAGGCCAGCGGAATAATGACTTTGGTGTAGATGCGTACAGGTCCGCAGCCATCAATGGTGGCCGCCTCATCAAGCTCTTTGGGCAAACCCCGGAAGAACTGAACCATCAGGAAAATAAAGAAGGCGTCGGTTGCAAGCCATTTTGGCACGACCAAAGGCAAGTACGTATTCACCCATTCCAAATGGTTGAACAGGATATATTGTGGGATCAGCGTCACATGATGCGGCAGCATGATCGTCATTAACATCAAGCCAAAGCAGATGGCCTTGAAACGAAAATCAAGTCTGGCAAAGGCATATGCCGCCATTGAACAAGAGACCACATTGCCCAGCACGGCACCCAGTGACAGGACAATGGAGTTGGTCAGAAAACGGGAGAATGGATTTCCTTGTATTCCCGTCCAGCCATTCATGTAATTTTGAAAGTTCCATTCCTGCGGCCAGAACCATGTTTCACTAAAAATCATATGTCCCGGCTTGAACGAACTGCCCAGCATCCAGAGCACCGGATACAACATGACAAAGGCAATTCCAGAGATCAGGATATGTTTCATGGCAATCCAAGCCGCAGAATTCCGTTGTCCAATCATGATTTTCCACCATCCTCATAATGGACCCACAGCTTGCTGCTGCGGAATACCAGCAATGTAAACACACCGATCAGGATCACCAGCACCCAGGCCATTGCGGACGCATAGCCCATCTGAAAGAAAGAGAATCCTTTTTTATACAGATACAGGGAATACATCAGTGTTGAATTAACCGGCCCCCCGCTGCCGTTACTAATGACGAAGGCTTGCGTAAACGACTGAAAAGACGTAATCAGCTGCATCACCAGATTGAAGAAAATCACCGGCGACAGAATCGGCAGCGTTATATAGAAGAAACGCCGGAATGGACCTGCTCCATCAACTGCTGAAGCTTCATCATATTCAGGCGGAATCTGCTTCAAGCCTGCCAGGAAAATGATCATGGACGATCCGAATTGCCACACGGACAACAGCACGATGGAGTACAGGGCGTATTTCGGATTGGCAACCCAATCCGGCGCCTTGATGCCCACCATCGCAAGCACACCGTTGAGCAATCCGTCGCCACCCAGCATTTTGCGCCACAACATGGCAATAGCCACACTGCCGCCAAGCAGGGTTGGGATGTAGTACACGGTCCGGTAAATGCCGAGACCCCGGATCCCCTTGTTCAACAGCATCGCTACAAGCAGGGCAAAGATCAGCTTGATCGGCACGGACACCGCAACATACGTAAAGGTAACTTTGAGCGATTGGGTAAACAGCTTATCCGAAGTAAACATGGTTGTGTAGTTACCCAGACCGACCCAGGAAGGGGCGGCCAGGATACTGTAATCCGTGAATGAAATGTATAACGAAACCAGCATTGGACCAAGAGTCAGGAACAACAAACCAATCAGCCATGGAGCAAGGAACAGCAGTGCTGCTCTATTATGTGCGTATCTCCGCTTCACCCTCCGGGCTGTCACTCGTTCGGCTCGGGCCTGACTGACCTGTGTTGTACTCATCTTCGCAACCTCCCCGCAGAATTGGACATATGGGAACCAGACAAGCGGTTATTGACTCGACGCAAGGGTGGCCTTGGCTCCCTCAATAAACTGAGCAATCACATCCGATGCATTGCCTTGACCGAAAGCGATCTGCTCGCTTGCACTTTTGAAGCTGGTGTCCACTTCGGAGAATCCCTGCGGATAAGGAGGATCAATCTCACTGGAGTTCTTGGATACAACATCGATGAATTGAAAAATGGCTTGCTCCGCCTCTGGCAGTGTTGGCTGCAGCTGCTCACGGATGCTTGAATTGACAGGCACACCGCGTTCCGAACCGAGAATGGCGGTAGCTTCGGGATCATTCACCATGAAGTCGATAAACATGGCCACTTCTTTGGGGTGTTTTGTTTTGGCATAGCCGGAGATAAACTGGCTTGGTTTCAAGTATTCGCCGATTTGCTTCTCATCCACACCATGAGGAATGACTTGTATCCCGAGCTTATGATCCTGGTTTTTATTCACCTGCTGAAACGTCAGCAATTGGTTGGACCACGCAAAATCCATGGCTGCTGTACCGAGCGAGATCGGGCGTGTCTCCAGTGCATTCGTTGTGGATGCCGTCACCTCGGCGGTTGTTACGCCACCGCTTGTGCGCAGGGTGCCCCACATGTCGAACCACTGCTGCATTTCTTCGCTGGTCGCCGTGATCGTTCCATCTTCAAACAGACCTTTGCCCGTTTGGCGGATAAATACCTCAAACATGTTGGTTGTACCGGATATATCCGCTGAACCGTAAAATCCCTCCCCTTTGGCTGCTGCAATCCGGGTGGCAATATCACCAAAATCCTTCCACGTCCAGCTTTCCTGTGGTTCCTCGATCCCGAGTTCCTTAAAGAGAGTAGCATCATAGATGACGCCGGGGGCGTTTACGCCCAATGTAATCGCATATAACTTATCGTCAATTGATCCGGCCTTGAGCATGCTCTCGTCGTGATCCTCTGTGCGCAGCTCTTTGCTCTGACTATATGGGGTCAGATCCAGCAATGCGCCGCGACGGGCAAAGTCGGTCAGAAAAGCATAATCCATCTGCACGATATCCGGAGCATTCGAACCGGCCACTTGGGTGGTCAGTTTATCCATGTAACCGTCCCAACCGGAATATTCCGGTTTGATCGTAATACCGGGGTGCTTTTCTTCAAACAGCTTGATCACTTTGGTTGTCAGATCGTGGCGAGTTTGCGATCCCCACCAGGTCATGCGCAGTTGAATGCTGCCCGAGGCATCTCCTTCACTTCCGTCACCAGATGAAGCCGTTGAACCAGAAGATCCTCCGGAACAAGCTGTAGCAAACAATAACAGGGACATGCAGAACAGGGTAACCCACTTTTTGGTGATCAACATGAATGAATTTCCTCCCCTTTTTGCTTTTATGGAATCGCTTACAAAAAATATTGTAACGGCCTATGGCTGCTCATGACATAAACAAAAGTAAGCTTTCCTGTCAAAAAAGTAAGGGAGTTGGACATGTCGATGGTTCGATGAAATGGTTCATGTTCAAATAACCACCGGAAAGCCCATTTCCGGCAGTTATTTCGTTGATCTTTTTTTCAAGTCATATATTTAGGAATGCGTCACAGCAGTAGAGGTTTTCGTATGCCGTGTCAAGTATTCCTTCATCTTTGCAACCTCGGTTCCTGCCAGCATCATAATACCAATACCATGATTGTCATTCGTTACAGTAAGTAAATCCTTATCATAATATTCTGCCGTAAAGGCATACCTTGATCCACTGCAAACCCCGTGTACATTGCCTTGTCGATCAATTGCTTTGCAAGTCAGTCCGTTCCATGCCCGCTCAGAAGCTTTAATATAACGGTTAGGCTGCTCTAACCAGCCAAATCGAACCCCCCGCGCAAATCCATAGGCGAACATCGCAGTACAGGAAGCTTCCTGGTATGTCTCCGAATCATTTAACACCTGATGCCATAATCCATCCTTTCCCTGCAAAGCCGCATACCCTTCACATAATTCATTAAAAAAATCGATTAATGCCGGGCGGTCAGGGTGCTCTTCGGGTAAAGCCTCCAATACTTCAGTCAGGGAAAATAGTGTCCAGCCATTCCCGCGTCCCCACGGAATACGTGTCGCCTGATCATATTTAAAATCGTATACGTGAGACATAATCTTAAATTCAGGCATAAACAGATACTTGCGGTACAGTATAAATTGTCTGGCTGCTTCGTCCAGAGCAAACGTGTTTCCTGACAGGCGGGCATACCGAACGAGAAACGGCGTACTCATATAAAGGTCATCCGCCCACATCGTGTTCTCGGCAAACTCCCCAATGCACTCACGGTAAAACGCACCGTCTTCCTGTCGTTCCAACCGGGAGAGCATAAAATCGGCGATTCGCTCGGCAATCGGCAAAAACGTCGGTTCATGGCATTCCGAGTACGCCTCCAACATGGCTGAACCAAAGGACCCGCAGTTATCCAGCATTTTCAGCATGACCAGCTGCTGATTCACTGCAGGAAATCCATACTGCTCCCGATCCCACAGCGAGTAATCATACATCCGGGTACATGCCTGCACATGTTCTGTTGCATAATGAATAATGTCCGGTCTATGCAAATAACGTCCCGTCTGCAACAGTCCATATACGGTTACACCCAGCGGATAATCCCAACGACCGTAGTTGGTTACACTGCCGACAGTCCATTTGTTGCTTAACATGGCGTTCTCGTAGTAAGGACGAATCCATGCATCCGGTTGATCCAGCTGCCAATACGTTCGTTTTGTATGCACATGCTGGCTACCTTCTCCATTGCTGTCCTGTGACACACTTAACGTGTATACGCGATCTGTCCGCATCATTTCCTTAACATCAGGTTCCACATCATATTCAAAAGGACCGACATACATCCACTTCTCTCCTGAAGCTCCATGTACATGTCTGGGCAGCTCAAGTTCCAACTGCTTCCCATTCACGGCTGCGTTTAAAGTAAATTGCCATGGCTCAGCGGTATCACTACTGCATTCACTGCATACCAGTAAATCGCTCCGGCCGAAAGATGCATGCACCTCCGACTCAAACGATCCCGCTTCCTTTAATTGTACTGCTGGTGTGCCATTCAGCCATATCGTTAGCGGGCCGGAAGAATGACCGGATAATCGGATGGAGCTGCCCGTCGAATCGCTATTGTTCATCCGTGACCAAGCATACACCCGCTGTCCCGGAAGATGTCCGTATAATCGCTGCAAGGTAGACTTGTTCTTCATTTCAACAGGCCATTCCGGTTCAGGCAGCCATTCCAGTTGATGATCTTGTTCCATTCCAAGCAGGTTCCAGTCAGGATGACTGCCTCCGGATGTGCTGAAAGAAAGAGCTTCATCTCTGCTTACAGGCTTGGAGTAAACCCATCCGGCCTGTCCCTGACGTTCCTGAAAAGGTGCCAGTACATTCAGAATACGCACTTTCCCTTCATCCGAACCAAACTGGCATCCAAAACCGGCAGGTGTATATTTCATTTCGAGCAATAACATATTCCAGCCGGGCTTGATGTCGATTCCAAGCTTTACCGTCGCATCCGGATTAATCTCATCCATCACCGTAGAGCGGTACACCAACTGCTCATTGAAATAGAAACGAACAGGTCCGTAACAGCGGATCAGCACATCCAGATTCCGGTCCTCATCTCCCCAGACGAGTGCTGCGGCATAGGCTAATTGTCCTTTTTGGGTATCAGGGAAACGTTCGCTTAGATTGAGATCATACAACCCTTTCTCGTTTTGCAGAATACCTGATTTCTGAAACACCCGATACACAAAGTCAGCCTGTGCATTGGCTCCGATATATCTCTCAGCCAGCACCTTCAGCACTTGATCCTGATCCTCCCCAAACCGGTAGTTCATACTCTGCGGTTCATCAAAATACGTTGTCATGGATTGCCACATTCCTTTCCCGTTGGGATTAACAACATCTCTGCAAATGTATTGCCTGAAAAGTATAGAGTATAGCGCTTAACCTTGGTGAGCATCTCCCTTGATGGGTCAATTCCTCCTGTTTTATCCTCTGAACAGCCAAATATTACACCCAGTATAACTGACAGGATTGTTGGTGGCTATAGAAATTTGTTTGCGCTTTCAGATAGAATAGATCATATAATCGGTTTAAAAATGGGAAAGCCCTGCCGATATAGGTATTAGACTGGAAATTCCACTTTTTGTATGGGAAAGGAAAGATGAGCCTTGAGTATTCTTGAATCTTTGGTAAATGCTATGCCTTTTGTAAGACAGATGTTTCGTGATGATGTTTCCATATCTATTAATGATCATGAGAAAGTGCTATATTTTGCCGAAGCCAACGGTCTGGAGATTGGTGTAAACGTAGGGGACGAGCTGCATGAAGACTATAAGGATTTCAAAATGCTGACGAACCGCGATTCCCGTACCGTGGCACGGATGCCGGGCGATCTGCAAGGCAGACCTTTTGATGCGATTCTTATTCCAATTAAAGAGAATGATCAGGTTGTAGGCATATTAGGTGTCAATTACGCGCTGGATAACCATATTACCCTTGAGAAACTCATCGGTGAAAATGAAGCAACCATTAACGCCCTGTTAGGCGGCATCCAGCAAATTGCAGCACATTCGGAGGAACTATCGGCGACTTCGGAAGAAATTTTACGCAACTCCAAACAAGCCGCAGAGAATTCGGTCAGTGTAACCAAGGTAACCAACGTGATTCGTGAAGTATCTGAACAAACCAACCTGCTTGGCCTGAATGCCATGATTGAAGCCGCTCGTGTCGGCGATCTGGGAAGTGGCTTTGGCGTGGTTGCCAGTGAAGTTCGAAAGTTATCGGATCATACCAAACAAGCAGCCGCAGATATCGAAACCTCACTAGGCAGCGTTCAAAATTCCATGAAGCATATGGAGCTGGAGATCGGTCAGATTACAACCGCAACTGTGGATCAGGCACAGCTGGTCAGCGAGTTTATGCAAAGTATTGAGCAGCTCAGCGAAACCAGTGCAAATTTGAAAAAATTTGTAACAGAGATGCTGGCACTAGAGTAGGAATAGAAAGAGTTCATAATAATCTAAAAGTACATAATCTTAAGACATGAAAAAAGCCTCCAGCTGCATTTCCTAATAACAGGAACACAGCGGAGGCTTTCGTTTGATGAAAATGCAATGCCATCCTAGATTTCCACGGCAACGCCGTAGTGGTCAGATACAACCGGACCATTCTTGCCGTTAAGCACCACGGTCGAAGACTTTGCCTGCACTGGATGTTTGGAGAAAATATAATCAATACGCAAATCGCGTTTATTATCAGCCCATCCGGCAATGGCTTTTACGACCGTCGCTCCATCATCTTTCTGTTTTGCGGTGGTATAGAGGTCATTCCATCCATGACCGACTATGTGATCGTAGCCTTGCCCGCGTACTTCCGCAACATTATTAAAATCTCCCATGATAAACAGCGGCTGATCCATATAAGGAGCCAGCTTGCTCTCGGTCAGTTCCCATTGTCCCTTGAAAGGTTCCTGTTCATCATCCCACCAGTTATAGTGTCCGTTCACAAACCAGGTTGCTTCATCTTCAACGACCGTCTGTATACCCACAATTTTGCGTGTCCGGTAGTTGCTGTAATCACGCATATGAGAAACGTATTCTCCAAAGGACTGGGTAATCGGCGTCCGGCTCAGAATTGCCAGGCCCTCATCGTATTTGCTGAATCCGATATGGGTCGGAACCCATGTCCAGTAGTAGGTATCGGTTAGTTGCGTCAGCAAGACGTAGGCGTAGTTGTCCTTTTTAATGACAGCCTCAGGATCGGTGACAACAAAATGCTGCAAGTGTTCTGCGGACAATGCCGCCTCTTGTATCGATTGATTGACCTCCTGCATGGAGATCACATCAAACTGGTGTGTATTGATAAAGTCAGCCAGCTGGCTTATCTTGTTCAACTGATCTTCTTCCGCCCAGGCGTGTGTATTTAACGTAAGTATTTTCATATATGCTCTCTCCTGTTGATTGAATTGACCACTTCGAGGGCCTGTATCGTTCCTGAAAGGAATACATACGATAAGCATACACAATATGGAGCGATTACGCATGCTAGTAGATGAAGGAACACGTGGCCGTTTCGGATTATCTTCATCAAAAAGTCTCTTACAAGTTCTCTCAATCCATGCACGGAGCTGCTCATAACTGATATGATGGATACAGAAAATCCACACCATACGTCGTTGAGTCGTATGGACCGTTAAACCTATGATTGCCCAGGAGATGGAATGATGAACATACCGATTGACATGAAAATGGATGATGCGCAGTGGCAGCAGCTGATCAGAGAAGTTGCCGAGCACTTTAACAACCTGACGATCATGCGCGGATTCCAATATTATAAACAGAAACGTGTTGGATCATTAACTTTTACCGAACAACATGGAATTATAGCTGGCGTACAAGGCTCCGAAGACTATGAAGTCACCTTGAGTATTCAGTCCCTACCCACTAGTCACTGCACCTGCCCAGTGGGCGCAACTTGTAAACATATGATTGCGGTTATGATGTCTTATGCCGAGCTGATGGAACGCCCAGTGCATGCCATTGTGAACGCTCATTCCAGCACGGCCCTGAAACATGCTCCCAAGCCCGTGGCTTCCATGTCTGCACACTCGAATTATGTTTCCGACCAGGATCTGGACATCCCCCATCATCAGTACAGTCAGATCAAGGAGCGGGCATTAGAGCTTGAAGGCCTGGAGATCATGGAGTGGCACGAACTGTTCGAAAAATGTCTGGCCAGGTTGGGTACAGGCACGCCAAGTACAGCGTATGTGCAGGAAGCAGCCGACGAACTCTATGCGATTAAACCAAAGCTGTCTGCTGGCATGGATCAGTTATTTGAATTTCATGTCCACCTGTACCTTATGCGGTACTGCATACCTGCTCGTCATTCGACTACGCATACACCCATCTATCTAAGTTACCCTGTACAGCTTGCTGTAGATTCACTTCAGAAAGGAGTGGAACAGGTATTAACCCGCCCGCTTCAATTCGCTGATCTGCCAGACAATAAGCTCAAGCAACTGTGGAAACGGCTTGAAGAAACGGTAACATATCTCCGCACACAGATGATGCCGGAAACATCCACGTTGATGCTATTTACACCAATCTATCGGCAGGTATGGCTGAATTGGATCGTTCCTCACGTACAGAATCAGCAACTTCTCGAATCAGAGCTGAACATCTTGCAGGAAATAGAGGCCCAGTTGAAGGAAACAGCAGTCAATACACCAGGCAGCAGCGGCGGAAGCGTGCTAAGTGTTGCGAATTTGACGGGCAGCAGCCAGACGGGCAAGTCTGGAAAATCGCCGCCTTTGTCACTGGTGCTGGCACAGAGCTGGATGTACTTCCACTTGCAGCAGGATGAACAGGCCTGGCAGCGATTGACGAGTGGAAGTACGGCGTATGGCATCCCGGCAGAGCATCTGCTGCATTTTCTTCATGTACTCGCGGATGAATCAGACTGGAAGCGGCTCGGAGCATGGCTTGCTCAGCTTGGACCACTGCTGGCAAACCGCCGCAATGAACCATTGCAGGATTACATGAAGCTGTGGGATACGACAATTGAACATCTTCCCGAGACCGAAAATCACATGTGGGATACCCTTGTCAGCATGCTCCCCCACTCACGCCCCGCATACGAAGATGCCATGCACAGCCGTGGACAGTGGCGCCGTTGGATTGATTTTCAGTTGAGCACGGAAACGGAGCCGCTGGAATTCCGCGTGGCTGTGCTGCAGCCGATTGAAAAAGACGCACCAGAGCTGCTGCTCCCGTTCTACCATCAGGCGGTTGAGCGATATATTGGACACAAGAACAGGGACGGCTACAAAGCAGCGGTCAAGCTGCTGAAGAGACTGTCCAAACTCTACAAAAAATTGAAGCAAGAGGATCGCTGGGAAGATTTCATTACCGCACTGGCGGTGCGGAACAGCAGACTGCGCGCCCTGCAGGAAGAGCTTCGGAAAGGTAAGTTGATCTCATGAGCCTTATACATCCTTATACCGAAACGATTGAAGTCCATGTGGCATTAACCGGATACGGTGATGCCTTATTCTATGGAGCACTAAATACGCATCATTTTGTATCGGGGCAGTCGCTCAAGCAGCGACTATTTGCCTGGCATGCTCCCTCCTTCTACGGAACAGAGCTGGAGACTAGGCAGATCGAAGATATTGATCTGGTGGTACTGCCTGCGGAAGAAGTTATTCCTTTCTTCGCAGAGATGCATACGCTGCTGCACATTGAATGGAAATGGGACGAGCAGGCAGCTCACCTGATCAGGCTTGCCCCTGCACTCGCTGCCACCATTGAGAACCGGAAGTATGTCCCCAGCTTCACCGCCTTTCGCACAGGTCAGCTGCAATGGAGCTGGGATCTGGATAGTATGAAACCCCAGGATCGGACGGCTCTGAACAAAGCTCTTGATCAGACGGATGAGAGCTACGCCGAGGGACTCGGCGCAGCCTACTCTGCTTCGGTATTCCAGCGATGGTATAGCACCGAGGAAGCTGCAACCGATCTGCGGCGCGAGTTCCCTCAATTGTTCCCTCAAGGAGGTACACCACCAAGAACAGCAGGAATGGATGCCCAGGCCTGGCTTGTCTCCATCGGCTGGAAAGCAGACGCTGCCCCGTTCCGCCCTCTCCTGCAATTGCTGGAGCCGGATGACGATGAACCCGCATGGCGGCTGCGAGTGGTTTTGCAGGACAAGCTGGACGCAGCTACGCTCATTCCGGTTCGACTGGACTCCCGCGGACGGCTTGAAGGGGAATGGCCAGAGGTGTGGACGGCATTCATTCTTGACCGTTCTGCCGGGTGGCTGGAGCAGCTGCGTGCACATTTGCCGCGAATCAGCCGTTCCATTAGCGGAAGCCGAGATGTGCTAAGTGACCCGCTCAGCGATCAGGAGGCGTGGCAGTTCCTGACGGTGGACAGCGGCAGACTGCTGGAATCCGGCTGGCAGGTACTGCTTCCGGGATGGTGGGAAGCGGCTCGCAAGAAGAAGCCCAAGCTTCGTGCCAAGGTGAAGCCGGAGGAAGGCAGTGAACGTGGACAGTCATTCTTCGGACTGGATTCGATCATTCATTTTGACTGGCGAATTGCGATTGGAGATACCGATCTCAGTGAAGAGGAATTTGCCGATCTCGTTGCTCGCAACGAGCGACTGGTGCGTTTTCGCGGGGAATGGGTTCCGCTTGATCCTGCCCTGTTGGAGCAGATTCGACGGGCCATGGGCGGTGTCGACCGGGAACAGGGGTTGTCGTTTCAGGACATCCTGCACCTGCATCTGCTGCAAAATGAGCAGCGTGAGTATCGTAATCAGAAACGCCAGGAAGGACAGGAAGAAGAACAGCCACAATCTGCCGAGAACATCAAGCTTGAAGTCGAGTTGAACGAACACCTGAACCGGATCATTGCACAGCTTGGCGGTGGACAAGGCGGTGCTCCATCCCTTCCCGTTCCAACTGGACTGCATGCCGAACTGCGTTCCTATCAGAAGGAAGGCTTCGCCTGGCTTGGATTTCTGCGCAGATTCGGTCTCGGAGCATGCCTTGCTGATGATATGGGCCTTGGCAAAACGATTCAGTTTATTACGTATTTGCTGCATATTAAGGAAAACCAGCCGCGGTTACCTGGAGATGCCCCCGCCCTTCTCGTCTGTCCAACTTCGGTATTAGGGAACTGGCAGAAGGAAATCAGTCGTTTTGCACCATCGATCAACGTCAGTCTGCACTATGGAGCACGCAGACTTAGCGGAGATCAATTCAGGGAGCAGACTGAACAGGTGGATATCATCATTACTTCGTATGCCACGGCTACCCTGGACCAAGAAATGCTGCAGGAGTACACTTGGGCATCCATCTGTCTGGATGAGGCACAGAATATTAAAAATGCACAGACCAAGCAATCCATGGCCGTACGCAGTTTCCCGGCCAAACACCGCATCGCACTGACAGGTACACCGATCGAGAATCGGCTGGCTGAGCTATGGTCCATCTATGATTTCATTAATCCGGGATACCTTGGCAGCGCACGCGCCTTCCAAACCCGGTTTATCAGCGCAATCGAGAAAGACAAGGACGAGCAGCGAATGCAGGATTTGCAGCAGTTGGTCAAGCCATTCATGCTTCGCCGCAAGAAAAAGGATCCGAATATCCAGCTTGATCTGCCGGACAAAAACGAAATGAAGACTTACATTCATCTTACTGGTGAGCAAAGTGCCCTATACGATCAATCCGTGCAGGCACTGATGGATAAAATGAAAGAGCTGGAGGGCATCAAGCGCAAAGGTGCCATTCTGTCCGCATTAACCCAGCTCAAGCAGCTGTGTGACCATCCGCTGCTTCTGACCAAGGAAGCCCTGCCGGAGACGCTGTCTTCGGATGGCTCCAGAACCGAGTATGACCTGTATAGTCCACAGGACATGGCGATGCTGATCAGCCGCTCCGCGAAGCTGGAACGGCTGATGGAACTGGTCCGCGAACTGCGGGAGGAGGGCGAGCGCTGCCTTATTTTCACCCAATACATCGGTATGGGTCAGATGCTGCAGCAAGTTCTCCAGCAGGAGCTCCAAGAACCCGTGCTCTATCTCCATGGTGGTACATCCAAGACCGCACGGGACCGCATGATCGAGCAGTTCCAGTCCCGGACATTGCCTCCACAGGAACAGCCATCCGTCTTCATCCTGTCCATCAAGGCAGGCGGCGTGGGGCTGAATCTGACGGCAGCGAATCATGTATTTCACTTTGACCGCTGGTGGAACCCTGCCGTGGAAAACCAGGCCACCGACCGTGCGTACCGAATGGGGCAGACGAAGGACGTTCAGGTTCACAAATTCATCTCCCTCGGCACGCTGGAAGAGCGCATCGACGAGATGTTGGAGAGCAAGCAGCAGCTTAGCGACAACATCATCACCAGTTCCGAGAATTGGATTACCGAGCTGTCGACAGACGAACTGAAGGACCTCTTCACTCGTCGTCGTGACTGGTCGGGTTAAAATAGAAGCTGCTATAACATCAGTCCATGTCCAAAAACACCAAAAAAGCGAAGTTACCGACCATGAGTCGAGAACTTCGCTTTTTGGTATGCCTAATGACCATTGATCACGAAGGGTCAAGCGCGCTCCGATTCGTCCATATAAAGCAAACCTTTTTCCCTTTTTTAAAATTAATTGTGACCATATACACCACCTGAAAGTCTAATTCATGTAAAAACCAGCGGGAAGCTGTTTCCCGTATTCCAGAAAGGAGCTGTTACCCATGGATCCAACCGATCTCGTTAACCAGGCCATTCAGGGAGATCGCGATGCCTTTATCAGGCTCATCAGAGAAATCGAAAATTCCCTATACAATACAGCAAAATCCATGCTGCGAAAAGAGGAGGACGTGGCTGATGCCATTCAGGAGACCATTTTAAAAGCTTATAAATCCATGCATACGCTCCGTGAACCCCAATATTTCAAGACATGGATGTTCCGCATCCTTATTAATGAATGCAACACCATGCTGTCCCGTCGCTCCCTCTCTACATCCTATGCTGAGGTACCTGCCAAGCAGGAACAAACCAGCCCCTACGATGAGGTGGATATGAGAGAAGCGGTCGATCGGCTGGAAGAATCAAAGCGAATCGTCATTGTGCTGCATTATTTTGAAGACCTCACCCTGCGACAGGTCGCAGATACGCTGAATATATCCGAGAGTGCGGTAAAAATGAGGCTGACTCGGGCAAGGCAGGAACTATATCAGAAATTTAAAAACTTTCGGGAGGTAAAATTACATGTCAAACCCATTTAATATCGAGCAGGAATTAAAAGAACAAGCAAAGGAGCGTCCTGTCATGTCTAAACTTGTGCGTACTCGAATCGATGCCACCCTTGAATCATTGCCCGAGCTCTCCACATCCAGTTTAAAGGATGCTCAGCGCCCAATTCGCCTTCACAAAGGATTACGCCGAACAGCCGTCGCTACCATCGCAGCCGGAGTATTGGGCGTGACTGTGTTTGCCTCTGGTTTTGTATCTCCCGTTATGGCAGACTCCCTGCGTAATATTCCATTGGTGGGCAGCCTCTTCAGTTCCATTGAAGCCGATATGGGACTAAGAACCGCAGGTGAAGAAGGTCTGACCCAGATCGTGAACAGCAATGTATCTTACCAGGATGTGAAGCTTGAAGTGCTGGAAACGGTCTATGATGGTACACGTGCAGCCTTTTTGGTTCACTTCACCGCGCCTAATCTGAACCAGGGCGAGTATGACAACGGCAAAGACATTGTGCAGCTCAGCAATGGAATTGATAACGTATTTTTCAATGTGCAAGGAACCGAGCAGGATAGCGGCCTCTTCTACAGTTCCATAGGGGAAACAGAGCCGGACACGCTGCTGTTTGAGCAGGTCATTCCCTCTGACCAAGCGGCTGCTGGACTCCCGGATCAGTTTAACGCCGAAGTTACATTAACGCTGCAGGGCATTGATCATGAGTTTAAGCTGGATATTCCTTTTAACAAATCAACTGATGACATTCAGCATGTTCAACCCAACACGGTCGTTTCCAATGATCAATTTACCGCATCCGTTACGGAAGCCGAGGTTACGCCGATTACAACACGGTTGTCTACGGTTATTTCATTGAACAACAAAAATGCACTCACAAACAAAACTGAAGACCAGCTAAGCAATATTGGGTTTGCGATCTACGATGATCAGGGCAGGCAATTGACTGCACTAAATGGCGAAGGTTTGTATGAGGGTAACCAGTTAAAATCGGAACGAATCTATGCCACCACATCTGGCAATCCGAAGTACTTGATTGTGAAGCCTTTTGAGATCGAAGATGACTTCGCAGAAGAAATCAAAGATCCGCAATTTATCAAAGGAATGGAAATGAAGATTGAGCTAAATCAGCCGTAAATCATAGCTTTGTAAAGGAGTCGTCCCGTGTCCATTCAACATACGATTACATCCATAACCGTACTCGGTCCGCTGTTCATCCTGTTCCTAATTGCCCTGGTGGTTTGTACCAGGGTAATTAAAATTAGATACACTTCAAAGCAATATGCCCTCATCATTGCATTTGCAGTTTACATTTTGGGAGTAATGCATTTTGTATTCTTCCCGATCGACATCAACATCGGAGTATATGCCAATCAGACACCTTGGTACAAGACCATTCAATGGATTCCCCTTCTCACCGCAGATATACCGAGTTTTGCACTGAACATTTTATTGTTCTTGCCACTGGGGTTCATGCTTCCTTTATTGAGCCCTTTGGTTACCTCTATGCGGGAGGCCGCAAGGGCTGGATTGATCTTGAGTCTTCTCATAGAAATGCTGCAGCTTCTTATTCGGGTTACTCTGGGGAATGGCCGCAGCACAGATATCAATGACTTAATCGCCAATACTGCGGGAAGTTTGCTCGGTTTTCTCATTCTTAAGTGGTTTGATAAAAGAGCCCTTGGACAACGCCTTCTTAACCCATGGAAGCTCCCACACGGCATATTCCACAAAAATATGCACTAGATTGCTGGATGTAAAGACTCATCCCTAGTAGGCAAAACATGGTCACTTCCTTCAGATGAAAAATGTGATGCGCTATGGTACAATGAAGGAATTGTGTATTCACAGACAGACATGTGGATAATGGCCTAAATCAATTTTGATTTACTGGCCATTATCCATGACCATGCTGCCATTCTAGGGAGGTTTATGGAACAACCATGCTCATTATTGGTATCGCCGGAGGAACCGGCTCCGGTAAAACGACGGTAGCTCGCTCCGTCATCGACCGTCTTGGATCAGGCAAAGTGACGTTTATATCCCAGGACAATTATTACAAAGATCAGTCGCAGCTCACTCCAGAGCAGCGCCGACTCACCAATTACGATCATCCTTTTGCATTCGACAATGATCTGTTGATTGAGCATCTCACCCTGCTGAAGCAAGGACAAACGGCATATGCTCCCGTATATGACTTCACCATAGATAACCGTGCTGCTGATGAAACGGTTGAACTTGCACCAAACCATATCGTCATTGTGGAAGGACTGCATGTGCTCATCGACGAACATCTGCGTGCCCTGCTGGACATCAAGGTATTTGTCGATACCGATTCCGATGTTCGCATTCTTCGCAGAGTGCTGCGGGATATTGAGGAGCGTGGACGGACAATCCAATCCGTTTATAAACAATATCTCGAAACCGTCAAACCGATGCACGATGCTTTTATCGAGCCTTCCAAAAAGTACGCAGACATTATTATCCCTGAAGGTGGACATAATGAAGTCGGCATTCAGATGCTGTCGATTTTGACCGAGAAGTACCTGACCGGCGAGAAATGGAACGGCGCATAACATTATCGAATACTGAAGTATAGCCGTCCACCCTGCTCATATTGGAGCTGAATAAGATGGTCATCGACATCCAGGCTGCGTCCTGCGCGGTCTGGATTTTTTGTTTACTCCGGATTCTCTCTTTTCAAATGGATGAAAATGGGTTATCCTTGAAACATATGAATTTGGCAATAAAATATGATGGACCACTACCTTAAAGCATAAGGCTATGAATCTACGGATTCGTGGCCTTTTTTTGTTTTTTTTGAGGATAGATGGGTCCAGAGGAGGGGTTTTCACACCTTAAAGGGAACATTAATGTTGAGAAATAATACCAAATACCTAGTTATACATGGTAGAATATTGATGATTATTACAAATTTAGTATCTAGTAGTATCGAGTACATACTAAGCATTTTGCAAATTCCAAGAGCATCTTTCAACCAACAAAATATAGATTGAATTGAAATGCTTCTATTCGTCTATATCTTGTACTCGGGAGCAAGGTAAATCGAATTATGCAAAATGCTGCACAACCAGGAAGTGAAAATGGAAAGGAGTAGTATTCATGAAGAAAATGATTCTATCTGGGGTTACGGCATTGGCTTTGTTCACAGGAGGTGTTATAGGTTCTGGGAGTAACGGGAGTTCCGTAGAGGCTGCTCAAGCTACACTAAAATTCAAAGATGTCCCTTCGACACACTGGGCTGCCGCAGCGATCAACTCCGCAGTAGAACAAGGATTTTTCAAGGGGTATTCCGATGGAACATTCAAACCAAGTTCTCCTGTAACCAAGGCTGAAATGGCAAGTATTCTTGGACGACTGACAGATCAACCTAATGCTGCTGCACCAGAAGCAAACAACTTCACCGACGTGCCTGAGTGGGCAAAAAGTGGCGTATCCTCTGCGATCGCAAAAGGCTTCATCATCCCTTCCAACTACAATGGAAAACTCGATGCCAAAGCATCTCTGACACGCGGAGAAATGGCAACTTGGCTGGCGCAGGGGCTTACGGTGGTTGACCCGGATTACAAACAAGCCTTATCTGATGTAACCAACACCGTGATACCTGCGAAAGAGTACTTTACTGGGAAGCTGGCAAGCAACCAAAAAAATGCGGTCGCTGTTGCTCTCGGTACGGGGTTGATGAGTGTCGCTAACGATAAGAACTTTGGAACCGATCGCACTACAACTCGTGCTGAGGTTGCTGTTTTGATCTCTCGTTACGCTAATGTAGCGAAAACGAAACCTGCTGATTTTCAGGGGTTGAATGAGTTGCGTGAGGTGGGTTTAACTGGAACAAATTTGAGCATTATTGCACCTAAGTACAAAAAGACACCAGAAAAAAAGATCTCACCAAATGTTGATTACAACAAGGTTACAGACGACTTTTCAAAAGTTCGCAATAAAAATATTATTACAGATACCAATTATGCAGACCTCAAAGTAAAGAATTGGATCATTGTTAATACCTTTGCAAAAGGTTCTGCACGAAGTATCTATTACCCAGTTTTTGTGGATGAAGGATTCACTCTCTTACGGGGAGCGTACTTTTCTTTTGCAGAACTTGAATTAAACGTGAAAAGTTCTACTATGAATTCATTACAAGCCGGAAGTTTGCTTAATTCAGCAACAATTAACCCTATGAATTCTCCAAAATCAGTCTCATTTGCTGCATACGCTGGGCCTAGTATTAATGCTGTCACTAAAAGTAAAGGTATATTCACTGTCAAAAATCCAGTCTACTGGAGTGTAGGTCTTTTACATTTTGATAAAGAGTTGATTTCCGATGTCAGCCTTGTGAGCAAGGAAGGTCCTACCTACAGTGTAATAGCTACAGATTAGAGGGATAAAATTGGGGGAAAACATATTCTTAAAGAAACTATGTTTGATCGTACTTTCACTGGTAGTATTTATATCGTCAGGAACTCCAATCCAAGCAGGTGGGGGGCCAGGAATTAAACCAGTACTGGAAGCATTCCACATGGAGCCTTCTGAACCTGCAAAGTCACAAAAAAAGGTTATACCCGTTGAAGGAACAAAGAAAACTAACATTGGTGTTTATATTTACCAAATTGATAACCTAAAGTGGAGAGTTGATGGTCAGTGCAACAACATCGAACTAGAAAACGATCGCACCAAAAATCTTCCGGTATCTTCAACAGTCTGTGTCGACCTTGATCTGAATAAAGATGTTTATATTCCTACTGACTACTTTGATAAAGCCGGTGAAAAGCGTTCTAATTCAGAAATAACTGATAGATCTAACATGCCTCACTACATGGATAATACAGCTCATTATTATCCGGGAGAGCCCATTTTGGTTTCCGTTGAATCGTTTACTGGCCGTAACACAAGATTCACCACTCAGATAGGCGGAGCTATTGCACCTATCAAAACAGAAGAATATAACCCTCCTAAATGGAATGCGGACTATCAATTTAACACAGATTTATACTGGAAAGCCTTAGCCGAAATAACCAAAGAAATCAATCTCACCGATGGCGGTCAACTCAGCATTAACCACTCAAAGCAATTAAATGCAACAGTCAAAACCAAAACCGGTGATGGAAGCTTTGGTGCTGAAACCAATGTGAACAGCGGCAATGGGAGAACGACCTGGACTTCTTCCAACCCAGCTGTTGCGACCATTAGTAATTCCGGATTAGTTCGAGCCATAAGCAGGGGTACTACAACTATCACCGTGCTCTGGGAAAAAGACGACTTCCAACTAACAACATCTACAACGGTTGGCGTAGAAGAAGATCCCGGTGACGGTGGTGGCGGAGGAAACGGAGGCGGTGGTGGGGTCGGCTGTTCACCGACAATCGGTCCACCTTCTGCAGGAAACATCATGAGTATGAGCGACCTTGATCCAAATGCCAACGGTGTAATAAAGTCGGATAACAGAGGTAATGAAACATTTAATGTATTGAAAGGAATCCCTACTTCTGAGTCACTGTATACCAATGCATTTGCTGACAACTACCTGTTCAACCAGGCATGGGCGAAAATGTCGGGTAAAGTTACGTATGATTGCAATGTCACTCTCTCCTACGACAGGGAATGGACCGTGCCTGGTCCAGACATCTGTACCGAGGAAGGCTGCACGGATGGCCCTCCTGTTCCAGCCCATGATACGGTAACCAAACCGTACAATTTCCAAATTACACGTGACTACTCTTACTGGAAAATCAACAACCTTGAAGTGTACAAGATCGCAAAAGCGACCATGAAGAATTATGCCTTGCCGGGTGAACTGGTCACCATGACTCCAACCGGGTATACACCACCGACCTTGGTATCCAAAAATGATGACGACGTGGAGAGTCACGTCAGGCCAGGGCAAACAACGTCCATATCATATACCCCACCTAAATTGACAGGCGGGCTGAATTCACCTCCAGATGTACCGGATGATACATCGAGATTGAAGGGAATGGCGGAGTCCAACACCCCTCAAGCAAAAGTAAATAATGACTCGGTCATATTCAACAATACCAAAATAATGGATGACATAGAGGCGACCAAGGATGGGCCTACGCCATCGAATATTCCTAACCCTACAACGATTGGTCAGGATGTTCTGTATAAACCAAACAACATGATCAGCCCAACGCTAATCAACAAGGAGAACACGCCAAGCTCCGGTACGATCTACTACGATCTGCTGCCCGGAAATGTGAATGGCGGAGCAAACAAAGAGCTGCCGATTAACGGCATTAACACTGTTACAGTGCACACCCCTGTTGTAAACTACGCCTTGATATCGGATGACCAAGCACATAATCAGAAGACGGTTCCGGATCCAATTCGGTCAGCACTCATTCTGGAGCGTCCATTTATCGTGCGTATTCCAACCACCGGGCAGCATTTGGACGCAGCAAGTTACCCCGGTTATGGCAACCGGGACTACGCCAAATATTTTCGAATCAAACAAGTGCGGTTCCCGTTTGACGTCTATAACGCGGACAGGAGTCAGTTTATTCCCGCCAAAACCTGGGTAGACATCCCGGTAAACCAGTTGGACACTGGCTTTTATCTTCCTGTCTGGGTAGATGAGGGCAATTATGAGGTTGAGTTCCGCAACATCGCGGAGAATGCACCCTCCACCTTCACTGAACAGCAGGATGCCAACACCAACCTGGCTCACCATGTCGCTGCAGATACGGTTCCTGTGGAAGTTATCGGACGTCTGTACGATTTTCACGTCACCGATATTTCGGACTACAACTGGGAAAATGTTTTCCGCAAACAACAGGGCAGCCCGGAGCCAACGGGAGTCAGTTACTGGACAGGCTTCAACAGTATTGATGGCGACCCTCGAGGTAATCTGGCACCCTTCGTATTGCCCATTCGTCCAGGCAGTCATCCTTTACAGGGATTCAAAAATGCGGCTGTAAAAACCGGATATCATATCAAGTTTGACCTAAAAACAAAAGGCAATATGTTTGGCAAGCAGGATGGTGTACGGATTACGCCGACTTTTCATTTTGTGAGTGAAGATGGCTCTTCCCGTCAGGAAGTGGATCTGTATTACCACAGGGGACAGGAAAGGTTTATTCGTATCGGATCTGCGCAGGATTTGGAAAAACGATTTGTTGTTCTGAACGCCCGTTTACGAAACGTCCCTGGTACAGAGCTGGGTGATACTGCCCGTTATCAATACACCTATGAATTGACAAAAGAGGAGCAGAGCCAGAGCACACTGGCAGAGTACATGGTTCGTCTCGTCGATCAGACCTCTCACCAGAAAACGTGGGTGGGTCGCTATGATTGGATGATCCTGCCCTCCTCCATTCGTACATTAATCGGACCCAAAACCGGCATTCCTCAGGGCGTAAATATGGACCGGGCCAATGCAGCCATCCAGCGTTGGTATGGGGAATACAGCCTGCCTGCCGATGTATATGCGGTGCCGAAGGGCACGGATCTGGAGCCAGTCGCAAGACAAAACCAGTTGGACGAAAAGTCCCCCGTGTTCCTGAGAAATGGTTATATCGTGGTCAACTTCAATATCGAAAGTCTGCGGAATGGCGATACAGACGCGCCCCACCTGCAATACATTCACGCTCCTCTGATGAATCAGTGGCAGATGGAGGGTTTTCAACGCAGTCCGGTTGATCATGAAGGCAGCACCTGGCCCATTCAAGACGGAGATGTCGTGTTCTATCACGCCAATCGGTCGAGTCGAAACGATTTCCAATCCCAAGTACCGCATTAAACTCATCGCATGGGCAGCAGCACCTTAATATTGGATCTGGATGCACCTACATGCGTAAGATGCCGTGTGATTCGCGGCAACCATTGAATCATCCATTCTTATAACGTCTTTATACAGCAAAAGGATTACTCCGAGCGTCACTACCATGACCCGGAATAATCCTTTTTGTTCGCTTGCCTCTTTAAAACACCTCAATATGCCAACGTCGAGTCAGCCAGTGATCCCCTGAAGCGCATACTCCCGCATCTTATCCTTGATCTCCCTCACCGACAACACCGAAGCCATCAGGTTACGCGTGTACGGATGATTGGCTGCATAGGCCAGCTGAGCACTTTCCAGCACCTCAACCACTTTGCCCTTATACATGACGGCAGTCCGATCACTAACCTGCTGTACCACGGCCAGATCGTGCGATATGAAAATAATTGAGATGCCTGTCTCCTGGCGCAACTGCACCAACAGGTTCAGAATTTGCTGCTGAATGGAAACGTCAAGTGCAGAGGTGGCTTCATCAAATAGGATGATATCCGGCTGAACCCCAATCGCACGAGCAATAACCACTCTCTGCTGCTCTCCGCCACTGAGTTCATGTGGGAGCTTGTCCGCAGCAGCAGCAGGCAGCCCCACCAGCTCCAGCAAGCGGTGAACCTCCTGCTCAGCGTGCCTGCGTTTGATCAGCTTATAATTCAATAACGGTTCGAGGATAAATGCTCCAATCTTCATGCGGGGATTGAAGATCGCCGAAGGTTCCTGAAAAACCATTTGGATCTGTTTGCGCTGCAGCCTTAAAGCCTCTCCCTTAATTGAGGTAATATCCTGCTGACGATAGATGATTTGTCCGGAGGTTGCTCTTTCCAGATGGGTCACGCATTTGGCCAGTGTGCTCTTGCCACTACCACTCTCGCCCACAATTCCAAGACATTCTCCCCGATACAGCTTCAAATGGACGGATTGCAGTGCAGGATTGACCGCCTGCCCCTTTGATTCATAGGTTTTACACAAATCCCTCAATTCCAGAATGGGCATCCTCTCATTTCCCATTAGCATTCCCCTCCAATTCGGGCACGGCATCGAGCAGTCTTCGGGTATACTCATGACGAGGATCGGTAATGATTTTTGACGTTTGTCCAAACTCGACCAATGCCCCGTGCTGCATCACACCAATGTGGTCTGCCATATGAGCTGCAACAGCAATATTGTGCGTCACGATGATCATTCCTGTTCCTTGACGGGCCCGAAGATCAGTCAGTCTTTTCACCACTTCAACCTGTGTGGTTACATCCAGTGCACTTGTCGGTTCATCAGCGAGCAGCAATTCTGGTTCCATTGTTACCGCCATGGCAATCGCCGTTCGCTGCTTCATCCCCCCACTAAGCTGGCCGGGATACATGTTCATCATCCGATCGGGTTCATCCAGTCCCATCTGTGAGAGCATGCCCACCGCCATCGCATGGGCAGCCTTCTTCGATATATTAAAGTGTGTGCGGATCGCCTCAATATACTGACTCCCTACTTTGCGGATTGGATTCAGATAAGCACCGCTATCCTGAAAAACCATCGCCATCCGCTTGCCACGTATATGGCTCCAGTCTCCTTGTGAATGGCTAAATATGGACTTCCCCTGAAAAACAATGTCTCCCCCCGCATATTGGCCACCGTCTGACAGCATGCCGAGCAGAGCTCGAAGCAGCGTCGATTTGCCGCTTCCGCTTTCGCCAACAATTCCGACAATCTCCCCGGCATTCATGGCAAACGATACACTTTGCAGCACGGGTGAGCCGCTCTTATACGTGACTGAAAGGCGATCTACACCCAGTAAGGCGCTCATTATTGCCCAACCTGGATATTTCGATCCAGGAGATAGAAGTCGATCGGATACATCGTCGCACCCTGCACCGCACTTTTGCTTACAATGTTAATCGGGGTATAGGTAATAAACATATATGCTGCATCATCCAAGATCATCTGCTGCGCTTCTGCAGCCAGTTCGTATCTTTTTTCCACATCAAATTCGGAATGCAGCTTCTGAATCACCGCGTCGAGATTCGCATTGCTGTAGCCACCAATGTTCCACTCTGACCCTGTTTTGAAATAAAAGTCGAGAATATACTGGGGATCCCCGGTAATCCCCGTATTGATGCTGGTCAAGGCCAGATCGTAGTTTCCGCTTTTTTGATGATCGGTCAGATCCTCATAGGAGGTCATCTCCAGGTTGACACCAATCTCCTTGAGCTGGGACTGCATCGCGGCAGCCACGATGGAATCCGATTCGTAAGCCGAGTTGAGGATCAACTGGAGCGTCATCTGTTGTCCATCTTTTTCCCGAATACCGTCTCCGTCTGTATCCTTGAAACCCGCCTCATCCAACAGCTGTTTGGCTGTCTCGGGTTCATAGTCATATCCTTTAATCTGATCATAGCCGAAAGGCAGTGCGGAGGTGAACGGTCCTTTTGCCGCCTGACCACCTACCAGTGTATTTGCATACATCTCGCGGTCAATGCCATAGGAAATTGCACGGCGTACTTCCGGCTCACTCAGCAGCGGGTTTTTCGTGTTGAACCATACAAACTGGGTACGCAGGCTTGGAATCTCATCAATGGTGTACTGACTCTTGTCCTGGAACAATGCCAAACTGCTTCGTCCCACGTTGCTGGCTACGTCGATCTCGCCCGATTGCAGAGCGAGTGCACGTGTGCTGTCATCCTTGATATATTTTAACGTAATGGTATCCACATCGGCTGCGCCGTCCCAGTATCCGTCATACTTTTTCACCTGAATCTCCTGATCCGGGGTATAGCCCGTTACCATGAATGGCCCGGTGGCGATAGGCTCGCTCTTGAATTTGGACGTATCTGCACTCGTATCTACAATTACAAACAAGGGCTCAGCAATATTGCCGAGCAGGGATGCGTAAGGCTCTGTTGTTGTAATGGTCAGATCCTGACCTTCAGCAGACATGGAAGCTATCGGCAAGGTCGACTGTCCTCTCTCGTTTAACTCGATGGAACGTTCAATGGACTTTTTGACCGCATCTGCGGTGACCTTGTTGCCATTATGGAACGTTACACCGTCCCGGATATGAAAGTGCCATGTCGTATCATCGATACGATCCCAGGTATCCGCAATTTTCGGTACCAGCTTCATATTCACATCGAACTGAATCAGCGTCTCTCCAATGGCTGCCCGTGTAAGGGTCCAGCCATTCCACTCTTCTGCCGGATCCAGATTGCTGCCGAGCCAGAACAGGGCTACATTTAGATGAGTCGGTGTAACCGCACTGCCTTTGTCCGCCTCAGCCGCCTTTTCGCCAGAAGATGATGAGGTGGAAGTACTTGTTGTAGTTTGGCCACAAGCTGCGATAATACATAGAACCAATAATGACAGTACGGTAAGCGATAGCGTTTTTCCATATCTCGAATTCATTTCCATTCCTCCTGTTAAGCTGCCTTTTTCTTGGGATCCATCACATCTCTCAGACTGTCTCCCAACAAATTAAAAATGATAACTGTGCAGAATATCGCCAGTCCCGGATAAATCAACAGCCATGGGGCCGTCTGCAGATATCTTCTGCCTTCATTCAGCATCGCCCCCCACTCCGGTTCAGGTGGCTGGGCACCCAATCCCAGAAACGACAGGCCCGAGATGGACAGCATCATGCCGCCCACATCCATCATTGCCATGACAATGAGGGGAGACAGCATGTTGGGCAGGATTGTTTTTGTGATGATCTGAATCTGCCTCGCACCACTAAATGCCGCAGCAGCAACATATTCCTTTTGCCGAAGTGAGATCACCAGACTTCTTGCCAGTCGTGCATACTTCGCCCACCAGACAACCGCAAGAGCGATAACCGTATTAAATAATCCTGGTCCCAGCATCCCTACCACCGCTATGGCGAAGATTAATCCCGGAAAGGCCATCAGCGTATCGGACAACCGCATCAGAATCGTGTCGATCAGACCACGAGCGAAACCCGCAATCACACCAATCGCCACGCCGAGTACAAATACAATACCGATCATCATGAATGTAAGCAGAAGCGAAGTGCGCGCCCCGTATAGGAGACGGGATAACACGCAGCGACCAAGCTGATCGGTTCCAAGCGGGTATTCGGCGCTGGCTGGCTGCAGCACCTTGGCAAAGTTCGTTGCCAGTGGATCATGCGGGGCAAGCAGCGGCGCAACCATCGCGAGAATAACCCAGAGGATGGTCAATGAGAACAGGAACCCAAACCAGCGGTGCTGTGTCCAAACAAGCCTGAATTTTCTCATCTATATATCCACGTCCAGTCGAATCCTTGGGTCATGCAGGTGTGTCCACAGATCAACGATCAGATTCAGCAATACGTAGATCGTCGCCATCCAGATGACGTAACCCTGAATCAGGGGATAGTCCCTTGTAAATATGGCATCGACCGCCATCTGCCCTACCCCGGGCCACACAAATAAACTTTCAACAATGGCTGCCCCTCCGAGCAGTGCGCCTGTGGACATACCCATGAGCGTAACGATGGGCAGCAATATATTAGGTAAAATATGATGCATCATGATCACTCTCTCCTTCACACCCCTGGCTCTTGCCCCCGTTACATAGCTCTGGGACATCTCTTCCAGAATCACCGTACGGATCTGCCTGACATACTGGGCGACCAGAGGCAAAGCCAGTGTGCATGCCGGCAGAATCAAGCTGTTCCATCCCGAACTTCCCATGACGGGCAGCAGCTTAAACTGTACGCCAAACACCAACATGAGCAGCATCCCCAGCCAGAAGCTGGGCATGGACAATCCGGCAAATGAAAACAGGCGAATGACGTAATCCAGCACTTTGTTTCTGTAGACTGCAGACATGATACCCAGCGGAAATGAAATGAGAATGACCAGAAGCAGGGCACTTCCTGTTAGCCGAAGTGTAGCCGGAAGCCTGGACAACAGGATGTCGAGAACGGGTCTGTCGTATTTGTAGGACATTCCGAAATCCCCGGTAAACACATGTCCTAACCAGGTTCCATAGCGGATCCAAAACGGTTGGTCCAACCCAAGCTGAACGCGTACCTGCTGAACCAATTCGTCAGACGGAGTGACCCCCGTGGACATGAGCATGAGCCTTGCCGGGTCCCCCGGAGACAGGTAGGTCAGCAGAAACGTCAAAAACGTAATGCCGAATAACACGGCTGCCAGTTGAATGAATCTTTTAACAATGTATCTACTCACATGTCTGACGCCCTCTCCCCAATCTCCATCAATACACAGTGACTTGTCCTTGCATATCAAAAAAGACGTCTCTCTCCGTATTACCGGAAAAGGACGTCTTAAATAAACAGATTTTCAGAAAAATCATGCTCTCTAAACACCTTCCTATCTCCCGTAGGGTACTACTGTGTTGTTAAACTAGGCAGGTCTCCTGGCTCCAGAATCCTCGTCATTGCAGCACCTTCCCGGCCTAAACCAGTGGCATAACGCTGCCTGACTCCTCTGTTACAGTGGCGGGACCGCGCCGGTATTACACCGGTCTTCCCTATTAAGCTTCTACCCGAGGGTAAAGCACCTAGTTCCACATATTCAATTGAATTGCATTCTGTACCAGTATAGCTGGCTCACGGATAATGATCAAAACTTTTTATTCAAATTTGAAACAGCTCTGCAGGCTAACCTCGTTCTCTTGATCCCTTGGGGGACACTCCTGTCACTCGCTTGAACATCTTGGAAAATAACAGCGGATCCGTGTAGCCCACCGAATGGGCAACCTCGCTTACGGATAACGTTGAACTTTGCAGCAGCTCTGCCGCACGATTCATCCGGTATTCGAGAAAGAATGCCTGCAGCGACTTCCCGTACTTCTCCTTAAAAAGACCGGACAGATATGTACGATCCAAACGCACGGACTGCGCAATATCAAGGATCGAAGTCTTTTGGCTGTACCTGTTCTCCATGAACTGGACGGCTTGCCTGATGTATTCATCCTTGGTGGACAGGGGACGCCGCGTCTTCTCTTCTTCAGGTGAGGAGGATATCAGTTCGGCAATTAACCGGTATAACAGACTCTGGCTAAATACATCTCCGCCATTGCGTGATGAGGCCTGAGTCATGTCTGCATACAAACCATCTATTACCTTAGGATCTCTGGCATCAAATACAGGATGTGCCGGACTCAGTTTTGCCCGCTGCATGAATGTCTTGGCATGGACGCCCTTAAACCCGAACCAGGAGTACGTCCATGGCTCCTTCGCATCGGCCTCATAATGGATAATGGTATCCGGGAGAATGACGAAGCCCTGACCCTGGGTCAGCCGGTATTCCTTATCCTCCATATGAACCGTTCCCCATCCCTCATGAATGTAATGAACCACATAGGAATCTCGCACCCCTGGACCCCAATAATGAGAAGGATCGCAGGCTTGCCAGCCGAAAAACAACAGCACCAGCTCCATCTGCGTCCAGTCCATGGGCAGCACATTAAACTCAATCGGTGTCATCCTTCCACTCCTTCCCTTCACCCGTATCCTTTTTTCTCATTTTAAATTATAACAGGTGAACCAGGGAAATATCAGCTGAAAGCGATACTAAAAATGGGATTATGCCATGTTTGAGAGAGGTTGAACCATAGTTATACATACCGAATCGGCCTATAGTTGGGGTACACCATTATTCAGGGAGGCTGGACTTGAGATGAACAAAATTACGTTTCTCGGTGCGGGCAGCACCGTTTTTGTCAAAAATGTATTGGGTGATGTCATGATGACCGAAGCACTGCAGGATTTTGAATTGGCCTTGTATGATATCGATGCCGAGCGGTTGAATGATTCGGAGCGACTGCTGACCAGTATGGGTCGTTCTCTCGGAAGCCGTTGTGCTGTAAAAAAATATACGGACCGCAAAGAAGCGCTGCGCGGTGCCAAATATGTCATTAACGCGATTCAAGTGGGCGGATATGATCCGTGCACGATCACGGACTTTGAAATTCCGAAAAAATACGGACTGCGTCAGACGATTGCCGATACACTCGGCATTGGCGGAATCTTCCGCAATTTGCGTACCATTCCAGTCATGCTCGATTTTGCCCGGGACATGCAGGAAGTGTGCCCTGACGCCTGGTTCCTGAACTACACCAATCCCATGGCCGTACTGACCAATGTCATGAACGTGCATGGAGGAATTAAAACGGTAGGTCTGTGCCATAGCGTGCAGGTATGTGTGCCCCATCTGTTTGAGGCGCTGGGGATGGATCAGACAGGCGTAGTCGCAAAAGTTGCAGGCATCAACCATATGGCTTGGCTGCTGGAAGTGACTAAGGACGGCCAGGACCTGTATCCGGAGATTAAACGCCTCGCGAGAGAGAAGCAGAAGGAACAGCATCATGATATGGTGCGTTTCGAGCTGATGAATCGTTTTGGATACTACGTAACGGAGTCTTCCGAGCATAATGCCGAGTACCACCCTTATTTTATCAAACGTAATTATCCGGAATTGATCGAACGCTTCAACATCCCGCTGGATGAGTATCCGCGCCGCTGCGTGAACCAGATTGAAGGTTGGAAGGAAATGCGCGAGAAGCTGTTTGCCAGTGAAAATATTGAACATACCCGCAGCCGTGAATACGCTTCGCACATCATGGAAGCGATGGAAACGGACCGTCCGTACAAAATCGGCGGAAATGTAATGAATACCGGACTGATCACCAACCTGCCTCGTGAGGCCTGTGTTGAGGTTCCATGTCTCGTCGACGGATCCGGGATTAGCCCAACCTATATCGGCGACCTGCCTCCGCAGCTGGCGGCATTGAACCGTACCAATATTAACACCCAACTGCTGACCATTGAAGCAGCCATGACGGGCAAAAAGGAACATATCTATCATGCAGCCATGCTGGATCCACATACCGCCGCCGAACTATCCATCGATGATATCGTCGCCATGTGTGATGAACTGATCGAGGCCCATGGCGACTGGTTACCGAAATACACTTCCTAGTGCCCAAGAAGGTATTATCCACTTGATGATCAGGAAAGCGCCGAAGTCCTCTGTAATCCCAGGAGGCTCCGGCGCTTTTATTGAATGCACCTTATTACTATTCAATCTAATCCTGAAGCAAAAAGCGATAGCCAATTCCCGGCTCGGTCTGGATAAACCGCGGCTGCGTAGGATCCTCCTTTAATTTTTTGCGCAGATGACCCACATAGACCCGCAGATAATGACTATCCGATTCGTGATGATGCCCGCCCCACACCTGCTGCAGCAGCTGGCGTTGGGTAATGATTTTTCCGGCGTTGGAAGCAAGAACCTTGAGCATGTCGTATTCCGTTGGTGTTAATTTGATCGGCAAACCGTCCAGCTCCACCTGCCTTTGTGCCAGATCCATGGTGAGGGACCCGAAACGCAGTACAGGTTCATCCGTTGTTCTGGCCACGTGGCGGAGTGCAACCCGAATTCGGGCAACCAGTTCTCCCATGCCAAACGGCTTGGTTACATAATCATCGGCTCCGCCGTCAAGCGCAGCAATTTTGTCTTCCTCGCGTTCCTTCGCAGTCAGTACAATAATGGGCACCTGGGACCATTCGCGGACACGATGCAGCACATCCATTCCCGACATTCCAGGCAGACCCAGATCAAGAACGATCAGATCCGGATGAACGATACTGGCCTGAATGACAGCCTCTTCCCCATCTCCACATTCGTGAATTTCGAATTGATGTGCCTGCAGAGTCACCTTCAACAGTTTGCGGATCTGTGGTTCATCATCTATAACCAGTATGCGTGCGCCTTGCGGTGACGTCATGTTACTCAACCTCTCCTTGTTCCATATAGGGAAATAATGCATCAGGCACTTCCATTGGTAAACAGATGCTTACTCTTGTTCCGCCTCCTGGATTGGGCTCTGTTCCAATCGTTCCTCCGTGGACTTCGACAATTCCTTTGCATATGGCCAGTCCCAGCCCTGTGCCTGTAACATGCCGGGAGGATTCCGACCGGTAAAACTTTTCAAATATCCGCTCCCTATCTATATCAGGGATACCCATACCTGCATCGGCCACCACGATGGTCAGCTTGGCATTGTTCTCATCTACCGTAACGGTAATTACAATCTCGCTATAATCAGGAGAGTATTTAATGGCATTGCTGACTACATTGACCAGTACTTGTTCCAGTAAAATTTCATCACCACATATAAATGACGGTTGTTCAGGCAAATCCACACGAATGGTGCGGTGCTTGCTGAATTCCCGAACCTGCACCAATACCACACTGATCATGTCTCCCACGTCACACCATTTCCTTCGCAGCTGCAGCATGCCGCTCTCCAGTTTCACCATGCCCAGCAGATTGGTCACCAGCCGGTTCATGCGCATGGCACCATCCCGAATGTTGCCCGTCAACTCTTTCCGATCCTCGGGGGTAAAAATGGCGTCATTTTCGATCAATCCTGTAGCGGACCCGATTATTGCAGTTAAGGGTGTTCGCAGTTCGTGAGACACGGAGTCCAGCAAGGCTGTGCGAATCCGCTCTGATTCAGCCGTTAGCTGTGCAAGCCTCGCTTCCTCCGCGAGTTTTACACGAGCAATCGCACTGGCAGCCAGTCCTCCACAAGCCTCCAGCAATTGCAGTTGTTCCCGCTGTTCCCGGACATCACCGGTTTCCAGACGGACTGCAAGCACGCCGTGAATCTGGTTTTCCGTACGCAAGGGTACGTATAGACCGGACGATTCCCGCAGGCTGGAAGATCCTCTTCCGGCGGTTTCACCAGTTCTATACACCCATTTGGCAATCGCGATTTCCGACTCCTCTTCACCCCAGCTAGTGGTAACATGATCCTCAGCGGATGTCGTTATTGTCAGTTCACCATGAGCATCCGGCAAATATACCGCAGCCTCGGTACCAATTGTGTGCGATACCTGGTTTGCAATATGGTTCAGCAGGGTGTCCAGATCGGTAACGGCCGTCATCTGGCGGCTTAGCGCATACAATGAATTCGTTGTGGCTTCGCGCTGCTTTACCATCTCCAGCTGCTGCCGCAAACGGCTGGAAAGTGTCGCGGTTAACACGGCTACTGCCAAATACACCACAAAAGAAAAAATATATCGCAGATCCGCAACGGTAAAACTGAGATTCGGAGGCACAAAAAAGAAGTCAAACATCAGAACACTCAGACTTGCTGCGTAGATTGCCGGTCCCAGCCCCCAGAAGACCGCACTCACCAAAATGGGAAACAGGTAAATAAGCGATACGTTAACCAGATCATTACTCATGCCAATGACATGAAGCAGAGGGGTTAACAAGGTAATTCCAATCGTGACCCATATATATTTGGGAACCCGGAGCACACGGGTTAATCCTTCTTCCACCTTGGTTCGTTCAGACACCGTACTTTTCACATCCCGCTAGGATCATAATTATAATCTGCAACTATCAATACATCCATATGTCTGGACAATTGGACAAGCCTATGGACCACCGACCCGGCACCCCTATAGCCATTCAGCCACCAGAGCCTTTTCGCTTGACCAACCACCAGCTGCGTTGCCTTCGCTTCCGCTGCCTTGCTTGTCAAAATGACCGGTACTTCGCTCAGTCTCCGACTGTGATGAATATGAAATTGGCCGCCCAGCCTCTCAGTTAACTGTTTCAGTACTTCCAGCTGACACTTTGCTTCATCACTCATGGCCCTGCCTACATGGACATGATGTACATGCCAAACGGCTTTCAACCGATAGGCGGTGCGGAATCCGCGGCGAATTAGCCGCTCCGCTTGTTTGTCACTGCTTACACAGACAAAGACTACTTCCTGTCTCCGCCAAGGACCCCGGAGTGCACTTTTGCGTTCCTGCGCTTCCAACCGCTCATCCACATCGTCGGCCAGTTCACGCAGGGCAAGCTCTCGCAATGCAATCAGGTTGCCGATGCGAAAGAAGTTCGCAAGGGCCTGCTCCACCTTGGCTGCTGCATAGATTTTACCCTCCCGCATGCGCTGCCGCAAGGCCCGTGGAGCGACATCGATCAACTGTACCTCATTCGCCATCTGCAGAATTTGATCCGGCACCGTTTCTCTGACTCTAATGCCCGTAATGTGCTCCACGGCATCATTCAGGCTTTCGAGATGCTGCACGTTGACCGTCGTAATTACCGAGATGCCTGCATCAAGCAGCTGCAGCACATCTTCGTAGCGCTTTTGGTGTATACTTCCGGGCACATTGGTATGTGCCAGTTCATCCACCAGCACCACTTCCGGACATAGATGAAGAATAGCCTGCGTATCCATCTCCTCCAGAGCTACTCCCTGATAGGTCCGACTCATGCGTGGTATAACGGAAAGCTGCCCAATCTGTTCCATCGTCCCGGCCCGATCGTGCGTCTCCAGCAAGCCGATCCGGACATCAATGCCTTTGCGGAGCAGATCATTCCCTTCCCGCAGCATCATATAGGTTTTGCCTACACCGGGGGCTGCGCCGATGTACACCTTGAATTGGCCGCGCCGAATTTGGCCGATCTGTTTTTTCATTTCCTGTTCACTTAATCTGCGATAGGTTGTGCTCCGGGTATCCGGCAATTTTGCCGGGAGCACCCGTTCACCATCCAGCTCGGTCCGATCTGCCAGCAGGAACAGGTCGACTCCCTGAAATCTGTGCAGGAGCGAATTGATGACTGAACCTTGCCATAGCTCCTGCCAGCGGGTATGCCGCGAGTGCCCCATTACAATACGGGTAATCTGGTGCTGAGCTGCATAACGTGCCAGGGTCGATGGAATCGTGCGGCGGTGTGTCATAGACAATTCCTCGAATGCTCCTCCGAACTTCTCCACCAGCTTGATCATGTTACGGCGAAAAACAGCAGCCTCCTTGGTTAGCACCTGCTTCCTGTCGCGAAAAGTCACCACGCATAAATCCCCATTCAGTCTCTTGGCAATCTGTTGTCCCCGCCGAATGTAGATGGATCCGTTCCAGTGATATTGGGTCGATACCAGAACCCGTTCCATGATGCCTGTTGTCATGGTGATCCCCATCTCTTCCCGGTGTTCACGCAGCGATTCATTGACCCCTTCGGCAACCAGTTTTAGTGCCAGTTCCCGCAAAATGCCCAGATTACCTTGCCTGAACACAGCTTCCCCCTCGTGACCTTTCAGATGTCCTTCAGCAAGCCGGGTCAACACCGTTTCCGGTGTGACATCGATCAGCTTCACTTCATCGGCCAATTCAAGGGTACCCGCAGGAACCGTATGCTCAGCTGCAACGCCTGTGAGTTTCCGGGCCAGTTGGGTATAACCCTCCAGCTCGTAGACATTGACCGTGGTGATCACGCTGATATTGTGCTGCAGCAAATACTGAATATCCTCCAGCCTGGTCGCGTGAAGAGCCCCCTCCCGGTTTCTATGCGCCAGTCCGTCGACGAGCACCACTTCCGGGTTGCGCTCCAGCAGAGCCTCCAGATTCAAATCCTTCATCTCCATGCCATCTCTCTGCCGGTGCCAATGAATACTCGGAATTCGTTCCAGCTCACCAAGCTGTTCCACAGTCTCGGGTCTCTGCATGGTCGACACAGCGCAGATGACCACATCGATGCCTTGCTGGCGCAGCGTGTTTCCTTCTCTTAACATATGATATGTCTTACCAGAGCCGCTGACCGGACCGATGTAGATGGTGAGCGTACCCTGCTGCAGCTTTGTAATCATCTTCAGAATGTCCTCCGGCGATTTGCGCTTGAAGCCGTCACCCATCCGCTTATTCCCCCTTCCCACGCCTTGGATCAAAAATGGAGAAAGCCCCCTCCGAAAACCTGGAAGAAGGCCAAGTATAGCTGAACGACAGTGATTCACATATACATCTCTGCATTTTGATTAGGGATAGGGCTCTGACCCTGTGGCTATGCTCCACTATAAATTCATCGTGTATCGCCTTAAGGTCAGGGCCGTTCCCGCAATTATTTCAGCTCTGCTGCCAGCGCCAGATTCAGCGCAGTCACGTTCACACGCGGCTCACCGAATATGCCGAGTTGGCGTCCCTGAATATGAGCTTCCACGAGTTTTGAGAGCTGCTGCTCACTAAGGCCAGTCGCCTGACTAATCCGCGGAATCTGCGCCTTGGCTGCTTCTGGCGAAAGGTCCGGATCAAGACCTGATCCTGATCCGGTCACCAGGTCCGCAGGAATTTGCTGCAATGCCGGATTTTCCTGTCTGAGCTGGGCTGCCTTCTCTGTTATCTCGCCAATATACTCCTCCGAAGCGACGGCCCGATTGGAGCCTGCCGATGTCGTTGGATCATAACCTGCGCTCGATGCCCGGGGCTGGAACATGGCCGGCGATTTCACTTCCTGTGCCAGCAGCGATGAACCGATGACTTTCCCATTTTGCGTAATCAGGCTGCCTCCAGCCTCGGTGGGAAAGAGCAGCTGTGCCGCAGCAGTCGTCACCAGCGGATACACCACGCCGCAGATCAGCATAAGGAGGATGGATAAGCGGATGGCAGGCAGTATTGTTTTCATATCAGTCACATCCTGAATTTGTTATTGGTAAATTTGAATCAATTTCTTACACTAGCGCACTGCGCGGTCAGAACAACCTTCCGATCGCTGTTACCCCCAGATTTTTTGATCACAATTCCCAAGGTGAAAATATGGGGATAAAGGCGAACGCTTCGCTTCTCCAGGTTTTTTCTGCCCTCTCCGTTATCGTGTAAAAGGGAATTCCAATTTGTATGGGTTAGTATCACACCAGATGAAGCCCCGAAAGGATCAGGTCAATCAGCTTAATCCCGATAAACGGCACAATCACGCCACCCACGCCATAGATCAACACATTACGTCCGAGCAGCCGCTCGGCTGACATGGCCCGGTACTTCACACCCTTCATGGCAATTGGAATCAGCAGCGGAATAATGATTGCGTTAAAAATAAGTGCCGACAGAATGGCCGATTGCGGTGACGCCAGATTCATAATATTCAACGCCTGGAGCTGCGGCATGGCCACAATAAACATGGCCGGGATAATGGCAAAGTATTTCGCAATGTCGTTCGATATCGAAAAGGTTGTCAGCGCGCCGCGTGTAATCAGCAGCTGCTTCCCAATGGAGACAACCGACAGCAGCTTGGTCGGGTCGGAGTCCAGGTCAATCATGTTGGCCGCTTCCTTGGCCGCCATGGTACCCGAATTCATCGCAAGGCCCACATCGGCCTGCGCCAGGGCAGGCGCATCATTGGTACCGTCGCCGGTCATGGCGACGAGCTTGCCCGCCTGCTGCTCTTTTTTGATCGCAGTAATCTTGTCTTCCGGCTTCGCTTCAGCAATAAAGTCATCCACGCCCGCTTCCAGGGCAATCGTAGCCGCCGTAAGTGGGTTGTCACCTGTACACATGATCGTTTTGATGCCCATGGATCGCATCTCGGCGAATTTTTCCTTCAGTCCGGGCTTCACCGTATCCTTCAGATAGATTACACCGTAAATCCGGTCATCGATCGCAACGGCAAGCGGTGTGCCCCCAGCCTTGGCAATGCGATTAGCGATGTCATCCAGATCGGTGGGAATTCGCCCACTACGTGAGACAATATGGCGCTTGATGGCATCCACTGCACCCTTCCGAATCTGCGTTCCGCTGCCGAGGTTGAGACCGGACATCCGAGTCTCGGCGGTAAACTCCACATTTTCCGCACCTGCATACTCCTGCTCCATCCAGCTCTCACCCTGCTTGCCAGCAAGCTCCACCACGGAGCGCCCTTCCGGTGTCTCGTCTCGTACCGAAGCCTGCAGCGCCGCCCGGGTCATCTCCTGCAAAGTTACACCCTGAACGGGGACAAACTCGGATGCCATGCGGTTCCCGTACGTAATCGTTCCGGTTTTGTCGAGAATTAATGTATCAATATCCCCTGCTGCTTCCACCGCTTTCCCTGACATGGCGAGTACGTTGAACTGGGTGACTCGGTCCATCCCCGCAATCCCAATGGCAGACAGCAATCCGCCAATCGTTGTCGGAATCAGACAAACCAGCAGCGCGATCAGTGTAGCCAGATCAAGCTGTATTCCGAGATAATTTGCCATCGGCACCATCGTCAGGATGACAATCAGGAAGATCAGGGTCAACACGGCCAGCAGGGTGGTCAACGCAATTTCATTCGGTGTCTTCTGGCGCTGTGCACCCTCGACCAGAGAGATCATTCGGTCCAGAAAGGATTCTCCCGGATCGGTCTGCACACGGATAACGATGTAATCGGAAGTGACCCGTGTGCCTCCCGTAACGGAAGAGAAATCACCGCCAGCTTCCTTAATGACGGGAGCAGACTCACCTGTGATGGCCGATTCATCAATGGAGGCCAGCCCTTCGATAATCTCACCGTCCGTGGGAATCAGTTCTCCCGCTTCCACACGGACGATATCTCCTTTTTTCAATTGTGCCCCGGATACTTGCTTGGTTGTTCCATCCTTCTGCACCAATTTTGCAGTCGTATCTGATTTCGTCTTGCGCAGCGTATCTGCCTGGGCTCTGCCTCGTCCTTCAGCCAGCGCCTCGGCAAAATTCGCAAACAGCAAGGTAAACAACAAAATGAGAAACACCGCAATGTTGTATCCCCGACCGGCTTCCGATGCAACAAAAAAATCTGGATTGATACATAACAGCAATGTGATGAACGTACCGATTTCCACGATAAACATGACAGGATTTTTGATCATGACGACCGGATTAAGCTTCTTAAAGGCATCCAGAGACGCCTGACGCACGATATCCCTGCTTATTGTCCTCTTGGGTTGACGATGATGTTGGGGACCACTGTCCTTACCCACACCCTTGCCAGTTGGTTTAAACGTTTCTTGATCTATTCCTTCCACCCTATGTTCCTTCTTTCGCTCTATCGCTGCCATTATCTTCGTGCACCTCCATGCTTGACGTCCTTCCTATACTCTCCGTAACCTCTCCATACGCCGTCCATTACCGGATCATCGCCAAATGTTCAGCGATCGGTCCAAGCGCCAGTGATGGAAAAAAGGTAAGCGCTCCGACTACAACAATCATCATCACCAGTATTCCGGCAAAAAGGGGTGTGTGCGTCCGAAGTGTACCCGTTGTTACAGGAACTATTCGTTTGGTCGCCAGTGAGCCTGCAATCGCGAGCATGGCAATCATGGAAATGTACCTTCCCAGGAGCATCACCACACCAATGGCGATATTGTAAAAGTCCGTATTGGCATTCAGTCCGGCAAAGGCCGACCCGTTATTGGCAGCCCCCGATGCAAAAGCATAGAGCACCTCGGTCAGGCCATGCATGCCTGAATTCGAGATCGAGGCTGCAGCTTCCGGTCGTATGAGCGCCAGCGCAGTGGGGGCCAAAATAATCAGGGGATGAATCAGCAGCGCAATCGATGCAAGCTTCACTTCCTTCCCCTCAATTTTTTTGCCCAAAAACTCAGGTGTCCGTCCGACCATCAGTCCAGAAATAAACACAGCCAGAATGACGTAGAGCAATCCGTTGAGCAAACCTACCCCTTTGCCGCCAAAGACGTTGTTGAGCATCATTTCAGCCAGTGCCACCATTCCGCCGAGCGGAGTGAGCGACTCATGCATATTGTTGACCGATCCCGTTGTCGCAGCTGTGGTCACTGCCGTGAATAACGCCGATTCGGATATCCCGAACCTGACCTCTTTTCCCTCCATGTTGCCTTGAACACCGACAGCATCCAGTGCGGGCACCCCGCGATATTCCGAAACAAATACGGTTGTAAGCATCACCAGAAACAGAAAGCTCATCGCCGCAAAAAGCGCCCAGCCCTGCTTCCGGTTGTTCACCATCAGTCCGAAGGCATACACCAGCGCAGTCGGCAGCAGCATCATGCAGACAATGTGAACCAAATTCGCCAGCGCGGTTGGATTTTCAAATGGATGAGCCGCATTGGTTCCGAACCAGCCGCCGCCGTTCGTTCCGATGTGTTTGATCGACTCCAGCGAAGCAACAAGTCCACGGGTGATTGTCTGCTCTGCACCTTCCAGCGTAGTTGCATTCACTGCCCCTGCCAGGGTCTGCGGTACACCCTGAAAGACCAGAAATAACGCCACAATGAAGCTTAGCGGCAAAAAGATTCTCGTTATCGACCGTACCAGATCGACATAAAAGTTTCCCAGTTCATCTCTACGACCTATCAATCCGCGTATGAACGCAATAGCCACTGCAAATCCCGTTGCAGCCGATGTAAACATCGGGAACGTCACAGCCAGCATCTGTGACAGATACGAGAGGGCACTCTCGCCCGTATACGACTGCCAGTTGGTGTTGGTCATGAAGGATACAGCCGTGTTAAACGCCTGCGCCGCAGGCATGTTGCTGATGCCATCCGGGTTGAGCGGCAAAAATTGCTGCAGCCGCAGCACCAGAAACATTAAAATCAGCATCACGAAGTTGGATATGAGCACGGCCGACAGGTACTTTTTCCAGCCCATCGACTCATTCTCCCGTACCCCCATCAATCGATACAGCACTCGCTCAGGTCCGCCAAAAATCCGGTCTAATCCGGTTCGCTGACCGCCGAATACGTTCACCAGATAACTCCCCACCGGTTTTACCAGCAGTATAATAATCAGCAGTGTGACTGCCACTTGTAATAAACCGCTACCCATATCCATAGTTCCTCCCTAATCACGATCCGAATGAATCAGAATTTCTCCGGTTTCACCAGCACGTAGCCCAGATAGATCACGAGTGCCAGCACAATCACTCCAATGACGGTCACATGCATCTTCCCCTCTCCGGCCCCAGGCCCTAGGCTCTCTCACAGAATTTAACGAAACCCCAGAACACCACGAACAGCAGCACAACCAATCCGATCATCGCAGCATCGTTCACCGTTACCATTCCTCCCTCTCTCTACCGTTCTCCCAACCTGCTACGTGTAAAATCTTATACCGGAACGCTGTAAAAAGGGGGTAAAGAAATCCCTGCCAGGGTGTAAAAAAAGCGTAAAAATAGACCCGCTCCTTCGCCATGGGCTGAAGAAAACGGGTCTATCGGGTGGTATGATCTTTAACCAAAGGGATTCTGCGTCCATTGCAGCAATCTCTTTTTCGTGATTTTGCCATGAGATGTATGTTTCATCACCTGCCCCTGGTCCAGAAGCAATACCTGCGGTGATTCGTGGTGAACCTCTGTCTCCTCCGCAATACGGCGAGAAAGCGGACGATTTTCAATGACTTTGACAATATGATAGTCCATCTGCTGTTTGGGGTCTGACGCATTCGAGCCCACAAACGCCATAAACTCTCTGTATGCCCTTGCACTGATTGGGCAAGTCGTGCTGTGCTTCAGGATTAGCACCGGATGATCTTCCGAACGTTGAAGCGCCTCTTCCCAGTCGTCTGGTTTGCGGAGTTCGCTGACATGTTCGCTTAGCAGATCTTCCATACCAGCATTTGTCCGTTTGCTAACCACCGAACCGATCACAACTCCGAGAGCCACGCCAAAAGCAATGCCAAGTGCAATCTGATTCGTAGCCGTACCAATGCTGACCCCAAGCGCAACGCCCACTCCAAGCCAAAGGGCCTGGTGATTCACTTTTTTCTCCATTCAGATCATCCTTTCTGGACAGAAGGCTGCGCCGCGACTCCCACCCGTTATCTTTAACAAATTATATCACAGGCGCCCGCGAGGGCGCTTTTATAATATGCATCCTCGGGTATATATTTGTGATACACTGATTGTAATTTGGAAACGATGAATGGAGAACCGATTGGAAAGGCGGAAATTTCGATATGACATACGCTTTTATGATTGAACCGCAGCATTACACCCCCTTCGAGAACGATGAAGAGCTCATTGAAAAATGCCAGGAGTGGGGCCTGCTTTCAGGAAAAGCAACCAAGCTCAAAACCTTCTACTATAAAGGAAACGGACTCAACGTACCCTGCACCATCATTGGCTTTGTCGATCACATGGCAGCAGTCATTCAACTGGATAATGAACAGAAACACTGCATTCACCCCTCTTATCTGAAAGAGATGCAGGCATCAAGCTATAACATAAGATCCGTGACGGGAGCAGGAGCTGAGAAGGGAAATGAACCTTCTGCCGCATCCAAAACAGAAGTGACGCCTCGCCCTGAAGCTGTTTCGGTCGCAGATCCAGTGTCTGAATCAAACGATATTCCATCCGATCTGAATGACATGGATATTGATGAAGAAGGAAGCCATACCGGCCTGAAGGGAGATCCGGATGGGCTGGTGGAAGAATATGTAGGACCTCAAGGCGGGACAAGCAGTGAAGCCAAACCGAAAGCGAAGACGGCCAGCAAAGCCAAATCCGTCAAGATTGACCTTCCTGAAGGTAAAGTAAAAATGACTGCGGTCGTGAAGGAATTTACAACGGTTCCCAACCACTTCTCTGATAATGACGATGAAGTTATCATCTATGAAGAAGTAGCGATTACCGAGCCTGAGCGCGTTGAGATTGGCGAAGCCTGGTCCAGTCACAGTGCCACGATGAAAAAGCAGGAACTTGAAGTTGGCGATGTACTTACGTTTGAAGCAAAAATGATTAAAAAGAAACTGACTCGAAATCCTGTTCCCTATAAAATTAACAACCCGTCCAAGATTCAGAAACAAGTCTAACCCAAAAAAGACCTCCAGCTTGCGTGATGAAATCAGGCACTGAAGGTCTTTTGCTTTTTCAAGGGTAAATCGAAGGCGAATGGCTACGCTTGGCTGGGAGTACAGCTAATTTGAAACTGAACACCGTACTTGTCCGTAACCATGCCGTAGGCTGGGCTCCAGAACGTCTCTTGGATCGGCATTTTCACCTCTCCGCCTTCTTGCAGTCTATTGAAGATTTGTTTGGCTTCATCTGCAGTATCCGTATTCACGGTAACACTAATGTTGTTACCAATGACATGGGGCATGCCCGGGAACGTATCCGACAGCATGAGCACAGATCCTCCAATTTGCAGGGAAGCATGCATGATGCGATCTTTGGCTTCTGGCGGAATCGGATGGTCCGGATTGGATGGACCTTCACCAAACGTCTGAACTGCCAACACTTCTGCGTTAAATACCTCTTTATAGAACGCTACTGCTTCTTGTCCATTTCCATCCGTTACAAGATACACATTCAAACTAATCGCCATGCGTTTTTCATCTCCCTATGCTCATGTTTTTAAACCATTCATGCCGCTTGCGACATGAGTATATATGACAGGTTGTCCTTTGACAAGCAGGTATTTCCTTTTTTAAGCAATACCCATTCCTCCCACATCTTATCCCCTGTTCTAGACCAGGCTGCCTGCATCAAATTACAAAAAAAACAACCACTCTCCCGATACACATGTCGGTAAAATGGCTGATATCAGGATCATATGGATTTATTCGTTTTGACGATATCGTCAACCTCGCTTTTCAGCAACAGATACCTGTGTACGCTTCGCATAATGGGCACCTTGGTTAACTTGTTCTTATCCACGTACAGTTTCATTTGATCCTTGGATAAACCGAGCAAACTGCCTGCCTCCGAAACCGTCAGTACAACCGCCGGGTTTGTCGCATTAAATGTTTTCTTCACCTTCTGATTCCAGTCCTCGAATACCTGCATAGATCAGCGATCTCTCCCATCCATAGCCAGTACTTTCCCAGGCTGAATAGATTAAGTATACCATACTTGTGATGATCGTAACTTCATCCTTACATAGAACCAATTTATGTTAGCTTTGCGAGAGTATGCCCGGCAATGAGGACTGCATCAATATTGCCAAAAAAAACGCGCCAAAAGAGCCACTTCCATATAAAGTGGCCCTGATACTGAAATAGAATAATTGCTTATGCTTCTTCCCAAAACCGGCGCAGGTTGTCCATGGCGATTTTGGATGCGGATTTGCATTCTTCCATGCCTTCAAATTCCACCGTGATGTTTCCGTCATAACCGGAATCCTTAATCAGTTTTACAATTTTGCGAATCGGAATATCCCCATGTCCAACAATGGCTCCACGCAGGAAATTACCATTGGACGTGGTAAACCACTCTCCTGCCCCCGGATGTTCGTCATACGGGCGGAAGTAGAAGTCCTTAAAATGCACCAGAGAGGCATAAGGCAGGTTCTTCATGACTCCAATTATCGGATTCTCATCCACACACATGAAGTTGCCGATATCCAGTGTGGTTTTGAAATTGGGCCGGTCCACGGCCTGCAGCACCCGCTGCACACGATCGCTCGCCTGAACACTGAAGCCGTGATTCTCAATCGTCGTTGTGATGCCAAACTGCGCGGCATAATCGGCAATAATCTGGCTTCCTCGAACCATGAGCGGCAGATGCTGCTCAAACCAGGCAATGGTCATGTTTTCCTTCGGCAAAGTAAATGCCGTGACGTCATGACGCATATGTTTGACACCCATTCGGTGTACCACATCGACATGCCTTTTGACCCGAGCCATCTCTTCTTCAAACGCCTCCTCGGTCTCCTGTACAAAGTTGGCTGGCATCGAGTAGTTGGACAGCTCAATGCCTGCGGAAGCCGCTCGCTCCCGGATCGCATCGGCAAGCTCATGGTTATCCTCCACCGTGTAGCCGTATGGGACCATTTCCATATGCTCGCCACCATTTGCCGCAATCCAGTCGATCACATCCAGAACCGTCATTTCTCCCGACTTCAAATCGTTCAACAAGCTATACGTACTCAGGCCCACTTTCATCTTCTCAGCTCCCTAGCGGTATTGTTTGATGAATTCAACTGCCTTGCGGATGTCCTGTTCAGGCTGGTCGCCCACTTCGCGTTCAATCGTCAGGTACCCTGTGTAACCAATCTCCTGAAGGGCAGCAAAGTAACGGTCAAAATCCACACTGCCCTCTCCAAGCGGCACCTCGCGGAAAAATGTCCCCGACGATACCATGTCGGCAATCTTCTCATGGTCCATAGGCGCGTAGCCCACCGCACCGTATACATCCCTTGGATCCACTTCCCTCAGGCGCACGCCATCCTTCACATGGGTATGCACGATGTAGTCCTTCAGCAAACGAGCCCCTTGGACCGGATCATCGCCGGTCACCATCACCATGTTCGCCGGGTCAAAATTGACCGAAACCCCATTCGTCGAGAGGGTATCCAGAAATCTCTTCAAGTCGGCTGCCGTCTCCGGTCCTGTCTCAATCGCAAAGTATGCACCAGCACTTTTGGCATACTGGCCCAGCTCTTCACAAGCCGCATGCAGTGTTGCATACACTTCTGATGCAGGATCATGTGGAACAATTCCAATGTGGGTCGTAACGATATTGGTGCCAAGATCAAGAGCCAGATCAACGATTCGTTTGGACTTCTCCACTTTCCACAGATTATCTTCCTTCACCTGAAATCCATGGCCACCCAGATCGCCAACCAATGCTGAAATTTCCAGACCCAGAGAATCAATATAACTTCTTAGCTCCTTGCGTGCCGCAGGCGACAAGTTTTCAGGATCCATCTCTCCCTTGACGGCGTAGATCTGCACCCCTTCTGCACCCACATCCTTGGCTTTATTCAGCCCTTCACGTACCCCTACTCCGAAGCTGTCCACGATTACACCGATCTTGTTCGTTAATGTCATGTCATGCCCTCCCGCTGAACTCGAATTTTTCAAAACAGGATACTGCAAGCCCTTCTTCAAGACATGCTCGCAAATGGTAGAGAAGCGACTCTACCTCATCATAACTAAAGTACGAATCGCCGTCACATCGAAAGGCAATTTTGTTACAGTACTCTACTTACGTGTATGTCCGACGTTGTCATCGCTATACCCGTCTAATCCTCAATTTACCGATACAAGCTTCACCGATTTAATCTCATATGGTTTAAACGTCAGTTCGAATGCTCCATCCTGAGAGGCCAGTTGTTCGATTTCGTCCTCCAGCAGATTGATCATGGATGCCTTCACATGCTGATCTCTCCACTGAACCCGAACCGTCTCCCGACCTCCTGACGATTCATAGAAACGAAGTACCGTTCCCGAACCATCTTCTGAAGCCTTAACCGTATCCAAAATGACATGCTCGCTCTGGTAATCAATCCAGGCATGTTCAGCAGGTAATACGCCCGCATGTCTTCCTGCTGCAACAGTCTGTACCGGATGATTCAGCTCCATCGCCCGACGAACGACCCCGGCGGTCCGCCAATCTCCCTCATGTGGCAATAATGAATATGTAAATTCATGCTCACCCTGATCAGCATGTTCGTCCGGCCACCTCGGAGCACGCAGCAAGGACAGCCGGATCGTCTGACCCTTGATGTCGTATCCATACTTGCAATCATTCAGCAGGCTTACGCCGCTATTCCCTTCGGAGACATCTGCCCATCGATGCCCACAGACCTCAAACTGTGCCTGTTCCCAGCTGGTGTTGTTATGTGTCGGCCGCTCCAGCGAACCAAACGGGATTTCATACGTTGCTTTGGCAGACACCAGATCCACCGGAAAGGCTACTTTCAGCAGCTTATGACTTTCCTTCCAATTGACCTTCGTCTGGAAATCGACCCGTCGCTGGTGACGGTAAAACACGATATCCTGGCTGATGTCCGAATCGTTCAGCTTCCAGTGAAACCGCAGTACATCCTTGGTCGCTCCTCGCTGTACGATCTCTCTCGAGATCAACTGCACCTTGCCTGCAAGCTGAGATTCGAACCGGGGATCAATATCCCAGGCATCCCAGTACGTTGGTTTGTCATGGAAAAATTGCAGCTCATTCGCCTTATCCCCCGGCTTCAGCCAATCCCGCTGCACCGATTTGTCATACCACCTTGTGATCTCGCCCGATTCATTGAATTCAACCCTGTAGAATTCCGTTTCCCATACGGAGGGGAAAGTCTCATCCATGAACACAGCCGGAACAGCATTCGTGTCTGAACGAAGCCATATCGTGGTGTAACCAAAAGCCGGAATGGATGGAATAACGACAGACAGAGTCAGTACATCTTCCTTTTGCACCAGATCACAATCCAGACGCTTCCCCTGCTGATCAAACGCCGCCAAACCACTTAGCTCAGCTCCACCGCTAATGGTCACCACTTCTTCGCGCTCCCAGCCCAGACTGTTGAAAAGGATATACGGCACACCGTCTGATCCTTCTGTTGCAATGCGCTCCGCAAGGTGGCCGAGCGTATTGTCCAAAGCCGATGTCCCCAGTTCAAATACCTTCGTGTACTCTTCCGTGGACGTGACATATGCTTCCGGGATGGACGTACCAGGGATAATATCATGAAACTGGTTAAGCATAATCAGCTTCCAACCCTCATCCAGGGTGCTCTTCACCCAATCTGCCTGAGCCCCGGCAAACTGCCCCCAAATCTCAGCGTCCCGATACAATACCTCTGCCTTGCGATTGCTTCGTTTATTTCGGGCATGAGTCGTATACGTTCCACGATGCAGCTCCAGATACAAGTCGCCATGCCATTTCGGCAGTGTCGGATTGTTGGTTGAAATTCCTTCGAAAAAGGCCTGCGCTGTACTGAATGTACTGATCGGCTGTCCAACCATGAACTGAGCCCGCTCCGCGAACTCGACCATCTCATGCGTAACCCCGCCCCTACCATCTCCATGTCCATAGAGCAGCATTTGCTCCGGATGAAGATCCTTCTGTTTATAGGATTGCCAGTGTTCATCCACATCCTTGGGCCGCGTATGTTCATTCACCCCATGGTTGAGATACGCCAGCACCGAGGTGCCATCAATGCCTACCCAGTCGAACAGGTCGTACGGAAACGCGTTCGTGTCGTTCCAATTGAGCTTGGTGGTCATGAAATACGGAATATTGGCGAGCTGCAGCATCTGTGGCAGGGAAGCACAGTAGCCGAACGTATCCGGCAGCCACTCGATGCTTGAGCGTTTGCCAAACTCCTGCTGATAGAAATTCTGTCCATACAAAATTTGCCTCACCAGAGACTCACCACTCGGAATGTTCAGATCAGGCTCTACCCACATGCCACCGACGAGCTCCCATCGACCTTCGGCAATACGAGCCTTGATCCGTTCATAGAGATCCGGATAATGCTCCTTTACGAAGGCATATAGCTGCGGCTGGCTCTGTGAATATACAAACCCCGGGTATTCGTCCATCAAGGTACACATCGTGGAGAAGGTACGGCTGGACTTGCGCACCGTTTCGCGTACAGGCCATAGCCAGGCAATATCAATATGTGACTGTCCGACCAGATGCATGAAACCATCCCGCTGTTCTTCCGGATCCTGTTCCTGTACGGTATGTGCAAGCGACTGCTCGAAGCGCTGTACCCACGCTCCCTCAACCCAACGCTTAGGCTCGTTGTACATCTCATCCATAACCTGATGGATGGCACGAACCAGCCGATTACACTTCAAGTCTTTCTCCGGCAGTGCCTTTAGCGATTCCGCAAGCACCGTCACGCTGTACATCAGGCTTTGCAAGGGACGATTAATATGTACCAGGGCTGCACGTATCCCACGGATCGGCGGCTGAATGACTGCTTGGCGATTCAGTGGGTCATGTGGTTCCGGAATGGGGTCATACAGTTCAATCTCCAGCAGCGGTGATGCTCCAACCCGGCTCTTGGGGAGTGGCACCAGCCAATGATTGCGATCCAGTCCGTGATACGGCTTGCCGTTCACCTTTAGCAGTCCTTCACCACCAGCTTCAAAGGTCAACCCAATCGCATGATCCTCCCAATCGCTCGGGATTTGAAGAAGCTTACTCATAAAATAAGTCGTTCCGTGTGTGCTGTGAAGGGGATCTACAGATTGGGCAGAGGCTTCTTCCTGCTCCATCCGGTATTCTCCAGGCCGTATATATTTGGCCTTCTGCATCTGCCATTCTGGCAGCTCCACCTTCTCTAACCATTGCTGCTCAGCCATATCCTTTATAAAACGCCCAATGCGAATCATGCTTGCCCCACCTCACTCTGCACTTGTAAACTGCATGCACTCCATTCCCGGGAGTTGCGACCAACCATCAAACGACACTTGCCTGGCTCCACCACCCACTGATGACGGGAGTTCATGAGTTGCAAATGTTCCGAGTTCACGGGAAATGTGACGGTTTGGGTCTCTCCAGGCTCCAGGTGAATCTTGCGAAAACCCTTAAGTGATATTTCAGGTCGGGTGACTGAAGCTGCCTCGTCCGTTATATAGAATTGCACAACTTCAGCTCCGGCGACCGTTCCGGCATTCGTGACCTCCACCTGGACTACAGCCTCTCCCTCCGGCTGGATGACTTCTGGTACAACCCTTACATGATCATATTCGAATTCGGTATAGCTGAGCCCAAAGCCAAACGGATACTGCGGCTCCAGATCCGTCTCCAGATATCTCTTGCCTCGGGTACGTCTGGCATTGTAAACCACAGGGAGCTGGCCCACATGCTTGGGAATGGAGATCGTCAGACGTCCGGATGGATTTACATCCCCAAACAAAATATCTGCGACCGCATTGCCGCCTTCTTGTCCCGGGTACCAAGCCTCCAAAATGGCATGGACATGCTCATCGATCCATGGCTCTGCAATCGGCCGTCCGTTAATGTACACGACAACCACGGGTTTGCCCAGCTTATGTATCTCCTGGACCAGTTCCAGCTGAACACCCATGAGATCTAGCGATGAACGATCGATGCCCTCTCCGCATTCCATGTCATTCCATGGATCATCCGTAACAACCGATGCACCTGTCCGCAGGTCAATCGTGCCTTCTCCAAAGTCGCGTGCGCTCGATCCGCCCATGACCATGACAATCACGTCGGCCTGTTCAGCACAAGCGAGGGCTTGGGCAAAGCCCTCCCTGGAATCGCCTTTGATCCGGCAACCAGGCGCATATAATACGTGATCCGCATCTGCACCAAACTTTCGGCGTATGCCGTCAAGCACCGTAACGATCTGTCCACTCGGCTGTGGAGAGGTGTAGTCTCCCAGCTGGTTATACGTATGATTGGCATTCGGGCCAAGTACAGCGATCTTCATATTCGTCTTGCTTAGCGGAAGGATGTCCTTCTCATTTTTGAGCAAAACAATCCCTTCCTGGGCCGCCTTTCTGGCCAGCTCCACATGCTCTTTACAACCAATCACCCGCTCTGCGAAGTCCGGATCAACAAAGGGCTGCTCGAACAGGCCCAATCTAAACTTCATCTCCAGAATCCGCCATACCGCCGTGTCCAGGTCCTGATTACGAATCAATCCTTGCTCCAGTGCCTGCGCCAGATGTTTACGGTACATGAATCCGGACATCTCCATGTCCACACCTGCCTGAAGGGATTGAGCTACAGCCTGCTCCCCGTTCTCGGCTGTGTTGTGTCCGCTGACCAGCATCTGAATGGCACCAAAGTCGGTAATAACAAAACCTTCGAAGCCCCATTGTTCTCGCAAGAGATCATTCAACAGATACGTACTGGACGTGCAGGGCACGCCATCAATTTCGTTGTACGCCGTCATGACAGAGCAGGCCCCAGCTTCCACCGCTTTTTTGAAAGGTAGCAGATCCACTTCATGCAGCTCCCGCAGGCCCATGTGTACCGGAGCCGCATTGCGTCCACCTTCGGAACTTCCATAAGCCGCAAAGTGCTTCAACGTTGCGATAATTGTCCGGTCAGAATCAAGCCGCTCTCCCTGTAATCCCCTGATTGCTTCCACGGCCAGTTCGCCAATCAGATATGGATCTTCCGCAAAACATTCTTCGGTCCGTCCCCATCTCGGGTCACGCACTACATCCAGCACGGGTGAATAGGTTGCTGCCCCGCCCTGGCTGCGGGTCTCCACAGCAATTGCTTCACACATCTTGCGGTACAATTCCGTGTTCCATGTGCTCCCTACGGTCAGCGGAACCGGAAATACCGTTGCCCCGATCGCCATATGGCCATGCGAGCACTCCTCCCCAAACAAAATCGGGATGCCGAGACGCGAATTTTCAATCGCATAGCGCTGAATTTCATTGGTGGCAGCGGCCCCTTGTCTCGGGGTTAACCCCGTCTCCAGCGTAACTTCGGTCCACGGATCAGCACGAAGGACACCGTAGAGAGAACCAACACCACCCTGCGCGATATTTTCTTTGAATTCCTCCGTAACCTGTACGGTGCCATCTGACTCTTTCCGGTACGTTTTCCAGCCCATCGGCTGGATCAGTTGACCGATTTTCTCCTCGGTAGTCATCTGCTCAAGTAAATTCTGTACCCGTTCGGGGACAGGTAACGAAGCATCTCTATAATCCATGTGCACATTCTCCTTATGCATTTGGCTTGGTTTGCAGTTACATTGAAATCAAATGGCTTTTCGGTAATCACTCGGCGCTACACCCACCACGTTCTTGAAGGCTCGGTTGAATGAATTGTAATTCGTGTATCCCACTTCTTCACTTATCTCCTGAATGGCCTTGTCCGTCTCCTGCATCAATTGCTTAGCCTTCTCAATTCGCTGGCTAATCAGCAGGTCCACAAACTTCTCACCAATCTCATCCTTGAAAAGCTTGCTTAAATATTTCGGGTTAATATCGAACAGATCACTTAGATAATTCAGCGACAGATCGGGATTATTATAATTCTCCTCGATATACTTGCGAATCTCCAGAATATGTGTCCGGTGTTTCTTGGTACAACGCAGCGTCTGCAGCTGCTCGGCAAGTTTTCGGAACCCATCTCGGCACAATTCCCGCAGATCTTCAGCTGTCTCCCAATCTTCAAGATTGCGAAGCAGATGACCCATGACCTCGGCCCACAGCTCGTGGTACTCACGCGGCAGCTCTGCAAATTCACGGTTCACATGTTGGAACAGCAGCTGGATCGTGTTCAAGATTTCCTGACGGGATAACACCGAAGCATGGATCTGTTCAAACAGCTTGTCAAAATGCTTTTCCCAATCGTCATCAGACAGCCGCATCGCCTGCACTAACAGGGATATCGTCCTCAGGAACTCATACACGTCATTGGTTGAACTTGGTACATCCCCACACGGAATGATTCGGTTCAAACCCAATACCGCTTTGTAATCCAGCGCACGGATTGCTTCCTTGAAGGAAGCCCTGAGGCCGCGCAGATCGACGGCTACCCGCCCAATTCCAATGGTCACCGTGAAGTTCAGATACTGCTCAACCTGCTCCAGGTAACCGGACAACAGTCTGCGCTCGCTCTCCTCCGGCTGCGGCGTCTCCGGCAACCATAGGATGGCATACAGGCGATGGTCCGAGATCCACTCGGCCCAGACCTCGGTATCCTCCTTGCGGGCGCTCTCCTGCAGGATGCTGGATAATACAAATTTCAGAAGAGACTGGTCCTGCACATGGTATTCTTCGATAAAGCGGGAATAGCGATCAATCTCCACGACCATTACAGTCCATCTGTCATCCAAAGGCGGGAGGTTAAACTTGATCATCTCGGCTGCGAGCTCATCACCAGTGAATTCCTTCGTCCCTTCCAGCAGCTCCTGAAAGAAGTATTTTTTCTTCAGAATCAGATTCTCTTCGTACTCCTCCTGATACTGCTTCGTCTGGTCAATCATCTGTTCCAGCGTCGTCTGAATAAAACGGAACTCGTTCTCCTTGGCATAAGTTATGCCTGGCTGTTTCTGTGAGGCAACGGTTTCGATTAACGTGACAATCTGCTGAATCGGCTTATAATTTCTGCGAGTTACATAGATCACCCATGCCACACCAATCAAAACAACAGCCACAGCGAATACAAACCAGATATTGTAGAACTTCAGTGCAAATTTGACGACTTTGCCGTTGTTCAGCCCCGTCTGCACCTTCCACCCGCTGTAACTGGATGTAAATTCAGAGAAGACTTCACCGGAAGAGGCTTTTGCTGCGGTCTCTTCCGCCATGCTACCGTCCCACAGATTGCCACCCGAGCGATTGAATATGTTGACGAAAGTGAATTCGGGATCATACATCTGCATGATGGACTTCTGCAGCGTTTGCAGATCAACATTCACCACGATCAGGCCTTTTCCATTGCCAACCCCGCGGATCAGTGTAATCACCTGTTTCCCTTCCTCTGTGGGAAAGGCTTTGAAGGATCTTCCCCCCACCCATTTTTGCGTCTCTGCAGCCCGGCTGTCTTCGATAAATGCTGCATCCGGGAATTCTTCAATAGGCACGGGCTTGCCGTTGCTGAACACCTTGTCATCCTTGTACCGGACCATATAAATGGAATCGATCAGCGGATATTCTATTTTCAATTCGTCAATAACCTGGATGGCCTGGATTCCGGCATATACATCATCGCTTCCGGTTACCGCGTAATAATTTTTCAGATTGGAATTGGTTAAAATCTCGCGCAGCACCTTGAAGTCAATGGAGCGCAGCGAGTTATCCAAATACTGCGTCACCTGTGAAGCCAGGAATTCATTCGCCTTTAGCGCCTCTTTGCGATTTTGTTCGTTGAAGATCTGGAAGAAGATAATGAATAAAATTGTAGTTACGATAAAAAAAACAGGCAGATACGAAAGCAGCAAACGTCTAAACCAATTGTTATTCATCCCCGAGGTCCCCCCACCACTGTTTATCAACATGCTGCAAGACGACAACCACTCGCTCTGGTCGCTATTTTTCTAAAAATAATCCGTATGATATCGGATGAAGTGGGGTTGTCAAAGGATAAGACTGTCCCGGTCACGGGTGACTTCGGGACAGTCTCGATCATACATCCATCAACTATTATTGATCCTTCTCAATTGCACGCTGGTAGATCTCAAGATAATTGCTGAGCCCCAGACCATCGAAGCCTTTGACATATGAATCCCATTCCTTATCAATGCTTTTGCTGCCGATAATGAACTGCGCCATATTGGTCTGCACATAATCCTTAATCGCGGTGGTGAGCTGTGCAGCCGATTCCGTATCCTCCGGACGGATAAATACGTTTGCCGGATACACTTCTTTTGGAGCATAAGGTTCATACACATTGGTCGCTTGAGCCAGACGAGTACCGTAACCCTCTGCCTCTAGCGGGTTCTGACCTTCTGCGAACAGATTGCGGAACGTATTGGACAAGTCATGCGCTCCGATTTGGGACCAGCTTTCGTTAACGATAACATTCGGGTCACGCTCAGGCAGGTTGTAGTAGCTGTATTTGGCAGGCTCACCATTGATGTTTTTCTCATCTGCATCAGCCTTTTTCCACCCCTTGCCCTCTGTTGGACCGTACTCCGCGTACAGTGCACCCTCTTCACTAAACATGTAATCCACAATTTTGATGGCAGCAATCTGCTGTGCCTCTGTCGCTTTGTTGGTGATGGCAAACTCAAACTCGCCTACGCTTTGTGTAGCGCCTGTCGTCTGGACACCGTCCGGCCCTTTCAATGGAGGAACGATCTCCCAGTGCTGGTGACGGGTAATCTCTTTGTCATAAGTGTTCACAAGATAGCTGACCAGCGCCGTTGTAATGGAGCCAACCACTTCGTCGCCTTCCTTATTCCCCAGCTGTCCAATCGCCTGATCGTTCTGCGTGAAGGAAGCCGGATCAATCAGACCTTCCGCATACAGCTTGTGCATGTACTCCAGTCCTTTCTTCCACTCCTCCTTGTTCGCTGCAAAATCAACCTTGCTATCGTTCACGATCAGATATTTGTCATTGTCATTGTATATAAAGCTGTTCATCAGGTAAGCATCAATGTTGCCATTCCATACGTACTTGTTCGGTGCACCCGTGAGTGGAATCTCATCGGCTTTGCCGTTGCCGTTGGGGTCCTGCTCTTTGAACGCCTTCAGAACGGTGTAGAGTTCATCCGTCGTCGTTGGCATTTTCAGCCCCAGATTATCGAGCCATTCCGTGTTGATCCAGTATTTCTGTGCATACGTACAGTGGTAACATTCATTGAAGATCGGCAGGGCATAGATGTTGCCGTCCGGAGCTGTAATGGCTTCTTTGAAGTATGGCTTCTCTTCCATGACCTTGGTCAGATTCGGGCCATATTCCTTAATCAGATCCTGCAGCGGAAGGAACACGCCTTGTTTTCCATAATTCTGAAGATCTGAGGTGGTGAACTTGCCGTGAAGGAACACTTCGGGATAATCACCACTGGCCAGCAGCAATTGTCTGCGGTCCTGTAATGCGTCCGTTGGGGCCAGATCCCATTTTAGGGTAACATCGAACTTGTCCTCGATAAATTTGGTGAACTCATTTTCTTCCATGGGCGCTTTGCCTTGCGGGGCAAAGAAGGTCATCGTTACAGGGCCACCGCTCTCGCCGCTACCATCGCTACCTGCGCCCGATTCTTCGGATGAACCGCATGCGGACAACAAAGCCATCGAAGCAAAGACCAGAAACAACATCGAAATCCAAGATTTTCTCAATCTGACTCCTCCTTTTTGTTCAAAACGGCTGGCATACAACTCATTTACTGCACTTGTTTAAAATCGATCCCGGAAGCCGGCGTGTTCCTTCCACCTCCTTTCAAGAGGCTAGCCGGGCATCATTCCTATGGATTATCCTTTGAGGGAACCAACCATGACCCCTTTGACAAAATGCTTCTGTACAAACGGGTACATGATCAGAATCGGAATACTTGCGACAACGATCAATGCATATTTCAGTACCTGCTCAAACCCTTGATCCCGCATTTGTTGGCTCGTATTGGCAAGCATCGCCGGGTCAGCCGCGTTCAAGATGAGCAGATTGCGAAGTACATATTGCAGGGGGAACAACTTCTCGGAACGCAGATAGATCAGTGCGTCAAAGTATGCATTCCAGTGCCCTACGGCATACATAAGCGTCATGACCGCCAAAATGGGCTTCGATAACGGAAGAACCACGCTGATCAGATACCGGATATCCCGGCATCCATCCATTTCTGCAGCCTCTCCGAGCTCTTCCGGGATGGAAGACTGGAAGAAGGTTCTCGCTACGATGACCTGGAACACCGCGAGCGCTCCTGGCAGCCACATGGCCCAGCGTGTATCCAGCAGGTGGAGGTCCTTCATCAAGAGGTAAGTTGGTATTAGTCCGCCATCAAAGAACATCGTAATCATCATGAAAATGATAATGGCTCCTCTTCCGTAGAACGACTTGCGTGACAGCGGGTAGGCGAGCATGACGGTAAGCGCCACATTGATGAATGTCCCTACAACGGTATAGATGATTGTGTTATAAAAACCGAGCATGAGCTGCTGGCTTTTGAAAATGGAGATGTACGCCTTGATATTAAAATCTACCGGAAACAGCCACACCTGACCGGATGTAACGGCTCGTGAAGAGCTGAACGACGAACTGATGATATACAAGAGGGGGTAAAACACCGTTAGCAGTATGGCGAACAGAAAGATATAGTTGAATGTCATGAAGATGCGGTCACCGAGCGGATCCTTGATCCGGTTACGATTAAACAGATTGAACATGGATGAGCTCCTCCTTTACCACAAGCTGTTCTGGGATACTTTGCGGGAAATGCCGTTGACGATGACCAGCAGAATCAGGTTGATAATCGAGTTGAACAATCCGACTGCCGAGGAGAAGCTGAAATTCGCTCCGATCAGACCCACCTTGTACACATACGTGGAGATCACCTCCGAAGCGCTTGTGTTAAGCGGATTCTGCATCAGGTATATCTTTTCAAAGCCGACGCCCATAATGCTGCCCAAACTCAGAATCAGCATGATGACGGTGACCGGGACGAGCGTTGGAAGGTCGATGTGCCAAATTTTCCGAAGCCTTGAAGCACCGTCCATCTTTGCCGCTTCGTACAGCGATGGATCCACGCCTGCAAGGGCCGCGATATATATGATGGATGAATACCCCATGCCCTGCCACACACCCGACCAGACATAGATCGATTTGAAGTATTCCGGAATGCCCATAAAGTTGGTCATCGGGAAGCCGAGCAGTGTAAACAGCTTGTCTACCACACCCACATGCGGGGAGAGCATCAAAATGATAATGGATACCATCACGACCGTGGAAATAAAATGCGGAGCGTAGGTGACCATCTGCACGGTCTTCTTAAAGTAACCTGTTCGGATCTCATTCAGCGCCAGCGCAAGCAGGATCGGGATAGGGAACCCGGCGATTAAGGAGTAGAAGCTGATGCCTATCGTGTTTTTGATCAGGAGCCAGAAGTTGGGGGATTCGAAGAACGCCTCAAAGTGTTTGAATCCAACCCACGGGCTTCCCCAGATTCCTTTGACCACACTGAAATCCTTGAAGGCAATCTGTACGCCAACCATCGGGATGTACTTGAAGATCAATAGATACAATACGGGGGGCAGCACAAGCAGATACAGCTCCCAATGCTTCTTGAGGCTTTTGATGAATGGATGCTGCCTTTTGGGCTCCACATGATTCCTTTGCTGGAGTTCCAGCTTGGCGGGTATGCTTTCCGTAGCTCGACTCATTTGCGTCACTCCTTCTACACCTCAAGTGTAATAATACATTACATTCACATCTCTTAAACATCCTTTTTTTCGCTATATTCTACGTTCCGGCATCACCTGTGTTAGTAATAGTGTCAGGTAACGCTTTCTTAATTTGATAGTACATTGAACCGTGTTTTTTTATCAATTCGTAATTTTCTCCCACCTCTCCATATTCTATAAACCCTTGCGGCACAAGCGTTTACGTGCCCTTATTATCAGGAATCCCACCCCCATTTGATTGAATTAAAAAATCCCGGAGGCCACTATTTCTCCCCCGGAACTCACATGACGTTCTATTTGCCTGTTACCAATCTGAACGTATGCGTGATGGGTGTTGCTCCAGAAACAGTAGACTGTGGCAGATCCACGACAAGTCCGTTTTCTGTCTGCTGATACGAAATTACGTCGTTGGTACCAACGAGTTCGACTCGCTCTACCTTTTCCAAATAGGGAATGATGATTTGTGGTTGTACTGCCTCATTCTCGTTTCTGTATAAACGGAAGGCATACACCGTGTTGATATCTTCCTTCTGCGTAAAGGCCCAATCCTTTGTAAAGTACGGTCCGCATATCCGGGTTCCATAGATCCCCTCTCCGTGGGTAGCGAGCCATTCACCGAGTGTCTTGATACCTCGAATTGCCCCTTTCGGAAGACGTCCATCGGGTTGTGGTCCTACATTCAGCGCCAAGTTACCGCCCTTGGAAACGACCTCAAGTAGAATATGTGCCAGCTGTCTTCCCGATTTATACTGATCATCGAATCCGAAAGCAAAGGAATTGCCCACTGTGATACAGCTCTCCCAAGGGATGTTCATCGGATGTTCCGGGATGGTCTGCTCAGGAGTGACGATATTCTCATATGGTCCACCTACCGTGCGATCTGCTGACAGGAGCCATGGCTGTGTGGTCTGACGCGCCCGCTCCACGACTTCTCCCAGCCGAATATCCTGGCCGTGGCGACCCTCACGCACCCAACCGGCATCCAGCCACAGACACTCGATCCGTCCGTAATTCGTCAGCAGCTCCATGATCTGTTCATGCGTGAACTCCACGAATTTCTCCCACAACCACGGGTACTTATGGGGATCATACGATGGCCCGCGCCACATATGACGTCCACGTTCCATGCCCGGGGCCCAGTAATACGGGGTATGCCAGTCCGCTTTGGAGAAGTACGCTGAGATACCGAGTCCTTTGGCCCGAAAAGCATCAAATAACGCTCGACAGATGTCCGCATACTTATGGGTATGAAAAGGCGTGTCCTTACCCGTGATCCGGTAATCCGTCGTCTTGGTGTCCCACATGCAGAAACCGTCATGGTGCTTGGTCGTGAACAGGAAATATTTGAACCCGTTGTCTGCCGCCATCTGTGCCCATTCCTCAGGCTGGAAGCGTATTGGATTGAAAGTTTTGTTCAAATCAAAATATTCTCGTTTGAAGTCTTCCATGTCATCCGTCCAGTCGATGTCATCGCGTGACCAATCGCCATCCTCATCACTTAGCGCCCAGGACTCCACGAGACCAAGCTGGGAATAAGGACCCCAGTGCATCATCAGCCCCAGCTTCTGGTCCTTGAACCACTCCAGCCGCTCTAGGAGCAGCGGATCTTCCGGCTTGACCCATTCATCCTCTTTGCTAAAATTGTGTACCCCGGCTTCGACGATCTGTTCTTCCTGTTCCAGCACCACGTCTTTGGTTTCGCTCATCCCGTTCATCTCCTTTGGATTAAATGTCATAAGCTGAATAAATAGCTGTACACTGGACCACTGCGCGGTCAGAACCACCTTCCGATCGCTGTTATCCCCGGATTTTTTTGATTCCCTTTTTTCAAAGGGAAAATCCGGGGATAAAGGCGAGCGCTTCGCTTCTCCAGATTGGTTCTGCCCTCTCCGTTATCGTGTAACGGTTTAGTTCAACTAAAAAAGACATATGAAGTCTCGTCACTTCGTTTTACAGACTGGTTCTGCACTTTCCGCTTTAGCGTGAAAGTTTAGTTTATTAAAGACTTTTTAAACTCGTCACTTCGAGTACTATGCTGTCTTCTGAACACTGTTATCTCAGATCTTCTCAGTTCCTTGGTTCGTTTACAGTGAAATTTCGCGTCCCTCGCGTGCCGACTCGTAGATGGCACAGAGCATTTTCATCACTTCGACGCCGTCCTCTACCGGGCTAAGCGTTTCCTTACGGCCCTGCGTACTGTCGATAAAATGGTTAATTTCATTGCGGAACGAACCCATGAAATCGAATGATTTGAAATCCACCTGCGGGGTCATGTTCAAAATAGTATTGAATTTCTCGCCAATGATCGAGATTTCCGGCTCCAGTTCGGCACCGCCTTTGTCACCATATAGTTTGACTGAGGTTTCATCCGCTTTGGCATGAAGCGTGAAGCTGACATCCACAAGCAGACTTGCACCATTCTCGAAACGAATCAGGGCATTTGCCATATCCTCGACGGTGTTCTGTTCAGCGTCATAGTCTGCAGCCTTGTAGAATGACAGATTCTTGATATTGGCACGATTGCCAAGGCGATTGGACACGTTAGCGGAAACGGATTTCACCTTCGGTCTGCCCATCAGATACCAACAAATATCGATGACATGTACACCAATATCGATCAGCGGGCCGCCGCCAGAACGATTGATATCCGAGAACCAGCCGCCCGGGTTACCGAGGCGACGCAGGCTGGACGCTTTGGCGTAATAGATCTCACCCAGCTCACCCGCGTCAATAAACTTCTTCAGAATCTGCGCATTGTTGCTATAGCGGCGCACAAAACCAACCTGCAGCAGCTTGCCGCTGCGATGAACGGCCTTCTCCACTTCGAGTGCATCCTCCACCGTTTGGCAAAGCGGCTTCTCACACAGCACATTTTTACCCGCATCCAGTGCGGCAATGCTAATCTCCGCATGGGAGTCATTCCATGTGCAGATGCTGACGGAATGGATCTCGGGCAGTGCGAGCAGTTCCTTGTAGTCGGTAAATACGTGAGGTGCATCATATTGCTTCGCCACTTCTGTGGCACGTGCTTCATTCAGGTCGCATATGGCGTATATTTCAACTTCAGGATTGCTGGCATAGGCTTGCAAATGGCAATCGGATATTGATCCGGCACCGATGACGGCGACTTTCAATTTGGACATTGTGCTGATCCCTCCATAAATAAATGATTATTGACACGCTACCACTACGCTGGCAGAACAACCTTCCGATCGCTGTTATCCCCGGATTCCTCAATCCACTTTCTTAAAGGTGGGAATCCTGGGATAAAGGCGAACGCTTCGCTTCTTCAGGTTTTTTCTGCCCTCTCCGTTGCTCTGTGTAATTCATACCTTCATTTAAAACAAGTACTCAGCACTATGCCTCTTCCCATAGGCGGCGGACGTTATCCATTGCAATACGCGAGGCGGTTTTGCAATTTTCCATGCCTTCAAATTCAACGGAGATATATCCGTCATACCCTGATTGTTTCAGCACACGGAACACCTCAGGCATGTCGATATCACCATGGCCCACAATCGCACCGCGCAGGTAATTGCCGTGCGAGGTTTGGAACCAGCCTTCGCCGGGATTGCGGTAGGAAGATCTCCAGTAGAAATCCTTGGCATGCACGATTGACGCGTAAGGGATGTTATTTTTCACCGCACTTACCGGATCTTCATCCACACAGAGGAAGTTCCCGACATCCAGCGTGGTTTTGAAGTTTTCCCGTGCCGTTTCATGCAGCAAACGTTGAATTCGCTCGCTGGACTGCACATAGTACCCATGGTTCTCCACACTCGTTGTGATTCCAAAGCCTGCAGCATAATCGGCAATCCGCTGACAGGCCTTCACCAGAACCGGCAGATCCGTTTCAAACTGTGCTACGGTCCCTTCTTCTGCAGGGCGGAACGCCACGTCATGACGCATCAGCTTAACTCCTAACGCAGCAGCCACATCCACATGTCGCATCACATTCTGAATCTCTTGTTCCAGCGCTTCGGCGTTTTCCTGAACAGCAAAGTTTGCGCCGATGGCGTAATTGGAAATGTCGATTCCGACTTCTTCTGCCGTATTTTTAATTTCATCAATCAACTCCGGATTGTCGACCAGACTGAATCCCATCGGTACAATCTCCACATGTTCCCCGCCCTGATCGGCAATAAATCGAATGGCATCCGGCACGGTCAGCTCTTTGCGATCCAGTGCTTGTTGCAGACTGTAGGTGCTGAGTCCAACTTTCATTTTTCCTCATCCTCTCCTGTAGTCGATGTCCATACCCAACGTATACCTTTTTCCTGCAGACACGACAATTCTCAATAATCGTTTGCTATACTATTTTCCTTTTCCTAGCCCAAATCCGGTGTATCCACAAATGTTACTGCCTGATCGGTCGTCTTATGAAGCTCGAATAAAATAATTTCATTTTCACCTTGGCGAAGGAGCGGTGCGGGTACATACAACGTTTTTTGCGGTCCTTTATCCCAGTAGCGCCCCAGATTGAACCCGTTTACATAAACAACGCCCTTGGTCCAGCTGTCCAGACGCAGAAAGGTATCCTGCGTTTCATCGACTTGAAAGCTCCCCCGATAAAAGGCTGGCCCCTGTGCTTCAGAAGTTGCGCTGCTAAATTGCAGGCCTGACAGATCCGTCAGCGGCAGACAATGAATCGTCCAATCGAACAAAAATTGAAAGCCATGCCGCACCCCCTCCGTAATCCCCTTCGGATCCCTCAGGTACGGCCCATAATTGATTCGCCCCATATTTTCCACAAGGATCATTATTTCCGCACCCTCTGCAGGCACTTCGAATGATACCGACAATGCTGTATTTCCGCGTTCCAGCACGCCCTGAAATTGCCCATCAACATACACCAGTGCACGGTCACGCACCTCCTGAACCACCAGCTCCTGTCGCTCCCTCGGGCCGGATATCCGGGTTTGATAACAAATAAAGCCATAATCCTGACCGAACTTCTCCATCGGTTCCGGATTGGTCCGTTGAACCGGAACGGATAACAGGCCCAACTGTCTCAGCAGTCCGGCCTGTTCCGTCAACTCCACTCGCCCATAGGCGATGGTGCCCTTCGGTTCAGGCAGTACAAGCTCTCCCATACTACTGTCGCTATACCGAGCAATGAGCTCACGCACGGCATGGAATTTTGCTGTCGGCTCCCCAGACTCACTGAGCAGCGAGTCGTAGTCGTAACTTGTAATCGTAGGTTCATATTGATCCTTTTGCTGACAGTTCGCCCCGTTATAAAATCCGAAGTTCGTTCCGCCATGAAACATATAAAAGTTGACCGAAGCTCCCTCTCGAAGCATCTCCTCAAACACACTAGCTGCATCTGCAGCTTCCCTGGTATGATGCGACTCTCCCCAGTGGTCGAACCAGCCGTTCCAGTATTCCATGCACATCAAAGGTTCATCTGGCTGATATTCACGCAGCTTGGCGAAGGCATCCTTTGTCCCTGATCCAAAATTGACTGTAGCCAGATGCCCCGGTACCGATCCGGCCTGCAGCATAGGATCTGTCGGTCCGTCGGAGGTGAACAGCAGCACATCCATGCCGCGTCGCACCATGCCATCACGCAAATATTTCAAATAATTAGCATCGTTTCCGAAGCTGCCGTACTCGTTTTCAATCTGCATCGCAATAATTGGCCCGCCATGGGTGCTAAGGAGCGGTTTCAATTTGGGCAAAAGCACATCATAATAACGATCCACATTCGCCAGAAACTTTTCATCATGACATCGAAGGCGAATTTCATCATCCGCGAGCAGCCAGGAAGGCAATCCTCCGAACTCCCACTCGGCACATATGTAAGGACTCGGGCGGACAATCACGTATAGACCCACATCTCCTGCAATTTGAATAAAACGTTCCAGATCGGCCATACCCTCAAAACGATACTGCCCCGGCTGTGGTTCATGGAAATTCCACGGTACATACGTTTCCACCGTATTCAAACCACAGGCTTTCAACTTCAGCAGTCGATCTTCCCAATATTCAGGGACCACCCTGAAGTAATGAATGGCTCCTGAATAAATTTGAATGGGCTCGTTATCATAAATGAATTGTGACCCTCTATACGTCAGAACCGCCATATTGCGTCCCTCCCCGCTCGCTCAGATATATGCCGAGTCCAGACAACGTAGGATACCATCGTGATTCATGAATGGTCAGCCGAATTTTTCTTGATGTGACCTTCGCAAAACAACAGATTCTCTTATATCCCACAACTGTTCCCGTGTAGACCTCATTCCAGGCGCCATCGTCGCTACAAACTTCCAATGCAAAGCGCTCAATCCGTTGGCCTGTCTGGATATGCTCCATCAGCACCACCCGGTCAAACGTCTTTTCCGCCTGTAAATCAATCTCAATCCACGCCTGTTCTGTTCCTTCATTTGGACACCAGTAGGTATCTCGTTGTTCGGTCAGGATTTCCGATACTGCATGTTGTTCGTCCATCGTCTCTGATGCTTCAGCCAACGCCTGCAACGCCAGGTTATCCTCAAATGTGGTGCGCAGGACATCTCCCAACTCCTGCAGCCGTTTCACATCCTGTTCGTGAATGAGACCACGCGTGTCTGGCGGCAGGTTGAGCAGAAAGCTGGCATTTCCCCCCACTGCGCCGTAATAGATGGTGAGCAGCTCTTCCAGCGTTTTGACTTGCTTATCTTCACTCGCATGATAGAACCATCCCGGACGGATTGATGTATTGACCTCGGCAGGATACCAGATCAACGGGTCGTCTTGGTCACGAATGACCTCTCTGCTTCCCAAATCACTGTCCTGCGTATTGATCCTTCGGGCAAATTCTACATCATCCACCTGCTGAGATTGCTCCTGGATCTTCTCATTATCCTGCATATATACCGGCACAACACTCCATTCCGAGTCTCGCGTATGCCCCGCCTCATTACCACACCAGCGGACATCGGGGCCACATACCGAAATCACAGCTTCCGGCTGAAGTTCACGAATGAGAGCATAGTAAGCTTCCCAGTCATAGACCTGCCTTTTGCCATTCGGACCTTCGCCGCATGCCCCGTCAAACCATACACAGAAGATGTCTCCATAATTTGTGAGCAGCTCTCGGAGCTGATGGAGGAAAAATTCGTTATACCTCTCCGAATCCCCATACGACACTTCATGGCGATCCCAAGGAGACAGATATATTCCGAACTTCAAGCCGCTCTCACGGCAGGCTTCGGCAACTTCTTTTACCAGATCACCTGTGCCATTTCTCCACGGGCTGGCTGCGACGGTATGCTTCGTGGCCTTGCTTGGCCATAAACAAAACCCGTCATGATGCTTGCAAGTTAAGATTAGTCCTTTCATTCCAGCGGATTTGCATGCCTGCACCCATTGCTCCGCGTTCAGCTCCGAAGGATTGAAGATGGCCGGATCTTCTTCGCCGGTCCCCCACTCACGATCCGTGAATGTATTCACCGTAAAATGAATAAATGCATAAAACTCCATCTCCTGCCACTTCAGCTGGCGCTCGGATGGCGTGACCTGCGCTGCGGACTTGATCCAATCAGCTGTTTGCAGTCCATGATTCATGGCGTAACACTCCCGTCATTCGTTGGATTGAATTGCAATTAACAACTGCCGCTTGGCTTCTGCGACCAATCGGGGATTAATGGGGTGCTGGAAGCTTCCTCATATCGCAAGCCTGATCCCATATGTATTTCCGCGATACCTGTTTGCCTTACCAAGGTTGGAATCTGGTCTATGGTTACCCCTGAGCCAGCCATAACCGTTACTTTCAGCTCTTGCCCCAGTTCCTGAAGCTGCTTTAATTCGGGCATGGCTTCAGGCGCTGACTTTTTCCCTCCGGATGTAAGTACGCGCTCAACGGAGCCCACTGTGCTGATGGACTTAAGCGCCCGTGTCAGGCTTGCGCTCGCATCGATGGCTCGATGAAATGTAACACCCAGCCCCTGGGCTTCGACTGTACAAGCTTGCAGGGATAGCAGATCGACTTCCCCCTCTTCCGTCAGGGCACCGATCACGATGCCAGAGGCTCCAAGTTCTCTCGCTACACGCACATCCCGGGCCATGGCGCCAATGTCTTCAGCGCTATAGCGGAACGAGCGGCTATGAGGACGGATCATGACATACACCGGAATGGGGACTTGAGATACCACTTGCTCAATGACACCTAAGCTGGGGGTAAGTCCTCCTTCAGACATGGCAGAGACCAGCTCAATCCGATCTGCTCCACCCTGCTCAGCTGCCCTGGCATCTGCCGCATCCATAGCGATCACTTCCAATACGGGCTGTCTTTTCATATGGCAGCTCCCTTCGTTTCTTCCAATATATAAGTCCTCAAGGCATCTCACCATTCACAAAACGTCCGGCTTTTTGACCTTTTGTGCACACTGACCGGATGGTATAATCTGTGACAACAATAATGAGGCGGTGATCCCATGGATACGGATGTGATTTTTCCAAATATGACGAGTACACTGCAGATTACGGGATGTCATTTTGGCAGGAAATCACCCGGTTGGGTCTATCCGAAGCACCATCATCATTTATATGAAGTCTTGTATTGCCAATCCGGAGAGGGCAGAATGCAGATCGGGACGGATGAAATTCTGCTGGGTTCGGGAGATTGGTTATTCATCCGGGCAGGCGCCAGACACCAGATGGAGAATGCTTGTGCTTGTACCAACGAATCTACAGGCGAAATTGAACCTATGGATCATTCGTGTTTCTCCTTTTTCAATATTCACTTCGATATCGATGATTCTGGGATGCGAAAAACGCTGAGCCAGCGTGAATATCGGCTTATTCCCCACAACCAGGCAGCTTCCACTGAACTGCCTGCTTATGTGACAAGAATTGAACTCGAGATGCAGCACAGTTTGTCTTCGAATTCTGCCGTGATCCAGAAAGACTCTGCAATCAGACTAACCTTGACCTCGGTCCAAAAGATGGCTCTGCAAGCCTACATTCTCCTGATTATTCAGGAAATAATCCTGCTGCAATCTGAGGAAGCAGAACATATTCCGGATGTCATACCGGAAGCTACCATGCATAAGGCGGATACCGCACACCGAATCGAAGAGCAGCTGCAGACCATGATCTCCAGCGAAGGTTCCATCACGCAAATGGCTGAAAAACTGAATCTGAGCCGCAGCCAGTGCACCAAAATATTTAAAGAAATATACGGCATTTCCCCTCGGCAGTATGTCACGGAAAAGAAGCTTAAACATGCGAAACAACTGCTTGTCAGTACCAATAAAACGATTGAGGACATCGCGGATGAGCTCGGTTATCATTCCGTCAGCCACTTTTCCAGACAATTTCGGCGTGGTACCGGTCTCTCACCGAATCAGTTCCGTCCACGCCCCATGACATAAAGGACCGACAAAGCGCATCATTAGTGCCTTCGCGGTCCTTATTCATCTTATGGGTTAACGGTCAGTTTCCAGAACGCAATCCGTTCTCTCTTCCACGTATAGGTGACATACAGTTCCTTCCCTTGGGCCACGATCGCTGGATACGAGTATTCCCCCGGTTTATTTTCCAGCACAAACTTATCGCCCCAAGTCTGACCATTGTCTGCTGAAAAGGCGATCACCAGCGGGGTTCGAGGACTCTCCGTTGCATACCCGCTGACTGGATTGAAGACAAGCGCAAGCAAGCCATTCTCCATCAACGTGGCATCAATTCCGCTATTATTGTTGGGCAGCTCTGTCCGGTAAGCTTCACACCATGTCCATCCACCATCATCCGAATCACTGCGAAAAACAGCCCCCTCGGTACTGCGCAGAAACATATGCACACACTTCCCGCCGGAAGACCACAAAGTGGGTTGAATTAGTCCCTTGGCAAACCAGTGCTCCGCACCAACATAGGTGGACAGGTCCCTCGGCACATGCGCACTCTTCGTCCATGTCTCCCCACGATCGGTTGAGATATCGACAAAAGACTCCCATATCTGTTTGCCGGAGCCCTCTGGTTCCAATCGTTCAATGGATGCCGGAGCCAGAATCATTCCATCCTCCAGTTGAATAGGCTTGTTGCGAACCGGCCCACGACCACCGATATCTCCAGGCACCAGTTCCTTGGGAGCGGACCACGTATGCCCACCGTCGCCGGAGCGAATGATGCGGGTATGCCAATCCGTTATTTCGTGCCCTACCTTGTAAAGCAGCATTAGTGAACCACCCTGCGCATACAGTACCGGGTTCCAATGAGCGATGCCCTCTTCATCTGCGACTTTACGCGGAGCAGACCATGATCCTTGTTCCTGCCTTGCCATCCAGATCGCAACATCACTTGCCTTCTCATGCCGGCCTGCAAACCAAGCAGCCAGCACAGCTCCATCCGGTAAAACAGCAACCGTGGAAGCATGGCTGCTCTGAAAAGGCTGACCTTCCTGAAAGATATATTGTTTGTCGGCAATGATCTTCATCAATGGAGTCCTCCTTTGGAATGGCAGGTTATTTCTGTCCCCTACGTTCTCATGTAAATGTGAAATTTAACTTATATCCCGTTGAGTCCGATTCCTCACTGTTATTTTCGTTATTGTATTAATGTTATTATTATTTAGGTTTAGTCTAAAACGTTAGGTTCAGAACGTCAATACAAAAAAAAGACACCCGGGAGGGTGTCTTCTTGCCTCGGATGTCCTAACGGGGCATCCAAGCTTTTTTTATTTTTTGCGACGAGCCTTCGTCATTCGATTAAACATAATAAGTGCGGCAATTACCATGGCAATCATGGCGATGTTACTCGCTGCTTCCTGCGACATGCCGAACAGCATGCCCAGGTTGGTTACCAGGCTTCTTACGATCAGCGCCACCGCAATCAGCAGGATTGGACTCCAAAAATTATACCTTCTCATCCTTCGCAACACTCCTGACCAGATTGTTCAGAATTCCAGGATATCCTAACAACATCATAACAGTCAGCCTGTCCAGTGACAACATTCCCCTCACTGAATGTCTGTCTGCCCGTCCTAGACCTGTTTGAATTCAATCCAGTCGATCTGCAGACCCGGCTTGGTGAAGTCAAGCTTCAACTCATACAGTCCTGCTTCCAGCTCTACTTTTACAAGCTTCTGTCTGATCCATTTGCCCTCTGTACCATTCGTTTGAATGGTCGTCATCAACTGGTCGTTCAGGAGCACATTACATGCGCTTTGAGCCAGTTCCGGCTCAGGGGACATGATCTGTACGATAATCCGATATTGGCCTGCCTCGTCTACTTTCATGTAAACCGGCTCACCTACAATAGGCTTCACTTGTGCATTCTCAGCCAGAACTTGGGCCTTTTCTGCAGAAAGGGATGCATTTGCCTGGAATGAAGCGACGTTCTCCACAATTTCATGCTTTCTGGAGGAAACTGGTGCATTCATGATGAATTTGCAAATATTGATCGCCGAGCGCTGCAGCTCTCCGCGTGTCAGTGTTCCATTGGCGAGAGATTCAATCGTATTGTCATCCCAGCCGTTGATCTCTGCGCCATAGTTTGGCACGACCATGTACAGGTCGTTCTGGGCACGGATCATCCAGTTTGTATATTTGCGGTCAGCCTCTCCGCCTTCGACCACATCGTTCATAATGGCCCACCAGTCTGTCATAACGATCCCGTCGAAGCCCCACTCTCCGCGTAGAATGGTCGTGTTCAGATCGTAGTTGGATGCAGCCCAGTGCCCGTTAACTGGGTTGTAGGAGGTCATGATGGAATTCGCGCCGCCTTGTTTTACCGCAATTTCGAACCCTTTCAGGTAAATTTCGCGCAGTGCACGTTCCGAGACTACAGCATCGACTTTGCTGCGGTGTTTCTCCTGATTGTTGCAGGCAAAGTGCTTCAGGGTCGCATTGGATCCACCCTTCATAATGCCTTTGGTGCATGCTGCAGCAAACACACCCGAGATCAGCGGATCTTCAGAGAAGTACTCGAAGTTACGACCATTCAACGGGCTCCGGCGGATATTGAGTCCAGGTCCGAGCAGGGTATCTACCTGATTTCTCAGCAATTCCTGTCCTTCCATAACGTACAGCTCTTCAACCAGATCCGTATTCCATGTCGCCGCCAGCAGCGTTCCGATTGATACTTGCGTGGCTTTCTCTCCGCTATCCATACGAATACCGGACGGGCCATCTGCTGTGCAGGCCACAGGAATACCATAGTTAAACAGGCTATCGCTGACACCACCGAATGCAGAAGCTGTACCGGAAGTAACGAGCGGACTGCTCATACCTTCGCCTCGCACAATCGCAGCCAGATCCTGATCGCTCAATTGGGCAATGAAGGCTTCCAGACTGACTTTGCCGTTTTTGACATCACTCAGTTTGTAGCCTTGGTTGCCCGTTTGCTCCAGCGTTTGTGGCAGGTTTTGCTCAATCCGATCAGCCATGGAGACCTGACGCTTCGGCACTTCCACGTAAGTCAGCTCGTATGATCCATCTGCCTTGCGAACACCCGGTTTCATCCGCGTGAAATCTTCGGTTGGTGCCATCGCCTCTTGCAGCTGCTCTACGACCTGAAGGGCGTCGATCACGTACCCGTCCTGGCCATCAACGCGGAAGTGCTGCGCTTGCTTGACGCTGGTTCCAACATGCAGACGATAGGTGCCCTCTTCGAGAACATAAGCGGAAGCATGACCTGTTACACCTGCATCATCGTAGGAAGCCATGGCCTTTACTGGGAAGCTTACAGTGAGGAGTTCTGATTCTCCAGGCTGAAGCAGTCCCGTTTTGCCGAAAGCCACCAGCGCTTTCACAGGTTGTCCCAGTTTGCCTTGCGGAGCTTCATAATACACCTGCACAACCTCTTTGCCCGCATATGTTGTGCCCGAGTTGGTCACGTTTACACGAACTTCAATCACGGTTTCGCCATCTTTGGACACCGATTTCGCTTCTTCCGGTTGAATGGCAAACGTCGTATAAGACAGGCCGTAACCGAATTCAAACTGAACCTTTTCAGGTCGAAACGTTTCGAAATAACGATAACCCACATAAATATCTTCCTGATACAGGTTCTTGAACTCATTGCCGTAGTTGCTTGTCGAAGGATAATCTTCGATGGAATACGCAATCGTATCTGTCAGTTTACCACTCGGTGTAACATCACCCGCCAGTACATCGGCAATCGCGTTACCACCTTCCATACCACCGTGCCAGGAGTAAATGACGCCTTGAATCGGATGTATATACGTTTCGTTCAGCCAGCTCATATCGATGATATTCGATACATTCAGCACTACGATGGTGTGTTCAAAATGCGCCGTAACCTGCTTCAGCATGGCTTTCTCATCTTCTGTCAGCTGGTAGCTGCCTGGTGCATCGGCATTGTCCTGATCTTCCCCTGCTGTACGTCCAATCACGACAATAGCCTTGCTGGACTTGCTTCTGGCTTGTGCAACCAGTTCATCTGTCAGAGGCATTTCCTTTTGGTTCCACGGTTCAGCAGCCCATACTTTACCGCCATCATCAAATGGATTTTCCTCAATCCACTTTTCATAGACAGCTGCCAGCTCTTCATTAACGGTTACATTCTTCTTGCTGCGCAGTCCATCCAGCAGATTGGTTGTATACGCTACATGTACACTTCCGCCTGAACCTGTGCCGCTACGATAGTAGTTGACTTGAATACGGCCAAAAACTGAAACGTTTTCGTTTTCACGAAGCGGAAGAACCTGACCTTCGTTTTTCAAAAGCACCGCGCCTTCTGCGGCAACCGTGCGGCTAAATTCTGCAAACCCTTCCAATGGAACTCCGATTTGATGTGTGCTCAATGATTTCCCTCCTGATTGTCATCCCCATATCCACGAATCGCTATGTATAAAATGAACTTAAAACAACCTACATTAGGCCACTTCGATTGCAGAACAACCTTCCGATCACTCTTATCCCCAGATTTCCTGACTCCCTTTTCTAAGGGAGAAATCCGGTGATAAAGGCGAAGTGTATGCTTCCGATGCAGCTTTCCTCCAGAAAGCTTTTAGCTTCGCTTCTCCAGGTTATTTCTGCCCTCTCCGTTCTCATGTATTTGTTACATCAAGCCCATCTTATAAATTAGATATTCAGTGATTTGGTAAATTCACTTGTACCTAGTCCCATATTAACAGATTCTATAGAAGAAAATAACTCACGAAACCGCTTTTTCACATTGTCGACATGCATTTTAGAAAAATTGTTAATCAAAAAAGCCACGAACGTAATTCGTCCGTGACTTTTAATGTATTTTCAATCCGCTACTCAAGTCGTCAGCTTCGCATACAGAAGGAAAAATAACATATCTTCCCCTACGATGACGTAGTTCGGAACCTGGTAGATCAGATCCACTATAACGAATGCAACCAATACCCCCACCATAGCTACCAGATGACGTGGACGCAGCCTTTGATGTGCATGCCGATAACGATGGAACACGAGCGAGGTCGAGAGGAAGTATAATAGCACAGATCCAAAACCAAACCCCAGCATGAACACATAGTTGAGCTCATTCAGATACAGCAGCTGAATTGAAGCTGCAATCATACTCATCGAAATGTAGATGAACAGATGCCCATAGATGATCGCTTGCCCGGCGGTCTGAATTTCTTTGCTAACCTTTTTCTCGACATTATCGAAATACTGCCACCACATCGCAATGACAAATATGGAAGTAAAGGCGGCAAACAGGATGGATCTCAGATCCCAATGATCCGCTTGAAGCACAGCGATAATACTGATCACCGACTCACCCAGCAGGATGAGTGTAAAGAGCGCAAAGCGTTCGAGCAGATGATGTGTGTGGATCGGTACCTTCACCAGATTTTTGCGACCAATCAGCGGAAGCACGATATCTACTGCGATCCCCGCATACAGCACGACATAACGCAGCCAGGAATCAAAGAACAGAGAACCCGTGGAGATCAGGATACCGATAATAAAGCAGATACCCAGATACCGGGCAGCCTGTTGTTGATGTGCACTTTTGGACTTATGTACTGTGAGATACTGAATTGCCGTAAATGCCCTCGATCCGATATACCCCACGAAGAATGACAGGTAATATTGGTCAAAATGAGTCGAGAGGCTTGCTGTCATGACGAGAACCGACAGAAGCTGAAGGATGAGAAAAACGCGATGGCTGAGGATATCCTGACCGTATCGGTTAATGAATAAGGTCTGCCCAACCCATGCCCACCAAACAGGGATGAAGATTAATACAAATTTCAACAGATATTCAAACGTAATGACGCCATGCTCGGCATGCAGCAGGACATGACCTGCTTTGGACACGGCTGCTACGAAGAGCAGATCGTAGAACAGCTCCAGCCAGGTAACCTTTTTCTCCACCATCCTTCGATGCTCCTTTGGGTTCAAGTCGTAATGTGCCTTATGTTACATTGAATCCATTCGCGGCCAGAACATCGCTCTGACCGCTAGGGTCTATATTATTTAGCAGCTGTCGCAGGTTCCAACGTTCTTACCACAATCGGCTGCAGGTTGCTCTCAATTTGATCACGATATTGCTCGAACCATTCTGGCAGCATCAGTTTTTGTCCGAGTGCATCCGCAGGTTCGTCTTTCGCAAATCCCGGTGGATCTGTCGCAATTTCAAACAGGATTCCACCCGCTTCTCTGAAGTAGATGGCGTTAAAGTATTGACGATCCCGGACCGGAGTTGGTTGATATCCGTATTGATATACGGCACCTCTCCATGCTTCATGCTCTTCAAAATCTTTGGCACGCCACGCAATGTGGTGTACTGTGCCTGAGCCGCCTACTCCCAGAGGGATCCGAGTGACCGGAACATCCACGACATTACCGATATCGCCGCTGGAGCGGAAGCGAGCATATTCCTCATTTTCATCCACTCTGACGAATCCCAAAATATTCTCCAGCGCATCCATCGTTCTTTGCGGATTCACACTGAACAATACTGCACCACCAAAGCCTTTGATGGCTTTGTCTGCCGGAATTCCTTCATGCTCCCATGTGCTGGCAGCTCCTTCTTCCCGTTCAACAAGCTCAAGCCGCAGACCTTCACTGTCTTCGAATTGGAGAAGTTCTTCGTTAAAGCGACTTGTTTTAGTTACCTCAATGTTATACCGTTCCAACCGATCCTGCCAGAAGCCAATAGTCCCAGGAGGAATGACATACGAGGTGATGCCTACTTGACCGCCGCCAATTTTACCCCGAGGTGATCCGGCAGATGGGAAGAAGGTAATAATGGTTCCCGGGCTGCCTTTCTCATCTCCAAAGTACAGATGGTACACGTCTGGTGCATCGAAGTTGATTGTTTTTTTCACGAGACGAAGTCCCAGAACCCCGGCGTAAAAGTCGACATTGGCCTGTGGATCTCCCGCAAAAGCCGTAATATGGTGAATACCTGCAGTTTGAAGTGTCATAAAAAATTCCTCCTTGGATTTTCGAATGGGATATGGTGGTTTTTAATATTTATCGTAATTTGTATTATCTTTAAATTAAGATATATGACCGATTGAATTTAGCTGTTATTTTGGCTTGCTTGTTCCTGTTTCAATTTATCCGGAGTAACGTCATCGCCGTTCGGATCATAGATGGTGACATTCAGCAGAATATCATTGATCGAACCGCGAAAGACTTGCAGATATTCCTGACGCAGACGAATTTGTTCCGCTTTCTCCATCTCTGTCAATTCTGCCTCTTTTGCTTTTCTGGAAAGTTCGTTTATTCTGGTCAATGTTGGAATCATCATCTTGATCTCGCTCCTTGTAATTTGGATTCAGATATTTTTTCTTTGGTGTCGTTTACTTTTGAATTAAATATCTTAAATTAAAGATAAATGATTTCGGAAATATTGTCAACACTTTTATCAAACTTAAATTGAAATTGAAAAAGGGCCTGCTAACGATTACTCACTCTCATGCAGGCCCTTCTTATATCGGGTTACATTAGCCAAGCTTTTGCCCGCAATTTGGACAGAAGTTGGCTCCTTCATTTTTAGCACCACAGTTCGGACAGAAGTTCGGCTTCTTCGCACCTTCGGAAGAAGATCCTCCCGTGGAAGCGGATGGTTGATCCTGGTTTTGACCTGAGTTGCTGCTGCTGTTATTGTTTTGGCTCTGGCCTTGATTCTGGTTATTGGAATTCATGTTCTTCATCATTTCATTCGCCATGTTCATGCCCATCATCATACCTGCCATATCGGAAGCAGCACCACCGCCCTTGACCTTACCGGATGCAATGCCATCCGTCATGCTGACCTGCTGGTATTTCTGCAGATTACCGATCATCTCGTGCGAAGCAGTCTTCGTAATCATATCCTGAATTTCCTGCGGATAATTGAAACTCATCACCTGGAAGCCGGTAATGCCGATCCCGATGTCCATCATCTGCATATCCAGGTCTTCCTGAATGCCTTTGGCAATCTCCGATGCGTTTGCCTGCAGGTTGAACATATCCTTGCCCTCGCGGCTGATCCACTTCATCAGCAGCTGGTCCAGAACGGAAGTCATGCGGATTTTGACATCCTCGACCAGATAGCTCTGCTTGATGCCCGCAATTTTATCAATTAGTGTGACATAGTCACTCACTTTAAAATTAAACGTACCGTTGGCCCGAATCGGCATCCCGCCCGGGAGCTGCGGTGTCGGAATCAGTACAGGACTCTGCGTCCCCCAACGAACGGTAAATTCCTTTGTATTCACAAACAGCACCTCGACCCGCATGCCGCTGTTGAATCCGAATTTAAATCCTTTTAATGTAGATAGAAACGGAATGATCTCGGAATCGATATTAAATGAGCCCTCCTCCTCAAAAATCCCTTCCACTTTGCCGTTATTCAAAAAGATAGCGTCCTGGCCCGACCGGATAATCAGCTTACTGCCCTTCTTGATCTCCCGATTGCTCCACTTCCAAAAAATCATGTCATCCCTGAATTCTTCCCATTCCACCACATTCGAGAATTGATTTTTGAAAAATCCCATAATCGTTCCCATCCCTTCTATTTGGACCTGCCCCGAAAGCTCAGATACTAAAACGAACCTCTGCTTCCGCTATGTGAATGGCCGCCTCGGGTGGTACCTCCACCACCGCCGCCTCCGCCGTTGTTATTGTTTCGTTCAATTTTTTGTTTGGTGACCGTTGTACGGATATATCGGTCCTGACGATCAAGTACACTGGAATTACTGGAATCCTCATATGTCGCCCGATTGACGGTGACCCGTCCTCCAGATCGGTAGGCCATCACACCAACTACGATTCCGCCGATTGCGACTGATACAGCAAGTTGAAACCAACCGTTGAATAAAATATTATTAGGATTCACACCCGGTTTGTACCCCATGTACTCGTAAGAGAGCCTGATATATTTTTCGAAAGCTAGCTTATAGTCACCATTGGATAAATCAGGGGTAATTCTGCTGCGGATAGCTTGCAGCCGCCCATTATCCAAATAATCCTCTGCTTTATAAAATCCAGCCAGGTACACTTCCCGAAAATTCATATCCATTGTCAAAATGACGGCATTACCGTGGGCTTTATCATACCCTAGTGCCTGTTCATCATAGAAATCCTCGGTCAGCAGCTCTACATCCTGATTTTCCGTATTGTTCGTTGTCAGGATAATAAAATCCGTCTGCCTCTCGTCACCATATTCATTCGCCAGTGCGTTCAATTCGCTTTCTTCCTGCTCGCTCAGCAGATTGGCCTCATCATAGATGAGATTTTTGTCCTCTGCTGCCGATGCTGTCTGAACGGTAAACACGGGAAATGCGAGACCGATCACCAACATTACCAGAGTAGCCACCATCGCCAGATATTTGGCCTTTTTCACAGGAACCCACCTCCCATCATCCAGGAGACCAGTTTCAAGGACAGCAAGGAAACGGCCGAAACACCTGCGAACCATCCCGCCACTTTGGCTTTGCTAATGGGAGGTTTGCCGACTACCTTTCCCGTTTGACCATTCATGGCAAAGGTATACTGAGAACGATTAAAGTCATAATAGACCATCCACACTGGAAGCAGCACATAGTCCGCATTTTTTAAGGTGGTATCGATTTGTTTGTCCGTGTAGCTCACACTGTTATAACCGGATACCGTTGAAGCAATGTAAGAATCAATATAAGATCGGGTTTTCTCCTTGGCCCGCGGATATAATTCTTCATCCGTATAATTGTATTTTTCGGCAATGTATCCCGCTAGATACGGAGTCTTGAACTCTTTCAGCTGGTTATAGGGAAACGGCTCCAGCTTATCCATCAGCTCATCCTTCATTTTCTCCGAAGCATCAATCGGCAGATTCACATAGTTGAGCCGGATTTTGCGGTAAATATCAAAATGCTGTGTTTCCGTATAATGGTAGTCGCCTTGCGTATAGGTTTTCACCTTGGTCCCGCGACCGTGAACTTCGATTTTGTTATGTAGCTCATATAACCAGAAAGGCACATACATCCCGGTGATATTCTGAATCCGATCTGCACTCATGAATCCGCTTGGCGTCAGCAGACCGTTTCGGCACCACTTTTTGAATGCCTGCATCGCCTGTTCCTTACTGATGGAAAAGGGAATCACCCTAACCGGTGCCAGATCACCTGTCAGCCGATCACTCAGTACAACCGCCGCTCCGCAAAAGCTGCACGTGGTCGCACTCGTCTCCGGTTCCGTGACGATATCCGCGCCGCAGCTGTTGCAGTGGTACTGCTTCACTTCATTTTCCGTGAACACCTGTTTCTTGAGCGGGTCTGGGAGTTGCTCAATGTTGTCCTGCCGCCCACAGCTCGGGCAGGATAATGCTCCTGTCGTACTGTCAAAAACCATGCCACTGCCGCAGTTGGGACATTTGTATTCAATAACTGGCATCTGCTCACCTCAATGTCTAACGAAATATAATCGTATAACTCCTATTTATTCTTCAGCTTCTCCTGGATTGCTGCGAGTTCCTCCTCCGCACTTGGCGTCGCATTTTCATTATTACCCGCATCGGCGTTCATTTCTTTCTCGAGCTGGGCAATAAGTTCATCCAGATCATCCTCCTGCTTCCCTGCCCGGAGTTCAGCAAGTGCTTCCGCTTCATTCAATGCCTGATTGGTCTTGTCTTCCATCGCCTGAAATGCTGCATTCGCACTTCCGGCAGAGGCATTTCGTTCATTAGCAAGCTGCTGGGCTCTCGCATCTGCCATTTTGCCCTTGAGCTCTGTATGCCGAGCTTCCAATTGCCCCATATCCACCACCAATTTCTCATGCATATGCTTCATCATTTTGGCTTTTGCGGAGGCCCGATCATAGGCTGCCTGTAACTCGTTCATTTTCTCCGCTTGCTTCACTTTCTTCTCCAGAAAACTTCGCGCCTTATCTTCATCGCCTGACTCTGCCGACTTCTCTGCATACCGCTGCAGCTTCTTGATTTCGGCACTGCATTCGTCCAAAGCCCTCTTCGCCCTGCTCTCCTCTGACAGCACCGCCGCCATCTCCGCCTTTACCTGGCCCAGATCGCTGCTCAGACTCCGCATGTATTCGTTCACGGTCTTCTCCGGATCTTCCGCCCGAGCCAGCAAGCTGTTCATATTGGCCTTCATCACGTCCCTAAACCTCGATAAGATTCCCATATCACGTTCCTCCTCCGAAAAGTTTACATATACCCTATAATACATGAATTCCGGGAACGGGGTTTCATTTCCCTGGATTGGACAGGTATTTCCCATTCAAAAATCCTTACCTTATCATGACCCTAATCATCTTCCTGCAACAAATAAAGAACCAAAAGAAAAACCACCAGATATCGCTGTTGGTTTCTCTCACGCTATTTTCACTTAATGACGCTAGCCGTTATCCAGATCAGGCGGGAAGACTCTCTACTGCAGTAAAGAATACATCCAGCAAATCAACACCAAAGTTTACCTCAACGTACGCTGTAATTACCTTCAGATCCTCTTCCCGCTGATACTCCAGGCATGGACGCCCCTCACTCCACAATACCCTGCACGGAAACTCACTGACAACGCATCGGATAATGTGATCCGGTTCTACCGTTTCACGAAATGCTGCCATCGCATGACGCTCCTTTCTTTCCTTTCCATCGTTGATGCTTATGTATTCATTTTGAAAAAGTGGAATTCTGACTTCCGTGATAATTGTCACACTCTCTTGAATGCAGATCAGCCGTTCGGCCATCTTTTCTCTCTACTTATATTCAAGCTGCCCGGAGCCAAAGATGCCAATCCCACGTAAGTTGGCTATAATAAGGGAACCATCCGAATGAGATTTCTATAAAAGGCAGGAAAATTATGCGTACACGAGTTCATATTATCGCTCCTTACGAATCCATGACTACCATTATACAAGAATGCGTTCCCCGATTTCCCCAACTTACCATCCAGTACGAGGTAGGTGACCTGATGAAGGGCGCCGAACTGGCCTCCCAAGCTGAAAAAAACGGGGCGGATATTATCATTAGCCGCGGGGGTACTGCCCAGCTGATCAAGGAAGCTGTCACCATTCCCGTTATTGATGTGCAGCTGTCGGGATATGACATGATTCGTTCCCTGACATTGGCCAGCCAGTTTAACGGCAAAACGGCCATCGTAGGCTTTTCCAATATTACATCGGGTGCACAATCGATTATTGATCTGATGGATTTGCCTCTCAAGGTATATACCATACGCAGTTCCGAAGATGTGGCCAGACTGCTGCTGGAGCTAAAAGCGTCCGGATACCGTCAAATTGTCGGGGATGTTATCACCGTAAATACTGCCAGAACCTATGGACTTGAAGGATTGCTGATCCAATCCGGCAAGGAAGCCATTCTGCGAGCGTTGGAAGATGCCCAGTTGGTATATCGGTATTTGAGCAAAAATCGTGCAATATCCGTTATTCTGAACAATCTGGTCACGCAGGAGCATCCGAATCTGCTTATTTTAGATGAACGGAACGAGATTGTATTCGAAAACCTGACGGATTTCGAGCAGAACCCACTGACCGATAATCACATTCATCTAATTAACACCAATCTGGAATTTCATCAGTCCCAAGTCCAGAATATGTTTATGGTTGACGACTACCAGCTGACAGTGACAGCCTATGAAACGACGCTCAATACTAAGGCTTATAAAGTATACACACTCGAAAAGGGACAACCTTACCAGTTTGCACAATTTGGCATAACAGCTTACACCGATATTTCCATAGAACCTATCGTCGCAGAATCACCTGCCATGCAGGTGACGCTGAAGAATATCCGGGCACTATATGAAAATCACGAACCCATTTATCTGCTTGGCCATGCCGATTCCGGCAAATCATTTCTCGTAAAACATATTCATCAAATGTACTCGGGTGGTGGACTATTGCTGCAAATGGATCTGTCCCAGGTACCTGCTGGCCATTTGCATAAAATACCGCTCTCCAAGGTACGCAACGTGGAAATGAATCATATCGATAGTCGCCTAAATGACGAAGAGCTAATCTCATTCATTCAGACCTGTCTCGATAGGCAGATTGGTGTATTCATCCTGGGTGAAGAGCCATTGAATCCGCATTGGAAGCTTAATATCGAGCTCAATACCATCATGATGCCAAGTCTTGCAGACAGGGTGGAGGATTTGGCTCCACTCATCCAGCATTTTCTAAGCGGCTACTATCAGAAGTATGGGACGGCTGCAGTGAAAATAAAAGACGATGCGCTGCAGTTGATCCGAGATCAAGTTCCGCAGATGACAGTCAACCAGCTGAAGCATCTTATCAAACAGGCTGCCCTGAATGAGCAGGATTATGTGATCTCGACGGATACGTTATCCCGCTTGCTTAATCAGCATTCTGCTTCGAACACGATGAGGCTGAACGGTACGTTGAAAGAGATTGAGAAGGAAATCATTCAGCACGTCCTGCAGGAGGAAAACAACAATCAATCCAAGGCAGCGGATCGCCTGGGGATTAACCGTGCCACGTTATGGCGTAAACTTAAAGAATAATCTTTAAGTTTACGCTTTTTTTACGCCCCAATGTGTTGCATATTTAAACACATAATGCATTAATTTAAATTTGCAATAAATTATTGTTGCTAAAATAAACAATATGCGATAACATAAGTCCTGCAAGCGCTTCATGAAAACGATTACTCACATAAAGGAGCTACTACTATGAACATTAAAGCGACATTGGATCGCATTCCTGGCGGTATGATGGTTGTCCCGCTGTTACTTGGTGCAAGTATTAACACATTCTTCCCCAATGCCTTGCGGATTGGTGGTTTTACTGAAGCCCTGTTCGTGAACAGTTCAAGCACACTGATCGCCCTGTTCCTCCTGATTGCCGGTACGCAAATTACGTTCAAGACAGCCGGTTCGTCTGTAGGTAAAGGCGTTACGCTGCTTGTGTTCAAGTGGGCCGTTGGTGCAATATTAGGTTTGATCGCCATTTTCTTCGCAGATTCCAATGGATTATTCCTTGGCCTGGCACCGCTTGCCATTATTGCCGCGATGACGAATTCCAACGGCGGACTGTACATCGCATTGGCCGGACAATACGGCAAAGAAGATGATAAGGCGGCTTATCCATTCCTCGCACTCAGCGACGGACCTTTTCTTACCATGGTTGCACTCTCTATTTTCGGTGCGATGGGCTTCGCCAATGGCATGTTCTCCCCGATGGCTTTTGTAGCCGTACTGCTTCCACTGATCGTCGGTGTTGTTATTGGTAACCTGGATCGCAACCTGGCTGAATGGCTGCACAAAGGCAGCGACAAGCTCGTTCCATTCTTCGCCTTTTCACTGGGTATGGGAATCAACTTCTCGTCCATTATTCAAGGCGGACTAGGCGGCATCATGCTGGGTGTAATTACTGTATTGATCACTGGCGGCGTTGGCTACCTGCTCTTCAAAGCCATTGGCTGGAATCCCATTGTCGGAGCTTCGGAAGGTTCCACAGCCGGTAACGCTGTAGGTACACCTGCTGCCATCGTGGCTGCCAATGCTTCATTTGCCCCAATTGCTGAAATCGCTACCGTACAGATTGCGGCGAGTGTTGTGACAACAGCCATTCTGCTGCCGATTTTCATCGGATTCCTCTCCAAACGGCTGGAGAAATCAGGCGGCGTCGAGAAATACAATCAAAGACCGACCACATAAAGCAGCAACCTTATACGACCGGACATGAATTCATTTTTTTCTCAAGGAGGCGATAACAGCATGAAATTAGCCATTATTGCAGATGATCTGACTGGTGCCAATGACAGCGGGGTTCAGCTTGCCCGTCATGGTTTGAAAACCAGTGTACTATTTAATATGGACGAGAATAACATTCGTCATTACGATGCTGTTGTTTTCGACACGGATAGCCGCTCCATTGCCTCGGATGAAGCTTATCAGCGCGTTAGCAGCGCAGCCGAGTTTCTGACGAGAAACGGATTTGATACCATTTTCAAAAAAATGGATTCTACTATGCGTGGTAACATCGGAATTGAGATTGATGCTTTGTACGACGTGATTAAACCGGATTTCATGATGATTGCCCCAGGGTATCCGAAAAATAATCGCACGATTCGAAATGGCACACACTACCTGAACGGCATTGCACTGGCCGACACCGAGATCGCGAACGATCCGAAAACACCGGTGACCGTTTCGTATCTTCCGAAACTATTGAAGCTTCAAACGAAGTATGAAGTAGGCGAGATCAGCGTATCTGATCTGGAAGCAGGCAAGGATCATATTCAGAAGAAGTTAAACCAGTTTAAAGAAAACGGGATCCCATACGTGCTTGTGGATTCGACGGAAGAACTGCATCTGGAGCAAATTTTGCAGATGACCAGCGAGCTGGAGTATACCTTTGCATGGGCAGGTTCAGCGGGTATCGCCAATTATCTTCCCGGACATTACCGTCTGGAGAATAAATCAATCGAACTGACCATACCGGAAAACCCCGGACCCATCCTGACTGTCGTAGGCAGTGTAAACAAAAACTCTCGGGAGCAGCTGAAGCAGCTGCTGCAGCAAACAAGTGTCTCATCTATCCCGTTCCATTCCTTCAAAGCCGTATCCGCTGCAGCAGATCGGACAGAGGAAATGGAGCGTGTATACGAAGAAGTAAAGGCCAAGGCACTGGAAGGCAACGACGTTGTCTTGTACTCCACGGCAGAGCAGGTCGATGTCGAATTGGCACGTGCCACGGGAGAAGCCCGCGGCCTGGATCACACCGAGGTCAGCAACGAAATTGTACGGGCGATGGGCGAGATTTGTGCCAGACTGCTCGAAGAAGGGTATTTCAAAGGTGTATCCATGACAGGCGGAGATACCGCCAAGCAAATTTGCATGAAGTGGAATATTAGCGGCTTCGAGCTGCTTGATGAACTTGAGATCGGTGTTCCGGTATCCAAATTTATTGGAATTGAAGATCTGCACGTCATTACGAAAGCAGGCGGATTCGGTACACCTGACGTCTTTATCCATGCGATTCAAAAATTAAAAGGAGGGATTCCAGTATGAAACCGACAGTTGGAATTACAATGGGCGATGCAGCAGGTATCGGACCCGAGATTATTATGAAAGCATTGGGCCATCAAGAGGTCTACGACAACTGCAACCCGCTCGTTATTGGTGATGCGAAAATATTGGAGCGCGTTCTGCCCGTGATCGGATCAAGCTTGAACGTAAATGCCATTCATGAGCCTTCCGAAGCCAAGTACGAGTTCGGCACGGTGGATGTTATTGATCTGGATCTGGTTCCTGCCGATCTGGAGTACGGAAAAGTATCTGCCATAGCGGGAGACGCAGCCTTTCAATTCCTGGCCAAAGCCATTGATCTAGCCAAAAAACAGCAGATCCATTCCATCTGCACCGCACCTTTGAACAAGGAAGCCTTGCATCAAGGTGGGCACCTGTATCCGGGACATACCGAAATTCTGGCTGACCTGACCGATACACAGGATTTCTCGATGATGCTGACTACACCTAACCTGCGGGTCATTCACCTTACAACACACATGGGCTTGATCGATGCCATTGCCAGCATCAACCCGGAAAGAACCTACACGGTGGTTAAGCTTGCGCATGATACACTCAAAAAAGCAGGCTTCGATAATCCACGTGTAGCTGTATGCGGCATTAACCCGCACGCAGGCGAGAACGGATTGTTTGGTAATGGAGAAGAAGAAGAGAAGCTGCAGCCAGGTATTGAGCGCGCGCAGCAGGAAGGCATTAATGTGGTTGGTCCTCTCCCTGCTGATACACTGTTCTTCCGTGCAGGCCGCGGTGACTTCGATATCGTTGTGGCTTGCTACCATGATCAGGGACATGCTCCGATCAAGGTTATGGGCATTGAGGAAGGCGTGAACATCACCGTTGGCTTAAAAGGCGGCATCATCCGCACTTCCGTGGACCACGGTACAGCCTTCGATATCGCAGGCAAAAACATTGCCGATGACAAAAGCATGCTGGCAGCCATTCGCTCTGCCATTGAACTTGCTCCGAAAACGCAGATGTAACAGCACGTGTATCCAACTATAGAAGCAAAACAAAGCAGCGACCTTTCCTTGATGGGAAGAGTCGCTGCTTTTGTGTTTCATGTACCCTGCTTGATCATATTTGCTTCATCTTATTGCCTACCGTTCTAATTCCGGTCATACCAATATCCAGGAATGCCCCGCTCCAGACGCATCAATGCTTCGAGATAGAAATAATCACCCCAGATCACATAGTCATCCGGTGAATCCCCGCCTCTGACGGAGTAGGAGCCATGCTTGAGTAATCCTTCTTCGGTTTCGGCCCCATGAGTGGAGTAATTCTGTACCAGAGACGTCATCGACTTCTGCACCGCATCCAGGAAAACCTCACGTTCAGGATCGGATGGATCCATACGCTCTACAATCTCCAGGATTCCGCATGCGGCAATGGCAGATGCAGAGCTGTCCCGTTTCGTTTCGGAGGTTTGGGGAGCATCAAAATCCCAATACGCCACATGATCCTCAGGTACATGAGCAATAAAATAACGGGCGAGACGCTTCGCTGTTTCGAACATCTCTGCACTTTGCAAATAACGACTGCATAATGCAAAGCCGTATATCCCCCATGCCTGTCCACGAGTCCATGTGGAGCCGTCATTATACCCCTGATGTGTTCCGCCGCGGATAGCTTCACCAGTACCCTGATCAAAATAAAAGGTATGATAACTGGAGTCATCTCCCCGGACCAGAAAACGACGGCTTTTCTCGGCATGGAGCTTCGCCACGCGGTGATACTCTTCGTTATTCGTCTGTTCATACGCCCAGAACAATAGCGGCAGATTGAGCAGGCAATCAATAATGATTCGCCCTCCGTTGTTCACATCGCCTTTACGTCCCCAAGCCTGGATCAGTCCGGCTTCCTCCCGCCAGCGTTTCATCAGCATATCTGCCGCTTCCAGCGTAAGTTCCCGTGCTGAGGCATCATGTTCCACAATCCACTGCGCCTTGGAGGATAACGAATAGAGAAAACCAATATCATGGTGGTCAAAGATGCTTTTCCGCTCCATGCGCGTCCGAAAGTTAGCGACGGTATCTACAGCTGCCTCACGATACAGCGGATCCTGGGTATATTCCGTGCATAACCACAGAATGCCTGACCAGAAGCCTGCCGTCCACTCCGTGTTGTCGTTCAGCATATAATGCTCATCGCCGTTACTTACATGGGGAAATCGTCCCCCGAATCGGTCAATATTGTGCCGGGTGACTTGGAGTGCATCTTCAATCGCCTTTTTCCACATGAAACCAATTCCTCCTCTATGGATCTATTGTTTTCAAACCTCATGCTGGATGAGCCTGCTGTTTTGCTTGTATTGGCCGGGCGTAATGCCCTCATATTTTTTGAAGACACGAATGAACGAATTGCTGTTCAGGAAGCCTACACGCTCGGATACGTCCTGAATTGTCAGTTCCTCGGCCTGTAATATTTTCTTGGATTGCTCAATGCGGTATTGGTTGATGTAATCGATCACGTTGACTCCGGTCTGTTCCTTGAAGTACTTGGAGACATAGGTTGGATGAAAACGAAAGCGCTCCGACAAATGGGTCAGACCCAGATTGACATCTGCGTAGTTCTCCACAATGAATTCAATCAGCTGGTCCTTCAGCTCTGCATTGCGGGAGCGCTTGCGTTCATGCACCATCTGACAGATGCTCTCCAGAATCCGAAGTAACTCGGCTTCCATCTCCTCAAAAGTCTCACATGCACACAGCTGCCGGATCAGATCATTACGATGAGTCAGCTCGTTCTGGTCATCTGTCTTGATCTGTTCGGTGGCCTTCAAAAAGGTACCGATTAACTCAAACATGAGACAGCGTGCCAGTTCAACAGACAAGGGCTCTCCGGTAAAATTGGTCATCAGAATTTCGTTCATCACTTCGGTTGAGCGGGCATAATTGCCTGTCGCAATATAATTAATGAGCTGTCTTTCCAGATCGAGAGGGTAGTACAGTTCCTCTTTTGGCCTGCGAATCCGGTTCTGGTCAATAATTTGCCCGATCCCCAGAATCAGTCGATATTCCAGTGCCTCTTCCGATTCACGAAAACCGTCTGCGATCTCTGCTACTCCTTGATGAACATCGCTTACCCCAACAGAAAAGTACACACAAAACCGTGACCCGATAAAACGCTGGGCTTCCTCGACTGCACGGACTAGCTGGGACCCGGCATTTTCCCCATACTCCCGGATGTTGACGAGAAATGCGATCCTTCCGTCAATGTCTGCCGAATATACATGGCCCACGGAACCCATCATTTCCTCCAGCACATTGGTCAGGATCAGGTGCACAAATTGATATTTTTCCTCCTGATCCTGCTCGCGTACTTTTGTACGGAACAATCCTTCAACGTTCTCAATATGCAAGAGCAAGACGGCAAACGAATTTGATTCGAACCGAATACTCAGCCGTTCCAACGTTGAAGCAAACTCTTCGCCTGTCTGAACCCTTCCCTTCATCAGCTTGGAAAATAGACTGTTCCGTACCACGTTTTGTTGATCCTTGAGCCTGCTTGCGAATTGATCCTGCTCTTCCCAGGCACGAACCAGTACCGATTGCAGGATGCCATATTCATCGTCTGGCTGCTCCAGCTTCCATTTGACCTTGTCGGAGATAATGTTCATGATCCGTCCAAGCGGACGGTAATTTCTCCGTGTAAACCACCAGGCTGCCACACCGCCAATCATAAGCCCAGCCGCAACCCCGCCAATCGTAATATTGCGGATGACCGTTAGCTTCTTGGCATAGATCCGGGTAGGTATGATGGATACATACTTCCAGTCCTGGACCTTGGAAGAGATCTGGGACATGGTGACAGATTCACCGTTCCAGTCGATCGTCTCTGTTTTCCCACCTGTATCCTGCTGGAGATTCAGATCTCCGCCTGCTTTGTAAGGGGTTTCAAAGGATCCTGTAGAAAACAAAGTATTACCTTCACGATCCAGGATGAATACGGTACTTTCTTTTTCCAAACGCACATTATCAATCGCTTGCTGGAACCGATTCGGGTCCAGATTGACCACGAAGGTAGCGGGGCTGTCGGCAGCGCTCTGGATGGGAAACGGCTGCAGGTAGACAAGCGTCTCTTCAATACGCCGGTCTTCACTCCGAACCGCCATTTTCCGGAACATGCTCTTACCGGTATCATGCATCAGTCCAGTCCACGCTTCCTCAGTTACATCGGTGCCTTTATAGAACATGTCATACAGATATTTTTTCTGAATAAGTGAAGAAGATGACAGGGCAACATCGGAGTTTTTGATATAGATATATAATTCACTAATTAGGCCGTTTCCGACGCGTGTGGATTTGAGGTTTTTGATAAGCTCCAGTCCCATCAACCTCCACCGGGCATCCTGTTCTGACGCATGGTTAATGAAGCTCGTCAGCTGGGAATCGGCCATCAATTGATTGCTAATGCTGCCAATATCGCCAATCTGATTATCGATCGTCTCCTGCACCTGGGATAACAGCACCATGTTGGAACGATTAACCTCTTCCTCAAGTAAGATGCGGGACTCGGCAAAGACAGCTGCACCGATCACAATCGGGATGAGCAGAATGACCATGTAAGAAATGCTCCAGGACAGCAGGATGCTTTTCTTCTTCATGAGTCTCCTCCTCACATTGTGGTTTGGCATGGCCTACGACTGATTTATTCCTTGATTGCTCCGATCATAACACCTTTGACAAAGTATTTCTGCAGAAATGGATAGATAAACAAAATAGGGAGTGTGGCCACCATGACGGTTGCATATTTTACACTTTCCCCGATCGCCTCTTTGTCCACGGCTGAAGCTCCTGTCGTCATGGAGTCCGTACTGTTCTGGATCAAAATTTCGCGCAGGACCAGCTGAAGCGGAAACAGATTTCGATCCCGAATGTACAGGATAGCACTGAACCATGAATTCCAGTGGCTGACCCCATAAAAGAGAATCATCACTGCAATAACCGGCATGGACAATGGCACCACAATCCGCCAGAGAATCAGCATCTCTCCTGCCCCGTCCATCCGGGCTGACTCCAGCAGACTTTCCGAGATTTCCTGAAACGATGTACGCATAATAATCAGATTATAGCTGCTGATCAAACCGGGTACAATCAGGGCCCACAGGCTGTTCCCCATATGAAGCGTATTGTTGATCAACAGGTAGGACGGTATGATTCCGCCGTTGAAAAACATCGTAAATACGATCGCCAGCATAATCGGATTGCGGAGCATAAAGCTTTTGCGAGACAAGGTATATGCCCCCAGAATGGTAAACAGCAGATTCAGCGCAGTACCCACAACAACAATGAATATCGTGTTTCGGTACCCGGACAGAATGTTCGGATTGCTGAGAACGAGCTTGTAACTCTCGAGTGTCAGACCCTTGGGAAAGAGCAGCAGTCCTCTGTGGGCCATGAGCTGACCGGAATCGCTGAACGATGCATTCAGCACATGCAGCAGCGGATACAAGGTTACAACAATCAGGCCAGTCATCAGGATGGCGTTGGCACCACCAAACAGCCGCTCACCGATTGATCGTTTTATTTTCATTGAATTCCCTCCCCCACCTCATTCCTGACTAGAATAGCTTGGTATTGGATATCGCTTTGGACAGGCGGTTGGCACCGATTAGCAGCGTAAAGTTAATCACGGATTGGAACAAACCTACCGCAGTCGTATAGCTGAACTCAGCACTTTCACTAATCCCTTTGCGATAGACAAACGTGGAGATGACATCGGCCGTATCATACACATTCGGATTATAGAGCAAAATAATTTTCTCAAAGCCGATCTCCATCAGTCCGCCAATACGGAGAATAAGAAGAATCAAAATCATTGGAATGATGCCGGGCAGCGTAATATGCCAGACCTGACGAAGGCGGCTCGCCCCATCCACATTCGCTGCGTCATAGAGCTCCGGATTGATTCCGCTAAGAGCAGCCAAATATATGATGCTGGAGAAGCCGAGTTCCTGCCATATGGATGAAGCCGTATAAATGGTACGGAAATTGGCCGGATCGCTGAGAAGTGCACTGCTCTGACCGCCAAAATAACCAATAATGGTGTTAAACAGCCCATCGCGGGACGAGAAATCCACAATCATGCCGCAGATGACAACGATCGAGATAAAATGCGGAATGTACGAGACGGTTTGCACCGTGCGCTTGAATATTTCATTTCGGATCTCATTTAGAAGCAGTGCAAGCAGAATCGGTGCAGGAAAGCCAAATAACAGTTGATAAAAGCTCAGCACCAGGGTATTTTTCAAAATCCGCCAGAAATAGTAACTCTGAAAGAAATCCCGAAAGTGCTGCAGTCCCACCCAATCACTGCCCCATATGCCCTTGCCCACCGAATAATCCTTGAATGCAATGATCGCTCCGTACATGGGCAGATATTTGAAGATGAGAAAATATAAAACGACGGGAAGAGCCATCCAATAGATCGCTTTATTCTTTTTGTAATTGAGCCATAACAAGGAAAGCTTGTGCGACACCTTCTCCATCCCCTTCCTTTTTCATTCAAAGAGGGCAGCCGTGAGGTTGAAGTGATTCAACCCCACGATCGTCTCTTCCTTATCTGGCGTTATAGCGGTCCAGTGCGCCCTGCTGGATTTCAAGGGCTCGTGTAACGTTGAACTTGTTGATCTGCTCGACAAACTTGTCAAAGTTCTCAATCGGCTCGACCCCAATGACAAACTTGACGAACATTTCGTCCCGATACGTTCCAATATCGCTCATGATTTTGCTGTATTCCGTGGATTCTTCTGTTGTCAGGCTGGTAGGAGGAAGGCCTACCTTTAGTGTATTGTCGCTGTATTTGGAGAACAGAATCGCAGCATCCTTCTGCTGCTGGAGCTGATAATACTGCTCATTGTACCGGTCGTCATCTTCGCCCACGAAGGGGTAGTTGGCAATAAAATGTTTGGCCATCGCTTGGGCAACTGACAATCCATCCGGGTTTTTCAAAATTTCATCGGTATAGGTCGGGTAACCATCCTTCATCGTATAGGTGAGGCCCTCCACACCGAAATTTTTCAGCATATGACCTTCTTCACTAAAGAAATAATCGAGTGCTTTGACCGTTTCCTCCGGATGTTTGTTGCTATTGGTGATCACGACGCCGCTGCTGCTCCACTCCCAGGAACGTCCCGTAAACATTGGCTCATCGCCCTTGTTCCGCACCGGATATTGGACGGCTGTCAGATTGGCGTTCGGATCGGTTTCCTGCAGAGCGGGCAGGTAGCGGCCTACACCTCCACCGATGAAGGTGAAAAAGGCACCCGCCTGACCACTCAACACTTTGGCGTCAAATGTCTTCTGATCGTTGGTGGCAAAGTCAGGATCGATCAGTCCCTCCTGGTACCAGCGATGAAACATCGTCAGAAATTCCTTGTATTCGGGCTCGATTGGCCCATAGACTACCTTGCCATCCTTCAAGAACGTGTTGTTAGTTATACCGTAAGCCTCCAAATAGGTAGGCGCTGCAGGTCCCATCGTTGTCATTTTAGGTGGTGCACCGAACAACAGCGGCGCGGACACGCCTTTTTTCTCTTTGAACGCTTTAAGTACGGTTTCCCATTCCTCCAGCGTTTCCGGTTTCTCCAGCTTCAGCTCATCGAGCCAATCCTGACGGATGAATGTACCGCCGAAGGTTTTGTATTCCCCCAGACGCAGATGCGGAATGGCATAGATATCTCCATTGTCCGCTTTCAACTGTTTGGCGACCTCGGGGTTCTCCTCAAGGATCTTTTTCAAATTGGGAGCGTATTCATCAATGAGTTCGTTAAGCCGGATGATGATGCCATCATTGAACAGCTTGGCGTAATCTCCATTTACAAACATGGCATCAGGCAGCTGATTCGAGGCAATCATGACATTGAACTGTTCGGTCTCGGCACCCACCGCAGGATGCTGGAATTCGATCTTGGTGTTGGTCTTCTTCTCCCATTCCTTAATCGCCGTGATTTCATTCATGCTCTTGAGCGTAATGGAAGCATTCGTGTTCATCGACATCCAGATTGAAATTGGTGTAGGACCGTCTCCTTCCGCCTCACTCGCCTTTCCACTTTCTCCTGAGCAGCCTGCAAGAGCAGTCAATCCCATCATCAGGCAGATTCCAATTGTCAGCCGTTTTCTCCATGACCGTTTCATCACTTCACGTCCCCCCATGTGTTCGTGTAAGATGCCGGACCCCTTTGTGCTGAGCCCTCTTCATAAAGTTACTGCCTGGCCGCCATTATGGCTATCCTCCATTCTTGCTGGGATATCCAAAATTTGATATTTCCTTATCCGGCGCAGGATTTGCACATGCAGGCAAAAGATCGAGATCATATTTTTAGGAATGACGGCGAGCGAGGAAATATCCGGCATCCCTTCCTGTAGACCGTCTGGTAAATCATTTAAAAGGAAGAATGCGATCGACCAAGCCTGTTTCCAAAACCTTAGGGTGTTTGACCAGTCACCCCCAACCATATGGAATAAACTAATATCACTTCTTTCTTGAACGTGTTCGGTTTTCCATAAGGAGCATCAACAAACCTAAGGGAGGAATATAGCATGGCGATCCGCTACAGTATCATTATCCCAACGTATAATCGGGCCCATCAGTTATCACTTACACTGGCCGCTTTTGAAGCGCAGACCTACCCGAAGCATCTATTTGAGGTCATCGTTGCTGATGACGGTTCCACGGATGGATCGAAAGAGCAGGTAGAGGCCTTTCAAGCTTCATATCCATTGATCTATGTATCCCAAACAGAACAACGCGGCAGATCTGCTATTCGGAATTTGGGGCTGAAGCATGCCAAGGGGTTATACGTCATCTTCTGTGATGCTGACTTTCTGGCACTACCCGAATTCATCCGAACCGTACGGCAGTATCATCGTAAAAATCCCAGAGCCGTGGTTTCTGGCTTTCCGCATTCTTTCGATGGTTCATATACCCACTACTATCCGGACTTTTCCCCAGAAGAGAAAGAACATTGTCATGCGGTCCTCGCAGCATCAAACTCATGGGGTCCCGAACTAGAAGCTGCGAATGAAATTATTCCGTTGGTAACACCCGCAGATATCATTCATCATACAGATGCTTTGTCACGAGTGGTTTTTCCATCCAAAATGCCGCCGGGTGTCATCAAACAATTTGCGAGTACAGATGTAGCTCCCTGGATGGTATTTGTTACTCGGTGTGTATCCGTCCGGCGTAGTCTGCTGAATCGCGTTGGGGGTTTCAACGAAAGATATGTACTTTATGGGCTTGAAGACTGGGATTTGGGCTACAGGCTGCACTGTTTGAAAGTGCCTTTCTATTGCATCAAAGAGGTCGTAGGCTATCATCAGGAGCACCCAACCCACTTCCGGGGGGATGTGCTCAATACGGAGAATCTGCGAATCATGTTGGAAACCTATGGCTTCAATGATTCCGCACTGAATTTATTTTGCGTTGTACCTCCATCCGCTGACCTCGAAACCTACAAAAGTACACTACGGATCCTGCGCAGAGGGTTTCGGTCTAAAGCAACACGTTCTTCCGCACGGTTGTTAAGGAGAACTCTACGCATTGCAGCCAAGCAGTTCTTACTTAAAACTGATGCGGCAGCATACAAAAATTCATTGGACAAAATTCAGCGGAAGGCTCAAGGCAGAAAAAGTCGAGTGGCTCGGGTTTTACGGGATATGGTACAGAGAGCCGGGAAATTGGTGGAGTAGTTCGGGATTCAAATTAAGTTTTAAAAAGTACTCATGAGTTGAAAATCTTAATTATTCTTTTCAAGTAAAAACAAAAAAGCCTCCTATCTACATCTCTGCAGAATAGGAGGACTCGTTTCCTTCGTGCTCTTGCCTGTGCTCGTTCTCCTCACCTTACGGTGAATTGCACGGGTCTTATATAACACTTAAAACTCTTCGTATTCGCTCGGATCCTGTCCCCACAACCGTCCATCCTCACGACTGTAAGATGAAATGACATCCATCTCCTTCTCGCTCAGCTCAAAATTGAAAATATCGATATTTTCTTTCTGATGTTGGAGGGAGCCTGCTTTAGGAATCGGAATGGACCCCAGCTGGGTATGCCAGCGCAAAATAACCTGGGTCGCTGTTTTCCCGTGAGCTTCGGCAATACGAAGAATCTTCTCATCTTTTACGATATCCTGTACAGCATCATTACCACGCCCAATGGGACTCCAGGACTCGTTCACAATGCCATGCTCCGAATCCTTCTTCCGCTGATGCACTTGATCAAAAAACGGATGGAGTTCAATCTGGTTCAGACTTGGTGCTACCCCGGTCTCTTTAATCAGACGTTCATTATGTTCGGGAAGAAAATTACTGACTCCAATAGAACGGATATATCCGCGTTTCTTGGCCTCAATGAGTGCCTGCCAGGCTTCTACATACTTATCCTGTTTCGGATTCGGCCAGTGAATCAGGTATAGGTCATAATAATCGAGATCTGCTCTGTATAGGGACTCCTCAATTGCTACGAGAGCCTTCTTATAATCGTGGTAACGCCCCGGCAGCTTGGAGGAAATCAGCAGCTCTTCTCTGGAAACCGAACTCTGCTTGATTGCCTTTCCGACAGTTGCCTCATTCTCATAGTTATAGGCGGTATCAATCAAACGGTAACCTGTATCCAGAGCGGATACTATGGATTTAACGCCTTCTGCTCCTTTTAAGCTATAGGTACCAAACCCAATGGCAGGTACTTTCAAGCCATCATTCAACGTATATTCCGGAATTTGATGATTCATCTGGAGACTCTCCTTTACGAAAGGTATACGAAACGATATGGAAAAAGATATATGGCCCTCTCGTTTATTCTACCCCTCTATACACGCTTGAATCAAATGGATGTCCGAAAGTACAGAGCTGCGCAAAGCATGATAATACTTCGATATATACTTTCAAAACATATCTTAATATCCCCGCGAAAATTGCGGACTTTCTTTGAGCTGAACGATATCATGGCCCGTTGGATTTTGGAAAGCACGAAGACCAAACGTCGGCGCCACGGCAAAGATATGGTCAAAAATATCCGCTTGAACCGATTCATACACTCCCCAGGTGATATCATTGCTGAATGCATAGATTTCAAGTGGCAGTCCGTTATCTCCCGGCGCTAACTGTCTCACAATCAGCGTCATATCCTTATGGATTTTTGGATGATTCCTCAAATATTGATGGATATATTCCCGGAATACCCCGACATTGGTCAGTTGTCTGCCGTTCACTTTGCTTTCTGTATTAATCTGGTGCTCCATGTTGTACTCATTAATTTCACTTAGTTTTGTATCGATATATTCCGTAAGGTAGTGGATTTTCTGGAACTCCTTAATCATTTCTTCGGTGCAAAAGGTAATGCTGCTCGTATCGATATAGACGCTTCGCTTAATCCTTCTGCCCCCGGACACCTGCATGCCTCTCCAGTTCCTGAACGAGTCCGAGATGAGGGCATAGCTTGGAATCATCGTGATCGTTTTATCAAAATTCATTACCTTTACCGTATTTAGTGTAATGTCGATCACGTCGCCGTCTGCATTATATTTCGGCATTTCAATCCAGTCGCCTACACGCACCATATCGTTTGATGATAATTGGACGCCTGCGACCAGGCCCAGGATGGAGTCCTTAAAGACCAACATCAGTACGGCCGACAAAGCACCAAGCCCACTAAGAATAATCAACGGATTCTGACCGATGAGGCTCGAGATGACGATAATGCCACCGATGATGAAAAGAATAATCTTCGCTACCTGGATATAACCTTTGATCGGCCTGATCTTGGATACTTCATAGGAACGATATACATCATCAAACACATTGAGCAGCGCATTGAATACAGTGATCGTTATCACAATCATGTAAGTCATAGCAGCCTTCTCAATCAATGCCTGATAGGATGGAAAGATATAAGCAGAATAATAGATGATAATAGCCGGCACGAGATGGGACAGCTTGTGAAACAATTTTTTCTCCACAATGATGTGGCCCCATTTGTACCGATTGTTATTGACGATATGATGAATCGTCTTCAGCACGACCTTTTTGGCTATATAATTCGCCAGAATGGAGACCACCGCTATAAAAATAACCATGATCAAGTTTGAAAGAATGCCAATGGTTTGTTCACTCATGCCTGTTCCGTCTAGTTGATTTTTGATAAAATCCATTGTTTCCTCCTAACGCAGTCTAGTCTAGCTTCTCATTATAAATGACTCTCTGGTACGAAGCAAAATTCAAGTTGAGAGGCACTATACAGCGGGTATGCTAGTTTGTTGGAGTTATCTATTATTAGTTGATATGAGAATAAACAGTGATGCCTCTAATTAAAATATCCAATTATGTTAAACTATACTTACTTATATTTTCTAGCAGGGAGGATGATGATTGACTTGAGAAAATATATTGGTTTGGTTTCCGTATTAGGCCTAATCCTAAGCATAACTGCTGCCTGCTCTTCGAGTGAGAGTGAATCTGCGATTACTCTTGATGATATTGTCACTGAGTTCCAAGAGGCTGGACTTGAGATTGAAACTCCAACGGGGTCTATCCGTGAAGAACACGGATTGGCTAACTTAGGCTTTAAAGATGTGCGGCACATTTTGGTGCCAGCTTTGGGTGAAGGTGAGGGTGGGTATCTATTCTTATTTGAGGATAAAACGGATCTTGAAAAACTGAAGGATTTTTACGAGGAACCCGGAAAATCAACGCTAATGCCTAATTCACATGCCTATGCTCAAGATAATATCCTTTTGCAGATGAGTGATCAAATGAGTCAAACGGAGTTTGATCGATATGTAAAGGTTATCAAGGATTTATGAGGAATTAGATGGCTCATCAATAGTCAGATCATCAGCTTACGCTTCATATAAACCGAAAAGCCACCAACCAGAATTTCTGGCTGATGGCTCTCTTGTTGTTTCACTCTAACTTTCATTTATACCTAACAAGAACAGGCTTACACCAAACAGGTATTGAGTCAATGCAATAGACCAATTTATCCTGAGTGATTTCTGCAATAATTAGAGGCTCATATGTATTATCAATGATGATGACCTGGTCTGCGATGGCCAGAGCGGGTGTAAGATTCTGTAATGACTGACCGTATCGATAACGAATGTCTTCTTCTGCAATCCAATGTCCACCTTGTTCAACGCGAGAGGCAACACGATCTATATGCATTTGAACGTCCTCGAGGCCGATATAGTAAACAACAATTTCATAATTGTTTTCTTTTGCAATTTGCATGTGTTTCAAAACAAACGATCCAGACAATGTCGTTTCAATAGCGAAGTTTGTACCACTTTTAATGAGAGATCGGATTCTTTTTACAGCTTCCCTGCCAGCAGACAGGTCAGCACTACGCGGATTCTCTGGCTTCAACTCTCTTGCAATTTGATCTGGATCAACCAGTTCGCCAAGCCACTCTCTCATTTGCATGCTAAGTGTACTTTTCCCTGCTCCGTTGGTTCCAGCGAACACAGTCATAACTGGTTTGATTTCACTCATGATACTCGAATTCCTGACGTTTACCAGCAGAATCAAAAGTAATTTCAAATTTATTACCTTCAGCATCTTCACGAACACGTTTATTATTTTTTATATAATAAATAGAAGCACCCGATTCTTTGGCTTGCTTCCGTGCATGTTGATTCGCTTTTTTTAAAATTTCTTGGAGCTGTTCTCGATTATTAAACATCTTGAGTCCCCCAATCTAAATTTATCAACATTATATCACAAATAAAAAACCACCAACCAGAACAACTGGTTGATGGCTTTTACTCGCTCTAATGGAGGCGAGGGGAGTCGAACCCCTGTCCGAAGATAACGACACATAAGCTTCTACGGGTGTAGTCACAGTTTTGATGTCACCCGAGTATCGCCCCGTAACCGGCTATACGTTGGGTCAGCCTGATTGTCTTCTTCAGCACACCCCAGGCGGAGATGTGACAGCGTATCCCACTACTTGTTAGCCCCTAATCCTGTCACATGGGCGATGCAGGTTAGAAGCACGCACACAGTTTCTTAGGCTGCGAAAGCGTAGTTGTTTTGTTGTTTGCCGTTTAATAGGCTTTAGCGTTGATGAAGCGGACGCGTCCCCACTACCCGCTACCCATGCTCGAACTATCCCCGTCGAATCCATAAACGCCCCCTCATATAAAAAGGGCTCCAGGATTAATCCGTGAATACGGAGCAATGGTGCTGCACATCTTTTTCCTCCAAGGTAAAAAGATGCTCTTCCAAACTCGGCATTCCTGTCTGCTACATGAATAATCATATCACAGGACCGAATGCAGATATAGTATAGATTACTGGAAGTCATTCCAGCAGGCTGAGCATCTGTGCAAGTTTAACCAATGCATCATATGAGGCTCAATCGTCTACATATTATACCGCGTCCCTCAGACGAAGTAAAGTTAACCAACTTGAGGTCGCGAACTACTTGTACCTACTGTATCTTACCCAAGAACTGTACTGACTACGCAGAGAGCAGCCGAATATAGTGCAATGCTGATTCACACTGCGATTACGATCCAAATTTCATCTTATCGATCCACACCTATATTTTTTTTCTCATCCCGAATGCCGAAACACAAGTTGTCTCACTAAAAATAAAAATCTCAAGCTTTTCCCCGAAATGGGCAAACTTGAGATCCTCATCTTACTTCCCACGTTTACTTTACGTACTGCTGACTTATAAGAGCATCCTGCAACACCGAAGCAATTCTAAATTAACGAGCGACCTTCTGCTTCTCGCGCATTGCCCGTTGAATATCGCGTTGTGCATCCCGTTTCGCAGCAGATTCACGTTTGTCGTACTGCTTCTTACCTTTACCCAGGCCAAGCAGCAGCTTCGCGTATCCATTACGCACGTAGATTTTCAGCGGCACAATGCTGTACCCTTCCTGCTTCGACAGCCCAAGCAGCTTGTGAATCTGGGATTTATGCAGCAGCAGTTTTCGCGTACGCGTTGGATCAAGTGGATTATGTCGGTTCCCTTGTTCAAAAGGACTAATATGCATATTATGAATGTGAATTTCACCGTTACGAATGGTGGCAAACGCATCTCCAATATTCGCACGGCCGTTGCGAAGAGATTTGATCTCCGTTCCGGTAAGCACCATGCCCGCTTCATACGTATCTTCAATGAAGTAGTCATGGGAAGCCTTTTTATTCTGTGCAAGCACTTTACTCTGTCCATCATTCTTGCCCATGTCCTCACTCCTTCTCCGTAAAATAAGCCGGTACCATGCTCTATAGCCGCGCACCCGATGATGCCCAGGTACCCTATGCCAGACCTTAATTGTAGCAAGGACCGCTGTTAAAATCAAGAAAGAGGCGGCATACGCCGCCCCTTCTCATTACACAAATTTTATGCTGTGCGAAACGGTATTACTTTTTCTTCTTCCGTACAAAAGCTGCTGTTCCGTTAGCAGATGCACCTTTGTTCTTTTTCCGTTTACGACGCGGAGCTCCGCCTTCCTGCGCACCTCCCGGTGTAGCTGCTTCGCCAATAAAGATACCGCTAGGTGACGTCTTCTTGCGTCCGCCGCCGCCTTTGCTGCCTTTACCTCCGCCTTTGCCTGATTTGAAGCTGCTCTCGCCACGGCTGTTACCGGCGCTGTTCAGTTCATTTCCTTGGACACCAGTAGCGCTATCCTGACTGGAAGTTCCCGAGCTGTATCCACCTTTACCCGAGCCAAAACCAAAGCTTACCGCTCCAGTACCTTTTCCGCGACCAGTCGAAGCATTGGTATCTCCAGCGCGACGCTCACCTTTCGGTTTGCCACCGCCCTTGCCGCTGAAACTGCCGCGGCCACCCTTGCTGCTCTCCTCCGGTGCTCTTCCACCGCGGTTGCCGCTGCCTTTGCCGCCGCGTGAACCGCTGAATCCACCAGCGCCACCTTTGGCCCCACTGCGTCCACCACCGCCAGCAGGACGACCGCCCTTGCCGCCACGGTTGCTACCACCAAAGCCGCCTGGTCGTTCGCTGCGAGGTTTCATGTCGACCATTTCGAAGTCAATGGTGTACTCCTCCATGCTTACGCGTGCAACACGAATTTTCACCTCATCACCGATGCGGAACACCTTCGAGGTACGTTCACCAATCAGAGCCATATGCTGATCGTCAAAATGGTAATAGTCGTCCGTCAGTGCACTCAGGCGAATCAAGCCCTCAACCGTGTTCTCCAGTTCAATGAACATACCGAAGCTGGTTACACTGCTGATCATGCCTTCGAACTCTTCGCCAACTTTGTCGAGCATATACTCGGCTTTCTTCATTTTTTCCGTATCCCGCTCGGCTTCAACAGCCACACGCTCACGCTCAGACGATTGCTGAGCAATGTCAGACATGCGTGCTGCCAGGTATTCCTGACGATTTTCAGGCAATGCACCCTTGTTCTCAATCACTTCCCGAATGACACGGTGAATGACAAGATCGGGATAACGACGGATCGGAGACGTAAAGTGACTGTAGAACTCTGCCGCGAGGCCGAAGTGACCCGACATCTCGGCATCATACTTCGCCTGCTTCATGGAACGCAGCATCATCGTACTGATGACCGTTTGTTCCTTCGTTCCATTGATATCCTCAAGCAGGGATTGAAGTGCACGTGGGTGGATCGCGTTACCGCGTCCTTTAACGTGGTGTCCAAAATTCGCTGCAAAGGCAAGGAAATTTTGTAATTTCTCCTGATCGGGATCTTCATGCACACGATAGATAAACGGAACCTTCAGCCAGTGGAAGTGCTCTGCCACCGTTTCGTTGGCCGCAAGCATGAACTCCTCGATGATTTGCTCTGCAATCGAACGCTCGCGTTTTACGATATCGACCGGTTTGCCTTCTTCGTCCACAATGATTTTGGATTCTTCAAAATCAAAATCAACCGCACCCCGGCGCATACGCATTGCGCGAAGCTTCAAGGCGATCTCTTTCATCAGATGGAAGTCATCCACCAGATCCTTGTAACGTTCCAGCAATTCAGGCTCTTCGCCTTCGAGAATTTTACGAACGTTGGAATATGTCATCCGCTCTTTGGTTTTGATCACACTCGTGAAAATGTCGTGGTTCACAACCTTCATCTGGTCGTTGAACTCCATCTCACAGGACAGCGTAAGGCGATCCACCTGAGGATTCAAACTGCAAATCCCGTTCGACAGACGATGCGGAAGCATCGGAATAACACGGTCTACCAAGTACACACTGCATCCGCGATTATACGCTTCCTGATCCAGCTTGGAATTCTCGCCTACATAATAGCCAACATCAGCAATATGAACACCCAGGCGATAGTTTCCGTTTGGCAGCTTCTCCACATTAACGGCATCATCCAAATCCTTGGCGTCTTCACCATCAATGGTTACGATATTCAGACCACGCAAGTCACGGCGGCCCTGTTGTACGATCTCTTCATCCGTAATGGATTCCGGAGCTTGTTCAGCCTCTTCCACCACTTCATCCGGGAATGCTTCAGGCAGCTGGTGCTTGCGGATAACGGACAAGATATCGATACCTGGATCATCCTTATGTCCGAGAATCTCGATAATTTCACCTTCCGCGGCAGCACGACCTTCTGGGTAACTCACGATTTTTGCAACAACTTTTTGCCCATCCACTGCTCCGGCAAAGTTCGTGCGAGGAATAAAGATGTCACGATTAATCCGTTTATCGTCGGGGATGACGAACCCATACACTTCATGGCTTTGGAATACACCAACCACTTGTGTTACTGCACGTGTGACAATGCGGACAATCTCGCCCTCCAAACGCCCATTGGAAGGACCTTGGGATGTCACTTTCACGAGGACCGTGTCCCCGTTCATTGCACTCTTCATATCATTGGCATGGATGTACACATCCGGATGCTCTTTATCTTCGGGGATGAGAAAAGCAAACCCCTTCGCATGTGCCTGCAACCGACCGCGAACCAGGTCCATGCGTTCTGGCATGCCGTAGCGGTTATTACGGGTTAGCAGGATTTTGCCGGATTCCTCCAGCGTATTCAGCATAATCAAAAAGGCTTTGAAATCAGCGGCGTCTTCAATCTCGAAGTGCTGTTCCAGCTCCTGATAAGTCATCGGTTTATAAGCGGTTTCCCGCATGAAGTCGAGCAATTGTTGTTCTGTTATCATTAATATTCACCTCGGGAAACGTAAAAGTGTAATCTGGTTTGTATCTGTCTTTATGTAATCAATTCCTTGCAATTTCATGCCATGTAACACAAGCCCTCACTATCTCATACCCTAGTATACACGAATTCAATCCAGCGCATCCGTACCCCGCAAAATAAACCAACCCTCAACCATACCTGCATCATCGGCCTTCCATAACATACATCACCGTTGCCTATTTGATACACATTTTCATTTAATTCTTAAATTACAAACCTCTAAGAACCCTTTAGATCTGTTGAGATCAAAACGAATGAAGCAGAGCGTACTGGTAAGCAGATCAGATAAGACATAATCGGACGATGTAAACGGAAAGGAAAACGATAAGGGAGAGGAATGAAACGGAAGATTGAATAGGTTGAGCAATAAGCCGGTGGAAAACTTTGGTCAGACGCCAATTTATTAAAAAACCTCCGTTTCTTCTCGAAACGAAGGTTTATCATCTTTGGTCGTTCAATCATATAAACTTGAATTCCCGAAACGCTACAGCATCATTCCTTACTTGGAAATAACCGTAACAACGATAGCCAAGATCATAAATCCTGCACCCAGTACAACGGTTGCACGTTGCAGGAAAAGATCCAATCCGCGCGCTTTCGTTTTACCGAAAAGATGTTCCGCACCACCGGAGATGGCACCCGCCAAACCAGCGCTTTTCCCGTGCTGCAGCAATACTACAGTGATTAGACCGATCGAGAAGACAACGAGCAGCAATTTCAAAGCAATATCCATTCTTTCCACCTCCTACCCATGTGGGCATAACATCTCACCATAAAAACAGTTACTTTAATTGTACCACAGCTATTAATGTGATACAAGTAGTGCCAACCTTCACATCACCCAATAATATCCACACAAATTCGCTACCAATATTGCGAATTAATGATTAGCGCCTAATAAAAAGAACAAGCCGGTTCCCCGGCTTGCCCTAGAGTCGTCAGAAGACAACTTATTTTTTGAGGTTGTAGAATCCTTTGAGACCATTGTATTGAGCCAGTTCACCCAGTTGATCCTCGATGCGGAGCAATTGGTTGTACTTCGCGATACGGTCTGTACGGGAAGGAGCACCTGTTTTGATTTGTCCTGCATTAGTCGCAACAGCGATGTCAGCGATTGTGCTGTCTTCGGACTCACCGGAACGGTGGGAGATTACAGCTGTGTATCCTGCACGTTTAGCCATTTCGATTGCATCGAATGTTTCAGTGAGTGTACCGATTTGGTTCACTTTGATCAGGATGGAGTTACCGATACCTTCTTCGATACCTTTAGCCAGACGCTCTGTGTTCGTTACGAACAGGTCGTCACCAACGAGTTGTACTTTGTCTCCCAATTTCTCTGTGAGCAATTTCCAGCCATCCCAGTCATCTTCGGACATACCGTCTTCGATGGTGATGATTGGGTATTTCTCAACCCATGAAGCCAGAAGGTCAACATACTCAGCGGAAGTGTAAGATTTACCTTCGCCAGCAAGTGTGTATTTACCATCTTTGTAGAACTCAGTGGAAGCTACGTCCATACCCAAGAATACATCAACGCCTGGTTTGTAACCTGCTTTTTCAATCGCTTCGATGATTGTCGTGATTGCTTCTTCGTTCGAACTAAGGTTCGGTGCGAAGCCGCCTTCGTCACCTACAGCTGTGTTCAAGCCTTTGGAGCTCAGTACGGATTTCAGGTTGTGGAAGATTTCTGCCCCTACGCGAAGAGCTTCTTTGAACGTTGGTGCTCCAACCGGGAGAACCATGAACTCTTGAACGTCGATGTTGTTGTCAGCATGCTCACCACCGTTGATGATGTTCATCATTGGTACTGGCAGTGCTTTAGCATTGAATCCGCCCAGGTAAACATAGAGTGGCAGGTCCAGAGCGTCAGCAGCTGCGCGAGCTACAGCCATGGATACAGCCAGGATTGCGTTAGCACCCAGTTTACCTTTGTTTGGCGTACCATCCAAAGCGATCATCATTTTGTCGATACCCAGTTGATCCAATGCGTCCATACCGATTACTTCTGGAGCGATTGTTTCGTTTACGTTTTTAACTGCTTGCAGAACGCCTTTACCCAGGTAGCGGGATTTGTCACCATCGCGAAGCTCAACAGCTTCGTGGGCACCAGTGGATGCACCGGATGGAACGATTGCGCGTCCGATTGCGCCGGACTCCAGGTATACTTCAACTTCTACTGTAGGGTTACCGCGGGAGTCGAGGACTTCGCGAGCGTACACGTCAGAAATAATAGTCATGAGTGATAATCTCCTTTTAATTTGAATTTATTTAAATTTGGGACCACTTGTGCTTGCCCTTATGCCCACTACGTCAGCAGAATCGTCTTCCGATCGCTGTTATTCCCTGATTCCTTTGAACTTATTTTAATAAGTTGAAATCATGTGATAAAGGCGAACACTTCGTTTCTTCAGACAATTTCTGCTTCCTTCGTTCGGGGGCAAACTCCAAACTTCCCACTTTGTATATGTGGCTGTGTAACTTATTTACGGGTAGCGATAACAGATGTACCTGTCATTTCTTCCGGTTTAGGCAATTGCATCAGGTCCAGAATCGTTGGCGCGATATCGGCCAGGATTCCACCTTCACGCAAGGTTACGTTAGAGTCTGTAACGATAAATGGAACCGGGTTCGTAGTATGAGCAGTGAACGGACGTCCTTGCTCATCGAATACCATATCCGCGTTACCATGGTCCGCTGTGATCAGTACAACGCCGCCTTTGGCAAGCACTGCGTCAACAACACGTCCCATGCACTCATCCGTCACTTCAACCGCCTTGATGGTAGGCTCCAGCATGCCGGAGTGTCCAACCATGTCCGGGTTGGCGAAGTTCAGAATGATCGCATCATGTTTGTCCGCTTCAATCTCGCGTACACACGCGTCAGCCACTTCATAAGCGCTCATCTCTGGTTGCAGGTCATATGTTGCAACTTTTGGCGAGTTGATCAGCACACGCGTTTCGCCCGGAAGCTCAACATCACGTCCGCCGCTGAAGAAGAAGGTAACGTGCGGGTATTTCTCGGTTTCAGCAATACGCAGCTGTTTTTTGTTGTTCTGTACCAGAACTTCACCCAGTGTATTGTCGAGGTTTTTAGGCGAGTAAGCCACATAACCTTCAACAGTTTCACTGAACAATGTCAGGCACACAAAGTGCAAGCCTTCTGGGAACTTCGGACCGCGGTCAAATCCACGGAAATCCTTGTTCGTGAATACTTGCGACAGCTGAATCGCACGGTCAGGACGGAAGTTCAGGAAGATAACGGAATCGCCGCTTTCCACCAAACCTACCGGCTCCCCATCCGCTTTAACGATAACCGTTGGCTCAACGAATTCGTCAAATACGGATTTTTCATACGATTCTTCAACCGCTCTGAGTGGATCGATATATTTTGGTCCATCACCATAAACGATAGCACGATATGATTTCTCAACACGTTCCCAACGTTTGTCACGGTCCATCGCGTAATAGCGACCTTGAACCGTTGCGATTTGTCCTACACCGACTTCCTCAATTTTGGCGATCAGCTTCTTCATGAAGTCTTTACCACTGTCTGGCATAACGTCACGGCCATCCAGGAAGGCATGAATATACACATCATTCATTTCTTCTTTTTTGGCCAGATCCAGCATGGCAAACAGGTGGTCGATGTGACTATGTACGCCGCCATCAGACAACAGACCGTAGAGGTGAAGCTTTTTACCGTTTTGCTTCGCTTCGCGTACAGCTTTGACAAGTGTTTCATTGTCGAAAAACTCACCGTCACGAATCGACTTGGAGATACGGGTCAAATCCTGGTATACGATCCGGCCAGCACCAATGTTCAGGTGACCTACCTCGGAGTTCCCCATTTGCCCTTCCGGCAAACCTACAGCTTCACCGCAAGCAGTGAGCGTTGTGTGTGGGAATTGGCTCATAAAGCGATCGTAATTCGGTTTTTTGGCTTGCGCTACTGCGTTGCCCTCCACCGTGTTACGAAGACCGAAGCCATCCATGATGATCAGTGCTACAGGTTTTGGAGCTGTCATTACTTCGCCCCCTCAACAAGCGCGATGAACGAAGCCGGCTGCAAGCTGGCACCGCCAACAAGAGCGCCGTCGATGTCGCTTTGTCCGAGGTATTCTGTTACGTTCTCTGGTTTAACACTGCCGCCGTATTGAATACGAACTGCATCAGCAACCTTCTCATCGTACAGATCCTTCACCAGGCTGCGGATGTAAGCAATAACTTCATTCGCATCTTGAGATGTGGAGGATTTACCTGTACCAATCGCCCAGATTGGTTCATAAGCGATAACCACTTGTGCTGCTTGATCTGCAGACAGACCTGCAAAAGCAGCTTCTGTTTGCACTTTGCATACATCTTTCGTTTGGTTCGCTTCGCGCTCTTCAAGCGTCTCACCAAGGCAAAAGATTGGAGTCAATCCGTGACGGAATGCTGCATGCAACTTTTTATTGACAGTCTCATCGGTTTCCGCAAAATATTGACGGCGCTCCGAGTGACCAATGATTACATAATCCACACCCAGGTCTTTCAACATTACGCCGCTGATTTCACCAGTGAATGCACCGTTGTCTTCAAAGTGAAGATTTTGAGCACCAATTTTGATGTTTGTGCCTTTCACAGCTTCTACCAATGTAGGCAGATTCGTAAACGGTGCACAGATTACAGTCTCCACGCCTTCAACTTCGGCTTTTCCTTTAACTTCCTGAATGAAGTCATTGGATTCGGAAACCGTTTTGAACATTTTCCAGTTACCTGCGATAATCGGTGTTCTCATGGTTTTCAACTCCTTCATGCTATAGCTTAAAACTTACTTGTCGTTCAATGCAACTACGCCTGGAAGCACTTTGCCTTCCATAAACTCGAGCGATGCACCGCCACCTGTAGAGATGTGGTCCATTTTGTCAGCCAGCTTGAATTTCTCAGCTGCTGCTGCGGAGTCACCACCACCAATTACGGTGTATGCTTCTGTCTCAGCACAAGCTTGAGCTACTGCGCGAGTACCGTGGGAGAAAGGTTCAATTTCGAATACGCCCATTGGTCCGTTCCATACTACGAGTTTGGAGTTTTTAACGACGTCAGCATAAATCTCACGTGTTTTAGGACCGATGTCGATACCTTCCCAATCCGCAGGAATGTCGCCAACTTCAACGATTTTGGTGTTTGCGTTAGCACTGAAGTCATCCGAAATGACGATATCTACTGGCAGGTAGAAGTTTTTACCCAGTTTTTTCGCTTTTTCGATGAAGCCCAGAGCTACATCCAGTTTGGACTCGTCCAACAAGGATTGTCCTACCTCGTGACCTTGAGCCTTCATGAATGTGTAGGACAAGCCGCCACCGATGATTACGTTGTCTGCAATGTTCAGCAGGTTGTCGATAACATCGATTTTGTCCTTAACTTTGGATCCGCCAATGATGGCTGTGAAAGGACGCTCAGGGTTGGAGATCGCTTTACCCAACACTTCAAGTTCTTTTTCCATCAAGAGACCGGATACCGCTGGCAGCAAGTGAGCAATGCCTTCTGTGGAAGCGTGTGCTCTGTGAGCTGCGCCGAATGCATCGTTAACGAAAACGTCAGCCAGTTCCGCAAATTGTTTTGCGAGTTCCGGATCATTTTTCTCTTCGCCTGCATGGAAACGAACGTTTTCAAGCAACAATACGTCACCGTTGTTCAGTTCAGCAACTTGAGCTTTAACAGCGTCACCAACGGAATCGTCAGCTTTGACAACTGTTTTACCAAGCAATTCAGACAAACGCTCAGCTGCTGGAGTCAAACGCAAGGATTCAACCACTTCGCCGTTAGGACGGCCCATGTGGCTTGCAAGAATGACTTTAGCGCCTTTTTCGATCAAGTAGTTGATCGTAGGAAGCGTTGCACGAATACGTTTGTCATCTGTAATTTTACCATCTTCGAGCGGCACATTGAAATCTACACGGACAAAAGCCCGTTTTCCTGTCAATTCGATATCGCGTACACTTTTTTTGTTCATCTGTATTTCCTCCGCACCCATGTATTTGGTGGACCAATCAAGGGCCCAAATCCCCTGTCAGTCCTGGTGTTTTTGAGAAATTTGCAAAAGGTTGATAGATAAAGAGCGGAAACAATAGCATCTGTTTCCGCTCTATGTTATTTCAGATATTACTTGATCATTTTTGCAAAGTGCTCCAAAGTGCGAACCAGTTGAGCAGTGTAGGACATTTCGTTGTCATACCAAGCTACAGTTTTAACCAGTTGTTGGTCGCCCACAGTCAGAACTTTAGTTTGAGTTGCATCAAACAGGGAACCGAAAGTGATACCTTGGATATCGGAAGATACGATTTCATCTTCAGTGTATCCGAAAGTTTGTGGATCGGAAGCTTCTTTCATTGCTGCGTTAACTTCTTCAGCAGTTACTTTTTGTCCAAGAACAGTTACGAGCTCAGTCAGGGAACCAGTAGCTACTGGTACACGTTGAGCTGCACCGTCGAGTTTACCTTGCAGTTCAGGGATAACCAAACCGATTGCTTTAGCAGCACCAGTTGTGTTAGGGATGATGTTTTCAGCCGCTGCGCGAGCACGACGGAAGTCACCTTTAGGGTGTGGAGCATCCAATGTGTTTTGGTCGCCAGTGTAAGCGTGAATTGTAGTCATCAAACCTTGAACGATTCCGAATTTGTCTTGCAGTGTTTTTGCCATTGGTGCCAGGCAGTTTGTTGTGCAAGATGCGCCGGAGATTACAGTTTCAGTACCGTCGAGGATTTCATGGTTTACGTTGTAAACGATGGTTTTCATGTCGCCAGTAGCTGGTGCGGAAATAACAACTTTCTTAGCTCCGCCTTTCAAGTGTTTCTCAGCTGCTTCTTTCGTTGTGAAGAAACCAGTACATTCCAGAACGATGTCTACGCCCAGGTCGCCCCAAGGAAGTTCTTCTGGGTTACGGTTAGCGAGTACTTTAACTTCTTTGCCGTTCACTTTGAAGAAGCCGTCGTGTACTTCAACATCGCCATCGAAGCGACCTTGAGTTGTATCATATTTAAGCAAATGAGCCAGCATTTTAGCGTCAGTCAAGTCGTTGATTGCTACTACTTCAATGCCCTCTACATTTTGAATGCGGCGGAATGCCAAGCGACCAATACGTCCAAAACCGTTAATACCTACTTTAATCATGAGTAAGTTCCTCCCAAGTTTTGATTTAATTTTTTTATGAAGCTTATATATTCAAGACAGACGGTGAAGTCCGTCAAGACAACAAGAGTTGTGGTAAAACAAAACCTATTCCATTTCGGCTACGATGACTTCGGCGGCAGCCTCATCAATAATCAGAATATCCTCCTGCCCGAATCGCAGTACGGAATGAATGGCAGCCGCCTTGCTTTTGCCGCCCGCAATCCCGATCACCACATCGGTCCGTTCAATATCCTGAAGTCGCATGCCCAGAGTGAGCATGGTATGTACCACTTCACCCTGATCGTTAAAATAATAACCGAAGGATTCAGATACGGCACCTTGCTCTTGAAGCTCTTCTACGATCTCCGTTGCAAGTTTGCGTCTTCGCGCCATCTCCACGGCATCACCGATCCCGTGAATCACGATTCGTGACTGTCTGATCAGCTGAAGAATCTCCTGGACACTAGGGTCCTGAATTAACGATTCATAGGCATGATCACTCAGCAAATCCGGTACATGCAGGAGTTTGTATTGCGCTCCTACCCGTTTTGCCATTGTCGACGCAATCGTATTGGCCTGAATCTCGAGGCTTTCTCCCAATCCACCGCGTGCCGGTACGAACCAGACACCTTTTAACGATGTTGGCGGAGTCAGCTGCTCTGCTACTTCTGCCGTTGTTGAACCGCCAGTAACGGCAACAACGTCGTTATCATTCATCACTTGACCAAGAGCCTTCGCTCCGGCTTTACCCAGTTCCCGTTTGGCAAATGGAGAAATGTCCGAATCGCCGGGAACGACAACTACCTTTTGCAGACCGTAGGCTTGCTTGATGCGTTCTTCCAGCTCGGATAATCCGAACAGCTCTTTGGCCACGGGCTCTAACTGCTGCAGCAAATCATGCCCAGCCTCGCTGATCTTCATTCCTGCACTGTCAATTTCAATAAGTCCCTGAGCCTTTAACAAATCGGTCTCAGCCCTCAGAACCCGCTCGGTCATCTGCATGGAATTGGCTAACGTTCTCCGCCCGATCACATCCGATAACATGATCTGGTGCAGAATCGTATACCTCTTCTTCAAGACATCCATGAGATCAGGCAGAAGCTGCTTTTGCACTTCTAAAATCGTTCGCATGCTTTCCACTCCCGCAAGCTTCTCGTTCCAAGCTTTCTTTCATGGCCCTAAAATGTCCCGGGTTAACTTTTTAAGTCCCACGTCTATTCTACCTAAAACTGACGCGACATGCAAGTGTTTCAAAAGCCTTATTTCACAACGACTTGGGCCCATTGTACGCGCTTATTTTCACAATCTCCAACTTCCACGACGCGGCAGCCCTCATGCATACCATATATAGAAGGAAACCGAAAATCTCATCTATATATCGCTTCTGAAGTCTTCAAGAACACGCTTCATGCAGCCTGTCCAAAACCTTTCTTAGCATTTACTTAAATGCTCTCTTTATCCATTCTTCCTCATCATGATCAAATTCGGGCTAATCCAAACCATGAGCGTAATCATCCTCTTGCAATTCAGTATCTCATGAGCTATAATCATTATTGCTGTCACATAAATGTGCGCCCGTGGTCCAATGGATATGACGTAGGCCTCCGAAGCCTGAGATCCAAGTTCGATTCTTGGCGGGCGCGCCATTCTTGATTAGCAGTTCATAACCCTTTTAACCAATGGAACCGTAAAGGTTTCTTTTTTTTCAAAGTTAGTTTGACTTTCTTTGACTTTTTGTTTGAAATTGTTTATGATGTGGGTAATACGGTAACAGTTTAAATAGATACACTATTCCATGAACATTTCCGAGGAGGTTTTTCACGTGAGTTATATTCCTATGGTCGTTGAACAGAGCAACCGCGGTGAGCGCGCCTATGACATCTATTCCAGATTGCTGAAGGATCGTATCATCTTCCTGGGCAGCGATGTAAATGACGTTGTTGCGAATGCCATCATGGCACAGATGTTGTTCCTCGCTGCGGAAGATCCGGAGAAAGACATTCATCTATACATCAACAGCCCAGGCGGATCGATTACAGCCGGTATGGCCATTTACGATACAATGCAATTTATCAAACCTGATGTATCTACCATCTGTGTAGGTATGGCAGCTTCCATGGGTGCATTCCTGTTGAACGCTGGTGCAAAAGGTAAACGTTTTGCCCTGCCAAACAGTGAGATCATGATTCACCAGCCGCTGGGCGGTGCTCAAGGTCAGGCTTCGGATATCGAAATCCGTGCCCGCCGCATCCTGAAAATGCGCGATACCCTGAACCGCATCATTGCTGAGCGCTCAGGCCAGCCACTGGAGCGTATTGAGAAAGATACAGACCGGGACTACTTTATGAGTGCTGCTGAAGCTGCCGATTACGGTATCATTGATAAAGTTATCGAAAACGTAGGCTCCCAAGGCATCTAAGCCGAAGCGGACATTTACGGAAGACATGGACAGACAATCAGCATGACCTGATTGACCTGAACATACGAAGAAGCGCCCCTTGTCAAGAACATGACGAGGGGCGCTCTTTTTATTTTATAAAGATAATTCCGTTGATCCTTAACTCATATTAGGCCATATAAGGTCTACAAAAGAGCTAGTCTGAGATTATTTCTCTGATGTCAAACCACTAAACGGCTCAGCACCTTTAGGAAGCAGCTCTTTGTACGTAAACGGGAACTCCGGGAAACCTTCTGCATAAGCGGTGTACTCATACAATTGGAAGAATACTACGACGCCTGTTGGCGTTACATAGAAGTCCTGATCTTTGTTCAATCCGTTATAGCCTTCGAGGTAGCCACCACGAGCCTTGAGCTGTTCGCCTACTTTTTTGCCAAGCGTCTCGCGCATTGCATTGTTGTTTTGCAGTACATCATCCAGGCTCAGTTCTTTACCAGTATCCAGTGCAAAGGTGTGACCTGTTCTTGTCGTCATACCATGTGCTCCGGCATAATCCTCGTAACGTTGAGTAACCAGTCCCAGCACACCATTTTCGTTATACGTCACCACATAAGTGCTTTCAAAAGCGTATGGGCGGTCTGCGGTTGCGGACCCGTATTCTGCAGTCTGCTTTTTGAAATCAGCCACAAATGTATCCACTTCGTCTTTCAACACTTTGTTGATTGCCGCTTCGGCTTCATCACTGGCAAGTCCACTTACCTGCGGGTACTGAATATCCACTTCAGCATTTTTGATGCTGACTTTAACTGTCGCTGCTTTTACTTTCACGCTGTTTTGTTCCACTTTGCTGAGTCCAAGTGTTTTGGTTTTACCATTCCAACTGCCTTGAACTCCCAAATAATCTCTCATAGCGGAAAAAGGAATATACAGGCGTCCCTTGATCAACTTCGCTTCAACATTGGGATAATAATTATTTACTCTTAATGTCGGCTCGCCATCAGCCAGACTAATTTTCATCGTGTTGTTCGCTGCAGTCAGTGAGTACTCTTTTGTTTTTGCGTTATATGTTAATGTTCCACCAGCCACATCCTTAACAGCTGTGAGGGATACCCACGTCGATCCACCTAGCAGAAGCCCTTTTTGTGTAAGGGTTTTGCCTGCTGACTTCAATGTCACGTCTGTAGATGCCGTTACTTTGGATGTTACCGAGGCTGCCTGCACGGAGTTATCCTGCCATACCGCTCCACTACCTACAATAATTCCTGCTGCGAGCAATGCACTTGTCCACTTTTTCCATGATGTCATATATAAAACTCCTCTCGAATTCGCCTAGGGTTCATAGCGTATGTATTCTGATCGCATATCTCATACGCTCACCTCTCTATTATAATTAACCCAATTCAGGAAAGGTTTACAGCACCAGTTACAATGTTGTTCGATCCTGATCCAATTGGTAAAGGTTTTGTCACGAACAATTATACAAAAGAGACATCAAGCAGCTATTACCCGATAGAGTGAGCCAACTAATGTCTTACTTCTTCAAAGCTCCACTTATCATAAAAAAAGACCCTGTCCGCCGGACAAAGCCTTTGCATGAATTGATTTATGCTTTATTTCATTTCATACGTGATGTTCAGCGTTGTGCTGACTTTCACCTGACCTGTTTCAATTTCTGTACCGGCAGCAGACTCTGCCACGTCCTTGGCCATTAAACTTTCCGTTGCATAGAACACAGGCACATTGGCATCGCCTTGGCTCACGGACAGGACAGCACCCAATTGACGCTTAACAGCTTTGGCAATCGCGCCTGCTTTCACATCTGCATTGGCTACCGCTTTCTCGATCACTTGTGCTTCGAAGTTTTCCGGATTTTCTACCGTAAAGCGTACATTTTCAATATTGTTGGCCCCTGCCCCCGAAGCGGCATCCAGCAATTCACCGATCTTGTCCATCTCGCGATACGTTATGGTCAGCGTATGGTGAGCGGTATATCCTTTAATTTTTTGACCTTCCTTATCGTTATACGTGTAGTTTGGCTGCACATAGAACTGACTGGTCTGAATATCGTCCGCACTGATTTTCCACGTATTTTTCAGCAGGTTGGACACCTTTTGAATTTTGGCGGCATTTGCCTTTTGAGCAGAAGCAGCAGTCTCCGCAGTACTATTCACACCGATCGATAGATAAGCAATATCGGGTTTCACCTGAATTTCACCTTTACCTACCACATGAATCACGTTCTGCTGTACCCCTTGCACTTCGGCAGCGTAAGCATAATTTCCCGGTGTCACCCATGCTGTCCCACCAACAAGCAGTGTCCCTGCAACCAACACCGCACCAAGCGGCTTCATCCATTGTTTACCCATCACTTTAGCCTCCTTATGTCTAACATCTCAAATTCAAAGCGGTTTGATACCTTAACAGACGAGGCTTCTTCCAAAATGTTGCACTTGACTATCCCGGAAACGCAAAAAAGCCCCTTGCGGGACTTCTTCATGTAATGGTAATCATATCTTATTGGTTTTCAAGTTCTTCCTTGCTCACCAGACTTACTAAAGCGTTTACAGCCTGTTCGGCGTCCGCGCCTTCAGCACTAATGTGGATTTCCGTACCAGTACTGATTGCAAGGCTCATGATCCCCATGATACTTTTTGCATTAACTTTTTTGTCGTCCTTCTCGACGAACACTTCAGATGAGTACTTATTCGCTTCTTGAACGAACAGTGCCGCAGGTCTGGCATGGAGACCCGTTTTCAAACGGACAACTACCGGGTGCTTTGTCATGGAAACTTACCCCCTATTATGAAATCTAGACATTAAATACACAATTATATTTATAACATTATACCATTAACCCGTACAGGACACTAGAAGAAAAAAAACCAGATCTCTTCTGAATTATTTACCCCTGTGTAAAATCCGTTAACCGTGACGTTCATTTCGCACTTTTTCTGCCAGTTCGTCAATCTTGCGCAGCCGATGGTTAACACCTGATTTGCTGACGGTACCCTTCAGTAGCTCGCCAACTTCCTTCAGATTAATGTCAGGATGGGCCAGCCTAACCTCAGCCACTTCACGCAGCTTCTCCGGCAGTGACTCCAATCCCACTTCCTTCTGCAGCAACTTGATATTGTCGATCTGTCTCACGGCAGCCCCGATCGTCTTGTTCAGATTGGCCGTCTCGCAGTTGACGATCCGGTTGACGGAATTACGCATATCCCGCATAATCCGTACATCCTCGAACTTGAACAGGGCCTGATGTGCACCAATGATGCTGAGCAATTCAATGATTTTCTCGCCTTCCTTAATGTATAGGATGAATCCTTTTTTACGTTCTATACACCGGGCATTCAGATGAAATTCATTGGCCAGATCCACGAGGGCCTGACAGTGCTCTTCATACATGGATGCAATCTCCAGATGATATGAGGATCCTTCTGGATTGTTGACCGAGCCACCCGCCATAAATGCACCTCGAAGATATGCCCGTTTACAACAGTTTTTCCGTAATAGCTCCTGATTAATTCCTGGAGTAAACAAAAAGCCTTCCGATACGATGTACAGATCCTTTAATATCTCCTGTACCATGGACGGAATACGAACAATATATACATTGTTCTTTTTCAGCCGCATTTTTTTGCGGACTAGCAATTCCGTATGCACTTGAAAATGCTTTTTAAGCAGAGAGTATGCCCGTCTTGCGATCGCGGCATTCTCCGTCGAAATATCCAAGATGACTTTTTTATTCGATAACTGCACCGCACCAAGCATACGGATGAGGGCTGAAAGTTCCGCCTTTTCGCAGCACGGTTCGCTCTCAATCATGGTTAATTCTTTTTTGGTCTGTGCTGCAAACGACATGGGACTTCACCTCTTCCGTAACATCCAATTTTGTACCAGTTGGTAGATGTGGTGACTTAGCTTGTCGGCATCATGACGCAGATAGGTTTTAAATAAAACAAGCGTATCCGCAACCACCTGATAGCCGGAGCTCTTGAGTACATCCATATCCAGAACAACCGGTTTGGCTCCTTTTTCCGCATACTTATTCTGCACTTGCAGCGGAATATCGCCATTATTAACGATAACATAGTCGAAGAGCTGGTGCCCTACATGCTCGTGAACCGCTTTGAGGTGATCACTTACCGTGTAGTTATCCGTCTCTCCTGGCTGTGTCATCACATTACAAATAAACATCTTCACAGCCTCTGCCTCAACAACAGCCTCTGCCAGTTTGGGTACCAGCAAATTAGGCAGAATGCTCGTATATAAGCTTCCTGGCCCAATCAGGATCGCATCTGCCTGACGAATGGCTTCCACGGCCTCTGGCAACGGCTCCACGTGATCCGGTTCAAGGAAAACGCGTTTGATGCGCCCGCCTGCTTCAGGGATTTTGGACTCGCCTGTAATGATCGATCCATCCTCCATCTCCGCATGCAGCACAACTGCCTGCCCAGCTGCCGGTAATACCTCACCGCGAACGGCAAACACGCGGCTAAGTTCCCGCACTGCGGTTACGAAGTCGCCTGAAATATCCGTCATTGCAGCCAAAATGAGATTGCCCAGGCTGTGGCCTGCAAGCCCCGCGCCTGTATTAAAGCGATAATTGAGCATATCCGAAAGCAATGGCTCTACATCAGCCAGCGCCGTAAGCACGTTACGGATGTCGCCCGGGGGCGGCATTTGCAGTTCACTGCGCAGGATGCCTGAACTTCCACCGTCATCTGCAACCGTGACGATGGCCGTGATGTCCAGCGGCTTCTCTTTCAAACCGCGCAGCATCACGGATAACCCGGTTCCGCCGCCCATTACAACAATTCTCGGACGTTCTCTTCGTGGTCCGGCTTCTTTCATCCCTTCACCCTCTTCAATGACGATCACGGTCAGCGTCGCGATGGCTCACGGTAACAGCTTCAGTTTCGCTGCTTCCCAGCATTTTGCCCAAATATTCTGATATGGCTACAGAACGATGCTTGCCTCCGGTACATCCAATCCCAATAATAACCTGACTTTTGCCTTCCTTCCGGTATTGTGGAATCAGGAAGTGCAGCATATCCAGCAGTTTGGTCAAAAATGCCTGCGTTTCGGGCCATTTCATGACATATTCATATACATCACTATTTTGCCCCGTATTCGGGCGTAAATGATCAATATAATGCGGATTAGGCAGGAAACGAACATCAAACACCAGATCTGCATCAATCGGAATACCATATTTAAATCCGAATGACGTGATATTCACCGACAGCATATGACTTTCCAAATGAGAAAAACGGGAGATAATCCGCTCTTTCAGTTGTGCCGGCTTCATCGTACTTGTGTTCAATACCTGGGTGGCCGAATTCTTGAGTTCCTCCAGCATCTTGCGCTCCAGACGGATGCCGTCAAGCGGCATGCCCTCAGGAGCCAGTGGATGTCTGCGTCTGCTCTCCTTGTAGCGCTGCACAAGGACAGAATCGGTCGCATCCAGGAATAAAATTTCGCAATGAATGGTAAAATGATCTTTTATATAGTTCAAAGACTCGGACAAAGCCGTAAAGAACTCCCGTCCCCGCAGGTCAATCACGAGGGCTACCTTACCAATTTTGCCGTTCGATTGTTCAATCAGTTCTGCAAATTTCGGAATCAACACCGGCGGCAGATTATCCACGCAGAAAAAGCCGAGATCTTCCAGGCTCTGTACCGCAATCGTTTTGCCTGCTCCGGACATGCCCGTAATGATAATGAGCGTGGCGCCTGTGCCCGGTGAAACTTCACCTTCAAGCATAAATGTCCCCTCCTTATCATATTGCTGCCTAATCATATGGTTCCGAGGTTACTAAGAACGCAAGAGAAGTCCTGCCGCGCCAACAATTCCTGCATCGTTACCAAGAGTGGCTTCCAGAATCTGAACACCCTCCTGCAGCGGTTCTGGTGTCAGCTTCGCAAATACAGCACGTACCTCATCAAACAGAATATTACCGGCTTTGGATACACCGCCCCCGATAATGAACATTTCCGGATTCATGACTGCAGCGACAGCTGCCATTGATTTACCCAGATAAAATGCCGCACGATTCACGATGCGCAGGGCAACTTCATCGCCAGCTTTGGCTGCATCGAATACTTCCTTGGCTGCAATTTTGTCCACGAGAGCCAGTGACGTATGATCTCCGCGTTCTACCGCATCTTTTGCCATACGGATAATGCCCGTTGCAGATGATACCGTTTCGACACATCCCATTTTACCACAACCACACTGGATGGCTTCCAGATCAGGTACAACGCTGACATGACCAAGTTCTCCGGCCATACCCGAGAATCCCTGATATATCTTGCCATTCAGTATCAAACCTCCGCCAACACCTGTGCCCAGCGTGTAGCATACACAGTTGTCCACGCGCTTACCGGCACCAGCCCAAGCTTCACCCAGCGCAGCAACGTTAGCATCGTTATCTATTTTGACGGGCTTGCCCAGACGTTCTTCCAGTATGGAACGAATGGCTACATTCCGAAATCCGATGTTAGGAGCGAGAACGATAATTCCCTCGCGTACATTCGTGAACCCGGCCACCCCAGCCCCTACACCTTCAAGCTGTTCCCAGCTATACGGCGATTCGGCAACGATATGACGGACGTACTTCTCGATGTTGGCGATGACCGTGTCTACGCCCTTATCCACTTCTGTCGGTCCTTCATACGTATGCATAAGCTGACCTTGTTCATTGCATATACCGACCTTGATTGCTGTTCCGCCGAGATCGACCCCAACGTAGATTTTCTCAGACATGCCGCAAGCCACCTTTATCTATCTAAAATAGTTTAATCCTACGTACCAACTATAATTGAAGGATACGCCTGGGTCAAGACGATAAGACCATTGATACAGAACGCTTCGCCGCGATTGTGAACCGTATCACATCAATATCATGAATCCGTATACAACCTCTCCTGTCTTCTAGTAAAACGCAAGCTTTCACGCTTCCCTAATAGAAAGGGAAGCCTCAACTCATGATATTTCATGATCACTCGTTCCATGCGTAAAAGATTACAGCTTGAACAGGTCAACAAGCGGTTCAGCAGCAAGCTGGCCGTCAACAACCTCTCCCTGAAGATTAACCGTGGTTCCATCGTTGCCATCCTCGGCCCAAATGGTGCAGGCAAAACAACAACCATGAAAATGATGCTCGGTCTGTCCAGTCCCTCCTCGGGCAAGGTGAATGTTCTGGGAATGTCACCAGACCATAAACAAGTCCGCGAGCGAATCGGTGTCATGCTTCAGGATGTGAGTGTTATGGATGGTCTTACTGTACGGGAGGTTATCCGAATGGTGCGCAGCTATTACCCTGCCCCCGCTCGAACTACATACACGTAAATGCCGCCTCTGGTCCATGTAAAGCATAAAACGCCTTCCCATCAAGGGAGGCGTTTTATCTTTTTCAACTATATACTAGCCATTAAATCATGTGTTTTTGTCTCAATCGTTATAGCTTGGATTCCACACGTACCGGTTCTTCGGTCTTCTCCATCTTGTTCACATCCAGGATATCGAGCAGGAAGACGAAAATCGGAATACCGATAATCAATCCCCAGATCCCCAGGAAATGCTGAGACAGAATGAGTACGATAAACGTGTAGAACATCGGCAGCTTGGTTTTGTGTGCCATCAGTTTTGGATTAAGGAAGTACGTTTCCAGTGCATGAATGATGACAATCATGACGATAACGATGATGCTCAGCTGTATTCCGCCCATCTGATAAGCAATCAGGCACAGTGGCACCAGTGAAATAATGACTCCCGCTACCGGTACAAGGCTGAGCAGGAAGACGAGAATCGTCAGAGCGAACAAATAAGGGAATCCGAGTATCCATAGGCCCAGAATGGTCAAGGCTGTATTGAATACGGCGATCAGCAGCTGTGCTTCAATGACTTTACCAAAAGACGATACGAATTTGTCCCCGAGGTATGCTACTTCATTGTAGAACCAGCCAATTTTGCTTGTTTTAAACTTGGATGTAAATTTGACGATTTCCCGCTTCTGCAGCAGGAAGAACAAACTGAGAATGATGACCAGCAGAATAAATTCCAACCACTTACTCAGAGCAAAAATATATTTCAGCGCATCGTTTGCATAGTTCTTGATGTCATAGGATTGAAGGAAGCTGGCCACTTTGGCTGCCAGATTATCCCCCTCTGCGGTATCAAAGAATGTCATGATCTCATTGGTTAACTGGATAACCTGATTGACAATTCTCGGTGAATATCTCGATATGCCCAGCACGATGGCTGCAATCACGATCAGATAGAGCAGTATGACGACGACTTTATAATTAATCGGAAATAGCCGATTTAATTTGCCCGTAATAAACTGCTGCAATCGATTCATGACATACGTCACCAGAAATAGCAGCAGGATCATATGCAGCATACTCCCCATGCTGAATAGGACCAAACAAAACAACAGCAGAATCAAAAAGCGTCTGACTGTTGCACTCTGTAACCACTCTTTTATCATTTCCCCCAAAATCTTCACCTCGCAGCTAATATGCCCATTATGTATACGATCCCATGCCCACTTGGTTTCAAAAAAAGAGAAGCCTCCCGGCTTCTCTCACTTGATGAGACTTCCCGATGTCTCTTATTTACAGTTTATGCATCACAGTGCCATGGTCATGCTTACTTATCCAGTGTTTCGCTCCAATCATGGACAATGCTGCCCTCAAGGAACTTCTCGCAATCCATTGCTGCCATACAACCAGACCCTGCAGCCGTAATGGCTTGGCGATATTTCGTATCCTGAACGTCACCACAGGCGAATACACCCGGAATGTTGGTTTCGGTCGTTCCCGGTTTCACCACGATGTATCCGTGATCATCCAGAGCAATCTGATTGCCCAGGAACCCGGTGTTAGGTGTGTGACCGATGGCAACAAATACACCGTCCGCTTCCAGCAGTTCCTCCTGGCCTGTCTCGTTATTGCGCACCTTCAGTCCTTTGACTCCCAGTGCTTCAGGCACAACCTCGAGCGGTGTCCGGTTCAGAGCCCATTTCACCTTCTCATTGCTGCGCGCCCGATCCTGCATGATCTTCGATGCCCGCAATTCGTCCCGGCGGTGAACCAGCGTAACATCTGTTGCAAAACGGGTCAGGAAGCTCGCTTCCTCCATCGCAGAATCGCCACCACCCACTACGATGATCTTCTTGCCGCGGAAAAAGAACCCATCACATGTTGCGCATGTACTTACCCCGCGACCAACATTCTCCTGCTCTCCCGGAATACCGAGATAACGGGCAGAAGCACCGGTAGAGATAATAATCGATTCAGCCTCAAGTTCACCAATGCCTCCGACTTTCACCTTAAATGGCGGCTTGCTGAAGTCCACTTCCTCCACCCAGCCATTCTTGAATTCCGCTCCAAAACGCTCCGCTTGCTTCCGCATGTTGTCCATTAATTCCGGACCCATAATGCCCTGCGGGAAACCTGGAAAGTTTTCAACCTCCGTGGTTGTTGTCAGCTGGCCTCCAGGTTGAAGACCTTCGATAACCAACGGGTTCAGGTTGGCACGAGCCAGGTATATTGCTGCTGTCAAACCTGCAGGTCCGGTTCCGATCACAATGGTTCTGTATTTAGACATATAGATACAGCCTCCTTGATAAGGTTGAGAGTGTGTTGACTGGAAAACTTCTAGAGTGATATGACGAAGCCTATTCGTTAAGTTTACCCGTTTTGCAGGCAATTGTATCCTTCATGAAATTCCGATCTTTCTCAAACTGTCTCTAAGCGCATGGTATCACTAATCTATACGGGCAACTAGGAACATGGTACGTGTCATTCCAGAATAAACTATACTGTTGGCGGGATGCTTCCACATACCCGGACAATTTGCCGTGCATATTTGCTAACGGTTGAAGCCGATATGCCGTATCGTTCCGCTATGCTTTGATAGGTAACGGGACGACTGTGAATTTTGGCAGCCAAATATTCCAGTCCCGCAGCCCAGCCTTCAATTTGTTTGGTACCCGGCACTTCAGGATGCACTCTGGATACATAGTCCGTCCAGATCCGCTCCATCTCCTGCTGCAGCTCCGCTTTTGCTTCAGTCATCTGCAGAGCACGTTCCACAACAGCTTGCCAATGCGAAGTGGTTTCAGACTTGGCTTGTTCTGTGCTTGACTGGCCCTTCTGAAATGGTTTTACAGCCGCTCCAGCTACCGGTTGCTGATCATGGGACTTGCGCTGATCCTGCTCTTGCATATGAAGTCCGTTCAAAACGGCCTCAGCAGCAGCGATCAGATCCTGATCTTCTTCAGGCTCCTGGATAAAAGATTGCAGAGCCTGCCGCACTTCATAATCGCCGATCATCGCCAGAGCATGAATGACCTGAAGCTTGGTCGCACGATCTCCATGGCGCAGCGCCCAAAAGAACGATGAACGGATGAGCGGGTCATTTTTCATCTCTTCCGGTATGCCACTGCCATAGTTCTCCCATTGTCTGAACTGCTCGTCAAAAGGCAGATGGTAGTGATAGCTAAGCTTCTCTGGCTCCAGTTCCCCTTGCCGGACCTCATCAAGACCGGACAGATAGAACTTGGACACCTCTGACCCCGGATCAAGCTTGGACACATGGCGCCACAAGCGCTCAGCAACATCGTAGCGCTCCGTATTATAAGCTGCCACAGCCGCATAATGAGCTAGTGCCGGATCGGCTGCCGTCTCTTCATCCTTCAGCAGTCGGCGGAAATGGACATAGGCCGAATCGTGCTGACCAAGAATCCCCATCGTGGTGGCCAGCTTATACACTTGCTCCTGCTGGAAAGGCATGATGACACGCAGTTTTTTAATTAAAAGCAGCACTTGATCGGCCCGATTCTCATTCTGGTGAAAGATCGCAAGATTACACAGGGCATGCAAATTCCCCGGCTCCTGCTCCAACACCTCCGCAATCGTCTCTCTCGCCTTGGGGAACAGCCCCATATAGTAGTAGGCAAGGGCAAGATTGTTCCGGGCTGCCAAATAGTCAGGATAATCAGGTGACATGCCCTCCAGAAGCTCGGCCGCCTGTGCGAATTTCCCTTCTTCAAGGAGTTCTCTCGCCTGATCATGCTCAACCACACCTTTGCGGGATTTGATCCGGTTCAGTTTGGCGGGCCGATCCAGCTCATAATACAGAAGCTCCATCATTTCTTCGGCTTCCGTCATGAACTGCCCTTGGGGGTCCTCCTCCAAATACGTAACAAGTGCCTTCTCCGCTTCCTCAAACCGATCCATATTCGCATAATTGTTCGCCATATAGAAATAACATTCCGTCATGGACGGATCTACCACATCCAGCACATGCGCAAGAACGGCATTGGAAGCTTCGTAATCTCCCTTCTCAGATAATATACCCGCCATATTGCAATGATTCACCGGGTTCTCCGGTTCATATTCAACAGCTTTACGAAAATATTTTAATGCCTTGTCAACATGATTACGGTCCAGCGAGCGGACAGCTCTCTCGAAAAAGAAAGAAGCATCCAAGTGAATCGGTATAATATTGGCAAGGTGTCCCTCTGCCCGCACTAGCTTGCCCTTCATCTTCCAAGGCACCTCCTCTTTGCTTTCATTCATACTCTCCAGTATACCACATCTGGAGGCGGTCTTCTCAACATGTAGTTTCAAGAGCTTTATGCAAAAATTGCACAAAAAAAGATGCCATTCCGGCATCATTTTCGGATGAAATGGCATCTTTTATGTAATATGGACTATTTCTTCGAAAAATGGTGATACACCCGATTCATAACTTCATGGCCATCGTCGGTGAAAGTGTAATATTTATCGTCTTTCGAAACGGTGTCATGAAGTTGACCAGTACAACCTTGCACTTATCCGGCAGCTTCGCTTCGCGCACCGTTGCAGCCAGATGGCCCATCTCGCCTCCGGTCAGCTCAATCCAGTCCTCTCCACAGGAATAACGGAGCGTGCCACCCTTCCACATATAATGGCCTCCATCTGTCTCCAGCAGTTCGCCCGAAGACAGCTCCCCCTCATCTCCGAATACGAAGGACAACTGCATCATGATCTCCTCTGGCTCGGCGCCTGACAGTTCCAGCTTCCACCCCTTCTCTGTCTGTACAACCTCCGCCTGCGTACGGAATGTCTGTTCATGGGTGAGTTCTCTGTTCTGGTGAGGCAATACATACCACGGACTGGTAGCAGTCCCCACTGTCTCAGGCAGCTCACTTGCGGGAATTGGAGCATAATACCCCTTCTTCTGCTCACCCGTCAGACGGTATCCTTCGCCTGCAGACAATCGGTCCATCTGCTGCATCGGCACATAGCCTGGATTGAAATAGGAGGCGAGCTGAATAGCCAGCAGACGAACCGCACCATGTCTAAGGGCAAAAAAGGAAGGTACTTCCGTCATGATCGTCACACTTGTATTTTGAGACCGAATACGGGCAACAGGCGCACCAAAGTCTGTATGCATCCGGCTATGCGAGATGTGTCCATGATGGCCTGCCGAAGCCATCTGCTGTAAGTAGCCGGCTCGCGTAAAGTGTTCGTTCAGCATGATCTCATATTTCTCAGGCAGTTCATCCTCCACCTCGCATGCCTGCTGCAACTCCGGCTCCAGCAATAACCGGATGAGCGCATTCACTGAACAGACACCGGGGTCTGTCAATGAATTACCCGCCCAATTCGCCATGCGGGCAAAGAGCGGATCATTGTCCACCCGGGCAAGAATGGCATAAGGCAGGTAATAAGGAGACAGATCATGAAAACTGCCCAAATCCTGACGACCCGAGTAATCCGTAACAATCTCGCCTGTAGGATGTACGAGATATACCATCATGCGCAAATTGAGTCTAACCGGCTCAAGAAGTTCAGGTCGATTCAACAAGCGAGCCGCATGGATTAACATGATGTCGCTAACCGCGTTATAGATTCCATTGCTCCGTTCAGTCCACTCCCCGTCCGGGGTAATATCCATTCCTTCTACCAGCCACTGCTCTGCACGCTTCACAGCTTCCTCCAGGCCAAACAGCTGATGCAGGAATCCGAGAGCCGCACATAACACCCAGCGATGGTTCGGCGTATGGCACCCTCCCGTTAGCATGACTGGTACGGTTCGCTCCAGGAACAGCCGCATGTTGTCCAGCACAGGCTGCAGTTTCTCCCACGCCTGGTGCTGAAGCAGCTGGTACAGCTGGGCATATCCCACAACGACAAATGCCGTGTCCGGAGGAGAGTGATAGTTGGTCCAGCCCGGTGATATGGAGCCATCTTCGTGCTGATTACGGAGCACAAACTCCGTTGCCAGAAGAAGACGATCTAACAACTCTTCATTCCGATAATAGATAGAGTCTGGATTGGCAAGCGCTGCCCCCCAGTAACACATATCCGTAGGTGTTCCGGTCGTATGATTGACCCAGGCGATACCTGTATATGGATCTATTGTTCCCCCGTAGTACCGGCTATTCGGATCCAGCACCTGTCGAGACAGGCCTCTTTCCACCACCTTGTCATTGCTGTCCACCAGTTGTTTGTACATGTGCTTCCCCTCCAAACTGAGTATTTGCGCGTGTCTGGGCTGGATCGCCAAAGAAACAGCCGCAGCACACTCATCCTGCGCGCGGTCTGTTTCCGTCATCATATTCCCTCCCTTGCCCCATCCATCTTCTTCATCAGCAGTTCATGACTCTGGTGAATTTCTTCTGGTGTGCAGGCCGATTTCAATTCATACACCTTGACCCTTGCTCGGCGGATCATGGGCAGGTAGGCATCGTAGAAACTCATGTCCTTACTGTGTACATACGGACACCAGTGGTCCGAAAGGCCAAGTGTCTCATGAATATGAACGCCTACAATCTCATCCATCAGCCCTTGCATTTCACCAACGCTGTCATAGAGACCCAAGCGATCCATCATGATGGCATGCCCGGTATCATACCAGATGCCGACCGGAGCTCCATGAAGAGCCTCAATAATGGTCTTGGCTTCAGCCAGCGTAGGAATCTGCTGAGGTCTGGAGCGGGTCTCGATACCGAATTGGACATTCAGACCTTTAGCAGCAGCCTGATTGCATACTTCATCCAGACTGTGGATGATCTGCTGTACGTAGCCGGAGCTGAGTTCCTGCCGCCGTTCCATGAATTCCTCCCATTTCCTGCGATACTTTGAAGAATCTCTCCCCTCGTCGTTATACAGCTGTCCAAGCTCCTTGCTGATCTCCTCAGGGATGGGGACCTCACCGGGGTGTACAACAACCGCTTCTGCACCATAACGGTGGGCATACTCTGCCGAACCGACAAGCAGCTGAATGGCCTTTTGACGTTTGGTTTCATCCTCAAATCCGAGCAACACCGAGTCTGTACCATAATCCGGATCTGCGACATGAGGAAATGTATTGTGAACACTGGAAATGCCAATCTCCCCGCGCTCAATCATCGGCTCAATGGACCTTAGCATTTCCTTTGTTACATTGTAGTTAAGTTCAACACGGCGGAAGCCAAGCTCGGCAATTTCCCGGATCATGGCTTCTCCCACCTGATGACGCTTAATGTTCCAGCATGTCGAAAACGAATATTCACCCTTGTCTTTTTGCTGCATACGAGCCCACTCCTCCTTCCACTGTTGCAACATATAAGTTTAATTGGCTTCGAATCACCCTTTTACTGCTCCAAGCATGGCACCACTGACAAAATATTTCTGCAGCCATGGATAGACGAGCAGGATCGGTACTGTAGCAAATATAACCGTCGCAGCCTTAAGGCTTTCCGGTGTGAGTGGCGCACGGTTGGCACCCTCCATCTGTGTCAGTTCGCTCACCATATTGTTCTGCACCATTTGGAACAGCTTGAGCTGCAGTGGATACAGCTGCGGATCGTTAATATACATTAGGGAATCCTGGAATCCATTCCAGCGACCCACCGCATAGAAGAGAGACAAGGTAGCCATCACCGGCATCGAGAGTGGAAGTATGATTTTAAACAATGTATGAATGTGCGAGCTGCCATCAATCTCTGCCGACTCCTCCAGACTCTCTGGAATGCCATTGAAGAAGGAGATCAGGATAATCAGGTTAAACGGACTGACCAGTCCCGGCAAAATCAGTGCCCATACCGAATTCAGCAAGTGCAGATCACGAATCAGCAAATACTCTGGAATGATGCCTCCGCTGAAGAACATCGTAATGATGATCACGTACATAAAGAGCTTGCGGCCCTTCATCTTTTTCTTGGTCAGCGGGTATGCGGCAGCAATGGTAAACACCATGCATAGCACCGTAGTCGCAATCGTCAATAGTGTAGTGTAACCAAGGGAATAGAGCATGGAATGGTCGGAAAACACTTTGACGTATGCATCCCAATTGAACTCCTTAGGAAACAAGGTCACTTCTCCAGATGTGATTGCACGGTTGGAGCTGAATGATATCGCAATCGTGTGCAGGAAAGGAGCCAGACAGAACACGACAAACAAGGTTATAAAGGAGACATTAACGATATCAAAAATCCGATTTGAGGTGCGTTCACTCATATGCGCACAACTCCTTTACTGATGGTCTACAGAATAAGCAGGTTTTTGTCCTTTGTACGTTCTCTTCCTCTACAAAATCCCTTCACCCGTAACCTTTTTCGAAATAAAGTTGGAGCCTAGCACGAAAATAAGACCTACAACCGCCTGGAACAGTCCGACCACGGTTGCCAATGTGTACTGTCCGGATTCCAGACCCATCCGGTATACGAAGGTGCTGAGTACATCTGAATATTCACGCACCGCTGTGTTCCCGATAATATAAGGGCGATCAAATCCAATCGTGACCATGTGCCCCAGATTAAGAATAAGCAAGGTTACAATCGTCGGTTTGATGCTTGGCAAGGTAATATGCCAGATCTTTTTAAGACGCGTTGCTCCATCAATCTCAGCTGCTTCAAACAGTTCCTTGTTCACGCCGGTCAGCGCAGCAAGATACAGGATGGTTCCCCACCCAGCGCTTTGCCAAACCCCGGTAAACAGGTAGGTTACAAGCCATGGATTTTTCTCCGTCAAAAATGGAATGGGGTTCAGCCCCATGCTCTCCAGCACACCGTTCACCATACCGGATTGGTTACCGAACAGCTGGTATACGATTCCCCCGATAATCACCCATGAAATGAAATGAGGAATGTAGAGAATGGTCTGCGACAATTTTTTGAACCATTTAAACCGAATTTCATAAAGCATGATTGCCAAAATGATTGGAGCAGGAAACGATACGATCAGATCAAGGAAATTGAGCATAAAGGTATTGCGCAGGGTGGTGTAGAAATCCCGCATCGCGAATACCTCGCGAAAAGCATCAAAACCGATCCATTCACTGCCGCCAATGCCCTGAAACAGGTTGAAATCCTTAAAGGCGATCTGTACACCGTACATCGGTCCATAGCGAAAGATCACGAAGTAAATTAGGGGTAGGGAAATCAATGCGTACAATTGCCAGTACCTCTTCAAGTATGGGGTCATGTCTATCTCCTCCAATCCGCGAGGACACGCAGTGCCGCCTAAGTTGACGGCACACGTCCCTTCAGAAATTATGCGGTAACTTCAGTACGTTGTATCACTTGTTGTTGTAAAGGTACTTATTTGGCAGCAAGCTCCTGAACCGCCTGCTCAAGTTCTTTCTTCAGCGCTTCGCCGCCAAGTGACATGTAATCACTCATTTCACGCTCATAAACCGCTTCAAATTCTTCCGGCTTCGCCATCGCTGTTTTGACAATAATGACATTGAGTTTATCTTTGAGTGCCGTGCCGTATTTCATTTCTGCCTCAATTGGCTTATCGAAAATGATCGGTCCTACCGTGTCCGTATTGGCGATATCAATGGACTGCTTCAACATTTCCTGATTGTTCTGCGGGAATCCCAAGACCCAAGCTTTTTCATTCATGGCCTGGTCACCCACATTTTTGCCGTTCGAAATGATGGCCATATCCCCTGCATTGAAAAGGCGATCCTTGGCTTCCTGCGTAGCATCCTCTTTGACAACGGGAAGTCCATCAACCAGTTCATAGTTCTCACCTTCGACCCCACTAAGGATATCCCTCAGGTTATTGTCAGAAGCCATCCAGTCCAAATATTTAATGGCTTCCACAGCGCGTTTGCTGCTTTTAGGAATCATAATGTACATGCCGTTAGATCCATAGCGGGATTTAATATGTTTGTTATCTACATTCGCATTGGTGTATACATCAACCGGAACCAGGTTGCTTCCCTTCACATTTTTGCGCAGATTGTCCAAGGTTCCGTCCGCATAGAAGATGGCATCGACGTCTTCAGACCAGTAACCAATGTTACCATTCTGCACATCCTTAGCCAGTTGAGTTTTGTCTTCATCCAGACTGAAGTCTTTGCTGATCAAGCCTTCATTGTAGAGCTTGTTCATGAACTTCATGGCATCCTTGAAGCCCTCATGCAGAGGCAGCTCAAAACGCTGGGCGTATGTCAGATCACCACTTACCGGCTTGATGAAAGAGTAGATCAGGGTTTCAAACTGAGCTGGAGCCAGTGCCATGCCCATTGGAATGTTTTTGCTGCCAAGTTGACCAGGGTCTTTCTCTTTAAATGCTTTTAATGTCGTGTACAGTTCATCGGTTGTCGTAGGGACTGGCAATCCCAATTTATCCAGCCAATCCTGACGAATGTACGAGCTGTATCGGCCTGTAATCGCACGTTTGCCTGGGATAGCAAACTGCTGGCCTTCCAGTTGGCCAAATTTTAATGTATCCTCGCCCAGAAATTTCTTCAGATTCGGACCATATTGATCCAGCAGTTCTCCGACATCCGTCAGACCTCCCTGCTGGGCATAGCGATAGAAAACACTTGAATCATATACAAAAACAATATCGGGAACATCGGTATTGCTGGCCATCAGAACATTTAGCTTCGTCACTTCTTCCGAACGCTGAATCGGTACGAATTGTACATCAATATTGTTCGGGTCACCGAATTTCTCCTGCACCAGTTTTGATAAGTAGTTGTTCGTAATGGTGTAAGGTGAAGGACTGTTACCACGATCAAACACTTCCACTTTCAAGGTGACACGCTCGCCATTGCCTGAAGCATTGCCGTCTGCCCCGCCTTGTTCCGATGCGGATGAACAGCCGGCCAGCAAGGAAACTCCCATTACCATCGTAAGCGCTAGCCCTACCCATTTCTTTAGACTCCCTTTGGTTGTTTTTCCTGTCATTTGTGTCATCTCCTTTGCCCTTGTGTGAATGGTTAAATCCTGCCCAGAGTATTCCATACCTCTCCTGACATTGGCAACAAACCCGTTTCGTAAACGCTTACATAAGGATAATGGTTTATCCCTAGTGACGATTTTCGTACACTGACTATTTTCATCACGCCCTTGTCCTATGCGAGCAGCCAGCGCTACTTGGCACTGTCACAGCCCAACTCACCTGCATTCGGACCACAATAAACCATTTTCACACACTGCCTATATTCGTGATCGTGCAACAAACAGGAATAATTAGGATTCTTCCGCCAAAGTAATAAGCTTCGGTCAGAATTAGGTTCGTTTTAACAGCAAAAGGGCGGATTCCCTGCATGACGCTCTCCCGGCGGAGAGCGCCTGCACGAATTCCGCCCTGTGCATATCCAGATGTAATAAACTGTTTATCTGATTATCTCTTTCTCTTCATCATTCGTCTGCTGGATGCTCCCGCTTTAATCGGCGATAATCCCCTGGCGTAATACCTGCCACCCGCTTGAATACACGGCCAAGCGTAATTCCATTGGCATATCCGACCTTTAAGGCAATGTCCTGCAGTGAAAGATCGGTATTGATAAGAAGCCGCTCGACTTCCTTCATCCGCAGCTCGGTTACGAAGTCTACAAACTTCATGTTAAACTCGGTTTTGAACAAATAACTGGCATGTTTTCCTGAAATCTGGAATCGGTCGCTCAGATGCTTCAGCGAAAGATCCGGATTCGCAAATTGTTCTTCAATATACGTTTTCATCTCATTGACCAGTGCCCTATAACTCTTCGTTTCGGTTACAGATACATAGGTTCTGAACAGATCGGTCAGGTCATCGAACAGGATGGTTTTAACATCCTCCAGGGTCTCGGCCTCTTCCATCGACTTTAACCACTTGTTCATGTTATCTTCTGATAATTTCTCCTGTAATTCCTCCGACATCATCGCCACTTCGCGGCGAAGCATCTGCAGCATGGCCTCGATTAAGGAGAGTATGTCGTCATCGGGCAGCATATTACGCTCAAACGCTGTGAAAATCTCCTCCAGTTGATCCCGCCACTGGCCGCTCGACATTCGAAATCGCTTCACAAAGTCGGCTATCATCTGCAAATACGCGTAGGTCTCCAGCAATTGCTGAGATGTATCACCAGACCCGGCAAGAACCACATCCCCATTCATCAGAAGCTTGCGCTGCATTACGGCTTCGGCAGCTGTATACGATTCCCGGATCGCCCTCATTCCCTCAGCAATCGGCCCGATCCCGAAGCTGAGGGAGATGCGGAGATTTTGTTCTACCCAGGACCTGAATTCTTCCGCTACTGCACGAATCTGTTTTGTCATATCTTCACTATGCGTTGTGGACTGAAAAAGTATTGCAATACGATCCGCACTCATCCACTCCATCCAGCACTGCATCCCTGTATTGCGTGTAAGTTCCTGCAGAACGTTCATGAGTGCGAATTTTAACGTATTTTGCTCGCCTCGCGTATATCGTTCCTGGAACCCCTTCTCATAACGATTGATTTCACCCAATACAACAGTAAAACGTGATGATTGATCAACGTCTGTTAACGGGGAAAGCTCCTTCAATCGTTCTGTGGCACGATCCAAATGCTCGCCTTGCAGCAGATCATTGAACAGCTTGCTGCGCTGAAGCAGCGCATTTTCCCTGCTTTTCTCGTCATAATCCATCATGTGGTTGATCAGGTTTTCCAGCACACCATCAATCAACTTCATTTCATCAACACGTGAGCCTGATTGCTCCAATGCCCTAATCTGATGGGCCTCAATTCGGTTCATGATGATCTGAATGGGTTTATAGTTGCGACGTGTAATATAGACAATATAAATGATGGCGCAGACGACGGTAAGGGCTGCGATGAACACCCACACGTAGGAAATTACCGATACCCAGCCAAACAGATTCCCCTCCTTAATGCCACTATGGAGCGTCCATCCAAGTCTTTCGAGGTAAAGAGTATTTAATTGTTTTCCTCCCTCAGCACCATCACTGTCTGAATGCGCATTATATACAGTCTCACCCTTTTGATCCAGGACGGTCATGAAGGAAAGCTGTCCATTGACCATGCTGTCGATACTCTGCTCAATACTGCTCATTTTGATATTAATAACAAGCACACCATCGGTGCCAAAAGGCAGGGGCATGTCCTTGTTAACCGTGAGCACACGGATAGGGGTACGCTGAACCGATTCAACATCGTATACCCTGATGGGCTGCCAACCTGGCGTGAGAGAGCCAGACCTAATTTGATTGATCCATTCCCGATCTGCAAAGCTGTCTATTTCCCTTGATCCGCTTGACGTTAAAGCGCTATCATTTTTCTTGTCATATAAATATATGGATTGAATCCACGAGGAGGAATTCGTTAGTTCCCGCAAACTCTGAGCAATGGTATACACTGTATCCTTGCTTGGCTGTCCTTGATTGTTGAAATAAAGCTTATAGGCCTGTTCACTCTGTACCGCCTCTGTTACCGACAGTTCAATATCGCGAATAGTGCGGTCCAGGCTGTCCGCCAGATAACTGGAGGAGATACGGTCTGCCTTTCTCGTTTCCTCCCTGGAGATGTCATTAATGAAAACAAAAGCGATAAAAATGAGTATGGTCACGGTAAGAAAAAAAATAGGAAAGTACGAAAACAGTAACCGATAATACCAAGTACGGGACAATAGACCCCACTCCTCACTCCACCATGCCAATATATATCAGCCGTGGTTCTACTGTTCATCACATTTTATGCTGTCATCCCTCTGGGGTTGGCGCACTCTCGATAACTCCGATAGATACAATTTGATGTTATTATAGCACAAGCTTCAGAACAGCCAAGTAAGGAATTACAGCAGCAATGGATTCAGGTACAAAAACAAAAAAACCGTGCTGAGCAGCTAACTACTCAAACACGGACCAGCCAATCTGGATGAACATACTTAGATGCCCGAATCCTTAAACAGTGTAGCCATGGAACCGCCATCCACAATAATGCGAACCGCTCGTGCCAGCATCGGGGCAACAGGCAGCACTTTGAAGCATTCTGGATGGTCATCCGGCAGCGCAATGGAATCTGTGACAACAACCTCGGCAATAGATGGATGATTAAGCTTGCTCAGTGCACCATCTGAGAATAGACCGTGTGTTGCACATACATATACATTTTTGGAACCGCGTTCCTTTAACCCTTCCACAACATTCAAAATCGTTGTTCCGGTATCAATCAAATCTTCAATGATAATCGGTGTCCGTCCTTCTACATCTCCAATCACATGTGTAATGATGGATTCGTTGTGGCTCGGACGCTTTTTGATCATAATGGCAAAAGGGGAATCCAATCGATTCGCCAGCTTCTCCGCCATGGAAGCCCGTCCTGCATCCGGGGATACAACTACCGGATTTTCGATACCTTTGCTGAGCAGGTATTCACTAATCAGATCAAGCGATGTCATATGATCGACAGGAATATTGAAGAAGCCCTGAATCGCTGCCGCATGCAGATCGATCGTCACTACCCGGTTGGCGCCGGCTGTGGTTAAAACATCCGCCACCATCTTGGCCGAGATCGGCTCACGCGGTGCAGACTTACGCTCCTGACGGGCATATCCGTAATAGGGAACAATAATGTTTACTGTGCGGGCGGAAGCCCTTTTGGCCGCATCAATCATAACGAGCAGCTCAACAAACAGCTCATTAATTGGATGAGACAGTGACTGTACCAGAAACACATCGCAGTTACGGATGGTTTCTTCGTAATGAACGTATATTTCTCCGCTCTTGAACCGGGACAGCTTGATCTTGCCCAACTGTACACCCAGCTTATCACATACCTGCTCTGCCAGCTTGGGGTTCGATGAACCGGAAAAAATACGTAACGACTGTTGCATAATGCCCCTCCCGAGGGTTAATGTCCCTATATAATCCCTTATTGTACAAGGTTATTTCCTAACCTCATTATACCCCACTGTCTTATACATTTAAAGGAACGAACGAGCGGCGACGGCTTTCAAAAACAGCAACCTCCGTACAGCCCAGCTCATGTAGGAGTTTTTCGGCTTCAGGCAAATGTTCACCCAGTTTCAGTGGATCGTGTGCATCGGAACCAAGTGTGAGAGGAATCCCCAGCTTAATGGCCTCCGTGAGCATCCGGCTGCCAGGAAACATCTCAGCGCATGGCTTCGATAATCCGGACGCATTAAGCTCCATGGCGCAGCCGCTCTTCGCTATGGCTTGCAAAGCAGCATCTTCCAGTGCTATGCGCTCTTCCGTCTGCTCTGGTGATGGAGCGAAACCAAACCGCTTGATGACGTCTGTGTGCCCCATAATATCGTACATGCCTGTTGCAGCTGCTTTACATACGGCATCATAATATTGACGGTATACTTCCAGAACATCTTTGCCTTCCCAGTGATGGGTCTGGCGGAAGTCGGTAATATCCCATTCCCCGAGAAAATGAACCGAACCGATGACATAGTCCCATGGATAACGCTCAATGATTGACCGGATTTCGTTCTCCCAGCCTTCGATGTAATCCCCCTCCAGACCAACGCGTACATCAATCTGTCCGCGATACCGCTCTTTCAGGGAGAAACACTCCTCCACATATCGAGGCAGCTCGTCCATAGGCATCGCCATTTCGGGATAATAACTGGCCGGGTCTACATGCAGCAAAGGCATGTGATCAGACAGCCCAATCTGGGACAATCCAATCTCCACGCCCCGCTGCACATACGCCTCCAGCTTGCCCACGGCATGACCGCAGCGCTCATGGTGTGTGTGATAATCTATGCGCACTGGAGTACCCCCTAATCGCGGCGAGGCCGTTCATGACGGCGGCTCAGCTCGGCCATAATGTCGTCCAGCGGCAGCTTGCGCTCTTGCAGCAGAACGAGCAAGTGATACATCAGGTCACTGACCTCCAGACGAAGCTCGTCATTATCTTTATTTTTGGCAGCGATGATGGTCTCGGACGCTTCTTCACCGATTTTTTTCAGTATTTTATCAACGCCCTTGTCAAAAAGGTATGTTGTATACGCGCCCTCCGGACGTTCACGTTCACGTTCAGCAATGACGGATTCAAGTTCAGCGAGCACATCGAAGCGACCTTCCGCTTGTGGACCTGCAGAGTTTGCATTTGCTTCTGTTCCGTCTTGTTCTACAGATTTCTGAGGCAGTCCCACGATTTCATTGTGGAAACAAGTTACCTCTCCCGTATGACAGGCAGGCCCGTTTGGTTTAACCTCCACAAGCAGCGTGTCACCATCACAATCATATTTCAGTGAAGTAATTGTCTGAACATTTCCCGAGGTAGCACCTTTGTGCCACAGTTCCTGACGTGAACGTGACCAGAACCAGGTTTCTCCGGACTCCAGGGACAATTTTAGCGACTCCCGATTCATGTAAGCCATCATCAATACTTGGCGTGTCTCGGCATCCTGCACAATCGCAGGTACCAGCCCGTCACTCCAGCGAATGTGCTCTACAACCTGCTCCAGGGATAAGCGCTCCCTGATCTCGTTACTTACATTACTCACGGATCTCCACCCCTTGTTCTCTCAAATGTTGTTTTAACGCCGGAACGGCGATTTCTTTATAATGAAATATCGTTGCCGCGAGTCCGGCATCTGCTTTGCCCGCCGTAAACACATCGTAGAAATGGGATTCCTTGCCCGCGCCGCCTGAAGCAATAACAGGAATACGCACCGATTCGGATACAGCCGCAGTCAGCTTCAGATCGAATCCATCTTTGGTTCCGTCCGCATCCATGCTGGTCAGCAAAATTTCACCTGCTCCCAGGGCTTCTGCCTGTTTCACCCATTCCAAAGCCTTGATTCCTGAAGGTTTCCGTCCCCCATGAGTGTAGACCTCCCACTCACCCCAGGCTTCATTGTACTTGGCGTCTACCGCCACCACGATACACTGGGAACCGAAGCGGCGAGCCCCATCGGCAATCAGCTGAGGGTTTAGCACCGCAGCCGTGTTGACTGCAATTTTGTCCGCACCCGCACGTAGAATGCGCTTCATGTCTTCGACTTTGGAGATGCCACCACCTACAGTAAAGGGAATGGCGATCTCGCCAGCGGTCTGCCGCACCACTTCCTCCATCGTTTCGCGACCTTCCACGGAAGCCGAAATATCGAGAAATACCAGTTCGTCTGCACCCTCACGGTCATACAGTGCCGCCAGCTCAACCGGATCACCCGCATCGCGGAGATTCACGAAGTTAACGCCTTTAACAACCCGGCCGTCCTTCACGTCCAGACAGGGGATAATTCTTTTTGCCAGCATACGCCTCTTCCTCTCTACCCGATTCCTTTACTTGTTAACTGCGCGCACCGCTTCGGACAGATCAATGCTGCCGGTATATAGCGCCTTACCAACGATTGCTCCTCCGATCCCATCATCCGCATGGCGGCTCAGACGAAGCAGATCATCCATAACACTTACACCTCCGGAAGCAATAACGTTACGTCCGCTCGCCTTGGCCAGAGAAACAATGGCTTCCACATTCGGTCCCTGCATCATGCCATCACGGGAAATATCGGTGAAGATAAACGTCTCGGCACCAAATGCAGCGAGTTCCTTCGCCAGTACTTCAGCCTGCACCTCTGAAGTTTCCAGCCATCCGCGAGTAGCCACATAACCGTTTCGGGCATCAATACCGATCGCCACTTTGTCTCCGTAACGTCCCAATACCTCTTCGGTAAACGCTCGATCTTCAATCGCCGCCGTTCCGATAATAAGTCGGCTGACCCCAAGACCCAGCAAGCGTTCTACATCAGCTACCGTACGTAGTCCCCCGCCTACCTGAACAGGCACGTTCACTGCGGATGCAATGCGCCCGATCAGCTCGTCATTTACGGGGTGACCCGCTTTTGCACCATCCAGATCGACCAGATGAACATATGTACCGCCTTGCTTCTCCCAAGAAAGGGCAACTTGCACCGGGTCATCATTATATACCGTCTCCTGATTGTAATCTCCCTGCACCAGTCTTACACACTTGCCGTCCCGGATATCAATTGCCGGATATATGATAAAAGATGACATACAAGGCCTCCTGATTTGTTCTTAATGGTTTATACAACTACATGAGTATTGCTGCTTAACTACAGGTTTCGGTTTGGATAAGACCACCCTATCCGTACCTGTGTTCAACTATGGCCGATCCCTGTCCAGAAAACCTCCACTTACCCCTGATCAAGCTTATCCGTCAGGGCAAGAAAATTACCCAGCAGCTTCATGCCAAGTTCACCGCTCTTTTCCGGGTGAAACTGCATGCCGAAATTGGTTCCTCTGCCGACAATGGCAGTAACCGGATGGCCGTAATCCGTGACGGCCAGCAGATCACTTTCCACTTCAGTACGTGCATGATAGGAATGGACAAAATAAACATGGCCGGCTTCAAGCCCACTGAAAAGTGGATTTTCCGGGTGAAGAAACTCCAGCCGATTCCACCCCATGTGAGGGACCTTCAATTCTCCTGGTGCGAAACGCACCACTTTTCCTGGCAAAATATCCAGCCCCGTATGCTCCCCATGCTCCTCACTGGAGCTAAAAAGCAGCTGCATGCCCAGACAGATGCCGAGCAGTGGCTTCGGTCCAGCTGCCGCTTCTTTCACTACAGCGTCCAGTCCGTTCTCCCGCAAATGCACCATTGCATCACCAAATGCACCGACGCCAGGCAGTATGACACCATCTGCACCCAAAATTGCTTCCCGGTCACCGGTCACCAGCGCTTCATAGCCAAGACGTTCGACCGCTTTGCCGACGCTGTGCAGGTTCCCCATACCGTAATCGACAATTGCAATCGCCATCGTCTACAGCACTCCCTTCGTAGAAGGCACACCTGTTACACGCGGATCAATCATCGTTGCTTCATCCAGTGCACGTCCCAATGCCTTGAAGATTGCTTCAATCATGTGATGTGTGTTCTGCCCGTAATGTACAATGACATGCAGCGTAATCCGCGCCTCCAATGCCAGTTTCCACAGGAATTCATGAACCAGTTCCGTGGAGAAGCTGCCCACTTGCTGGGATGGATACTCCGCACGATACTCGAAGTGAGGTCTGTTGCTTACATCAATGACGACTTGAGCAAGTGCCTCATCCATTGGTACAAAAACGCTGGCATAGCGTTTGATGCCCCGTTTGTCTCCCAATGCTTCACGAAGGGTCTGGCCCAGACAGATCCCGATATCCTCTACAGTGTGATGATCGTCAATATCAATGTCACCACGCGCCTGCACGTTCAGATCAAACTGTCCGTGCTTCGTGAACAGATCGAGCATATGGTTCAGGAAAGGAACGTCCGTCTCAATGGTCGATTGTCCGGTTCCGTCCACAGCAAACGCCAATTGAATGTTCGTTTCGTTCGTCTTGCGATCAACCTCTGCCTGGCGCACAGCACCTTTATTTTCAAGTTTCACACCATTATTCTGCTTATCCATTGTCCGATTCCGCCTTTCCTTCCTGTTCTAACCGTACAGCGATTGCACGGGCGTGTCCTTCAAGCCCCTCATGGCGGGCCAGTTCTATGATAGCCGCTCCGTTTTGGAGCAGCGCTTCCTTGCTATAGTAGATTAAACTCGATTTTTTAATAAAATCATCCACATCCACCGGAGAACTGAACCGGGCTGTTCCGTTGGTCGGAATAATGTGGTTCGGTCCGGCAAAATAATCTCCTACCGGCTCCGAGCTGTATGGGCCAAGGAAGATCGCGCCGGCATTTTCAATCCGGCCAGCGTAAGCCATCGGCTCCTGCACCAAAATCTCCAGATGCTCTGGTGCAAGCCGGTTCACCACATCGATTCCTTCATCAATGGAATCGACCACAATAATCGCGCCATACTGCTCCACAGATGCAGCAGCAATAGCCTTCCGCGGCAGCGCCTCAAGCTGGCGCTGCACTTCGGCCTGCACGGCTTCCGCCAGCACGGCCGAGGTCGTGACGAGAATGGCCGATGCCATCTCGTCATGTTCCGCCTGCGACAACAGGTCCGCGGCGACATACACCGGGTTCGCCGTTTCATCGGCGAGTACCACGATTTCACTCGGCCCGGCGATACTGTCGATATCGACCGCGCCGTACACTTCGCGCTTCGCGAGCGCCACGTAAATATTGCCCGGTCCACAGATCTTGTCGACCGGTGCAATGCTTTCCGTGCCGTAAGCGAGGGCGGCGATCGCCTGTGCGCCGCCAACCCGATACATCTCGTTCACGCCTGCTTCCGCAGCAGCCACGAGAATGTACGGGTTAATGCCTTCGCCACCGTTGGTCGACGGCGGCGTCACCATAACAATTTCCGGTACTCCTGCCACCTGTGCCGGAATCACATTCATCAGCACTGACGAAGGATACGCTGCTTTGCCGCCAGGCACATATACGCCGACCCGCTTCAGCGGTCGGATCACCTGGCCCAGCAGACTGCCGTCCGGCTGCCAATCCATCCACGAGTTGCGTTTCTGTTTCTCGTGGAACGCACGAATGTTAGCGGCGGCTTGTCGAATCGCCGTCACGAAGGAAGGCTCTACAGCAGCGTAAGCCGCCTGCAGTTCTTCCTGCGGCACCCGTAGTCCCGCGGCCGTCAGTTTGGTGCGGTCCAGCTGCTCGGTGTAACGCAGCAGCGCCCCATCCCCTTCGCGCCGAATGTCGCTGACGATGCGCCGGACCGTTTCGTTTTGCTCAGGTGTACCATACTCCACTTCACGCTTCAGATCAAATTCCCGTGCAGGTACAATTTTCATGCCCTCTACCTCCCTGGCCCTGTATTCCCGTCATCTATAAGTCGTAATCGGTTCCTCTAATCCTCTTGCCCGATGAACTTCCCTGAAGGTTTCCCGCCGAGATTTCATTGGGCGATGGAATGACCTGCTGTAGCGCATCGCATAATGCCTGAATCCGTCCGTTTTTCATCCGATAACTCACCCGGTTCGCAATAAGGCGGCTCGTGATATCCAGAATGCCCGTCATCTCAACCAATCCATTCTCGCGCAGTGTCTGTCCCGTCTCTACCAAATCGACAATCCGGTCAGCCAGCCCAATCAGGGGGGCGAGTTCGATCGAGCCGTTCAGCTTAATCACTTCCACCTGCTGCCCTTGTTCGCGGAAATATTGAGATGCAATTCTCGGATATTTCGTTGCCACACGCTGCTGAATACCTGGGGTCCAATCCGGCAATCCAATAACCGACATACGGCACTGTGCGATACCGAGATTGAGCAGTTCGTATACGTCCCGGTTCTCCTCAAGCAGCACATCTTTGCCCACAATCCCGATATCCGCCACACCGTACTCCACATACGTTGGCACGTCCACAGGCTTCGCCATGATGAACTCCATCCCGGCTTCCGGCACTTCAATGACCAGTTTACGCGTGTCGTCCACATCAACGGGAATATCCAGACCCGCTTCACGAAAGAGCTTGGAAGCTTTTTTATAGATCCGGCCCTTGGGCATGGCTACTTTCAAAATATCCGACATCTCAGCGTCCTCCTTGTTCAGCTTGATAGGTGATGACCTGCTCGTAGACGTTTCTTGCTGAACGCTCTGAGCTTGCCCCTGTTGATGCAAAAACCTCTGTTGTAGGTTCTGTTATTTCACGATCTGATAAAAGTTGAGTCACCACGTTTTGTCCGCTGCTGCGCAATCGGGCCGCTTCCGCCAGTGCTTCAGCTCGGCGTGCCTTGTTGTACTGGATAAGTACAGGCTTGTTCTCTTCCATCGTAATGCCATGTACGCCATCAATAATCCGGTTCGTTTTCAATGCAAATCCCGTTGCCGGAAGCGAACGGCCGAACTGCTGCAGCAGATTGTCGTAACGCCCCCCACTGCATACCGGCGATCCAAGCTCTGCCGCATAACCTTCAAATGTCATGCCTGTATAATAGGAGAAATCACCGATCATCGTCAGATCTATCAGTACGTGTTCGGATACACCGTATGCTTCCAGTACCTCAAACACAGCACACAAATGAGCAATCGATTGCGCTGCTTCTACGCTTGCGCTCAGTTCTGCTGCATGTGCACATACTTCTTTGCCACCGCGCAAACGCAGAATGGCTTCCAGTTGTTCTTTCAGTTTTGGCTCCAGATTAAGTTCCTCGATCGATTGACGATAGCCAACATAGTCGCGTCCAAGCAAACCTTCTTTTAGTGCGGCCTGTTGTACCGTCTGCCCTGGAATGACTTCTTCCAGCAAACCGTTTAGGAAACCCATATGACCCATCGCTATTTTAAAAGAAGACACTCCCGCTGCCTGCAGCGAGGCAATCGCGAGCGCAACCACTTCGGCATCCGCCTCAGGAGAGTCATCCCCCACCAGCTCTACGCCTGTCTGGAAAAATTCAGCCTCACGACCTGCTTCTTCTTCAATGGAGCGAAACACATTCGCATGATAGGACAGACGCAGCGGGAGCTGTTCATCTTTTAAAAGGGAAGATACCACTCGCGCAATGGGCGCCGTCAGATCCGATCGCAGTACAAGCGTTGTTCCACGGCTATTCAGCAATTTGAACAATTTGCGATCCGAGGTCGAACTCGCTACACCCACCGTATCGTAATATTCAATCGTTGGCGTCATAATCTGGCGATAACCCCAGCGTTCCATGCATTCCAGTACGTTCCGTTCAATCGTTCTCAGCTTGTTCACCACAAGCGGTGTATAGTCACGAAAACCTGTCGGTTTTTCAAAGCCTTTTGGTTTGGACATTGGTATCATTCACCCCGAGTCAGTAGTTTGGTTGTGGCACACTGCTTATTTCAGGCAGGATTTATGTATCGTAAATCCCCAATTTCTATCTTCTATTACCCTTGATAAAGGGATTCTGTGCGGATGCTGCCGGGCAGCCTTTCTTGATTCATTAATTGATGCTGAATTTATACTATCTCCAAATACTTTCATATGGTAAAGTGCTAACAAACTAAAGGATATGGGATATGATAACATGAATGACTCCACATCGTCAACAATACCATGCCCTTGCCAGCCTGCTGCGCCAGACAGCTTAACTTGTGCTGCAAGCCATGCCTACCGATATCTGTATACGAAAAAAGCTGCCTTCAGCAGCTTCTCTTCACCAACAGCACAGTTCTATTGTGCCTCTGTATAAAATGCATTTTGTACTATCCTATTTGTGCTCCCCTTCATGGGTCTACCCGTTGTCCGCTGCTACACTAATGGACACGCTCATCCGTTTTCACAAGCATCTCCATTTCAGAGGAGGCGGCCGTACGGGATAGCTCACGAAGCGGATTTCCACCGACAAATGCTCCCGGTGCCACATCCTTGTGAACGACTGCCCCTGCAGCAACCACAGCACCGTCCCCAATAGTCACCCCTGGCAGGATTGTCGTGTTGGCACCAATCAGCACATTTTCACCGATAATGACCTCACCCAATCCGTACTCTTTAATAAGATACTCATGTGCCAGAATCGTTGTGTTGTAACCAATGACGGAGTTCTCACCTACCGTAATCTTCTCCGGGAAAAATACATCCACCATAACCATTAATCCAAAGGCGGTATGTTTGCCCACCTTCATGCCAAGCATATGGCGATAGATCCAGTTTTTAACCGATAGAATCGGGCAATACCGTGACAACTGGATCCAGATAAAGTTACGAACACCCTTCCACGGACTTACCGTTTTATAGATATGCCAAAGTGCATTATGGCCTTCTACCGGATAGCGGGTGACTTTTCTCATGAACGTTCCGTTTCCGTACGGATCAGCGTAAGCAAGTCCCTCATATCGTGCAGCATGTAATCCGGACCATATTCGCTCAGTACCACTTCTCCCTTAAGGGACCAGGCAACGCCTGCCGCGAGTGCACCTGCATTTTTGGCAGATTGGATATCAACCGGGCTGTCACCAACCATCAGTGTTTTCGCTGGATCTGCACCCAGCTCCTCCATCGCTTTCAGCACAGGTTCAGCATGAGGTTTCGGATGCGTTACATCGGTTACCGTGACAATCGATTTCATATATTTCATCAGGTCAAAACGTTCCAGCACCTTAAGCGTGGATGGACGGATCTTGGTTGTTACCACTCCCATCACAATTCCGGCTTGATGCAAAGCCTCAAGAACCTCATTCACATGCGGAAATGGTCTTACCATCGCTTCATGATGGATATCATTATAAGCACGATACCCTTTTACATACTCGGCAACTTCCTCCTGTCCGGAGAAGGTACGCATCTGCTGCTCCAGTGTTCCTCCCATATGCGGGATGATCTGTTCACGTGTCCATGGGGCAGAATGCTCCCAGCCTTCCATCACATGCAGGAAAGAGCTGATTATCAGCTCATTTGTATCAATAATGGTTCCATCCAGATCAAATAATACCGTTTCGATCATGCTGCATTACTCCTTTTTATCCTCAGCTTGCTTCGTCTCCTCTTTAGAAAGACTTGGGCTAACCTTACTCTCTTTGTTGGCAACCGGGCCTGCTTGCGGCATATCATCCGATGATTCGGAAGGAACCTTGGACGATACAATGGGATCGCTATAACGTACATCAGCTCGGCCTGTCATTCTTCTCACTACAATAAATATGATAGCTGCGATAATGATGCCAATGGCAAGCAATTGTGATATTCTCACGTTACCGTAAGCTGGATCCAGATAGCCCTGTTCGAAACCCATTGCTGTCATTGGAGACCATAATCCGTTGACAAGCGACGCAAGCCACTGCGGTGCCTGGAAGCCCAGACTGTCGGTACGCAATGCTTCAATGAAGAAACGACCGATGGAGTACCAAATAAAGTAGGACATAAACAGTTCACCCGCACGCAGAAACTTCTGCCGGCGCAACACCAGTAACAAGACCAAACCAACAAGACTCCACATCGATTCATATAAAAATGCTGGATGATGGAATACACCTTCCACATTCATCTGGTTTACGATAAAGTCAGGCAAATGCAGTTTGTCCCGCAAAAAGGACTCTTCCACAGGCCCGCCGTAGGCTTCCTGGTTTACAAAGTTCCCCCAGCGCCCAATCATTTGTCCAACGATGAGTCCTGGCGCACAAATATCAGCCATACGCCAGAAATTGTATCCTTTGCGACGGAAGAAAATGACTGCACAGATGATTGCACCAATCAGCGCACCGTATATGGCAATACCGCCATTCCATATCTTAAAGACATCCCAGAAATTATCCTTATAATCATCCCATCGGAATGCTACGTAATATATACGGGCTCCGATAATGGCAGAAGGTACACCGAGCAGGACCATGTCCATAAACACTTCCTGCGGAATGTTGTACCTTTTCCCTTCCCGGATCACAAGCAGCAGCCCTACTAGTGCCGCTGTACCGAGAATAAGCCCATACCAGTGAACCTTTAACGCTCCAATGGAGAACGCAATGGGGTTCAACAGTAATAATGTGTCCATTCATTCACACTCCTATAAAATTCGCTTATCTGTATGCATGACCAAATGGGACCTGCTCCAATTTTCCGTAAGAAGTAGAGCAGGCCAAGTCTTGACCATGTTTTAAAGCATTTGAGTACATTTGATTCACACTTCAGATTCCCTTAGTCCATGTCTTCCATATCTTCCGAGATTGTTGCTGTCAGCTTGTTGGTGAATTGCAGAGCAGCATTAAGGCCCATTTGCTTGAGACGATAATTCATTGCTGCCACTTCAATAATTACAGCCAGGTTTCGTCCTGGACGAACAGGAATGGTTACCAGAGGTACGTCCGTATCGATAATTCGTGTTGTTTCCTCATCCAGACCGAGGCGATCATATTGCTTGTCTTGCTGCCAAGCCTCGAGACGAACGACCAGGGTAATCCGCTTATTGTTACGCACAGCCCCTGCACCAAACAATGTCATCACGTTGATGATCCCGACTCCCCGAATCTCAAGCAGGTGGCGGATAAGCTCAGGTGCCGTTCCGTGCAGCTGGAAGTCTGATGTTTGACGGATTTCAACTGCATCATCGGCAATCAGGCGGTGTCCACGCTTCACCAGTTCAAGTGCTGTTTCACTCTTACCAATACCGCTGCTGCCTGTAATCAGCATACCAACTCCATTCACATCACACAGTACACCATGAATCGTTGCCGTTGGCGCCAGTTTACCCTCAAGGAAACCGGTAATCCGGCTGGACAGGATCGTCGTAGCCATGTTGCTGCGAAGCACCGCCAGGTTCTGCTCCTCACTGATATCGATTAGTTCCTGTGGTACTTCCAGTCCACGAGTTACCAAGATACAAGGCGTTTCTTCCGTGCATAGACGCTGCATCCGGTCACGACGCTCTTCTTCAGGCAACATTGCAAAAAAGGCCAGCTCTGTTCTTCCAAGCAGCTGTACCCGTTCTTTGGGATGATATTCAAAATAACCTGCCATTTCCAGGCCAGGGCGGTTCAAATCGTCTACGGTAATCACTCTCTTCAAACCTTGAGATCCGGACACAACCTCAAGCTGGAACTGCTGCACCAATTCAGATACTTTCACTTTTTTCGCCATTTGTCTCTTCCTTTCAGCATTCGCTGCCTCTCTATGTACATCAGCACTTTTGCGTCAATTCCATTCCATTATTAGCGCATACATCTTGTTCATTTCAGGTTACAGATTCTATGAAGTAAAACCGACCTTCAAATAATCTTAAATGAATTCGGGGATGATTGCAATCGCGGACCACGGCCGTTCATGAATCAAAAAAGCCCCTTCCAGCAACAACGGAAGGGGCTCTGAATACAATGTATGATTGCGTTAACTGATGTTCCATCGGATCCGAGGAATCCCAGTATGATTAGTCTTGAAGGAGAACGTTCACTTCAGTCTCTTTGTCAAAGATATGAACTTTGTTCATGTCGATTGCCATTTTAACTGTGGAACCATCACGAGTGTTGGAACGTCCGTCTACACGTGCGATTGTAGTGTCGTTACCTACACCGCTCAAGTAGAGGAGCATTTCGTGACCCAAGTTCTCTGTTACGTCTACGTGTGTAGAGAATACAGAGTTCGGGGATGCTTCCAGGAATACTGGCTCTTCGTGAATATCTTCTGGACGAACACCCAGAATGACTTCTTTGCCAATGTATCCTCTTGATTTCAGCACTTGTGCTTTACCTTGCGGGATTTCAACGTCCACACCAGGAGCTACGAAATGCAGGCTAGTACCTTGCTCAGCCAATTTACCCGAGATAAAGTTCATTGTCGGGGAACCGATGAAACCTGCTACGAACAGGTTAGCCGGGTGGTTATACAGCTCTTCCGGAGAAGCTGCTTGTTGAATGATACCATCTTTCATAACGACGATCCGATCACCCATGGTCATGGCTTCGATCTGGTCATGCGTTACGTAGATAACAGTTGTTTCCAAACGTTTTGCAAGCTTAGTGATCTCTGCACGCATCTGACCACGAAGTTTAGCATCCAAGTTGGAGAGCGGCTCATCCATCAAGAAGACTTGTGGATCACGGACAATCGCACGTCCCAGAGCGACACGCTGACGTTGACCACCGGACAGCGCCTTAGGTTTACGCTCAAGCAAATGTTCGATATCTAGGATTTTAGCTGCTTCACGTACACGTTTGTCGATCTCGTCTTTTTTCACTTTACGCAATTTCAAACCAAACGCCATGTTTTGGTATACGCTCATATGCGGATACAAGGCATAGGATTGGAATACCATCGCAATATCGCGGTCTTTAGGAGCAACATCATTAACGACACGGTCACCGATATAGAGTTTACCTTCAGAAATTTCCTCAAGGCCTGCGATCATACGCAGTGTTGTTGATTTACCACAACCGGACGGACCTACCAGTACCAAGAATTCTTTATCTTTGATGTCCAGGTTAATATCAACTACTGTTGCTTTATCAGAACCCGGGTATTTTTTGAAAATATGCTCTAAACGTACACCAGCCATGATTGTTGCCTCCTCAGAAATCATTTTGTAATCGAATACATTTCGTAGTTTTATATTAACCCATCCATGTGATGTTTGACTATTCGCAAACTGCACAAAAATATCAGAGCTTTTTCGTCACTTTGTACATAAGGAGCAAAAGCCGCACCAGAACAGCACTTTCGAAGCTTCTCACATCATAGCCGATCTCCTGTTTGATCTTATCCAGACGGTAAATGAGCGTATTCCGATGGATGAAAAGGCGTTTTGCTGTCTCACTGACATTACAATCCAAACTAAAATAGGTCTCCAGCGTTGCAAGTGTCTCACTATCATCAAAGATCGTCGTATCCTTACCCGTTTCCTTGATAAAACGAAGACGCTGCTGCTCAGGAATACTCTCCACCAGACGCTCCAGGTGCAAATCCCATGGAAGATGGATATGCTGCGCTACGTGAAATGCCCTACCCAAGTGAATACTCTCATGAAGCAACGCTGTAATCGTCGACAATTGGTGCTCCGGAATACATGGCATGGATGCAGATAAATGGAACACACCCGCCCATTCGCTCGCTACCAGTTCGTATAACCCCAAACAAAACGCATTTAATAATTCTTTTCTTGCTTCAAGTGTATCCTCCTCGGCTTCACCCGTAACAATTTCCTCGTCACTCAGAAAGAGCCAGTCCTGTTCTCCCAGAGGAATTAGCAAAATTTCCTCGCCGAAATAACTTCCCAATAACTTGTTCAGTTCCTTCGAACGAATACGATGGGCATCCGGTGTCTCACATTGCAGCAAAAATGGGATCTTTTCAGATTGCAGTTCTTCCCTTATTGAAAATTGCGCCGGAATGTCCTCTGGCTGCGAAGGATGCTCAATCTTCTTCCGTAGCCACTGGCCCAGTTCAGCAAGCTGCTGCTCCCTGTTATTTTCATAAACTACAGGCTGTTCTTCAATGATCCGGTCTGCACTGTTAGTAATCAGCAGTTCGATTAAGCGCCTGGTCTCATTTGTTATGGAACCTGCAGAACATCCCCAGCACACTACAGTTCCTTCATTCTCGTTTATCCTAACTCTAAAATAGATGCGTTCCTCTGTTTTCAGGCTGTTCACATTTGCTAGTATACCTGAGCCTATCACCTTATCAGGTTGTTCTTCCTCTGCATCTTCCACCATAATCATCTTGCTTTGAGCACGGTCCTCACCGGTCAACTGCATTGCGGATTGATTCCACTCGTCTACCGTGATTTCATATTCGTCCAAGGACGTGCCGATAATGGATTCAATTTGTTCTTTAAGACCAAGTATGAGCTTCATATAATGAACGCCACCACTCTGCTTTTTTTCTACTATTTTATCATATCTTACACGATATCGCTTTTGATCCACATTGACCTGTCCTCAACGGCATAATGGATATATACAAAAAAAGAGTGATTAATCACGTTAATGATTAATCACTCTTCTCTAACAAGATGAGTCATGAAGGGCTCGAACCTTCGACACCCTGATTAAAAGTCAGGTGCTCTACCAACTGAGCTAATGACTCATAAAACTGGTGGAGGATGATGGATTCGAACCACCGAACCCGTACGGGAGCAGATTTACAGTCTGATGCGTTTGGCCACTTCGCTAATCCTCCAGGATTAAAAGGTGGCTCGGGACGGAATCGAACCGCCGACACGAGGATTTTCAGTCCTCTGCTCTACCGACTGAGCTACCGAGCCTTATTTAATTTTTAGATTAATGGCGGAACCGACGGGATTCGAACCCGCGATCTCCTGCGTGACAGGCAGGCATGTTAGGCCAACTACACCACGGTTCCAGGCATTAATGGTGCCGGCGAGAGGACTTGAACCCCCAACCTACTGATTACAAGTCAGTTGCTCTACCAGTTGAGCTACACCGGCGTATATGGTGGAGGCTGAGGGGCTCGAACCCCCGACCCTCTGCTTGTAAGGCAGATGCTCTCCCAGCTGAGCTAAGCCTCC
>NZ_JBCIYR010000009.1:0-118805 GCF_050455445.1 Paenibacillus sp. MABNR03
GAGATTAAAAATCTCAATTTTGATCTTGCAAGCAAGATCGTTACTCACTCGTTGTTCAGTTTTCAAAGATCAAACTTCGTTTGCGTCCGAGTGTTGTTCTCTTCAGCAACTTTTATATCTTATCACATCCAAACCAATTTAGCAAGCACTTTTTTAAGTTTCTTTCGAAGCTTATTTTGTTTGCTTACGCACCGTGTTTCTCGTGTTTTCTTGGCCGGAATTAGAATATACCATGTACAGATTTTTTATGCAAGTACTTTTTTCGAATAAATTATTCAAAACACAAAGGATCACCTATTCCATTAATCTCTTCTATTATATATTCATATTAATACTTCAAGAGCACCTGCACGATTTCACCATCCGAACCACTCACATCGTAAGATCTATTTTTGTGCTTCGCAGCCAGTTGGCGAACTGTACTATACACTTCTTCTGCAACAGACCATGCAAATGAGCATAAATACTATACCCTCCAATAAAGTACCCTATCAAACGAATATCCGCCACCGCTTCCTCCATAACTTAAATTACATATCATCATATACATCCATTGAAGGATAACTCTGAACAAGGTCCACATAATTTTTTTGCAACTTTCCTGAAGTCACTGCAATATCAAAATACGAGTGATCTTCTGACCACCCTGTCTATTTCTCGTACCAAATCATAAAACTCCTCTCGATGTACGGAGGTTTTTCTGGTCAAAAACCATTAGATCACAACTCATTGTCAGCACTTCCTATATAATAGAAAAAAAAATTTTCTTTCTATATTAGTAGAAAAAAAATTTTCTTTCTATATTAGTAGAATAAAGTTCTTAGCACACCGTTTTATAAAGTCTCGCCTTATAGATAAAAAAAGAACGAAAGCTCTGGTAAAGTCCAGAAGCTCCCGTTCTTTCTTTTTAATAGATGACTGAACTACTCTCCGCCCATAAAGACGTAGCGGCATAGAACAATGATTGCGAGAATCCACATCAACCAGTGAATTTTCACTTTGCGATCCGTAACCAGGTTACTGAATACAGCCAGAATGACATAAGACAGGATACCTGCCGAAATTCCGTTTGCTATCCCGCCTGTAAAAGGCATCAGTACAATTGTAAGGAATGCAGGGAAAGCCTGAAGGAAATCATCCCACTCAATGCTTCGCACTTGGCTCATCATCAATACGCCTACGATGATCAGTGCCGGAGCTGTAGCAGCGGACGGAACAACCAGTGCAAGCGGCGCGATGAACAGAGCCAGAATGAACAAGACCCCTGTTGTTATCGAAGTCAGACCTGTACGTCCACCTGCTTCAACGCCCGATGCACTTTCTACGAAAGCAGTAATTGTGCTTGTACCCAATGCCGCACCCGCACTGACACCCACTGCATCGACGAACATCGCTTTACCGATTGTTTTCTCGCCTTTTTTCTTGTCATTCATAATTCCCATCCGTGTCGCAGTTCCCACCATCGTACCAAACGTGTCGAACAGTTCAACGAAGGTAAAGATAAAGATAATTTCGAACAATCCGAGACTAATAGCACCTTTCAGGTCAAGCTGTCCAACAGCCAGATCACTGAAGTTAGGCAGCCAGCTTGCACCGGACAGTCCACTGAGATCCGTAACACCCATCGGAATACCGATCAGAGTAGTAGCAACGATACCAATGAGCAACGCACCCTTAACGCGCATAACCATCAGTATCGCGATAAGGATCAACCCAATCAGAGCCAGCAATGCGTCATGATGTGTTACGAAGTTACCCAGGGACAGATTGAAGCTGCTGCCCGGAATCGGTTGGCTCAGATCCGCATCAGGCGCAACATTTACTGTGACAGCAACGAGATTGGCCAGTTTGAAACCTACAATAGTAATAAAGAGACCGATACCGACCGTGATGGCCATTTTTAACGTTTGCGGAACGGCAACAAGCAGCATCTGACGAATCTTGGTCACGGTCAAAATAATAAACACGATACCCGAAATGAATACCGCTCCGAGAGCGGCTTGCCAGGTGATTGCACCATTAGAGCTCAATACCACAGTCATGAAGTAGGCGTTCAATCCCATACCCGGCGCAAGAGCAATCGGGATATTAACGAACAATCCCATAATGATGGTCATTAGACCAGCGCCTACGGCTGTTGCAAAAAATACTGCGTTATCCGACATCCCAGCCCCGGCAGACCCGAGGAACAATGTGTTGACAAAAAGAATGTACGCCATTGTCATAAAGGTAGTGAGACCCGCAACAATCTCCGTTCTAACATTTGTTCCGTTTTCTTTTAGTTTAAAGAAACGATCCATAATTCACTAACTCCCCCTTAGAGATGTTGAAGCCATATTGAAAAACGACAAAAGACCCTGGTGTTCTTGCTCCACCCAGGGTTAGCTATAAGGAGAGGCTTAGCCTTTCGCTAAGAACAAAAAAAATTCTAATGTGCGTCCAGTATTGTAATCACGCAGTCATGTAGAATTTATGTGCTTAGCTTCTCCTGTTCGTAGCCAGATCATTAGGGTGATCTCGTAGAGACTCCCGGGCCAATCCCCAGGATTATACGAAGTAGTATGCGCTATTTGTTTGTTTCCCATCACTATTTTAGAAGCGTGACCCGTTTCTGTCAATGGTAAAAACGAATGTTTTGCATGTAAGTCTATGGAAACGTTCGTGTTCGAACAGAGACCAAAGCATAAACGTAAAAAAGCCACCGTAAATCACGGCAGCTGATGTATTAAGATATAATGTGATGCTTCCCTAAACCTTCACTTGAGCCTAATCAAGAGTAATACAGCGTTATCCTTTAATCCCCGAATTCAAGTTAATGGATTGCAGGAAATACTTTTGTGCAAAAATAAACAGAACGAGCGTTGGAATGATCGCCAGAATAGCCGACCCCATCAGCTGTCCAATCATCCGGTAATTGCCGTAAATATCCTGCAGCAACAGCAGTCCGGCGGTGATTGGCATTTTCTCGACGTCTGTGTAGACGATGACAGGCCATAGGAAATCATTCCAGGACCCGATGAACGAAAACAGTCCACACACGATCAACACCGGTTTCACCAGCGGTAAAATGATGGAGTAATAGATTCGGAAGTCGCTTGCACCGTCTACCTTCGCAGACTCATCCAGTTCCCCCGGTATCCCCTTCATGAACTGACGAACGAGGAAGATATTGCCCATACCTGCCAGTCCGGGAATGATCATTGCCCATGCAGTATTGACCCACCCAAGTGCTTCAATGATTTTATAGGAAGGGATCAGGTTAACGACACCTGGGAAAAACGAAATACCGAGAAGCGTGAAGAACAAGGCGTCTCTCCCTTTGAACTTCAACCTTGTGTATCCGTAGCCTGTAAGAGAGATAATAAAAACGACAAGCAATGTATGAGAGACCGCAATGATCAGTGAATTGCTCAACCATCTCAAAATCGGAGCGGTTGACGTGTTTTCCAGTATGGCAACGTAGTTGTTAAAGTCCCATTCTTTAGGAAATAGGCGGAAGCCAGCCGACACCACTTCTGCCTGTGAGCGAAATGAAGTCGTAATCCCGAAAATAACGGGGACCACCCAAATGACACAAATGGATACCAAAAATAGATACGATATATATTTGGATATACTTATTTTTTTGAACATGTTGATATACCTGCTCCTTCCCGATCCACGTTCGATCCTGCTCCTTTAATTGGCATTCCGGTTCATCACGTAATACTGCAATGCGGAGATGACCAGAATAACCAGTCCTAACAGCACAGCCATGGCGGAAGCCATACCTGCCACTGACTCACCGGAGCCGAACGCAAGCTGGCGAATATACATCATGAGAACATGAGTAGTCTGCTGCGGTCCACCATCGGTCATCATCAAAGGCTGACCGAAAACGTTGAACGCACCAGCTGTTGTCATGACAAACGTAAAAATCAGCGGGAAACGGATGGAAGGCAGCGTAATACTGAAAAATCGGCGTACAGGTCCAGCACCATCCATTTCGGCTGCTTCATACAGATCACTGGGAACCCCATTAATGGAAGCACGATAAATAATCATGTTTCCTCCGACAGCTCCCCACACCGATATCACAATAATAATGATCCAGGCATACGGTTGATTGGCTGCCCACGATACCTCTGATCCGAATACATTACCGGTGATACCAAGCTGTTTATTGAAAATAAGAGACCAAATCAACGCTGCCGCTGAAATGGAAATCATGCCTGGAATGTAGATAATCGCCTGCATGAACCCTTTGAATTTCACTTTTTTATGTTCAAGAGCCACGGCTACAAGCAATGGAATGATGATTAACGGTGGGACACTCAGCGCCACGAAGATCAACGTATTCTTTAAACCATTAAAGAATTGAAAATGAAATGAGGAATCCTGGTCGAATAAGATGGTTCTATAATTTTCAAATCCGACCCATACCGGATCGTTTATCAAATTCCATCTCGTAAATGAGGCATATATTCCGTAGATCGTTGGCAGAAGTATAAACACCAGAAACAGGATCAGATGAGGACCAACAAACAGGAACGGTGCAAATGATCGTTTATTCATATCCTTTCATTTCTCCTTTGGGAAAAGCAATGTGCCACCCATGCGACACATTGCTTCTATTACAGTAGAATGGCGGGATGTGCAGCACATCCGTTTTATGCGATTTAAATGTTACTGGGCTCCACTGCTTCCTTGAGCAATTTTGTCCTCAACCTCTTTTTGCATGGTCTGCAGTGTCGCATCCAGCTCAACATTGCCGCGCACGATATCTGCCGCGTATTTGTCAACCGCTTCAGCTACATAAGGATAGTGCTCGTAAGTATAGATGTAGAGGGATTCAATCTCCTTCTCGTTGGACGTGAAGAATGACTGCATGTAATCCTTGTATTCCGGGCTCTCAATGACCTGTCTACTCGCAACGGTCTGCCCTGCTTTGGCCCATTCCATTGAATTTTGGCGGATAAACTCCAGGAATTTACCAATCCCCTGTTCCTTTTCATCTGTTCTGGCCTCATTCTTTAACATCGCAAACAGGTGAGAGGAAGAACGGTTTGTAAACTTATCAGCAGTAGATGAGTATACATTCGTTACACCGAAATTTAGCCCTTCAACAGTCGCATGTGCAGTTGAGCTCCATGTACCATCTGTGGAAAACAGTACGTTACCGGATTGGAACATCAAGTAACCATCTTCACCGAACGGGGTCATGAGACCCGCATCTGCAATCTTTTTGACACTTTCAAAAGCGGCCTTCATCTCAGGCGTGTTCAGCGCCGGCTTTCCATCCTTCTGCACATCACCGCCCACATTTTGCAGCTGGCCAAGGATAACCCATCCGAGCAAAGCGTCATTGACAACAAAGTCTCCTTCGTCGAGCTTGCCCTGTAAAGAAAGCATCTCATCAATTGTAACAACATCATCGTCCAGGAAAGATTCCGCGTTATACTTTTTCAGCAAATCCTCGTTGTAGTACATGACATTACTATGAATATCGAGAGGCACAGTATATTGCGTTCCATCAATGGTTCCCGTTGACCATGCTTGCGGCAGATAGTTCTCTTCCTTAATCTCTGGCTGCGCAGCCAGCATCGCCGTCATTGGCTCAAGCACGTCTTGTTTCACAAAGCCCGGTACACGGTCAGCATGGATAATAGCCAGATCAGGAACACCCTTGCCAGAGTTGATTACCGTTGACAGCTTGGTATACATATCAGAGGTGATCACATGTTTTAATTTGATTTCTGGTTCGGTGGCGTTATATTCTTTAACTAACTGGTCCATATAGGCGCCATCCTCTCCAGTCAGTGGCGTCCAGAACGTAATCGTATTTTTGTCGTCCGAGCTGCAACCCGACAGTACAGTGACCAGCAGGAGCAGCATAGATACCATGGTTACAAAACCTTTTTTTGTACGCTTCACACAAGAACCCCCCTAGAATGATCAATCCTAAGCATATCTGTAAACGCATTCAATTAATCGAGAAAATCACAGGGCACTGCAATTTTCTCCTTGGAAACCGGCCCTGCTTACAATGTAGAACTTGCTGAAGGAAGCTTGCCTAGGAGCACTCCCTTCATCCTTCTTCCAAACATTAATGTATAAATTAATCATTAATGTTTATGTGAATTTATCGTAATTCATAGCGCTTACATTTGTCAACCACTTTGTTCCTTTTTTTTAGCGAAAGTTCAACTTTTTATTACGCATTCACCTGTCGACTATCCGGAACGGGTCTGCCGAAGTGCGGAAATCCATGCTCATCCCAGCCAAAAACCTGCGCTCGCATATGGCGGTTGGGGTCATACAGTGGGTCTCCCTCGATTTCCTTGTAATTCCGGGCATGATAGACCAAAATGTCCTGACTTCCGTCCGGCGATACGGTAAAGCTGTTATGCCCAGGGCCGTATTGTCCCGACTCTTCATCCGTTTGGAATACAGGTGCAGGCAGCTTCGTCCAGCTCTCGGGTGACAACAGGTCACTACCTTCCTCGGCATACAACAGACCCATACAATAATTGTGGTCTGTAGCACTCGCAGAGAACGAAATAAAAATTTTGCCATTTCTATTCAGGACAGCTGCACCTTCATTGACCAGGAATCCGATTTTCTCCCAATCATGTGTTGGTTCGGCGATCATGACCTGCTCGGAAGCCAGTGTCCACGGATTTTCCATTGATGCTATATACAGGTTGGAATTGCCAACGATATCTGGATCCTTTTGTGCCCATACGAGATATTGAACATCTTTATGCAAGAATGAGGTTGCATCAAGTGCGAAACTTTCCCACTTCGTCTTGATTTGCCCCTTTTCTTCCCATACGCCTTCAAGCGGATTGGCCGATGCATTCTCCAACACGAACATGCGATGGTCAAAAAGTCCTTCCACCGTATCCGTTGTACGCGCTGCAGCGAAATAGATGTACCATTTACCGTGGACATAATGAATTTCCGGTGCCCAGATGTTGGCACTCATCGGTCCCTCATCATACTTACGCCAAATCACAACGGGCTCTGCGCTATCCAGCTCCTGAACCGTACGGGCTCTTCTGACCTCGATCCGGTCATATTCAGGTACTGAACCTGTAAAGTAATAATAGCCGTCAGCATGTTTATATACCCACGGATCGGCTCGTTGCGGTATAATCGGATTAACAAATGATTCCTTCTTTGAAACTGTACTCACGCTGTCATCTCCTGTTCTGCAATGAATAGTTAATGCTTTTGTTCATAAATTCGTAAATATGTTATTAATTCACCTAAATATTAAGATACAGAGCATCGTGTGTCAATATTTGAGCAGGATTTTTTTGGTTATTTCATGGTTTGTTTTTACATTTTTCTGAATTACTTTGTTTTTGTGTTATATTTTTGGTATTATTTATCTAAATCCGTTGTGATTATATTCAGAATCCGATATTATAATATTCTACGTTTACCATTCACATAAATGTTAATATTTCATTTCTTTCGGAGGAATTACATTGAAAATCGACCTGAACGAAAAAAACCTGCATATCTTCGAAGCCCTATCCAGCAGTGTACGTATTCAGATCGTTCATCTGCTGTCCAAGAACTCTATGAATATAAAAGAATTGGCCGAAGCCCTTGGACTGAGCAGCGCCATTATGACCATGCATGTTAAAAAGCTGGAAAAGGCTGGTGTCATTGAATCCAACATGGCGCCGGGTAAAGGCGGAGCTGCCCAAAAGGTCTGCTCTCTTCGCATGGATACTCTTGAAATCGCATTCCCAACCAAGGACGTCATTCAACGGGAAATTCACAAAACTGAAATATCTGTAGGACATTTTACTGATCTGCAGATCAAACCAACTTGTGGCATATGTACAAGGGATTCCATTATCGGAATTTTTGATGATCCCCGTTATTTCCTGGACCCTGATCGACTGAAGGCAAAAATATTGTGGTTTGGACAAGGTTACATTGAGTACAAAGTACCGAATTATCTAATGGGAGATGAGAATCCCGAGGAGCTGGAAATTTCGATGGAAATTTCCTCGGAGGCCCCACTGACCAACAACAACTGGCCTTCCGATATATCCTTTATCGTCAATGATGTTGAGGTAGGGATGTGGACGAGCCCGGGTGACTTCGGAGGAAGAGGCAAGCTGAATCCGCCCTGGTGGTTCGAGAGCGTAAACCAGTATGGTTTGCTGAAGCATCTGATTATCAAAAAGGAAGGCACGTTCATGGATGGCGTAAAATTGTCTGATGTAACCATCGATGATATCGGCATTCGCAACAGTTATTGGTCTCTTCGCATTGCTGTCAAGGAGGATGCAGAGCACATTGGTGGCGTGACCGTATTCGGACAAGGATTCGGTAACCATAACCAGGACATTATTTTCCGTTTGTACTACACACAGAATAATGAAAAACCTGAATAAAAACGCTGAGGTTTTGCAAGCAGGATGCTTACGCCACACGTCATACTTTTCTGAAGTTATGCTGTCCCAATCAGTACTTCGGAGTTAGGTATCTCTAACCGAAAAAAACTCCCTTTAACATGTGCGAAACATGTTTAAAGGGAGTTTTTTAGTTATTTACCGTTTGAACGTAAATCTATTCCCACTCGATCGTTGCTGGTGGTTTGGATGTTACGTCGTACACGATCCGGTTAACGTTATCGACTTCATTAACGATACGTACGGAGATTTTCTCCAGCACATCCCAAGGGATACGCGCCCAGTCGGCGGTCATACCGTCAATGGATGTTACGGCACGAATACCTACAGTGTAGGAATACGTACGGGCATCACCCATAACGCCTACGCTCTTCATGTTCGGCAGAGCCGTGAAGTATTGCCAGATTTCGCGGTCCAGACCCGCTTTGCCAATCTCCTCGCGCAGGATGTAATCTGAATCACGCACGATTTTAAGCTTCTCTTCCGTAACTTCACCAAGAACACGGATCGCAAGACCCGGACCCGGGAAAGGTTGACGGTGTACGATTTCGTCTGGCAGACCGCACTCGGTGCCCACTTTGCGCACTTCATCTTTGAACAAGGTGCTCAGTGGTTCGATCAGCTTAAAGTTCATATCTTCAGGCAATCCACCCACGTTGTGGTGAGATTTGATCGTTTGAGCTGTCGCTGTACCACTTTCCACGATGTCCGTGTAGAGTGTACCTTGCGCCAGGAATTCAAAGTCATCAAACTGCTTGGACTCTTCGTCAAATACGTAAATAAACTCGTTACCGATGATTTTACGTTTTTGTTCCGGATCATCCACACCAGCCAGCTTGGACATAAAGCGCTCTTGTGCATCGATTTTGACAACTTTCATGTCGAATTTGCCGACAAACGTCTCCATTACGCTCTCCGCTTCGCCTTTGCGCAGCAGACCATGGTCGATAAACATACATGTCAATTGATCACCGATCGCTTTGTGAAGCAGTGCAGCAACAACGGAAGAATCCACACCACCGCTCAGTGCGCACAGCACTTTACCGTCGCCCACTTTTTCACGAATATCTTTGATCGTATCATCGATAAACGTCTCCATGCTCCAGTTGCCTTCGCAACCACAGATGTCGAACAGGAAGTTGCTAATCATATCGTTACCACGAACGGAGTGACGTACTTCCGGATGGAACTGAACAGCATACAATTTGCGCTCGTCGTTGCTCATCGCAGCGATCGGCGCACTTTCCGTGCCTGCATCCAGTTTGAATCCTTGCGGAAGAGAAACCACGTGATCACCGTGACTCATCCATACCGTGTGTTCACCTTCGATGCCTTTTGCAAGAGCAGCACCTGGTGCAAACTCGATATCTGCCTTACCGTATTCGCGTTTCTCGGAACGTTCTACTTTACCTTCAAGCTGCTGCGCCATAAGCTGCATACCGTAGCAAATTCCGAAGATCGGAAGTCCTAGGTCATAAACACCCGGATCCACGTGCGGAGCATTCTCAGCGTATACGCTGGATGGGCCTCCGGAGAATACGATTCCTTTTGGTGACAATTCTGCGATCTTCTCAGCCGGTGTGTTATACGGCAAAAGCTCGCTGTATACGCCAAGATCCCGGATTCTTCTGGCGATTAACTGGTTGTATTGGCCCCCAAAGTCAAGGACAACCACAATTTCATTTTGCTTATTCATTACCGTGCCTCCCTTAATTAATGAAACTAATTATACGCAACGACAAAACATACCGTCAAGGAAAGACGAAACTCCTTTTTGTGGACGGTTTGAACATTTGATATGAAGGCCCCTTTATTGCGAGTTTTCCTACAGAATTCCCACTTCCATTCAATTCATTCCCGAAGAAGTTATTCATGCCAATTTAATGAGAAAAAAAGACAGGCACCACACCGGAAAAATCGTCGAAAGACGCCTCGCTCGCACTACAGCGAGGAAGGCGTCCCTGGACGATGTTACGGTGCCTGCAGGCGCCGGGCCAGACGAAGTGCCCGGCGCAGGAAATCGAGACTGTCCACGCGCAGCGGACGGTCTGGCCCATACAGCAGCCGTTCCCAGTCGGCTGCAAACCGCGCGATGTCCGCGCTGTCCGTGCCTGCGGCCAAGGCGGGTGACGCTGCATATTCACGCAGCGTCATCCCCGGCGGCCGCGGGCCGTACCGGCGCGCGAGCGCGGCCCAGACCGGAGCGGCGGCGCTGAGCAGCCGCTCGCGGTCTGGAAAGCTGCTGCGCGGCCAAGCCAGCAGCAGCCTTATCCGCAGCGCGGGGCGAAGCCGCCGCATGCGCACGGTCCCGGCAGCGGCCAGCAGAGCCGCCGCTGCAAGAGCTGCCGCGAGCCATGGCTCTGCGGCAAGGGCTCGTGCGGGCGCCAGCAGCCAGGCGCCCGCACTCTCCAACCCACCGCCAGACTGCGGTGGGTTCAACTCGCCGGGCTGCGCCTCGGCGGCCGCTGCGGCGTCTGTGCCTTCGCCTTGCGGCATCGCGAAGCCCGGCGTAGCCTCAAACGGCATCCAGCCTGCGCCGGGAAAATACACTTCCACCCAGGAATGGGCATCCCCCTGGGTAATGATGTACTGTCCCGACACCTCTGGATCCGGTACCCCGGCTCCGAATCCCTTCACCCAGCGTGCAGGAATACCTTCCGCGCGCAGCAGAACGACCATTGCTGTTGAGAAGTGGTTACAATACCCCTCTCCCGTGACAAACAGAAAATCATCCACAAAATCTGTCCCGCGGGGCGGCATGCGAGTGTCCAAGGTGTATTCCGCATGCTCTTCCAGATAAGTCCGCACCGCCTGGACCGCGTCATAACGCGTTTCGCTCCCCTGGATAATGTCGCTTGCAAGTGAGCGTACCCGCTCAGGCAGAGATGCCGGTAGCTGGAGATAGGTTCTGCGGATTTTTGCCGGATCTTGGCTCGTACTGCTCGCCTTCCCTAATAGACGAAGCTGTTCCGGCGTTGCGGTGGGAATCATGACATCTGTTGTATAGGTCTTGATTGGTTCACGATTGCTTGAACCTGCGAGCCATAGCGTAGCCGAATCTGCATTGGAGAGCAGGGAAAACCTGCTTTTCTCGTTAGAATCATTCTCATCTTGAAAGGACAGGTTTAAGGGTACTCCGCCAGTAAAGAGAGGATTCGGCCCTCTCCAAGCCCGCTTCAGCGTGACCGTTTGACGAATGCGAGTCCAGTAGGCTTGATTCTCCCAACCATCGGTACGGAAAAGAGCTGCCGGACTGGCCTCTTGGAAGCCTTGCCCAGGATCACTCCATGTACTGCCGTTATAATATGAACGAGTCTCTCCACGCCAATACGTAACTTCAGGACTTCTCGCTGTAAAAAAGATGGCGTCCCCTTGGACCAACGGGGATCCCATTGGCGCATCCACCGTGCTGTACCCCGTGATCGATGCTGAAGCAGGGATGCTGCTGTTTGGTGTATAACCTGCCCAGCGAGCAAGACGTTCCCCCATTTGGTCCAGGGATAATCGTTCCGGCCCAGGGACGGTGGCAACTCGGCCCGGCACAACAGAGATCAGCACCATCCCCACTGCGGCAGCAACAGCCACCGCACACCAGCGACCAAAGGGATATCGGCGGAAGGTTGGCGCCGTAACTCCTTCAAGCAGACGGAGCAATTGCAGTATGGCCTGGATCAGCAAAATCCATAGAACAGACCGGACAACGGAGGCATACACATCCAGCCCGGCCAATGTTTCCAAGAGCAGCAAGTAGAGCAGGGTAGCACCGCCAAACAGCATGACACTTCGCCGCATCAATACAAGGGATTGTACGGAAGCCATGAGCATGCTCCAGCCACACATCATCAGTAGCCCTCTTGTCTCTGTACTGATGGAATAAAAACGCCTGCTCTCCATAAATGAACGGATATCCTCCATCCATGTTCCCGGATATTCCAGAGCCCACCCGGCAGGATCACTGCCTCCATACATCAGGCATAGAGCCGTCAGAGCCATGCACAGGCGGAGCAGTATCCCCATGATCCACCCCACACGCAGCAATCCTGCGATAAGGAGGGCACCTGTTAGGCCCGCCATCACTGCCAGAAAACGCTCGCTTCCCTGTTGTCCCGAAGAAGTGATCGGATAGATCCACTCCAGGGACAGGAGCAGCAAAATGGCAGAAATGCTTATACTGTAAACGGCAGGCTCTTTCTTGGAAGGGTTGGCTTTGGCATCCAAACCGAGGCTTGAAATCTCTTCCGCAGATTTCAAGCCCGACGTCGATGTATTCCTGTAACTACGCTCCCACATCCGAGACACCTGCCTTTCCCGCGGAAGGCACTGTACTGTCTGCGATTGTACTGATCCTCACCCCGCTGAGACGAAGCTGGTCCGTCCACTGTACTGATGGGTGCTCCGCCCCTTCGGGTACAGCATTCATTGTCACTTTTTCCTCATCAAAAGGTGTCTCGGTTAACTGTACTTCTATCTCATGTCCCCGCTCAGCAGCGCCGAGTATCCATTCAGTCAGCACGGCATCCAACCTGCCGGTCAGGACGACGACGCGTGTACCGGTTGGCCATTCGTCCAGCATCGTTGGTTCCAACAGGGATGAGACGGATGAGGCAGCACTTGCTATGTTCGCTTGGGCCAGTCTATCCAGTGAGAGATTTACATGCTCCGCATGGATTAAGTCACTTAACCAATACGTTTCCCCGTTCGAACCCGTATCTTCACCTGTCCTCCACAGCAGGTAGGGTACATGATCCCGAACAGCTGTAAACACCCAGCGGGCAGCCATGTTAACCGCACGTTCAAAAGCAGGATGCTCCTTCGCCTCCTGAGTTCGACGTCCATATCCTGTCTTGCCTTCGTACACTACTATGCCTAATGACGTTGATTCTGATATTTCGGGCAAAAAGGTTTGAAGCTTGCCTGTCTTGGCCGTGCTTTTCCAATGAATGCGTCCCATCGGATCTCCCGGCTGATACTCACGGAACTCGGGACTCCGGCTTCCCTGACCCGTTATCCGTTCAATAGGAACCCCTTCATCTGTATTCGCGAATGATGCAGACTCACAATCTGCGTACGTTGATCCGGATGGAACAACAACAAGGGATGTACTGCCCGCTGTCTCTGCAGCGACCGTATTCCAGCCAAACGCATCCCCCCAGTACAATTGTCCTGCACCCCATTGATACAGGCCTCTTCGCAAACCGGACATTTGATATTGATAGGCAAATTTGCGCCTGTTTCCCGGAAAAAATAATTTGCGATGCACACCAGCAGGAGTATCTTCACAGAGCACCATCCACAGCAGTGGGATGCGGCATTCAAATTCCACTTCCACCCGAACCCGCACTATTTCCCCAACCATAATCCGTTCCGAGTTCATTTGCCGGCGAATGCGAATCCGTTTAGGCCCTAACAAATGAATGATCAGACCACTGATCAGGATGAGGGACATCATAATGGACAGAAATAGTGCAGCCTTCCCCCCATGCCATATATATAAGGAAGCGAAAGCTGACACCAGAACAGCATGGAACAGCCATTGAACAGGCGCTGTCATCACCGCCGGCCCCTTCCCTGAGCTGTCATCTGCACAGGTACGGGAACAGATGATAGTGCATCCTGAATGACCTGTTCCTGCCCCTGGAATGCTTCTGTTCTGTTCTGGGCTTTCAGCCCAATCCGATGGGCAAGAACCGGAAGTGCCATCTCTTTCACGTCATCCGGAATGACATAGCTGCGCCCCTGCAGGTAGGCATATGCCTGTGTGGCAGCCATCCAGGCCAATGTTCCGCGCGGGCTAATGCCAAGTCTGACGGCTGGATGAATTCGAGTGGCAACAGCGACAGCAACCAAATATTGTTTGACCACGGGATCAACATGCACATGCCTGATCTCACGCTGCATCGCAACCACTTCTTCAGCAAGCACGACCGGACGGAGTTCATCCAGCAATTCTCTGCTGTGCACTCTGGTTAGCAGCTCCACTTCCTGTTCCGGCTCAGGATAACCGAGCCCAATTCGCATAAGGAAACGGTCCAGCTGAGCCTCAGGCAAACGATAGGTGCCTTCAAACTGCAGAGGATTCTGTGTAGCCAGCAAGAAGAATGGCCTTGGCAAAGCATGTGTTATACCGTCTACCGTAATACGCCTTTCTTCCATGGCTTCAAGCAGGGCAGACTGAGTTCGAGGTGAAGCACGATTAATTTCATCTGCCAGTACAATGTTGGACATGACTGGGCCGGGCCGAAATGTAAACTCACTTGTGTGTGGATGATACATGGACGTACCCGTTACATCTGCAGGCATGACATCGGATGTGAATTGAATACGGCCCATGGAGCAGTTCAGTGAAGAAGCGACAGCACGAACCAGCATTGTTTTCCCCGTCCCCGGTACATCTTCCAGAAGCACGTGACCCCCACTGAGCATCGCAGTAAGAACATATTGAATCTCTTGTTTTTTGCCAATAATCACACTTTCGACCCGTTTGGTAACCCTGTTCAACAGTTCGACCGCATGTTCATGTTCCATTCGAATATACGACATATCCCTCATTCTCCTTCCATCCATCGGCATTCCCAGAGTCATAGTAATCTATGATTCATTGTTGCCCGGAAGTAGAGAGATTAGTCCTGCCTGAAGCAGTTTATTCAGATTGTTCGGTGCAAATAGATGCTTAATGCTGCTGCAAGGGGCATATTGGCTTTCACAACCCACTCCGAGTCATTTGCATGTAATGAAGATAGATTCAGTCCCATCATCTCCAGTAATTCCCGCAGCGGAACCCAGATGGTTCCTCCCTGGCTCTGCACCCCTCCCTGAATGGTCCTGTCATGCAATAGACTCGTCGATGTGGTTTTCAGTTCCCCGCTGACACTGTCAGCCTGAATAACTCTATCCTTCCATACTGCGGTTGCCGTTCTGGATTCCACGTCCCAGCGGGTGCTGCCGCCAAACTTTTTCATAAAAGGTCGCAGTGGCACCATGATCCGCTGATCTTCCACGCGAAACTCGCCTTGTTTCAATGTGGCTGCCGCAAGACCAATCTCGACTTTCAGTTCCTTGCCGGTCAACCACAGGTTACTGTTTGCTTTCACATGATCCTCTATCCATTCGGTCCCCGGTGCTTTGCGAGATTTATATTTCCCTTCGGGATGAACACGGAATTGCACAGGTTGATCCTCCGCCTTCATTGTGTCAAAACGATATCCATGATCGCGGTAGTATTGGATGACTTCCGGCAGCGCCTTTACCGTCTCCGCATGCGCACCTCCATCGTGCATTAACACAATCACTGAGCTGGTTCCGGCAGGCACCTTGGTTGCATTACGCAAAATTTCTTTGGCAGGGACACCCTTGCGCTTCGAATCACCACTGTCTACGTTCCAATCCATCACGGTATACCCACCCAACTCGAGCAGATCGAAGTAGCTTTGATCAAAATGTCCATACGTCCCGCCAGGTGCCCGCACCAGATTGGGACGGAACCCTGCAATACGGTTTACAATTTCTTCAGTCTGTTTAACCTGTTTCCAGAACGTTTTAAAATCACGATACAGTTCATCATAATGATGGTTATATGTATGATTGCCGAGTGCATGTCCCTCTTCCACAGCTGCCTGAATCAGTTCAGGATATCGTTCTGCCTGCTCTCCAAGCACGAAGAATGTAGCCTGAACCTGTTCTTCGTGCAAAATATCCAATACTTCACGGGTATGCTTGCCCGGTCCGTCGTCAAAACTCAGATAGACTACCTTTTCCTTGTTACTCTCTTTCTGGGAACCAACAGCTTCAGCGCCAGCGGCGTAAGAAGGGTATGCTGCCCAAACATAAGAAACAAATACACATACCATCACTGCAAGACGAAGCAGATATACCGACCATTTAGGGAATACATGTTTATGTACGGGTTTAATTTTTGCGGATTGCTGCTCATTATCCACCATTACGAATTCCGCTCTCTGCACCATTTACGAATCATCCTCCAACGTCTCTAGTAATTCTGCTGATAGACTTTAGCAGATTTGTTAGAATTATATGGAGGCTCCGCGGAAAAAAGACGCATTTCTGTTTTATATTTTTCACATTTTTTTGTAGCTCATGATTGATTCTTTGCCTGGGATTGGGTAGCATAATGAGCAGGCACATATCACCGGAACCACTGCTGTGACAGGGATAAGCCACCGTAAGCGTGCATATGCCGGATCGTTGCAGACATCGTATACAGGACAGCATGGAGAGTCAGCCGATTCCCCTGTCTTCAGGAGAGTGAAATCTATTGGAATTGCTTGAAAAGGTCCAGCATCTGTTTGGATCCTACGGATACAGCGTTTTGTTTTTTGGATTACTGCTGGAGTTTATCGCTCTTCCCTTCCCGGGAGAGACAACAATGGCTTACGCGGGATATCTATCGTACAAGGGACAACTGGACTTCGGGATTCTCGCCATCCTTGCTTTTCTGGGAACGACGATCGGTATGACCATCACTTATTTCATTGGGGCCAAAGCAGGCTTACCCTTCATTGTCCGTTACGGAAAATGGTTTCTGTTCAAACAGGACAAGCTGGATAAAACGCAAAAGTGGTTTGCCAAATACGGCAATGCTCTGATTTTCATCGGGTATTTCATACCTGGTGTACGACATTTCACTGGATATTTCGCAGGTATAGCCGCTGTTCCTTTTCGCAAATTCGCTTTGTATGCGTACTCGGGTGCCTTATTCTGGGTCGTGTTATTTTTGGGTATAGGAAAAGTTTTCGGTCCACAATGGAACGCAGTGTTCCATCTGGCGCATCAATATGCAGCATATATCGTTGCAGCCATTGGACTGCTGCTGATCGCAGCCGTGCTGTACCGCTATCGGAAAGCGTGGGGACAACGCTCCATTCGCAAGTCGTCCTCGCCTATAAGACAGAAACAGAATGCAGAATGAAGCATCTTCACGGGTCGCGATAATTGCGACTCTTTTTTTGTTTTATCTTTTTGTGAAAACATCTCGAACGCGAATCCACGCGTAAGCTGCAAGCAAGAGAGCAATCACCGCAAATCCCAATCCCCCTGCAAATCCAAGCCTCCGCGGTTCCGTCACTTCCAGCAGCATACCTGTACCAAACATGGAGAGTCCAAGCATGGAACTGCTGCATGCTGTCACCAAACCATAGATAAGCCCGCGGTATCGCTCAGGTGTTTCTCGCATGAGCAACGTATCCAGACAGGCATTCCCTATACCTGACATAAAAGCGAGCAAAATATATATTAAAGCAGCAATTGCCGCGTACCTGGTCTCACTTAACAGCATTAACAAACATCCTTCTATCAACAAACATGCAACAACTCCGGGGAGCAGCCAGTGCTGCAAGTAACGAGAACCCCAACTGCTGAGCACAAGTCCAATCCCAAGTGATGCGTAAAACAGTCCCACACCCCAGTCACCAAGTTTAAATACTTCAATCGCGTATACACTGATCAGTACATTATCAATCCCGTTTATGACAGGGACCCATAACTCAAAGGCTACGATGATCTGCAGAGGGACAGATGAGATAATTAACTGCCACAACACATGAGTCACTCCAGCTTCCTTTTTTGCTGGCGGCCTCTCCATCATTCCATCTGACCGATCCGTGCTGATGGGTGGAAACGAAATCTTACGAATCAAGGCAGCGGCAATCAAGAAAGCGAGTGCATTCGTTGCAAAAGCTGCCTGAGGGCCCATTATGGATGAAACGAGTCCCCCCAGAAAAGCCCCTACTATGAGGACAGAACCGTTCATGACCTGTTCAAGCCCATTCATCTTGTGCAGATTATCCGATTGAACAAGCAAGGGGATTCCCGACTTGCGGACAGGTGCATAGACCGCTTCTGCACAAGCCAGCAGCGTACTTGCTGTATACAGAATCCATAAGTCATCTGCACTGTGCACAAGCAGATAACTTAAAGCCAGCGGCGTTCTTAAGAGATTGGTAACCACCATAATCGTTCGCCGGCTAAAATACAGCGTCAATATACCTCCAAGCGGAGCCAGAAGAAGAAAAGGAAATACTCGTAATCCGAGCGCGAGTCCTACGGCAACACCTGAGCCGGTTGTACTGAGAATCAAGGCGAGCATGGCTACCTGACTGAATCGATCTCCAATCCCATTTACCAATCCTGCGATGAAGAGTCGCCTGTATTCCGGTTCTGCCTGCAATAGTAGACGTTTAGAAAATAAACTGAATGACATGATATTACCCCGTTTTATAATTTAGATTATAATCTAATTAGATATTATTCTAATCGTTTGAATTTAGCAATCTACTTTTGTATTTGTAATGTTTTTCGCATCATTTCTTTTTTTCATAAGTTGAACTCATCCAGGTCATACTAACTTGCAAATATAGGATATATGGGGGTGAACGCATGGAAGCAGTGGAGCAGAATGATAATTCCAGACCTATTTCTCCGAATCTGAGCGATAACACAGAGTACTGCAAACATGTCATGGGGCACAGCAATGACTTGATGATTCGTCCACTGCAATGCTTGCACAAGTGGCCTTCTGTGTTGCTGTATATTGATGGCATGGTCGATGTAAGTATTATCAATCAGGCCATTCTGGAATCGTTACTGCAAACCCATGAGCTTCCCGATTTTTCGGCAGATGGCGAACATTTGAGTTACCTCCAGAATGACATCCTGGCAGCCAGTGAAGTGTTGTTAATTGATGACATGCAGGATGTGCTCAATGCCCTGCTCTCAGGCTCGGCCATTTTGCTGCTTGAAGGATCAAAACGTGGTCTGAGAATAGGTGCAGCAGGATGGGAGGATCGTTCTGTAGGGGAACCGGTCACGCAAACGGTTGTTCGCGGCCCAATGGAAGGTTTCAATGAAAATTTGCGTACCAACACAGCCCTGATCCGCAAACGTATTCGCGATCCTCATTTGTGGATTGAAGAAAGGAAGGTAGGCCGGGTCACCAAAACCCGAGTCGCCGTATTGTACCTGAAACACATCGTTGACCCTGAGGTGGTCAGCGAACTCCGGCGAAGACTTGATCAGATTGATATCGACAGTATTCTCGAAAGTGGATATATTGAAGAACTTGTGCAGGATAAAACACGGACAATTTTCCCTACAGTCTACAACAGTGAACGACCGGATACGGTTTCTGCCGCTTTGCTTGAAGGCAGGGTCGCCATTATTGTGGACGGAACTCCTTTCGTACTGCTCGTTCCTGCTCTTTTTGTGCATTTCTTTCAATCTCCCGAGGATTATTATCAACGGGCTGATATCAGTTCACTAATTCGCATGATTCGTTATCTGGCCTTTTTTATCGCTCTACTTGCCCCCTCCTTTTATATTGCGATCACTACCTTTCATCAGGAGATGCTGCCAACGAATTTGCTCATTAGTCTCGCAGCCCAGCGTGAAGGAGTTCCTTTTCCCGCGTTTATCGAAGCCATTTTGATGGAACTGACTTATGAAATTCTGCGGGAGGCTGGCATTCGCATACCGAAAACAGTCGGTCAAGCCGTTTCCATTGTGGGCACGCTTGTAATTGGTCAAGCTGCAGTAGATGCAGGAGTGGTATCTGCGGCAATGGTCATTATCGTATCCATCACAGCCATATCCAGCTATGTCATCCCTGAAAACGGATTGTCCATTTCTGTACGGATTCTTCGCTTTGTGTTAATGATTCTGGCTGCCGCCTTTGGATTCTATGGCATCCTGATGATTCTGCTAATTACCGTCACTCATCTCTGCAGCCTGCGTTCATTTGGTGTATCGTACATGTCACCTTTTGCACCTTTAATCCAGCAGGATCTGAAGGATACGATCTTTCGTGTGCCCTGGGCCCGAATGAAGACACGCCCCCTGTCCACAGGTACAGCTGACGAAGTCAGACAGTCCACCAAAAAAACAAAACGCTAATGAGTTAAGGAGAACAAGGTATGAACAAATGTCTACGATTGATTTTGTGCCTCTCCGTTCTGCTTCCTCTCCTTACTGGATGCTGGGACCGCCGGGAGCTCAATGAACTCGGTATCATGCTTGGACTCGGTGTGGACAAGGATGGAGATATGGTCAGGGTCAGTGCCCAGGTAGTCGTTCCAAATGAAGTATCGTCCAAATCAGGGGGAGGACAAGGAACGCCTGTTACGCAATATCAGGCTTCCGCCGACACCCTCTTTGAAGCGATCCAGAAACTAACGGAGACCAGCCCACGCCGCATCTTCATGGCCCATATTCGAATCCTTGTATTTGGAGAAGAATACGCACGCAAAGTAGGCATCTATGATGTGATGGAAGCCCTGATGCGAGAGCCTTCTGCTCGCCCGGACTATTACGTCATGGTTGCACGTAATACTACAGCCTCCAAAGTGCTTGATGTCCTCACCCCATTAGATAATATTCCAGCCGAGAAGTTATTCAGCTCTCTGGATGTTTCATTCAAAACATGGTCACCTACGACGGCCATTACCGGGGATGAATTATTGAATCACATATTGACCCCAGGTATCCAGCCCGCCATTACAGGTATAGAAATCGTTGGAGATACGAAGAAAAGCGGCAGCAAAGATAACATTTCCTCCATTTCAACACCAGCCAAACTGAATACAACGGGATTGAGCGTATTTCGACAAGACAAACTAATTGGCTGGCTTACTGAAGATGAATCCAAAGGGTACAACTACATCCGGGACAACGTGGTGTCAACGGTTAGCCATCTGCCTTGCCGAAATTCCGGAGAGGTGACATTCAAAGCACTTCGAACAAAGACAAAACGGGAAGCAAAAGTGGTTAACGGACTGCCCATCGTCAATGTTAGCCTCAAAAATGTTTCTTCCATTGGTGCGGTGGAGTGTGATATTCACATTGGTTCGATGAAAACCATCCGAGAACTGGAAAGAGACAGTGAGGAAAAACTGGTGGAACTGATGCAAGAGTCCGTCGATTCCGTACGTCGGAAATTTCATGTTGATATTTTTGGATTTGGACAGGAGCTTTACCATGCCGATCCCAAACTGTTCAAAACCATGGAAAAAGACTGGGACAAACACTTTGAAAATCTGGATATCCGATATAAGGCCAATGTCCAGATTAAGCGTGTAGGTACGCTGGATGATTCATTCAAGGGCGAGATGAAGGAGTGAAGCACCATGTTAATGACCATTACCGTTATTGTCATCGGGGGCATTGTAGGCTGGATTGATCTGCCGAGTCTTATTCGTAGGAAGGAATGGAAGGAAACTGCGGTATACAGTGTAATGCTGCTCACAGGAACCGGATTCAGTGTCATCGCGGCTAATTTGTGGGAGTTTCCAAGCCCACTCTACATTATCATGTGGATCTATGAACCTGTGAATCAGTTTTTGGCAAACCTAACCGGAACGTAGAAAAAGGAGGGTGCGACCATGTTAGAACAAGGGCGTCTTGGAACACGACAGGTAGCAGTCCTAACTTTCATGATCGTGGTCGGTGATATGATGCTGATCTATCCTTCAGTTATCTCTTCCTATGCCAAACAAGACGCCTGGATCTGCGCTCTGGTTGGCATTCCTCTCGGGATGGCTCTAATGGCCATGTTCCTGAAGCTGGCCAACCATTATCCCGATCAAAATCTCATTCAGATCTCTCGAAGCATTTTGGGATTTTGGCCGGGCAGCCTCTTATCCTGCTTCTATCTGTTCTTTTTTATTGTAGGTGCATCGACCCACACGCGTGAAGTCGGAGATTTTATGACAGGTCAGATACTCCAGTATACCCCCATTCGAGTCCTCATCCTGATGTTCGTCATTACCATTGGCTGGGGAGTGCACAAGGGAATCGAGAGCGTCGCTCGAACCAGTGAATTGCTTATGCCCATTGTTATTGTATTCATACTGGTACTAACCTTCTGTCTGCTGCCACAAGTGGATATCAAAAACCTGAAGCCTATAACCGACACGAGCGTGGTGTCCATTTTGCAAGGAATTTTGGTAAGTATCATCTATCCGGTAGGTGAAGTCATTCCGATTCTGATGATTCTTCCTTATACGGCCAGGCTTGCCAATCAAACACGTGACATGCTGATCGCTGTAGGATTTGGCAACCTGTTGCTGGCAACGCTTGTTACGATTTCGTTGCTTGTGCTGGGGGCGTTCCTTACCCAACACAATATCTACACTTCCTTTGTTCTGTCCCAGAAAATTAACATCGGGAATTTTTTTCAGCGCATTGAAGCAGTCATGGCTTCATCCTGGCTCATCTCCACCTATTTCAAAGCAACGGTGTATTTATATGCCTTTGTTCTTGGGTGTGCCGAATTGTTCAAACTGAAACAATACCAGGTGCTTATCATGCCTGCCATGCTTCTTGTATATGGCATAGCCAATCTCGTATCACCAAGCGTTACCTTTATCGTCATTACCGTCGTGCCCTATTGGATAGATTGGGATATTACATTGGGCATCCTCCTTCCTGGCATGCTCCTCCTGATTCATTGGTGCAAATCATTCAAACGGAAATCAAACTAGATTCGATTATATTAATTAGAAATATGAGAGAGCTGCAAGCAAGGCGGGCACAAGAACGCATCATGAACGTTTGGATTACATTGAGGGAGTGAGGAATGCATGTTGATTCAGGAGAAAATAACCATACGCCAATTTGCGCTACTCACCTTCCTGGTCATGGTCGGAGACATGATTCTGATCTATCCGTCACTTGTCACAGCATTTGGGAAACAGGATGCGTGGCTATGCTCACTTCTCAGTCAGCCTCTGGGTATGTTCATAATGTGGGTTCTCTATAAACTTCATCAGACACATCCCAATTTGTCCCTGATTGAGATTAGTCAAAAGCTACTTGGCCGATGGGCAGGCTCTGCCTTATCCTTTGCATACCTCTTCTATTTTGCCATTGGTGCTGCCATCTGTATCCGCGAAGTTGGTGATTTCATGACCACCCAGATCTATCTGCAGACTCCCATCCGGGTCATTCTGATCATGTTTATCTGTCCGTTGATCTGGGGGCTATTCAATGGATTAAGTACAATGGGAAAAACGATTGAATTGCTCACACCCATCGTGGTCGTGTTCATGATCCTATTATTTCTGGGTCTATTGCCACAAGCAGAAATATCCAAACTGCAGCCTTTTCTGAATACGCCCTGGTTTAGTCTGGTTGAGGGGGTAATCCGTGCGGCGTTTACTTCTTTTGGAGAACTGATCGTTCTCAGCATGGTTCTTCCCTATGTTGTGTCAGGGGCTCATATCAAACGTGATCTGCTGCTTGCCACTTTCATTGGTGGATTGCTGTTAAGTGTTCTTTTGATGATGTCGCTGATGATTTTCGGACCTTTTCTGACCCAGCATGAAATCTATATCTCATATACCCTTTCCCAGAAAATTAATGTGGGTAACTTTTTCGAACGAATTGAGGCCCTCATGGCTATCGCCTGGCTCATTGCAACCTACGCCAAGAGTCAGTTATACATCTTCGCTTTTGTAGCTGGTATGGCCCAGATGTTTGGTTTAAAAACATATAAGCTTCTTGTCCTGCCTTCTGCCATGCTGATATTTGGCTTAGCCATCCTGATTGCTCCGAATGTCCTTTTTTACACCAACACCATCATGCCAGCATGGGTCGATTGGGATATTACGTCCAGTTTTATTATTCCCCTGATCCTGTTGTTGGTTCATCAAATTCGATATGGCAAAAACCAGTCCAGCACAAAGTCATCCACATAAAAAGGCCGTGTTCACGGATATTTCCGCAAGCACAGCCTTTTCTTGATATGACCGATTATTTTCATGGAAACAGACGAAATTACAGTTCCTTCAATGCCTCCAGTGCTGCTTCAATATGCCCTTTGACCTTAACTATGGACCATTCCTTGAGCAGCTTTCCCTCTTCATCAATAAGGAACGTGGAACGGACAATGCCCATATATTCCTTGCCATACAGCTTCTTGAGCTGCCATACCCCGTATTGCTCGGCAACCTGATGTTCTTCATCCGATAACAGGGTGAACGGCAACCCGTATTTGGCTATAAATTTATCATGCCGATTCATCGGGTCAGTGCTAATACCCAATATAACCGTGTTTAACCCCTGAAACTCCTCATGACGATCACGAAAGTCACATGCCTGCTGTGTACATGCCGAGGTCATGTCCTTCGGGTAAAAGTAGATCAGGACCCGCTGTCCGCGGTAATCCGAGAGCTTTATCGCCTCCCCTGTACTCGACGGCAGCTCAAAGTCCGGGGCTTGCATCCCTTCAGTTAATGTCATCTCTCTTCCTCCTTCATCCATCCTAAATCTGTATGGGTTTCTCGCTTTACGATCCAGCACCACGGTAGCGTTTTACTCCGTAATTCCACAGTGTAAGTCCGATGGCTCCAAAGACCAGACCCATTACCGGTGTCAGCAGTGCCATGCGGTGCATCTCCGATCGCTCCAGAAACAGTGCTGCCGGATAGATCCCGACAAAGGCAAACGGAATGATCCAGGTTAACAGCACCTGAATGGCACGATTGTAGATCGTCACCGGGTAACGCCCATAGCCCTGAATGTTGTACATCAGCGGAAGAATACCGGTCGGTGCATCCGAATAAAAGGACAGGGAAGTCAGTGTGGTATAGATTCCCGCGTAGATTAATACGGAGCTGATCGCCAAAATAATTAACGCCGGAATATGCCACCATTCCAGGACAAGTCCCATCTCCGCTCCGCTGAAGATCATAATAATCAGGCCGATCAATGAACCCACGAGTGCTGGTGGGTCTACATTCTCAAGTAAAATCTGAAAAAGGTTATGCGCAGGGCGCGTCAGGATACGGTCCATCTCGCCTTTGACGATATACCGTTCGCTGAATCCCCACAGATTGATAAAACAGCTGAAGATGCCGTAAGGCACCATAAAATAACCGTATACAAAGAGTACTTCACTTTCACTCCAGCCGCCCAGATTATCCGTATGACGGAAAACCACAAAGATAAAGATCAGATTCGTTGCCTGGAACAACAGATCTGAAATAATCTCCACCCAGAAGTCGGCACGATACGTAAGACGTGTTTTCATGTAGTTTTTCAAATATTCCCAGATTAATCCGATGTAGTACATGCTGTTAACCCCCTTGCACGAACAGACGCTTGCGCGCCTGACGCCAGATCAGCATCATTGGAATGAGCAGGATGGCAAACCAGAACACCTGAATGCCAAGGACGCTCCAAATTCCGGTGCCTTCGACTCTTCCGGTGAAGACCGAACCAGGCAAATACGTAATGGCCTGAAAAGGCAGCACCTTCATGATGGCCGCCAGCCAGCCTGGATAAAGACTGATTGGTATGATCAGACCGGAAAACAGATCCACCACAACGCGCTTCATGCGCATCATGCCTTCATTGTTTTCCACAAAAAATGCTGCCAGTCCCGTGATGACATTAATCTGGGAGTTAATGAGGAAACTGAAGAACAGCATGACGAGAAAGCCAATCCACGCCGAAGGCGCTGTAGGCAGCTCGACAGGGAATAACAGGATCGCAATGAGCATGCCCGGAATCATGAGAAGCAGGAAGCGGAAGATGCCTTCGCCAAGACCCTGCATCATCTTGACCATTACATAGTTAATTGGCCTGATGAACTGAATCGCGATGGAGCCGTCCCGAATGTCCGTGGCGATCTCCCGGTCCAGGTTATTAAAATAAAACGCACGTGCCATCCATGACACCGCCACATACGTTGTCATCTGGGCGGCCGTAAAGCCTCCTATTTCTCCGCTGCCTCCGTAAATAGCCTGCCAGGTAAAGTAATACACGCCGATATTCAGCGTATATATCAAAATGCCGGAATAATAATTCACCCGGTACGCCAGCATCGTGAGAAACCGGATCCGCATAAAATCAAGAAATGCACTATTCATCTAAGATGCACCTACCGTTCCGTTCCCTGCTCCCACAATCTCGGGGCGCTCGGCGGAACCGGATTGGTAAATACTGCGTACGATCTCATCCGTATTAATCTCAATAATCTGAATATCGGTAATATCGGCTTGTCCAACGACACGTCCAAGAACATCCGACACGTTAAGCTCCAGTGGAATCCAGACGGATGCGGACAACTCGTTCTCTACAGTCCAGCGTACCGGCATGGCGGCAGTCCATTCCTGCATTTGTTTTATCGTGTGACCCGTACCGAACTTGAAGCGGATTTCCCGTTCCTTCCCCCATTGGGATTTCAGGTGATCCAGACCGCCATCATAGATGATATTTCCGGCATCAAGCATAATAACTCTGGAACAGAGTGCCTCAATGTCCTGCAAATCATGAGTGGTCAGCAAAATGGTTGTTCCGTGTTCCTTATTCATGTCTTTCAGGAATTCACGAATCTCCGACTTGACGACGATATCCAGACCAATGGTTGGTTCATCCAGAAAAACAATACTTGGATTGTGCAGAAGTGCAGCAACCAGCTCACAGCGCATGCGCTGACCGAGACTGAGTTTGCGTACCGGACGGTTTAACAAGTCCTGAAGCTGCAGCCGCTCGACCAATTCATCCAGACGTTTGCGAAAATCGGATTCATCCACACGGTATACTTTGCGCAGCAGATGGAATGATTCAATCACACCAATGTCCCACCACAGCTGACTCCGTTGACCAAAAACAACGCCAATATTTTTAACAAACTTCTCCCGTTCCTGATGCGGAACATATCCACCAACCGATATGTGCCCTGAAGTAGGCACCAAAATGCCGGTCAACATCTTGATCGTTGTTGATTTACCGGCACCATTCTCTCCAATATATCCACATATTTCGCCCTGCGGAATCTGAAATGAAATATCGTTCACGGCCAATACTTCTTGGTATTGACGTGCAAACAGATCCTGAAACGCGCCCTTAAGCCCACCTCGGCTTTTCTGAACGCTAAACGACTTGCGCAAATCTTTGACATCAATCGCCAGCATGATTATACCTCACTTGGATTTTGTTGAAATTGCTTGTAGCCCAAAAAGAAATTATAATGGTATCAGTCAAAATTCAGCAAGCTTTTAAAAATAGTTTGGAGCTGCGTCCTCTGCCTGCTTTGGAAGAGACGTGCACGGAAAGCTCCGGCTACGTTATTAAGGCAACCCGAACTCGTTTTTTTATTTTATCTCAAATACAAAGGAGAGCTAGCATGACCAGAAAGACGAAGAGAACCATCTGGATTTCTCTTGCCGCCTTCGTGCTGATTGTTGGAGGCGCAGCGGCATTTTATTTCGGTTCTATTCTCAATCAGTTGAATGGCTTGCAAAAGGAAGGCGACGAATCTCCGTTCGCCAGTATCGAAAATATTGAAAAGGTAAATACACCAGACCCTCCGAAATGGGAAGGCACTGAAACCGTAAATATACTGGTTATGGGTGTTGATGCGCGTGGCCTGGAAGAAGGGGAAATTCCCCGTTCGGACAGCATGATGGTCGTGTCGCTCGATCCCCTCACCAAAAAAATTAATTTGTTCTCCATTCTGCGAGACACTTACGTCAATATAGACGGATACGGCAAGGAGCGGATTAACACCGCGATTACTCATGGTCCCAATGCAGCAATGCAAGCGGCTGGCGACCTGCTGGGGATCCCTGTCCAGTATTATGTGTATACCGATTTCCAGGGATTCATCAAATTGGTGGATGCCGTTGGCGGTGTGGATTTTGACGTAGAGAAGGACATGCACTATACAAGCAAGGCAGACAATAACGAGTATGATATTGATCTCAAAAAAGGTTATCAGCATCTGGATGGAGAAACAGCACTCATGTACGTGCGTTTCCGACATGATGCGATGTCCGACTTCGCTCGTTCCGAGCGCCAGCGGGAATTCCTGAAGGCCGTAGCAGCGAAGATGCAATCCACGACTACGATTGCCAAGCTCCCGACCATTCTGGAACAGGTTAGCCCTTATGTGGATACCAACCTGACCCTCTCGGATATGTGGAAATTGGGTGGATTGGGATACCAGAGCAGTATGAACGGCAGTGAGCAGATCCCGCCGATGAACATGCTGAAGGAAGAGCGGACCGCAGGTGGAGCTCAAGTCCTGACGGTCACCAATGAAGAGAAATTGAAGCAGCATATTCAGGATATCATTCATCCACCTGCTGAACCGGAAGACAGCACGACCGGAACCGAAGATAAAACAGCAAGTGGTGAAGACCAAACGTCGGAGCAACCGGCTCAGTAATGTAAATAAACAGCTAGAGGGCAGCCATTTACGCTGCCCTCTAGCTGTGTTGTTATGAAAATCGCAATTCACTCCATAGCCGAAAGGAAGTAATCCCATGAACTCATTTTCATCCCGTTCCCGTTCCGAAGCCTTGTATGAAGAGGCACTTGAGCATATTGTAGGTGGCGTTAATAGTCCTTCCCGCTCGTTCAAAGCCGTTGGAGGCGGTGCACCCGTATTTATGAAAAGGGCACAAGGCGCGCATTTCTGGGATGTTGACGACAACCGTTACATTGATTATCTGGCCGCGTATGGCCCAATTGTAACAGGACATGCCCATCCCCATATCACCCAGGCGATTAGTGAAGCCGCAGCAAACGGTGTTTTGTATGGCACACCAACCGAGCTTGAAATCAAGCTGGCCAAAATGCTGAAGGAAGCCATTCCGTCCATGGACAAGGTGCGCTTCGTCAATTCCGGTACCGAGGCGGTCATGACCACGATTCGTGTGGCCCGTGCTTATACCAAACGCAACAAGATTGTAAAATTCGCCGGATGTTATCATGGTCACTCCGATCTGGTCCTTGTGGCTGCCGGTTCTGGCCCTTCCACACTCGGTATCCCGGATAGTGCAGGGATTCCAACCAGCATTGCGCATGAAGTCATCACGGTTCCTTACAATGATCTGGATGGCCTGAAAGAGGCACTGGAGCGCTGGGGTGATGATGTTGCCGCGGTGATGGTTGAACCGATTGTCGGCAACTTCGGTATGGTCATGCCGGAGCCAGGCTTCCTGGAAGGACTCTGTGCCATGACACGGGCCAACGGCTCGCTCGTTATCTATGATGAAGTCATCACGGCTTTCCGTTTCCACTACGGTTCAACACAAACTTACGCAGGCCTTGCCAATCATGCCGAGATTGAACCGGATCTGACTGCACTTGGCAAAATTATCGGTGGTGGATTGCCAATCGGAGCCTATGGCGGGCGCAAGCATGTCATGGAACAGGTGGCTCCGCTCGGACCTGCCTATCAAGCCGGCACCATGGCTGGCAACCCTGCTTCCATCTCTGCGGGTATCGCTTGCCTTGAAGTTCTTCAGGGCGAAGGCGTGTACGAAGAAATGGAACGACTGGCCATTGATCTGACTACAGGTCTGCAGGCTTCTGCAGATCGTCATGGAATTGCGTTAACAATCAACCGGATTCGTGGTGCATTTTCCACACACTTCTGTGATCACCCGGTAACGAACTATGATGAGGCTCAGGATACGGATGGCGAACGGTTTGCCTCCTTCTTCCGTCATATGCTGAACCGCGGTATTAATCTGGCTCCATCGAAGTATGAAGCCTGGTTCCTGACGACTGCCCATACCGATGAGGATGTGCAAGCAACACTGGAAGCAGCGGAAGCGTCCTTCAAGGCCATGGCCCAGGAATAAGATCATAACAACACAACAAAGGCGTGCATACAGGCTGGATGGTCAGCTTGTGTGCACGCCTTTTATGCTATCCGTCTACTTAGAATATCTTTAGCGGTTTCCCCCTCTGCAGTTTCAATATCTCTTCTCGAATAATCTGCATCCCCTCTTCGATCCGCAGCTTCGGAACATTGGATATATTCAGCCTGAGCATTTTGTCCTGCTGCGTTCCCTCCGGAAAATATCGCTCCGTCGTGTTGGCAATAACTCCTCGTTTCTCCAGCCGGGATAAGAGCACACTCAGTGGTATATTGTCGGCCAATGGCAAAACGGTATGCTCCCCTCCTGTACGCGGTGCGTTCGCAAAAGGGCCGAAGTCGGGGAATGAATCGAGCTGCTCATGAACTTTCTGCATCCGGGCAGCATAGCGGCTGCGAATGACCTTTCCGTGATGTGCAAACATGCCATTGCGTATGTAAACCTCCAGTGCAGCCTGAGACAGTACGGAGGTGTCGATATCCAGCATTTTTTTATGCCCCCCGAATGAGTGGGCAAGAGGAGTGGGCAAAACAGCGACACCAATACGCAGGCCGGGAAACAGAATTTTGGAGTAGCTTTTCAAATAGATGACCCTTCCCCCGGTATCGTAAGAAAATAACGGGTCCTGCTTCGTGTTATCCTCCAGATCGGCCAAATAATCGTCCTCCACCAAGTAGACATCATATCGCTCTGCCAGCCTGATTAATCTCTTCTTCTCGGTCGCAGTCAACGATGTTCCAAGGGGGTTGTGAAAACGCGGCATGACGTAAAAGAATTTAATGTCACCTTCACCAAATTGCTGCTCCAGTGTTTCCCAGTCCATTCCTTTCAATGTGCGTCTTACTCCAGCAATGGGTACATTCAGTCCTTCCAGTAGCGACGGCATATTGTGATAGCCTGGAAGTTCAAGCAGGACCCGGCTCTTGCCATTGGGAAATGCCATCAGGGCCAGCACAGCGAGTGCCTGCTGCACCCCGGAGGTGATAAAGAATTGCCTTGAATGGGCAAACACCTGATAATCGGCAAATTGCTTTTGCAGCAATTCAATCAGTGAAGGCAGCCCTCGCTCTGTCCCGTAAAGAAATAACTCCGCCTGATTGTTCTCCATCGCCTGATCCACACAATGACGAAAATCCGAATACGGAAATACCCGCGGATCGGGAGCAGCCGAGGCGAAATCCAGCGGCCCTTCCCAATCACCGTCCTCTGCGCCCACTCCGTTCTGTACAGCGTAATATCCGGATTGAGGGACAGCGTACACCAGATGTCGCTGCTCCAGCCATTCATATGCACGAATCACCGTGCTGATACTGCATTGATATTGTTTCGCCAGCACACGCACCGCAGGAAGTTTGATCCCCTTATCCATCCTTTGCCGATTACCCCGCTGCTGCAGCTGTTCGAGTATCCACTGCTTCAGCGACTCGGCAATCATTTCATATTTTTTCATAAAGATCATCTGTCCTCCCTCTCAATTGTACCGGTACAGTTCATATATTGAAGTATTGTACCACGGTTTACCTGGCAGTATATTGGAAAAGGACCTTACAACATGAGGTAATCTTATGTTCGCCGGGTCGATCGGGATAAACGGCTAATTGGAGGAACGACATGAACAAGACACGTACCCGGGCATATGCCTATACTGCAGCCGTGATGTATGCGGCTATTATCGGTTTATCTTTTTTATTTGTAAAAATGACCGTCGATGTGGCCCACCCCATGGATGTGCTGGCACATCGCTTTGCCCTGTCAACGCTCGTTGTCAGTATCCCTGTCATTCTGGGATGGATCAAAATCCGGCTTACACTGCGGGATCTATGGCGGATCATACCGCTGGGTCTGCTCTCTCCGGTTTTATTTTTCGCCTTTCAGGCATTCGGGCTTGTATCATCCAATTCATCGGAAGCCGGTATCATTCAGGCCATGGCCCCTGTCTTCACACTCATTCTCGCTTCGATGTTCCTGAAAGAACGGACAACTGTACTGCAAAAGCTGTTCCTGCTTCTCTCTGTTACCGGAGTCATCTTTATCTTCGTGATGAAAGGCAGCGGAATGACTTTGGGCAACTTCAAGGGTGTTATCCTGCTGCTGCTTTCCACGGTCTGTTTTGCAGGATATGGCGTGCTTGCCAGACCACTGACCCAGAAGTATAAACCGATGGAATTAACGTGGGTTACCCTGGTAGTCGGCTGCATCGTCTTTAACGCGTCCGCACTCATCCGTCATTTATCCAGCGGTACCATCAGCGATTATGTAAAGCCCTTTGGAGACACAGCTTATCTGGGTGCATTGGTCTATCTTGCCATCCTCTCCACCATGATCTCGACCCTGCTGTCCAGTTACGCGTTAACCCATCTGGAAGCTTCGAAGATGAGTGTATTCAGCAACTTGTCCACCTTAATTTCCATCGCTGGCGGCGCCTGGATACTGCATGAACCGGTAAGTGGGTACCACTTCATCGGTGCCATCCTGATTATTGCGGGTGTGCTCGGGACTAATATGAGCGGCAGAAAACACGGGCTGGTCAGCCAGGCCAAAGCGTGATACAATGTGAAAAATTGTAAACGGACGTTAGCAGCGATGATGAAGAGAAGTACATGCGGCAGGGCGCTCCAGAGAGCCGGCGGATGGTGGGAGCCGGTGCATCGGTCGTGTGGAAGTGGGCTTCGGAGTTCCGAGTTGAACATCGTCTGTCTCCTGCAAATCAGGAACCCAGACGTTCAGTAGGCAAGGCGGCATGTCCAGCCGTTACCCATGGACAGGATATCGATTAAGGTACGACCGGCTCCTGTTGGGTTTCTCAACGGAAGGCAAGAAGCCTTGATCCGTATCCCTCAAGCGGGCCGCAACCAGCGGCCAATTAAGGTGGCACCGCGAAGCATTAGCTTCGTCCTTCTATTCTGTTCCTCACCGGGAATCAGGATGAAGGACGGAGCTTTTTTTATTTTGATACTCAAACCTTGGAGCAGGCTGAAAGGGGGTGATGGTCGTGGAAGATGGCTGGTGGCGTCAGCATATAAAGATTAACCCATCACACAATCAAAGGAGAACGAACCATGAACAATACAAAAGATATTATATTAACCGGAGACCGGACGACAGGACAGCTTCATCTCGGCCATTACGTGGGCAGCCTGCGCAGCCGGGTGCAGTTGCAGAACGAATACAAGACTTATATTTTACTGGCGGATGTTCAAGCGCTAACCACGCATTATGATCAGCCGGCCCTGATTGCGGATAGTGTTCATCAAGTGACTCTCGATTATCTGGCCGTTGGTATTGATCCGGACAAGGCCACGCTGTTTATCCAATCCATGATTCCGGAGATTGCGGAACTCACTGTGATCTTCTCCATGTTTGTCACCGTGAATAGTCTTCGGCACAATCCAACCATCAAAACCGAAGCACGTGATCGGGGATATACGGATCTCTATTATGGTTTCTTGGGCTATCCGGTTAGTCAGGCTGCTGATATTGCATTCTGTAAGGCAACCCTAGTTCCGGCAGGCGAGGACCAGATACCACATATTGAAACAGCCCGGAAGCTGGTCCGGCGATTCAACGAATTATATGCCCCGGTTCTGCCTGAACCACGCATGTTGACCGGAGACCGGCTCGGTGGACTGGATGGCATCGGCAAAATGAGCAAAAGCATGGGCAACGCCATCTCATTAAATGCGAGTCCCGAGGATGTACATGCCAAACTGACCAAAGCGAAGACCGATCCTGCCCGTATCCATCGTACCGATCCAGGTCACCCCGACATCTGCCCGGTATTTGCCTACCATCAATTATTCCGGAAGGAGCACGCAGAGGAGATTCATGCCAGCTGCAGCCAGGGTTCAATCGGATGCAGAGATTGCAAGCGGATCGCAGGCCATGCGATTAATGATCTTCTGGCACCTTTTCGTGAACGCCGCAATGCATATGAGCAGCGAAGAGATGATGTGAAGGAAATTCTTGTCGAGGGTACCCGCCAGGCTCGCCAAGTCGCACGGGAAACGATGCTTGAAGTGCGAGAAGCCATGGGTATTCGTTATTTTGACCTCTAGGTTCTAGGATGAACTATGTTGATTTAATCATCAGGATGAGTCGCCCATAATATCTGCTCAGGCTTACCTGTATGAAGCGTACAAATGACGTTAACAATGCTGAGGACAGTCTATCGGGAAAAGGAGCCCCCTCAGCATGAAACCTAGACAACCTTCTTTTTTGCAAGCCATGATGTTAATTATGTTATCCGTCGGCCTGATCAGCCACGTTCTGATTATTCCTGCCTTATTGAGTGCGGCTAAAAGGGATTCCTGGATTTCCGTCCTGCTATCCGCAGGACCCTATCTTGTTTTTGCGCTCATGCTTGCCTACGTCTCTCGTTTTCTTCAGCATCAAACGCTGCATGAATGGCTGACTTCCCATCTGGGCAAGCCCCTCGGCTTGTTATTTCGGGTAGGAAACAGCCTCTTTTTCCTGTCTATAATCTACTTTACCCTGCACGATACCACCACGTGGGCCAAGACCAATTACCTGACAGAGACACCCATATTGGTAACCAGCATTGCCCTTATGTCACTTTGTGCCTATGCGGCCTATAAAGGGATTCGTTCGCTCGCATTTACAGCAGGGCTTGTACTGCCTCTCGTTGTGCTTCTCGGCTTCTATGTCGCGATTGTAAATACCCAATACAAGGATTACAGCCGTCTGCTCCCTGTACTTGAACAAGGCTGGCATCCCATTTTTCATGGCATGATTTACAGCCTTTCAGGCATGTTTGAGCTACTGTTTATGTGGTATATCCAGCCCCATTTGGTCAAACGGATACGTGTATGGCAGTACGTCATGCTCGCCTTTATTATTCTCGGCCTGACACTTGGCCCGCTCATTGGGGCTATTGTGGAATTCAATCCTTTTGAAGCTGCCAAAATGCGATATCCCGCTTTTGAGGAGTGGCGGATTGCCTCCTTGGGCAAATACATTGCACAGACGGATTTCTTTTCCATCTATCAGTGGCTTGCCGGCGCGTTCACCCGAATCAGTCTCGCCATGTATATTGTGGTAGAAATTTGGAATATTAAGAGCGCCTCCAGAAGGATGATTAGCATGGTCTCGATCGCTGTTATATTTATTCTCTCCATGCTGTACCGTCTGGATGATATGACATTCGAAAAGCTGCTTGTCGACTACATATTCCCGTTCAATCTCATCTATCTTAGCGTGCTCGCAGTTATTGCAACGACCGTTGCATTCATCAGTTCACGCCATCAGAGGAGGAAACATCATGGAGCACCAAGCGATTGACACCACGTCCCATGAAACACTGCTTGCTTCTCTGCAAGAGCAGTTCAATCCATGCGCGGATGTTGTGATCCAGACCTTTCTTGCCAAAGACGAAACCGAATTGCCGGTCATCATGCTCTATTGCGACGGATTAGTCGATGGCAAACAACTCAATCAGTTTATTATTCCCCGCCTGGAACAGCATTCTCTAATTATCGAAGAAGAACACCCCAAAGAATTGGGCTTAACCTTAAATCCGGTGAAAGACCTTACAGATACGGAGAATCTAAACCTGTTGATTTTCAGTGGACAATTGCTGCTCATTTTCGGAAATGGTGATCAGTCCTGCAGTTTGGATATTGCAAGCATCCCAGGCAGAAATCCTGAGGAATCAGCTATTGAGTCATCCGTAAAAGGTCCTCGTGATGGATTCACCGAAGAATTAAACGTAAATATTGCACTCATTCGTAAACGAATGAAAACCTCTTCCATGTGTTATGAAAAATATGTAAAAGGTGGTCGTACCCAGACCTCGATTGGTCTATTGTATGTAAAGGACATTATTAATCCGGAGATCCTGAAAGAAGCTCGCAAAAATCTGGACAAGATTGAAATCGATGGCATTCTCGGGACTTCTGTTATGGAACGTTCGATTATGGGAGGCATCCGCAGTATCTTCCCGCTTACCGATAATACAGAGCGGCCCGATTATGTCGTGGACTCACTCTTAAATGGGCGTTTCGCTGTTCTAATCGAGGGTTCACCTGTAGCCGTTATTGCACCAACTACGCTGTTCAATCAGTTGAAATCGCCGGAAGATGAGAGTACCCCTTTTTTCATTGTAACTTTTGAACGGATTTTGAGGATTTCCGGTTTGCTGATCGCCTGCTTTTTCCCAGCCTTCTATATTGGTTTGACCAGTTTCAATGTGGAGCAGATCCCTCTACCTCTTCTGGCGACAATTGCCGGAACACGTATGGGCTTGCCCTTGCCAGTGACACTGGAGGCATTTCTGATGATCTTCATGTTTGAATTATTCAATGAAGCTGGCCGCAGACTGCCGCGTGCACTGGGCCAGACTGTCAGCGTGGTAGGCGGGCTCATTATTGGAGATGCAGCCATTCGTGCCGGAATTACTTCCCCCACCATCATTGTATCCGTGGCCATTTCTGTCATCTCCAGCTATATTTTGGTGAATACGGTACTCAGTGGAGCCACAGCCCAAGTTCGAATCGCGATGCTTGTTATGTCGTCCCTCCTGGGATTGTTCGGTTTCATGATTGGACTATTTGCTTTACTGGTTCATCTCGTTTCCCTGGAGTGTTATGGTGTATCCTATTTGTCCCCCGTCTCTCCCTATATTCCCGGTGACTTCACCCAATCCGTATCCATGCGCCCTTCCCTGAAGAGGACCAAACGTCCGGCCGCACTCCATACTCAGGACTCAACCCGTCGGAGGAAAGGTTCGTGAACAGATGGATCTTCCTGGGGGGCTTGCTTATAAGCTGCCTGGTCCTGATGACAGGTTGCTGGGATTCCAAAGAGGTCCAGAGCATTAACTTTATCACGGGAATCGGGATAGATTACGATGATAATAAATATATTGCTTACGCCCAACTGATCGATTTCTCAAGTATTGCCAAGCAGGAAGGTCCCACTTCACGGCAAGCAAGTGATATTTGGATCGGCCGAGGCGAAGGCACAACACTAAGCATGGCTATTAGCGATCTCTATCAAACTTCGCAGCAGCAGACACTGTGGACCCATGTAAAAGCAATCGTCTTATCGAAAAACGCCCTGAACGGCAGGCTAAAGGACATTTTTAATACACTCCTGCATTCGGGCGAGCTAAGGTATACACCTTGGATTTACGGTACGGAACAAGACATACCCGATGTGCTTGCCCCCTCTGCCCTGTTAAACCAATCTACGCAAACCATTGAGTTATTCGAACCGATCAAGCTGTATAAACAGCATTCTGCCTTTGAGCCGATTCGTCTTCATCAGCTTCTGGATGGTTTACGTGAGCCTTCTTCGGTTGTTTTATTGCCATCTATAACGAACAGGAATCAAACCTGGTTTAATGGAAAAGGAACTCCTCCCCTGATCCAAACAGACGGATTCTTTGTCATTTCGAACGGTGCCAATCAAGGCAAGGTGGCAGGCGAGGACGCAAATGGAACCCGGTTCGTGAATTATAACCATGTCTACCAGTATCCATTGTACGTTTACAAAAATGGGGGCAAGATGCCTGATCTGACTCTCAGGCTCCATGACCCGCATACCAAAATCTCAGCAAGGAAGGACGGGAGCGAAGTCGCATTTGACCTGGTTACTTCGGTTAAAGGCATCATCATCGAGGAACAGGGCTCTCATCAACCTCCACAAACGATGGAGAAAGCAGCGGAGAAACAGATCGAGTCTGAAATCCGCAAAACGTTCGAAAAAAACAAATCACGCAAGATTGATTCCTATGGTCTTGTGGAGCATCTGTATCGTCATGACCACGATCTGTGGATAGAACACGTTCAGAATCGGGCAGATCCAATCAAACGAATCAAACTTGGAACAGTGAAAGTTCATGTGAAAATTCTCAATGCCAGCACATACAAATACACAGAGTAATGCACAAAAGACCAGCCACCTGCAGTGGATGCAGGTGGCTGGTCGTCTTTGCCTTGAGCATTTAAGTCAGCGGAAAAGCCATGACACTCATCAGGGCAAGTTCAGGCTGGGTGGTATCCAGCCGACTGTACTGGATGATGACAGGGACATTGCTGGTAACCGTGATTGCATAAGGAACACCAGCAGGAATAAACTGATCTCCGGAATGCAGTGATGCTGTTCGAATGTGTTTAGTTCTTCTCCCAGGCACGCTAGCTTCAATGTTCTCTATCGGCTCCCTGTCTTCAAAGAAGATCGTTATATCGAGCTTCGCATCCTCCAGACCGGTATTCAGAACACAGATGCTCTCATGACTCTCCAGGGAGCCCCGACTATCTGGTGGTATGTAACCGTCTGGAATGACCCAATAGGTGTGACCTGTTGCTGCTGGTGCCGTGCTCTTTCCCAAAGTCCCTGCTTCTGTATGCTCTCTTGTCATTAGGTGCTCCTCCTCTATAAAAAAACGTTGGACGCTTGCATGGCAGGCGCCTGCCTAGCGTAAATACATTTGCAGCGGCTGAAGTCGCAGCTCACGGATGGCTTCCGCCACCTGTGCAGCGAGACGCCGCGCACCACGCTCCTGAAAGTGCGTGTTATCCTCCACGCCTGCCGGGAAATTCAAATACTCCCCTGGCAGCACCCACATGAAGTCTTCCTTGCTGCCTTCAACCCCCGCCTGCTCGAACAGAATACGGCTGCGCTCAGCCAGATCGATCAGCGGAACGTTTTCCTCTTGTGCCAGCTCCCGCACAGCGACAATATAATCGCCATGCGTGTCGGTCAGCGTACCATCATCGGTGAAATAACGCCGATGCACGGGCGTTATCAGTACTGGGCGGGCACCGGCTCCGCGGGCTGCATCGATATACTTTTTCAAATATTCCTTATATGTTGTGAAAGGTTCCGTCCCCCGCTCCGGGCCCGGTTTCTCATCATTATGTCCGAATTGAATGAACAAGAAGTCCTCTGGTTTGATATGCTCCATAATCGCATCAAGCCGACCTTCATGGATAAAGCTGCGCGAACTTCGTCCCGACTGTGCATGGTTATCAACCGCTACATCATGCTTGAATTGGGCTGGCAGCAGCTGTCCCCAACCACAGTATGGATACCCGCTCTCTGGTTGATCGGTTACAGTGGAGTCACCCGCCAGAAATACGGTCATCGTCTGATTGGCAAGCGTAATTTCCAGAGCATTGATCCGTGGTGCAGGCCCGGAGAAGGACAGGCGAAGTTTCCCTCCTCTTACTACAACCGAGAATCTGACTTCCGCATATTGTCCAGGCAGGGTGTGAATCGTGGGCAGCATCAATCGGCCCTCACCTGCCTTGACCTTGGTGACCGTTTCGGCCAATTCATCTCCGGCAATGAGCAGTACTTGATAGGTACCGTCCGGCATATTGACAATGAACGATGCCTTTAGGGGAATACAAAAGCTTGAACGCAATCGGGCAGACACATTGGCCTGCCCCGAATTTTCATGATTATCCTGCACGTTATTCCATTCTTCGTCCTCACTGATCCGTTGTTTCTCGTAAACAAGGGAATTTCGCTCAAATCCATAACCGGTTATAGCTTCATAGGTGCTGTTGGCTGACACCTTCCTGTACCCTTCAACCCCGGTACCAGGACCAAAGTCGAATTTCCAATGGGTAACCGTCTCATCTCCGTCCACCGCTACCTTGGTGGCAACGGCCTGACTGGCCAGAGCTTTATCCAATAGAAACAACCTCCTTGTTCAGCGATCGGATCAACTATAGATCCGGTGAATATGGTTTATCCTTTCAATCCGCTGGTGCTCATGCCCTGTACAATTTGTTTCTGGAATATGAAGAATACAGCTACAACCGGAATGAGACTGACGATGGACATCGCGAACATCGCTCCCCAGTTGGAGGCAGACTCGCTATCCAGGAACATTTTGAGCGCCATCGACACCGTATATTTATCAGGTGAATTCAGATACAGTACCGGACCCAGCAGGTCCTCCCATCTCCAGTAGAAGGAGAAAATCGCTGCAGTCGCCAATGAAGACTTGATCAGCGGCATGATGATCTGAATGTATAGTCTGAATTTGTTACAGCCATCGATGGTTGCCGCTTCGTCCAGCTCTTTCGGAATCGTACGAATGAACTGTACCATCAGGAAGATGAAGAAAGGCATACCGAAAAATGTAGGTACTACAATGGGGAGAATCGTGTTCAACCAGCCCAGTTTGGTAAAAATAATATATTGAGGAACTAATACCACGTCATGCGGCAGCATCAGAGTCAGCATCATAAGGGAAAACCAGAAGCTGCGTCCTTTGAAGTTGAGTCTGGCAAAACCGAAGGCAATCAATGACGAGGATAACACTGCACCAATGGTCGAGATGACCACGATGACGAGTGAGTTGGTGATGTAATCCATAAATGGTCTTCCGCCCGCACCTTTCCAGCCATCCACATAGTTGCTCCAGATCCATTCGGCAGGAAAAAGGGACTCTGCCGTAACGAAGATGGTGCGGCTTTCCTTGAAGGAACTGAACAACATCCAGAGCACCGGATACAGCATCAGGAGGGCCAAAGCTGCAACGAACAGATGATAAATGGGCCACTTTACATTTCTCCAGACCATCGTTACTTCCCTCCTTCAGATTCGTAGAATACCCAGAACTTGGATGTCAGGAACACAGCGACTGTGAGTATGCCGATCATAATAAGCATGATCCAGGCCATTGCCGAAGCGTAACCCATGTTGTTAAACATAAATGCCTGACGGAACAGGTACAGCGAGTAGAGCATTGTACCATCCATTGGGCCGCCCTCTCCTTTGGAGATGATGTATGCAGGTACGAAGGTCATAAATGCACCGATGGTTTGCATGATCAGGTTGAACAGGATGATCGGGCTAAGCAGCGGCAAGGTGATACTGAAAAATTTGCGTACCGGGTTTGCTCCATCCACACCGGCCGCCTCATACATCTCGGGAGAGATATTTTTGAGACCTGCCAGGAAGATAAGCATGGACGATCCGAACTGCCAGACGGACAGTGAAATCAACATGACCAGAGACGCATCCGGATCACCGAACCAGCTTATAGGTCCAATGCCGATTGCCGTTAACGCACTGTTGATGACCCCTTCATTACTAAAAAGATTACGCCACATAATCGAAACAGCCACACTACCACCGATAATGGATGGCAGATAGTACAAGGTACGATAAGTTCCCACCATACGGGAGCCCGTATTCAGGATCATGGCTACGAAGAGTGCAAAAACCAGCCTTAGCGGCACACCAATGAATACATACAGGAATGTTACTTTAACCGAATTCCAATACTTCGGATCCTCAAAAAACATTTTGGTGTAGTTGTCCATCCCGATCCACCGCGGGGAAGTGAACAGGTTATAACTCGTAAACGACATGTATAGGGATACAAACATCGGAATTAGCGTAAAGCCCAGGAAACCGATAATAAAGGGACTAATAAACGCATACCCGGTCAGGTTTCTACGCAACGACGAATACTGCCTCAACGGAACGAACCTCCTTTATAGATCTGCCTGCTTCCCACAGCCTGGAACTAACGATTGGACGGGGAAAGGCCCCCGCGGTATGCGAGCAGCCCCATTCCCGGCCATCCCGGTGGTGGGATGAGCAAGCAATCATTCAAGTGTTACTTATTGTTGGCCAGAACCGCTTCGGCGTTTTTGCGGAACGTCTCTGCTGCCTGTTCCGGTGTAATTCTGCCAAAGTTCAGTTCCTCGACGACATCCGCCAGAGCTGCAATGACCTCAGGTGATCCGACTGGTGGCGGCGGGCTCATTGGCGAAGCCTTTGGCTCCATTTCAGCTACAAAGTCAAATACCTGCTTCGTTGGCTCACTCAGTTCAGGAGCAATAGCTTCCTTGATTGCACCGGAGATTGGCACGCCGCGCTCTCCCTTGATCAGTTTGTTGGCTTCTACATCATTCACCCAGAAATCAATGAACTTGGCCGCTTCTTCCTTCACTTTTGAGTTTGAAGTTACTGCCCAGTACATACTCGGCTGCATGTAAAGACCCTTCTCCATGTCCGGTCCAGGCATAGGAGCAAATTCCAGTGGACGGTCAGCGACTTGCTGTACGGCTACAAACTGGTTGGACCATTGCCAGATACCGATACCTTTACCCTTGACCAGATCGGATTCCTCGATAATCCCCTTCGTTTGGTTTGCCAGATCCGGTGTAGGGGCCGCACCTTGCTCGATCATTCGACGCATCAATCCGAAAAACTCGACAAACAATTTATCATCGTCATATCCAAGACCTGTTCCTTCAGCATTGTAGAGGGACAAACCTTTCGTCCGCAGGAAGTAGTGGAAGAAAATATCCGGGGCTACCCCGCCATCCAAAAACAGGCCTTTCTCTGCGGTTTGTTTACCCAACGCTTCGTACGATTCCCAAGTCAGGTTTTCCGGGAACGTGTCTACCCCCGCTTTTTTGAGCAGAGCCGGATCATAATGGAAACCCAGTACGTTAACCCCGGCAGGTACACCATATTGTTTACCGTTGATCACACCAGTGCTGATGACGTTTTCGGAAACATCATCCACCTTGATCTGATTGCCAAGATATGGCGCCAGATCCTCCAGCTGACCATTCTGCGCATATTGGCTGATGTAGGAAATATCCATCTGAACAATGTCAGGCAACTGATTTGCTGCAGCTTGTGGAGCAAGCTTTTTCCAGTAGTCATCAAACGAGGCATACTCGACGTCAATTTTGACATTCGGGTTTTTCTCTTTGTACAGGTCAATGACCTTCTGAGTGTATTCGTGACGTGCATCCGAGCCCCACCACGCGATACGCAGTGTAACTGAGCCATCTGCGGATGTTCCTCCCGATCCTCCATCTGAACTGCATGCCGCCGTGAATACTAGCAGCACAGCCATCATCAGGAATATTGCCTTTTTCACCATGCCAATCTCCCCTTTTTTGTGTTGATATGGTTATGTGAATGGGTTATCTGCATCTTTCTGATAACGCTTTCACAAACTTGATATTGTCATTTTCGCAAATGTACGACCAGAGTTGAATACACAAATCCGTCTTGTTGGTTCAAAAAACAGAGGAGGAGAACATCACCTCTTACGGTGCTGTTCGTCCCCCTCATCCATTGGCCCAGGAGCGCTGACCAATTGTTATATGCCGGATCTTCGATATTCCGTCGGAGTCATGCCGGTCCATTTTTTGAACACCTGACTGAAATATTGTGAATTGCCGCCGAAACCAAACAGCTCCGCAAGCTCAAACACCTTCACATCCCCGCTCCGGCGAATGTGCTCACATGCGCGCTCGATGCGCAAACGATTCAGGTAGTTGGAGAAGTTTTCTCCTGTCACCTTTTTGAAAATTTTGCCCAGGTAGTCCGGGTTCATATACAGCATCTGATGGGCAACGCCATTCAATGAAAGATCCGCCTCCCCATAATGTTTATCTACAATATCCATCATTTTCTCCACGGCTGAGGACTGACGGCTAATATAATTTTTGTAATACCCGGAGGTCAAATTGGCTGCGCTGTTGGCCACAAACGTTTTCAGCTCAGACAGCGTATCCATATGAGGCAGCTCCGCCATCCGCTGAGTGAACTCTGTTGCCTCCTCAGGCGGACAGACATGGATCATGGCCGAATACAGCTGAACGACATAGGAACGGGTTACCTCAATATCAAGCTGTTGACCGGATAAGCGCTCAAACAGACGGTCAACCTCAGCCCCAGCTTCCTCTGTGCTGCCCGACTTGATTAGCTGGCATAACTGTTCTGCATCCTGCTCGGCATGAACACCTTCACATTCACCGGCAATCGCAACATCATTCTTGGTGATCAGCTTGCCTTCCCCGATGAAGAAGCGATGGTTCAGGCATTGCAATGCCTCGCGATACAAACGCCGTGACTGGACCATGTGATCGGCTTCACTGAGCGCAGCCGTCACTTGCAACTTATAGAGTCTGGTGAATGCTGCCCGCACTTCCTCAATTCGCTCCCTCAAGTGTGCAGGGTCCGCTGCATCTTCCAGCAGAATCAGCAGCTTGCCTTCAATGGTTGTGCTTAACAGAACATGCGGCAGCAGATCGCTGGCAATGTTCTTAATGGCAAATAAATGGCTGTAATCATGTTCGTCCGAGATCCGGAACAATAACAGGCGGACTCGATTGGCTTCAAGCTTCAGATCAAACAGCTCCTGATAATATTCCAGATCAACCGGCCCGTACGTGCGATTGGTCATAAATTCAAGCAAAAACTGTTCCTTCACATGGGGAAGTACTCGCTGCAGCCGCTGTTTCATCTCCCCGGCCACATGTTCTTTCACCTGTGCATCCTGATGCTCCTGAAGCAGCTCGGACAGGGCATCATGAATCTGGTTTTCATTACAGGGCTTAAGCAAGTAATGCTTCACACCGTACTGCATGGCCCGGCGTGCATATTCAAACTCCTTGTAACCGGACAGCATGATAAAACGAAGTCCGGGATAAGCTTCGGATGCTTTTTCGATCAGTCCAAGACCATCTAACCCCGGCATTGAAATATCCGTAATGATAATATCAGGTCTGGAATGCCCGATTTTGTCCAAAGCCTCAATTCCATTTCTGGCGGTATCCACCAATTCTGTTCCGGCTGCCGCCCAATCCACTACTTGGGAGATCCCCTCCAAAATCACACGTTCGTCATCTACGAGCATCACTTTGTACATCGTCATCGTCCTCTCTGATCCAAGGTATGCTGATCGATACTACTGTCCCGGCACCGGGTTTGCTGCTCATGATCATACTGCCCTCGTCACCGAAGGTCAGTCTGATTCGTTCCTGGATGTTGGATAAACCTATTCCCTGCCCTCTTGTCTGAATTCGCCCTTCCTGTAATTGCTGCAGAAACTCCGGGGTCATGCCCGGACCGTCATCCTCCACTTCAATGACGACCTTGTCACCTTCTGCCCGTGCACGAATCCGAATTTTACATGGGTCGATACTCGGTTCAAGGGCATAGTGAATGGCATTCTCCACCAAAGGCTGCAGCGTCAACTTCGGAATGCGTGCATTCCCCACCTCAGGGGCAATCTCCATATCAAAATCAAGTCTTTCCTCAAACCGCGTGCGCTGAATCGTAACATAACTGCGAACGATATCCAGCTCCCTTTCCAGCGTAATCCACTTCTCGGACATGCTCACTGAACTGCGCAGCAGGAATCCAAGTGCCTCGACCATTTCAGAAATTTGACGCTGCTTCTGTACTTTGGCAAGCCAGTTAATCGACTCTAATGTGTTGTAGAGGAAGTGTGGATTTATCTGTGCCTGAAGCGCTTTCAACTCGGTCTCCCGAATGACCAGCTGCTTCGCATAATTCTCATCTATCAGTTCCCGGATGCGCTGAAGCATCATTTTAAAGGTGCGATGGAGCAGACCAACTTCATTTTGGGAAGACACCGGAACGTTGCCAAGCGCGGCTTCCTCCAGTTTATCCAGATCCCCTTTTTCAATATTACGCATCTTCTTGATCAACTGGGCAATCGGCTGTGTGATGCTGCGGGAAAGCTTGGCTCCAAACACAAGCGCGACCAGCAAGATCATAAAGAAAATGACCGTCACCAATTGTTTGACAAATTGAATCTGCTTGAACATCTGGTCAAACGGAGTCATATAAAGGTACACCCAATCCGTATATGACGAATGGGCGCGGGCAACAAAATTTCTCCCCTGTTCGAACATCGCAATCCCGTATGGCTGGGTACGCTTCAGTTCCGATTCAAGTTCGGCATCACTAACTGTGGATTGCGTGGGATAGATGACTTCCCGTCCATCCGTTATCAACAGCTGCGAGTCCTCTGCAGGATGCTGCATCTGATCCTGAACAATACGGTCCAGTCGTACACGGATAATCAGCGTTCCCAGCTTCTCCAGGGTGAAAGCCCCGCCTGTGAAGGACTTGACCTGTCTTACGGATAAAAGTCTGGCTTGCTGATCTCCACTTGTATACCATGCATTGGAGCCTGAATATTGCTGTCCCAGTGCAACCAGTTCCGTCTGCATGGATTCCGATATTCCCTCCCGGTTCCCTGCAGCCATAACATTATTATCATTATCGATAAATATCATGGAATAGACGTACTTCTCAGACCCCGCATACGCGACAAGCCTGTTCGTTATTTTTTTGAGCAGACCATTTTTCTCATATCCCGATTCAGCCTTATCCAGCTGAAGAAGATACTGCTGGAGCGGCTCGTCGGACATGACCTTGAAGGAAAGATTGGAAATTTCGCGCAGCTGGTTCTCAATGCCCACGGAAGACATGTTAAGTACCTGCGATGATTTTTCATAGATTTGGCGATCATAGATTCGGAACACGTATCCAAGGATAGACACGTAAAACGTAAAGCTGATCAGCATCAAAAGTCCGATGAGAAGAATGGTTTTGTGATGGATCGGAAGGGTTGTGAAAGCGTTCTTAATTTTCCTCATCCAAAGCGCTCCTTTGGCCCCGAGAAGGGTGCAGGCAGGTGTGAGAGTCTCGTTCTACTGTAAGTTATTTTCATATTTACACATCCATGGGCAGATGACAAGTCATAATTATGCAACATATAGGGTCCGATTAGAAGGTAATGAAAAAAGAAGCCGGATTGATCGTCAGATCAACCTGGCTTCTTGGTGAAGATAGTTTTAACGTTACAACTTATGGATTAACAAATACGGTTTTGAGCTTCGCTACATACTGCACATCAAAGCCAAGACCTTCGGCTACCATGGCCAGTGGCACATACGTTTTGGACTCTTTGCCTACCTTGTTCAGGAACGCGGGTGTATCCACGGTCACGGATGCTCCGTTCACCTGAACCGCACTGGCACCGATCTTCACGGCTACTTTGCGGTCTCCGTATGTAATGGTTGCCGTGGAGGTTTTATTATCCCAGACGGTGGTAGCCCCTACAGCATTTACAATATCCTGAATCGCCACAAAGTTCTTCCCACTGCGAATGATTGGCTTATAAGGTGTATCCAGCGTTTTTCCGCTGACGATGATGTTCATCGGTTCACCTGCTGCAGGTGTGCTCAGTTTCGTGTAATCACCCCAGATCGTTTCTGCAAATACCTTGGCAATCGCTTCATAACCAAACTGGTTCGGGTGGAAATCCCGATCCTTGATCATATGTGTCATTGTTCCCTCGCCGCCAACAAATTCCTTGGCTACATGCGCCACTTTTACATCCATGCCATGAGCGGTGAATTGGGCTGAAATCCCGTCAATTGTTGCTGTGAAACCCTGGGATGCCTCCATGAGTTTGGCATACAATGCTTTGCCGGCTACTTCAGGCATAGGCTGATATTGATCGGCAATGACAATCTTGGCATCGGGATTAATTGCCTGAATGTTACTAATCGCTTCGCTGACATTGGCCGTATACGTTGTCAGCAGTTCCTTCACTTTTGCTTCCAATTCCGCATCACTGAGTTTATCTGCCGTACCGAGCAGTTCGGATACATCATTCCCCCCAATGGTGATCGCTACAAGATTGGCAGCCGCCACGCTCTCGCGAATTGCAGCGATGTTGGCTCCCATCTGCCCTGCTCTTGGATCTGGCAAACTCGGCTGAATCGCTTCCGAGGTAAGGGTCTTCCCCTCATTAATCGCAGAGATGAAGTTCTTCAAGCCAATGCTCTTCAACCCGGCAATACCGTAGTTATCCACCTGAGTACGGCCGTGAAGCAGACCTTGCTCCTGCAAGCGCTCTACGTAACCATAAGGCAGTCCTTTCGCATTCGGCTCGTATCCTACTGTGATGGAATCTCCCAATGTGACGATTCGGAATTCCTTCGTCACGGCTGCAGCATCCTTCTTCGCAGGGGTGGATGCCTCTGTTGTGCCTGCAGGTAGCGAGCCGGTGGTCATATCTGCAGCATGTGCAGGCAGCGAAGTTGATGCAAACAGCATCATTCCGGCCAGCATGCCGGCTGTTAATCCAGCCGCTGTGTTACTCCATCTACGTGTACGCTTCATTCGTGGTAACACTCCTTTTCTCATATCTATAAGATGATAACTTGAACTTAATTACACGGTTGATCTCCGGTGGAAGAAGTTCACATATCCCTATTCTACCATTAAAAATTAGGGATGTGTTTGGACTTCTGCCTGCTCACAAAAATAACAGACTCCCCTGTACAGGAAGTCTGTTCACCTATGACCGAAGCCATGTATTGGCTTGCTGCATCCGCGATTCATTTGTCTTTTGCTTCACTCTCTGTTGAGTTGAGTTTACCGGCAGAGCGCTCAAGATAACGATCGTATCGATCATCCACTTCACGCGCCATATTCCGGTACAGCAACGTTTCCTGGGCAATCGGGTCTCGTTCCGCCTGAATGCGCACCTCATATTTGGGAGGAATCAGCTGGCGCTCACGCTTGTCCGTGTCGCCGGACTCCTCCATCTCCCCTTCAGTCAGCATATCACTCAAACGTCGTTCCAGTTCCTTGGATTCATCCATCGTTCATCGCTCCTTTAATTAAGTTCATAAATGCACGAGCAGATACTATTGCACCTAAACTTCGAAGGACAGAACAATCTTCCGATCGCTGTTATCCCCAAATTTTCTTGTTTACTTTTCAAAGGGAAAAATTCGAAGATAAAGGCGAACGCTTCGCTTCTCCAGATTTTTTCTGCCCCTCGTTCATGTACAATATAAGTTTGTTCAATCCATTAAGAAATTAATATGCTCACTCCAAGCCGGTTGCTTTGGCTTCCTTGAGTACATCCGTCAGTACATCATGAATCTTGCCATTGGTGGCAACTACATGGCTGACAGACAATTGATAAGGTGTACCAATCGTATCCGTGACCTTGCCGCCGGATTCCTCCACGAGCAGTGCACCTGCAGCGATATCCCACGGTTTCAGTCCAACTTCGGTGTATGCGCTGAGGCGACCCGCAGCAACATAAGCCAAATGCAGAGCTGCCGATCCACCTGCACGCAGGCTCCGTACTTGCGGCGCAAGAGCCTGCACAGCAGCCATATTGATTGGGAGTGCATAGGTGGTATCTGCTGGGAAGCCTACTGCGACCAGGCTCTGAGCCAGCCCCTGTTCACTAGACACCGCCATCCGATTTCCATGGACATAGGCCCCTTTGCCCTTTTCAGCTACAAACAGTTCGTCTCTCGAAGGATCGTAAATCACGCCTACAATCACTTCACCATGATGAGCCAGGGCAATCGATACGGAATAAAACGGGAATCCATGTACAAAATTTGTTGTTCCGTCCACAGGATCCACGATCCAGAGGAACTCTTCTTCCTGTGCCTCTTTTAGTGCTTTGGCCGAAGCTTCAGGTCCCGGCTCAACTCCCTCTTCACCGAGAATGGCATGGTCGGGAAAATGGGTCAGAATCAGGCGGCGGATCATCTGCTCTGCTCCCTTGTCCACTTCGGTTACAAGGTCCTGCGGAGAATATTTGGTTCCAGGTTCGCCTATGGTTCCAAGACGACTCTTGATCCATTCACCCGCTTTGGAAGCCGCATTGATGGCAACGGCAGTATAGCTTTTGCTTGTCACGACATAAGGTATTTTTTCCTTCTCATTCAAAGCGTTCACTCTACTTTCTATATCAATCTACGAAAATATAAAATACTTGTTAAAAGTATACGCCTCACATGTTGTAAAGTTTCTTGCTGCCCAGGCCCCTTTTGGCTCTATGGATGAATGATTACAGTAGACTCGTCCACCCATTCCACGCCTTCCTCGTGATAGAATGCCAGCTTCTGCATGAGCTGCACCAGTGCTTCATCCTTGCGCTTGGCCTCAATCATGACATCCAGTTCCGGCGTATCTGCAGCGATATGACGCAAAAAGGAAAGCAGCGGCTCCACTTCAACGCCATCCGCATGCCCTCGGATATCCTTTTCGCTCTTCGGGCTGGACACGTGAATTTTCGGCGGCAACGGCCGATCTGCCGGGGAATCCGCCTGAGCCAGCGGGGACTGCCAAGTCTTCCATATGTCAGGCCACAAGTCCCATGGCTGTTCACCTTCATTATTAACCCACTGATGGTGAATATCCAGCACCATTGGCAGTCCCAAATGCTGACATACAGCCAATGTCTCGGGTACGTTGAATGTTTTGTCGTCATTTTCAAGGGTCAGTCGTTCCTGAATATCCCGATCAAGTTTCAGAAAGTTTTCTTCAAAGCGGAGTGCAGCACTAGGCTTGTCCCCGTATGCACCACCAATATGTATATTGTTCTTGGCAGTGGCATTCAGACCCATGGCATCCAGCATCCGAACATGATGACGAAGGTCACGCATGGAGTTCCGGAGCACTTCTTCCCTCGGCGTGCTAAGAACGGTAAAATGATCCGGGTGAAAGGATACACGCATCCCGTTCTCCTTCACAAAATCACCAATGGCTTCAAAATCCGACTGAAGTGCCGGGAACGGATCCCAATCACTCAGATCTTCATGTGTTGCCAGTGGAATTAATTTGGAGGAGAAACGATATACATGAATGTGGCTGCCTTTGTTGTGCCTCAGCAAACGTAACGTATTATGCAAATTCTCGGCTGCAATCCGTTCCAGCTTGCGGATGGCTGCATCCCTGTCATCAATTTTCTTGAAGCTGGCCATGGTCATCGTGCGGGAAGGTGAAGCATTCTCTACCAGCACAGACATCGCCACATAACCAAAACGTACAAGCATGATGTTCTTCCTCTCTGTTAGGGTGGAATTCCTGTCTGAACATGAGCACAGTCAAGTTTTCCCGTCACGGTATATAACCAAGTTTTACCCTAAAAGAACGACCATAATCGCTTGCCGGACAATTCCGTCCATTGGTCCCACTTCAGAAATCACAGTTTAGCCTTGCGCCTGTTCACCAAAAAACATTTCGTCCGCCAGAGCGGTCTGAACACGAGATTCTTCTTCATTCAGCTTGCGGATGAGCAGCATCTCCACTTCCGTCACTTCCTGACCCTGAAAATTAATCTCTGCAATGGAGGCAACGATCTTCACGATGGCTACAGCCACGTTGTCAGGTGTATAGGCAATAACCTTCTGTCCGGTTGGAAATACCCGGAAGCCCTGTTTCACCATTTTGCCGCGGCCGTATTCCAGCAGTTCGAACAGCTCCTGCTCGCTCTTGAATTTGCACACGGAATTGAATTCAGTCTGAAATCCCATTCATACCCCTCCTTATACTGTCTCCTACGCCTGTACGCCGTTCTCGTAATTCAGCGCCTGTTTGCGGCTGTAACGCTCCAAGGCCAGCTCAATCATGCGATCCAGCAGCTCGGCATACGATACACCTGTCTCGCGCCACAGCAATGGGTACATGCTGTACGGAGTGAAGCCAGGCATTGTGTTTACTTCATTAATAAGTAATGCCCCATCCGATTTGCGGATGAAAAAGTCAGCCCGGGAAATGCCGTTGCCTTCAATCGCACGGAACGCCTGCAAAGCTGCCTCGCGGATGCGATCAGCGGCTTCAGGATCCAGCCGAGCGGGGATCAGCATCTGTGATTGACCATCAATGTACTTGGCTGCATAGTCATAATATTCACCAGAGGATACGATTTCTCCTGGCACCGATGCCATGGGCTCGTCATTACCAAGCACACTGACTTCCACTTCGCGTGCTTCAACGAATTCCTCGATGACAACCTTCGTATCATACCGCAGCGCAAATTCAACAGCTGTCTTCAGTTCATCACGGTTGCGTGCTTTTGAGATTCCAACACTGGAACCAAGATTGGCGGGTTTAATAAAACACGGATAACCCAGCTGTTCCTCCACTTGCAGAATCATCTCGTGTTCAGTCTGCTTCCACTGGGTAGCATTAAAATACGTAAAGGCACATTGGTCGATTCCGGCTTGTGCAAACAGCTTCTTCATGACCACTTTGTCCATGCCGCCTGCCGAAGCGAGTACACCTGCTCCCACATAAGGCATATCCGCCATCTCAAACATACCCTGGATCGTGCCATCCTCACCGAACGTACCGTGCAGTAGCGGGAACATAACGTCCAGCGCCTCTTCTCCGCCATATAAACGTGCAAACAGGGTGTTCAGCGCTTCCTGGGTTCCACCTGCTGCCTGTTCCAGTTTCAAATCATCGATCTGCGCAAATGGCGCGTGCATTACTGAACCCTTTTTCCACGTCCCCTGCTTGGAGATATAAAAAGGAACCAGCTCATATTTCTCATAATCAAAAGCGTTCGTTACAGCAAACGCCGTTTGCAGCGATACTTCATGTTCACCTGACTTCCCGCCGTAAACGACGCCAACTGTCAATTTATCCATACTCATGTGTAACCTCCGATTATCTGTGCATGATGCCTTCATAACTGCATGTTCAGCATCAATTTTATTCTTGTCTTAGGACTCATTTTACACGGAACTGAATATCCCCGTCACCAAATCCCTTAATATCAACTTCATTAGAACTCATCTGCAATATGAAAAAGCCGGTACACCGTCCGCTCCGTCCAAGCGTAAGAATCCCGGTAATCCCAATAGCGGTGGCGGCTGCTCACCGTGTGCGCATTTACAAGCGGCATGCCTCCTGCGTCAAAGGCCGTCACAACCGTACTATGCTGGAACCTGCCGTCACCGTCCCAATCATAGAAAATGACATCTCCGAGCATCAGCTGCTCCGGGCGATCCACTTCGGTTGCCGTTAAGCCCCAGCTGCTGCTCGCCAGATACCGCTCCAGACTATTGGAAACGGCCCAGCTATAACTCCACATTTCGGCGCCATTCACGTAGCCCTTGTACCACCAGCCCGCTTCTCTTCTACCAGTATAGTGGATGGGTGCTCCCCCTGCAAAGAGACATTGAGAGATGTAATTGGTGCAGTCTACCTCGAATTCTTCAAATGCCGGGTTGCCCGCATTCCACCAACGATCCGCATAAGCGACCGCCAGGTCTCGCCGATATAGCTGCTGTCTTGAACTTCTTCCTTGACCAAGTACTTCCCTGTTTAGCAGCGGCCGATTGATCGCCTGTACAAAATCCGCTTGCTGAAAAGGTCTCCCTTCCCCTGCGGGACGACGCTCCGGAACTTCCCTTTCCACCCGTCCAATGATCCATGACCCGTTCTGCCGCAAAAAGGTAAGCCGCTCCCGCTCAATCCGGTCTTCCCGGTGGGTAATCCCGCTTTTCTCATAGAAAAGCCTGCTGTACAGTTGAACATCCACCACCGATTCTTCAGGACCTTCCGTTACCGTACGCACAAGCTTGGCACTGGTCTCGCTGCGAAGAGGCACTGCACGCCGTTTACGATACCATTCGTCCAGTCTGGCCATACGTTCTCCCCGCTCCAGCACAAATTCCGGATCTGTGACAATCCGCTCGGTCGTTTGTGGACGATAGTCGATCTCACAGCGATTGTACTGGTTCACATAGGTGTATAAGGCACTCTTCCATTCCCGTTCCAAGCCTGTGTCCCCCTTTGGCTTTAAATTCTGTCTGGAAAATTCAGTGCGTGCAAACTACTTCTATTCATATGAGGAGTTTATCGGTTGTATGTGTTCCGGTCAGGGATCACAGGTCGAAATTCGGAGACTCGGGGGACAGAAAGTGCCATGTTCAACAAGTATTCACGAAAACGCCTTCATTGTTCTCAAAGCTTGTTTCGACAGGCAAAAAGCCCTTTACGTACGGAGGTGAAAACGGTATACTTATAACTAAAGTTGCAATTATGAAATTACGTTTCATCTGATGAAACTAGTGAACAAGGACACGGAACGATGAAGGCCTGTTCTTTTACCTAAATGAACTTTATCTTCATCTCACCGACACATTTTAAGGAGGTACATGTATGTCAGCCAAGAACCATTTCTCCGCAGCCCGCAGTCTTGAGGTCGGAGGCAAGTCTTACCGCTACTACAGTCTCGATGCTCTTCAGGAAGGCGGCTACGGCGACCTTTCCAAGCTTCCCTTCTCCATTAAAGTGCTGCTCGAAGCAGCAGTTCGTCAGTTCGACGGACGCGCGATTACCGAAGAACACGTGAAACAACTTACCGGCTGGGCAGAAGGCCGTGACAATAACAAGGAAATTCCATTTATCCCTGCACGTATCGTCCTGCAGGATTTCACTGGCGTACCGGTTGTCGTGGATCTTGCCGCGATGCGTGATACCGTGAAAAAGGCAGGCGGTGATCCAAAACAGATCAACCCGCTCGTGCCAGTCGATCTCGTTATCGACCACTCCGTTATGGTTGATGCATTCGGAACCAACGATGCACTCGACTACAATATCAAGGTTGAATTCGAGCGTAACGAAGAGCGTTACCGCTTCCTGCGCTGGGCGCAAACGGCATTCAACAACTTCCGTGCTGTTCCGCCATCCACAGGGATCGTTCACCAGGTCAACCTGGAGTATCTGGCTTCCGTGGCTGCAACCAAAACGATTGACGGCGAAACGGTTGTGTTCCCGGATTCCCTCGTAGGTACGGACTCCCACACCACCATGATCAACGGACTCGGCGTTGTTGGCTGGGGTGTTGGCGGAATCGAGGCCGAAGCAGGCATGCTGGGCCAACCGCTCTATTTTGTAACACCGGACGTTATCGGTTTCAAATTGACAGGCAGCCTGAGCGAAGGCGCTACAGCAACGGATCTGGCACTCACTGTCACTCAAATGCTTCGTAAAAAAGGCGTAGTCGGCAAATTTGTCGAGTTCTACGGCCCAGGGCTTGCTAACATCAGTCTGGCTGACCGTGCAACAGTTGCCAACATGGCACCGGAATATGGCGCTACGATTGGTTTCTTCCCTGTCGATAGTGAGACGTTGAACTACATGCGCAGTACGGGACGTACTGACGAGCAAGTGGATCTGGTTGAAGCTTATTACAAAGCACAAGGCATGTTCCGGACTTCCAGCACGGTTGATCCAGAATTCACAGATGTAATTGAGCTGGATCTCGCTTCCGTGGTACCAAGTCTCGCAGGTCCTAAGCGTCCACAGGATCGCATCGAACTGACGCAAATGAAAGAAAGCTTCAACAGCATCATTCGTACTCCGGTCGATAAAGGCGGATACGGACTGAGCGATGAGAAGATTGAAGAAACAGTGCCTGTGAAGCACCCTGACGGTTCCACTAGTGAACTAAAAGCAGGTGCGGTTGTCATTGCGGCCATCACAAGCTGCACCAACACATCCAACCCAAGCGTTATGCTCGGAGCAGGTCTACTTGCGAAAAAAGCGGTTGAGCGCGGTCTGACCAAACCAGGCTACGTGAAGAGCAGCTTGACTCCAGGTTCCCTCGTTGTTACCGAGTATCTCGAAAAATCAGGCCTGAACGTATACCTCGACCAGCTCGGATTTAACGTTGCCGGTTACGGCTGTGCAACTTGTATCGGTAACTCCGGCCCACTGCCAGACGAAGTAAGCGAAGCGATTGCCGAGAACGATATGACTGTAGCGGCTGTATTGTCCGGTAACCGTAACTTCGAAGGTCGTGTGCATGCTCAGGTAAAAGCCAACTATCTGGCTTCTCCACCACTCGTGGTAGCTTACGCTCTCGCGGGTACGGTCAATATTGATTTTGCTACCGATCCAATCGGTTATGATACGAACAACGAGCCAGTCTTCCTGAAAGACCTCTGGCCTAGCTCCGAGGAAATCAAGGATGCCATTGCAAGCTCACTGAATGCTCAGATGTTCCGCAACAAATACGAGAACGTATTTACTGCCAACGAGCGCTGGAATAACATCCCTGTACCGGAAGGTGAACTGTATGAGTGGGATCCAAACTCCACATACATTCAAAACCCTCCGTTCTTCCAAAACCTCGGCGACAAACTGACCGATATCGCAGATATTCGCTCTGCACGCGTCATGGCACTGCTTGCTGACTCCGTAACAACGGATCACATCTCGCCAGCCGGTAACATTGCTCCATCCAGTCCAGCTGGATTGTACCTGAAAGAGCATGGCGTAGAACGCAAAGACTTCAACTCCTACGGCTCCCGTCGTGGTAACCATGAGGTCATGATGCGCGGTACGTTTGCAAACATTCGTATCCGTAACCAAGTGGCTCCAGGTACTGAGGGTGGTATCACGAAATACCTGCCAACGGACGAAGAAATGTCCATCTACGATGCTTCCATGAAGTATCAGGACGAAGGACAGAACCTGATCGTTATTGCAGGTAAAGAGTATGGTACAGGAAGCTCCCGTGACTGGGCAGCAAAAGGGACATTCCTGCTTGGCGTCAAAGCCGTTATCGCCGAAAGCTTTGAGCGTATTCACCGCAGTAACCTGGTAGGCATGGGCGTAATGCCATTGCAATTCCAGGAAGGTCATGGCTGGTCCAGCCTCGGTCTGAATGGTCGTGAAACGTACGACATCACAGGTCTGAGCAATGATGTGAAACCGGGTCAAGAACTGACGGTTACCGTAACTCGTGAGGACGGCACCAAGTTCGACTTCCCTGTTATCGCTCGTCTGGACAGTATGGTGGACGTGGACTACTACCATAACGGTGGTATCCTGCAAACTGTACTGCGTCAAATGATGAAAAAAGCTTAATTGCATTAACCTTTAATGCGATTGATCAATACGAAAGCTCCCCATCTTGTGCCAAACGGCATGTGATGGGGAGCTTTTTTTGATGGTTTGTGAAGAATGTGTTTCACTTAAAAGTGATATCTTTCTCTAATGTCCAATATGATGTGAAGCTTCATCCAGCAGCTGCAATGCACCCATAAAAAGGAAGAGGGCTGACATCGTGAGCAGCGAGTACCCAATCCACCTTGAGGTTTCTCGATTGGTAATCTGTCTATGCGAAGAATGTGTTACATACCGTGGACCAACCAAAAACATGATGCCTGTACCTATCATTACAGCTGTCACGAAAATCATGCAATCCCCCCCTTAAACGTGACTCTCCTTAGCATTATAATTTTTCTTCGCCACGCGGGATTCTCCTCCCACCAACAACTGTTTCATGCCGATAACCATGGTGAACATAATATATCCAATCAACCCACCCAAGGTATTCAACATCAGATCGTCCACATCGAATATGCCCATGCCAGTTAACAGCTGTGTCACTTCATAGCCAAGGCTTAAAAGCAGAGACAGCAGGAATACGTTTGCCCCTGACAACCATTTGTTGCCCATAAGCACGGGAATGAATACACCCATTGGGATAAAGGCCAATACGTTGCCCACCAGATGAATTGCAGTCCCCGGACGATGTAAAGATAGGCTGTTCCAATCTCTTGAAATTTCCTGAAATGGCGTCAGATTGACGGTTCGCGTCTGAATCAGATCCGGTTGGTGAAGGAAAGCCATGAGCTGGACCCTCACGATTTCGAAGTCGACTGAACCTCCTTTAAACAGAATCAGCTTGGTTAGTAGATACAGATAAATCATTAACGTGGCAATCCAAAGGATTTTATGCGTGAACTTTTTCTGCCTCATGTTGATGAACCTCCTTTGTGCAGCCCTGTTATTCCTTTACTGTGACAATGACTCCATCCATATTATCTCCCGATATTTCATATTGGCCATGCTCAGGTATGTAAACGGTCGTATCTCGGGTGACCTGATAATAGCGGATATGATATTTCTCACCCTCCACCTCAACAGTAATATTCTCCTTCTCTTTTAGCAAATCCAGATACTGCTCCAGCACCAGATTATTCTTATACATGACAGCACTATGCGGCAGGCCCACATATCGAAAATGCCATGGTTCATATTGAATACCCGTGATGCTCACCTTGTCCTTCGGGTAACGTAGAATGAATCCGTATTTCCATGCATTTTTCTCCAGCCAGGCACCCTCTGGTGCTTCATTCATGGTGGTCAGCGAGGAACCGATATCCATGGATAATCCTAGATTATGCTCACTGTGACCCGCAGGAAGTGCGTAGTCTGACCCTTTTTCCTGATAAAGTTCCTCCTGTTTCGCCAAGTCCCGGTATCCGCTGCTAATGAGAAAATATCGTACTCCCTCTTCCCCCGCTGCTTCGACCATCTTCTGAAACGCTTGCGCTACCTGCCGTGACAGCATGATATTCTGATCCAGCAAACCGTATCCACGAACCAAATCGTCCTGCTCGGCCACATTTACAATATCGGTTTGAACGCCTTCCGGATGAATTGGATATGTTGAATTAACAAGCAGCAAGTTGCCCTTATGTACCTGATCCCGGATATTTCCGGTAATGGATACGGTATTTGCTGCACGGTTTTCACGCGTATCCTGAATTTCGATAATCATCTCATCCTTTTGCTGAAAAGATCCCGGCGATCTCGTAACCACATATCCAAGCAAAATGATGCAAATCAAAAAGCCCCACTTCTTCATCCTTGTTCCTCCTTTACCTCTTAACATCCAGGATAGAGAAAACTAGTTAAAGAAAAAGCAGGGCAAAATTAAAGTTTTTCTTAAATTTAAATACAAACCTCATTGGAGAACCGGCAGGCGAACCTCAAATATGGTCCGTACCACATCACTCTGGGCAGAGATGGTGCCTTCATGCTGCTCCACAATATTCCGGGCAATAAACAGGCCAAGGCCTGTCCCACCCTCCTGTTGGGTCCGGGCACGATCTCCGGTGTAATACATATCGAAGATATGCGGCAAATCCTCTGGATGAATATGTCCCCCATAGTTGGTCACCTGAATGATGACCTGCTCCGCTTCGCAATAGCCGTTAATATCCACGTAGATGCCATCCTTGCCATGACGTGCAGCGTTAATCAGCAGGTTCTCAAACACACGAGCCAGCAGCTCGCCATCTCCAGAGATGGTGAGCTCAGGGTCAATATTTAATCGGGTGACCAGACGATTTTTCTCAAACACAGGATAGAGCTCTTCATTCATCTGCTTCAGCAGCTCGCTAAGATCGAGCCGTGCTTTCTGTAAGGGCAGCATGCCATAGTTCATCCGGGTAATTTCAAACAAATCATCAACCAGCTTCTCCAAACGCTGCGATTTGGTGAATGCAATCGACGTAAAGTGCCGTACCTGCTCCTCCGTCAGCTGATCATCCTTCATGAGCAGATCCAAATAGCCAAGTACAGAGGTGAGCGGCGTCCGCAGGTCATGCGCCAGATTCACGACAAGCTGGTCCTTGCTATTTTCGGCAAAATCCCCCCGTTTCACCGCCTCCCTCAGCTTCTCACTCGCCAGATTCACATCCTCCGCGATCGTACCTAATTCATCCTTCGAGGAAATCTGCACACGATGCTGAAAGTCGCCATTGGCCAAATGACTGATTCCTGTAGAAATGTCTTTGAAATAGGTCACGTAGGGCTTGGTAAACCAAAAGAAGAATAAAATGGCGAGCGGGATGAACAGGAGCAGGAAAAAATAGATATCTCCAATGCTTTTCATAAAATGGCGATATTCAGCGAGCTGATCTTCTGCACGGACACCCGAATAGTAATATTGCAAAAGTTTGTAAACCCCATAGGTGATCGCACCAGAGGCAAGCATGCTTAATCCCAGCAGCATAATCATGGTCGTCCGAAAACTTCTTCGTTTAGTCATTAAACGTGTACCCCACACCCCAGATCGTTTTGATAAACTTGTTCTTGTCCACATCTTCCCCGAGCTTTTTGCGCAGGGTGCGAATATGGACCATGACTGTATTGCCGCTCTCATAATAGGCCTCTCCCCAAACCTGTTCAAAAATGCTTTCCGCACTGAACACCTGCTTGGGGTGGCTGGCGAGCAGATACAGAATATCGAACTCCTTCGGTGTTAGTTCCACTGGTTTGCCGTAGAGTGTAACGCTATGTTGGTCTGGCGAGATGATAAGTCCGCCCTTCTCCAGAATGGAGCGCTGGACTGGCGCAGACTGGCTGAATTGCAATGAACGGCGCAGCTGGGAGTTCACCCGGGCAACAAGCTCCATCGGATTGAACGGCTTGGTCATATAATCGTCCGCTCCCATCACAAGGCCCGTAATTTTATCCATGTCCGACGTTTTGGCACTAAGAAAAATAATCGGCAAATGATGCTGCTCCCGAATTTTGCGAGTCACCTCGTACCCATCCATCCCAGGCATCATAATGTCCAGGATCGCCAAGTCTATGGCTTGCGTCTGAACAGCTTGCAGCGCCGACTTTCCATCGAATGCCTTAACGGTGTGATACCCTTCCTTTTGTAAATGCAATGCAACCAGATCAGCGATCTCAACTTCATCGTCCGCGATCAAAATGGTAATTCGCTTCATTGCTTATTCCACTCCTATATGTGATGCTCAACAATATAACATATCTGAATCCAACTTATAAATGATTGAAAGGAATCCAATATATGAAACTGGACCGTTTATTAGCCATCGTTGTGCTGCTGATCAATCGCGGCCGTGTGCAGGCCAAGGATCTGGCAGATACGTTTGAAGTTTCCATTCGTACAATCTACCGTGACATTGACACCCTGGGCCAGGCAGGCATTCCTGTGGTGACATACCAGGGCATGAGCGGCGGCATTGGCCTTGCAGAGGGTTATCGTCTGGACCGAAATGTGCTGACTGACCGGGATTTGGCCTCCATCGTCACCGCACTGCGCAGCGTCTCCACTTCTCATACCAATGTAGCACGGGAGCTGCTGATGGAGAAACTTAGCAGCATCGTGCCGGAAGCGAAAAACGAGGACTTCCAGGCTGACACAAACCGCTTTATTGTTGATTACTCGATGTGGACCCATCCTGAAGCGCTGCAGAACAAACTGCAAATCATCGAACAGGGACTGGATCAGCTGCGCCCTGTCACCTTTACCTATTGCAGTGCCGAAGGAGCCCACACTCACAGAACTGTTGATCCTCATACCCTTGTTCTTAAAAAGCACTCCTGGTACCTCTATGCGTTCTGTCATGCGCGCAATGAGTTTCGGATGTTCAAGCTGGTCCGGATGCAGGACGTTACACTTGCCGAAGGTCACTTCGAACGCAAACCGGTCAATCCGCAGGACAAGCCCTGGCAGCAGGAATGGGCAACTCCCGGGAACACGGTTGCCATGACGATGAGATTCCACGCCCGTGTCCGTCATATTGCCGAGGAGTGGTTTGGCATAGAGAATGTGATCCCCGATAGCCAGGGATATTACATTAGCCAGGTGGCATTTCCGGAGGATAGCTGGCTGTACGGATTCATTCTTGGCTTTGGAGCAGATGCCGAAGTATTGGAGCCTCTTCATATTCGTGACGAGATCCGCCAAATCGCAGAACAAATCGTGCAAAATTATACAGCCCCTCCGCAAACCTGACAGACAGCTGTCCAGTTCCTCCCGTTATACTTCATCTATATTCAAGCTGTACATAACGAGGAGGAATTGTTAATGAACGTCACTGTATGCCAGAGCTGCGGAATGCCGCTAACCACCCCTGCCCAATTCGGAACGGAAGCAGATGGAAATGCAACCCGCGAATACTGCATCTATTGTTATAAAGAAGGCATGTTCCAACAGCCCAACATTACGCTGGAAGGCATGATTGAGATGTGCACCGCGATCCTCAAGGAAGAAGGTACGGACGAGGAATCGGCCCGCTCGATGCTGCGCAATCAGCTTCCTTTTTTGAAACGATGGAATAGATCCACTTCTGAAAGGAATGAAAAAAGGAACTCCGTTGAACCCGTTCGGTATATTACGCTTCCTGGGAAACGCCTGGCTGGTGTTTCGGCCAGAACGACCAATGCCATTGAGATGAGCGGTAAAGGTTGCATTCAGGGATTGTGGGATCGTTACTTCACGTCAGGGCCGCTCCCCGCTCCCGAGGCAGCCCGATATGGCTGTTATGCGGATTATACCGATGGTATCCACGGGGAATACACCATACTCGTAGGTCATGAGGTGGCTGCAGATGAAACGCTGCCTGATGGTATGAACTCGATCGAATTACCTCCTGCGACATACGCCGTGTTCACCTCCAGAAAGGGTCCAATGGCAGAAGTTGTAGGTGAAGCATGGGGCGCCGTATGGGCCTGGAACCATCAGCACGAGCGAACGTTTACCGGTGATTTCGAGTTATACGATGAGCGGAGTATGGACCCTGCCAATGTCCAAGTAGATCTCTATATTGCAGTTAAACAAGCTAAACCAAGTGCAGATCAGTAATGAACATTATTTCTCTTCCTGTTTGATGAACAACAAGCCGTCCGGTTCTCCGGACGGCTTGTTTGGTATATCTCCCTTGTCTCACGTGTGAAAACGTGTAAAACATTCCCCTTCACACCCAAGACAACCGACTATGGTACCAAGTTAGTTAGCTTCAATGATACCTACTCTCCGGACAATTTGTCTTATTTAAGGGCTCAATTGACATTCGCGAAAATGGGACTATTCACTTAACAACCGATTCCATCCTCCCATATCAAACCATTTATATCAGGTTCTTTATTCCTGAATTTCCCTCAAACCGTTTACATCTTCTCAATACGGGGTAAAATCACTACAATCCAATTGGAATTACGTCATAACTTCCCGGTTTCGTCTAACAAGTCACATATACCTATTTGTGCACGAGGAACTGGGCCTATCGGAAATACATAACCTTAAATAAGAAAACAATAACGAGTGCATATTCGAACATGCACCAAAGGAGGAACCAAGATGATCCGCATGCCTATTCAGCAAATGATCCCGTACCACCACCAATATCCACGCAACACGGCGACCACTGCTCCCAAAAAGGAGAATGAGAACACTCAAGGTCTATCCTTTCATGAGATTTTGCAGCAAAAAATGGCACAAAAGAATGCATCGCCTTCCATGCGCTAAAATGTACATCTGATCATATTCGAACCTGATTATAGAGCCGTCCTTCCGCCGTTTGGCGGGGAGACGGTTATTGGCGTTTGGCATAAAAATCTGTACAGTTTCCAATTGCATTTCTATAATGAGTTAAATATCTGTTGCACTCACAGGTTAAAAGCATTGGTAAAGGGGATGTCACCATGATCACGATCGGCTGTTTTCACGCTCACTATTCCAACATCGCACTGATTGAAGAGACACTCGCCTCCTATGAAGTAGAACTTGTGCATTATGTCGATCCGGGTCTGGATCGCCGCAAACATGATGCCAACTTCTCTGAAGCTGTCACGCAAGAGAAGGTATCTCAGACGTTACAATGGATTGCCCAATGTCATGCAGATGCCATCCTGGTCACTTGTACCCTATTTGCTGCGGAACTGGCGCAGGCAGCACAGCATGTTTCCATACCCGTCATCGGCATCGATGATCCACTGTTGCAGAAGCTGCAGCAGACTTCCCAAGAATACATCCTTGCTTTTACCAACCCGGCAACCGTTGAAGGAACGATGACGCGGGTGAATAAAGCATTGCAGCAAGGTGAAACAAGCGGGCAGCAGGTTGCGGATACATCAAGAATAGAGGCCGTGTTAATTCCCGGTACATTTGAGTTGATTATGCGGGGCGATAAGGACGGCTATCTTGAGGCAGTCAGTACGGGCTTGCAGCAATTGGCTGCTCAGTCGCCAGACAAAATGGTGGTTGCCGCTCAGTTGTCCATGGCTCCCGCAGCAGCTCGCGCAACAGCAAATGCAGGTACGGAGATTTACAGTCCCCTGGCATCGCTTGCAACCTATTTGGAGCAGCACCTGAACATCGTTCATCGTTAGTTTTGACATGTAGAGCTTCAGCTGTGAAGTACTTTTGTTTCATGATAAAAAGACTCTCGAATGAGAGTCTTTCAAATGGTATAATCCATATGTACAGCCAATTTGTGGTGGGGAATAGGCTTGCCTCCAGTGGGAGGTGATCCTATGAACTTCTCTTTCAACGACGTAATCGTGTTCGCAATGTTAATTATTGCGCTCCTGACATACATCGAACGGAAAAAGAAGTGACCCGCCACAGGTTGACAGGCCTGACGGGTCACTTCATCTGAGCTAAGCTGCACTCGGAGGAATACCTGCCGCAAATGCTGTGCAGGAGTAGCCATTGGCCTGGCTACTCTTATTTGTCTTTACTTATACTCATTTTATTAAACATCTGTGAGACAATCAACCTATAACGGATAGAAATATCCTGTATTTTGACCCTCTATCTACTTCTTCAGCGAAGCAAACTGGTTCCATAACTAAAAGCCGTTCTTCTCCCAATAGCGGAGAGAACGGCTTTTATACATTCTAGACCGCCCAGATTGCGCTGTAACGTCGCCTAGGATCGGGTTCGGTATTCCACAGCCTTCTCCTGCATTCCAGCCGCCACAGCCTCATTCTCGGACAGCCCTTTGTCTGCGGCAAAGGCACGAATATCCTGGGTGATGCGCATGCTGCAAAACTTCGGTCCACACATGGAACAGAAATGGGCTTCCTTGGCCCCTTCAGCCGGCAGCGTCTCATCATGGTAGGACAGCGCACGCTCCGGATCCAGTGACAGGTTGAACTGGTCCCGCCAGCGGAATTCAAAGCGGGCCTTCGACAGTGCGTCATCCCGGCGCTGTGCACGGGGATGGCCTTTGGCCAGATCCGCGGCATGTGCAGCAATCTTATAGGCAATAACTCCCTCCCGCACATCATCCTTGTTCGGCAGGCCCAGATGTTCCTTGGGCGTCACATAGCAGAGCATGGACGTTCCAAACCAGCCGATCATCGCCGCCCCAATGGCTGAGGTAATATGGTCATAGCCCGGTGCGATATCTGTCGTCAGCGGTCCGAGTGTATAGAACGGCGCCTCCTTGCAGATCTCCATCTGGAGGTCGACATTCTCCTTGATCTTGTGCATCGGCACATGTCCCGGCCCTTCAATCATCACCTGCACATCATGCTTCCACGCGATCTGCGTCAGTTCACCGAGCGTAGCAAGTTCAGCCATCTGCGCTTCGTCATTGGCATCATAAATGCTGCCTGGGCGGAGTCCATCTCCGAGAGAGAAGGCCACATCATACCTTTTCATGATTTCACAGATTTCTTCAAAGTGGGTGTACAAAAAATTCTCCTGATGATGTGCAAGGCACCATGCCGCCATAATGGAGCCGCCTCTGGAAACAATCCCTGTCATCCGTTTGGCCGTCATCGGGATATAACGCAGCAGCACGCCTGCGTGGATCGTAAAGTAATCCACTCCCTGCTCTGCCTGCTCAATAAGCGTGTCACGATAAAGTTCCCAGGTCAGGGCCTCGGCTTCGCCATTCACCTTCTCCAGCGCCTGATAGAGCGGCACTGTTCCAATCGGTACAGGCGAATTGCGGATGATCCATTCCCGGGTGGTATGAATGTCCTTGCCCGTAGAGAGATCCATCACCGTGTCCGATCCCCAGCGAACCGCCCAGGTCATCTTCTCCACCTCTTCTTCGATCGAAGAGGAAACGGCCGAATTGCCGATATTCGCGTTGATCTTTACGTGAAAATGGCGCCCGATCAGCATCGGCTCACTCTCGGGATGATTAATATTTGACGGCAAAATGGCTCTGCCGCTCGCCAGCTCCTGCCGCACAAATTCCGGCTCCACTCCCTCACGAATGGCTGCAAATTCCATCTCCGGTGTAATGATGCCCTTTCTCGCATAGTGCATCTGGGTGACACATCGTCCGGATTGTGCACGCAGCGGTTTGCCGCGCAAGCCCGGGTACTCTTCAGCTCCGGCTCTCTTCCCTCCAGGTTTCAAACCGTTATCCTCCGGTTTGACGGTGCGTCCCTGGTATGCCTCAACGTCATTCCGCTCTGTAATCCAGCGTGTACGCAGAGCTGGCAGACCTGCCCGGATATCCGCATGGAATCCGGGATCGGTCATGGGGCCGCTCGTATCGTAGACACGCAGCGGCTCGTTATGCTCCACCCCTTGGGGAGTATTCGTGTCATGAAGGGCAATTTCACGCTCCGGTACAGCAATGTCCGGACGTGAGCCCTGAATGTACACTTTGCGGCTGCCGGGAAATGGCTGAACCCGCCCGGCCGCCCCTGTTTCCTTTTCCAACATATGCTCTGAATGGTTCTGTCCCGTTGTTCTGTTGTCCGTACTCATCGCTACCTCTTCCTCCTCGTTGGTGGTCCCATGGATTGATTAGTCCGTTTGTTGGCTTGCGCACCCAGCCCAATCATCCACGCATAGGTAAGAAAGAGCGACCACACTTCGGAAAAGAGGACATTACAGCAGATTAAGCTGACAGGCTATTGAATGACTGGACTAAACCCCATTCTCGCAGGCCCGCACATCAGGAGATGTAATCCTTCTTTGCAGCGGACGTTCGCCTGTTCACTGTATATAAAAAAAGCCGGTTCCCGAGGGAACCGGCTCATGTCCATCACCCATAACAAGCCTGATGCCATGCTCCCTCAAGTGGAGACATGCCAAAGGCAGTATTATGCAGGTGTTCGTGGTTATATCGCCGATTACTTCCCTACGCTGGTATGATCCAGATCAGGTGCAAAGGGTCCGGAATCTCATGCGATTCCGTCTCAGTCCGGACAATTCGGACTCCCCCAGTAACGTTAACAAGTTGCGGTATACGTACCGCAGTTCCATATTCAATTCATCATTCCAGCCCCGCCGGGCCGTCCATTACAGACTAGCGCAAGTCCATCAGAAAAACAACCCTTTATCTTCCACTGTATTCAAAATCAGGACAACATGAGGCCCATCTGCGCAGCCGCTTCCTTCAGCACAGGTGCATATTCATGCAAAGTTTCCTGGGACAGACGGCTAACGGGTCCGGATACCGAAAGTGCAGCAGCGATATTTCCCTTACGGTCCATAATCGGTACGGATACTGCAGCCGCTCCAGGCTCCCGTTCCTCGTAGCTGGTTGCATATCCATTCTCCCGAATATCTCCCATCTGGGCCAGATAAACCTCAGGATCGATAAATACCGGCCATTCCGGGCTATTCATCAATTCCTCCCGGTCCTCCTCCGTCGCAAATGCCATTAGCACCTTGCTGGATGCTCCTACAGATAAGGGAAGCCGCACGCCGACCGGAGCCACACGGCGGATTGCCTGATCACTCTGGACGGCCTGAATTCGTATCCGTTCACTGCCATCCCGAAGATACAGACTGACGGTCTCTCCCAGACGATCTCTGAGCCGCTCCATCGCAGGAAGCAGCAATATGGCCGGATCATCACTGCGGGACATATGGGCAGACAGCTCCCAGATTCGAATACCGAGTCGGTATTTCTCTGTGGCAGCATCACGAATAACGAATCCCCGCTCCTCCAGTGTAGCCATCAGACGGTGAACTGTACTTTTGTGCAAACCAATCTGGCTGGCAATTTCCGTGAGTCCCAGATCACTGCGGGTGGTAAAACACAATAATATATCCAGCGCCCGTTCCACAGCACGGACGGTTAATTTGCGGTCTTCCATGGCATAATGCCCTCCTCATGTTTCATCACATGAAACTTGGTTACATAAATTATATGAGAAACAATCTCATCTGTAAACCAAAAAGCGCCAAAACACAACCGGATAAGGTGTAAATATTTTCTTTTTATAAGCCTAAATCCCCTGCAATCTGCACCATCAGGAAATGTTACCCATATATCTTTCGAACTATATAACAATTGCGTAACAAATGCCTCCAATCAATTGACTTTAACTATAGGGAAACATACGATAAAGATATATAAAGACAAGATTTTGCTGCACATGCTTGTAAGGATAAAAAGACATTTTACCCGATCTGAACTCGTTGTTATCTTCAATTGATCTTAATAAGGAGGGGCAATCATGTTTCCGACATCCCAGAGCGAAGCCCCGCTGCAAACGAAAGTGTCCGATCTGCCCTCTTCGTTATCACCGAGGCTGATCCGGTTCAAACATATTATCGTAGCGTTGCTGCTCTCCGTTGTATTTTTTCTGCTCTTTTGTTTTATTGCACTACACGGCTATATCGCCTGGGTCTTATCCAATCCAACCGTAGCCCCTGTATTCTCCAACCCGATGCAGGCCAAGAATATGAAGTACGAAGACATCACGTTCCCGGCAGCAGACGGCAGCCGGACGATGCAGGGCTGGTACATTCCCGCAGACACCGAAGTCAACAAAACCATTATCTTCAGTCACGGATATGGTGCCAACCGGGAGGAAACCTGGGTACCGATGTATGACCTGGCTCATTACGCCCACCAGCTCGGTTTCAATGTAGTGATGTTTGATTACGGATTCGCCTCACAGGTGAACAAGGCGGTCGCCACGGGCGGCAAAGCCGAGTCCCAGCAATTGCTTGGTGCGATTCAGTTTGCCAAGCAGCGCGGTGCTCAGGAGCTTGTCGTCTGGGGCTTCTCCATGGGCGCAGGTACCGCATTACAGACTGGTCTGTTGACGGAGAACGTGGATGCCATGATTCTCGACAGCACCTTCCTGCTGGAGCCGGATACGCTGTATCACAACATCCATAACCAGATCGATCTGCCGCGCCAGCCGACCCTACAGATCATGAATCTGTTATTCCCGGTTCTGAACGGCACCGGATTGCAGCAAATCCCGTATCAGGAAGTCAAAAAGAAAGACTATCCGTTCCCGATCTTCTTCATTCACGGTACGGAAGATGAGAAGGCTCCCTATCCAATCGCGGAGCTCCTTGCCGCCAACCAAACCAACACCTACTCGGAAGAATGGATTGTACAGGATGCGCATCATGAGTTGATCTTCCGGGAACATCCGAAGGAGTACCTTCGCCGTGTCTCTATGTTCCTGAGTCATGTGACGAAGACAAGCAGCGATGATGTGGAGAATACCAATACCGGAGAATAGTTACCTTCCGGTGATTCAAGAGCCCCAGCGGGGCTCTTTTTTTTGTGTACACATAGGACAACATGGCTGAAGAATATACTTTTGGGACGATTATAAATGGTTTGAGCCTGACATTCCTTGATGGGCTGATTTCTAAAATTTCACTTGAAGGAGGTCCACCGTATATGAATTGGTCTACATATGGACCCTTGCTGCCTCTGCGTATTCTGGAGGAGATCCGATTCTGGAAAGAGCAGGAGAAAGAGCATACGCTCGTCATTCGGGCACTGGTTCCCGAACTTGAGCCCTCTTATGTAAAGCTGCTTGAGGAATGGGCGGCGACTTTTGAAAATAGTGAGAAAGTGGCCAATCAGCTGTTGAAACAGCTTTTGCCCGGAACCCACCCACCTGCCCCTTATATGATCCGCTGTGTGGAACAGCTTGTGGCCTCTGCACGTTCCCAATCGCGGGAGTTCATCAGACAGTTGTATGTGCTGCTCGAGCAAAGTGCTGCTGTGCAGGCTGTACCGCTTGCCAAGGCTGTCATTCTGCACTTTATCCGTGAATCGGAGTATTTCCTCGGCGTGCTGGATACGTTGAATCAGCCAGGTGTCATTCGGGATGCGGCAAATGAAGAGAACTTCTCACTGGAACAGTATCTTCAATGGACAGGACGCTCCGAGGAAGAAACAGCGGAAGAGCCGGCTTCCGTAGTCGGTAAAGCCAATCCTTCATCGCCTCCATCACAGGCACAGTCTTCAGCCGTCCCTGTTCAATCGCCTTCTTCCGGTGCCACAGAGAGCATGACTTTACCGTCTGCGCCTCCTGTGAAAGAGAAGCCCGTCCCCATTGGAGGACACACCCTGCCGCCTCTTCCCTATGCATACAATGCACTCGAGCCGCATATTGACGAAATGACGATGCGCATTCATCATGACAAGCACCATCAATCCTATGTGGACGGACTTAATGTGGCCGAGAAGAAACTGGCTGAATCGCGGAAAAAGAATAACTTTGAACTCGTCAAACATTGGGAACGCGAACTAGCCTTCAACGGTGCAGGTCATTACCTGCATACCATCTTTTGGACGATCATGAATCCTAGGGGCGGCGGCAAACCTTCAGGCATGCTTGCGGAACAGATCAAACGGGATTTCGGCAGTTACGAGGCGTTCAAAAATCAGTTCACCGAAGCCGCCAACAAAGTGGAGGGCGGTGGCTGGGCCTTGCTTGTCTGGAGCCCGCGGGCACATCGTTTGGAGATCTTACAGGCAGAGAAGCACCAGAACCTGTCCCAGTCCGACATCGTGCCGCTCCTGCCGCTGGATGTATGGGAGCATGCCTACTATCTGAAACATCAGAATGAGCGCAAGAAATATATTGAGGACTGGTGGAATGTGGTCTACTGGCCTGCGGTGGCTGAACGTTATGAAACGGCACGCAAGCTGTTATGGCCGCCCTACTAGATCTGAATCGGGAATATAAAAAAAGAGATATCTCCAGCCTGAAGACTGCCAGATATCTCTTTTTATTAGCAATGAAAAAGCAAGCCTCCCGATTCCGGAAGACTTGCTGTATTTGGATAGGTCCCCTGACGCGCTCTACTAGGAAGCACAGCCCTCGCATGCAACATAGTTGTCCCCAACCTGTTTGCTGATAGCAATCAGATCGCCCAGTTTGATATCTTCTTCGCCTGTGAACTCCAGGTCGGCAATCCGCGCAACGATTAGCGCTGCAGCCTCTTCCTTGCTTGTTGCCATTTGGCTGAATTCAGACTTTTCGCCTGAAGATACAACCTCATATTCGAATGTATATCTTAATGTTTCCATCTTGGCACTCTCCTTCCGAAATCACATCATATCATCTCTATTAACCAATTCCAAGTGTCCTCGCACGATACTAATCGTAGCGGAGCTTCATCTGTTCTGCCGTCTGTCTTACTGTCTCACGGTCCAGGGACAACACCCGTCCAGTTTCCGCCAGGGGATACCGATTACGAAGTGTACGAACCAGGGAAGCGGTATAAGCCGCGGCAGAAGGAACGCCTGCCAGCTCCTGCAGACTAGCCATCGTGCCTGGCCGGACATCGGGATAACCTTCCTTCAAATCGCCTGCTGCATCCTGATAAAACTTGCGTACATCCGCTGCCAGTTTATCCCCGTGCCCTTCCACAATGATAAAAGCCGTAATGATGTAAGCCTTCGCCTGTCTGCGCTGGGCAATTCCGCAAAATTTCAGTCCGCCGACACTGACATCATAATCCCCCGGACAAAATGCTCCTTCGATCTCTCCGGTCTGTGCTTTAGTCGACCACGGCGTTAACGACTCGGCAATAAGCGAGGCCATCTCGCGAAAATCATCGTGAATATTGATAGCCCGACCCGGATTAGGCAAAATCAAAGAAACGTTAACCACGCCCGGATGAAGAGGAACAGCAGCACCACCCGAGGGACGAACACAGACAGCTGTTCCCCGTCTTCTCATGCGTTCCATCGCCTCCACAGCCTCTGGCAGCCGTCGATCCCGCAGACCCGCTACAAAGGCATCTGGATGGCGCCAAATATGAGCTACCGGCAAATGGCCTTCGCCCACTCGGCGGCACATCACCTCTTCCCATGCAAATGCTTCTAGCACACTGCTTCCGTGCCGCAATAATGGCGTTTCCCAAATCTGTAAACGATGCAGCCCAGATGACGGATCGGAAGGAATCGGTTGCACTGCTCCCGACTGCCCAGGTTGTTCTGAATTGAACGGTACACTCATATAAGATAGCCTCCGACTAACCGAATCTGAAACAGGATGAGTTCAAACCATCGTTGTCATGTGTATGTACGTCTCTTCTGCCATACATCTTTACTTACAATTATTATATCAGCATGCTGCATGATTCGTTTCAACTCACTGAATCTATTTAACATACTCATATAAATAAGCCGGTTCCCAGGGAACACGGCTTATTGGTAACCATTTTCAATGATTGGACATCGCTTGTCCAGTTTGAATCTTAGTCCTTAACCAGTGACAGAAACTCGGCACGCTGTGCCGTATTGTCCCGGAAAGAGCCGCGGACCGCGGAGGTTACCGTTTTGCTGCCAGGCTTCTTCACGCCGCGGGAACACATGCACAAATGCTCACCTTCCACGACAACCATGACACCATGCGGTTCAACGGCCTCATTCAAAATGTCGGCAATCTGTGAAGTAATACGCTCCTGAACCTGCAGACGACGGGTAACTGCCTCCACCAAACGGGCCATCTTGCTCAAACCGACAATCTTGCCGCTGGGTACATAACCAATGTGTACTTTGCCGAAGAAGGGTGCCATGTGATGTTCACACTGGCTGTAGTAGACAATGTCCTTCACAATGACTAGCTCTTCATGATTCTCGTCAAACGTCACACCGAGTACATCGCGCGGGTCCACTTCATACCCGCCAAAAATCTCTTCATACATCCGGGTTACGCGTGCAGGCGTCTCAAGCAGCCCTTCCCGCGTGCTATCTTCTCCGATCAGCTTGAGGATCTGTTCCACATGGTACTCGATCTTCTCCCGATTGTCGGATACTTTTGAATTCAAATAATCTTTAACGCCAGCCACTGCCGAACGCCTCCTTTCGAACCCCTTGGTGTAAGCATTCTACACCACAGCATTATGCATAATTCGATTATGCAAATTGCTTGCTTACAACTATTATTTTCGGCGGCCCGAGTTTTTACGCGCAGGATGCTGCTGCGGCTGAGGCATCTTCGCGCCAGGCTGCTGGTTCTTCATCATCTGCTGGGCGCGCTGCATTTGCTTGCCATTCAGGTTATAACCCATTTGCTTCGCCATTTTCTGAAGCATATCGGGATCACTTTGCATTTTCTCGAGTTGTTTACGCAAGTAGTACACCCCGATGAAAAATCCCCCGACCAGACCTACAATCAATGTAATAATCGGTATTGCTATTTCCATCTCTTAGACACCTCTGTATGCAATCTAAAAAGCCTAATAATCCGTGTCAGCCCCTGATGTTCACTTGCCTGGTTGTACACGTGTCACGGACCGGATTTCCTGAAAATTATCATAGCATTTCCGCACGAATGGAGCAAACGGATTTTCCAGCTAATAGTTAAATTTGTGATGACAAAAACTTTAGCTCAACATGGATTATGCCTTTCAGGAAGATCCATGGACACCTAGGTCATTACAGTCTCGATGAAAACGGTTGTTTCCTTGGCAAGATCCACTTCGATAACATCCAGATCATAACGCGTGCTGCCGCGGGCAACCCGAATGACAGGCCTGCCCGGTAATCCCCGATGCTGCCGAACAATTACGCCAGTCTCTTTGGTGGACAGCCGGACAGCTGTTCCATTCGGATACACGGACACGCTCCGGTTAAATTCTATCAGAATTTCCCGATCCAGCTTCGTGCCGGACATCGCCATCATCTCTTCACAAGCCTCATGCGGCAGCATGCTTCGGCCGGATGAGCCGTTGATCAGATTGTCATATATATTGGCGGCGGCAACAATTTTGGCAAATAAATGAATGTCCTTGCCCATAATACCTCTTGGCAGACCTGTGCCGTCCATATGCTCGTGATGCTGAAGGGCGGTATGTGCCACCAAAAGATTGAATTCCCGTTTGGACTTGATCACTTCAAACCCCCGCCACGTATGGTGAAGAGAAGCATTGGCTGCAGATACGCTGCCCGGAGGCTCTCCAACTTTGCCGATATCATGAAGCAGTGCACCCACCGCCAGATCCTTCAGCTGATTGTAGTTCAAGCCCAAATTCAGCCCTATGACAGAGGACAGCAAGCATACATTCATGGCATGTACATACTGGGCGTTATCCTTAGTTCGAATATCCGTCAGTTGGACAAGCAGTTCCCGCCCGTTTAAAACATCGTTCAGCAGCTTGTCTATGCTAAGGGTAACCTTTTTCGGGCTCCAGTCCTTCCCGGAACGTACCGCTTCCAGCGTCACGCTCATTTCGTTGATAATGGCCCGCTTCGTGGCTTCATCCAGAATGTCTTCTGTCTCCACATCTTTATACGTTTCATCCTGGATGTACAGCATGGTTACGCCAATACGCTTCAACGTATTAACCATAAATACGGTGAGCTGGACTCCCGCAGACAACAAGACTGTTCCATTGCCTGAATACACGGTTTTGCCCAGACACTCACCCGCCTCCACACTTTCCACGTTTACATACTTCATGAACGTCCCCCGCTCTTACGATTGCTGCTCCAATGCGAGCAATTGCTCCTTGGTTTGCAGACCGCCTACATAACCTACCAGGGTACCGTCTTTTCCGCTGATGCGGTGACAGGGAATAATAATCGGAATCGGATTTTTGCTAATGGCATCCAGAACTGCGCGAACAGCTTTGGGCCTTCCGATCGTTTCCGCAACCTGCTGGTGTGATGAGGCCTCTCCATAAGATATATCGGACAGGACTTGCCAGACTTGTAGCTGGAACGGTGTTCCAAGCAAATCCAGCTGTAATTCGAAGGATTTTCGTTCTCCGGCAAAATACTGCTGAAGCTGCTTCGCAGCTTCGCTCAGCTTCTCTTCATTTTTCTCATACCGATACTCGCCAATCCAGGTTCGGGCCCATTGCTGCAGGTGAGCCTCACGCACATGAAATGCTCCAAAATCAATATGACACAGGCCTTTATCCGTAGCACACAGGGTAAGTGTACCAATCGGTGTCAGCACTTCATCATAATATACCGGCGTGCCATGAAGTCCGGTGACGGCTGAAGGCTTCCACGCAGCGGCCTCCTGTTTTTTCGGTTGCCCGGACGGATTGAAATCCGTATCAGCCGGTTCATTCTTCTGTTCTTCTTGCTGCTTGTCACTTACTAGCCCAACCTGGGGCTTATCGGGTAAGGACCCGGACGAACGGAGTCGCTCCTTGGCCTTCTGCAGCATGCTTAGTACGTTCCCATCTTGTTCGTTAGCGGCAGCTTCCCCAATTGCTCTCATTGCGTCTTCTCCTCCAATTCTGCTCAGCGCCCAGGCTGCGGTTCCCCGCAGCTCAGGACGCGGATCACGCTTCAGTACCTCCGACAGCTTCGGCACAGCGCTTTTGTCTTTGAAATTGCCAAGTGCGATGACTGCGTTGCGTTGAATCGGCTTCTTGCCCCGCCAGGCGGCGGAGCTCTGACCGAATCGTTCCTTGAACTCCCGGTTGCCGATATCCAACAGTGGCAGCAGCAGCGGCTTCACAATCTCCGGATCGGGCTGCAGATCGGGATGGTGATCCCAGTTTTTGCCCCGATTCTTCGGACAGACGATCTGACATGTATCACAACCGTACAGACGGTTGCCTATTTTTAACATAAACTCTTCATCCACGAACCCTTTCGTCTGGGTTACAAAAGAAATACACCGCTGTGCATTCAATTGCCCCGGACCCACCAACGCTCCAGTCGGACAGGCATCGATGCATTTCGTACATTCCCCGCAATCTTCCGTCACCGGTGTATCCGGCTGGAAGGGAATGTTGGTCACCAGTTCACCAAGATAGATCCATGACCCAAACTTGGGTGAAATGATGGAGCAGTTTTTGGCGCTGAAACCAATGCCCGCTCGCTGGGAGACTGCACGGTCAACTAGTGCCCCTGTATCCACCATGCTCTCAATCATGGCCTCCGGTACCCGTTCACGTATAAAATTCACCAGTTTGTCCATCGCTTCGCGCAGCACATGGTGATAATCCCGGCCCCATGCCGAACGGGCCAAAATGCCACGATACGCGCCAGGCTCCGACTTCGGTGGATTGATCATCTTCGATGGATATGCCACAGCTATCGCAATGAGTGAGGCCGGCTCGCCTTCCTTCAAAGCAGGACGCACCCTTTTCTCAATATCCGGCTCTTCAAATCCAGACTCATAACCGTTAGCCCGATGCTGCTCCAGCAGTGATTTTAATGACACAAAGGGCTCTGCTGAAGCAAAACCGACATCATCAATGCCCAGTCCGGGAGCAGCTGCCTTGATCTCCTGTTTCAACTGTTCCCACACAGAACCAGCCTGAGCCGCCCCGGTCTGTACGCTCGTCATGTTCTCTTCCCTCTCTTCTTCTCCACTCTTATTTACTAAACAGTGAACGCCCGCCTCACTCGGGAGGACAGGCGTTTATATCGATATACGATCCGCGTATACCCTATTTAAATGGATAAGGGGCAATATATTTGACGCAAAATGCAGTCCAAAGTTTCCCCATCCCAACATTTTACAGTTTCTTGATTTCAGAAAACGGCCAGAAAATAAACTCGGCTCTCCCAACAATCTCACTGGACGTGATGCTCCCAAATACACGACTGTCCTTGCTTTTGCCTTCATGACGGTTATCCCCCATCACAAAATAATGATCGTCCTCAAGCGTGATCGGTCCAAAATCAGGGTCCTGCACCTCGGTATCCGTATACGTCTCTGCCTGCTGTTCTCCATTCACGTACAAATGGTGATCACGAACTTCAACCGTATCCCCCGGAAGTCCAACAATTCTTTTGACCAAAAAATCCTTTTTCTCCACACCCTCACTGGGGTCCCGCAGCACAATGACATCAAACCGGGATGGTTTTCCAAAGTCATATACAATCTTGTTCACAAACAAACGGTCACGCTCGACCAGTGTCGGCTGCATGGACTGACCCTTGACCATCGACAGATTAAACACAAACAGGTTGAGCAGCATCATAATCACAAAAGCAATAACGATGGTCTTCACCCAGTCCCACAGCTCTGCTGCCCAGGACTTGCCCGGCTGTTCAGACCCTGTCTTATCACTGCGGTCTTCGACATTCATATGCTCTGTAGAAGGTATATTGGAGTTCAAAAGGGACACCTCGTTTATCAATTTTGTTCCAAATAAGGCGAAAATACTCCCTCTAAGTCTATCTCATTTGCGAGAGTGAAACAATTGGTTATGAACACCAATACCTGAGTCATAATTGGCAGAGTACCGTCATACAAATAGAAAGGCATATCCCCACGTGGTTACGTTGAAAGGATATGCCTAATATAAAATGAAAATCTGTTTTATTTCTTTTTTTAATCATTCAAACCTAAGCTTTGGACAAAATACTAAGCTTCTGAAAAGCACTTAATATCCGATTGGCACCGTAACCCATAGCTTCATACAGAGGCATGGCTGCTTTGTTGTGCTCATCACCCGCGACCCATATTTGGCTGACTTTCCGTTGCTGGAAACGTTGCTCCATGGCCTCGACAAGTTTTTTACCGACTCCACGGCGACGATAGTCTGGATGGACCGCAATACGGTAGATGCATCCCTGGTTGTGATCAATCGTACCGATCAAGGCGCCGACGAGGTCTCCCTCTTCTTCCGCAACCATAATCAGGTCAGAATCCCATGACAATTGACGGGCAAACGGGCCCATCGTGTTCTCATAACACTCTTCCGATAGTGCAACCTGGAGAAGCTCCGTCATCTGGCTTGCATCACTCAACTGAAAGGAACGAACGTGCATGTCTTAAATCTCCCTTTTCGTTAGCTTAGATGAGGTTTTACAAAAAGGGGAACCCCTTTTTACCAAAAACCCAATGTTCGAATAATGACAAAAAACGAGAAAATACCGCTTCTCCGTCAATTAAACCATACTTTCCGCCATAAAACACGCATTTTCTTTTGAAAGCGCTTAATTGTAACCGTTTACATCCGAATATTAATCTTTTTGCCTATTAATTCACTGGAAACCACATAAATATATTCATAATGGGTAAAATATGTTTGTTATCTCGAGTCATGCATTTGATCAACGCCTCAGGGGACTTAATAAACAAAAATGTTGCTTAATTAGCCCGAATGCGGTTTAATATTAGTGGCAAGGGTATTATTACATATGTACCTGGGCAATTTGCATAAATCCAAATGAGCGACTTCCAATCAGCAAGATATAGATCGAAATGATTCTATTTGTCTCCATCTTGTACCCGGGAGCGGTTTGAAACGAATTATGCAAAATGCTGACTTAAAAATTTAAAATCTCAGGAGGTATTTTCACTATGGCTTTTCAATTACCGGCACTTCCTTACGCTAACGACGCACTGGAACCACATATCGATGCACAAACGATGGAAATCCACCACGATCGCCATCACAATACTTATGTAACTAACCTTAACGCAGCTCTGGAAAGCGCTCCTGAACTGCAAGAAAAAAGCTTGGAAGATCTGATTGCTAACCTTGACAGCGTACCAGAAAGCATCCGCACAGCGGTTCGCAACAATGGTGGTGGGCATGCTAACCACAGCCTGTTCTGGGAAATCATCGGACCTAACGGTGGCGGCGCTCCTACTGGCGAGATCGCAGCTGCAATTGACAGCGAACTGGGCGGCTTTGACAAATTCAAAGAAGACTTTGCAAAAGCAGCTACAACTCGTTTCGGTTCCGGTTGGGCTTGGCTCGTTGTTGGTAAAGACGGCAAACTGTCCATCACCAGCACACCTAACCAAGACAGCCCGCTCTTCGAAGGTCTGACTCCGGTTCTGGGTCTGGACGTATGGGAGCACGCTTACTACCTGAAATATCAAAACAAACGCCCTGACTACATTGGCGCTTTCTGGAATGTAATCAACTGGGATGAAGTAAACAAACGTTACGCAGCAGCGAAATAAGACTGCCTGCCTATAAGAAGAGCCTGATTCAGTCATTGCGACTGAATCAGGCTCTTTTGTTTTGTGGTTTGCTTTTATAGTTTACGATCTATATATTTCTTGTTGTAGTTGAGGCAAGTTAAGTTAAGTTAAGTTAAGCAATCATTCACTCACTTCATCATAGGCGCCAGAAAAATAACTGCTGAGCAGCTTCAGAAAGACATTAGGAAATGCCAGCTTCTCCATATCCTTGGGCCCGATCCAGCGATAGATGAGCCCGTCCCTCTTGCCTGTATGAGTCAGGGCAGAGTTGATGGATGCTTCGGCAGCTTCCGGAAGTATTTCCCCGTCCAGATCCGATGCTGAACGAGCAGCATCAAGCACGGAAGCAGCCATCTCCTTGGTTGCCGCCTGTACCTCGTAGGCGGCTCTGGCTTCCGCAGCGATCAGCGGAAGCTCATCACTGCCCTGGTCCTGCTCGGTGCACTTGTACACCTGCAGGTTCCATACAATGTGGCTGAACACATGCTCCGCATGAGTAGCCAGCCCCTCCGGGCGGGCGGCGAAGCCCTCCGCCCACAGACTGCCGGCCAGCAATGCCATGGCCGGCTCATCGGCCAGCGGCCCCGCCGCCTTGCCGGCTGCGGCGGGCGCCGCCAGCACATGCGGCAGCTCCCACATGCGGGCTAACAAGCCCGTCGCTGGGCGCTGGCGCACAAGCACTTGGCCGCGATGCTTGCCGCGGCCCTCCACCAGGGCGACCAGCCGCTGCTCAGGGCGCGGCGGCTTCGCCTTGGTCTTGACCGGCAGCGTAAGCTCCCGTCCGGCGATGCGTCCGGAACATTGCTCCATGACCGGGCAAGTCAGGCAGTGCGGCGCTTTTGGCGTGCACACCAGCGCACCAAGTTCCATTAGCGCCTGATTGAAATCACGCGCCTGCCCCTCCGGAATGAGCTCCCCTGCGAGCTCTTCCATCAACACCCGGGTGCTGCCCTTCATAATGTCCTCATCAATGAGGAAGTATCGGGACAGTACCCGCATGACATTGCCATCTACCGCAGGCTGCGGCTGGTTGAAGGCAATGCTGAGAATGGCCCCGGCTGTGTACGGGCCCACTCCTTTTAACGCAAATACCGCCTGTTTGTCCTGCGGCATTTCTCCCCCATGCAGCTCCATTACCTGTCTAGCAGCCGCCTGGAGATTGCGTGCACGGGAATAATAGCCCAGGCCCTCCCAGTTTTTCAATACATCCTCTTCCGGCGCTTCAGCCAATGCCTGAACTGTCGGGAAATTGGCGATAAAACGGTTAAAGTACGGTATAACTGTATCCACCCGAGTCTGCTGAAGCATAATTTCCGATACCCACGTAAAATAGGGATTATGATGACGACGCCAAGGCAAGTCCCGTCTATTGATCATGTACCAATCCAGCAAATTTACACTGAAATGTTGCTTTTGTTCCATTAAACCCATATTTCCGTCCTCTCCTGTTACCTACCTATTCATGAACTCCCGTCTTCCGGTCTACTTGTCCGTCTTCTCCACAATGGCAAACGCCGCTGCAAGCTCTGTCTGATGCGTAATGCTAAGATGAATATCATACTGTTGATCATACGGTAATTGAAGCCGTTCCCATGCCTGGCTCGACAACGTGGCAACCGGACGGCCCTTTTCGTCAGGCAGCACTTCGATGTCCGTAAAACTCATAACACTACCGATGCCGCAGCCAAATGCCTTGGATACGGCTTCTTTTGCTGCAAACCGGCCAGACACAAATTCAGTTATCCTTCTCCCTCGTTCAGCTGCCAGTTTCCGCTCAGCCGGAGTCAAAATTCGTTTCAAAAATGCTTCGGCATGACGACCGGACAGCAGCTTGTGCATGCGTCCAATCTCCAGCACATCGTTTCCAATTCCATATATCATTAACGATTCACCCGCTTAATCTTTTATGCTGTATTGAATCTTTAATTGTCTCTATAATCCGCTGCTAATCCGAACACGTATTCTATTGTAGCAGGAGGTGCATCCAGAAGCGAGTACCTCGCCGACATTACCATTTATGTTCAAATAAGAATCCGGAGCACATCTTGTATGAATGCCGTTTATAATACAGCAAAAAGAGTCGCTGCCTGACGCAGTGACTCTTTTTCGTTCACATACTTAACCATTCATCATGTAAATTTAGCAGCCACATTTTAGATGCCTGGGATGGCATTACGTTTGTGGTGAGTGCGTGTATAGAAAGCTTCAAGACGTTCCTGCGCAGCAGGGTTAATTTGCTTGCCTTCCAGATAGTCACTGTTATCGTCATAGGAGATGCCCAGTTCCTTCTCATCTGTTTGGCCTTCCCATAATCCTGCCGATGGTGCTTTGTCCAAAATCTCCTGTGGTACACCTAAATAAGCAGCAAGCTGACGAACCTGACGTTTGTTCAGGCTGCTCAGCGGTGTAATGTCAACGGCTCCATCGCCCCACTTCGTGTAAAAGCCAGTGATTGCTTCAGATGCATGATCCGTGCCCACTACCAAGAGGTTTTCTTCAAAAGAAAGCGCATATTGCATCACCATGCGTGTTCTTGCTTTGACGTTCCCTTTACCCTGCGGAGTCATATGACGGGGGCTGCCCATCGATTTGAAACCCTGTTCCACTTCCAGTGCGATCTCGTTAACCGCATCTTCAATGTTGGTTTCCACCACATGTTTCAGGTCGAACGCTTTTGCTACCGCATAGCTGTGATCAATATCGGATTGTTCACCGTATGGCTGGAACACACCCAGTGTTTTGTATTCCTGGTTATTTTCGGCCGTAAGCTCGTCTGTTGCCTTTTTGCACAGCGCTGCAGCTACCGCACTATCAATTCCGCCACTGATGGCAATGAGCAGTCCCTTGGTGCCCGAGTTTTTCACATACGATTTCAGAAAGTCAACGCGTTTGCGGACTTCCTCTTCTTCATTAATGCTAGGCTTAACCTTCAACTCAGCGATGATCTGTTGTTGCAAACTCATCGTTCAACACACCCCGTTTCTAATAATAATGAAATTTGATGTCCAGCTTGAAAGGTCCGAATGGTTCAATAACCTTATTTTTTCAAAATGAAACGCCCCGGCATCGGTCATCCGAAGGGCGGGGCGCTTTGAGCTGCTTAACGGCAGTAACGGTCAAACGCATTGGTGAGCTCAGCCGCGATTTCCTCCGCAGAACGATCTTCCACTTGGTGACGCTCGATAAAGTGAACGAGTTCACCATCTTTCATCAGAGCGATGGAAGGTGAAGATGGAGGATACGGTGCAAAATACTCACGCGCTTTTGCTGTAGCTTCTTTGTCCTGTCCGGCAAATACCGTGTACAGGTGATCCGGTGTAATATCGTGCTGAAGTGCTTGGGATACACCTGGACGACATTGCCCTGCTGCGCATCCACACACCGAGTTAATGACAACCAGTGCTGTACCTTTTGCATCCGGCAGACTTGCCTCAACTTCCTCAGGGGTACGCAATTCCTGAATACCCAGACGAGTCAGCTCATCCCGCATCGGTTGAACCATATCTTTCATGTATTGATCAAATGACATCGACATTTGTTTCACTCCTTATGAATGGTTGTTCTATTATTTTGGGGAAAATGTAAAGACCTGGGTAATCCGCATTCATCATCGCTATCAGCATACAAAACATGGATTTTGATGATGTTGCTATCCCTATTATACATCCCCAAGCAATGAAAGCAAGGATGAGACACCGCCTGCGGTAAGGCTTCTTTCATAATAGTATGTCTTGTACCCTGGCAAAATATGCTGAACGCTTATCGCGGAAACGAAACTTTGAAGGTCGTTCCCTCACCTTCTTGTGACTCTACCGTAATAGTTCCGTTGTGCCGTTCCACAATGCTGCGACACATGGATAAGCCCAGCCCGGTTCCTTTGGCCTTGGTCGTATAAAAAGGTTCGAACAATTTCTCCTGCTTCAAACGAGGTATGCCCAAACCCGTATCGTGCACACATAGCTCTACCTTATCATCCACCATCCGCGTTTCAAGCGTCAGCACCCCTTTCTCCGGCATGGCTTCCATACCGTTGCGAGCCAGATTGAGCACCACCTGCTTGATTTCTTTCGAATTCAGGTGCAGCTTCGGCACATTATGGTCCAGCATGAGCTCAATGCTCTGTCCACGCAGATTCGCATCCGCCCATAACAAGGGGCTCAGTTCATGGATAATGTCATGCAGCTGGGACTCCTCTTTCTCTGAGATTCGGTTCTGGGCGAGGGAGAGAAAATCATTGATGATGCTGTTTGCCCGGTCGAGCTCCTCCAGTACGATGCGATAATAGTGATCCAGCGACTGCGGACTCTTCTCTTGCATCAATTGAAGAAAACCACGTACAACGGCCATCGGATTTCGCACTTCGTGGGTTATGCTAGCAGCCATTTGCCCCACCAGGCTAAGACGATCCACATTGTCCAGTTCGCTTCGCAGCATTTCCAGCTCAGTAATATCCTGAATAATCAGCATCGCTCCCGTGACCTCTCTTGTCTGGTCGAGTGAAAGCGAGTAAATCGGCACGGTCCGCGATTGAAACACATAGGAGCCGTAGCGTACGGTCATGCCGTTGATCTCCCCATGGACAACAGCCCTGCGGATACTGTTCTCCAGCTTGTCTGCCTGACCTTGTTCGACAAACTGGCTGGCAGGAAGACCGATCAGATTGGAAGTGGTCGTACAAGGCAATTGATTTCTTGCCGTTTGTTCCATCGTATCATTAACAAACTGCACCGTCCCTTCAGGGTCCACCGTAGCAATGGATAGCGGAACTGCGTTCAGGATCTGATGAAGTTTTTCCGTCTCGGTTATGTATCTGTGGTGGACTTCAGACAAATGTTGTTCAAGCCCCTGATGATGATGCATATGCTCAATCCAGAGCATACTAAAACTGCCTGCGAAAATTGCACCGATCGTGTATCCTAGTGTGATGGTAATCCATTGAAATAAGGAGAGTGCGGTACCATCATCCAATAAGGGAATGCATAGCAGACCGGAAAGCATCAATTCCGCTGTAATCAGTGAGATGACGACTGTTGTTTTGCGTGAACGCGTATAATGCTTGAATCGACTGGCCGACAACCATACAATAGGATAGAGAAGAATGCCCGTTTGAAGGAGAAATTCGTACATGTTGTAGGGGTGCGCTAAGAGAAAATAGAATAGCACATGGAGAAGGGTAAGCGTAAGGCCTATGACGGGCCTGCAGTACAGTATGACGAGCGTAAGCGGTACAATCCCTAAAGATATGGGAACATCCACAGGACCTGCATAATGGACAAACAGCAAACAAAGCAGCATGCTCGCCGCACTGGTCAATGCTAGGCTGGTGAGCATTACGCCATTACGTTCAACCTTGGCAGCTGCCTGTCTACTGAGCCCCAGATAAAATAAGGGAATCAGGAATACCGCAGAACCTGCAAGCAGTACCTGTAAAAGAATGTCCTTCAATGCAACCACCATGCCATCTCCCTCCTCGCCCGCACATTCCCTCATGTATTTCTGATTAAAACATAGGCGACAGTATATTACAATATATCCCTTGAGACCGCATAATAGAACAGTTGCTTCATCATAAATGGTCAAAAATATGGACCATTTAAGCCATAATCCTGCATATTTCGATTTTATGTACAACATATAGAGAAGCACTATCCTGGGTATCTATATATGGTTTATTTAGTCCCATTTGTCAGGGTTGGATGTAGAATAATTAAACAGACAAAATCAATAAAAAAAGAGGGTAATAAAATATGTATGATGTCATTGTAATTGGTGGCGGTTCCGCAGGATTGATGGCCTGTGTTGCTGCTGCCGAGCATGGAGCCTCTGTGCTTCTGCTGGATAAAGGAGATCAACTCGGCCGCAAACTCGGGATTTCCGGTGGTGGTCGCTGCAATGTGACCAATGCCAAAGAAACGGATGAATTGATTAGGCATATTCCCGGTAATGGGCGTTTCTTATATAGCTCCTTTCAAAACCTGGACAATCAGGGCATCATGCGTTTTTTTGAAAACCTGGGAATTGCCCTGAAAGAAGAAGATAACGGAAGAATGTTCCCTGTTACAGATAAAGCCAAAACGGTGGTTGATGCTCTGGTAGGCAAGGTGGTTTCCCTTGGTGTGGAGATTCGAACCAAAGAGCCCGTGAAACAGCTCATTCATAATGGGCAGCACGTTCAGGGTGTTAAACTCGCTTCGGGGAAAACCGTTATGGCGCATGCGGTCATTATAGCTACCGGAGGCAAATCCGTACCTCAAACCGGCTCAACTGGGGATGGTTATCCTTGGGCTGAATCAGCCGGGCATACGATTACGGAACTGTACCCGACGGAGGTACCTATTGTTTCCGGTGAGAGCTGGATCCAATCCAGAGAACTGCAGGGGTTGTCTTTGCGGGATGTGGGGTTATCCGTACTGGACGCCAAAGGCAAAACCGTGATTTCGCATCGTGGCGACATGATCTTCACGCATTTCGGTGTATCCGGGCCCATTGCGCTGCGCTGCAGCCAGTTCATTCGCAAGGTACAGATGAAATCAGGCAACTCGCAGGTCATGATGAGTATTGATCTGTTTCCTGACCTGTCACCAGCTGCACTGGAAACAAAGGTTCAGCAGGTGCTGGAACAGGAGTCACGCAAGGCGGTTAAGAATATTTTGAAAACATGGGTGCCTGAACGCATGATTCCATTATTGATGAAACGTGCCGAGATTAGCGAAGATCTGACGTTCCACCATTTTCCCAAAGGCATGCTCAGCACGCTGTGCGGACTAATGAAGGCTTTTACCTTCCGCGTGGATGGGACACGTTCTCTCAAAGAAGCTTTCGTCACTGGCGGAGGTGTGCACTTAAAGGAAATATACCCAAAAACAATGGAATCCAAGCTGCTGCATGGTCTATTCTTTTGCGGAGAGGTTTTGGACATTCATGGTTACACGGGAGGATATAACATCACGGCTGCATTCTCTACCGGATACACGGCTGGCATGCACGCGGCTGAGTACAAAAATGACAGTATATAGCGTCCGCACCGGACCATAATCAGCAAAAAACCTCGAATCCACGTGATATGGAACTCGAGGTTTTTCTTCTTCTTGATTACGCTTTGACACTGCCGGAAAATCCATCGACTGAATCATCAAATGTGGGGTCATCATCCCGATTATGCAATCCCTGTTGGAGCCCACCACCCTGGTTTCCGTTCGCATAACCTTCCTGCCAGTCCTCATTCACAATATGAGCCGGTATGGATATATCCTGAAATTGATCCAGCCCGTCTGTTTCCGACAGGAATACGGCGCTACCTCCGTGTGACTGTACAATCTCCACCGCGGACTGTGTGTCCTGGCGATCGGTCGGAATGTAGAGTTCCAGCGGCCCGGATTGATACGGCTTATATCCGAGCTCCTTCAGCGTGTCTTCGGCAGCAAGCAATGCTGAAGCGTCTGAAAAATGTACCTGCAGTTCACTATCATCCATCATTCGTTCTCTTCCTCCTCGCTACAGCTGATCCCTGGCTTTCTTATCCATGAGATCTATCTTCTATAGCATGGTCAGTTATGAGAAACGATATGCGATAACTTCTGAAAGGAAATACTTCAAGCCGAACGGGTCAATCGAATCCAGCCCCCCACATATAGACAAAAGAGTCCGAAGACCACAACAGCTGCCGCAACAACGACACTTGCCAACCAGCCGAGCCAGGTTATTCCCAATGCAAGACCCATGAGGATGCCCAGCGGGATAAACAGCATCCGAACCATCATCAACCCTGCACGGTGCAAAGCTGTCGGGTCATAGGATACGAGCTGAACATATTCCGAAGTCGCAAAAATATCCCATGAACGGAAGAACAGCAAGGTCAGCATTACGATCAATAAGCCGCAAACAATAACATTGACGGGAAAAGGGGGTAGCATTACGGCTACCGTGGAGAGACTACCGAGCTGCAAATACAATTTCATCGTGGATGAATCTCGAAAGAAGGCCTTGAAAGCTGTTTCGGCTGTCCGATTGGAGATGGAACGATTACGCAGCAGCCTGCGCCGTTTTCGGAAAATCAACGTTCGTGTTTGAGGCGCCTTTGGCTTGGAAACAGACCGACTTAGCATAAGTGCTGTCAGTTTCAATCTGCCACGTAAATCCTCTCGTACATCCCCTTCAAATGTCCCTTTCATTACTAACCTCATTTGAGCCAAAGTTACAAGCAGAAGGATTGCGGCAAAGATTCCCGCAAGCTGTCTCCAGATATCCCCGTGCATCCAGGTCGTTGCATGAATTGTAAACAGCCCCATAGCAATTGCGGCAGAGGTTAATTGAATCCAGCGTCTCCATCCGGTATATCGAACCTTGACTATGTGCAGCGCCATAGCTTGTAATGAAGCAACCACGCCGAACCAGAGCGCAATGAGCACCATATCGGTGAGCGACATACCGTAAACACGTGACAACAGGGGAGCGATCAAGGCCGTAATCACAATCATTTTGCCCAGATGCTGTATACAAGCCCGGATAATCCCCTGCTTCATCAAAGTCCGCATCCATAACGGTCTCGATTTCAAAAACAGTACATCCGCTTCCTCCACAAAGATCAGTACACCGCCTGAAAGCATAACGATGTCAATCAGACCTGTCAGCATAGGCAAAGATAGTTCAGTCGCCCATGTTGGCAGCGATTTGGTCCATAAACTCAAATACCACCCGCTCAGATACAGCAGTCCTGGAACGAGCAGATACACCCATACTGTCCAGTCAACCGCCAGTTTCAAATTCTTCAACTGCTCGTAAAAATGCTCCCTGCTCCTGCGTCTATATAAACCAAGTGGCGTATATCTATCGGCCTTTCCCATGTTCTCTCTCCTCTCCGATCAGGATGTCAATATATCAAAACAGTCGAATAAGGATGCATTGGGCAGTTCGGCCACAGCACGGATCTCTTCCAGTGTCCCTTCAGCGGCGGATCTGCCGGCGGCAATCAATATAAATCGGTCACAGATTCGTTCCGCCGTATCGAGCACATGCGTGGACATTAATACACCCGCCCCGCGCCGGCGTTCACCATCGAGCAGCTGCAGAAAATCCTTGGTTGCCCGCGGATCCAGTCCAATAAACGGCTCGTCTACAATATAGACATCAGGAGAGGCTAGAAATCCGATCATCAGCATCATTTTCTGACGCATGCCTTTGGAAAAACTGGCCGGAAGATCATCGCGCACATGATCCATGCCGAAACGAACCAGTAACTCCTCCGCTCTCGCGACAAAGTCCTCTTCCTCCATTTCATACGCGGCTGCGGCCAGATCAAGATGTTCCCATAGCGTCATATATTCGTAAAAGACCGGTTGCTCAGGGATATAGGCATATCTGCCCTTTCCACCGATTTCAATCTCATACTCGGCGTGCTCCAGCAAGCCAAGCATCGTTTTGATGGTCGTGCTTTTGCCCGCACCATTCGGACCAATAATCCCCACCAGTTCACCTGGGTACACCTGGATTCGGATGCTTCGTATCGTCGAATGACCGGATTCATATCCAGCCTCTGTTATATGTACGTCCAATATGGACTGCTTCAATGCGGTATCCTCGTTTTCCATTTCCATATTTTTCACTCCCTGTCCGATCAGGTCACTTGTTTTGGTTTGTTTCATTTATTGTAATCGAGTTGCTGGCTGAATGGTTTGATCAATCTAAGCATTTCTATCGAATTATAGATAAGTTTTTATGGGACCATTTAGAAAGGTAAAAAAATATCTATAACTACGCACAAAAAAGCAGGGGTTCCGAAGCCCCTGCTTTTTATAATTAGAGTGAAATCTCATGATTTCCCCCTTCGGATTAGTAAAAATTAAGGGAATTTTTGCCTGCTCCTCATTAATTATTCTCCTGCAGTTACCGCTTCAGTCACCAGCTTTCCATCGATCTTACTCTGTTTGCGTTTCAATACATAAATCAATCCGAGCAGTGTCAGCAAAATGCCAGAGCATACAAAAGCCGGGATAACACCAAAAGAGGAGACCAGAAAACCACCGACAACCGGGCCCATAATATTGCTTGCTGTCATGACGCTGCCTACAGTCCCAAACACACGTCCTGTCATCGCTTCAGGAGTCCGTTCCTGCAGCAGAATCTGGAAGGGTACCACAGCGAACCCAATTCCGATCCCCGCTAGAGCAAACAGTGACACCAGCAGCAGATTAGCAGCCAGACCAGCATGCGGCCAAAATCCGACAACCATTCCTGCTACGCCAATAACGAGCCCCGTTACCGACGTACCGAGCCCCATTTTGAGCACATGTCCTGCTCTTTTCCATTTCCGCACACTCATCGCAGCGATTAACGTCCCAACACCACTGGCTGCAACGCACCATCCCAGTAAATCACTTGAAATCCCGGGAAGCTGCCTGAACAGGACAACCGTCTGGGAGTCCGCAAATTGCAGAAACAGAATGGCAGATGCAAGCAGAACGAGAGAAGTGCCTACCTGTGGAAGAGAAGCAAGCATACGAATGCCTTCCAATGTATCGTTTAAAAATGTACCATTTTGGCGGGTCTCAATATCCCCTTCTGAATCATCCTTACCTTCTTGTACGATCTGTGTGGCCGATTGGATCATCCGCGAGCCAGGAATCCACAGCAGAATAATACCCGAAAGCAGGAACGAGACTGAATCCAGAACAAAACACCAGGTGATCCCAAAGGCCGCTACCAGCAGCCCTCCAAGCGCAGGGCCGATAATTTTGGACATCTGTTCGATAACCGAACTAATGGAAACAGCTTGAGCCAGCTGGCCATGCGGCACGATCTCCTTCAGCTTCCCGTTCTTCGCGGGTGAGAATACAACGTCGAACAAGGATTTGAGAATCAGCAGCACATACACATGCCAGATCTGATCGGCAAAAATAAACCCGGCTACAATAACAATTCGTGCGCCGTCCGCAACAATCATCAACCATTTTCGGTTTAGCCGATCCGCCAGCGCACCTGCAAAAGGACCCGTAAGCAGTACAGGTAAAGCCGCACAAAGTGTTGTAAATGTAATTTCCCATGGCGTTGCATTCCAACGGATGCCAACCAACGTCAAAATGGCCAACAGATGCAACCAATCGCCCAGATTGGAGACGGCCTGTGCCACCATCAGTGTTACAAAAGGACGGTTATTCTTCAATTCATGTTGTCCCTTTATTGTCATTTCCATTTTGCTTCTCCTCCACCCTTACCGGAATATTGATATGTATTTAATTATAGAAAGCAGTACTTGTCCCAGCCTCCTTCCAGAGACGGAGAGGAGGCCGTATCTGAAGGATGATATTTCCAGGACAGGCTGCCTGGGCCGGAGGCAAATGATTAAATTTTAAATGCTAAAAATGCAAATCTTGTGACATATCGCATGTTTTTCGTGGAAACAGAGGCTTACAATAAGGACATGGCGACATTCTGAATCGTCAAACGTAACCCTACTCATTTCAACTTATATCACTAATCTGAAAAGGCGGGATCAGCATGCTGGAATTACAAGAAATCGGAACCGAACGTTCACTTCATCTGTACCGCACCTTGGCCAAAACATTCAAGAGCTTGAATGAACACGCTGTATCCGGTAGCAAAGTGCATGGCTTCAACCCAACAGCATACGGAGTATTGGAAGTACTGTATATCAAGGGAGCACAGCCGATTCAACAGGTAGGCGCACAGCTTCTGCTGCAGAGTGGGAATGTGACCTATGTCATTGATAAGCTGGAACAAAAAGGACTTTTACATCGCAAACACTGTCCACAGGACAGACGGATTATATTTGTGGAACTGACAGAGGAAGGCCACCGAACCATGGATGATATCTACCCTGGGTATGCACACAAGATTGATCGTGCAGTCAGTGATCTGAGCGAGGGGGACAAAACGTTGCTGTCTGAGTTGTTGGAAAGGCTCGCGCATAGCGCAGACCGTTTATCTGCGAATGGTTGAAGGACACCTTGATGAATATGGAAAGTAAAATAACCGGTTCGCCATCCTGCGGCGCAACCGGTTATTCCTGTTGAATCAACTATATAGAATCCACATCAATACCGCGAGGGCTGCAATGACAAGTCCTCCTGCAATCAGCAAATGTACAATGTATCTGGACATGCTGGACTCACTGTGGCCTTCAATCTCCCTAAGCGTCTCTTCGTACTTATGCCTGGCTTCATCTTCCTTGGCCGAATTCAGATTATTGGGAAACAAAATCCCCACCTCCTTCACCAATTGATTTCCTATATTTTAACATCATATCCTGTATTATTCTCTTCCGTGCTTCCGGGGCTTGAATATCCATCCTAGACTGGTTTGCCACACCAAAAAGACAAACGTAGTGGTCAGTACATATAAATACGGACCGAAATACTGAAAAGCACTCATCTTATATACAAATATCGAAAATACAAGTCCACATCCCACACCCAGCAGAAAATAAGAAACGATCACATCCATCGCCCTTATCTCCAGTCCCCTCTTCTTTCTTGCAGCAAGCAAACCGTCTACGAACAAGGAGAACGGCATAATCAGGAATAGAATTGTGGCTGCGTTAATAAGCAGGCTTATGACCGATGTATACCACAATGGATAGTAATATGTATCTTCAACCCGGTCCGCCAATTTTACATATCTTGAGATTCCAACATACAGGGAAATGGATATTCCGCTCAGCATCGCTGCGAGTATTTTAATGGGAAATGGAACGAACCAAACAGATCGAGTCCATGGCTTATTCAATATACCGGCCCCCCATCTATAGAAATGAGTATTTTAAATAAATTCATTAATACATAATAACTTCTTGTAATTATATCAAATTCATTTCTGGAAATAACCAAAAAAGCAGCTGATTACCAGCTGCTTTGACGTGAAAATTCATTCTGTTATCTAGATGAGTTAACCAGTTGATAGAACTTTGATATGTACCGCACGGTGTTGTACGCTCATTTTCCAGCAACCTGGGCCTGCTTCGGCTTCGGCATATTTACCTCTCCCTCTTCCGGTACAATGAGACGTTTGCGTAATGCTACTGTCGTTAACCACGATACAATTGCGATGACAAACATGATGACAAACAGGGAATGCAGACTGCCTTCCAACACATTTCGGAGCAGTGCCCACTTTTCACCAGACAGGGCGGCATCCGTATGCGGTGCGAGCAGCTCATTCAGGTCACGATCAGAAATGCCGGCATCAGCCAAGTTCTGTTCACTGGACAACTTCGAAATTCGGTAATTCAACCATGTGCCGAAAACGGCTGCACCAATGGTTTGGCCCAGTGTACGCATGAACGTATGCAGTGCTGTTGAAGAACCACGTTCCTGATATCCGACGGAGGACTGTGCAATAATGGTGAATATCGTAAACGCAAAGCCAAAGCCAAGCCCATAGATAAAGGTTAAAATAAACAGCACGGCCTGCGGCGATGTTCCTCCTACCAGGAAAAGTCCTCCTGAGCCGATGGCAATTCCGGTTAATCCAATGAGAGCAGTTAAGCGTGAACCAATCTTCATGAGGAGACGACCCGCCAGCACGCTTCCGATTAACCAGCCTACAGACATCGGTGCCAGCAGCAGCCCGGATTCAGTTGCATTGCCTCCCCGAACCCCCTGCACCCATAGCGGCAAATAACTGGTCAGGCCGATCATTAACGTACTGGTCAGCAGTCCGGCAATATTAGCGACACGGATATCCCGAATACGGAACAGATGCAGGGGAACCATCGGAGCCTGGGCTCTTTTTTCCACAACGAAAAACAAGATCATGAACACAACGGCCACCGCACTCAGTCCCATAATGAGCGGAGAACTCCATGCGTAATACTGTCCACCTGCCGACAATACAAAGAGCAATGCGGTTATGCCAACAGTAAATGTTAACGCACCCACATAGTCGATTTTGGCGGTACGTGGGGATACGTCCTCTTTCAAATAACGAAACACAAACCACATGGCAAGCAAGCCAAATGGCACATTGAATCCAAAAATCCACTGCCAGCCGAGATTATCGACGAAGTAACCGCCAAGCAGCGGCCCTGCCAGGGAAGATATGCCCCATACCGAACTGATCCAGCCTTGAATCTTGCCTCGTTCTTCAATACGGTAGATGTCTCCAATAATCGTAAATGTAACAGGCACTACCGCCCCTGCCCCAATCCCCTGAATTGCACGGTAAATAATCAGCTGCTCCATGTTCTGTGACAAACAGCAGAGCAGTGAGCCGAGCAAAAACAGCGCGCAGCCAATCAGGAACACAGGCTTTCGGCCGTACAGGTCACTGATTTTGCCAAAAATCGGTGTGCTGACAGCCATCGTGAGCAGATACGCGGTAAAGATCCAGCTAAGCAGCTGAACACTTCCCAGTTCACTGACAATGGTCGGTCCCGCTGGACCAATGACCGTACCTTCTATCGCTGACAAAAAGGTTGCCAGCAACAATCCCGCCAAGATGAAACTGCGTTTCAAACCTCCGGTTGTATTCACACAAACCCTTCTCTCTTCGTTCTCTGTTTATTTACGATGCTTGCGCTGCCACTCATCGTACAGCAGGGAATACATCACCATATCCTTAAATCCGGTAGACGTATGCTGTACCTGACGAAGCAGACCTTCCTGCGTGAAGCCGTTGTTGATCAGGAACTCTCCTGAAGCGGCATTCCGTGGATCCACCAGCGCCTCAATCCGATTGAGCCCCATGGTCTCATACCCGAAGGGCAGCATCACCGAAAAAACCTCAGTCATATAGCCATGCCGCCAATAATCACGCCCCAGCTCATAACCGATCTCCCCGCGGAATGCGCCTTCAAGCTGCCAGGTATTGTACCCACAGCTTCCTATGAGCCGGCCTGTTTCCTTAAGTTCAATGCCCCAGCGAATCGCCTCCTCTTCCCCTGCCATATGGTTAAGCAATCCAATCATATCCGCAGCTTCACTTGTCCCGATCATCGGTGCCAGATTCATATAGCGGGTCACCTCCCGGTCTGACCAGTATGCGAACATCTGAGCCGCATCCCGGCGGCGCATCTTGCGCAAACGGAGACGTGTTGTCTCGAGTTCGGGAATTCTCCCTTTGGATTTATACATGAAAAGACACTCCGATCCGATCCATCTCTGTAGACCATAAGATTCAATAGTCATCTAAACATAACCTGCGCCGAATGGCAACCATTCAATCATCCGTTTGACGTCAAAAAAACCGGGCCGCATGGGGTCCCGGTCTTGTTGTACGTATGATTCAATCGAGCATGTCCAGCCATAGCTTGTCCTGCCAGAGAATCATCCTCAGGCGGTTGAAGCCTTCTCATCCACCGCCAGCAGCTCATCGCTAACCCGGCCCAGTACAGCCGTAATCTCCTTAAACTCCTCAATGCCTGTCCCTGTCAGGCTCCACTGGTCCCCATGGGCGGTCAGGAAGTTCTCCTGAGTCAGATGCTCAAGCTCCTGCTTGATCTCTCGCTCGCCGACGCGATAACCGCGCTCTTCCAATAAAGGCAGTGCGTCACCAACGGTTAAATCCTGATTTTGGGCCAAATAGAGAAGATGAATCCGTACAAAAAGATTCTGTACCTCTGCGTGCATAATCCAAGCTCCTTCCAGGGTTATAGCCCTCCGTGATTGCTAAGTAATTACCCCGTGCGAGAAGCTGAGAAACAGGATGTATTTACATGGGTTTTCTTTTATAAGTAAAAATTTTGCCGAATTCCTCCGCTTGACTAAAGGCAAGCACTGCACTATCTTAAAAAATAAGTACCATTTTTGCTCGGGAGGGTGATTCATCATGTTTCAAGCTGTTTCCTATGAAGGAACACGAAGCGAGCAGCACACCGCCGTCCTGGGACAGTTAAGTGCTCTGATCCGCGATGAACCAAGCGCCATTGCCAATCTGGCAAACGCTGCGGCGCTGCTCAACGTATTTTTGACCGATACCAATTGGGTCGGCTTCTATCTGTATGATGGAAAAGAACTTGTACTTGGTCCGTTCCAGGGACTGCCTGCCTGCATCCGTATTCCGCTTGGACGCGGAGTATGCGGCACTTCTGCTGCGGAGCGGCGTACGCTCGTTGTTGACGATGTTCATGCCTTCCCAGGCCATATCGCCTGTGATGCCGCATCGAACAGTGAAATTGTCGTGCCCATTATCAAAAACGGCGAATTGTACGGGGTGCTCGATATCGACAGCCCGATCAAGAACCGTTTCGATGACGAAGACCGCCTCTTCCTGGAACAGGCAGTGAAACTGCTCACAGAGCAGCTATAAACACTTGCCAGAGGTCTCGTATCCAAATAAACAGGATGTTACAACAATCCGGGCCTGCTTATAAACGAAAAGCACAGACCTAATAGGTCTGTGCTTTTCGTTATGCCATACACATCCATGTTCTGCTCGCCCATGGTTACTTTATGCAATCAGGCTAAATCCTGTTCCGCTTTGATCATCATTCCATCTCGCAGAAATTCGGCCAGCTTCGGATGGTAACCATCGTACATCTGGCGAAAATTTTGATGCTCAACATACAGATTGCCCAAATCCCGATAAATCTCGGCAGTAGGTGTGTAATAACCCTTAATCCATTCCAGATGTCTGCCAATAATCTGCTGGACCTCCGGACTTTCAGGTCTCAGGCCATCTTCAATCGCCTGCTGCAAGTCACGGTTGATTCGGTCTATTTTCTCCTGAGAATCCAGGTAATCTTCTTTTGTTTTGATTTCACCATCATACGACATGGCTGACTCGGATTCTGCACGATGCCATCCTTGGGTGGCAACCGACTCATTGGTTGGTGACTCCGGCAGCATGCTGTGATGTCCTTTTTTAACAAAACCCTGATATAGATCGCGAACCTCAAGCTCCTGCTCTCCCTGCAAATGGGAGATCGTTTTGTCCAGAGTCTGGATCAAACCATGAAGATGGAGCGTCTTCTCCAGCAATTGAATGCGCTGCTGCTGCATCATATGAATGATATCACGAGGATCCTCCTGAAGCATTGAACCGATTTCTTCCTGCTCTACCCCCAGTTCCTTACAGAACAAAATCTGCTGGAGTTTCAACAGTTCCGGTTGCTCAACATAAACGTCATTCGTGTCTTTACCCACAAATGCAGGCGTCAGCCAACCCGATTTCACATACTGTCCCAGCTCATTCAAGCTTATACCGGACATGCCGGATACATCAGCCATTGTATACGCCATTCAAAACACCTCCTGTCTGGCCTGCTAAGTTTTAATTCATACTGCTTTTTATGTGAAATAAGTTAGTGACAATATACTTTCAGCAATGCTATGCCCCTTCGTCTAAGGGAGAAGGAGACACATGCTTTTGTACTATAAACAGCAATATTGGTTAGATTTGCGGTATGTAAAGTATTTATACCCTTCTCATTCAAAGTGAACCTGGGGTCAGTAGAGAATTTAAAGACATTTCTTCAATTTTTTTTGATAATGATAAGAAAGAATCCTGCACCGATTTTCATTGGTACAGGACCTTTTTTAATTACTGCATGTTAGATATGTTAGATCAGATATCAGCTGACTTTCAGAAACATCTTTAATTTTTATTAAACATAACAAACTTGAGTTCCGTCATTTCCTCGACTGCATATTTAACACCTTCACGGCCCATTCCGCTCTGCTTTACGCCACCGTACGGCATGTGATCCACACGGAACGTGGGAATGTCGTTAATCATTACGCCTCCGGCTTCAATGTGATCAGCTGCATGGAGTGCCGTATGAATATCGTTTGTAAACACACCCGCCTGAAGGCCGTAGATGGAATCATTCACGCGCTCAATGCCTTCTTGGGCCGAATCTATGGTGTTAATCACGACGATGGGAGCAAAGACCTCCTGACAAGACACCTTGGCATCATGCGGCACGTTAACGAGCACGGTTGGACGCAGCACGCCTCCTTCTGCTTCTCCTCCTGCTGCTACCGTAGCGCCTGCCTGCTTCGCTTCATCAATCCACTCCAGTGTCCGCTGTACATCCTTGGCTGTAATGAGTGCAGAAACAACGGTTTCCGGGTTCATTGGATCTCCTGTCACAACCTGTTTTGCGGCTTCAGCGAAGCGGCGTGTAAACTCATCTGCAATAGCGCTGTGCACATAAATACGCTGCAGAGAGATACATACCTGTCCCTGATACGTAAATGCTCCGGTCACACACCGAGGGATCACTTTGTCGAGATTTGCATCCCGGTCCACAATAACAGCAGCATTCGATCCGAGTTCCAAGGTCACCCGTTTCAATCCGGCCTTACTGCGAATGCTCGTCCCGACTGCCGGACTGCCCGTAAATGTAATATGGGCTACGCGGGGGTCAGCCACGAGCACATCACCAATCGTTTTGCCATCCCCGCTCACTACGTTCAATGCACCATCCGGTAATCCGGCTTCCTGAAGCAGACTGGCAATATAGTAGGCAGACAACGGCGTCTGCTCAGCTGGTTTCAGCACAATGGTATTGCCTGCTGCCAGTGCAGGTCCAACCTTATGGGCCACCAGATTCATCGGAAAATTAAATGGAGTTATCGCCCCAATGACGCCCAGAGGCTGGCGCATGGTATACCCGATGCGTCCCTCACCCCCCTTGGCTGCATCCAGGGGAACGGTCTCCCCTGTCAATCGCTTCGCTTCTTCTGCGGCAAAACGGTATGTTTCCACTGTACGATCCACTTCCGCAAGTGCAGCCGTAATCGGCTTGGCCGCCTCCAGCGCAATGACCCGCGCCGCTTCTTCCTTCCGCTCTTCCAGCAGGGCGGAGAGCTTGTACAAGATGTCTGCACGGCGGTGAGCAGGCATGAAGCGCATCTCCTTGCCAGCCTGAACAGCAGCTTCAATTGCAGTCTTCGCTTCCTCTGCTGAAGCGGATGACACGTCTGCCAAGGTTTCTCCGGAGTACGGAGCCTGAAGGGCTTTATATTCTAATGATGCTGTGGGTTTGCCACCAATAAACAGATGCTGTTTTTTCATTATTGATCCTCCCATTCCACAATTGCTGCGAACTGACTAATGAATTCAATGGGTCGTCATGACGATAGGAAACAACCTTCCAAATCGCTTTCATCCCTCATCTATTTATACACTACAGTGATGTCATCAACCCAGCCCATATTCTGTAGAGTTCTTATTTAACTGTTAATACTGAGCACTCTGCATGTTTCAATACACCATGGCTGACACTGGGAGCGGCGATTTCCGCCAGCACGCTTTTACCGCCTGTCCCCATGACAATCAGGTTGCATTTCCTGTCCCGCGAGACGCGGCAGATCTCATTCACCGGATCTCCTGCAATCAACAGCGTCTCATAAGGGATTGAACGTCCGGACATCAGCTCTGTTACGGGTGCGATAATATGCTGCCCTTCTTCTGCAATTCGTGCCTCGAGATCCACTCCCAAAGCCGGCTCATTCAGTGATATGGAAGGATTCACATGCACGATAATTAACTTGGCGGAATGCTTCAAACTTTCAGCTAATTCAACAGCGGTTTGCAGCGCCTTATGTGCATGATCCGACCCATCGACAGCGACTAGTATTTGTTCCAGCATTTTAATTCCCCCCATATATTAATGTGTAATGGCTGCATCGATATCACGCAAATGTCTTCGACGTACCAACAGAACGACAACACCAATGAGTACCATCAATGCGCCAAAATAAAACGGCGTTTCCGGCAGGAACCATTCCGACAATTTACCTGCAAGCCACGGTGCCAGCGCACCGCCAAGGAAACGAACGAAGCTGTATGCAGCCGAAGCTACTGAGCGTTCTACAGGCGCAGCTTCCATGACGGCTGTCGTAATTAACGTGTTGTTGATTCCGAGGAATATCCCTGCAACGATAACCGCAACAATAACCGTAGTGGATGATCCCATCACGGTACCCACAGCCATGACAACCAGGTCAATGGCAAACAGAGTAAGCATAACACTCATGGAAGGTACTGATCCAAATCGGCGCTGCAGTCTTGGAGCTACAAATACGGATGTAATTGCCAGCATCAGACCCCAGCCGAAGAACACATAACCGAGTCCGTGCTCATCCAGGTCCATAACATAAGGTGAATAAGCCATCAATGTGAAGAATCCAAAGTTATACAGGAAGGCGGTAATCGCCAGTGTTTTCAGGGATGGATAACTCAGCGCCTTAAACGGATCGGACAAGGAACTGCGCGTTTTCGGTTTGGCCATTTTGGGCAGCATAAACGTAATGCTGATGAAGGCAATTGCCATCAGAACAGCAACACCGTAGAACGGGCCGCGCCATGAGATGGAACCCAGTTCACCACCAAGCAATGGACCTACGGCGATACCAAGACCAAGCGCTGCTTCGTACAAAATAATTGCTTTGGCTGTCCCTGAAGTGGACAAACCAACAATGGCTGACAACGCCGTTGCGATAAACAGGGCATTACCCAGCCCCCAACCGCCACGGTAACCCACCAGTGCACCTACGGTGTCTGAGGTCCCGCCCAGAAAGGAGAAAATAATGATAAGCAATATCCCGCTTAACAAAGTCCATTTGACGCCGATCCGGCTGGATACAACGCCTGTAATCAACATGGCAATCCCCGTAACGGCGTTATAGCTTGTAAACAGCAATGAAACCTGGCTTTTGGATGCATGCAGCTGATCTGCAATGGCTGGCAGGATGGGGTCAACCAATCCCAGTCCCATAAACGAAATAATACACGCGAAGGCTACAGCCCATACGGCTCTTGGTTGGGACAGTAAGCCTCCACGTGATGACGGCAGTTCGTCAGGTAATGATGGTTCTCTTTTCATACATGATACCTCCTGGTTAATTATCAGCTTGAATTGTAAATAATGAAATTTTCATTCCCTTTTCAAAAGTGGATGAAACAAAACGGCACAAAATGACACCGGATCGCCGGTGCATGTACGATTTGTTTTATTGAGTATAAAATGACCCAACTTCCTTATCCGCCTTCCGGTTGGCCTGCAGCTTCATGACTCTGTAATCGCTGAATCCCGCTCTGTACCCGTTCACGCAGTTCTTTCAGTTCCTCCTGTACGGCGTGAATGCTCTGGAGTTTCTGTTCGATCAGCTGAAGCTGACCATCCAGCGTGTCTTCCATCCTGGTGAGTTTCTCAATCCGTTCCCTGACTTCGGTTGTCTGCTGGTAATCAAACCGCTGCTCATTTAGTACATCTGCCGTTGCAATATACGTATGCAGTTCCTGAAGCGAGAAGCCAAGTACTTCCTTGGCACGCACGACCTTTTTCAGATAATCAATATCCTCTCTCGTATACAGCCGCGTGCCACCGTCCGTCCGCTGAGGTGAAGGCATGACACCAATCTCCTCGTAATACCGAATGGTGCGCTTCGTCAAACCACATTCCTTGGCCACGTCGTCGATTTTGTACAAACTCATTTCCTTCACCTCACTTTTATATGTCTATAATGTTATGTACATAATTATATATAATTATAACGTTAACGTCAACGTTAGATTTTATACATGGAAAATCAACACATTTTACCCGAACGCAAAAAGACCCGCTTTCGCGGATCTTCGGTTCAGATCATATAAAATATGTCGGCATCCCTTTACGCGCCTTGCTCATTCTGCTTCCGCTGCTGAGCATGCTGCAATTCCTTTAAGCGTCCTTCAACTTTGGTAAACAGTCTGATGGTATAGAATGCCACTGCAAACAGACTGAGTACCAGTGCCTGCACGTCCGTAAACCAGAACCCGAGAATTCCAAACACCGTAATAATGACACCAAACTGCATCATCAGATTGGCACTATAACGCTGCGCTTCGTCCCATAATTCAGGATCACTCATTGCGCGCGGGGTACGATAACCATATATGCCATTAATCTTTTTCGGTGGTTTCTTAAACAACATGATGCCCAGCACGAAATAGCATACTCCGCAAATTAATCCTACAATTGCTCCTGCCAAAATGCTCTCCCCTTCTCATCAAACTTCCCTGTAAACCTCATGCAGCCATAAAAATAAAAAAACGGCTCTACGTATATACGAAGAGCCGTGTCGTTCGTTTCGGAAACTTAGATGTTCTTCACACGCAGCACACGCATGGCGTTCAGTACAGCCAGGACCGTAACACCCACATCGGAGAATACCGCTTCCCACATGGTAGCAATGCCGAACACACCCAGCAGCAGGAAGATGGCTTTGACACCCAATGCGAACCCGATATTTTGCCATACAATTCTTCGTGTACGCTTCGCAATGCGTATCGCACTTGCCAGTCTGGATGGTTCATCGGTCATGATGACCACATCTGCTGCTTCAATGGCCGCATCCGAACCGAGTCCACCCATTGCCACACCTACATCCGCACGTGCCAGCACCGGTGTATCATTAATGCCATCCCCGACAAAAACCATCTTCTCCTTCGGAGACTTGGCAGCTTCCAATTGTTCCAACCGTTCGACTTTGTGCTGCGGCAGTAGTTCAGCGTAGACTTCATCCACACCCAGCTCACGACCAACAGCCTCCCCAACAGCTTTGGCGTCACCCGTTAACATCACTGTTTTGCGGATGCCAAGTTTCTTCAGTGCCTGAATGGCTGCTGCTGCGTCCTCCTTCACTTCATCCGAAATGATCAGATGACCGGCATATACACCTGCTTCAGCAACATGTATGACGGTGCCCACCGTTTCTGGCTTGGTGTAGAGAATACCCGCCTGATCCATCATTTTGGCATTACCCGCAAGTACTTCACGGCCATCCACACTGACTCTGATCCCGTGTCCGGCAACTTCGTCATAATCTTCTACACCCTGTGTACGAATATGTTTCGCCCACGCTGCGCGAATGGATTCAGCAATTGGATGATTGGACTGGGCTTCGGCCATTGCGGCAAGCTCCATCAATTCATCTTCCGTACGACCGCCCTCAGGGCGAATAGCTGTGACTTTAAATACACCTTTGGTTAGTGTACCCGTTTTATCGAAAACAACCACTTTCACATCATTCAATGCTTCAAGGTAGTTGCTGCCCTTCACGAGAATCCCGTTACGTGAAGCCGCCCCGATCCCGCCGAAGAATCCAAGCGGAATGGAGACCACCAGCGCACACGGACAGGAAATGACCAGAAAGACCAGTGCACGATAGATCCAATCGGCAAACGTTGCACCACTAAGCACCAGCGGCGGAACGAATGCAATCAATGCTGCAAGAATAACAACAACTGGCGTGTAGTAACGGGCGAACTTACTTATAAAATGCTCCGTCTTTGCCTTGCGGCTGCTTGCATTTTGCACCAGGTCCAGAATTTTGGATACCGTCGATTCACCAAATGTTTTGGTCACTTCAATCGTCAGCATACCGTTCTTATTCACAAACCCGCTCAATACATCGCTTCCGGGTTCCAATTCACGAGGCACAGATTCACCAGTCAGAGCAGACGTGTCCACCATGGACCGACCTGCCTTCACGATTCCATCGAGTGGAACCTTCTCGCCTGCTCGGACAACAATTCGATCACCGATGCGCACTTCTTCCGGAGAGACGCGTTTGGTCTCGTCGCCAGATCCGGTCAGAATATTGGCATAGTCCGGACGAATATCCATAAGTGACTCAATCGACTTGCGTGATCGGTTAACCGCCATACCCTGAAACAGCTCCCCGAGCTGATAGAAGAGCATGACCGCTACCCCTTCCGGATATTCCCCAATGGCAAAGGCACCAATCGTGGCCACCGACATCAGGAAGTATTCATCAAATACCTGGCCTCTGATGATATTTTTAAACGCCTGGAGAACGATATCTCCCCCTGCGATCAGATAAGCGACCACATAGAGCGCGAGCTGTGCCCAACCTTCCAGCGGGGACCAGATCGCAGCAGCAACCAGTGCGGAACCTGCAGCAAGCCGTGCAAGCAGTACTTTCGTCTGTCCTGAACCATGTTCATGCGAGTGCCCTGCATGCGCGTCATGTTCATGACCGTGTGAATGGCTGTGGGTATGACCTTCATGCTTGCCAGGGTCATGCGCGTGATCCTGAACGCCATGATAATGTGTTCCATGATGATGTTCATGGTCGTGAGAATGACCCGCATGATCGTGATCCTGTCCATCGGCTTCGGTTTCGGTGCCTGCCTGTACGTGCCTATGGCCGTTTAAACGGCTTACCGCCTCGGCAGAAGCATGATTGCCAATCGATGGTTTCCCCTTTTCCGAGATGCGAATATGCGGCTCCAGCCGCAGGACCTTGCGCTTAGCTTCTTCCACAACCTGCTCATCCATATCGGAAGTTGTATGCATCGACAAGGTTTTGGTTACGAAATTAACGGAGCAATCCGTTATTCCCTTGATTTTTTTGACACCATTTTCAATCTTCAGCGCACAATTGGCACAGTCCAATCCATCCAGCAGCAGTTCCCTTTTCACTTGTTCCTGTCCGGTTCCCATGTGAATTCTCCCCTTTGCAGTACGAAAACAAGATTATAACTGACTCGTATTGGATAAAGTTAATATATGAGCATTCATTCATATGTGTTGTTACCCCTATTATATGCACCTTAAAACTTTAGTGTCAACAATGGAGGGTGATATTTTTCATACAGAATATGCTAATAGTAATCATTTCGCTTTAGACGGTTTTTCGATATAATAGGCGTATAGTTGTAATCATGCATCAATTCCTGATATGCAAAAAATGTTGAGTTAACATAGGCGGTGATAGGAAATGGAACAACCGGTTAAAGCGCCAGGTGAATGTGATGCAGCCTGCTCGGGAACGGAAGCGGACGTGCAGTCCATTCGCACTTCACTTATAGATCGGGAGACTTCTTCCGAGATGGCAGATTGGTTCAAGGCGTTCAGCGACCCAACACGTCTACGTATTATTGATGCGCTGCTGCAAAAGGAATTATGTGTTCATGATCTGACGGTGCTGCTCGATATGGGACAGTCGGCCATTTCACACCAGCTGCGATCACTTCGTAACATGCGGATCGTCAAGCGGCGCAAGGAAGGCAAGACGGTGTATTACTCCCTGGATGATACGCATATTGAGCAGATCTTCCTGCAAACGCTCCAGCATATTAAACATGGCTAGGCTATGGCCAGCCTATTCATCAAACAAAACCCCCGTCCCTCGGCTTCTAGCCGATAGGCGGGGGTTTTGTTTAAATAAGGGCACCGTTTTCCATATATAAGCGCACTTACAGCAGGTTGTTGTTATTCGGATCATACAGGCCGGAACGGCTTTTGAACCAGTTGAAGATATGGGATACGCAAACCTTGAGCACCGCATAACCCGGAACGGCCAGCAGAATGCCCACCACACCAAACAGATTTCCTGATGTCAGAATGACAAAGATAATCGTGATCGGATGGATTTTGAGCGTTTTGCCCATAATCTGCGGAGAGATGAATTTTCCTTCAATCAGCTGCACAATCGTCCATACAGCCACCATTTTCAGCAGCATAACTGGAGAAGTGACCAGAGCCACAATCAGTGCAGGCGTGATTGCGATTGCTGGCCCCAAATACGGCACCACGCTGGTAAAGGAAGCGATAATCGCCAGGATCAGTGCATAATCCAGACCGATGATCATATAGCCGATATAGAGCAGGATACCGATACAGAAGCTTACAATAATTTGTCCACGGATGAACGAGCTGATCTGGTGGTTAATATCGTGAAGTACGTCCATGGCACCGGTACGGCTCTTGATCGGCAAAAACGACAGGATTTTCTCCGGAAGCTTCTTGCCGTCCTTAAGCAGGTAAAACAGAATAAACGGAACCGTTACAATGGATAACACCGTCTCGGTAAAGGCACCAAGAAAACCGCCAAGTTTGTTCCAGGTGGTATTCAGAATTTCCGTCGCTTTCTCGGAGATCGTTCCCCACCAATCCTGCCAGTTCAGATTCACCGTTTCCTGGACCTGACCGAACAGCTGACTGCCTGTCAGCTCCTCGAACTGCTGTCTGACATTCTCACTGTACATCGGGAAGTTGGCGATAAGTCCCATAATCTGATTGCGAAGCACCGGAATGACTGCCAGTACCACTACCGTCAAAATGCCGCCAATCGCGAGGTAAAGGATCAAAATCGACCACCCGCGCTTGATCTTCCACTTTTCCATTACATCAACCAGCGGATTCAGCAGGTAGTACAGGATACCGGACAGGATGATCGGCAGTACTATTGTCTTGATCAGCACTGCTAACGGATGCAGAACAAAGGATATCTTCGTTAGCACCATCACGTTCAATCCGACCAGCAGCAGAATGAGCAAAAACAGGACAAACTTGTTGTTTAGAAAAAACCGCTTAAACCGATCCGGCCAAATGCGGGGTTGTTCGGGTTGCTCCATGGCATGTCTTCCTCTCTTATGTATCATGATCATGATAAAAAATAAGCTGTCCAACTGATGCTTCATTCTCATGGCGAATAAAGCACCTTGTACAAGCCAACATATGTATAATGCTCTTGGTTTATACGCATGGCACATTTAACCGTTTCAAAATAGACCGTAATGTCATTTTACCCTAAAAAATCAGGACTGCCTCATATATCTATTGGAATGTACCCATTATATATAAAAACGGCCCGCCTCCTTGCGAGACGAACCGTTCATGAATCCGTTATTTCAGCTTTTGTACAGATGCTGCCAAACTTAAGCTTTGCCCGCCAATTGCGCGATCAATTCGTAAGAATGCAGACGTGCCTGGTGGTCATAGATCATGGATGTAATAATAAGCTCATCCGCTTGTGTCTGGGCAATGAACGATTCAAGCTGTCTACGTACCGTTTCAGGCGAGCCCTTGACGGCTGCTTTCAGCGTCTGCTCCACACCGGCTCTCTCCCGGTCAGTCCATTTGCCTTCCATGTCGGCTGGTGGCTGCACCAGTCCTGTCGTCCCGCGGATGATGTTCAGGAACTGCTGCTGCATGGTTGTACCCAGCCATGCGGCTTCTTCGTCCGTATCTGCAACAACCGCGTTCACACCTACAATAACATGCGGCTCCTTCAGCGTGTCAGAAGGCTGGAAACTGCTTCGATATGTTTCAAGCGCTATGCGGGTGTAATCCGGCGAGAAGTGGCTGGCAAAAGCAAATGGCAATCCGAGCTGCCCTGCCAAACGTGCACTGAAATCACTGGAACCGAGCAGGTAGATCGGGATGTTCAGCCCTTCACCTGGCACCGCGCGAACAGGTGCATGATAGGAAGTGGCAGAAGCATCAAAGTATGCTCTAAGCTCAGCCAGCAATTCCGGGAAATCTTCTCCGCTGTTGAGGTCTTTGCGCAATGCTAGTGATGTGCGGCGGTCACTCCCTGGTGCACGCCCCAGTCCCAGATCGATGCGGCCCGGGTACAGCGATTCCAGTGTACCGAACTGCTCGGCAATAACGAGTGGTGCATGGTTGGGAAGCATGATGCCACCGGAACCAAGACGGATGGTGTTCGTGCCACTTGCCAGGTATCCAATGACTACCGATGTAGCGGAAGAGGCAATACCGGGCATATTATGATGCTCAGCCACCCAGTAGCGATGGTATCCCCAACGCTCCGCATGCTGTGCCAGATCCAGACTGTTCCGGAGCGCATCTGCAGGTGTAGCACCCACAACGACAGGAGCCAGATCCAGGATGGACAGCTTAACGTCGCTAATATGTTGTTTATGGGATGAAACTTGGTTATCAGTAGTCATTATGAGAAGTTCTCCTTTGGTGAGATATATTTTTGTATATCCAGATATATAGATGTAAAAACACATAAAAATAGGAGTAACAGCATTGTTCTTCGCCGTTTACATCCGGACGGAATCCCCGCCTGCTGCTGCATTCTTGCTTCCGTCCTGGCGTCCGGCTTTATAACTCGTGCTGTACATACTCGGCAAATTGACGAATGGTTTCTTCGTTGCGGCGATAATACGTCCACTGGCCCCTGCGCTCGGAGAGCAGCAGCCCGGCTTTGAGCATGGTCAGCAAATAACTGGATATGACGGATTGAGCCAATCCAGCCTTCATCTGAATGGTTCCGACACAGATCCCGCTCTTCCCTCCATCGGGATGCTGGGACAATTCCAGAGGTGAGAAATGCTGCTCCGGATCTTTGAGCCATGACAGTATCTGCCTGCGTGTCTCGTTGGACAAAGCTTTAAATATGAGTAAAGGTTCCATGGGTACGATTATACCCCCTTTCTTCTATTTTGCAAACCAAACAGGTCGATTCATCGTGCGAATCGACCTGCCAATTGTTGCATTAGTATTCGTTAGAATTTGGTGCTTACCGTTTGCTTCACTTGCTCCAGCATGGACTGATAGGCCGCATCATCCAGATATCCGATACTGCCAAAGAACAAATGATCCACGGACTCAATTCCTACGAAATCAAAGATTCCGACATTGGAAGTCATTTTCATACCAGCAGTCATGCCAATCTGGTCATATATGTCACTAGGTGTACCGTGTGTATTGATGATCAGTCCTTTTTTGCCTGTTAACAGCTTCTCGATTCCTGCTTCGCCTGAAGCATAAGCAAAGCCATAAGCAAATACCCGGTCAACGTACCCTTTCAAAATTGCCGGCAGCCCAGTCCACCAGATTGGGTAGATAAACGTAATTGCATCGGCATCCGTGACATACTGCTGTTCAGCAGCAATATCCTGTGGAATCTGTCCCGCACGCATGGAAGCCGTATCAGCTGCGCTTAATACCGGCTGAAATTCCAAGGCGTACAGATCACGAACAACAACATCATGGCCTTGGCCTTCAAGTGCCTCTACTGCTGTATTCAGAATGGCGCGATTGAAGCTGTCTGCGTGTGGATGTGCATATACGATAAGATGTTTCATGAATAAAATCCCTCCAGATTGGTGTTATATTATGTTGCTTCATATGGACTCCAATGGTACACAACTTTATACATAGATATCTATGTTTTTACCCAAAAAAATTTTTTCTCTTTTTTATAGTCTATGGACGATTCCAATCAATAGACTCTCCAGCTGTTCTGCTTGCTCATCCGTCATATCGCCATAGACCATGTCACGAATCGTCTCCGATACTTGTTCAAAAATGGGCTTTAACTGCCGTCCTTGCTCTGTGAGACGAATAAACTTCACCCGGCTGTCTTCCGGACTCTTGCTGCGTTCCACATAGCCGAGCTTCTCCAGCTTGTTCACCAGGACAGTCACCGTTGGCTGTGTACGATGAACGCGTTCAGCCAGCATCTTAATGGATAGTGAATCTTCAAGGTACAGAAACATCAGAATATCTCCGTGGGATGGAACAATGCCTGTAATATCGTGTTGCTCCAGTTCCTGAATAATTCGTTTGTTCACATGATCCCTGATCCTTGCGATTAGTGCGAATGCATTGTATTTTGGCATGCTCTCATTATACATAGACATCTATGTATATGCAAGATTTTTTTAAGTGTAGAGTTTTATCTAATCGTAGGCCATTACAAAAGTGGCCCCTGATACCTCCTTGACGTGACGGGAGATAACAGAGGCCTACTTTATACGAAGTTATTTACTCAATCCATTGTGCAATCTTGTCCATGGGCTGCCGAGACTTCTCACGTTTGGGATCCTCTGCTCGATAGCCAAAGGCCGCCATCATGGAGATATCCCATGCTCCATCTTCCAGCAAACCTTCTTCTTCGAGAATACGATGCACATCCTGGTAGCTGAAACCTTCAATCGGGCAAGAATCGATGCCAATAAGAGCTGCCGAGGTCATCATGTTGCCGAGTGCAATGTAAGTCTGTTTGGATGCCCAATCGAATAGAGTTTTTGGGTTCTCAAGCAGACGCTGGTTGTTTTGAAAATTTCCATATGCCGCACTTGTTAACTCAAATACGTCATCCGGCATGCCCTTAATTTCCTTGAGCATGTACTCCGCATAGGGGGAATTATAACTTGCGTCCGAACGGGCCAGGATAATCACAAAGTGGCTTGCCGTCGCCAATTGCTTCTGAGCCCCGGAGGATACTTCAGACAAGCGCTGGCGGAGCTCCGGTTTTTGCACGATCAAGAACTTCCATGGCTCGAATCCGATCGAACTCGGTGATAACCTTCCTGTTTCCAGAATAAATTCAAAATCCTCATCCGAAATTTTGCGTGAATCGTCAAATACCTTCGTTGCATGCCGGAAATGATACGCGTTCAAAATTTCTTCCTTTTTCATTGCTTGTGTTGTAGGCTCCATGAAACTCCACTTCCTTCTCTTTTATTATTGAATGGTATGCTGACTCTCGGTGTCTTCATTATTTTCATCATTTGCTTAAGTATTAGTTTAGAATCTATAACCACAAATTAAAAGTACGCACATTATTGTTTCTCAGTATTTAAAAGTAAGTATTGTGTTGTTACAAAGAAAAAAGCCACTTCGAAGTTGATTATTCTCCTGGGCGGCTTGTTCCTTACGCTGTACAGTTTACAATTGTTCCATGAATTCAATTTCCGAAATGACTTCATAGCCTTCTTGCCGAAGCAGAGCGGATGTGACGCCTTCACCTTGTACCTTGTGATTAGCGAAGTTACCATCATAGATGGCTTGTGTGCCGCAGGAAGGACTGAATTCCTTCAACACTACACAAGTAACATCCAGTCTTTTGGCCCATTCCAGCGTTTGATAGGCTCCCTTAATATACAGATCTGTAACGTCCCTGCCACCTCTCTCAATCACCTGGGCTGTGCCTGCGAGCACATCCTTACCTGTACCTCCGATAATTTCTGCCGGTTCCCGCGGGGTGGAGAATCCACCGAGCAGTTCCGGACAGACCATCATGGCCTGCTCTTGCGCTACGAGCTCCTGAATCTTCTCATCCAGACTCGCTGTTCCGTTGTAACGGCAAGCTACTCCTGCCAGACATGAACTCACCAAATATTTCATTATGCTCTCCTTATGTTCAATTCCTCAGCTATTAGGATTGTACCATACGGATTAAACTTATAGATCTGATATTGTAATCATGGTAATGCGTGCATCTTCTTCATAACGAACTTGAATCGTATTGGCCATCTCTTCCAAGCGGAATGTTGCCATGCCAATATTGTTTGTATTCCGCTCAAAGACATATTTATCAAGATCAATACCGAACATTTTTTGGATTATGGGTTCTGCATTCTGCCTGATTATTTTTTCGTCCAAGGTAAGTAATTTCTCAATATATTGCTCTTGATCCTCTATGGTGACGAGTTCTGGAACGCCCCTCTGAAAATCCATTACAGTATATTCATTGCTATATCTCCCACCAACACTCCTTACCAAATACCGATCACCAAAATAGAGGGCCGTTGTTTCTTCAAGCTGCTTATCATTTTGAGTAAACGTTACACTTTTCAAAGCTGGTGCTGGCTCACCAGACAAGGCTTCAATCGAGCTTCTCGCATTGGTTATCAGATCTGTGGATACTGTGTCGCTACTCACCGTACCAGAAACCGAAACTGCTTCATCCCGTGTCCACTCAATGCTGCCACTGCCCTTCCCGTTCTCCAAAAATAATGTGGTGAACCATACAGGCTTCTCCTGACCCTGCTTCATCTTCACATAACGTCTGGCTGAGATCGGCTTCAACGTTGGATCACTGTTAATTCCTTTAAGAAGACCAGGGACTTGACGCAAAAATCGGTGCTCCAGCTCGTTGCCAGACATCTCACTTCGCATATCGGCTTCCACCAGTGCTCCAGTCTTCCCATCCAGCCACATCTTGGCATACTCTGATTTATTCACGTCGCCAGCCTCGATATATACCCAGCCAGTAATTGGCCCTTTCTTAGCATAATGGACTTCCAGTTGTTTACCTAGATAGTCTCTCATCGACATAGCCACAGTTTGCTTCATCTCACTTGTTAGCAGGTTCATGCTAGGGTCATCCGAGAGCTGCAGAGCAGATAGAGGATACACCCTCTCTACAATGGGTTCCAGAACCTGTCCATTCCATAAGATAGCTGCTGCAGCTACTGCCGCAACTGTCGTCACTACAACAACTTTCCGGGGACGTGAACGAGCAGTTCGACGGTTCCGCTTCATAATATGTTGTTTCTGTTTGTGATCTGGAGCATCATTGACATGTTCCTCACCCGTTTTCATCCATTCCACCTGACGAAGTACATTCTGCTTGTGCTGGTCTTGAAAAGGAGACGATGCAAATGGCTCCTTGCGGATTTCTTTTTCCCAGTCCTCATCCTTGAACCTCATCTATTTCTCTCCTCCCATTGCTTCCGCACTTTATCTTTGCCCCGTGATAACCTCGATTTCACCGTGCCTGTACTGATTCTCAGCATTTCAGCAATTTCGTTCATGGTGAGCTCGTATTTTAGATGCAGCAACAAGATCTCACGAAACTTATCCGGCAGAGCCATGACGATGTCCCATATTTCATGTACATGCTCCCTACTTATTACCTCGGCTTCAGCTGAGGGATGGGCATATTGTGCAGGCGTCATCTCATGAATATGTGAAGGACCCTGTTCTGATTCAATCGGTAGTGTCTCCCCCCATAAACTGCTGCGAAAAAACCTCGATTTCCGGTATGTAAATGTCGTATTTCTGGTAATGGTGAGCAACCAGGTTTTCAGGGAACACTCCCCGCGAAAGTGTTTAATCCCGGAATATGCCTGAATAAATACTTGCTGTGATATTTCGTCTGCCTGCTCTGTACTTCTGGTCAAAAAGTAAGCATAGTTCCACACATCATTCCCATAGTCATCCATCATGCTGCTGAGTGTGTAATTGTCGATCGTCTGGGCCTGGGCCAGAAATTGATAGTCCAACGGATGTTCACCTCACTTAATAAGACTGGTTCATTTCCAGTTTGGTTCCCGGTCTGATCATTTTCTCTCATTTCTCTTTCTAAATAAAAATAAACCAGCAGGGTTCCAACGAGCCGAACCATACTGGTCAATCCATATCCAAGCTATGCCGCTTGGGACTAACTTTTCGAATCAATCGTGCAGACATCTCAAGCCTTGACCGCAGCAATCATAAGAAACATGGGACGACGATTCTCGTCTCGCATGCCAGGATATTGGTTCATCATCTCAGGCGAAGGTTTGGATTCGGCCACCTGCTGAATCACAAATCCTGCCTTAATCAGTTCATTCAGGTGGGTCGCCCATGTTCTGTGGTATTTAACCACGTCATGATTCAGGAAATTGGCAATGCGCTCGCCTTCCTGATGATAATCATCCACGGGCCAGTGCATAATTTCGCCTTGGGGACCATAATGCCAGTCTTGAGCAGCACGGGCTGTAAAGATCGGATGTTCCACTGAACATACAAATGTACCACCCTGGACGAGGGATGTATTGATTCGAGCATATACCTGGTCCAAACGTTCAATGTAGTGCAGTGCAAGTGAGCTAATCACCACATCAAATTGTTCAGGCTCAAACTCAATATCCTCAATCGCCATTTGCCTAAACTCGATCTGCGAATCATCCGTCATCTCCCGTGCACGATCCAGCATCTTCTCAGACAAATCCACCCCAATAACTGATTTTGCCTGCTGCTCTCGTGCGTACCGACAGTGCCATCCGAAGCCGCATCCCAGATCCAACACGTTTTTGTTCTTCAGCTCGGGCAGCATCATTTGAAGCTCATGCCACTCACCTGCAGCCTTCAGCCCTTGAGTGGAACGAGCCATCTGGCTATATTCGCTGAAAAACTCAGCTTCATCATATTTATTTTGCTTCATATCACAGTTCCCTCTTTTCTTTATCGATAAAACTGCATTAACGCTGATTAACTCTATTATCTAAACGATGGTTCTCAGGAAAAGTTGCCAAGCAAATTCAACACGTGTTATTATACAGAACGAACGTTCAGTATTATTTATTATAAAACGAACATTCAGTTTACTAAACGGAGGTCATTATGAATACGAATTGGACGCATCCCCTGGAAAAGCAATCCGTTGGAAAAGCTTTTGTAAGTTATCTTGTGCCATCCATACTGGGGATGCTGGTCGTAGCTTTTAACTTTATTATCGATGGCATCATGGTTGGACACAAACTTGGATCTACAGCGCTCGCCGGAATTGGCATTGCTTCACCGGTATACACCCTCTTCGTTGCCATGTCGCTGTGGATTGGCATGGGCGGGGCAACCCTGTATTCAACCTATATGGGCAAAAGGGATATCACCACGGCCAAACAAATATTTACGAAATCCATAACGATTATTCTGCTGATTACGATAGCTATAGGATATACTGCGTTTACCTTCAAGGATCAGTTGGTCTATGCCTTGGGCGCCAATGCCGAAACATTCCCATATGCCGCTGACTATATGAACATCATGCTGCTGTTCGGGTTTGTTTTCACCATTGAGAATGCACTTACCATTTTTGTTCGTAACGACGGTGATCCCAATACCTCCATGTATGCACAGATTACATTTGCTGTAGCCAATATCGTTCTCAATTATGTGACTCTATATGTGCTCGAATGGGGAGTGCAAGGTGTTGCCATCGGTACAATCGTCTCGGCGTCTCTTGCCCTGCTTGTCCTGCTGTCTCACTTTTTCAAAAAATCGAATAACCTTACCTTCACCCGGTTCAGATGGAATAACAAACTGCTGGGCACCATTGTCCTTATTGGTTTTCCCAGCTTTCTTGCGGAACTCGGCATGTCTGTCTTCTCCGTTTCACACAACATTTCACTGGACCGCATTGCGGGTACGGATGGCGTGGCATCCTTTACAGTACTGAATTATATCCACGGAGTAGTCTTGCTGGCATTTCTGGGTCTGGCATCTGCTGCACAGCCGCTGATCAGTTACTATCACGGGGCGAAACAGCTGGTACGCGAAAAGCAAACCATTCGCATAGCCTCCCGAACGGCTCTGGCCTGTGGTGTCATTCTGCTGCTTGTCGTCCAATGGGGAGCGCCTTATTTTGTGCAAATCTTCGGAAACTTTAGTACCAGTGTCACCGATAGCGCTGTATACGGGTTAAGAATATTTACTTTTGCCTACTTGTTTATGGGGATTAACTTTGTTATGAGCACCTACTTCCAATCGGTTGGAAATGCTAAAATGGCAATCTGGATTACAGTTGCACGTGAAATGATCATCATGATTGCATTAATCGCAGTCCTTCCATCATTCTGGGGTGTAACTGGTGTATGGCTTGCTGTACCGCTCTCTGAGATGCTTGTCCTCATGACTATTGCGGTCTACTATAGGAAACGTGCCGTTTCGGAGAGGAGACATGGTTTAACCCTTGAATAAAGCCTAGCATCAACAACCTAAAAAACCTGCTGGACCCCTTGTTAAGGATCCGGGAGGTTTTTTTATATCCCCTCAATTTGCGAAGGGAAATGGTCGCACAAAGACTATACCAACCATTATATTCAAATATCGAATCGACCATTACTGCCCGTCGTTGCGTTGGCAATTTCCTTTGGCGTGGAAGCGTTCATACCGTTAAATTCAACTGAAAGGCTGCCGAATGCAATACATGTTTTTATAAAGGTTTTTCGGGAAATTTGTCGAATATGAGAAGTTATGAAAAGGACAACATTTGTTTTAAAACCGAGAAGTATAATGCTCCTGATTTCTTTTATCGTTATCCTCACCGCCCTCAGACTAGTGTGGTTTGACTACTCACAGCCCGCTGAGCGGCCGATGATTGATAAAGGCGTTTTGGATCTGTCTTCATTGGATCTTAGTTCTTCGAAACCTATTACCCTGGATGGAGAATGGGATTTTTATCCGGGACAAGCGGACATAGGAACCTCCCCGGAATTATTCAAAAAACCGCAATCCATACAAGTACCAGGGGACTGGAAAAAGCAAGATGTCTACAAGGAAAGAAGTGCCTCCGAGCCGGGTACTTATAGATTGCGAATGCTTGTTAATCTTAAGCCAGATGAGGTATACACATTTTGGTTCAACAAGATTCAATCTGCCTCCCGGGTCACCATTAACGGCAAGGTAGCCGCCGAATTTGGGCAATTTGATCCTGCCTATGTCCCACGTTCCTTTGGTCATCCGGAGTTCAGTACATATACGGCCTCCTACGTTGCGCCTGAGAATGTTCACGGTATTTCGGAAATTGAACTTTTCGTGGAGATCCGGCCTTTTGCAGAGCAGGTTCATGGAGGAATTGTCTCTTCCGTTCAGTTCGGTACTCAGGCTGCGATAGATACCAAACGCTGGTATTCCATTGGATTCCAGTTGTTTACAATCGTCATTATGCTGCTGCATATGATATATGCCTTTATTCTTTTCCTATTCAAACCAGGCCAAAGAGAATTCTTGAAATTCGCGCTGCTGCTGCTTGTCGCAGCCATATCGATCTCAACAGACAATGATAACCTGTTCGCTCAGTGGCTGCCGTTCAGCTACGCGTGGACAGTCAAAATCCGGCTAGCTGCTTATATTCTTCTGTCCACATTGATTCTTAGCCTGACGCACAGCTTCTTCAAACAGCATACCAAAGTTTGCAGGGTACTCTACGCGGTCGGTGCTGTATATATTTGCAGTCTGATTCTTATGCCTTTCCCGGCAGTTACACAATCAGCAGGGGTATTTTATGCCATATTCAACCTGCAGTTAGCTGTAGCCTTATGGATGATTATCAAAATAAAAATTCAAAGGCTGCCCGATGGCCTGTTTTTGATTTTGGCCGCTCTGGCCATACTGTCCAGCTGCGTCTGGGGCATCGTACAGCATGCAGCCGGATTGCCTGCGACATTTTATCCTATGGATATGATTGCAGCCATTATCTGCTTCTCATCCTACTGGTTCAAAAAGTACTTCCGCCATACCATGGAAAATGAACGTTATGCTCTTCAGTTGGAACTTAGTGACAAGATGAAGGATGAATTCCTGGCCAATACCTCCCACGAGCTGCGTACACCACTGCATGGCATAATCAATATTGCAGAAACCATAATCAGTAACGAGAAGGCAACCCTACAAGAGGCCAGTGTACAGGATATGAGGTTGTTGGTCCAGATCGGCAGGCGCATGTCCACATTGCTGAATGATCTGATGGATATTGCCCGGCTCCAGGAAAAACGTATTGTTCTCCATCCAGAGTCTGTTCGGCTGCAGTCCATTGCTTTTGGTGTAGTCGATATGCTGAGGTTTATGATCAGAGGCAAACCGCTCACGATTCGGGTAGACATCCCGGAAGAGCTGCCTCCGGTCTGGGCAGATGAGAAGAGGTTGATTCAAGTCATGTTCAATCTGATGCATAATGCGATCAAATACACTCCGCAAGGAGAAGTGATCATTCAAGCTATTCATCATGGCAATACCGTTTCAATACATGTGAAGGACACCGGTGTTGGTATGGATGAGGACACCTCTCACCGGGTATTGGGTAGATATGAGCAAGGCACTGAAGGCATGAAGGAGAGCGGTGGATTTGGGCTGGGGCTGAGTATTTCTGCTCAATTGCTGCAGCTCCATGGATCTGAGCTTCAGGTAGACTCCGTGCAAGGCAAAGGATCAGATTTCTATTTTAATTTGCCGTTATCGAGCCAGCAGGTACAATCAGTTAATCCTACCAAAGATAATCAAGCCAAAGTGAAGGAATCCCGCTTGGATTGGGCAACCGATATGCTTCAGGTCTATGACCTGGCTGCTGCTGCAGAGCAGAGCGATTCTTACCCGGCAACCAAAATGAGCATTCTGGCAGTCGATGATGACCCCGTGAACCTGGAAGTACTCACGCGAATTCTATCCCGGGATATGTATGAAATAGTCCCTGCTCTATCCGGCCAGGAAGCATTGGAGCTGCTCTTCTCAAGGCCTTGGAATCTGGTTATAGCAGACGTGATGATGCCCCATATGTCTGGATACGAATTAACCCGCAGGATTAGAGACCGGTTCACTCTGGCTGAGCTCCCTGTTCTCTTGCTTACGGCCCGAAGCCAGCCTGAGGATATCTATAACGGCTTTGCCGCAGGCGCAAGCGACTATGTGAGCAAGCCGGTAAACGCGCTTGAGCTTCGATATCGTGTAGGTGCGCTCACTACGCTCAAGCAATCGTTCACAGAGCATCTTCGGATGGAAGCTGCCTATCTGCAAGCGCAGATACAGCCTCACTTTTTGTTTAATACACTGAATTCGTTAATGGCACTTAGCGAAATAGACACCGAAAAAATGAGACACTTGGGTGATGCCTTTTCGACATATCTAAGATACAGTTTCCAATTCATCAATTTGCAGCAGCTTGTGCCTCTTTCTCATGAGCTCGATCTCGTGAACGCCTATCTGTATATTGAGAAAGAACGATTTGGTCCAAGAATCGATATCAAGCGCAACATGGATACCAACTTAAACACCATTATGCTGCCTCCGCTGACACTACAGCCCCTTGTGGAAAATGCAATTCGTCATGGATTACTGAGCAAGAAAAGTGGCGGCACGCTCACCATAGATGTAAAACGTCAAGATGGAGGAGTTCACTTTCGTGTCTCTGACAACGGAAAGGGAATGAGTCCGGAAGAAGCCGACAAAGTGCTTGGCCTTCGATTTGGCTCTTCCCTGGGGGGAATTGGACTGAGAAATACCAATCGTCGGCTCCTGCAGCTGTATGATTCAGGTTTAACCATCTCCAGCATGACTGGGATTGGTACGACTGTTTCCTTCTTCATTCCCGATGAGGTTCAGCCACCTTTCAACAAGTAGACGTCATGTCCAATCAAACTAAGAAAGGAGATCATTAACCATGTTTCGTGCCGTGTTAATTGATGATGAACACCTGGCCCTCATTCATTTGGAAAACTTACTCAAAAAGCTGGTACCTATCACTATTGTCGGCGTATTTATGGATGCTGAAAGCGCGATAGAACAGATTACGGACTTACGTCCCGATATCATCTTTCTTGATATACAGATGCCTGAGATGAATGGCCTGGAAGCAGCGGAAAGGCTGGTCTCCCTGTGTCCTTCGGCTGAAATAGTTTTCGTTACAGCATATGATAACCATGCTCTGGAAGCATTCGAGCTTAATGCACTGGATTATGTTCTTAAGCCACTGAACATGGATCGGCTCTCCAAAACGGTGAATCGCATACAGAAACGTTTAAGTTATTCTGCTGCCAATGAAGAACCTGCTGAGGTAACCATAAGCATGTTTGGTTCATTGAAAATAAGCAGAGGTTCCGAGGAACTGCCGATTAAATGGCGCACTCAAAAATCTCAAGTATTGTTTGCACTGCTTTTTCATCACGTCAACGAATTTGTCAGCAATCATACCCTTATAGAGCAAGTGTGGCCGGATACAGATCTTGAGAAAGCCCGAAGCTACTTATATACAACCGTCTATCATATACGCCGCTGTCTCAAACAGGTCAACGTGGATCTTCCAATCGAGAAAACAAGTGGAGCAGAAGGATACTGTATGCGGCTGGAGGGCAACATTAACCTGACGAAAAAGTGGGAACAGTCCATTCGCAGCTTGGATGAGATCACGCCTGATAACGAACAAGATGCCAGCGAAATCATTGAAGCATACAAAGATGATTACTTAAAAGAATTCGATTATCTATGGACCTTGTCTGAACGGGAGCGACTGCGGAACCTTTTTATACACCATGCACTCAAGCTGGCTGCTTATTATACAGAAAAGGAAAACTGGATGGAAGCTCTGGCATTATACCAGCGCCTCAGTTATATTCATCCATATTATGAAGAAGCCTATCTGAGACAAATGGAGATCTATGACTTCTTGGGGGATTACGCCTCCGTAGAGGCACGGTACCAAACCATTCAATACATGCTTCAGCAAGATCTGGATACTGTGCCATCAGCTGAAATTCGGAGTTGGTATGAGCGATGGAAAGCCAGAGTTTAGTTTTCTGAGTCATGAGATTGTTAATCTGAACTTGCTTATCATGAGTTTGTTATTTTATGTTCCATTGTTTTTGTTCTATTATCCTTAGTTTCCTTGGTGCGTTTCATCTGATCCCTATCCTGATGCCGCAGTTGTTTAGAATTTGTTTAGTTCACTATGATAATGTTGAATTATTAACATGATTGGATGGTGTACGAACGAATGAACAAAGCGTATTTCGAAGAAATGCATAAGCTCGGACATGATGATGAATTGAGATATCGGCTTCTGATCAGAGGCGTCAAGAAATTGCTGGAAGATCAGAAAAAGCAACGAGTCAAACGCACCCGACTACTAAATATTCACAAGAAAAAAGCACCACAGGCCGCTAACTGGTCTTAATTATATTGAAATGCTACCCTTTTTTAGAATTAGATCTAGGATAGATCAATATTTCAACGGGGATTCTCCCCTATATATATTCATCGCTCGGAACCTGCTTCCGAATCCATAATAAGAGAAGGCACTGTTTAATTAAACAGTGCCTTCTCTTTGATCTATGTTCAACTTTATTTCAAAATAGTGCTTTTTTTCTACGCTAAAATGTAAACAAATAAAAACCACCACCGATGACATCGGCAGTGGTTCTTTGCTTGGCAACGTCCTACTCTCCCAGGACCCTTCGGTCCAAGTACCATCGGCGCTAGAGGGCTTAACGGTCGTGTTCGGGATGGGTA
>NZ_JBCIYR010000010.1:0-153 GCF_050455445.1 Paenibacillus sp. MABNR03
CTTGGTCGCCCTGAGGTCCTTGATCACCCTGAGGTCCTTGGTCACCTTGAGGTCCTTGGTCACCCTGAGGTCCTTGGTCGCCCTGAGGTCCTTGGTCGCCCTGAGGTCCTTGGTCGCCCTGAGGCCCTTGATCGCCTTGAGGTCCTTGGTGTA
>NZ_JBCIYR010000010.1:248-99692 GCF_050455445.1 Paenibacillus sp. MABNR03
GTCACCTTGAGGTCCTTGGTCGCCCTGAGGCCCTTGATCGCCTTGAGGTCCTTGGTCGCCCTGAGGCCCTTGGTCGCCCTGAGGTCCTTGGTCGCCCTGAGGCCCTTGATCGCCTTGAGGTCCTTGGTCACCTTGAGGTCCTTGGTCGCCCTGAGGCCCTTGATCGCCTTGAGGTCCTTGGTCGCCCTGAGGCCCTTGGTCGCCTTGAGGTCCTTGGGTACCTTGAGGTCCTTGGTCGCCCTGAGGTCCTTGGTCGCCCTGAGGCCCTTGGTCACCTTGAGGTCCTTGATCCCCTTGAACGCCCTGAGGTCCCTGAGTACCCTGAGGCCCTTGAGTACCCTGAGGTCCCTGAGTACCTTGAGGCCCTTGAGTACCCTGAGGTCCTTGGGTACCCTGAGGTCCCTGAGTACCTTGAGGTCCTTGAGTACCCTGAGTACCCTGAGGTCCAACACTGGAACCCAGGAGCTCGTCGGACACGAGACGGTGGGCTGGCACCAATTGTCCGCTTGCATTTTTGCCCCAAACGGAGATCTGGATGTCATTCTCTGCCGGACCGGTTACCGTAAACACATACTCGAATGCATCGAGATTGGCGAAGTAAGAGAGGTTCACATCTGTATTGGGAGCGAGTGATCTGTTTTCCAGTACATACAGTATTCTGGTGCCTGACAGAAAGTAGCCTTGGATCAATACATTGGCGGAGCTTACCTGGTTAGGGTTATCGATAAGAACGGTGACAGTCTGCGTGGGTCTCACTCCGTTAACTGGAGCATTGGCAATGGGACCGGTTGAAAGAACAGCCATACCTAAACACCTCCTTAAAAAAGTTTGTGAACATCGTTCTGAAAAGAACAAGTTCTCTATAAGATATGATTCAATGATATGTTGCGTTTGTAAGTTTGCCTCAGTTCATTTGCTGATTTTTCCTTAATTATCCAACTGTTCATCCGCGACAATGCGCTGTGCATTGACAAGATTACCCGTACCGTCCTGACCCCACATCGAAATTTCAACAAGACCTTCGGCAGGCCCGCTTGTCGTAAATACAAATTCGTATTCATTCGTATTTGCAGCATAATTTTTGGTTATAAACACTTCGGGTGCCAGCGAAATTTCCTCAAGCACATACAGCATTCGTACACCGAGCAAAGAATAGCCCTGAATCAGAACTGTTGCGGAGTTAGCTGCATCTCTGTTGGTTAAAATGATAGTAATTTGCTGAACCGGCCTTGTGCCTGCAACAAGATTATTTTCAATGGGTCCTGACGATAGAATAGCCATTGAGCATCACCTCCTTTCTATTTGATTTAACAGGGTTAACTTGGAAGATTAAGAGAGTAATACTGGAATCTTTTGTATCCTATTCCGTACCTTAAGGCGATGACAGTTTTTCTACCCATTGAGTTACAGTACAATTACGGATTGGTTCTTCAGAACTTCGAATTGACGGCGTTTTTCCGCTTCATCCCATAGGTAATGAAAACCCCAGCGATTAGCAGTGTCATCTTCACGAAGTCCCTGCTTCAGAGTGGAGTAGCGCGAACTCAGGTATTCTATGCCCAGATACTTGTAGTGCAGAAGCAGTACTTCACTCGAGTGAGGCCGGACGAGTTCTCCGAAAGGCGCAGCTTGATGTCGCCCGGGTCCGAAGTTCATCTCTTGGATAGCACTTGGATTAAGGATTTGGGGTTTGTCAAACAGAGTACTCCTTACTCCCGTTCGTACAGATCGGCATAACGTTTCACCGTCTTCAGGAAAGGAATCAGATACCATTTGATATCCTTGGGGAACAACTAGAGTAATGCCTTGCGAGGTACATTGCTGGAGGTATTGTCGGAGGTTTGGATGATAGAGATGTTCATCGATGTCGCAGACAATAATCCAGTCAGCCTTATCTCTGCTTGCTTTCCAGAAGTGGTTGAATAGATGCTGCGCGGACCGTATGAGCGAGTTGTCCTGGATATCAAAGTGTTCAAGAGTCACCTTGGGGTGGGATTTCAACATTGCGAGGGATTGATCGGTTGAACCGTTGTCGAAGACGAAATATTGATCTGCGATGTCATCATAGTGGCGAAAAAAGAACGGTAGCATCTTTTCTTCATTCCAGCATATGCAGTAGATGTGTACAATCATCGGTATTCTCCCTTCCATTCGAAAAAGATAGGATGTGCTGGAACACTATATGTCGATTAGAAGTGCATCGTTCAACATAAGGGAGTGGTTTCGAACAGAACAATGGAAGCCTATATTTTTGTCCGAATCATAGCCATTACGCAAAATGCCAGTGACTATGTTAAAATAGATCTCAAAAAAGACGAGATCTGCGGATCACGCATGACGGAGGCGTGAAACATGGAACGTAACGCTATGCTCGAATTCGACCCGTTCATCACAGAGCTGGCGGAGAAGCTGCACGTACACGGGTATTACGCTTTTTATGGCGAGCACTACAATGAGACCGATATGGAGCAGTACCGCAGACATCTGTTCACCTCATTCAGCAATATCGTATGGGTGGAGCTGGATGCACGCAAAAAGTATATGATTGTGGATCACCGTGGTCGCAACACGGTTATGAAATTAATCGACGGTATGCTAAACACCCGTAGAACGCTTCGGGCCAATCTGGCGATGGCAGGTACGGACACCTCCGAAGTCCAGCAGGAAATTACGCACATGATGCAGCTTGTGCATATGCTGAATTTCACGACGTTTAGAACATAAGTGACATACAACAAGAGAGACTTCCCCGAAGGGAAGCCTCTTTGTTTTTTCACCTAACGAATCCATACCACCTTATGGCGAGAACTTATGCAGAATGCAAAAGTTAACGAACTTCAGTCACATTATCTTAGTGTTTACTTATTCGAAATACTTCCACAGCTAGGAATAACGCGCCTCTGATTCATTAAACCACCGATCCCATGGTAATCAGCTTAATAACGCTCGATCTGTTCGTCAAACGGTCAAGTGTCAGATTTAACATTAACCTCTATCTTAGATCTATTATTTCTTACGACAAAAAGAGTGTCCCGTCATAAATCAAACGGGACACTCTTTTTATTTCACTTACCCACTATCCACTTGTATAGATAGCCTCAATCTTAAAATCAGTTCGGGAAATGCTGAAAAGTAGTGAAGGAAACGAAATCGATTCTGGAGAAGCGGAGCGGTCGCCTTTATCACCGGGATTTCTCCCTTTGGAAAAGGGAATCAAAGAAATCCGGGGATAACAGCGATCGAAAGAACGATTCGGAACCGAAACGGCCACTTCAGCACACTGCCCAGCACTTATTTTTCACATGAGCTTCCAACTTACAAGCTCTTCATAAACTGAACAATCGTCAACAACCCTTTATCAAAGTTCTCCAGGTTGAAGTGCTCATTCGGTGCGTGCAGGTTCTCATCCGGCAAACCAAAGCCCATCATGACGGCTGGTACGCCAAGCACACGGGACAGTTTCTCCACAATCGGAATGGAACCGCCGTCTTTGGTAAACAGGGCACGAACACCATACACTTGCTCATATGCATCAGCCGCTTTTTGCAGGATCGGATCGGTAGGATCGGTATTAAACGCAAAAGCTTTCTCGATTTGTTTCACATGCAGTGTTGCACCTGGCTGAACATGGGCACGCAGGTGTGCTTCAATGCGGTCCAGCACCTGTTGTGGGTCTTGGTCGGCAACAAGGCGGCATGTGATTTTGGCATGAGCCTCTTTTGGAATGACCGTTTTGGTACCTTCGCCCTGGAAGCCGCCCCATACACCGTTAAGTTCCAGCGTTGGACGTGCGCCAACACGTTCCACGAACGAGTAGCCTTCTTCGCCGTACAACTGCTCCAGTCCGAGATCCTGTCGAAGCTGCTCTTCATTGAAGCCCTGCTTCACGAACTCTTCTCTCATTTCAGCAGACAGCGGCAGAACGCCATCATAGAAACCATCCACGCTCACGCGGCCTTGCTCATCATGCAGCGAAGCAAGCAGGGAAACGAGTGCATGCAGTGCGTTTGGTACACCACCACCAAAAGAACCGGAGTGCAGGTCCGTATTGGCTGTGTTCAGATCCACTTCGAGCGAGCAAAGGCCGCGCAGACCTGTGGAGATGGCCGGTTTTCCCTTTTCGAGCAGGGAAGTGTCAGAGATCAATACCATATCTGCACGCAGCTTGTCCGTATTGTCGTTCAGATAGATCGGCAGGTTCGGACTGGAGATTTCTTCTTCGCCTTCGATACAGAACTTCACGTTAATCGGAAGTTCCTTGTTTTCGGCGAGCAGTGCTTCAACCGCCTTGATATGTAAAAAGATCTGTCCTTTGTCATCCGTCGCACCGCGTGCAAACAGTTTTCCGTCACGAACCGTAGGTTCGAATGGAGGCGTATCCCACAGGTTAAGCGGATCGACAGGCTGTACGTCATAGTGCCCATAGATCAGGGCCGTTGGTTTTCCTGGGGCATGCAGGTGATCTGCATAGACGATCGGATGTCCAGCCGTTTGAATAACCTCTACATTTTCCATGCCGGCACGAGTCAGTGCATCCGCCGCCCACTGAGCTGCACGGTTGATGTCCTCTTTATGAGCCGAAATGGCCGAGATACTTGGAATGGACAACCATTCGTTCAGTTCTGCCAGATGTTTTTCTCTATGTTCCTGAAAATAAGTCTGTTCTTTCATTAAAAAGGCCTCCTTCATGTTTTGCTTTATCCTATTGTAATCCATTTTGCCATCTTAATAAAACATTGGTTAAAAAAATGATCGGCTGCGTACCGTTTCATTCCACCGGAAATTGAGCGTATAATACAGGAAACGGATTTCATCCATATTTTCTCATGAAAACCAATCAGCAGGGGAGTTGAGGGAGTCCCATGACAGTCAGATCACATGCAAGCAGGCAGGTGAGCGATGATGGAAACGGCTAAAAGAGAAAAACCTACGGGCCGGCTTATGCGTTTGCCCGGGTTCACGCATGGACGCCAAAAGGGGCGTTTTTACCGGAACAGTCTGATCATTATTTTGCTCATTGCCAGCATTCCCGGACTGATTACAGGTATCGTGATGTATCAACTGGTCGTTGGCAGAATGGAAAATGAATTCAATCGCATGCATCAGAACCAGATCGAGAACCGGGCACGCAATGTGGACGACCAACTGGCCTATCTGGAGATGACCTTGTCGCATTGGGCTTTTGAACCGAGGTTTGGCAATGCACTGCGAACGCTGGACTTTGTATATTATTTTAATGAAACACAGGAGATCGTAACCACACTTTATGTGTTGGAAGGGTCACATCCCCTGATCAAGTCTGCGCAGCTGTATTTGCAGGAACCGAAACCGATCCTGTTTAACCGGGAATATAATGAGTTAAAAGATGATGCCAAAATACAAGCATATGACCGTTATCTATCGATGGGTAATCACGTGTATTGGACAGACTGGGTATCCAGCATAAGCAGTGAACCTACAGGTTCCACAGAGAACAGCCTGCTGCATACCGATGCAAGCAATGCGCTGGTTCTTGTACATAAGATCCCTGGCGAAAACAATAATCCTTTCGGTGCACTGATCATTACCTTGGACAATGAGAAAGTCGCCAGCTTGTTGAAAACGCTTACTCCATATGATGAAGGATTAACTTTTCTAATGGATCAGGAAAAAAATACACTGGTCACCGGTAATCCGGGCGGGAGTCAGCAGAATGCTGCTTTTGAACAGCAGCTCAAGAAAGAGGTTGCACTTCATGAGGACAGCACATCCTTTTTGTTCAAATATGAGGATCAGACCTACTCCGTATCGTACGGTTCATTGAGCCGGATTGATTCGGAGTGGACCTATGTCTCTGCTGCACCATTAACATCTGTCACATCACCAGTGAAACTGGTATCCAAAATCATCGTCATTGCAAGCGCAGGCAGCCTTTTGCTTGGACTCATGTTATCCTGGCTTGCTTCACGCCGCATCTACTCTCCGGTTGCCAGAATGCTGCATCTTCTGACACCAGGCAAACATGAAGCGCAGACCCATCCGAAGCTGGACGAATTCCAGCTGCTGGAGCAGCAGTGGAATGAGCTCACTTCCCAGAGTATCACTGCACACCGCCAATTGCAGGAGCAGCTCCCGCATTTGCGTGACAGCTTTGTACTGCAGCTGGTTCAAGGTCATTTATATGCCTACAACGAGCAAGATCTCCAGAAGCGAATGAAAAATCTGGGATTCGAAGTGGAGGGGCAGCAGTTTCTTCTGCTGCAGATGTACTTTACGGGCTACGCCCGGCTGCAGGGCCGATTTGGAAGCCAGGATACCGGTCTGGTGACATTTGCAGCGGTAAACATTATCGAGGAAGTCGCTGAAAGTTACTTCGGGCAGATTAGTGTCATGAACTTTCATGACCTCTCTTCAGCCATGCTCGTTATTGCACCGAAGGATGAACAGCTGAAGCCACAGGCATTGCTCTGGGGAGAGGAGCTGGTAGAGGTTATTGGGCGAACACTCAAAATGAATGTCACGATCATGATCAGTCGGCCGGCTGATTCCTTGCATGAATTGCCTGGCATCTTTGTAGAAATGGAACAGGCGGTTGCTTATCGCAGCATAGAGGAGGGAAGTCAGATTCTCGATCTGGAAGATGAGCAATGTTTCCGCAGAGCGGAAGAAGCTGCTTATCCACTGGGACTGGAACGCGAGTTGATTCAGGCGATCAGGCTGGGCAAGCCAGAGGAAGCTGAACGGGTGATGGACCTATTTATGAGCGAGGTTACCCGGACGGGCAGTACCGAGTTCCAGGTGCAGCAGATGGTGCTTCAATTGCTGGGAAGTGTGCAGCATATGATGCTGCAGACGGGAGTAACGCCCTACAAGCTGTTTGGGGGCTGCAATATGTACGAGCGGTTGTCTGCGATCCGGGAACCTGCACAGATGAAGCAATGGATGATGGCTGAGGTGCTGCAACCTTACGTGCAGGAGATCGAAATGCGATCCCAGGAACCGCTCAAGCAGATCGTGGAACGCACAATGCTGTATATGGATGAACACTATAGAAGCGAAATTTCCCTGGAGGGCTGCGCAGATGCGGAACAGATGACACCCTATGCACTCAGCAAAGCTTTTAAACAGGTATCTGGCATGAACTTTATTGATTATTTGACCAAAGTAAGGATGGAGGCAGCCAAGCAGCTGCTGCGTGAGACAACGATGAAAATCAATGACATCGCAGCTGCCGTTGGCTATCAGCACAGCTATTTTAATCGCATCTTCAAAAAACAGGAGGGTGTAACGCCAAGCCAGTATCGGGATCAGTGGTTTGGAAAATAACGTGTTCACACCCTTTCTATTTCACCGGGATCCGCTCCATTGGATTCCGGTTTTCTGTGTGAATGACGAGAAACAAAGAAGGATAAAGCTGCAAAAATGTGCAATACCGTCTTCTGTACATATGTGCAAATCCAAGCGGAAATGGCGTCATAGCGGGATTTCTAGCCTCATACTGCACATCAGCAAAAAATGAAGGTTGCCGGAAACAGGGTGGCTGTATAGTCTGAATATCAAGTTAATTGATAACGCTTACATAAATGGGGGAGGGGAGAGATTATGAACGGGAAGACCAAATGGAATGGGAATACCGCTGCGGCAGCTCAGGCAGAAATGGCTGCCATGCCGATGAAGCGGGAGTCCAACTGGAAGAGGCAGATTAAACGAAACAAATGGCTGTATGTGCTTGTGCTTCCCGGTTTTCTGTACTTTGTTATCTTTAAATATTTGCCCATGTGGGGAATCGTCATCGCCTTTCAGGATTATCAGCCTTTTCTCGGCATTCGGAACAGTGAATGGGTGGGCATGGAGAACTTTACAACCTTCTTCTCCAATCCGGATTTCTTTCGATTGCTTCGTAATACGCTGGTCCTGGCTGTGTATGATCTGATTTTCTTTTTCCCGGCTCCGATTATTATCGCCTTATTATTGAATGAAATCAGGGTCGCATTCTTCAAAAGAACGATTCAGACGCTGGTCTATGTGCCCCACTTTGTATCGATGGTTATTATCGCCAGTATCACTTACGTGTTCCTGACCCCTCAGGGCGGGGTACTGTACGACCTGATCGCCTGGATTACAGGCAAGCCCATTGATGTATTATCCAGTCCGGGTTCGTTCCGGCCGCTCATTATCATTCAGATGATGTGGAAAGAGATGGGCTGGGGAACGATCATTTTCCTGGCGGCCCTCGCAGGCGTGGACACGGAGCAGTATGAAGCTTCCATTGTGGATGGTGCGGGACGATTGCGCCGAATGTGGCACATTACGCTGCCGGCGATTCGCACAACCATTGTTATCCTGCTCATTCTCAGACTGGGGAACTTTTTGGATACGGGCTTTGAACAGATCTATCTGATGACCAACTCGCTCAACCGGGATGTGGCAGATGTATTCGATACGTATGTCTATACGGTGGGGATTACGCAAGGAGCATTCAGCTACAGCACCGCGGTAGGATTATTCAAATCGGTCGTAGGTATCATTCTGGTGCTCGGCAGCAATAAACTTGCCAAAAAATTTGGTCACCCCGGGATTTATTAAAAGCGACTTTCCAGAAATTTTACATCCATTCATAAGGAGGAGCGCCCATGAACAGCCGTCTATACAACAGCCCTGCCGGCAAAGTATTTGATATTTTCAACTACGTTATGCTGGGTATTCTGGGCATACTGACTGTCCTTCCTTTCCTGTACATTATAGGGAATTCCTTCGCGACCGAAGCCGAGATTACGGAACGCAGTTTCTTTCTCATTCCGAAAGTGTTCTCCTTCAGCGCGTATGAGTATATTTTTTCCTCGTCTACGATCTTTCGCAGCATCGGCGTTTCCGTTTTTGTGACGGTAGCGGGGACGCTGGTCAATCTGTTCTTCACGCTGACGATGGCTTATCCGCTATCCAGAAGCGATTTCTGGGGCCGCAACGTCATGATGAACATGGTGATCTTCTCCATGCTGTTCGGTGGCGGAATGATCCCGACATATCTCGTCATTCGCGGACTTGGACTGCTCGATTCGTACTGGGCCCTTATGCTTCCTGGCGCAATCAGCGCTTTTAATTTAATAGTTGTCAAAAACTTTTTTCAGCAAATGCCGCCCGGGCTGGAGGAAGCGGCCCGCATCGACGGCTGTTCGGATCTGGGGGTACTATGGCGAATTGTCCTGCCATTATCCAAACCGGTGATTGCCACGTTTGCGTTATTTTATGCCGTAGGGCACTGGAATAACTTTTTCTCGGCCCTCCTGTATATTTCCGACAGTGACAAATGGCCACTGCAGGTGATGCTGAGGCAGATCGTTCTGCTCTCGCAGGCAAGTGTTGGGGATATGGCCAATATGGACCCCAATTTTGTACAGCCACCGGAACAGTCCATTAAAATGGCAGTGATCGTTGTAGGTACCATTCCGATTTTGCTGGTGTATCCGTTTTTGCAAAAGCATTTTGCCAAAGGTGTCATGCTAGGTTCAATCAAAGGCTAAAGCCAAGGGGGAGAACGTATGGGACAAAAAGCGGGAATCCAAAAAGCTGCACTAGTACTTTCTGCAACTTTGTTACTGAGCACGATTCTGGGGGCTTGCTCCACGGACAAAACCGATTCGGGAGAAGCGGCTGCAGGTGGAACTGATCAGATTACAATTATGCTTCCGAATTTTGAAGCCGAGAATCCGCCTGAAAACAGCCCGGTGATTCAGAAGCTTGAGGAGTTGACCAAAGTGGATGTGAATCTGCAATGGGTGCCGAGCAGCTCGTATGAGGATAAATTCAATATCACCCTGGCTTCAGGCAAACTGCCGGACGTGATGGTCGTGCTTGGCAAGTCGCCAAGCTTCATTAACGCTTCACGTACAGGGGCCTTCTGGGAACTGGGACCTTATCTGAAAGACTATCCAAATTTAAGCCAGATGAATGAAATTATTACGAACAATGCTTCCATTGATGGCAAAACGTACGGTATCTATCGAGGAAGGCCGCTGGGACGTAACGGGGTCACGATCCGGAAGGATTGGCTGGAAAATCTGGGTCTGGAAGCACCCAAAAATTTGGAAGAATTTTATAATGTGCTGAAAGCGTTCACTACAGATGATCCGGACGGCAACGGCAAGGACGATACGTACGGCTTGGTTGCGAGCAAATTTAACGGACCTTGGGACAATATGCAAATCTGGTTTGGTGCACCCAACAAATGGGGGGATGATGGCAGCGGCAATTTGATTCCGGCTCACGAAACTCCCGAGTATATGGAAGCACTGAAATTTTTCCGACAGATCTACAGCGAAGGATTGGTGAATAAGGACTTTGCCGTGATGGATGCGACCAAATTGCCTGATCCGTTTGTCAACGGGCAAGCGGGTGTCATGATCGATGTAGCGGATAACGCACAGCGGATGGACCAGAAAATATTGGAGAAAGACCCGTCGGCAACCGGGCGAGTTGATGTACTTCAAGCGATGGAAGGACCAAAGGGACTGCGTGACATGCCAACCTCAGGCTACTCCGGTATGATTGCCGTCTCCAAAAGCGGTGTGAAAACGGAAGATGACCTGAAAAAGGTACTCAGCTTCCTGGATCAATTGAACGAACCGGAACTGCAAGCACTGCTGTCCAACGGTCTCGAAGGTAAGCAATATGAGAAAAAAGGGGACTATGTCGTTCCGACCACCGACAAGCTTGCTCTGCGCGATCTGCAGGGATTAAATCAAATGCTGATGTTCCTTCCTGAAGACCGCGCCTTCCGCATTCAGCCGACACCGGTTCGGGAGAAGGTAGCCGAAATTCAGAAGGCCAACGAGGAAATCGTTGTTCCCAATCCGGGTGAGCCGCTGATTTCCGACGTTTATGCACAGAAAGGACCGCAGCTGGACAACATCATTAACGATGCCCGTATCAAATTCATCGTGGGTCAGATTGATGAGAAAGGATTTCAGGATGCGGTAGCACTGTGGAAGAGCAGCGGTGGTGATGACTATGTCAAAGAAGTAAATGAACTGTACGCTGCACTGAAGTAAAACCAATTCCAGAGCCTGGCAGCCGTGCTTACAGTACAACAGTTGCTGCCGGGTATTTCCATGTATATCAATTTTATAAAACAATTTGTAATTCAAGGCTCCCTAACACCCCTTTTTGAGGTATAATCATAGCCAAACAAACCCAATTAAACACAAATGAACCATTTTGGTAGTCAATGAGGACTCTATTTTATAGGGGAGGAAAGCGACATGTGGAACGGGGAGGCATTTGTTAATCCCGCGGCGCAGTACCGGATCCATCCCTTCTGGTTTTGGAATGGGGATATGGAAGAAGGTCAGATCAAACGGCAAGTAAATGAGATGGCAGCACAGGGCGTAGGTGGTTTTTTCATCTGTCCGCGTCAGGGGCTGCAGATTCCCTATCTGTCTGACGCATGGTTTGACAAGGTCCGGATTGCGGTGGAAGCAGCCGAGGCCTGTGGCATGCAAGTATGGCTTTATGACGAATACCCATATCCTAGCGGAATGGCAGGAGGGGAGGTCACGCTTGATTTCCCTGAAGCCAAGCAGCGCCAGCTTGTACATCAGCAGATTCATGTTCAAGACGGAGAAGTTGTGGAACATGAGCTGCCTTGGGGACGAATTTTGTTGGCCAAAGCCATTCCGAGAGACGCAGAGGGTAACCGATTATGGAATGAGTCTATCGATTTGCGCCATAAAATCGGCAATATCCAGACGGATCAGGTATATCAGGAGACAGGTCTGACCTCGTATAACCGCAAGCGCTTTTTTACATATCGGACAGCTTTTCGCCTGGTATGGGATGCCCCTGCAGGGGAATGGGATATTATCCTGTTCCAGGAAGAGGAAATGAGTGATTTCAAATATTACGGCAATTTTGTTGACCCATGCCACAGGGAAGCGATGAGCCGTTTTATTGAACTGACACATGACCGATATGCAGCAGCTGTTGGAACCCATTTTGACAGCGTTATCAAAGGGATGTTTTCTGATGAAATTGCGCCGCTCGGACGTATTCCCTGGTCTCCGCAGCTGCCGGCATATTTCCAAGAACGCTGCGGATATAGTCTCATTGATTCGCTGCCGGCCCTTTTATATGGCGATGTGCCGGACTCGGCCCGAATTCGGTATGACTACTACCAATCGCTGCATCTGCTTCTGAGGGAGTCGTATCATAAACAGGTTCATGACTGGTGCGAGGGAGCAGGAATTCAGTATGCCGCAGAGGTCCCTGGTGTACGGATGACTACCCAGTTGTTCAGCCATATGCCTGGCGGAGACTCTGCACACGAGAAGATCGGGCGCCCCCTGTCCTGGATTCTGGAACGGTACGGCAAACGAATGCGTGACAATCCCAAAATGGTCAGCTCACTAGCCAGACAGCTGGGACGCAGCCGTAACCTGATTGAGTGTTTTCATAGTGTCGGTTGGTCGATGACGCTGCAGGATGCCAAATGGATGATTGACCGCATGGCAGCCATGGGCACAAACTTTTATAATTTTCACGCTTTTTTCTATACGATTGGCGGGTTAACGAAGCATGATGCCCCACCGTCCCAGTTTCTCCAGAATCCGTATTGGAAGCATTTCCGCCAGCTTGGCGATTATACGGGGCGAATAAGTTATCTGATGAGCACAGGGACAGCCGATATCCGGATTGCTGTACTTGACCCGACGACCACATTCTGGAGCCTGATGGGCAATCCGCTGCATGGGTTTGAATACAGCGGTGAGGATGCAGCGGAGCGGGCAAGACTGGAGAGGCTTACGAACGACTGGATGAGAATCGGTGTGCACCTGCTCGAAAACAGACGTGACTACGACCATCTTGATCCTGAGCTGCTGGCTGAGTCCGTACTCGCCGATGGAACGATTCAAATTGGCGTTGCCAGGTACGAGGTGCTCATCCTCCCGCCGATGCTGAACCTGGAGGCTGCTGCCTGGAAGCAGGTTAAACGGTTTGTTGAACAAGGAGGAACGGTCATTTCAGTTGGCATGCCTCCGCACATCTCCATTCAGGAGGGAAGTCCGGAAGGAGATGAAGCAGCACAGTTCTTCGGTGCGGGTGAGAAACCAGAGGAAGAGTACTGGGGCCATGCCGGCGAGACTAGACAAGCCAGCAGTCAGCTGATGTGGCAGCAAGGAGAGGGAGAGGCCTACTTTCTTCCGGTGGGTAGCGGTCGCGGGGATGATTCATCACTTGAACTGATTTCACTGCTGCTGGATCAGGTGCTGCCGGAGCCGATTTGCTGGATCATGGAAGAAGAGAGTGCATCCTTGCTGATGCAAACCCGTCAATTGTCGGATGGAGAATATATGGTCTTCCTATCCAACCAGGAGGACCGGCAACTGGAGGGTCAATTAAAAGTCATTGCCAAGCGGTTATGGACGGGTTCGGATCTCTCAACGGGACAACGCCTGCTGGCAGAGCGGCTTAACCTGGAGACAGGAGAGCGAGTAGTCTTGCCGCTAACCAGCAGCGGTGGAGAATGGTGCATCTCCCTCCGGTTTGCCGGGTATGAATCCCATGCTGTGCGGCTGACTTTACAGGCGGTAGAGACCGCTGGAGACCTTTCGGGTACCGTGGGCAAGGCCGGAGTAGCTGAACGATCGACATCAGCGGCTGCGGAGAAACCATCAGGTCCCATGATAATACCTACGGAAGGGCCATGGCGGCTGGAAACCGTTCAGCCTAACACACTTCGGATAGGACAGTTCCATCTCACGGCAATGAATGACAATGGAGTCATTTTGGAAAGCAAGCATGCAGTAGCCAAACCCTTTATCGATCAGGCAGCTGAATTGTCGAAGCAGCATCACCTGCCTATTCAGTTCAACCAGGTATTTGGTACGCCGAAAAAAGCGGTTATTGCCTATCCTATCCAATGCCGGTATACGACTGTTTTTGAGCTGAGAACAGCATTGCCCGTTTGCATGATATTTATGGACCGGGCAGCGATTGCCGGGACCTGGACCATGGAGATCAACGGCGAGCCTATTGGGCCAGATCGATTCAAGTCCATGGAGATTACGGATTACACCAACATTGGGTGTGATATAACGGAGTTTCTTCGCACGGGCTTGAATGAACTAACGATAACGGTGCAGGTCACGAAGGATGAGGAAGGGATCATTGATCCGCTGTATTTGCAGGGACGGTTTGGCGTGGAGTTTCATCATGAAGGCATGGTCTCGTTAGTACATGAACCAGGTACAGCTGTACGGATCGCACCAGAGCCTCAGCCGCTGTATCCGCATTTTGCAGGAGAAACGAGCTATAAACGCAGCTTTTGTCTGGATCAGCCTGATGCTGATACCGATGACTTTGAGCTCGAATTCAGTGAATGGCGGGTTCAGGATGTGACGGAGGTATTGGTCAACGGGCATAGCCTTGGCGTGCGATGCTGGTCTCCGTATCGCTGGAGCGGAGAAACTTCCTGGCTTCGTCCAGGGGACAATGAAATTGAAGTGCGGATCACCAATACGTTAATTGGTCTGCTGGAAGGTACCTATTTTGATTCAGATAGCCACAGTTTGCATGAGACTGGTCTTGGACCCGCTAAAGAATGAATTTGAAGGAGGAGCATATGAGTACAACCCAATCAGGACAGGAAAGAAAGACTCCCATCTGGGTCGCGGATCAGGGAGATGGAACGTATCGCAACCCCATTCTGCATGCGGATTATTCAGATCCTGACGTCATTCGTGTCGGTGATGATTTTTATATGACGGCTTCGAGCTTCTCTCATATACCGGGGCTGCCAATCCTGCATTCCAAAGATTTGGTGAACTGGAAACTTGTACGATATGCGATTGAACGTCTGGATCTCCCTGGATATGATGTGCCGCTTCATGGCAAGGGTGTATGGGCACCCAGTATCCGATACCATGACGGGAAGTACTGGATATTCTTCAGCACACCGGATGAAGGCATCTTCATGACAACGGCTGATCACCCAGAGGATGAATGGTCCCCTCTCCATCTGGTTCATGAGGTAAAGGGTTGGATCGATCCCTGTCCGTTCTGGGATGATGACGGTCAAGCCTATTTGGTTCATGCCTTTGCCCACAGCCGTTCCGGCATAAAAAGCAAAATAAAGGTATGCCGCATGGCTCCCGATGGAAGCAGGCTGCTCGATGAAGGCCAGATTGTTTTTGACGGTACAGCGCATCACCCCACGATTGAGGGTCCGAAGTTTTATAAGCGGGAGGGGTACTATTACATCTTTGCCCCAGCGGGGGGCGTAAAGCCAGGATGGCAGACTGTGTTGCGTTCGAAGCAGGTGTTTGGACCTTATGAGGACCGGATTGTGATGCATCAGGGTGCTTCTACCGTTAATGGGCCTCACCAGGGAGGATACGTGGAACTGGAATCTGGAGAGTCATGGTTTATTCATTTTCAGGATCGGGACGCTTATGGCCGAATTGTTCATTTGCAGCCGATGAGCTGGAACGAAGACGGATGGCCTGTCATTGGCATTGACCGTGAAGGAACTGGGACCGGTGAGCCTGTTAACGTGTACACGAAACCGGATGTAGGTGCGATCTACCCTGTTATGGTGCCAGATGTCTCAGATGATTTCCAAAGGGAGCGCCTGGGGATTCAATGGCAATGGCAGGCGAACTCTCGTCCCGAATGGGCTGAAGTCGCTCCGGACAAGGGGCTTGTATTACATATGCATCCTTACCCGGAAGGCATACAATCCCTGTTCGGTGTTCCGCAGCTGCTTATGCAGAAATTTCCCGCTTCTGCCTTTGAAGCAACAACCAAGCTGACGTTCTTGCCGAAGGAGGAGGGTGATCAAGCGGGGCTTCTCGTGTTTGGTGATCAATATGCGTGTTTATGTCTGACTCAGACTGAATCTGGAGCTGCCAGGTTGTCCCTGAGCCGCGGAGCCAAGCAGCCAGACAACCATGTGCATGCGGATGAATGGGAAGAAACCGGGTTGGAATGGAGTGACCATGGTTCACAGGAAACCGGTTGGACCATTCATCTCCGTCTTACGCTGGAGGAACCTGCACGCTGCCAGTTTAGCTGGAGTGAAGACGGGACAGACTTCCAGCCGATTGGGTCACCATTTACTGCGACAACTGCACTTTGGGTGGGAGCGAAGATGGGCGTTTTTGCTGTGAACACACGATCTACGAATAGTGAAGGTCAGGGTGTTTTTCGATATTTCGATGTGAAGGAAATCAATCATCTTCTATAAATACCATTTTTCAAAGGAGAGACGGGATATGAGCAAAAAAACGTATGCAATTGTAGGGACAGGCGGACGGGCAGGATTTTTTTATACAGCACTGGCAAAGGAATACAAGGATCGTTCCGAACTGCTGGCCCTCTGTGACACCAATCAAACCCGTATGGATTATGCCAACAAGATATTAACGCAGAATTGCGGCTATCATGAACTTCCAACGTACACGGCTGATCGTTTCGAAGAAATGATTGCAGAACACAAACCGGATACTGTCATTGTCACCTCCGTCGACCGCACGCATCATCATTATATTATCAAGGCAATGGAGCTTGGCTGTAATGTCATCACAGAGAAACCCATGACGGTAGACGAGGAGAAATGCCAGGAGATTTTGGACACGGTTAAACGTACTGGGCGAGATGTGCGCGTGACCTTCAACTATCGGTATGCTCCGCATCACACGAAAGCACGTGAATTGATCATGAACGGCGTGATCGGCGATATTCACTCCGTACATTTTGAATGGCTGCTCAATACGCGCCACGGTGCGGACTATTTCCGCAGATGGCATCGGGACAAACGTAACAGTGGCGGTCTGCTCGTGCACAAATCGACCCACCACTTCGATCTGGTCAACTTCTGGATTGGTTCACAGCCGGAAAGTGTATTTGCTTACGGTGACTTACTGTTCTATGGCAGAGAGAATGCAGAGCGCCGCGGGGAGAAACACAACTATGCACGCGCTACGGGAAACCCGCAGGCGGAGAACGATCATTTTGCACTGCATCTGGATCAGAACGAGCAATTGAAGGCCATGTATCTGGATGCAGAGCACGAGGATGGTTACCAGCGGGATCAGAACGTGTTTGGTGACGGAATCAGCATCGAAGATACACTCGGTGTATTGGTACGTTACAAAAATAAGGCTGTCCTCACCTATTCGCTCAACGCGTACATGCCGTGGGAAGGGTACCGCATCGCCTTTAACGGCAGCAAGGGCCGGATTGAGATGAATATTGTGGAGCAATCCTACGTGAACGCAGGAGGAGACCGGGCCAAAGAAGGGGCACTCAAAGGCCGCAGCATTACCGTGTACCCCATGTTCGACGCACCTTACGAGGTCCGGGTGGAAGAAGGAGAAGGCGGTCATGGCGGAGGTGATCCGGTGCTGCTGAATGACATCTTCGGTGATCCGGTGCCTGACCAGTTCAACCGTGCTGCGAACCATGTGGATGGAGCCCGCTCCATTCTGACAGGCATTGCCGCCAACCGGGCGATCAAAACCGGACTGCCTGTCCGAATCGAAGATTTGGTGAAGTTTTAGTTCATATACAATTGAAATCATGAATTTACACATAACGAAGAGGGCAGGAAGACCTGTAGTAGAAGCGAAACGGGAGGAGGATCAAGATGGGACATCGGATTCAGTTTGATCGATATCCTGGCGGAGTGATGAAGGCATTGACGCTCAGTTATGACGACGGTGTGGTCCACGACCGCAGGCTGGTTGAAATTTTTAATCGTTATGGACTGCGAGGTACATTTAATCTAAACTCTGGCACGCTCGGCAAGCCGGGAAGAATCGAGCCAGGAGAAGCTGCGGAACTGTACGCCGGGCATGAGGTGGCTGTGCATACGGCTACTCATCCTACATTACCTTATGTACCAGATGAACTATTGAACGAAGAAATTATGGAAGATCGCCGAGCACTGGAGCAGCTTGTTGGTTATCCGGTGAGGGGAATGGCTTATCCAAATGGAGGGTACGATCGTTCACTTAGCACCAAACTGGAGTGGCTGGGCCTGGATTATGCCCGAACAGTTGAATCCCACGGCAGATATACGCTGCCTGAGCGTCCGCTCGAATGGCATCCGACCTGTCATCATAAAAACGATCTGGCGGCGCATGCCGAGCGTTTTATCCAGCATTCCAAAACAGGTACACCGCTCCTGCTCTATGTTTGGGGACACAGTTATGAGTTCAATGATAACGACAACTGGGACATCATGGAACGATTTGGTGAACAGATTGGCGGCAGGGACGACATATGGTATGCGACAAATATCGAAGTCATTGCTTACTGGAAAGCGGTCAAACGACTGGAATGTTCTGCAGACCGGTCCATCATCCATAATCCGTCAGCCAGATCCGTCTGGTTCACAGCAGATCAGCAGGTGGTTGAAGTGAGAGCCGGAGAGACATTGCGATTAACCGAACCAATCAAGGTATAGGAAGGGAGCTGACGATCATTCGTTATTTTCATGAAAACGAGGCGATTGCAGGCAAGGTGTATCAATCAATTCCGGATATTTTGACGACGGTTGCCCAGCGATATATTGGCGATCATCCCAAACATTCATTTTTATTCAGAGCATACCACCGGGGCGGGTTCCGCCGACTTGGGGATTATCGTTACGATCTGAATCTGGACGACAAGTGGCCTGAGGCACGTGCGGGACAGTACGTATACGTGTGGGGCAAGTTGTGGAGCCAGCAGGAGGCTGCGTTGAATACAGGTCTGAACTGCTACAGTCCGGTGACGATCTATGTGAACGGGGAAGAGATTTTTAAATCCGAGCTGCTGCAGGAGTTATTTCCCGAGCGAAGAACCCAGATCCCCATTTCCGTAAAGTACGGCTGGAATGATGTTTTGCTTTGCTTTGTAAAAACAGAGGTTGGGTTCGGCGGCATTTATGGTACCGCTTCCTTCAAAAACTTCCCTCTCCATTTCCTCACTCCTGGTGTGGATCGGCAAGGTCAGGAGGGCTGGCTCTATTCGGAGCCTCTTGATGAACCTGTAACTTCACTTCCCCGTGACGGGATGACCGAAGAAGAAACAAAACTTTCCTGGTATCCTCGCAGAGAATGGACAGAAGAAGAGCAGGACGCGGGTTCTTTCGCAAGGATCTATGGTACAGATCAGGCAGCTGTATCCTACGCGTGGACCAAGCTGGATGTAACATTGCCGGGATCGTCTCCTGTGGTTTTGGAAGGGCAGCATGCAGGGGCTCTGTCTTTGTATGTAGACGGCAAGGAAGTGTACTCTGCTGGCAAAAGTGGAGATTTCCGCGTGGAGCTGCCGCGCCGTTATGGTTCTTCCGATCTGGTGGCGCGAGGTGAAATCAAGGGTGGAGAGAGTCGCTGGGGATTCACGCTGAATTCTGCGATGACGTTCGGATCAGAAGGCTGGAGGTTAAGACCTCCACATCCCGTTGCCGGCAGTCCGGACGTATGGCTGTATACCGGAAGATTTGCACCAGGCTCTGAGCCGGTACCTACGGATATTGTTGTGACGGATACTGTTTTTGATGATGGCTCGAAAGGCGTTTACTGGAATGTCGATCAGCCAGAGACCAGCGTTCGTCCCTATCTGGAAAATACACATTACGGAAAATGGAACTACCCGTTAGGGGTTACCCTGCTTGGACTTCTACGCATTGGACAGGAGCTGGATCGTGACGATGTTGTCCAGTATGTCCGGGATCATATCGGCCTGAGTACTTCGTTCGACCGTTATGGTCTATGGGATCGGGAAACATACGGCGCAGCGGGGATTAATAACCAATTGTCGGCAATTGACAGTTTGGACGATTGCGGTTCGTTCGGATCAACATTGCTGGCTGCGATGGAACTGGGTGACATTCGCGGGGGCAGGGAAACGGCGGATCGCATTGCCGGTTATATCACGGATGAGCAGGAACGTCTGGAGGATGGAGCATTTTATCGTGTCCGTGGCAGCGGCGAGATGCGTCACGAAACGATGTGGTGTGATGATCTGTACATGAGCACACCATTCCTGATGCGTTACGGTCAATTGACGGGTAACACGGAGTATTGGGATGATGCGGTCAACCAGTTTCTGCTGTTCCGTAAATATCTCTACATTCCTGAGCAGCAGATCATGTCCCATGTATATGATTTTGTCCGTGGCCGGGCGACAGGCATTCCATGGGGGCGCGGAAACGGCTGGGTCCTTTTTTCACTTACCGAATTGTTAAGCATTTTGCCGGAGGATCATGCCCGGCGGTCGGAACTGCTGAGTTTCTACCGGGAGCTATGTCAGGGGTATTTGATGCTGCAAGGTGAAAATGGGCTGTGGCATCAGGTGTTGAATCGCCCGGATTCGTATGAGGAAACGTCGTGCACGTCGATGTTCATCTACGCCTATGCCCGTGGAATTCGGGAGGGCTGGCTTGAGACGCCTGCACCCTATCTGGAAGCTGTACGCAAAGGATGGGAAGGCATGACCCGACTGTCCATTGACTATAAAGGCAATGTGTACGGCGTATGCCGTGGATCAGGTTACTCTTTTACTGCACTCTATTATCGGGACGATCTGGGATGGGTTCTGAACGATACCCATGGCATTGGAATAGTGCTGTTGGCAGGTATTGAAGCGCATAAGATGAACCAGCAGCTGAGCCAAATGGGCGTTACTGAAGAAGAAGATACGATGCAGAAAGCCTGAAGGAATTATCCAATCATCATACAAAGTGATAGCGGACTATTTTAGGGGATACGGCCTGAAATAGTCTTTTCTTTTTCATTAAAAATTGTAAAATGCTGTTCTTCGTAACATCTATGAATCTATGCTTAAAGACCTCACCTCCAATCCTGCTCGTTTATCTCATGCCAATAAATTCAAAACAGCTCCAATTGCTCAGGCCCATCCTCTTCCTCATCCGATGTACGATCAGGGAATGGCTGGACAGGGATATCCAGCAGCTCCATCATCATCTGCGCATTGGCTGCCGCATCGCCACCCGAGTTGTTGTTAAAAATCACATGGACTTCCTTGCTCTGTTCGTGCAGCTGTTCCAGGTAATTTTTCCACTCCATCAGTTCTTCCTTGTTGTACCGATACAAATAACGGGTTTCCCGCCAATTAGGCGCACCGTTCTGGTGCCACCCAGACACATTGCGTCCGTGCATCCGCACGAGCGTCATTTCTGAATCTGTGGCCTGCGGCACGATCGGAATGGAACCGGAGCCCGCCTGCGGCTCGTCACAGACACTGTGAATCCAGCCCTGTTCCCGCAGAAAAGCGAGTGTACGCTCACGCATGCCATCCTCATACCAGCTGCGATGACGAAACTCGAGAGCGCAAGGGATGCCTTCCATTCGCAATCTCACTTCACGCAGTTCATTGACGTTATCGCGATTGCAATCAAACCACGGTGGATATTGAAACAGTGCAGCTTGCATTTTACCGGCTTCCATCACGGGTTCCAGCGACTCTCGAAAAGCCTTGTACATGTCCGAGGTACTGGTGAAATAGGGCTTGCCCCGAAGGTGTCCAGTCATTCCCTGATAGGCTTTGACAATAAACGAAAAGTCATCCGGCGTTTCAGCTGCCCAGCGTGCCATCCGGTCCCGGGGCTGAACGGCATAGAAGGAACTGTCGACTTCCACGGTTGAAAAATATTGCCCATACAGACGAAGCTTGTCTTTCGCTTTGGTGCGATGGGGATACAGATCTTCATGATCTCCCCATCCCGTGAGTCCAATCCGGATCATGAATAACACCTCCTGCTGTTGTTGTGTCTCTGGTTATTATGAATGCGACAAGATGTGAGTATATTATGATTCATTGATATGCAATCGCAGTGGTACTGTGTAAATCATCAGTTTGGCTTACATATAGTTAACCGGTTTGCGACCGTGTGACTATGTTTAACATTATATAGGGCGATTTCAGGTCGTTCAATGAACAGAAACCATGGAAATCTTTGAGTTTGCACCACAAAGGCGATACAATGACTAAAAGCTTAGGGGTATGATCAGGCCTTTACGAATATGGGATGCAGAGCGTTGGGCCATTGACATGTGGAGGGCGATACGTATGACGGAATGGTATGAAAAAAGTTTTGGAGAGGATTACCTTCTCGTATACAAGCACCGGGATGTGCAAGGTGCATATGAGGAAGTACATAAAATGATTAATTGGTTAAAACTCGAGCCAAAGGCACGAGTCCTGGATCTATGCTGCGGCATGGGTCGCCATTCCTTGGCACTGGCTGACGCAGGCTTCCGGGTGACCGGAATTGATCTGTCCGATGTGCTTCTGCATGAAGCGCGCCAAATGGATACCGAGGATCGTGTGGAGTGGGTTCACGCCGACATGCGTGATCTGCCGCTCAAAGGCGGATTTGATGCTGTAGTCAACCTGTTCACATCATTTGGTTATTTTCGTGAGGATGGGGAACAGCTCAAGGTGCTGCGTGTCATTCGTCACATGCTGAAGCCGGGCGGCAGCTACATTATAGATTTTATGAACACGGCTTATGTGACCCGCCATCTGGTACCCCACTCCAAGCGTGACGCAGAAGGACAGCATATTGAGGAGTTTCGCAAGATCGAGAACGGGTTTGTGCAAAAAGAAATTCACATTACCGATGCTGATTCCAGTGATAAACCTCGAATTTATCAGGAGCGTGTCAAGCTGTATACCCGTGAACAACTGAGTGATCTGCTGCAGGAGGCAGGGCTTGTGGTTGATCAGGTTCATGGAGGCTATGATGAAGAGAAATACGACGAGCAGGATTCCCCGCGCATGATTTTTGTTGGGCATCGGCCTGCAGAGTGAGAAGAGCATGGAGGAGAAGAAAATGAAACGAACGGAAGCAATCCCCATGCCGGAGGGCATGCATCGGCTCCAGATCACGATGTCTTTCCCGCTGCGCTGGGTAAACAGTTATGTGCTCTATGAACCGGATGGAATGATAACGGTGGTTGACCCTGGACCGCGTAACTCAGGAACGGAACAGGAATGGCACGAAGCTCTGACAAGTCTCGGCTTGTCGTTTCAGGATATCCGTCAAATTGTATTGACTCATCATCATCCCGATCATCTCGGTTTGTCGGGCTGGATGCAGCAGGAGTCGGGTGCACCTGTGCGCATGTCTGCGAGGTCGCGCCAGGAGGCAGACTACATGTGGGGCCCGGACGCGACCATTAATACCATGCTGCCTGAATTCTATCGTCATCATGGGATGCCCGAAGATAAAACCGTACAGATCCGCAAACATCTGGAGGGATTTGTCTCGCAGATTACCCCGCTGCCGGACGTGACGTTTATTGAGGACGGGGATTGGCTGGATATGGGCGGCAAGAGATGGGTAACCATCGAGACAGGTGGACATGCCCCGGGGCATCTATCCTTTTATGCGCCAGAATCCAGAGAAATGATATGCGGTGATGCGGTTCTGCCGCAGATTTCGCCCAATATCAGTTTGCAGCCTGAAAGTGATGCTCAGCCATTGTTTTCTTATCTAGAGGGGTTGCACCGTCTCGGGACCCTGGATATCAAGACGGCCTATCCGGGGCATCGGAATCCGTTTGGCCATTTCAGTGAACGAACGTCTCATTTGCTGGCTCACCATGAAGAGCGGCTACAAAAGATGGCCGAGCATATTTACGAGCATCCAGCGAACGGATATGACGTTTGCGTTTCCTTGTTTGGCGATCGATTGGGCATACATCAGCTGCGGTTTGCCATGAGTGAAACATTGGCGCATTTACAGGAGTTAATCAGGCGAGAACGTATTGTGCAGGAACAGAAAGCAGATGGATCATTTTTTTTCAAAAAGCATAACTGAGATAGTATGTGGACTTAATAAAATTAAACGGTTAATAAGGCTCTGGAATGGGAGAACATCTCCTTTTCAGGGCCTTTTGCTGTATATGGGTCTGAATAATGGAAAGCTTTAGCCTTTCTTAACGGTTCCTTCATCTGCTTTTAATCCAAGGCCCATAAGATAAGTTCATGAACTTCGCCAGAGAAAGCAGGGAAGCGCGATGAACAGAACAAAACGAAATCAATGGAGAAAATGGCAAGCCTCAGCGTTTGCAACATTAACTGTGGCTGCACTCTTTCAATATGTAAGAACCTCTGATGCCTTTGATGTCGCTTATGCAGCATCGAGTGGAACAGATATCGATGGTCTGTCTGCAAGTCAGATGGATAGCCGGGATGATGTAATTGATGAATGGACAGGCAGCTTGGCTCCGAATCACGAAGAGGAGCAGAACAACCAAAGCAGACTTTATGGAAAAGACATTGGGCAGCCTGAAGAGGAAGCCGATTCGGGAACCGGCAGAGGAAGTTACCAGTCACGCACAGGTGTATCATGAGCCGCGCTGAAGAGACCACGCGTCCGATCAGGTTCAGGTTTCGTGCAATGAACACGGACGTGGAGGTTCAGCTGGTAACAGCCGGACGTGAGGAAGCGGAGCATGCAGCTGCACTCGTGAAGAATTGGTTTGAAACACAGGAGCAGCGTTTCAGTCGTTTTATACCCGGTAGCGAGTTGAATCGTCTGAATCGAAAGGCGGGTTGGATGTCTGTCTCCGCTGCCATGGATGAGGTATTAAGTTTGGCATACGGATATATAGGTCAGACGGAAGGGATTTTTCAACCCGGGATTTCAAGGGCACTTCGGGAACAGGGATACGATGTCAGCTTCGAACAGATCGGGCAGGGTAAGCCAGGCACAACACAATCCCTGCTCCATACCTCAACCTCACTTGCCTCGCCGATCCTCGGAGAAGACCGCGATTATACTTGTCCGGGATGGATTCATCGAGAGGGCAGCCGGATGGTTCATACGGATCCGGGGCTGGAACTGGATCTGGGCGGCATTGTGAAAGGCTGGGCAACCGAGCGTATTGCCGATTGGTTGCAGCGCACACTTCATATTCCTGCAGGCATGATTAATGCAGGAGGCGATATTCAGGTGTGGGGTACGCCTCCTTCTTCTACATGGACGATCTATGTAAAGGATCCTTTGCTGGATAAACGGAATTTAACAGGGAGCATTCAGTTAGGATCTGGTGCTGCGGCGACTTCAGGCATAGCCCGAAGACAATGGCAGCAGGCTGATGGACGTCTCTGCCACCACTTGATTGACCCGAGGACCATGGAACCGGCTGACACAGATGTCGTGCAGTGTACCGCTGTGGGCCAGCATGTCTCACAATGTGAGATTATTGCGAAGACCGTCTGTATCCTGGGAAGTGCTGAAGCGATTGGCTGGTTGAATCGGCATTATGATCGGCATGATGTGTTATGGATGACCCGGGAAGGAAAGCTCTGGTTCCGTGGGGACAAGGATACACTCAAGCAGCGGTGGCCTGGGTTTGAACCGGATCATTGCTTTAGCTTTATTTAAAATGCAAAAATACTGAAACGACAAGTCTATCAGATAGGGGGGAGCCGGTTATGGCACAATGGATTGTAGATTATTTGCCGACATGGAATATCATTCGTATCAGTGGAATAGCCGCTTATCTGCTGCTCTTTGCGGGGGTGTTTCTGGGAATTGCACAGGGGTTGCCTGCCGCCAAGGGCAAGTCCAAAGCAGCCATGTACCAGTGGCATACCCGAACAACCTGGCTCGCCTTTGGACTTGGTATCTTACATGCGTTAACCCTGTACATCGATCATTACAGTCCATTTACCTGGAGTGAAATGCTTAATCCATTTACTGCTTCAGTGCATCCGGTTGGCAGCGGCCTGGGGACATTATCCTTTTACGGTTTGCTAATCGTGCTGCTGTCCAGTGATCTGCGTAACAAATTGGGGCGCAAATGGTGGTTTGTGTTCCACATGCTCTCATATCCAGCGTTCATCGGTTTGCTGGTGCACGGCATGATTACTGGTTCCGATTCGGGGAACGTGCTGATGCGTTTAATATATGCATTCACGGGATTGTCCATCCTGGGCATAACGGTGCTGCGAGGGCTGATGCGTGAGCGCAAAGGACCACAAATCACGATTGGGCACAATCGTTCGCAGTCTAAGCCAACCGTGGAACGGATGTGGGGCGAAGCATATGGACTCGCTGGAGCGGGGAGACAGGAGCGTTTAAAATAGTCGTAACGTATACTTGATATATACGAAAAAAGAAGCGGCCTATTGGCCGCTTTTTTCTATGAGCTGTCTTTTACAGACATGTCTCATTTCTGAGTGCCAGACGTGGCTTAAACGACGTCATCACTGACCGGTTTCTCGCCCAATGCTTCTTCAAGCTCGGACTGTTTGCGGTGCGCGATCCGGCTGCTTGCTGCTGATGCGATGGCCCCGACGATATCGTCCAGAAACGTATGTACAGGTCCCAGGCTTTTATCATTCAGCCGCTCAAGTACACCGGGTTTAAGCTTGTCTACATAACCGTAATTCGTGAATCCGATGCTGCCGTATACATTGACGATGGAGAATGCGAGAATCTCATCCACGCCATATAACCCTTCATCATTCTCAATCATTTCCTGCAAAGGCGAAATGAGCTGACCCTGCTCTGCCAGCAGATCAAGCTGAATGCCCGTCAGAACAGCGTTCTGCACCTCGCGTTTGCGGAGAACCTTCTCCACATTATCGATACATTCTTCCATCGTAAGATCCGGATAGTATTTTTTCTGCAATAACATGACCAATTCTGCGATCTCAGGGATCGTGACGCCCCGCTTATGCAGCCATTCCCTTGTTGCGTCCGCTACTTTGCGGCTGTTCAGGCTGTAAGGGATTTTTTCTTGCTCAGGATGTTCCATGGGCGATTCCTCCTCTGATGTTAGCAATGTCCCTACTCTTGCTTCCTAATACGTAATTAACCGTTTTGCGTTTCTTTCAATATCGTTTTGAGTTAGTTCAGTAACCTTCAAGGCGGAAACAAGAGCAGTTTTCGGCTTGGTACACCAGGAGCTTGTTTAAAAAGTAGTTATTTTTTGGACAGAGGCTCGTATACATGGTAGTACAAACTGTAAAAATGATGAGGGGGAACGTAATCATGAGTAAGATCCGATATATGCGTACGGCATCGGCAGCTGCGCTGCTGAGCATTCCTATGGTACTGTCCGGCTGCGGCATGTTTAATGCACAGTCATCCGAGGCGATTGATCCGCCGCCGCCCATCCAGGAAGCAGCCATGATTCAGGCAGCCGAAGGCAATGGGACACTCGCAACGCTTCCACTCACGACGGTTTATTTGCAGGATCAGCAAGGGTTGCTTGCTCCGGTATCATTGACACTTCCATCCGGGTCGGATGTTAGCAGTCCGAAGACCGCACTGGATACCCTCGTAACGGGTGGCGAGTACGCAGGTATGCTGCCTGAAGGATTCCAAGGCGTTCTCCCGCAAGGGACCGTGGTGCAGAATGTAACCGTACATCCGGATGACAAACTGGCTGTTGTAGAGTTCTCCGGTAATTTTGCCAAATACGATGCCAAGGATGAGCGCAAAATGCTGGAAGCTGTAACATGGACATTGACAGGCACACCGGATGTGGAGAACGTGCAGATCTGGGTAGATGGCAAAAAGCTGACACAAATGCCGGTCAACAGTACACCGCTGCCTGAACCGCTTAACCGGGCGGTAGGCATCAATCTGGATCTGGGGGATACATTCACGACCAACAGCAGTCCGGTAACCGTGTATTTCTCGGCAGCTTCGCCAGCAGGCATTCAATATTACGTTCCGGTTACGCGTCTGGTCACACCGGGTACGGACCGGGTGCAGGCGGCGCTGAATGAGCTGATTAAGGGGCCAGCCAAGGGCGGCGAGCTGGAAGAGGTCATGACAGGTGGAACGGAGCTGCAATCCGTTAAAACGGCTGAGGATGGAACGGTTACGGTCGCACTCAAAGACGATATGTTCGTTGAAGGAGATGTCGTGCCAAGTGAGCTGCTGCAATCGGTCGTCTTGACTACCACAGAGAACACGGCAAGCAAGGATGCCAAAGTCCAAATCGAGTGGAACGGTCAAAAAACGGTGATGGGTGATGATAACCGGGATTATAGTGCGCCGGTCTCCAAACCTGAATATATCAACGAAATTCCAATTTAAGATCCAGACAACGCCGGGGAATGTTAACAGAAGTCCTTGGTGGATAGATGCTTGCAGCAGCACTCTTTGGCGGATAGATGCTTTTAAGGTGACTCTTTGGTAAAATAGAAGGGATTAGTAAGTGTGAATCAGTTCAACAATTACAGGATGCTTAAGTCGTAGGAGGCAGAAATGATGAGATCTAACGGACGAACCAGCGAACAGCTGCGGCCGATGAATTTAACAATTAACACAAATAAATACGCCGAAGGTTCTGTACTGATTGAAGTCGGAGATACGAAGGTTATTTGTACAGCAACGGTAGAGGAACGTGTTCCTCCCTTCATGAAAGGTCAGGGAAAAGGCTGGGTTACCGCTGAATACTCCATGCTGCCCCGTGCAACCCATACCCGTAATCAGCGCGAAGCCAATCGCGGGAAATTGACTGGGCGCACCATGGAAATTCAGCGTCTGATCGGCCGTGCGTTGCGCTCTGTTGTTAACTTGCAGGCCCTTGGCGAGCGGACCATTACCCTGGATTGTGATGTCATTCAGGCGGACGGAGGCACACGTACAACGTCCATTACCGGTTCGTTTGTGGCGCTGGCGCTGGCTGTGAACAAAATTGCCCAGCAGCATCGCCTGCAAACATTCCCCATCACGGATTTCATTGCAGCTGTAAGTGTTGGTGTAGTTGGAGAACAGCCTGTTCTGGATCTCAACTATGATGAGGATTCCAAAGCGAAGGTGGATATGAACCTGGTGATGACAGGTGGCGGGAAATATGTGGAGCTGCAGGGAACAGGGGAAGAGGCCCCGTTTGACCGCCGTGAGCTGAATGCCATGCTGGAGCTGGGTGAACAGGGAATCCTGGAGATGATCGAGCGGCAAAAAGAAGTGCTTGGTCCGATTGCGCTCAAGATCGGCGCTAGTGGATTAGGAGAAGCCTAAGATGCGTCTGGATAGCCCAATCATTATTGTTGCAACCCGGAATCAGGGGAAAGTAAGGGAGTTTGCCCATGCATTTGCCCCACTTGGCAAAGAGGTCAAAAGCATGTTTGACTATCCCGAACTGCCGGATGTCGTGGAGGATGGGGTAACCTTTGCCGAGAATGCATGGAAGAAAGCCAAGGCCGTAGGGGATGCGCTTGGCCTTCCAGTACTCGCCGATGATTCCGGACTTTGTGTGGACTTGCTGGATGGAGAGCCGGGCGTGTACTCGGCAAGATATGCTGGCGAAGGAGCAACGGATGCCCTGAATAATGCCAAGCTGCTTCGAACGCTTGAATCCATAAAATCCGGTGAGGATACTGAACAGCCATTGCTCAGTCCGGCACGCTTTGTATGTGCATTGGTCCTGTATGACCCGGTATCGGGGGAAAAGTTTGAAGCGGAAGGTACAGCGGAAGGTTGGATTACAAGCGAGGCTGCCGGGGGTGGCGGTTTTGGATATGATCCTCTTTTCTATGTGCCTGAATACGAGATGACGATGGCCGAGCTTACGCTGGAGCAAAAGCAGGCGATAAGTCATCGTGGCCATGCACTGCGGGCGCTTGTATCCAAACTTGAAGGATGAATCGTAGTTAACAGGAGCGTCTTGAATCGGATATAGCAGCTTCAAATAGTAAAGTGTTAATGGAAGGAAAGCGCCATTCTTGCGGAATGCTCTCCTTCTATTAACGCTTTTTTTATTTTCGAAAAGAATGATAGCGACAGAGTGAGATGCAAATCCATCGATAGACCTACCATCCATCCCGTGTTTTTACTAACTCTATTCGGAACATATGTTCCTATTCCTAGATGGCCACATATTACGATTGCGCGTTTGAGAATCAGCTTGGGACCGGAGTTGGAAGAAGTTGCAAGCCTTGTACCGTATGGGTTAACATTCATGGTAACGACTCAAGAATGAACTCAAGCGGAGGGGATTAACGCATGCAGGAAGTGAAACTTACAGTGTCTTACGATGACTATGAGAACGATGTCCGTATGGAGAATTTAATCAAGGAATTAGCAGCCAAACCAGAGGCAGGTTCACTGGAGAGTCTGATCATTGGAGACTGGGGACAAGCTTACGAAAATTCGCCGGACGATTTTATGGGAACTCTCATTGAGCTGGCACCAAGCTTCCCTTCGTTGAAAAAGCTGTTTATTGGAGATATGGGTTTTGAAGAGTGCGAGGTATCCTGGATTATTCAGACCGATCTGACGCCACTATTGAACGCTTTTCCTGAATTGAAGTCATTTTCGGTTAAAGGAAGCAGCGGATTGGTTCTCGAACCTCTGCAGCATGCCAAACTTGAAGAGCTGGTTATTATCTGCGGAGGGCTGCCGCAAGAAGTATTAGCTTCGATTAGCCATGCTCAATTGCCTGAACTGCGCAAGCTTGAACTATATCTGGGTGTGGATGATTATGGCTTTGACGGTTCACTCGAAGATGTGCTTCCCTTGCTGGAACAGGGCCGCTTCCCTAAACTTGTGTATCTTGGCCTGAAAGACAGTGAAATTCAAGATGAAATTGCCAAAGCTGTGGCGCAGGCTCCCATCGTGGATCAGCTGGAAGTACTGGATCTTTCCCAAGGGACCTTGTCGGATGAAGGGGCCGAGGCATTGCTCGCCAGCGACAAGATCAAAACATTGAAGCATCTTGATCTCAGTTACCACTACATGACGGACGAAATGCTTATTCGCTGGAAACGCTCAGGCATTTCTGTGGATGTCAGTGATCAGCAAGAGAGTGACGAAGATGACTGGCGTTATCCGTCACTAACGGAATAAGGAATGCCAGGCATTACTAAAGACAAGATGGTTCACGGACAGCAAACTCAAGTCAATGGCATGGACGGGGAGCGACCGTTTTGGTTGATTGGAAACCCGGATAACCGCAGAACCAAGGGACTGCAGCAGGCAAGGCAGCAATGTGGCTTGAAGCCAGCTGTGATGCTTCCCTATGCCGACTTGCTCAAGACCTGGAGACAGGGTGCAACCCTGGCAGAAGTAATCCAGAAAAAGGTTACAGCCGGGGATGCACCACCATCGCAAGATGCACCCCTGGTTCGAATTGATGCCCCAGGAGAGCAGTGGGACGTGGAGCGTGGATTGCTATCGCTCGGTGCGGAAGAATACGAGCCTTCCTTTTATTTAGGCAGAAAAGAGCGGATTCCTGCCGAGCAGGCGCTTGATCTGCAGCAGGATTGGGGACGCATCTATGCACCGGCCCAGTGGTTTAATGGCTGGAGAACATGTCTGGAGCGAATCGGACGGGAAGTGAATGAATTCTGGCCTTCTGCCAAGTTCCTGAACGATCCCGAAGATATTGCCATCATGTTTGACAAAAGAAAGTGTCAGCAGCATCTATCTGCCCACGGTGTGGATGTCCCTCCTGTCCTGCAATCATCAGGACAGATATTGAGTTATTCGGAATTGCGCGCTGCCATGCAGGCCGCAGGCTTGCACAGAGTGTTTGTTAAGCTTGCTTGTGGCTCAGCGGCATCCGGTGTTGTTGCTTATCAGTTCAACCCGCGAACAGGCGCGGAGATTGCTCTGACCACAGTAGGAATGGAACATATTGAGGGCAAGCCTGTTTTTTACAATGAAGGCCGCATGCAGAGATATACCCGCAGGGAGGAAATTAAGCCACTGCTCGACTGGTTATGTGCTGAAGGTGCTCAGATTGAACGCTGGATGGCCAAGGCTTCCCATGGTTCGCGCGTATTTGATATACGTCAACTTGTAGTTGGTGGACATGCAGGTCATTCAATCATGCGGTTAAGTCATACACCCATAACCAATCTGCATTTACGCAATGAGCGAATGCTGCCTGTAGAAGCAGGGCTGGATGAGCAAAAGCTGGGCCTGGTTCAAACCGCTGCTCTAAGAGCTATGGCTGCTTTTCCAAACTCATGGTCTGCCGGTATTGATGTAATGCTTAGTGGAGGGGACAAACCGCATGCTTATGTTCTCGATGTGAATCCGTTCGGCGATCTGTTGTACCACGTACAGCACAACGGGCTTGGAACATATGAATGGGAGATGGACATTCTGCGAAAGGAGCCTTACGAACATGCCTGATATGAACACCATTGTGGGCTCCCATGATCTGTTAATGATTACCCTGGATACGTTAAGGTATGACGCAGCGAAGCTGGAGGAACCGAATTGTCCCAATCTGTGTGGTTCGGGCTCCTGGGAGAAACGCCATACGCCAGGAAGTTTTACATATGTGGCACATCATGCCTTTTTTGGCGGGTTCATGCCTACGCCTGCGAATACGGACAAAGCCTCTCATGTCCGACTGTTTCATTCACGAAATACCGGATTGAAGACTCATCCGCATACCTGGCTGTTTGATACACCGGATATCGTATCCGGTCTGGCGGAGGAAGGATATCGTACGATCTGTATTGGTGGGGTCATCTTTTTCACGAAAAAAAATCCGCTTGCCAAAGTGCTGCCTGGTTACTTTCAGCAGAGTTATTGGCGAATGAACTTCGGGGTAACGAACCCTCGCTCGACAGAGCATCAGGTTCAGCATGCATTGAAGCTGCTTGATCAGATACCGCAGGATGAGAAAGTATTTCTTTTTTTGAATGTGTCCGCTATCCATGGTCCCAATCGTTACTTCGTGGAAGGGGCAAGAGAGGACTCCGTTCAGACTCAACGGGCCGCACTTCGGTACGTGGATCAAGCCCTTGGTCCATTGTTTGATGCCATGCGGCAGCGCTCGCGGCCAACGTTCTGTCTTGCGTTTTCCGATCATGGGACGGCTTATGGTGAAGATGGGTACCATGGGCACAGGCTGGCACATGAAGTCGTCTGGAATGTGCCCTATCGTGAATTTATTTTATAGACAGAAGTGGTTTTATTTTATCGTTAACGACAACAACCGGAGACAGGGAGGAAACCGATGGATAATCAATCTCAAAACACAACAACAGGTCATTCCGCAGCGTCCGGATCCAATACGATTACAGGTCTGAGAGAAGTACTGTCTTCACCCTATCGCTCTTATCTATACTCTTATCCTCATAAGACGGCGTATCGGGAGTTGGAGCCTCCGCTGCCCCTGGGGCCATTGTGGGAACGGGAGAACACGGATACGTATTTTTTATATATGCATATTCCGTTTTGCGCTGCCCGCTGCGGATTTTGCAACTTGTTCACTTTGCCTGATCGGCGTGACGATACGCATGAACGTTATGTGGATGCACTGGAACGGCAGGCGAAGCAGTGGGCGCCTATTACGTCGCGCAGACCATATTCCAGGTTTGCCATAGGTGGCGGGACGCCAACATTGCTGAATGAAATTCAGTTGAATCGGTTGTTTGACATTGCGGAAAATGTCATGGGACTTGATCCCACACACGCTTCCATTTCGGTGGAGACATCACCCGACACGGTGACCGAAGCCAAGCTCACGTTGTTGAAGGAACGTAGCGTGGACCGTGTCAGCATGGGGATTCAGAGCTTTATCGAAGCGGAAGCTGCAGCGATTTACCGCCCCCAGAAACCACAGGAAGTGGAGCGCGCACTTGAGAAGCTGACCCGATACAACTTTCCTTTGTTGAATCTGGATTTGATCTACGGTTTGCCGGGACAAACGGTGAAATCGTGGCTGTACTCGCTCGAGCGTGCTCTATCTTATGAACCCGGGGAAATTTTCATTTATCCGCTCTATACCCGCGAGAATACCATCGTGAAGCCGGAAGACATTCAGCGACAGGGGCCGGATATCCGCATGCAGCTCTACACTGCCGCCCGTGATATGCTAAAAAGTCGTGGCTATGTTCAGTATTCCATGCGCAGATTTGCGAAGGAGTCATCTTCTCCGGCAAGCAAAGACCTTCTCCCCTACAGCTGTCAGGAAGAAGGCATGGTTGGCCTGGGATGCGGCGCCCGTTCGTACACCAGCGAAGTGCACTATGCTTCAAAATACGGAGTAAGCTATAAAGCTACTCAGAGCATTATCGCGGATTATGTGGCAACCGAGCGGTATGATGTGGCTGACTACGGCATTGTACTGAGCAGAGAAGAACAAAAACGCAGATTTATTTTAAAGGCACTGCTGCATCGGGAAGGCCTGACTTTAGCAGATTATCTTCAGCGATTCGGAAGTGAAGTTATGTCAGATTATGTTTGGCTGGCCGAACTGCTGACAGAGGGAATGGCACGGATCAAGCAGGAGGATGGACGCCAGATTCTGCGTTTGACTGAAGAGGGGCTGGGATACTCTGATGCGATAGGTGATTGGTTGATATCCGCCGAGATTCGTGAACAAATGGAAGGGTTTGTGTTCTCATGAGAGCAACCTTGTATTATCGGGGAAAGCTGTCGTCCTGCAATTACGACTGTCCCTATTGTCCATTTAGCAAAACCGTGGATTCCAAGGAGACACTGGAAACCGACGAACAGCAGTTGCGTCAATTTGTGAATTGGGTGAAGGCCCAGGAAGTTGCTGGACATCAGTTGTCCATTTTCTTCAATCCGTATGGAGAGGCTCTGGTCCGGCGTTGGTACAGGGAAGCCATGGTTGAACTGTCACATATGCCTCATGTAAATAAGGTCGCTGTGCAGACCAACCTGTCCGTGAAGCTGGATTGGGCTCGTGAACTGAATTCCGGAACAGCTGCCTTCTGGGCAACATATCACCCGCGTGAGACCAAAGAATCCTCTTTTGTGAAGCAGTGCCTTACTTTACGTGAAATGGGCCTTAATTTCAGTGTGGGCACAGTTGGGCTTCGCAGTGCCTTCCCTGCAATCCAATCCATGAGAAAAGCTTTGCCAGACGATGTGTACATGTGGATCAATGCATTCAAGGATAAACCCAAATATTACACGGCAGAAGAGGTTGAGTATTTGCGATCCATCGACCCGCTGTTTGAAGGCAATCTGCAGGATTACGAGAGTTATGGCAAAGGCTGTGCGGCCGGATCGGAAGTATTTTATGTGCAAGGATCGGGGCATGTAAAAAGGTGTTACAAGGATCGCCGGATCATTGGCCATTTGTACCGTGATGGTCTGGAGAAGTTATCCGCTGATCGGCCCTGCAGGATGAAAAAGTGCGGCTGCTACATCGGATATGTGCATATGCTGGACTCTCCGTTTAGAGAAATTTATGGCAATGGCTTGCTTGAACGGAATCCTCAATCGGTTGTGCTGAATCGATAATTCTCCTGGTTTTTTGGGGGGGGATTAAATGACGATTGATTAATATGAACATGATGTTGGAAGTAGATGGGAACTCTATATTTATATTTAAAGGGGTGCCCGGTGAATGCATTAAATGCTGTTCACCGGGCACCCCTTTATTCGAATCGAAATGGAAAACGTTGTTTTAACGAATGGCAACCTTGTACGTGCGTAACCATGAGTTAATTTGTGTCAAATAAGCGAATAACTGTGGCCCAGACATGAGCTGCCCAAACCAGGGAAGATTGGAGGAAGCATCAGGTGAAGAAGCGAGTTTGCGAATCTGATCCTTGTCAATCAGGGGTAGAATCGGTGAAGTCGCATCATCAAGAATATCCAGTACCTGCTGCTTAACAGCAGCCAAATACTGCGGATTATGTGTTTTGGGATACGGACTTTTTTTACGATATAAGACATCGTCAGGCAGCACACCCTCCAACGCTTTTCGCAAGATGCCCTTCTCACGGCCGCCCGTTATTTTCATTTCCCAGGGAATGTTAAACACATATTGGATCAGGCGGTGATCACAGTAAGGTACTCGAACCTCGAGCCCTGCACCCATACTCATCCTATCCTTACGATCCAGCAAAGTAGGCATAAACCGGGTGATGTTCAGGTAAGACATGACACGCATTTGTGCTGCTTTTCCGGTTTCACCATCCAGTAAAGGAGTCTCTGCTACAGCATCTGAATACCGGTCGGCAAGATAGTCCAGCGGTCTGATCCATTCCCGAACATCCGGCGACAACAGCCCTGCGCGCATGTCGGGCGCTACCGACCAGGGGAACGTTCCGGAATTCAGCATTTCATCCCGATGGAACCAGGGATATCCTCCAAACACTTCATCTGCTGCCTCTCCCGAGATGGCGACGGTCGCCCCTTTTTTGATTTCTTTACAGAACAGGTAGAGAGAGGAATCGACATCAGCCATCCCCGGCAAATCCCGTACGATCATCGCCTGATTCAAGGCATGAACCAGTTCACCATTCTCGATCTCAATCCAGTGATGGTCAGTCTTGAGCTCATCTACCATACGCTGGATCCAGGGGCCATCAGCACCGGGCTGGAACGAGTGAGCCTGGAAATGCTTCGCATTATCGACATAATCGACGGAATACGTACTGACTTGGCCCTGACCCGTGCGGTTGTAATAGTCTACCGCCAGTGCGGACAGAGCACTGGAGTCGAGCCCACCTGATAGGAGGGAACAGACCGGAACATCGGACGCCAGCTGGCGTTCAAGTGTATCCTGCAACAAACGCCGGACTTCGGCAGCTGTCTCATCCAGGTCATGCTCATGCGGGCGACTTTCCAACTTCCAATACGCATAGGTTCGGATCCCGTTCCGGTTAAAGATGAGCGCATGTGCCGGTTTGAGTTCATTCAATGAAGAATAGACTCCGTGTCCAGGCGTTCTGGCCGGACCTACGATAAATACTTCTGCCAGGCCCTCAGGACCAACAGCAGCCTCTACATCCGGGTGCAGCAAAAGGGATTTGGGTTCCGAGCCAAATACGAGAGCGTCTTTGGCGTTGCTATAGAATAACGGTTTGACGCCAAGGCGGTCACGTGCAATAAAGACCTGTTCACGCCCCCCGTCCCAGATGGCAAAAGCAAAAATGCCATTAAAACGGTCTACACACGCCGGTCCCCATTCGATATAAGAGGCCAGCAAAACTTCCGTATCACATTGTGTACGGAAATGGTGCCCCCGCTGAAGCAGTTCTTTTTTTAATTCGGGTGCATTGTATAGTTCTCCGTTATACACGACGGTATAGGAGGTGTCTCCCTGTAACGCATGCATGGGTTGAGCGCCATTCTCCGGGTCCATTACGCTGAGCCGGCGATGTCCAAATGCACAAGGATTGGAGATCCATGTACCTGAAGCGTCGGGCCCCCGGTTCGACAAACTGTCCGTCATTCGGACCAGCAGCTCCGATTCCTGGGTCAAATCCCGATTCCATTGTATGAAGCCGGTTATACCGCACATGGTTGTTCATCCTTTCTTAGTCGAGTCGTTGATCCCGTGTGGTGTTGCATGGCATGGAGCCAGCAAATGTTGTCATTTTCGTCAGAAGTCGTAACAAATATATGCCGAAAGCAGGCATAAAATGTCTGTCCTCTTCGGAAACTATATCTAGGGACAACGGCCTCAGCATGCCTGTGAAGGAGAGAATGGATAGTGGACAAAACAACCTATTATGTCTCTGTGGGTGGGCGTTCCGTTTTGCAGGATCAGCACGCAGCTGCCTATGAATGGGTCATTCAGGCGACACCTCAGGAAGCGGAACATTTACTGGGGCTCCTTAATCTGATGCAGGAAAAAGAGGAAGAGGCTTTTCCAGGAATGGTATTCCCGTGGCCGGATACACCGGAAGAATCTGTGAACCGAGCTTATGAAGCTGTCTTACAGCAGGTGTATCACGAAATTTATCGTTTGGGAACGCCTGAGACAAGACAAGAGATTGAACAAAGTACATGACATGATAAGGAGCGATAACAATGTATGCAATTCAGGATGCCAAGATCCGCAGATTAACCGAGGTGGATGGATTGTCTTGTGCTGAAGTGGAGGTACAGCCCGCTAATGCAGGAGATCCTTCTTTATTAGTATATGTAGCGGCAACTCAGCCTGGAAGTATGGAAGTGGTTCGCATTGTACGTAACCATTCGGATGCCGTTCTGGACTGGTATAACAACAACATGCATACGGCCTTTGAAGATGCAACGGAAACCGCATTTGAGAACAGTGAAGGTGTAACAGCGGGAGAAGACAAAGCACGGTTCCAAAGTGAGTTGTTTGCGTTTGGTCTGCTCGGTCCGACCCTTCAACGCTATTTAATTGGTCAGGCTTAATAATCAATTCCCAGCATGGATAACGGAGTTAACCCGGAGCATACTACATATAAGTTCCGGGGAGGTGATAGCAATGGCTTCCAAGTTCAAGAAAAACAAAGGAAACCTTTACGCGCATCATACCGAGTTTGCCGGGGAAATGCTTGCCATCAACGGCAAGCGTCCTACGCAGAGAAATCCATGGCGTCGGGGAAACAAGTAACCCGGAATGAAAAACCCGCCGTTTTTAGGAACGGCGGGTTTTTGCATGTAAACTTTTAAAGTGTGTAAGAAGTTACGCATATTCACGAAGCACTTGAATCCCTTTGACCACATTGTATATAAAGCTTAATCCATAAATAACAAAGAACAGGATGACAAACCCGATGGCGCTGCCCAAGCTCTGGGCGGTTATAAAGAAATAAAACATTGGAATGGCGGCAAGAAACGGGAAAACGTGGGAGAACAAAGCTCGTTTGGCATGTCCCTCAATATAGGCGTCTCGTGCGACGATCCAGACAATGATCGGAAACAGAAAAGGAGCGAAGAAAATACTGAAATAGGATAAGGCCGATAAAAGCTGTCTCATAACAATTCTCTCCTTTGTTGAATTCATTCATAGTTATGTATGCAAAAGATTACCCAGTCAGGCTGACATTGAACACTCTTAGACTTTAGGACCCGGCAGTATCAATATTGCCTGCTAATCATGATCATATTCCCTAGGTGACTAACGTATGAAAATAATACGTAAAAGATTGAAACAGGATGCAGTTTATTATTTTTTTTATAAAAGTATTGAAAAATATAGAAAACAGAGTATAATAGAAATCGCGCCAAATTTTTATTTATACATATTTGTCTCAGTAGCTCAGCAGGATAGAGCAACGGCCTTCTAAGCCGTCGGTCGGGGGTTCGAATCCCTCCTGGGACGTTCAAAAGAAGCTTCCTCCGGGAAGCTTCTTTTACGTTCAGGGGATGAGAACCCCAACGGTTCGTCGGAGCATTGTCTTCGATAGCACTACTTCGCAGTCTCGACTGCAAGGAGAGTATCCCTCCTGGGACGTTCAAAAGAAGCTTCCTTCGGGAAGCTTCTTTTACGTTCAGGGGATGAGAACCCCAACGGTTCGTCGAAGCATTGTCTTCGATAGCACTACTTCGCAGTCTCGACTGCAAGGAGAGTTTCCCTCCTGGGAGTACGAACCAGCTTGTAACCGATGAGGAAAGGCAAATTGGTCAGGCGTTTCTGCACATGAAACGGATTGCAGAATCTGAAGGCACAACGCTTCAAGGTGCGACACTTCTCATCGTGTATGTGACGGATATGTACCGCTCAATCAGATTCAGGAGAACTGGGGGTTCAGGTCCATTTTCCGCTTCTTACAATCATCGAGGCAGTTGACTGATGAAAGAATTTGAAAATGATATAGGTTTTACCTATAAAATGAATAGTATTTATATATTTTATTAATAAACGGATTTATGCCACAATAATCCTATCAGACGAAAGGACGGTGGTATAATTGAAATCGATTAACCAATGGCGGGCGGATGAGTACGATCACCAATTGGCTTTTGTATCAGGATACGGCAAAAGTTTAATCTCTTGGCTTCAACCTCAAAAAGGTGAATACATTCTGGATTTGGGCTGCGGCACGGGTGACTTGACGCATGAAATTGCTATGTCACAAGCAGAGGTGGTTGGCATGGATGCATCTCCGGATATGATTCATCGTGCGAGGGAGAAGTTTCGGGATATCGAATTCCTGGAGGGAGACGGACATCGGTTCCAGACAAGCAGGCCTTATGATGCCATCTTCTCCAATGCTGCATTGCACTGGATGAAAAGTCCTGGCCTTGTCATCGAAAGTATATGGAATGCGCTGAAGCCTGGCGGGCGCCTGGTAGCAGAGTTCGGTGGGAAGGGAAATGTACAGACCATTGTGAATGCTTTGGAGGCTGTGCTTGAACGAAAAACAGGAATCGATGCAGCGGATCGCAATCCATGGTACTTTCCAACAATTGGAGAGTATAGCTCCATTTTGGAGGAAAAGGGGTTCCTGGTTCGACAGGCCTACCACTATGACCGTCCTACCCAACTTCAAGATGGGGAACAGGGTATTGAGAGGTGGTTAACTCATTTTGGAGGAGACTATTTTGCGGGTTTAAGTAAGGAACAGATCCAGGAAGTCTGTCTGGAAACGAGTAAAGTAGTTGTACCAAAGCTCTGGAAAGACGATGCGATCTATGCCGATTATAAGCGTTTGCGTGTGGAGGCTGTAAAGCCGGAAAGTTGAAAGAATAATGAAATCTGTTTGTTAAATGAATATCTGATAAACTCCACCTGTAAAATATGATGTCTTTCAAAGACCATGATTCTCTTTTGGGGAAAGAGGAATATGGTCTTTTTTCCTATGGACTATTTTAAATTTCAAATTCTCCATCGACAGATAAATACAAACCTATCTCCCTCTCTTACTCAAGAACCATATAAGTAATTTTTATATCATAATTGTAATTATTTAGAAGGGATATATGGTATTTTAGTAGAATAATTTACCAAGGGTCAATCCTCTTGCGGATAGGATGGTGACGTTATTACAAGTATTGCAGTACTTGATCGGGCAAGGCCCCAGTGATTGGTGAGGTATTCATATTGAGAAGGAGGGGCATAGCCTTGAATAAACGATTGATATCCATGTTATTGAGTGTCCTCATGATTTTCTCCATCGTCATGCCAGCGGCTGGAGCCGCTCCCACAGATGTACTACTTGATAGGAATTTGCTGACCAAGGCTGAAGCCAAGCAGTGGAAAGAAATTCTCGCCCAGCGGGAAGAAAAACTTGCTGCAGAACCACTTTTGGACCAGAGACTGGAAGGTCTAGGTGGAGAGAGTACAAGAGTTATCGTTGAGCTCTCGAACAAACCTGTAGCTGTAGCGCAAGGTGAATCAACCCTCTCAGGAAAGTCTTTTACCTCCTCTATGGAAACAAATGCTGTGACTAAGGTTGAACAACAACAACAGTCATTTGTACATAGCCTCACTCAGAACAAAATCAACCATGAAGTGTTGGAAAATTACGCATATGCCCTAAACGGTGTGGCCATTGAAGTGGATGGAAATCAAATGGGGCAATTGCTTCGCATACCAGGCGTAGTCAGTGTATATCCTGACCTCGAAATTACGTTAGCTCCGGAGAACGATGAAGTTAATCCCTATATGAAAGATACAGCGCCGTTTATTGGTGCCCCGGAAGTATGGGATTTGGGATACAAAGGGGAAGGCATCAAAGTCGGTGTTATTGATACAGGAATCGATTACGAGCACCCGAATCTGAAAGATGCTTACAAGGGTGGTTGGGATTTTGTTGAAAACGATGATGATCCTTATGAAACAACACGTGAGGAGTGGAAAGTGTCTGAACAGCCGGAGTTTAATGCAAACGGAAGTTCCTACTACACATCCCACGGTACTCACGTAGCGGGCACCATCGCTGCTCGCGAGGCTGGAGATTACGGTGTTGTTGGTATTGCTCCCGAAGCCGATATCTATGCTTATCGTGTACTTGGAGCATATGGTAGCGGGCAAACATCGTGGGTGCTTGGCGGAATTGATCGCTCGGTTAAAGATGGTATGGATGTCATCAACCTCTCGCTGGGTAATGATGCAAATGATCCAAGTTACATTACTTCGGTTGCGCTCAACAATGCCATGCTGTCGGGTGTTACTGCAGTTGTAGCAAGTGGTAATGAAGGTCCAAATCGTTATACATTGGGTTCTCCAGGGGCATCGGCCATGGCTATCACTGTAGGTAACTCCACAGGACCTAGTCAGATCATTACGGCCAACACGCATTTTTGGATTGGTGAAGATGGTAAAAATGGTGAAAATGGTGAAGGCACACTACCTGAAGAGCTGCCTGTACCTGAGGTTGAACAATTGCCTGAACTGGGGATTGCGCCAGAGACTGAAGCTCCTGCAATTCCAGAGCAAGGCGTACCGGTGACTACTCCAGATGATGATTCATCTGTAAATGCTCCTGAAGCAGACGTGATAAGTGAAGAGTCTGTATCACGAGGTGAAGGTGCACTACCTTTAGAAGAGCAAGATGAAGCTGAAACCGTGACGTCTCAGGATGCAACTGATCCTAGTACAGAAGAAGTTACACCTGTAGAAGAAGAGGAAACAGCAGCTCCAACCGTAACACAGCCAAACCCACTGACTGTCACAGAATCAGTCTATCGTCTGGACGTGATAGGCTGGAACCTTTCAGCAGATCCTGAAGATGTTCTGATAGGGCAATATGAACTTGAATTTGCCGGGCTCGGGAAACCAACCGACTTCGAAGGCAAGAATTTTGTAGGGAAAGTTGCATTTGTGCAGCGGGGTGAGCTGGCATTTGTGGAGAAGGTAGCCAATGCGAAAGCGGCTGGCGCAGTGGCCGTCATTGTGTATAACAATCTTCCAGGTCTGATTGGTCTAAGCTTGGGTGATAACTTTGAACTTATTCCGACACTCAGTATGTCCAAAGAAGATGGTGAAGGGATCAAGGCTCGGCTGGATGCGGGAGAACTGGTTGAAGTAAGCTTCAGTGATTTTGTCCATGATCAAACGCCTGGAGATGACATGTATGACTCCAGCTCCCGCGGACCTGCCAAAGTAACATTGGATATCAAGCCAGATGTGGTTGCCCCAGGTACAAGCATCTTGTCTACGATTCCTGCCTACGGGAAGGATGAGCCTGGAGCAGATTATGCACAGGCTTATGATCGCAAAACAGGCACGAGTATGGCTACTCCTCATGTAGCAGGACTGATTGCATTACTCATTGAGAAGCATCCGGACTGGACTCCTTTTGATATTAAGGTTGCTCTCATGAACAATACCAAAGTGCTGGATACAGCTCTATATGACGTATTCGATCAAGGCGCTGGCCGCATTCAAGCACTGGAAACGATTGACCCTGAAACTTTTGTTAAAGTCATGGACGTGACGAAATATACCGAGAGCGGCCAGGCAGTCGAAAAGGAAAACATTACAGGTAGCGTCATTTTCGGCAACTTCCTGAGCACAGACGAGAAAACGGTCAGTAAAACGCTCAAGGTGCAGTCGCTTAAAGGAGTAGGCGGGGAATATTCCGTAACGGTCAACCCTACACGTTCTGTAAATGGCGTATCGGTTTCCGTGGATAAAACGTCCTTTGCGTTGAATGGAGAAGAAGAGGTACAGGTGACGATTACGGTGCCAAAAGGCGTGACTACTGTAGGAGAAGCCCAAGGATATCTCCAATTCAGTCATGAAGCAAAAACGTATAGTGTGCCGTACGTGGCTCACTTCAATCTGACAGAATCCGGCATCAAATACATCGAAACGAAGTATGGCAATGAAACGAACCCGTTCCATTATCCATTGAAGGCCGATGGCACGCTGGATACACTCGATGTATTTATGGAATTCCATAACCCAATGAATTTCGCACTTATTGAAATTTTTGACGGTCTTAACCCGGATGGTGGTTTTTATCAGGATGGGTATATTGGATCTATATATGGTGCCAATTATACCTTCAATGCAAATGCGAGATATAAACTTGCCTGGGACGGACAATATGTAGATTATACAACGGAGGAAGAGACAGCTATTCCGGATGGCTTGTATACCGTTGATATCACATCTAGAGGTACTGATGGAAAGACATATCGGGAAGATACCCCTCCATTCTTGGTGAAAACAGAAGCCCCGGTTGTAAAAGTGCCTGAAGAGCTGGAGATACAGCAAACGGGTAAGGATTCTCTTATGGGAACTGTTGAGGATTTGTATATAACGGTTGCTCCTGCTCTTAAAAGTGGATGGGATTATGATCTTGACGTAACCAAATCCCTGAAATCTGGCTATACAGTCATAGATTCAACTGATAAGAAAATTAAAGAAGAAAGTTTTGAGGTAGAATCAGATGGTTCATTTACTATTAGTCTAGGGGAATTGCCAGCAGGAAAATATAGTGTGGAATTCGCTATTGAAGATCTTCAAGGGTTGATTGGAACATCTTCAACCTCTCTGACTGTAAAAAAAGATCCTGATCCGCAAGTGCCTAATCCGGGCACGCCCTCACCAGGAACTGGTTCAGGATCTTCTGGGGGATCAAGCTCTTCATCGTCCTCAACACCAGCACCGGCTTCAACAGTTATTGGTGATGCATCTTTATCTGAAAAGAATGCTGACGGAACTATACAAGCCACAGCGGCACTCTCCGAAACCGTCATCAATACGAAATTGCTGGGTGATGGACAAGAAGTGAAGTTGGATGTTTCCGGTATAGAGTTCGAGAAATACAGTCAAGTGGAACTGACATTAAGTAAGTCTATTGCTGATAAGCTTCAAGCGGCTGGCAAAAACTTAATTATTGAAGGTCAAACGTTTAATGTGTCCATTCCCGCTACTTCTCTAACGGATTTTATAACGTCCAGCGGATTTAGCCTGAAGCTGCATGTATTAGATGAACAAGCGGAAAAGCAGAACGTAAACATTGTTTCACAAATTGTGTCCATCGATCATAATGCAGAAACATTTAAGCACAACATTACCCTTACTTTGAAATATGATGCGAAGTCTGTGAAAGATCCACGAAAAGTCATTGCTTACCACCAAACAACAGAAGATGCATGGCAGCCTGCATCATTGTCCAATGTGTCTCAAAAAGGGCAGTTGGAGTTCAGTGTTACAGAGCAAGGGGCATACGCTGCAGTGGAAAATGACGTAACTTTTGGAGATATTACGGGCCACTGGGCCAAAGATGAAATTGAAGTTATTGCATCTCAGCAAATTGCCAAAGGTATGAGTGCAAGTGTATTTTCACCTAATAGCACCATTACTCATGCAGAATTTGCAACGCTACTCGACCGTATATTTGGAACGGGTATCGATTGGGAAACACGAAGCAAAGAAGCGGGTGCACAGGATCAGTTGACCCGTGAGAAAATGGTCATGATGATCGCAGACGCATTGGAGTTGGAACAAGGGCCGGCATCCATTAGTTTCAAAGATGGAGATCAAATTTCGGATGAAGCGAAATCTGCAGTAGCTTTTGCGGTGGAGAATGGGTTGGTAAAAGGGATGTCAGGCAATCAATTTGCTCCAAAGGCCACATCAACCCGCGCACAGGTATCTGTTATTCTATATCGTCTGCTTGAACATCTAGACAAAATTTAATATCACAATGTGACGTACAACATTAATTGAAGTATATAAAGAGACCTTCCATCAAGGAAGGTCTCTTTATATACTATGGAACGTTATATTTTATCTCACGGAGAGCCAATCAAACGATTCGCGCTGGCCTTCAGACCCATGAGTAGCAATAGGACGGCGAGTGTAACCTGCAGAAGCAATGGAATAGTCCAGCCCTCAGTCCAATCATGGATTAAACCGAATAACAAGGGCCCTCCGGCTGCCAACATATATCCGAACGATTGAGCCATTCCTGATAAACCTGCGGCTTGTCTGGCGTCAGCTGTGCGAAGTACAAAAAACATGGTAACCAGACCAAATGAAGCACCGCCCCCAATGCCAGCGAGAGCAACCCCGATCGTAACCATTGATGAGATACCGCTTAGCAGGAACGCATATCCCAAAATAAGACACATACAGGTAATGGCCGTCAGCATACGCTGATCCTTCATTCGTCCCGCCAGAATAGGAATAATAAACGTTACTGGAACGCTGACCATTTGCATCATGGATAGCATCAAGCCTGCTGAAGAAGGGTTAAAGCCCTGATTAGACAAAATTTCAGGCAGCCATGTAATGGTCGAGTAAAATATCAACGATTGCAATCCCATGAAAAGCGTGATGTACCAAGCGAGAGAAGAGGAGCGAAGCCGAACCGGTTTCTCGGTCTTTCGGGAGGCTACATAAACTTCTCCGCGGCGTCCATTACGAACGTGGGGCAGCCACAAAATGAGAGCCAGGATCGAGAGCACAGCCCACATTCCGAGTGAGGCATGCCAACCCATTGAGGTTAAGCCTGCTGCCGGAACGCTAATTCCAGAAGCTATAGCACCCCATATATTCATGGACACGGAATACAGACCAGTAACGAGTCCTACTCGTAATGGGAAGTCCCGCTTAATTAGACTTGGAAGTAACACATTACTTAGAGCAATCCCGCATCCGAGGATGGCTGTACCTGCAAAAAGTGCAGGGACTGACGGTAAAAAACGGAGGGCTATGCCCAGGGTTACAATAATGATAGCAGTAAGCAGTGCTGCTTCCAGACCAAATCTTTTTGCCAGATGTGGGGCAAACGGAGAAATTGCAGCAAACGCAAGCAAAGGCAGTGATGTAAGCAACCCGGCCATGGTATGGCTTATGCCTGTATCGGAGCGAATCAGTTCAACGATAGGGCCTGTCGCTGTAATCGGTGACCGCATCGTAGCTGCGATGAAGATAATACCCGTAAGAAGAAGCCCGAGTTTCATGGACGATGAGGAGCTGTCCACAACTGCGTGATCAGATGAATGTTGATGTAAAGAAGATGGCATAGGTAAATCTCCTGTTATTTATTTTTTCTAATATGTATACTTTGATACATGCGTATACACAACAAGCATAACATTCGGTGTCAACATCGGACAACGGAGTTGGCTGAAATACACCCCAGAACGCAAAAAAAGCTTCCCGAAGGAAGCTTTTCCTAATACGTCCCAGAAGGGATACTCTCCTGCCAGTCGAGACTGCGTAGTGATGCTAACGAAGACGACGCTCCGACGAACCATAGGGGTTCTCATCCCCAGAACGCAAAAAAAACTTCCCGAAGGAAGCTTTTCTTAATACGTCCCAGAAGGGATTCGAACCCCCGACCGACGGCTTAGAAGGCCGTTGCTCTATCCAGCTGAGCTACTGAGACATGAAATTTTTCAAGCAAAAATGATTTTATCATAAATAAATATGAATATCAAGTGTTTTGTTTTAATATGTTTTTCGTATATGATGTTTGGCGGTAGATGACGTTTTTTTCATTATATTTACGGTTATGTTAGAATATCAGGAGAACTCAGAAAATAGATCGATTTTCGTTTAATATACATCTATTTATGATTGATTCCGATTGGAGATTCAGGATATAGAGGAGGTGCTCCTATCAAGGAATCCACGACCCCGGAAAACGAGCACAGTAACAATATCGTGCTGTTTCCTAAGACGCTGGACTATTACCAGATTCAATTGACTGTCATGCTTGAAAATGAGCGGTATGGTGAAGCAATGAATCTGCTCCGCTTTTTGCTGCAATGCCAGGGGCAGGAAGAGCGCCATTATGATGAATGGCGGGCTTTGCTTGAATGGCTTGAGGCTGCCTTCCCTCATTATGCAGAGGATCCCTCTGTGGTTCAAGATGAACATGAAGAAGAGGAAATCAGTGAGGAAGACATGGCGCGTCAGCATGCCAGGTCCAAGCTGGAGCAGGATAAGGGATACGCGGATAAGCTGCTTCGCACCGTAATGGAGGAACCACTGTCCGAACAAACCATGCTTGCTTTGGAGCAGCTGGCCTATCTGGATATGCCAGAGATAGATGATTCGCTGATTCGCTGGTTGACAGATAAGTCCCTTCACCCGCTGCTGCAGTTCCGAGTGCTGCAAACGCTGCGTCGTCGAGGTACACAGGGCATGATCACCTTCGCAAGAGGAGAAGAACAGGTTGAAGTGGAGATCGATACGGTACCGCTCAGGCCAGAGGATTTCCCGCTTCAGATTGTTCGCATTCTGGAAAGAGTGGCTGATCAGACGGAAGTTCACGAACCGACACTTTTTTATTTTGCACAGGAACTGTGGATTCAGTTTGTGATGGCCGTATATGGAACCCGAGATTATGCTTCCATGCTTGAAGAGAATGATTCCATGACAGACATATGGGCAGCTGCTCTACATATGACCGTTGCAGACAGCCTGGGCGGTTCGCACGACGAAGAAGATACGCGCTCAATGTATGCTGTGACCGGAGCAATGCGCTTCCGTTTGGAGCAGGCATATCGTTCTATGAAGCAGTTTGTTTCAGCTGGTTTGGGAGGCCAATAGAGACCGGAAACGTTTACCTCAAACCGCATCAAGGGATTCCCCTTGAAAAAGAATGTAATCTTGTTTATACTAAAATGGTTATTTTGTACGTGATCGCCTACGTGAACATGTGAATTTTGGAGGGGAAAGTATACAATGAAAGCAACTTGGGAAAAGATAGAGAAGAACCTTGGGGTTCTTGAAGTTGAAGTTGGTGCAGATCGTGTAACTGCAGCACTCGACAAAGCTTTTAATAAAGTAGTAAAACAAGCGAACGTACCTGGATTCCGTAAAGGTAAAGTTCCACGTCCAATCTTCGAAGCTCGTTTCGGTGTAGAAAGCCTGTATCAAGAAGCAATCGACATTTTGCTTCCTGAAGCTTACACAGAAGCTATCGACCAAACGGATATTTTCCCGGTAGATCGTCCGGATGTAGATATCGAACAATTCGCTAAAGGACAAGCGTTCAAGTTCAAAGCGAAAGTAACAGTTAAACCTGAAGTTACCCTGGGTGACTACAAAGGTATTGAAGTTGCTGTAGCTAAAGGCGAAGTAACTGAAGCAGAAGTGACTGAAGAGCTTGAGCGTCTTCAACAACGTCACGCTGAACTCGTTGTAATCGACGAAGCTTCTGCACAAAACGGCGACGTTGCAGTTATCGACTTCGATGGTTCCGTTGATGGCGTACCATTCGAAGGTGGACAAGCTGAGCGTTATTCCTTGGAACTCGGTTCCAATACATTCATTCCAGGCTTTGAAGAGCAAGTTGTGGGTCTGTCCACAGGCGACTTCAAAGACGTGGAAGTGACTTTCCCTGAGAGCTACCATGCAGCAGAACTTGCTGGCAAACAAGCGGTATTCAAAGTGAAAGTACACGAAATCAAACGCAAACAATTGCCAGAATTGGATGATGAGTTTGCAAAAGATGTCAGCGAATTTGATACTCTGGAAGAGTACAAAGCTGACCTGAAAACACAATTGGAATCCCGCAAAGCAGATGAGTTCAAAGCAGCTCAAGAAAATGCGGTTGTAGAAAAAGTGGCTGAAAATGCTGAAGTGGACATCCCTTCTGCAATGGTTGATAGCGAAGTACAAAACATGATGCGTGATTTTGACAACCGTCTGCGCAACCAAGGCATGAACTTGGAAATGTTCCTGAGCTTCTCCGGTCAAACACAAGCTGACCTGAGAGGTCAGATGCAAGATGATGCTTCCAAACGTGTTCGCAACAACCTGGTTCTTGAAGCCGTAGGTAAAGCGGAAAACATCGAAGTTTCTGATGAAGAAGTGAACCAAGAACTCGAAAAAATGGCTGAATCCTACAAGCGTCCTGCTGAAGAGATTCGTGGCATTCTGGAGAGCAATGGTTCCCTGGACAGCCTTCGCGATGAAGTTAAACTGCGCAAAACGATCGATGTTCTCGTTGAGAACAGCAAAGTTGTAGAGCCAGTTGAAGCTCCTGCTGAAGAAGCTGCTGCAGAATCTGACGAAAAATAAGACAAGCTGTGAAGTAACATACAGCTGAATAAACGATAAGGCACGTGAATCATTGCGTGCCTTATTTTTAAATTATGGCATCCATTTTATAGATGATTCAGTAATAATATGGATGGTTATTATGATGGATAGGGATATACATTTTGCCCTCCTATGTACACCATGCAAATAAAATAAGGTTAAACGGCATAGGAATCCTTCGATTTGCACATACATAGAAAACATGGTTAAATATGATCAGGCTAAAAAGTAAACTAACTTATGCTTGACACCACTTGTGAAAAATGACATTGTCACAGGAACGTGTTAGAATGAATTTGGGTTTGCTTTACAGGTAGCCTATGTCTAAATACATGTAGAAAAGAGGTTGGTCTCATGAGTCTGGTGCCAATGGTTGTGGAACAAACCAATCGAGGCGAACGGTCTTACGATATATATTCGCGTTTGCTGAAGGATCGCATTATTTTTCTAACCAGTGCGATTGATGACGATGTAGCCAATCTTGTCATAGCACAGCTTTTGTTTTTGGCAGCCGACGATCCTGAGAAGGATATCAGCTTGTACATTAATTCACCTGGTGGTTCTGTCACCGCAGGGATGGGTATATACGATACGATGCAATACATCAAGCCGGATGTATCTACCATTTGCGTAGGAATGGCAGCTAGCATGGGCTCGTTGTTGTTAACAGCCGGTGCACCTGGCAAACGATACGCGCTCACCAACAGCGAAGTGATGATTCATCAACCGCTTGGCGGCGTTCAGGGACAGGCTGCAGACATTAAAATTCACGCAGAATGGATTATTAAAACACGTCAGAAACTGAATCAAATATACGTCGATCGTACAGGTCAACCCCTTGAGAAAATTGAGCGGGATACAGACCGTGACTTTTTCATGAGTGCGGAAGAAGCCAAAGCGTACGGCATTATTGACCAGGTGCTCAGCAGACCGATCAATTCCTAAAGGGGTGGTTTCATGTTTAAATTTAACGATGAGAAAGGGCAGCTGAAATGCTCTTTTTGCGGTAAATCTCAAGAACAGGTGCGCAAGCTGGTCGCTGGACCAGGCGTTTACATTTGTGATGAATGTATCGAACTTTGTACCGAAATCGTTGAGGAAGAGCTCGGTCATGACGAAGAACTGGACCTCAAAGATATACCGAAACCAAAAGAAATCCGCGACATTCTGGATCAATACGTCATTGGACAGGATCAGGCGAAAAAGTCTTTGTCTGTAGCGGTTTACAATCACTATAAACGGATCAATACTCAGAGCAAGATTGAGGACGTTGAATTGCAAAAGAGTAACATTTTGCTTCTCGGACCTACTGGTTCCGGTAAAACGTTGCTTGCGCAAACCATGGCTAAAATTCTCAATGTTCCATTTGCTATTGCGGACGCGACTTCATTAACGGAAGCTGGTTATGTCGGCGAAGATGTAGAGAACATTCTGCTCAAGCTGATTCAAGCTGCTGATTATGACGTTGAAAAAGCAGAGCGCGGTATCATTTATATCGATGAAATTGACAAAGTAGCCCGTAAATCCGAAAATCCGTCCATTACACGCGACGTATCGGGTGAAGGGGTACAACAAGCGTTGCTGAAAATTCTGGAAGGAACTGTGGCATCTGTACCACCACAAGGTGGCCGCAAGCATCCACATCAAGAATTCATCCAGATTGATACAACGAATATCCTGTTCATTTGTGGCGGTGCCTTTGATGGTCTGGAGCAAATGATCAAACGCCGGATCGGTAAAAAAGTCATCGGCTTTAACACCGTTGCGGAACAAAAAGATCTCAAACCAGGTGAATACCTCGGTATGGTTCTGCCGGAAGACTTGTTGAAATTTGGTCTCATTCCGGAATTCGTAGGCCGTCTTCCAGTTATCTCTACTTTGGAGCCTTTGGATGAAGATACATTGGTACGGATTCTTTCCGAACCAAAAAACGCGCTTACAAAACAGTACCAAAAGCTGCTTGAGCTGGACAATGTGAACCTGGTATTTGAACCAGGAGCATTGCTCGCGATTGCGAAGGAAGCGATCAAGCGTAACACGGGTGCCCGTGGATTGCGTGCGATCATTGAAGGCATCATGCTTGAAATCATGTATGAAGTGCCTTCGCGTGATGATGTTACGAACTGTGTGATTACCGAAGAAGTCGTTGAGAAAAGAGTTGTGCCTGAACTGAGCCAATCGAAGGACGATAAGCAGGAAGAGAGTGCCTAACCAAGGCATGAATCCTGTTCAGCTCTGAAATATAGACTTGTCAGTTCTCCACTTTGGCAGAAGGCGAATTCATGTCTCTGTCAGGGTGGAGCTTTGACGTTGTGGGGAGAGAAATCACTCATGTATTTAAGACAAGATACACGTCCCGTAAAAGTGGGGAACTTAACGATTGGTGGCAGCAACGAAGTCATTATCCAGAGTATGTGTACTACAAAAACGGCAGACGTTGAGGCGACCGTTGCAGAGATTTTGCGGCTGGAAGAAGCAGGATGCCAAATAGTACGTGTAACCGTGAATAATGAGGAAGCTGCCGCAGCCATTAAGGAAATCAAAAAACGTATCCACATCCCGCTTGTAGCGGATATTCACTTTAACTATAAGCTTGCTCTTCTTGCGATTGAGAACGGCATCGATAAAGTCCGGATCAATCCCGGAAATATCGGTAAACGTGCCAAAGTGGAAGAAGTCGTCAAAGCATGTAAAGAACGCGGTATTCCGATTCGGATCGGGGTAAATGCAGGTTCTCTTGAAAACCATTTGCTTGAGAAGTACGGATATCCTACGGCTGATGCTATGGTAGAAAGTGCATTGTATCACATTGGTATTCTGGAAGAACTGGATTTCCATGATATTATCGTTTCTCTCAAAGCATCGGATGTACCGATGGCGATTGAAGCGTACACCAAAGCAGCTCAAATCATTAAATATCCGCTGCATCTGGGGATTACGGAAGCTGGTACATTGTTCTCGGGAACCATTAAAAGCTCTGCCGGTATGGGGGCTTTGCTGTCCATGGGTATTGGTTCAACGATGCGAATCTCGCTTAGCGCAGATCCGGTGGAGGAGATCAAGGTTGCCCGCGATTTGCTCAAAACTTTTGGCTTGATCTCCAATGCAGCTACACTGATTTCCTGCCCAACATGTGGACGTCTGGACATCGATCTGTTCTCCATTGCCAACGAAGTGGAAGAGTACATCTCCAAACTCAAGGTGCCGATTAAAGTGTCTGTACTCGGTTGTGCGGTGAATGGTCCAGGTGAGGCCAAAGAAGCGGATATCGGGATTGCTGGTGCTCGCGGAGAAGGTCTCTTGTTCCGGCACGGTAAGATGATCCGTAAGGTGCCTGAAGAAATCATGGTTGAGGAATTGAAAAAGGAAATCGATAAAATCGTCGAAACCTATGAAACGACAGGTGTAATTCCTGGTCGCTCGCACTGATTGATTCATATATGCTTCGAAGAGAGCCCGTCAGCAATGACGGGCTCTTGGTGTCTTCACATCCACAACAAATTCCGACTGGACCGTTTACCTGTTCGTGAAACGGCTATACTACCATGTATTAGCATGATTCCGTAAGGGAACAGGACAGAAGAACAGGAGGATGTTGAGATATGGGTGATTTAGGCATGGTCTTCATGTTGATACAGTTATTTTTTGGTGTGGTGATCGGTTTGTATTTCTGGAATCTGCTTCGAGGACAGAAAACAAACCGCAGCGCAGTCGAGCGTGAATCCCGCAAAGAACTGGAGAAGCTGCGCAAATTGCGTTCTATCTCACTCACCAAACCGCTCGCAGAGAAGACGCGGCCGGCTACCATCAATGATATCGTAGGGCAAAAGGACGGCCTGCGTGCCCTCAAGGCTGCTTTGTGCAGTGCCAATCCACAGCACGTCATTATTTACGGGCCTCCAGGGGTAGGTAAGACAGCGGCCGCTAGGGTGGTTTTGGAAGAAGCCAAAAAAAATCCATCCTCGCCTTTCAAGCCGGATGCGAAGTTTACGGAGCTGGATGCGACGACAGCTCGTTTTGATGAGCGGGGTATTGCCGATCCTTTAATCGGTTCTGTACATGATCCGATATATCAGGGAGCGGGTGCCATGGGGGTTGCGGGTATTCCTCAACCGAAACCGGGAGCCGTGACCAAAGCGCATGGTGGCATGTTATTTATCGATGAGATCGGTGAATTGCATTCCATTCAGATGAATAAATTGTTGAAAGTGCTGGAGGATCGCAAGGTCTTTTTGGAAAGTGCGTACTATAACTCGGAAGACACGCATACTCCTGCTTATATCCACGATATTTTTCAAAATGGCCTGCCGGCTGATTTCCGTCTTGTCGGAGCGACGACTCGTTCGCCTCATGAACTGCCTCCAGCGCTCCGTTCACGGTGCATGGAAGTATACTTCAGACCATTGCTGCCGGAAGAAATCGGGAAGATTGCTGAAGACGCTGTGCAGAAAATTGGCTTCAGTCCTTGTCCGGATGCTGTTGAAGTGGTTAAGCGATATGCCACGAATGGGCGCGAGGCGGTAAATATTATTCAGCTGGCTGCCGGACTGGCACTCACCGAAAAAAGGGAGACCCTTCAGGCCTCGGATGTCGAATGGGTGGCTGGCAGCAGCCAAATTCAACCACGGCCGGATCGCAAGGTGCCTTTGCACCCGCAGGTCGGTTTTGTTAATGGCTTGGCCGTATACGGTCCGAATATGGGCACCATTCTTGAGATCGAAGTTTCTGCAGTGCCTGCACTCAAAGATCAGGGCCGAATTAATATTACAGGCGTTGTGGATGAGGAAGAGATTGGAGGCGGTTCGCGTACACTCCGGAGAAAAAGCATGGCCAAAGGCTCGGTTGAAAATGTAATGACTGTATTAAAAGCCATGGGTATCCGTCCGAATGATTATGATTTGCATATCAATTTTCCGGGAGGAACGCCGATTGATGGCCCATCGGCTGGTATTGCCATGGCCACGGCGATTACCTCTGCCATTCAGGGGCGCCCTGTAGATCACGAGACTGCGATGACTGGTGAGGTCAGCATTCATGGCCGAGTGAAGCCGATCGGTGGCGTGCTTGCCAAAGTAGAGGCTGCATTTCAGGCGGGAGCGAAGACCGTTATTATTCCAGCAGAGAACTGGCAATCCATTTTTGAGAATCTGGATGGCTTGCGTGTCATTCCGGTAGATACGGTACAGGATGTTTTCCGCGAGGTATTTGCCTGGGTTCCTGATTCGGGGCAGATGGAACAAACAAAGCAGGCGGAGGAGTCAGCAACACCCGCTGCAGAAATTTTCCCTCCCGCATCTGCTTCATATTTGCGTGCTGATTTACCCCGTCCGGGACAGGTTACGGATTCGGGAAGCTGCTAAGAGCTTCCCTTCAATTGGTTTTTTATGTGAACATTTGATAGAATAATGAATGACTACAACCTGAGAGCCATTGGAGGTGCGAAAGCGATGGGACCGAGCAAAGTGAAAGGTCGTCGTTTTCCTTTACTGCCTTTAAGAGGACTTCTCGTCTACCCGAGTATGGTACTGCATCTCGATGTGGGCCGGGAGAAATCGGTCAAGGCTTTAGAAAAAGCGATGGTAGAAGAACATCTGATTCTCCTATGTTCCCAAGCCGAAGTGAATATTGAAGAACCAACACAAGAAGACATTTTCAGAATCGGAACCGTAGCCAAGGTCAGACAGATGCTGAAGCTTCCAAACGGAACGATTCGTGTTCTCGTGGAAGGCTTGGAACGGGCTGAAATCATTGAATATACGGACAACGAGGAATATTACGAAGTACTGGCAAAAGAACTGCCTGAAGAGGAGAACAGTCATCCAGAGACGGATGCCCTGATGCGTACGGTTCTGAACCAGTTCGAAAATTATATTAATCTGTCCAAAAAGGTAACACCCGAGACACTTGCTGCTGTGTCGGATATTGAGGAACCTGGGCGACTGGCTGATGTGATCACGAGCCACCTTTCCCTGAAAATCAAGGATAAACAGGAGATCCTGGAAACCATTGATGTTCGTGAACGTCTGGAGAAACTTCTCGACATTCTCAACAACGAGCGGGAAGTGCTGGAGCTTGAACGCAAAATCAGCCAACGCGTGAAGAAACAGATGGAGAAGACCCAGAAGGAATACTATCTGCGCGAGCAGATGAAGGCCATTCAAAAAGAACTGGGTGAAAAAGAAGGCCGTGCAGGTGAGGTCGAAGAACTCCGTAATCAAATGGAGACCCTCGGCTTGCCGGACAAGGTCAAGGAAAAGGTCGAGAAAGAAATTGATCGACTGGAAAAAATGCCAGCAAGCTCTGCGGAAGGCGGAGTCATTCGCAACTATGTGGATTGGCTGCTGGCTCTGCCTTGGAGTCAGATGACAGAGGACGACCTGGATATTCAGAAAGCGGAAGATGTGCTGAATGCCGATCATTACGGATTGGAAAAGCCGAAAGAGCGTGTACTTGAATACCTGGCTGTCCAGAAGCTCGTCAAAAAGCTCAAAGGGCCCATTCTCTGTCTGGTCGGGCCTCCGGGTGTCGGTAAGACATCGCTTGCCCGCTCCATTGCCAGATCATTGGGCCGGGAATTTGTGCGAATTTCTCTGGGTGGTGTTCGGGATGAAGCGGAGATCCGTGGACATCGGCGTACCTATGTGGGAGCAATGCCTGGGCGGATTATCCAGGGAATGAAAACGGCAGGTTCGCTTAACCCCGTTTTCCTGCTGGACGAGATCGACAAGATGGCTTCCGACTTCCGTGGAGATCCTTCTGCAGCGCTGCTTGAGGTGCTCGATCCTGAACAGAACAGCACGTTCAGCGATCACTTTGTGGAAGTACCTTTTGACTTATCCAATGTCATGTTCGTTACAACCGCCAATACGGTGCACAACATTCCTCGTCCGCTTCTGGACCGGATGGAAATGCTCAACATTCCAGGGTATACCGAGATCGAGAAACTGCAGATTGCCAAAAACTATCTGCTGCCGAAGCAAAAGCGCGATCATGGTCTGGAAGATGAGCAGCTGGAGATTGGGGACGACAGCTTGCTTCGTGTCATTCGTGAATATACCCGCGAGTCCGGTGTGCGGAATCTGGAGCAGCAAATGGCTTCGTTGTGCCGGAAGGCGGCCAAAAATATCGTTTCTGGTGTGGAAGGCCAAATTAATATTGCGCCGGATGAAATCAAGGATTATCTTGGACCAGGCAAGTTCCGTTACGGTATGGCTGAACTGGAAGATCAGATTGGTACAGTAACCGGGCTCGCTTGGACTGAAGTTGGCGGGGATACTCTCGTCATCGAGGTCACGGTTGTCCCTGGAACAGGAAAACTGACATTAACGGGTAAACTGGGCGATGTCATGAAAGAATCCGCTCAGGCCGCATTCAGCTACACCCGATCCAAAGCGGCACAACTAGGAATTCCAGCTGACTTCCATGAGAAGAATGATATTCATATCCACGTACCCGAAGGTGCTATTCCTAAGGATGGTCCATCTGCTGGGATTACGATGGCTACCGCTTTGATTTCTGCATTGACGAACAAACATGTCTCCAAAGACATTGCGATGACTGGCGAGATCACTCTGCGTGGTCGCGTGCTTCCCATCGGCGGTCTGAAGGAAAAATCACTGGCCGCTCACCGCGCCGGTTATAAAAAAATATTATTGCCCAAGGATAACGAACGGGACCTGCGGGACATTCCGGATAGCATCAAGGAAGATGTGGAATTTGTCCCTGTAGCCCATATGGATCAGGTGCTGCAGCATGCACTCGTGGAACAGACAGGTATTCATCTGTAGATCCGGTTAGCCAAGGGAGCGTATGAAGAAAAAACCGTTCTGCGGAGCTTCGGCGTCCGCCCGAACGGTTTTTTTGGTATGATAGAACAATGATCCAAGGCATAATACCTTCATCAGCTTCAAATGCAAGAACATGAGATCCAGAGAGGACAGATATATTATGAAAGTAAACCAATCCGAATTTATTATCAGTGCCGTTCGGCCTGAACAATATCCTGATGACGGTCTGCCGGAGATCGCTTTGGCGGGGCGCTCCAATGTCGGCAAATCATCCCTGATTAATCGCTTGATTAACCGCAAGAATCTGGCACGCACAAGTTCGACACCAGGTAAAACTCAGCAACTGAACTACTATAAAATTAACCAGGATCTATACTTCGTGGATTTCCCGGGTTATGGTTACGCCAAAGTCTCCAAAGAGCAGCGTTTTGCCTGGGGTAAAATGATGGAAAAATACTTATTGGGACGTAAAGAATTGAAACTTGTTATGCAGATGGTGGATATGAGGCATGAACCATCCAAGGATGACAAGATGATGAATGAATGGCTTCGCCATCACGGATTGCCTTTGGTTGTGGTAGCAACCAAAATGGACAAGATTCCAAAGACACGCAGAGCGAAGCATATTAAAGTCATCAAGCAAGCGCTGGATCTTCGTTCAGGGGATCTGTTTGTACCATTTTCATCAGAAGAAGGATTGGGTAAAGAAGAGTTATGGGACATCATTACCCGCCATGCCCGCATAGATAAGTATGCACCCGAAGTGTTGGATGCAGAGGGTTATCCAGAAGAGGAAGAAAACACCGAAATTAACGGATGATATAGAGATTGCTCCATTTTAATGCGGGAAAGTGAGTAACCTGGGTGAATCCTGGATGAGATCATGAATTAATCCGTATTTTTATGGATTTTCGTGAGAATTTATCGTTTCGTTCTGGAGCAAAATGGTTTTGTGGTGGTGTATAATGAGCTTAGGTGCATTCGTGCTACAGGAACCAAAAATACCGGCCTTGCCGGCCTGAAGAGTTTTGAGATCACTGCCATGAGCAGGAAGGCAAAACAATCCGGGAAAGAATTGAGGAGATTTGTATGGCTCAGCGGTTAGCCACAGAGTATGTTAAAGCCACTTTGAAATTGTCGGAACCCCAGATGCATCAGTTTTTGCGCATGTCAGAGGATGGCCGGATTCATCACCGAGTGAAGGTGCTGGATAACGGTTGCCAGGAGATTGTGCTTGAGGATGTAAGTGGAGAGGAAGTTCATTTCCCGTTTGACCGTCAGGAAGGGTTTTACATCTGTGAATTGTCTTGCCGGCTGGTAAACCATCATCTGACCAACGTTGTGCGGAAATTGTTCATGACCTTTAAGGGAGACGGTGTCGTCCATCGGATTTATGAAGATTTCATTATGACGTATGTTTATGCTCAAGGCTCTGTCCGTAAAATCGTAGAGAAGAACGGGGAGAATACGCGCCTCATCTACGAATACAAAAATACGTTGCTCGAATTGCAGCGAGTGTTCCAGGCTCGGGATGTTGAACGTGAAATTAACCGGGTATACGCAGAGGTCGACACACTTCTGGACACAAGGAATCATACTTCAGTTCCTGAAGAACTTCATCAGATTGATGAAAGGCTTGCTCAACATCAAAAACGACTCTTCGAACTTGAAGCTTAAATAACCTGGAGATGCAGGTTATACAGGTATAAATGTGAATCAATCCCCTTATCGATTCTGATTGCAGGCACTTGCCGGTTCAGCGTCCGAAGGGGATTTTTTTGTGATGAAGATGTCCAACTTGGATGGCAATTATTTATTTTTTTAACTGTAAAAAAAGGGTTGCATTCCTTTTAAATAGATGTTATTTTTAATCTCGTTGAAAAGAATATAGGAACCAGGATTCACTCAGGACATTATATGTTGCGAGAGATTATTCCCTCGGGAAGTGAATGACGTAGGTCCTAGCGGATGAAATTTTTTCAAACATTTTATTCCTAGGAAGGGGGAACCGAAGGATGGAATATTCAACTTTCGGAAGACACGTTGCTGTTGACGCTTGGGGTGTCGACTTTGATCTACTGAACAGTGCTGAGTATTTGCAAGCCCAAATGGTTGAAGCAGCGGAGGCATGTGGCGCGACAGTAATGTCCGTACAATCCAAGCAGTTTGAACCACAAGGAGCGACAGTGCTTGTACTGCTGTCAGAGAGCCATCTCTCCATTCATACGTATCCTGAGAGAGGGTTTGCGGCGATCGACTGCTACACTTGTGGAGAAACGGTTGACCCACAACTGGCCATTGACTACCTGGTATCCGTTTTGAAACCGGAAAAAACATACGCCAAGAAATTGGTACGTGGATTGGGCGAATTGCAGGTTGAAACACCAGAAATGCAACCTATCGAACTGGTATAACTGTTTTAGACACACATCATGAACAATGTTCACATATTGGGATGAACGAAGATTAGTCCCCAACTCATAATGGTCATGGAATTATTCCATGGCTATTTGTTTTAATATCCGAAGAAATGGATTTGCACGCATAACGGTGAAGATTGGTGAGACACTACAATAAATGACAATGCATAAGATGATCTACATGGGGATTTCATAAACATTTCATAAAAATGGCCCGGACCCGGTCGTGATGTGTGATATAATTAACCATGTCAAGCATAAATGGATGGAGATATGTAGAAAACACTTTGATTGGAAATTTATTAGGCAGGTGAACTTGCAATGCACATCGTTGTAGTTGGTTTGAATTATCGCACGGCGCCTGTAGAGGTTAGGGAACGATTCACATTTGCAGAAAAGGACTTGTCTGAAGCGCTGCAGCAGCTCAAGCTGACCAAGAGTGTATTGGAAGGTGTAATCGTAGCCACATGTAACCGTACCGAGTTGTATGTTGTGGTGGACCGTCTTCACATGTGTGGTTATTTTATTCGTACGTTTATGGAACAATGGTTTAATGTTCCGCGGGAAGAATTTACGCAACACTTATATATATATGAAGATGATCAAGCCATTCGCCATTTGTTCCGTGTGATTTGCGGACTGGATTCAATGGTGATTGGGGAAACACAGATTCTTGGACAGGTGAAACAAGCCTTTTTCACTGCCCAGGAAGAGAAATCGACAGGCACCTGGTTTAACATGCTGTTTAAACAGGCGGTAACCCTGGGCAAGAGGGCACATTCGGAGACTTCAATTGGAGAGAGTGCGGTATCGGTCAGTTACGCAGCTGTTGAATTGGGGAAACGCATTTTTGGCATGTTCACGGATAAGAAAGTTCTGATTCTTGGAGCGGGCAAAATGAGCGAACTGACCGTCAAGCATCTTTACGCCAATGGCGCCTCAGAGGTCATTGTAGCGAACCGGACACTTGCAAGAGCTCAGGAGCTGGCAGCCAAGTTTAAGGGAACCCCTTGTACGATGGAGCAAGCCTTGGACAGACTGAATGAGGTTGATATCGTCATCAGCTCTACTGGGGCAGAACGGTATGTTCTGGATGCTTCTGTTGTTAGGGAGAGCATGAAGCGGCGTCAATCGCGTCCGTTATTCCTGATCGATATTGCAGTTCCGCGTGACATTGATCCGGCCATTGGAGAGTTATCCAACGTATTTCTCTATGATATTGATGATCTGGAAGGAATCGTGGAGAGCAATCTGGAGATGCGCAAGGTAGAAGCGGCTAAGATTGAAAAAATGATTGAACTGGAGATGGAAGACTACTATCACTGGCTCAAAACCTTGGGCGTTCGCCCGGTCATTCGGGCATTGCAGGAGAAGGGGGCTTCCATTCATGAAGAAACGATGGAAAGTCTCTTTAATAAACTGCCAGAATTGGACGAACATCAACGCAAGGTCATTCGTCGATTAACCAAAAGCATCGTGAATCAAATGACCACAGATCCGATTAACCGGATTAAGGAAATGGCAGGCGCGAAGCATGGTGATGAAGCTTTGCGCATGTTCACTCAAATTTTTGCCCTGGAGGATGCAGTGGAGACAGCCGCAGAAAAAGTAAACCAAAGCGATGCCTCGGCCTTGGGAAAACCGGCTGCTGTTCATCTTAAAGACAACCGGCAAGAGGCTATGCCGGCTTACGCTCCGGCTAGTGTATAAGGGCGGGTGAGCAGCTTGACCCTTGCTGAACAAATCTATGAAGCTCTGATCTATATGTATGCCCTGAGCCTTCTGTTCTATTTCTCGGACTGCATTCGACGGAATGCGGGGGCGAAGCGGACGGGCACAGGGTTTCTTGTCGTTGTCTGGATGCTTCAGGTTGTTCATGTGATTTTACGCATGTGGACCGAGGGCCATTTTCCGATCTATACGACCTTTGATTTTTTATTCATCTTTTCGTTTAGTATCGTACTGATGTCGCTGGCGATAATTCGTGTCCAACGTTCGGAATTTGTCATCCTGCTGTTAAATATCGTCGGGTTTTCCGTTACGGTGCTGAACCGATTGTGGTTCACGGCTGGGGAGATTTCACTGCACAACTGGCAGACTGTACACGGATTGCTTATCATGCACATTACGCTGGCGAATTTGGGATTCGCAGCATTAACGGTGGCTGCTGTTTTTGCGTTGTTGTATCTATTCTTGCATCGCAAACTGAAAAACAAAAAGTGGAATGACACGATGCGGCGGATGCCCAGTCTCGAAGTTATTGGCAAGTACATGGACGGTGCTACATTAATAGGAACACCATTGCTAGGTGTCTCTGTTGTACTGGCTGTATTATCCATTGTCGCAGAGACACGCTGGTTTTTGCTTCTGGATCTCAAAGTCATTGCCACAGGTCTCGCAATCGCGATCTATATTGGTTATTTTGTGTCCAAGCAAAGAAAGCAGTTTTCCAACATTATTATGGCAAGATGGACATTGATTGGATATGGTTTTGTCATTATAAGCTTTTTATCCAATGCGTATTCAGCGTTTCATCGCTGGACAGGAGAGTGAAGGCTATGGATCGCTACACCCCGCTATTTGTAAATACTGCAGGTAAAACGTGCTGCGTCATTGGTGGCGGACGTGTCGCCGAACGTAAAATTAAAGGTTTGCTTCACGCCGAAGCACATATTAAAGTGTTTAGTCCGGAGATCACAGCGGAGCTGAAACAACTGCATGATGATTCCCGAATTGAGTGGATAGCCCGGTCCTACCGCAATGGTGATTTGCGGGGGGCCTTTCTCGTATATGCGGCAACGGATCACGTTGAAGTCAACGCATCGGTTGTACAAGAAGCGAACGAAGCGGGCATACTGGTGAATGATGCCATGTCTTCCGAGCGCAGTGCTTTTATCACCCCCAGTGTAGTCAGGCGTGGGAGATTAAGTATTGCCATCTCTACGGCTGGAGCAGGACCGGCAGCAGCTGCTGAGATTCGGTCCACATTGGAGCAGCAGTTTGGCGAAGAATACGAGACTTATATTGAGTTTTTGCATCAGATGAGGACTGAAGTGAAGGCACGTGTATCGTCTCCGGGTCACAGAAGGGTGTTACTGCGGCAATTGACGGAAATGAATGTATTGGAGGACATCCGTACAGGGCAATTCCGGTGGTGGACAGAAGAAGAAATCGGGAATTGGATATCCCGTAATCAGGAGGAACTGTAGACATGCGTACAATTAAAGTGGGAAGCAGACAAAGCGCACTAGCTTTGACACAGACAGGCCATGTAATTCAGGATTTACGCAGCATTTGTGAGCGGGAAGGTTTAGCATTTGACTTTGAAGTACATAAGATCGTTACGAAGGGAGACTTGATTCTTGATGTAACGCTGTCCAAAGTCGGAGGCAAAGGGCTGTTTGTCAAAGAAATTGAACAGGCGATGTTGGATCATGCCATCGATATGGCCGTGCACAGCATGAAGGATATGCCATCCGAATTGCCGGAAGGATTGACCAACGGCGCTGTGCCGCGCCGTGCCGACCCGCGTGATGCATTGATTTCCAATGGAGGCCTCTCTCTGGACAAACTGCCAGAAGGTGCGAGAGTGGGGACAAGCAGCCTCCGTCGTTCCAGTCAATTGAAAGCATACCGTCCGGATCTGCAGCTTGAATCCCTTCGTGGCAACATCGACTCACGTCTTCGCAAACTGGAGACAGAGGGCCTCGACGCTATTATTCTAGCTGCTGCTGGATTATATCGAATGGGTTGGCAGGATCGGATTACCGAGTATCTGTCCGAAGAGGCTTGTCTTCCTGCGGTAGGTCAAGGTGCACTGGGGATTGAATGCCGGGAGGATGATGCTGAACTGCTCCATCTGCTGAAGCTGTATAATGATTCGGAGACAGCAACTCCCGTATTGGCAGAACGTCGTTTCCTCAGCGTATTGAATGGGGGATGCCAGGTTCCGATTGGTGCTCATGCCGTCTGGATTCCTCAACAAGATACCGATTCCCCGAATGGGCAAAACACGTTACAATTAACGGGTATGGTCGGTACGCCGGATGGCGGACTGATTCTTAAGGAAACGCTGACTGGCAAAGATCCGGTTCGTTTAGGAGAAGAAGTGGCTTGGAGATTGATTGAACGGGGAGCAGAGCAGATACTGGCAGAAGTTAGGGGATGAAGACATGGTGGGAAAGGTCTTTTTGGTAGGGGCAGGTCCGGGGGATGCGAAGCTGATTACGGTAAAAGGATGGGAGTCCATCGGCAAAGCAGACGCCGTAGTATATGATCGTTTGGCCAGTCCGAGATTATTGAAGCAGATGAAGCCTGGCGCGGTGAAGATCTACGTGGGCAAGCGGCCTGACCGACACACGATGAAACAGGAAGAGATCAATCAGCTACTGGTGGATCTGGCCTTGGAAGGGAAAGTGGTCGTCCGGCTGAAGGGCGGAGATCCGACGATATTTGGACGCGTAGGCGAAGAGGCGGATCTGCTGCGCAAAAACGGTGTTCCTTTTGAAATTGTGCCTGGAGTTACCGCAGCCATAAGTGTACCTGCTTATGCCGGAATACCGGTGACCCATCGCGATTATGCATCTTCCATTTCCATTATTACGGGACATGAGAGCCCGGACAAGCTGGATCGCAGCATTCATTGGGATAAAGTAACGAACGCAACGGGTACACTTGTATTTATGATGGGTGTAGCCAAAATCGGCTATATCAGTGAACAGCTCATCCGTCATGGCCGTCCGGCACAGACCCCTGTCGCATTGGTTCGTTGGGGAACCAGAGCGGAGCAGGATACCCTCATAGGTACGCTTGAAAATATAGAGGCCAAGGTCATTGCTGCCAATTTCCAACCACCTGCAGTTATTGTGGTGGGGGATGTGGTGAACCAGCGTGAGCAGTTAAAGTGGGCTGAGGCACTGCCGTTGTTTGGCAAACGAATACTGGTGACGCGAGCTCGCAGTCAGGCGAGCGAACTGGTGAACCGAATCGAGGAACTTGGCGGTGAGCCGTACGAGTTTCCGGTGATTGAAACGGTTATGCCCTCCAGTGAGACTGCAAGGCAAAGTGTCAAAGGTGCTTTTGATGTGTTAAATACATTTGACTGGGTATTTTTCACCAGTGTAAATGGCGTGGAATTTTTCTTCCGTCATCTGGAACTACAGGGTAGGGATATCCGCCAGATCCATCAAGCGAGAATCGCTGCGGTAGGACCTTCGACCGCTGAAGCCCTTCGTAAACACGGTATTATTGCGGAAGTGATCAAGGGACCTTTTCAGCAGGAAGGCATGCTGGAAGCTTTCGAAAGTGAGCTGAAAGAAGGTCAAAAAGTGCTGCTTCCCCACGGGGATCTGGCACGATCATGGTTGCCTGATCAGTTAAGGGAGCGTGGACTTGAGGTCACAGAAGCTATTATCTATGACACCGTTTTGGCGGGTGAAGATGATGACGAACTCCTGAAACTGCTGGAAGAAGGCGGTATTCACGCTGTAACATTTACAAGCTCTTCAACAGTCACCAACTTCATGGAGATGCTTAAACGCATGGGATTGCAAGATCCATTACCTTTGTTAAAAAATGTCGAGGTTGCATGCATCGGACCGGTGACTGCCAAGACGGCCGAAGCCGCGGGGTTGAAGGTGACACTGATGGCTGCAGACGCAACGATCGAAAGCCTGATTGCTGCTCTGTGCGACTGGAAACGGACACCTTCTGTAGATGGGGCTTTGTCTCGTTGATTGCAAGAATCAGACCGCTATTGCAATAGATCGTATTTATATACAAAATGCTGGATGAAGCGTGCTGAATTCGTTAGGATACCGGCGCGCTTCCCTTTTTGTGCTACTTACTTCAGAGAGGATGTTTCTATATGAGTTTTCCAATTGTACGACACCGTCGTTTAAGACAATCCGCAGGCATTCGCAATATGGTCAGAGAGACGCATCTGACAGTGGATGATTTTATCCAACCCATTTATGTAACCTACGGAGAAAATGTAAAATCCGAAATCAAGTCCATGCCGGGCGTATTCCGTTTCTCGCTTGATCGTTTGCAGGAAGAAGTGAAAGAGATTGCTGAGCTGGGTATTCCGGCTGTATTGCTGTTCGGTATTCCTGAGACCAAGGATAGTGTGGGTACTTCCGGATTTGCTGAAGATGGCATTGTGCAGGAAGCAACGAGATTGATCAAATCCTGGTATCCGGAGCTGCTGGTTGTGGCAGATACCTGCTTGTGCGAATTTACGGATCACGGACATTGCGGCATGGTGCATACCGTTGAAGTGGACGGGCACATTTGCGGGGATGTTCTGAATGATGAATCGCTGGATTTGCTCGTGAAAACAGCCGTATCCCAGGCCAAAGCAGGCGCTGATATTATTGCCCCATCCAACATGATGGATGGATTCGTTCAGGCCATTCGGGCAGGGCTTGATGAGAATGGCTTCAGCCATATTCCAATCATGTCATACTCCGTCAAGTATGCATCCGCATTTTACGGACCTTTCCGTGAAGCAGCGGATTCCACACCGCAGTTTGGGGATCGCAAATCGTATCAGATGGACCCTGCGAATGCCCGGGAAGCGCTGCGCGAAGCCGAAACGGATGTGCTGGAAGGAGCGGACATGCTAATGGTGAAACCGTCACTTTCCTATCTGGACGTCATGCGCACGATTAAGGATCAATTTGATCTTCCGCTTGTCGCTTATAATGTAAGTGGGGAGTATGCCATGGTCAAGGCAGCAGCTATGCAGGGATGGATTGATGAGAAAAAGGTCGCCATGGAAATTCTGCTCAGCATGAAACGCGCGGGTGCGGACATGATCATTACGTATTATGGAAAAGACGCTTCCCGCTGGCTGGCTGAAAAACAATAGCACGTTGTAACCATATTCCTGTTCATTGAATGAGACTTTCTGGTTCAAATATATTAATGGCCCTGCCTGACTCGAAAATGTCGCTGTATGGATTAAGACTGTCCATGCACGAGCAGGGCCTTCACTATTAAGGAGGATGTTCCATGACTGCACAACAAGGAAAACGACGCAATGATGAGCGCTCACGCAGCGCATTCGAAGAAGCCAAGCAGTACATACCTGGAGGCGTAAACAGTCCCGTTCGGGCATTCAAATCGGTAGGACTTACCCCAATCTATGCGGAACACGGAGAAGGCTCCAAAATCTACGATATTGATGGCAACGTATTTATTGATTATGTAGGCTCATGGGGACCGCTTATTATGGGGCATGCCCACCCTGAAGTTGTGGAGGCACTGCGCGAGACCGCCCTTAAAGGAACGAGTTTTGGCGCCCCAACGCTGCTGGAGACAGAAATGGCTAAACTCGTCTGCGAACGTGTGCCTTCCATTGATATTGTGCGGATGGTCAACTCCGGTACGGAAGCAACTATGAGTGCCATCAGGCTGGCACGCGGAGTAACGGGTCGCAGCAAAATTTTGAAGTTTGAAGGTTCATATCACGGACATGCAGACAGTTTGTTGATCAAAGCGGGATCAGGCGTTGCAACCCTTGGATTACCTGACAGCCCAGGGGTTCCTGAAGGAGTGGCTACCAATACAATTACAGTACCTTACAATGATTTGGAATCGGTCAGCCTTGCGTTTGAACGTTTCGGTGAGGAACTGGCTGCTGTCATTGTTGAACCTGTGGCCGGCAACATGGGAGTTGTACCTCCGGCAGCCGGCTTTCTTGAGGGCTTGCGCAATCTGACCAACCAGTACGGCAGTTTGCTCATCTTTGATGAGGTCATGACCGGTTTCCGTGTAGGCTTGAACTGTGCACAGGGCCGTTATGGTGTTACACCTGATCTGACTTGTCTGGGTAAAGTGATCGGCGGCGGGCTCCCGGTTGGAGCATATGGCGGTCGCCGGGATCTGATGGAGCAGATTGCTCCAACCGGACCAATCTATCAGGCAGGAACATTGAGTGGTAACCCACTGGCTATGGCAGCAGGCTACACGACACTCAAACTGCTGACACCAGAAGTCTATGACCGGTTGGAGACGTTGTCTGCACGTTTACAAGCCGGTTTTGAGAAAAACGCAGCAGAGACGGGGATCGCGGTAACGATTAACCGTGTTGGTTCCATGGTATGTCCATTTTTCAGTGATGTCCCGGTAACCAATTACGATGCAGCTAAAGAAAGCAATCTGGATCAATTCCGTCGCTACTTTGCAGCCATGATTGATCATGGCGTAAGTGTAGCACCTTCCCAGTTTGAAGGCATGTTCGTCTCTGGTGTGCACACGGAGCAGGATATTGACGATACCATTGAAGCGAACCGCAAGGCACTTCAATCTCTATGATGATCAAAAGTTGGAAACGTCGTGGAGAATGGCTTGAGCTGATGCCAGGCAAAGTGGTAACAGGCAGTTCAGACAGGCAGCTTGCGGCTGAGCAATGGCTGCTCTCTGAACTTCAGTTTCCGGAAAAACTGTTCCGCCAGCTCAAGGCAAATCACGGAATTCAACTGGCAGGGGACCGGCTTCGGCTGGCCCTTTTTGCGTCTCAGCCCATTGATGTTGAGCCTCGCTGGGCGGATATGAGTGTATTGTTTGAGGATGATTTTTGTCTGGTGGTGCACAAACCCGCGGGTATGAAGCTCCATCCCGATGGAAGCCGTGCCGATCATGCAATCACGCTGGACCATGCAGTGGCTTCCTATTATGAAATGAATGGCATCGACGCGAATGTGCGCCATGTGCATCGATTGGATGAGGATACAACGGGTCCTGTTTTATATGCCAAAAATGCTTTTGCTCTTGCCAAGCTGGATGAGGCGATGCGGCGCAAAGAGATTGGACGCCAATATGCAGCCATTGTCGAAGGTCAGGTATCTCCGGAACTCGTCCAAATTGATGCTCCAATTGGCAAGGACAGACATCATAAGCAGCGCAGACGTGTTTCCGAGGGTGGTCAGGAGGCAGTAACACATGTAGAGATAAGGGAAGTATGGGAACGTGCCACACTTGTGCGATTGATATTGGATACAGGGCGTACGCATCAGATCAGGGTACATCTGAGTTATTCCGGACACCCGCTTGTTGGTGATTTGCTATATGGTGGCCGACCTGATGCGATTGGACGTCAGGCTCTTCATGGAGAAGTGTTAATGTTTAATCATCCACTTACCGGGGCATTGATTGAAGTTCGTGATCCATGGCCTTCTGATTTTTGGCAGCTCGCACAGCGGGAAGGCAATTCCCGATAAAAAGTTAAGGATTGAACAAAGGTGGCATGCTCATCTCATCCATGGCATATAGATGGGGTAACGAAGGATTTGGACCATGGATCAGTCCCATGAGAAGGATCATGGTGAACATATGCCGAAAGGAGGACGCCACCTTTGTTGAATCAACCTTATGGTTTACGGTTCGATATTTATGAGCGCGTTCATTTGTCCGAGGGAGTCCCAGCCATTGAGGAACTGGAGGAAATTGAGTTATACCCGCGCATTCAAGTCATCGGTCAGGATGATCATGCAACGCTGCGAGGCCATCTTTTGCTTACAGGTGCATACAGGGGAGAGAACGAGATCTCGGAGGAGCTGAAGCATTTTATTCCGGTTGAAATCACGGTTCCCCTGAATCGGGTAAGATCACTTGAGGATATTTCAATTGAGATTGAAAATTTTGATGTGGATTTGTTATCCAGCCGCAGTCTGAATATTACGGGTGTATTGTCACTGCGTGGCATAGAGGGTTTTCCTGTGGAAGAGACTCAGGCCTGGTCAGCAGACGAGTTTACTGTCGTACATTCAACTGATCCGCAGCAGGGTAACCGAACCCCTGAAGAAGGGTTAACGGATGTTGGTTTGAACACCTTTGCACAGGAGTATTTGCTTCAACGTAGTGAAGAGGAAGGTCTTTCCATAGCTGCTGAATCTCTGTATGCGGCGGAAGAATCTAACCATTTGCTGCAACCTGCTGACGAAAATATTCGTTATGAAGCAGACACCCAGTCGGAATCCCAGATAAACCCTGCACCTGAACAGCTCTATGCTGAGACGAGTGAAGATCCCTATGAAGAGGAAAGTCAGAACAGACCCCCTGCTGACGAAGAATATCCATCCTTAATTACTCAAGACGATGAAATTGCTGAGAATGAGGTGTCCAGCTCGCCTTCGCCTGTCTCTTCTTTTATGGCGGAGACTGCTGACAGGCTTGCTTCTTATCCGGAGTCAGAGCCTTTGCTTCCCCTCGCCGAAGATTCGTCGTCTGTCTGGTCCGAGCCTTCCGTGGAGACCTTACATACAAACACGGGGCTGAACCAACAAACTTCGGAAGATTCAGCCGCCTCGAATGTTTGGAATTTTGAGTCCCGATCGATCTCCCAGCAGGAAGATCAACCTGCGGCTGAAGTTCCGGCAGAAAATTGGCAGGATGTATTCGCCGCGTCTGAACCTGAAACTGCTGAGGTTGAGAGACCTTCTTCGCTGGAAGCAGGGAGTGCAGATGAGGCCGTGGAGTCTGCCTCGTTTATTCCAGAACCTGTGGCTGAGACGGAAGACAAGCCGGAGCTCAAAGTGGCTTTTGGCAGCAAGAAGGCATCTTCATCAAGACAGGAAGAAGGGGTAGGCATCTCCTCCCTGTTGTCTTCGGGCAGATCCGTGCGCGATGCTGAATCGGATCGGGAGGACGAGTCGGTCGCGGGTACCAGTCAGGAAGAACCCTATCAGGCTGATGATGTTCAATGGAAGAACCTGTTTCTGGGTACGATCGTCGATCAGACGCCATTCCGCAAAGTGAAATTGTGCATTGTTCAGCGTGAAGAGACACTGGATACCATTGCTGACCGTTATCAATTGAGTACCCGGGAACTCCAGTTATACAATCGTTTGTCCGAACAGGTTGTTGAAGAAGGGCAGATTTTATACATCCCCTGACCTCTGACCTGTGAAATAACGATCCGCACTGACCCGCAATCCGATCAGGATTGCGGGTTTTTGCAGCTTTTTGGTTCTGCACCCAAGCCTGCCGCCTGTTTCCGCTGTTGTCAGGTTGACTATCGGGCACGGTCAGGGTATGATGTGTTTAGGTTTTTTGAAGAACAACGTGGAACGGGAGTAGTAGACAGCATGGCCTTTCAGAGAGCGGGATTGCAGCGCTGAGAAATTCCGCAGGAACCAACTGATCGAAGTCGCCCGGGAGTTGCCTGTTTGAATATGAGGAATAATGAATCAAGTACTTGTGATTTGTTCCTGAAGTAGGATGGGCCGGTAGCAGCCGTTATCTGCTTGAAGTGTCACGTGAGGCCCCAGAAAGGCATGTATCTTCTTTCTGTCTGCGTGAAACAAAGGTGGTACCGCGAAAGCTAACCTTTCGTCCTTTGATGGATGAAAGGTTTTTTTGTTTTTTGGCGATGATGATTAAGTAACGGAGGAATGACACATGTCTGAAGAAAAAAAATCAGCTGCAACTGAAATGCCGACGACGTATGACCCGAAAGCTGCGGAGCAAAAATGGTACTCCACCTGGACAGAGCGTGGGTATTTCAAGGCTGGGCAGCGCAAGGATGCTGAGCCGTATACCATTGTAATTCCACCCCCGAACGTAACCGGAATGCTTCATATCGGTCATGCACTTGATTTCACATTACAGGATATCCTGATTCGGACCAAGCGGATGCAGGGCTATGATGCGCTGTGGCTCCCAGGTTCCGACCATGCAGGGATTGCTACCCAAACCAAAGTGGAGCAGAAACTGCGTGAAGAAGGCTTAACCCGCTATGATCTGGGGCGCGAGAAGTTCCTGGATAAAGTATGGGACTGGAAAGAACAATACGCGACAACGATCCGTCAGCAGTGGGGGAAGATGGGCTTGTCGCTTGATTATTCACGTGAACGCTTTACGCTCGACGAAGGGCTTTCCCAAGCGGTGCGCAAGGTGTTTGTTCAACTGTATGAAAAAGGCCTCATTTATAGAGGTAAACGAATTATCAACTGGGACCCGGTAAACCGTACTGCATTGTCTGATATTGAGGTTGAATACAAAGAGGTTCAGGGACACCTGTATCATCTGAAATATCCACTCAAAGACGGAAGCGGATACGTAACAGTGGCGACCACTCGTCCGGAGACGATGCTGGGCGATACTGCGGTTGCAGTTCATCCGAAGGATGAGCGCTATGCAGACATGATTGGCAAAACGCTGATCCTGCCGATCATTGGCCGTGAGATTCCGGTTATCGCAGATGACTACGTGGATAAAGAATTCGGAAGCGGTGCTGTAAAAATTACACCTGCACATGATCCGAATGACTTCGAAGTGGGTCTTCGTCATAATCTGCCTCAGATCACAGTGATGGATGAGACAGGTACCATGAATGCCGAGGCTGGCAAATACCAGGGTCTGGACCGCAGCGACTGCCGTAAGCAGATTGTAGCAGATCTGCAGGAACAGGGCGTATTGATCAGCATTGAGGATCACACGCACCAAGTTGGACACAGCGAGCGGACAGGAGCTGTCGTTGAGCCATATTTGTCCACACAATGGTTTGTTGAGATGAAGCCTCTGGCAGAAAGAGCCATCCAAAAACAGCAAAACGGTGATGGTGTAAACTTTGTTCCGGATCGTTTTGAGAAAACATATTTGAACTGGATCGAAAATGTCCGTGACTGGTGTATCTCCCGCCAGTTGTGGTGGGGACATCGAATTCCTGCCTGGTACGACGACGAGACGGGTGAAATTATTGTATCCGCTGAAGATCCAACCACGCTGCCGGAATACGCTGGTCGCAAGCTGAGACAGGATGAAGATGTACTGGATACGTGGTTCAGTTCGGCATTGTGGCCTTTCTCCACACTCGGCTGGCCGGAAGATGCAGAGGATCTGAAACGGTATTATCCGACAAGCGTGCTTGTAACCGGATATGACATCATATACTTCTGGGTTGCACGGATGATCTTCACTGCTCTGGAGTTCACGGACGAAATTCCATTTAAAGATGTCCTGATGCATGGTCTTGTTCGCGATGCAGACGGACGCAAAATGTCCAAATCACTCGGTAATGGTGTGGATCCGCTGGATGTTATTGAGAAATATGGTGCAGATGCGATGCGCTACATGATTTCCACCAGCAGCACGCCAGGCCAAGATCTTCGTTTCCGCTGGGAGCGGGTAGAACAGGCACGCAACTTTGCGAATAAAATCTGGAACGCATCACGCTTTGCACTGATGAATCTGGAAGGTTTCACTTACGAAGATCGCGACATTAGTGGAGAGCTTGGAACTGCGGATTATTGGATTTTGCACCGACTGAACGAAACTTCCCGCGATATTACGCGTCTAATCGAAGCATACGAATTTGGAGAAACAGGACGCTTGCTGTACAACTTTATCTGGGATGACCTCTGTGACTGGTATATTGAATTTGCCAAGTTGTCCTTCTACGGTGAAGATCCGGTTGCCAAGAAAAAAACACAATCGGTACTGGCTTACGTTCTGGATCACACCATGCGCCTGATTCACCCGTTCATGCCATACATTTCGGAAGAAATCTGGCAGCACCTGCCTCATGAAGGCGAGACGATTACACTTGCTTCCTGGCCAGTGTATGACCCTGCGCTGGAGAATACGGAAGCCGTTGCTGAGATGAACCTGCTCATGGATACCATTCGTGCCGTACGGAACATCCGTGCAGAAGTGAATGTGCCAATGAGTAAAAAGATTGAATTGATGGTAAAAGCGAACAGCGCCGAGACATTCAGCATCATCGAACGCAACAGCCATTACATCCAACGATTCTGCAATACATCCGAGTTCGACAGCGGACTTGATCTGAGTTCACCGGACAAGGCAATGAGTGCTGTGATTACGGGAGCTGAACTGTACTTGCCGCTGGCAGGACTGATTGATATTGAGCAGGAAGTGGCTCGCCTGGAGAAAGAGTTGCAGAACCTTGAAGGCGAAGTACTCCGTGTAGAGAAAAAACTGGCAAACGAAGGCTTCGTGGCCAAGGCACCAGCCAAGGTTATTGAGGAAGAACGCGCCAAACAAGCGGATTATTCGGATAAACGGGATAAAGTCATTGCCCGGATCAAGGAACTGAAAGGTTAATATTTCTGGGTCGGATGGAGAGGAACATGCCATCCGGCCGATTTTTTCAATCAAACTCGGGACCGAAGGTGAAACCTATGACGGAACTTAATGGCACGGGTACTATTGCCCCTCTGCATACGTATGACGAGGCTGTGGACTGGATCAATGGCCTTATTCCTTTTGGCATCAGACCCGGATTGGAACGAATCATGGAGTTGATGTCACTGCTGGGAAATCCTCATCAACGTCTCAAATTTATTCATGTCGCGGGAACGAACGGTAAAGGTTCGACTTGCGCTTTTTTGACGTCAGTGCTGCTTCAGGCGGGATACGATGTCGGCACGTTTACATCTCCGTATATCACGAAATTCACGAATCGTTTTCAGTACAACGGTGAGGATATTCCGGAAGAGACGCTGCTGAAGCTGGCGAATCGACTTCATCCTTTGGTCACAGATATGGCTTCCACTTCCCAAGGGTCACCTACCATGTTCGAAGTGTCTACGGCACTTGCACTACTCTACTATGCGGAAGAGTGTTATCCGGATGTCGTAGTATGGGAGACTGGACTGGGGGGAAGGATGGACGTAACGAATATCGTTACACCTGTGGTTTCGGTGATTACCAATATCGGTATGGATCATACGGATGTTTTGGGAGACACCATTGAAGCGATCGCGGGAGAAAAAGCGGGCATTATCAAACCAGGCGTACCTGTTGTCACCTGTGTCACGCAGCCGGAGGCGGTGAAGGTGATTCAGGAAAAGGCACACCAGCTCCGATCAACCGTGTATTTGTCAGGAGAACAATTTTCTTACCATAGACTGAATAGCGATGAGAATGGTCAATCTTTTCATTTTACAGGGCCGTTCCGTGAGCTGGATGTTCGGATTCGCATGCAGGGCATACATCAAATTGATAATGCTGCGTGTGCTCTTATGGTGCTTGAATTGCTCAGGCAATACATGGCGTTTATGCTGGATGACAGAGATATTGCACTTGGATTGGAGCATGCCTTTTGGGCTGGCCGGTTCGAGAAGGTTGTGGATGAGCCCCGAATTGTACTGGATGGAGCGCATAATCCGGAAGGGGCAGAATCACTGGCCAAGAGCATTATCGACGTATATCCTCACAACAAGTTAAATTTGATGATGGGCATGCTGGCGAATAAGCATCACGAAGCGTATTTGCAGCATATACTGCCACTAGTGGATACGCTGATCCTGACCGAGCCAGATTTTCGACGCAAGATGGATGCAGCCGAGTTGCTGCAGATCGTCGAGCGGGTACGTCCCGCCATTGCGAAGCAGGATCTGGAAATCATCGTCGAGCCCGATTGGGCGAAGGCACTTGATCTATTGAAGTCACGGACGGAAGCGGAAGATCTGGGGGTGGTGTCCGGCACATTGTATCTCATCGCGGATGTGCGGGCAGCCCTTTTGCATCAAACCGATTCTGAAAAAGGTTGGTGAAAGTTTTGTTAAATACATCAGAACACGTTCATTTTATAGGGATTGGCGGATATGGCATGAGTGCCATCGCAAGAGTTATGCTGGAAATGGGATACACCGTTACCGGATCGGATGTCGCTTCACAGGAGTTGACCGAGAAGCTGGCAGCCAAGGGAGCGAAAATATATATCGGGCACACGGCAGAACATGTAAATGGAGCAGATCTCGTGGTCTACTCTACGGCGGCTCCGGCGGATAATGTGGAGCGTGTGGCAGCTGAGCAGCTTAATATCCCGATTCTTCACCGTGCGCAAATGCTGGCGCGCTTGTTGAACGAACGCAAGGGTGTGGCGGTTGCTGGTGCCCATGGTAAAACGACAACATCTTCCATGATTGCACTTGTCATGGACAAATGCGATACAGACCCGACCTATATCATTGGTGGGGAGATCATGAATCTGGGCACCAATGCCAAGGCAGGTCAAGGTGACTGGGTTGTTGCCGAGGCGGATGAGAGCGATGGATCGTTTTTGCAATACCATCCATGGCTTGGTATTGTAACCAACATTGAAGCGGATCATTTGGAGAATTACAACAGTGACTTTGAGGAACTCAAAAAGGCGTATGTTCAATTTTTGAGCCAAATTCGTCCGGAGGGAACAGCGATTGTCTGTGCGGATGATGAGAACATTCAGAGCATTTTGCCTGAACTGAAATCTCGAATCACGACGTACGGTATTGATCAGAAGGCTGACTATATGGCATCGGATATCGTGTTAGGTGATCGCCGGATCTCCTTCACGATGAGCCATCAGGGTACCGCTCTGGGAACGGTAGAGCTTTCTGTTCCGGGCAAACATAATGTTTATAACGCTATGGCTACGGTAATTACCTGTCTGGAAGCGGGCATTCCGTTCGAGAAGATCACGGCAGCCATTATCCAGTTCCATGGGGCCAAACGCAGATTCCAGGTACTTGGTGAAGCACAGGATATTCTGGTTATCGATGATTATGCACATCACCCGACTGAAATCGAGGCGACCATCAGTGCAGCGAAAGCGACAGGGAAACGTATTATTGCAGTGTTCCAGCCGCAGCGATACACCCGTACCTTTTTCCTGCTGGATGCGTTTAGTCGTGCTTTCGCGGAGGCAGATGAGGTGCTGATTACCGACATTTACTCCCCGGCCGGCGAAAAACAGATTGAAGGTGTGCACTCCGCCAAACTGGTTGAACTGATTGTTCAGAACAGTAATGCGGCTGCTCGCTATCTCCCTACCAAGGAAGAAGTTGTAGCTGATTTGCAGAATCGTCTACAGCCGGGAGACCTTGTACTCACCATGGGTGCAGGGGATATTTGGAAAGTTGGCGATACGCTCGCCAAAGGCTTGAAATAAATCATGGTCCTGACCCGCTTGTCCTCGTATGGAGGCAGGCGGGTTTTTGAATTCCCGGAATCTTTCATTGTCTCCAGTCATATAGTTGATATAAATGGAACAAAGGAGAGGGTACGGGGTGAGCAATGCTAGAATGACATTTCGTTTTGGGGAGAACGAGTCGGACAAGCCGAATTACAAGGAGGAGAAGGTGGTCGGAGCCTTTCCTTCCTTGACGGATGAGATTTCACAGAGTTCGGCGCGGATGGATAGCACACCTTCCTGGACACCGGAAGATATCCCTGGAGATTGGGGAGAGATAACATTGCCAGGGACAAGCTTGCTAGAATCGGAGTCTGATCAGAAAAAGGTTAAAAACTCGGAGCTGATGCAGCCGCAGTATGTCTATTCGGACCGTGTTATAGATCCCGAGGAAAATGAGAGGGAGCTACCTGATGACAGCAACTATGAGGGCCACGATTGGATGGCGGATCGTGATCACTACTCGTATAAGCGAAATCGTCCTCCAAGAGGCTGGAAGATGATTGGTTCAGTCACGGGAGCTTTGGTAACCGGCGCTCTTTTCGGTATGGTCATTCTCTCCTTTTTTAATCGGGAAGGAACAGATCCGGGGGTCCTTCCTCAAACCAATCAACCGGTATCGAGTGTAACGGGAGTACAAGGCGCAGCAGGGACGGAGCAGCAGGTTCAGTCGGTGTTGAATGGGGGCAGCTACTATGCGCTACAGTATGGCGTGTTTAGTTCACCTGAACGTGCTGAACAGGCCAAGCTTGAGCTCTCGCAGGCAGGGATTGCCGCGGGAACGGATCCGGATGATGGGAATCGGGTGTATGCAGGCATATCCGCTGACCGAGAGGAAGCTAAACTGCTTAGCTCTCGTCTTAAGTCTGAGGGAGTTGAGCTGTATGTCAAAGAAATTGCATATCCCGCAGTAAACTCCGCTGCTCTGGGCATGAACCAGGAAGATGTTCAGCTGTTTTTCAGCAGCAGTTCGACACTGGTGGAACAACTGTCGACACTGTCGATCGGGCAGCTCGGACAGGTGACTCCTGAGCCTGTGCCTGCTGAAACAATGACGGCTTTACAGAATCAGCACCAATCCTGGCTAACAGGTGTAGGGAAACTTTCAGCAGCAGTGGGACAGGAGGCGGAGCCCATCGTTTCGGCTATGAAAAAATCGATGAACAGCGCAATTACAGCAGTTGCTGAATATAACAAAAATCCCTCCGATGTGCACATGTGGTCCGTACAATCCGATCTGATGGATTATGTCTTACAGCAGAAAAAATGGCTTGAGGGGATAAAGCAATAAGTTTTCCTTCCCCTAACACTGCCCCGAAATCCCTGTCCGGCAAGGAACTGGAAATAGTTCCCCTTGCCGGATTTGTGTTTGTATTGACGTACAAAACCCCGTATAATAATGTGGGTGTCAAAAAATGGCGAGGGAAGATAACCGATGAAAAAAAACTTCGGCATGTTATTGCTGTTTCTGCTGCTCGGCTGGATGGCCGGAGCGTGGATCGCCAAGGCACTGCAGCCGGTAAAGGCTGTTGCCATTCTAACCAAAGCCACGACCATACGTTGGTCACCGCAGGCTGATCTGGACATTATCAGTTATGACATTTCATTTCAATTTCAAATGAGCCTTCTCAGTCTGATCGGCATTATTGCCGCTGTATGGCTGTATCGCAGACTGTAGGAGTATGACGATTTTTGACGAAGAAACTAAACGTATGACATCTATTTATCGTGATTAGGACGGATGTCGCCGTAGCATAAGGAGCCGTTCATTTTGAATAGATCACAATCGCGCCCGATTATTCTGGCTTCCACTTCGCCACGGCGCAAAGACCTGATTGCTTCACTCCAATTAGCTTTCAAAGTAATACCAAGCCACGCGGATGAAGATACACCGCCGGAATGGACTCCAGAGCAAACTGTTCAGGAACTCGCCATGCGCAAAGCAATGGCAGTCTATCGTGGCCTTGAGGGTCTTGAACAGGACGCTGTCATTGTGGGCAGTGACACGATTGTTGTACTGGATGGAGACATTCTGGGCAAACCCGTGGATCAACAGGACGCTGAGCGTATGTTAGCAAGGCTTCAGGGACGTACACATCGTGTGTTCACTGGAGTGGCTTGCATTGATGCCGGAAATGGAAAATCCGTTGTGCATTATCGGCAGACGGATGTAACGATGAAGGAGCTGTCCGAGGCTACGATTCGTGCGTATGTTCAGACAGGAGAGCCTATGGACAAAGCCGGATCGTACGCAATTCAAGGAATTGGCGCTTCACTGGTAGACCGCATTGAAGGGTGCTACTTTAATGTGGTGGGCTTGCCTCTTTCCCTGCTGAGTGACATGCTGGATGGATTCGGAGTCCATGTGCTGCCGCGAGCTTGATTTTGGGAAATGACGATGTGAAAAGAGGGAGTATATGGAGTCGCCTCAGTACATGATGCGCGACATCCCCCATGAAGAACGCCCGAGAGAACGCATGATGGAATATGGGGCGGGCGCCTTAAGCCATGCAGAACTGCTGGCTATTTTACTTCGGACGGGTACAAGGCAGGAATCAGCAGTGCATATGGCACAGCGTATTCTGAGCGAAGCGGGTGACATTCGTTCGCTGATGGATATGAGTCTGAACGAGTTGACAGCAATGAAAGGGATCGGTATGGCCAAGGCGGTCCAGCTCAAGGCTGGCATTGAACTTGGTCACCGGATTGCGAAGAGCAGACGGGTACAGTCCTCTTCAATCCGTACACCTCGTGATGCAGCAGACATTCTGCTCGAACAGCTTCGTTACTTGCAGAAGGAGCACTTTGTGTGCCTTTTCCTGAATAGCAAAAACCATATTATTGCCCAGGAAACACTCTCCATGGGCAGCCTTAACGCTTCGATTGTACATCCACGTGAAGTGTTTCGTGCTGCCATCAAATGCAGCAGTGCCTCGATCGTATGTGCACACAACCACCCGAGTGGTGATCCTACACCTAGTCCTGAGGATATCCAAATAACCAAGAGACTGATCGAAGCTGGTTCAATCGTTGGCATAGATGTGCTGGATCATATCATTATCGGCGACGGAACATACGTAAGTTTGAAGGAGAAGGGCTTAGTATAATATAATGGTTGGCGTTGATGTTTTCCTATGAATATTGACGGCGTTGTCCGTAGAAGATAGGTTCACTTTACAGATGCAGCAAATATAAATGAATGATGAACCCTGCAGGATTGCAGCGGAAATGAAAATGAAACGCTCTGAACGTTGATGGAGCGGCTATATGAGGCAGAAAAGGAGATTACGTTATGTTTGGTGGTTTTACGAAAGATTTGGGTATTGACTTGGGGACAGCGAATACACTGGTTTATGTACGTGGAAAAGGAATTGTGGTGCGGGAGCCTTCGGTTGTTGCCCTGCGAACAGATACGAAAAGCATTGAGGCTGTTGGGGAATCTGCAAAAAAAATGATCGGACGTACACCTGGTAACATTCGTGCCATTCGTCCAATGAAGGACGGCGTTATTGCTGATTTTGATACAACGGCAACGATGATCAAATACTTTATTCGCCAGGCGCAAAAACAGCGCTCGATGTTCCAACGTCATCCGAACGTTATGGTATGCGTACCATCCGGAATTACAGCGGTAGAACAGCGTGCGGTTGAAGATGCAACGAAACAGGCCGGCGCACGTGAGGCATATACGATTGAAGAGCCATTTGCAGCAGCCATTGGTGCAGATCTTCCAGTATGGGAACCAACAGGCAGCATGGTTGTGGACATTGGCGGCGGTACGACAGAAGTGGCTGTCATTTCCCTCGGCGGGATCGTAACAAGTCGTTCGGTTCGTGTAGCTGGTGATGAAATGGACGAATCAATCATTCAGTACATTAAACGTCAGTACAACCTAATGATCGGTGAGCGTACATCTGAACAATTGAAAATGGAAATCGGATCAGCTATGCCACTGGAACAAGTGGAGACGATGGAAATTCGCGGCCGCGATCTCGTAACAGGTCTGCCTAAGACCATCACAATCACATCGGATGAAATCAGCGAAGCTCTGGCAGATACGGTAAATGCTATTGTTGAAGCTGTTAAGGTTACTTTGGAAAAATGTCCTCCTGAGCTTGCAGCAGATATTATGGACCGCGGTATCGTGTTGACTGGAGGCGGTGCATTGCTCCGCAATTTGGACAAGCTGCTGGCTGGTGAGACAGGCATGCCGGTCATCGTAGCGGAAAATCCACTCGATTGTGTAGCAATCGGAACAGGTAAAGCTCTTGAGAACATCCATTTGTTCAAAAGCAGAAGCAGTTCGGCAGTTCGTTCCAAACGTTAATCCGGCACTGATCGCTTAATCACGTTTGACTTGAGCGGCAGTAACCAACGAAGAGGACCCGACCTCAGTCGGGAGAGCTATTACCCGCATACCCGGGGAGATCAGCGAATATTCTCGAAGGGACTATCAGTCTGCACGTCTCCCCGCCGGGCATAGCTCGGAAGAGAATATGGATGTTAGAGGGTGTTCGAACTGTTTAAGCTGCTGGGCAACAAAAGACTTTTTGTTTTGCTGGTGGGCCTTGTTACATTTATCGCGTTGATGGGCTTTACGCTCGGTCCGCGAACCGCTCTATCCTGGCCGGAAAAATTCCTGAAGGATTCAGTCGGATTTGTACAATACGTATTTTACAAGCCCGCTTCTGCTGTAGCGGGCTTTTTCAAAGATGTGGCGAACATGCGTGCGGTTTATGAAGAGAATGAAGAGTTGCGAATTGCGATGGGGCATTATACCCGTGATCGATTGAAGTATAACGAGATGGAAAAAACAAATGATCGTTATAAGGATTTGCTTAAATTTACGGCTGAGCAGAGAAATCGGTACAACTATGAGTATCGTATTGCTCAGGTCATCAGTGCGAATTCGGATCCCAATAGCAGAACGATCAATATTGATATTGGGGAGAACGCGGATATTAAGCCAGGCATGGCTGTCACTTCCCAGGAAGGTCTGGTTGGTGTGATCAGTCACGTTAGTGCTTATACATCAACGGTAAACCTGCTAACCTCGATGGATGCCAACGATCCGAATTCCAATGCCATCGCAGCTACAGCGGTGGGCAAGGAAGACACCGTTTTCGGTATGATCGAGAGCTTTGATCCCAAGACAGGCATGTTCAAAATGACCAAGATTTCGGAAGAATCTGATATCCAAAAAGGTGACGAAATTATCTCATCCGGCATTATCAATAATTTTCCGAAGTATATGAGAATCGGGGAAGTGAAGAAAATTGAAGTCGGCGAATATGGGCTCACTCGCACAGCAACGATTGAACCATATGCAAGCTTCTTGGATTGGAAAGAGCTGATGGTGGTTATTCCTCCCGAGGTGAAGGAGTAATGGTGACGCGCAAGCAAGTCTTGTTTCTGTTGCTGTTCATTTTGTTTATCGCCGAAGGAACTATTCTTCCATTGCTTATTCCATCTGCCTGGCAACTGCGAATTTCAGCAAACCTCGTTTACATTGTAATTTTGTTTATCGCTGTGTATCATCATCGCCATACTGCGCTGGTGCTCGGCATATTTTTTGGACTGCTCCATGACGTTGTATTCTATGGGGAGATGATCGGACCTTACGGCTTTGCGATGGGGTTATCTGCTTATATGATGGGACTCATATTCCAGGCACCGCGGGCACCGCTTCCGGTTATGGTATCGGTTGTCATTCTGGGGAGTCTGCTCAATGACACCATGTTGTTCTTTTTGTATAAGCTTTTCCGTCTGAATCATGTGACATTTGACTGGGCGCTGCTGGAATATATGATACCCAATTTGTTCATTCATTTCGTGTTTGCCCTGATCATTTATACTCCACTTCGGAAGCAGTTGGAGCGTATTGGCAAGAGAAAGAGCAAAGTGCAGGAGGCATCCTGATACATTTGTTGGAGCGGAAAGCAGGAACTTGGGGGCCCGGGCACGAAATGTAATGAGATGGGAGGGACAGGCTTATGACGGTAAAATCGAATCACGTAACGATTAAAGGCATCCGAGACGGCTTGGTTTTCCTGTTGGACGATCAATGTGAATTCGAGGAATTGCTCTATGAGCTCCGCTATAAGCTGGAACACAGCCATCAAAATATTTTGACCGGACCGATTGTTCATGTGGATATCAAGCTGGGCAGCCGTGAAGTAACAGAGGACCAAAAAGAAGCGATACTGGACATATTGAAGCAAAAAGGGAATCTGCTCATTCGCTCCATCGATTCACCAGCCCTTAAACCCGAGGTTAAAGGGCCACCGCCGATTGTTACAATGTGCGGCATGGTGCGTTCAGGTCAGGTGCTTCATCACGAAGGAAATCTCCTGTTTCTTGGGGATATCAATCCGGGGGGCACGGTGACGTGTACCGGAGATATATATGTTTTGGGTTCACTCAGAGGCATGGCTCACGCTGGGATCGGCGGGGACGAAGAGTCAATTATTGCTGCATCGGTGTTTGCACCGACACAGCTCCGAATCGCTGATATCATCAGCCGTCCTCCTGATGAATGGGAGAGCCGGGATACCGGGATGGAATTTGCTTATTTACAGGACAATCAGATGCAGATCGACAAGATGAGCAATATCGTCCGGTTGCGCCGAGATTTTAATGTGTTTAAAGGAGTGTAGCTCATGGGAGAGGCGATCGTGATCACTTCGGGTAAAGGCGGCGTTGGTAAAACAACCACCTCAGCAAACATCGGAACAGCGCTGGCGCTGCTCGGAAAAAAAGTTTGTCTGGTAGATACCGATATCGGCCTTCGCAATCTGGATGTCGTGATGGGACTCGAGAACAGGATCATTTACGATCTGTGTGATGTAGCAGACGGCCGCTGCCGTCTGAATCAGGCGTTGGTAAAAGACAAACGCTTCGAAGAATTATATATGCTGCCTGCGGCTCAAACAAGAGACAAAAACTCTGTATCACCGGAGCAGGTCAAGGATATCATCCTTGAATTAAAAAAGGATTTTGAATATGTTATTATCGATTGTCCTGCCGGAATCGAACAGGGATTCAAAAATGCGGTAGCCGGAGCGGATCAGGCAATCGTAGTGACTACACCGGAGAATGCCGCTGTGCGTGATGCGGATCGGGTCATCGGTTTACTTGAAAGCTCACATATCCAATCGCCGAAGCTTGTTGTAAACCGTATTCGGAACAACATGGTCAAATCGGGTGACATGCTTGATATTGATGGTATTTTGCAAGTCCTTAACATTGATCTGGTTGGAATTGTTCCAGATGACGAACTCGTCATCAAGGCGGCCAACTCTGGAGAGCCTACGGTAATGAATCCGGACTCCCTTGCAGCCATTGCATATCGGAACATTGCCCGTCGTATTCTGGGAGACACGGTTCCACTAATGCAGTTGGAGCAGAAAAAAGGCGCCTTTTCACGCTTTAAGAAGTTTTTTGGCATGGGTTAATCCGGTCGCCTTCATAACGTTATTCCTTTCAGCCGCGGCCTTTAGCCCGGCTTTTTTATATTTTGGCACAAAACTGAAATATCCTTATACTTTTTCTTTGCAGCGGACTCCTTCGACAGGTTAAGGTTAACCTCATTCGGTGGGGTTATTTTGCTTCGACCCTGGTGCTTGTTCATATTATGAAGGGGGCCTTCATAGGATGTATTAAACAAGCCTCGGCGGGAGGATATTCCATGAATACGAAACTTCGAATCAAGCAGAGAAGAGAAGAACGCATTCGGCGATTGCTGGATGGTGCTGCGATGGAGATCATGCAGGAGGCGGGCTCTGGGCCAGGCAAGAAGGGTTCTGAGAGCCAAGTTCCCCATTCTTCTTTTGATATACAGGGTCCAGTACGAAGTGTAGGGTCTCTAGTGGGGGAGCAAGAGAGGGATCCGGAATGGCTGTGGAAAAAAGAGAACGGGCGTTACGTTCCAGGTGGGCATGTACGATTTAACTTGACGAAATCTTTTGTGCGAAGAACAGTAGTTAGTGCGTTGATTTTCGGTGCAGTGTGGGGCCTGTTTCAACTAAATTCGTCATGGACAGCTTCCCCGAAAACGGCAATTGCAGATGCACTACATCGGGATATGGATTTTGCCTCGGCAGCTCTCTGGTATGAACGGCATTTTGGCGGCACACCGTCCTTTCTGCCCGTATTGGGTAATACAACAGATGCTGCTAATGGTTCGGGAGTACGCTCCTTGCTGGATAAACCCATCTCGGGAACGGTCGTTCAGCCTTTTGCGCTGAGCATGAAGGGCATAGAGATTGTTCCGGAAGCAGAGGGGACGGGATTGGTCCAGGTAGTCAGTTCGGATGCGGGGCGAGTTATGCAAGTTCTTGGTGATTCAGAGAGTGGTATAACCGTAGTCATCCAGCATACAGGAAATCTGACTGCGATATACGGCCGTCTGAACGAGAGTGAAGTGGACGTGAATGATTGGGTAGAAGCGGGAAGTGCCGTAGGGAGCCTCAAGGCGACCGGTGGGGAACAGCCAGCCACGTTATATTTTGCTGTAAAAGAGGGCGAGGAGTACGTAGACCCTGCGGAAGTGGTTGCCCTTGATTAGGCTATGGGGTGTACGCATTTCGCTGCATCCGTTTTTTGTCATTATCATGCTGGCTTCCCTGGCTACGGGTCACTTTATCGAGCTTATCACCCTGTTTGCGATCGTATTTATTCATGAATGTGGACATGCTGCGGCGGCAGCCCTTCTGGGCTGCCGTGTCCTGTCGATTCAGATGCTTCCTTTTGGAGGTGTGGCTGTCATTGAAGATGGAGGCACTCTCACCGCTGGCCGGGAGATTTTGATTGCGCTGGCTGGCCCCCTGCAAAATATATTGATGGTTGGAATCACCTTGCTGCTGCAATATGCCAATCTGGGAGATCCGGTGTTCTTGGCTTACATCATTCAAGGGAATCTGATGATCGCTCTGTTTAACCTGCTGCCGGTGCTGCCACTGGATGGCGGGAAAATCGTACAGGCCCTTGTCAGTCTGATTGCTCCCTACTATACCACTTTAATGTGGACCTACCGGATTAGTATCCTGTGCAGTGCAGGTGTTATTTTGTTTGCCATCAGCAAATGGATCACCGGAGACTACGGGCTACCGCTAAATGTGTTGTTGATTGGTCTTTTTCTGTTCTATTCCAACGTAACTGATTACCGCAACGTGCCCTACCGTTTTATCCGCTTTTTGATGAACCGGGAAGGTGCATTTGCCCATCACGCGGCTACAGGCAGTTTGGCACAGCCGATAATCTCATTTCCGGCGAAACCTTTGGACACTATTTTGCGTCTATTAAAGAGAGAGAGATATCATATGGTATATGTGATGAACAGACAGGGACGGATTATGGCCGTATTGCCAGAACAACGCATTATCGGTTCTTACTTCAAACAGAACACGGATAAACTGTAACAAGGTTGGTGGACTCGTCCTAAATTGGGGTAATACATATACAATGAGTATTGCGTAATGCAAAGATATAGAATGGATGTGGATGAATTGAATTGTCTTCTAGAGGTGAAGCCATGAAACAAATGATCGTACATAATGAACACAACCTCATGCAAATGGCGCTTCTGGAAGAAGGCAAAGCTGTGGAGTTCACGGCAGAACGTACGCGCGAACGCGGGCTGCTTGGTTCGTTTTTCAAAGGGCGGGTCGTCAATGTGTTACCGGGTATGCAGGCTGCTTTTGTGGATATTGGTCAGAAAAAAAATGCCTTTCTATATGTCGATGATGTCCTGCATCCGCATTTGGAAAAACAGCCCAAAGTGAAGCCTTCGATCTCCGAATTGCTTCGTCCGGGTCAGGATGTCATCGTTCAGGTTCTGAAAGAACCTGTAGGAAGCAAAGGAGCCCGGGTGACGACACACTACTCACTGCCGGGCCGATGGCTTGTCTACATGCCAATAGCGGATTACGTAGCTGTTTCCAAGAAGATTGCCCGTGAAGGGGATCGTTCTCGCCTCAAGGCATTGGGTGATCAGCTCAGGCGGGATGAGGAAGGGCTCATTATACGAACCGTATCGGCAGAAGAGCAGCGGGAAGCGATTGAGACTGACTTGGAAACGTTGCGTGAACAATGGCGCTTGATTCGCGAAAAAGCAGATAGTTTGCCTTCACCAAGCCTGTTGCATCGGGATCATAGCATGGTACAGCGAATTATTAGGGATGTGTACACACCGGGCAGTGATGAAGTCATTACTGACAGTGAAGGACAAGCCCGCGAAGTGACGGCTTTGCTTGAGGAAATCTGTCCTGGCCATCAGCCGAAAGTACAGGTTTATAGGGGCTCGGAGTCAATCTTTGCTGCATATGGGGTTCAGGAGCAGCTCAACAAGGATTTCGCGCGTAAAGTGTGGCTTCCGGGTGGAGGCTATATTGTCATCGACCATACAGAGGCGCTTACCGTGATCGACGTCAATACTGGCAAGTTCACCGGAGGCGGTGGGAATAGCCTCGAAGAAACCGTAACGGAAACCAACATGCAGGCAGCGGTTGAGATTGCGCGTTTGATGCGTCTGCGGGATATTGGCGGCATGATTATTGTGGACTTTATTGATATGGAGGAAGCGACCAATCGGCAGGAAGTGGCTGCAACGCTGGAAGCTGAACTGAAAAAAGACCGAACCAAGGCGTTTGTAATGGGCTGGACCAAACTGGGCCTGCTGGAGCTGACCCGCAAAAAAGTCCGGGAAGAAAGTACACTTCCTTATGTGGAGCCGTGTTCTTCCTGTCATGGTACAGGTAAAAGATATATTTCACCATTGCATTGATTTTTATTATGGTTGGTGGTATAATCATCAGGTATGTGTTTAGCCTATTGGTCTTGCACATGCTGTAACCGCACTGGCCGGGTACAAGAACAGCTCCGCAAGGAGGCTGTCACCTGAGACCGGGCGAGTCTGAGACATGAGGAGGTGCAAGGCAAATGTACGCAATTATTGAAACAGGCGGCAAACAGTACAAAGTCCAAGAGGGCGATGTTCTGTTCATCGAGAAATTGACTGCGAACGATGGCGAAAGCGTAACGTTCGACCGTGTCCTGGCTGTATCTAACGATCAAGGTTTGACAGCAGGTACACCATTGGTTTCCGGAGCTACTGTAACGGCTAAAGTGGAGAAACATGGCAAAGGGCAAAAGGTTGTTGTATACAAATACAAACCGAAAAAGAACTACCATGTGAAGCAAGGTCACCGTCAACCGTACACTAAAGTAACTATTGAGAAAATCCAAGCGTAAGAGGGTGCGATAAGTGATTATCGTTCAAATCTTTCGTAACGATGACGAGAGCATCGATCGCTTTTCCATCGAAGGGCATGCCAATTATGCCAAGCGGGGAGAAGACATCGTATGTGCCGGGGTATCTGCTGTTACAGTGGGTACGGTAAACTCGATCGAAACATTGACTGGTGTCGAAATGGACGCCAAGATGAAGAATGGCTTTCTAAGCGCTTCTTTACCAATGCTGGAGAGAGATGAGACTTGGTCCCAGGTACAATTGCTGCTCGAATCCATGGTTCTTATGCTCACTGATATTGCAGAGTCATACGGGAAGTATATTAAGATAGAGCAACTCAAATAAGTAAAGAAGGAGGACAACCAATCATGTTGAAATTAAATCTTCAGTTATTCGCATCGAAAAAAGGTGTAGGTTCCACGAAGAACGGTCGTGACAGTAGAGCGCAACGCCTTGGCGTTAAGCGTGCTGACGGTCAAACAGTAACTGGTGGTAGCATTCTCGTTCGCCAACGCGGAACGAAAATCCACCCAGGTACTAACGTGGGTATCGGTAAAGATGACACTTTGTTTGCGAAAGTGGACGGCGTTGTGAAATTCGAACGTTGGGGACGCGATCGTAAAAAAGTAAGCATCTACCCTGTGGACGTTGCTCCAGTAGCAGCTGCAGTAAAAGCATAATATCGGCATTCCGCCTAAGGAGCCTTCGGCAATTTTGCCGGAGGCTTTTTGTATTTGCGGTGGTATAAATGTTTTCGATAATGAAGTGGTAGAAAAGACATGTTATACTTGGTTACGGTGGGGTTTAAAACCAACCGAGTTTTGTAGAACGGGGAGAAGCCATGAAATCTTGGAAAAGAGTGCCGTGGATCGCGGCATGTTCACTTCTGATTCCTTTGGTTTTCGTTATGCTGTATCCGGCAGCCATTTCGGGTGCTGTATGCGCATTGTGGTCCGTGGCTGTACTCTTTATTTCGATGAATGTGATGAAGAGACAAGCAGAAGCGGAACGCAGAACCATCATACAATCTATGGAAAAGACAGCAATTGCATCATTAAATCATCATCGGCATGATTGGATGAACGATCTTCAGGTGTTATATGGATATCTTCGGCTGGGCAAACTTGATAAATCCGTGCAATGTGTGGAAAGAATAAAAGAGCGGGTCAACGAGGAGAGCCGCATTTCCAAATTAGGCATTCCCTCACTCGTTTTTTATCTGCAGTCTTTCCGTGCCAGTGGAGTTGCTCTGGAATTGCATGTGGAAGTCGAGGAAGAGTTGCAGCTTAATGCTCTGGTCTCTCCCGAGGATGGCGAGTCGCTTACGGGGGCAATTGCAGATGCAATCAGAGCCTATCAATACGGTGGCGGCCGGTCGTCTTGGGGAGAGGTTCGCAAACTGACCTTGAACTTCGGACAGGACCATGGGGATGTGGTTGTTCGACTGGATGGGGATCAAACACCTGATCCGGAAACATTGCGGCAGCTTAATGCCGTACTCAAAGGAAAAAATGTCAGAACGGAGCAGCTTCCGTCTGAAGACACGTTTATACAATTCAGAATGCCGTGTGGAATATAGGAAGAAGGGGTAGCCATGTTTGTTGATAAAGCGAAGATTTATGTAAAAGCAGGAGATGGAGGAGACGGGATTGTTTCCTTCCGCCGGGAGAAGTATGTGCCTGAAGGTGGACCAGCAGGAGGCGATGGAGGCAAGGGTGCCGATATCATTTTCCGTGTAGATGAAGGTCTGCGTACGTTGATGGATTTCCGTTACCAGCGCCATTTCAAAGCGAAGCGCGGAGAAAAAGGCCGTAATAAAAGTCAGCACGGTGCCAATGCAGAGAATATGATCGTTCGTATTCCACCGGGAACGGTCATTATGGATGATGACAGTGGAGAAGTACTGGCAGACCTGACTCGTCATGGCCAACAGGTTGTTGTTGCACGCGGCGGCCGAGGCGGACGGGGGAATATCCGGTTTGCTACACCTAACAATCCTGCCCCGGAGCTTGCGGAAAATGGTGAAGAGGGCGAAGAACGTTATATTGTGCTCGAGCTTAAAGTCATGGCAGATGTTGGCCTGGTAGGGTTCCCGAGTGTCGGGAAATCCACACTTCTGTCTGTCGTATCGGCGGCGAAGCCGAAGATCGGAGCTTACCATTTCACTACGATTACTCCTAACTTGGGTGTAGTCGGTGTAGGTGAAGGACGCAGCTTCGTTATGGCTGACTTGCCAGGGTTGATTGAAGGCGCTCATGAAGGAATTGGACTTGGACATGAGTTTTTGCGACATGTGGAACGTACCCGCATCATTGTTCATGTTGTGGATATGTCCGGTTCGGAAGGACGGGATCCGTTTGAGGATTGGGTGAAAATCAATGATGAACTGAAGCTGTACAACCCGGTGCTCGCGGAAAGACCTCAGATTGTGGCTGCCAACAAAATGGATATGCCGGAATCGGAAGAAAATCTGGAGCAGTTCATGCAAAAGGTCCGCGAAATTCAACCGGATATTGAAATCATGCCGATCTCGTCCCTGACACGTAAAGGGATTCAAGAGCTCTTGTATCGTGCGGCGGATTTGCTCGATCAAATCCCGGACGAGGTTGTAGTGGAAGAGGTAGCGGACATATCCGAACGCAAGGTGTACAGTCTGGACAAGAAAGAGGACGAAGGCTTCCGCATTGTGCGTGAGAATGAAATCTTTGTTGTCGAGAGTGCCAAGATTGATCGCATGATGAAACGGATGCAGTTGAACTCGCATGAGGCCATACTGAAACTGGCACGAACGCTCCGTCATATGGGCGTGGATGAAGAGTTGCGTAAACGCGGGGCCGAAGAAGGCACGATTGTGCGCATTGGTGACTTTGAATTCGAATTTGTAGAAGGCAGCAGCTACTATTAAGTTCTGGTATGCGAAGTGATTTTTAGCTGTGCACATATAAACGCAGAGACGTGGGGAATCGACCCGCGGCTCTGCGTTTTTTTTGTTCTTCCTAACATGAAGCAGGGATAAACTTGTATACTGTGAGGAACGTATTTCAAAAAATAGACATGTAACGTATTGCCCTTTTAGTGTAGATCCTTTATAATGTCCACTATATGAAAACATGAGTCTTTGAGGAGAGGACGTTCTGTGAATGAACGCTATTACTTAGTACGGGAAGACATTTTGCCAGAAGCTGTCGTGAAGACGATGCAGGTAAAAGAGCTGCTGGCTTCGGGAGATGTCAAAACAGTGCATGAAGCCGTAGAGCAGGTCGGATTAAGCCGGAGTGCTTTTTACAAGTATAAGGATGGAATCCATCTAATCAACCAGCTTGAACGGGAAAGAATCGTTACCATCTCGATTGACCTGGAGCATCAGTCCGGTATACTGTCTCGTGTGTTAGGACATGTGGCTGGATATGGAGCGAACGTACTCACCATTAACCAAAGTATCCCGCTTCAGGGGAGAGCCAATGTTGTTATATCGGTCGAGACGTCACATCTCCATGGAGAGATCGGTGAAATGCTGGATCGGATGCAGGATATGCCCGGAGTTCGGCGCACACGGATTGTAGGTCAGGGCTAACTGAAATTTATCTCATAAACGTTCGAATATATGCTTAACTAAACTGCTTTATTGTACATAGAAGTGTACAGGAATGGCAGACGTAAAAGATATTAGGGGGTAGATCGTTAGTGAAGCCAGTGAAAGTGGGATTGTTGGGACTGGGAACGGTAGGTACCGGTGTCGTTCGCATTGTGGAAGGAAATCAGGAGGATCTGAGTAGTCAGGTCGGTTCACCAATTGTCATTGAAAAGATTTCCGTTAAAAACACGGACAAGGATCGTGTCATTGCTGTGGATCGTGCCAAACTGACAGAAGATCCGTGGGAAGTGATTCGTCACCCGGACATTGATGTGATCGTCGAGGTTATGGGCGGTATTGACCAGACGAAAGAGTACATTCTTGAAGCGCTGGAGCGGGGTAAACATATTGTCACAGCAAACAAGGATCTGATGGCTCTCCACGGTTCGGAGATTTTGGCAAAGGCACAGGAGAAGAAATGTGATGTCTTCTATGAAGCCAGTGTAGCCGGGGGGATTCCAATTATCCGCACACTGATTGAAGGTTTCTCCTCTGATCGGATTACCCGCATTATGGGCATTGTGAACGGAACTACGAACTTTATTTTGAGCAAAATGAGTCAGGAAGGTGCCTCCTATGGAGAGGTTCTCGCAGAGGCACAGGCTTTGGGTTATGCAGAAGCAGATCCGACTTCGGATGTGGAGGGACTGGATGCTGCCCGCAAAATGGCAATACTGGGAACGCTGGGCTTTCGCACCAATGTGGAGCTGCAGGATGTGACCGTCAGCGGTATTTCTTCCGTAACCCGTGAAGACATTACGTATGCCAGAAGACTCGGCTATGAGATGAAACTGCTGGGGATCGCAGATTGCCGTGATGATGAGATCAACATCAGTGTTCAACCAACCATGGTTAGACAGAATCACCCGATTGCCTCTGTTAATGGTGTATTCAATGCAGTTTATGTCCATGGGGAAGCAGTAGGGGAGACGATGTTTTACGGTGCGGGTGCGGGCGAACTTCCAACGGCAACTTCCGTAGTTGCAGATTTGGTCGCTGTCATCAAAAATCTGAAGCTCGGCGTAAATGGACTCAAAGCTATCGCTCCATACAAACAAAAACGTCTGCAAAGCGATGAGCAGATTATGTCGAAAAACTTCATTTTGCTGCACGTGGACGACAAAGCGGGCGTTTTGGCACAAATCACGCAAATTTTTGCCGAATATGAAGTCAGTCTCGCTTCGGTAGTTCAACAGCCCAATGAGCATAACCCGGATGCCGAGATCATTATTGTTACACATAATGCAAGCAAGGCAAGTATGGATAAAGTGTTGAAGCACTTTGAATCGCTTAGTGTCATTCGTCGCATCAAGAGTGTATATCGGGTTGAAGGTTAGGTTGCATTTTCGTTTCTCGTTAGGATTCCAATTTTAAATGCACACGTTTAATTATATAGATGCAGGTTTTCATATTCGTATTATTTAATCATAAAGGAGCTTACTACAATGAGATATCAAGGATTGCTGCAAACTTATAAAGAGTACCTTCCGGTCAATGAAAATACACCTATGCTCACGCTTCAGGAAGGGAATACACCTCTGATTCATGCTGAAAACCTGTCCAAGGAGCTTGGACTGAATTTATATTTCAAATATGAAGGTTTAAACCCAAGCGGTTCTTTTAAAGACCGCGGAATGGTAATGGCTGTTGCCAAAGCCATGGAAGAGGGCAGCCGTACCATCATGTGTGCCTCGACAGGGAACACTTCAGCAGCTGCTGCTGCATATGCGGCACGTGGTGGCCTGAACTGTATCGTATTGATTCCAAATAACAACATCGCACTGGGCAAATTGGCTCAGGCCATGATCTACGGAGCCAAAGTGATTGCGATTAACGGTAACTTTGACCGTGCGCTCGAAATTGTACGTGAGATTACAGCGAAGCACCCCATTACGCTGGTGAACTCCGTGAACCCTTTCCGGATTGAAGGTCAAAAAACCGCTGCATTTGAAGTTGTTGACCAATTGGGCCAAGCACCTGACGTACTCGCAATCCCAGTCGGCAATGCGGGGAACATCTCAGCCTACTGGAAAGGCTTCAAAGAATATAAAGAAGCAGGAAAATCGGATTCCCTGCCACGTATGGTTGGTTTTGAAGCGGAAGGTGCGATGGCGATCGTTAAAGGAGAGCCGATTCTTGAGCCTGAGACTGTAGCCACGGCGATTCGCATTGGTAACCCGGCTAGTTGGAAGACGGCTGTAGCCGCGGCTGAGGAATCTGGCGGACAGATCAATTATGTAACAGACGAAGAAATTTTGACAGCGTACCGTACCATTGCTGCACGGGAAGGCATCTTCGCTGAACCGGCATCGGCAGCCTCAGTTGCAGGAGTATATAAACTGAAGCAGGAAGGATACTTTAAAGGCGGAGAGACGGTTGTTTGCGTTTTGACGGGACATGGCTTGAAAGATCCGAATATCGCAATCAAAACGGTTGCAACAGAGCCGCTGGTTGTAGAGGATTCGGAAGAAGCGGTTATGGCGGCCATTGCACAGCTGGAGCAGCAATCTGTATGAGCTTGCAGCAAAGAGTCACAGTAAAAGTACCCGCAAGTACAGCCAATCTGGGCCCGGGGTTTGATACCCTGGGCATGGCATTGTCTTTATATGCCTGGATTGAGATGAAACCGGCTGATCAGACTGTGTTCCATTTACATGGAGAACATCTGACTGGTTTACCAACGGATCGTTCCAATCTGATCTACGAAGTTGCACAAATGGTATTCAAAGAAGCAGGAGTTTCTGTACCTGAATTGGAGATTTCCATGTATTCGGATATTCCTCTTACCCGCGGACTGGGCAGCAGTGCATCTGCTATTGTTGGTGCACTTGCTGCTGCGAACGCGTTGATTGGAGCTCCGTTATCGGATGACAAGCTTATGGATATGGCGACTTCGCTGGAGAAACACCCGGATAATGTTGGTGCTTCGCTATATGGCGGGATCATCACGGCAGCGTGGGATGGTAGTCGTGTAGATTATATTCGCATAGAGCCTCACCAGGATCTGCAGACATTGGTCATCGTGCCGGACTTCGAGTTGTCGACTTCAAAAGCAAGAAATGTGATTCCGCAGCAGTTTGATAAGTCGGATGTCGTGCATAATATAAGCAGGTCTTCCTTGTTAGTTGCGGCCCTGGCAAGCGGGCGGCTGGATATGATCCAGAAAGCAATGTCTGATCGTATCCATCAACCTTATCGGGCATCCTTGGTGCCGGGAATGAGCGAAATTTTGGAACATGCTGTGCAACATGGCGCTTTGGGAGCTGCACTCAGTGGAGCTGGCCCCACTGTTCTGACACTGGTAGATCGGCATGATATTCACAAAGCAGACCTGGAGCAGTATTTGATGAAGACCATGAGCAGTGAGGGTATTACTGCGACGGCCTTGTGGCTGGATCCGGATTTGGACGGGGTAACCGTACTGTCTGATCAAGATGAACGTCCTTTTTTGGACAGAATTAAAGGGGAAGTTAATGCATGAAACGAATTGCCGTATTACCTGAAGGCTCCGTTTCCCATGAAGCCGTAGAATTTCTGTTTAATGGGGAACCGCTCGAGTTGCTTCATTCCAAGCTGATTTCTGATGTTTTTCGTGCTGCGGACAGCGGGAAATCGCAATATAGTGTAATTCCTATTGAAAATACAATTGAAGGTTCCGTTAGTTTGCATATGGACTGGCTGGTTAACGAAGTGGATATTCCGATGCAAGCCGAGTGGGTCTATCCCTCCATACAAAATGTTATCGGGCATGGTTCCGAGTTCATTGACGAGAGTGGTGCATATGACTTTGGGAAAATCACCAAGATCATGTCTCATCCGGTAGCCATTCCGCAATGCCAGAACTTTATCCGTCTTCATTCCCCGGAAGCTGAGCTTGAGGGCGTTAACAGCACAGCAGAAGCTGTGGAACTGGTGAAAAAGAATCCGAGCAAAGGCTGGGCGGCTATTGGCACCCGGCTTGCCGCACAAAAGCATGGATTGGACATTATGGCTGAACGGGTAACCGATCATGACAACAATTACACCCGTTTTGTGCTTATAGGTCATGAGCCCGTGCAGATACAACGTGAGCCGGATCATGTGAAAACGAGCTTGCTGGTCACGCTGCCTGAAGATGCACCGGGTGCCCTGCATCAGGTGTTGTCTGCATTTGCCTGGAGGAAGCTGAACTTGACAAGGCTGGAGTCTCGTCCTACCAAGAAACGGCTGGGCAGTTACTATTTTTATATCGATGTTGAGGAAACGGTAGAATCCGTGTTGCTTACAGCAGCCATGGCTGAGATCGAGGCTTTGAATTGTCAGGTCCGGGTTCTGGGCAGCTATCCATGTTATACATATCCTTCATTGAAGACCACCTGATAATAAGGATAAAATTTAGCCCAGGGTTGTCATCGAGGCGGGTAAAAAAGTGCACGTAAAGGCTTGTCATTTGTTGTACAATAAAATGGAATAATTTAAGAATCGGCATTCAATGGTTGGAAATTTAACGGAGGTGCAGTCATCCATGTCAGAACAGTGGATTTATTTGGATGGTCAATATGTGACCAAGGAGAACGCAACCGTTTCTGTGTATGATCACGGCTTTTTGTATGGGGACGGAATTTTCGAAGGCATCCGGATTTATAACGGTAACATTTTCAGATGCAAGGCACATTTGGACCGTCTGTATGATTCGGCAAAATCAATCAGTCTGAACATTCCTTTATCGTATGATGAAATGCTCGAAGTTATGGCGGAAACGGTCCGCCGCAATGATATGCGTAACGGCTATATTCGACTGATCGTATCGCGTGGACCTGGTAATCTGGGTCTGGATCCGCTGCGCTGTCCGAAGGCATCCGTTATTATTATTGTAGAGCAACTGGCGATTTACCCAGAGGAAGCGTATCTCACGGGTTTAAAGGCCGTATCTGTATCCCAGCGACGGAATATCCCGGATGCGCTCAATCCGAAAATTAAATCATTAAACTATTTGAATAACATACTTGTTAAAATTCAGTCCAACTATGCAGGTGTTGGTGAAGCGATTATGCTGAATTCTCAAGGTTACGTTACTGAGGGCTCAAGTGATAATATCTTTATTGTTAAAAATGGTGTTGTCTATACGCCGCCTTGCTACCTGGGAGCTTTGGAAGGAATCACACGTCAGGCGATCATTGATCTGTGTGGCGAACTGGATCTGGAACTAAAAGAAGTTCCTTTTACCCTGCATGATGTGTACATCGCTGATGAAGTCTTTTTCACGGGAACAGCCGCAGAAGTCATCGCCGCATATGAGGTTGATGGAAGAACAATTGGATCGGGTGTAGCAGGCCCAGTCACGTTGAGATTGCTTGAAGCGTTCCGTCAAATTGTTGATAAAGACGGTTATAAGGTTTGGGAAGCTTAATTATCAAAAATATATTTTAATATAATGTCCTTCTTGTCCAATAAAATCTGTATCCCAATCAGGGGGCGGGTTTTAGAGGCGGGGAGGATTTTTTTTGTATAGTTGATGTCATTGGCCCAGTTCCTGCATAGGATGTAGTAACGGTATGGGCGAATGCACTGCCCAAGTATCACGTCTAGGAGGTTAGTTCCCCGTGAAAATACACATGGTGAAAAAAGGCGACACGTTATATTTACTGTCCCAAAAATATAACGTGGGCCTGGACAAAATTATTGCGGCTAATCCGCAAATTGCCGATCCCGAAAAGCTGGAGATCGGTATGAAAGTCAAAATTCCTGCAGAGCCTGTAACACCGAAACCAGAAGGAATATTGCACAGCCACAAAGTCCAACAGGGAGATTCCTTATGGAAGCTGTCCCAGGCTTGGGGAGTTCCACTGAAGGATATGATCAACGCCAATCCTCAATTGAAAAACCCGAATGCACTGCTTGTAGGAGAGACGGTTTATATTCCATCCCAGCATGTTCAGGGGAATACGGTAGCAGGTAGTGAGGCGGGCAACATTGTCGCTCATGAAAAGCTGTCACCCGAAGGGAAAGACTACACAGGAGTCAAAGAAGAGCCAGCACCACCAGCACCGATAACGCCTAAGCCTGTGGAAGAAGCGCCAGTTCCTGCTCCGACACCAGCGCCTACACCTGTTCCTCCAAATCCTGTCATGCCTAATGTCATGCCTGAACTGGAAGTACTACCACAGCTGCCGGAGATTCCCGAAGTGAAGCCGGAGAAGGAGCCTGAGAAAAAGGAACAGGTTGCTCCAGCGGCCGAAGTAGCGCCACTGCCGGAAGTACCCACGTACACAATGCCCAATCTTTCTCCTGAAATTATGCCGCTACCAGTCATCCCCAATACCAAATCACCTTCTGTCGTATCCCCAGCCACCAAGTCGCCTTGCGGTTGCGGTAACAAATTGCATCATGCACCGGCAGAGCATCCATATGCTGAAATTCCGGTACCGGTCCAAGAGGTGTATGCTGTTCCTGACTCGACCTATATTTCTGGGGTCAACCATAATTCAGGATTTCCTGGCTTACCTGAAGCTACCCCGTACTCAGTAAGCCATTCATACCAAGGTCAATGGCCGGAGCACAACCATAACAATGTGATGCCGAACCTGGCTCCAGATCTGCAGGGGAATGTTTACCCGACAGCGCCTGCAGCTCAAGTTAACAGCCCATTCCCTCCATTTGTCGCTGATGCACATATGAATCAGTCGCCATTTATTTCACCATATTCAACGCTTCCATATCCGCCTTGTGGGTGTGGTGGACACATGCATCCCCCGCACTATGGTCACTATCCTGCACATACTTATCAGGATCCGGCGTGGGGGATGTATGGCCCATACGACCCGTATGGTATGCAGTCCAACATGGGGCCAAACTTTGTACCAAGCCAACCCGTGGAATACGCCTATCAAAATCCATACCCTACACAAAACATGGTACCCCCATCTCCGCTTGGAGCGTTTGGAGAATTGTATCCTTCACAAGGTCATGGAGGAAGTAAAAAAGGTGAGCGGGAAGAGGCGGATTTAAGCCAGTCCAATATATCGGGGGAAGAAGTAACAGATGCAGGCGGGAAAACGAAGCAAGCTTCTGCAAAAACCGGAACAGCGAAGCGCAGAACAAGTAAACCAACTGGGAGAAGAACTTCTAAAGTATCCGTTTCATCTGCAAATGACAGACGTAAAACAGAAGCTGACAAACGCAATTCAACCAAAAAACGTCGTAATCCCTGGATACAGTCATAGTCAAACTAAATGGGATGGTCAATAACTGATTGCTAAAATAGTAACAAGCCAGCCTATGTATGAAGGGCTGGCTTGTTACTATTAGCAGGATTGATCAGACTCAGTAAAGGGAGAAATATAACTAGAATTAAACGAAAAGTTGTAAATTAATTGTTAATTCGTTGTATTTGTGCTAATATATCAATACGTTTTATTTTATTGGATTTGAAAGAGTTAACGTGTGTCTGAAATCTATGAAATAAAAAATAATAAAAAAACTGTTGCAATGGTTTCGGCGATATGTTATATTATTTAAGTCGACGCTGAAACACAGCGCTGACGCGATAACGAAATGAAATGATAAGTTTGATCTTTGAAAACTGAACAACGAGTGAGTAACGATCTTGCTTGCAAGATCAACGCTGAGAAATCGGTACACGTCATTTGACTGTATGATTTCGAAGCACAATTGAGATTTTAATCTCGTCAGATTCAAAATGAGCTAATCGCTCTTTTCAATACCCCAGATGATTTTCATAGCGTCTAACCGTGCTGCTGAAATTCATCTTTATTGGAGAGTTTGATCCTGGCTCAGGACGAACGCTGGCGGCATGCCTAATACATGCAA
>NZ_JBCIYR010000011.1:0-67963 GCF_050455445.1 Paenibacillus sp. MABNR03
GTGTTTCTCGTGTTTTCTTGGCCGGAATTAGAATATACCATGTACAGATTTTTTATGCAAGTCTTTTTTCGAAAAAAGTTATAAACCTTATACTAAGGTGTTTATAACAAATCAACATCTCTATACGTCCCTCCATTCTCCAACATCTCTATACGTCCCTCCATTCTCACACTTACATCAATCCCTACATCAACGGCATGCATATACTTGAATTAAATTCCCACAACATACGCATGCCTCATAACTGCTCTTCTTTTACTCAAGTTTCTACTTAATCTTTATCTCATTTCACTTTACTTTCTTCGCAGGCACCTTTCGTGGCCACAAGGTATAGCTGAAGCTAATTACAAAATCGATGACCAGCACAATCCCCCAAACTCTAACGATATTCATGAACGATTCTGTGCGAGTAGCATCACCAATCCACCAAGTCATACCCAGTAAGAATGCAGTTCCTATGATATAGGCCGCCAGGTGTCGAAACCATCCTCTCCGTTCCTTACTTGCATGTTCGCTTCCATACGCCTTCCTGCTGCGTGGACTCTCCCCATCCTTGAACCAGAATAGAAAATATCGATCTGCCCATGCAATCATCTGGTGACCATAAGCGATACTGACTCCTATATATATGGCTGCTATTCCATGGACCATACTTGCCGTAGCGCCTCGCTGCAGATCCATAACGGTAGCCACTAATAACAATAGATCGATAATGGGCGTTGCCATCAGCAACGTCACTCCCAAGCGCTTCATTCCGAGCAAATACCTTACGCTTAATCCAGCAGCAACGAAAACCCAAAAGGCAATCTCACACCCTATAATAAAATAGGCGATCAAATTAACTCCTCCTTTAATAACACGAATGTATTAAATACAATTTAGCACATTTGTATTATATTAAGCAACCATGATATAATTCGTGTATGCCTAAAATAGTAGATCATGATAAACAACGTCTGCTCGTTGCTGAAGCAGCTTGGCGCATCATCCGAAGAGATGGGATGGAGCAGGCATCTGTACGGAATATTGCTGAAGAAGCGGGAATATCCGCCGGTTCTATGCGTCACTATTTCTCAACCCAATCCGAATTACTCCTATATGCAATGAATCTGGTATCCGAGCGGGTATCAAGCCGAATTCAGCAGATGTCATTCAACGGTTCTCCCATGGACAACATGAAACGTTTGCTGCTTGAATTCATGCCTACCACGGACGAAAAATTGGCTGAAATGGAGGTGTGGTATGCTTTTACAGCCAAGTCCAAAACTGACCCAGCTCTCAAAGAGCTTGCCGATAAGGTATATGATGAACTCAGACAAGCTGTGGCTACCGTAATAATGTACCTCGTTAAACTTGATCTCTCTAGGGTTGATCTCGATAGAGAACTTGAAATAGAACGTTTGTATGCCCTGGTGGATGGTTTGGCCATTCATGCCGTTCTTCGACCTGATCAGGTGACTGCCAAGGTCATGGAGGATATTCTCTCTTTACATCTTGCTTCATTATGTCGAGGGCATGAATAGCATCTCCAGCAGTCTCTTTGCAGTAGATTATTGCATAAGTTGAGTGTTAGTCCTGCAAAAACACAAAAAACCGACAGTCACTCTGAAGCTGATCCCTTTTGATAACAGGAGTTAGCTCGAATGTCTGACGGTTTTTTGTTTATCCGATGATAATGCGACCCTCCGGATGACGATACAACTTCTTCTCTTTGCGCGGACGAAGCGCATATGCAATGGTTAATGGTCCGATCCGTCCAATAAACATGGTAAAGGAGATAATGGTTTTCCCCACATCCGTCAGCTCAGGAGTCACTCCTACCGACAAACCCACCGTGCCGATTGCAGAAGCGGCTTCAAACATCAGTGGCAGGAATGGCGAATCCTCTGTCGTAAGCAGGAGCATCACCACCACCATGAAAATAATTAACGAGACCATTATGATGGTCAACGCTCTCATAAGGAGTTCCTTCGGAACACGATGACGGAAAAATACGATATCCTTATTACCGCGAATCATGGCGTATACAGCTCCAATCATGATCAGGAACGTTGTTGTCTTAATCCCACCGCCGGTTGAGCCCGGTGAAGCACCGATAAACATCAGCAAAATGAAGAAAAACTGAGTAGCTTGTCTCATCTGGGTGATATCAATCGAGCTTGTTCCGGACGAACGTGTAGAAACAGACTGGAAGATGGAGGCATAGATCTTTTCAGGCCAGCTAAGCGAGGCCAGGGTATGTCCATTGGTGAATTCAAAGATAAAGAGCACCACTGCCCCAATTCCAATGAGCCCGCCTGACACGGAGAGCACAAGCTTCGACTGCAAGGATAAACGGCGGCGTTTGCGATACTCAAACAGATCATTCAACACCACAAAGCCGAGTCCGCCTGATATAACAAGCACGGATGCAGTCAGGTTAAATAGCCAATCTCCCGTATAATACTGGAAGCTGTTGCCAAATAGGTCAAATCCTCCGTTATTAAATAGGGAAACCGAGTGGAATATGCCGTAGTATGCGGCTTGTCCCAAAGGCATCTCCGTTGCCCAGCGCAGCGCCAGAATCACAGCAGCCACACCCTCAATGGTAAAAGAAAAGATCAACACCTTCCGGATAATGCGCACAATGCCTTCCATGCTGTCTGCATTAATCGCCTCTTTCAGAAGCAGCCTGTCCTTCAGGGAGATCCGTTTACCCAACACTAGCGCAAACAGCGTTGCAATGGTCATGAAGCCCAGTCCACCGAGCTGCATGAGCACCATGATGACGATCTGACCAAACAGGTTGAAGGTAGTTCCTACATCTACTACGACGAGTCCAGTCACACATGCTGCTGAAGTCGACGTAAATAACGCATCAATAAATGCCAAATGCTCACCGCTTCGGTTTGAAATGGGCAGCATCAGCAAAACGGTGCCAATGGCAATAATCAGCAGGAAACCGCCAACCAGGATAAGCGGGGGTGACAGAAATTTGGCAATGTGAAGCCTGAATTTCATGAAGGGCACCTCTTTTAACATAATACAATCTGTAATCAGATCAAACGAACCAAGAAACCATGTAAAGCATCCTATGTAAACCTAAAGAGGAACTTGCCCCAGCATGATACTGAACGGCAGGTTCCTCTTCTATTATGAACGTGTAATACGTTCCTTATTATTCTTGCGTACGTGGACGCATGTGTGGGAAGAGCAGTACGTCACGAATCGAAGGCGAATTGGTCAGCAGCATGATCAGGCGATCAATCCCGATGCCCAGTCCACCTGTTGGTGGCATACCGTATTCTAGAGCACGGATGAAGTCGTCATCCATTTCATGTGCTTCATCGTTTCCATGCTCTTTCTCAAGCAGCTGTGCCTCAAAGCGTTGACGCTGATCAATTGGATCGTTCAGCTCGGTAAAGGCATTGGCGTGCTCGCGTCCAACGATAAACAGCTCGAAGCGGTCTGTGAAGCGCGGATCTGCATCACTTTTCTTCGCCAGTGGAGAGATCTCAACCGGATGACCCATAATGAACGTCGGTTGGATCAGTGTTTCTTCAACAAACTGTTCGAAGAATGCATTCAGAATATGTCCAAACGTCATGTGCGGTTCAACCGGAACCTTGTGTTCTTTTGCAAGACGGTGAGCTTCTTCATTTGTCATATGCACGGAGAAGTCCACACCGACAACTTCTTTAACTGCGTCTACCATAGTTACTCTACGCCATTGTGGTGTAAGGTCCACTTGGTAATCCGCATATTGGATAACCTGCGTACCCAGCACTTCCTGTGCAATATGGGCAACCAGATTCTCAGTCAACTGCATGATATCTTTATAATCAGCATAAGCCTCATACAACTCAATCATGGTGAACTCAGGGTTATGACGAGTCGACATCCCCTCATTCCGGTATACACGGCCGATTTCATATACCTTTTCCAAGCCGCCTACGATCAGACGTTTCAAGTGAAGCTCAATCGCAATGCGCATGTACAGTTCCATATCGAGCGCATTATGATGCGTAATGAATGGACGGGCAGCGGCTCCACCAGCGATGCTGTGCAGTGTAGGAGTTTCCACTTCAAGATAGCCAAGGGAGTCCAGATAACGGCGCATCGACTGAATGATTTTGGAACGTGTAATAAAAGTTTGCTGTACTTCTGGATTCATAATCAGGTCCACATAGCGCTGACGATAGCGCAGCTCTACATCTGTGAGACCATGATATTTATCTGGAAGCGGGTAGAGCGACTTGGACAGTACTTCCAGATCTTTGACTTTTACAGATGTCTCGCCGGTTTTGGTCTTGAACACTACCCCGCTAACACCTACAATATCACCAAGATCGAGCAGGCTAAATGCTGCAAACTTGTCTTCTGCAACGGTATCCTGACGAACATAGATCTGGATTCTGCCGCTCAGGTCCTGAATATGTGCAAAGCTTGCCTTACCCATTCCCCGCTTCGCCATAATCCGTCCGGCAATACTGACTTCGATCTGCTTCTCTTCCAGCTCTTCCTTGGTCAGTGTTTCATACTTCTTCAGAATAGAACCGGCTTCTTCGGTACGTACGTATTTTTGGCCAAAAGGGTCGATTCCCAATTTGCGGAGCTCGTCCAATTTGTCGCGGCGAATTTGCAAAAGCTCGCTAAGTTCGGTTTCCTGATTCAAGACTTCATCCGTCATGATCTATATTCATCTCCTTATTTACATTGCAGACATCCTCAGATGTGTTCTTCCTCAAATGTTGAAAAAAGCTTCCCTAAGGAAGCTTTTGTCTCAGTGCCCGACTGCTTCATTACAATACAATAACTATTGCTTCTTAATATCTACAATTTTATATTGAATTACGCCAGCTGGTACGCTTACGTCAACAACAGTACCTTTTTTCTTACCCAAAATGGCTTTTCCAACAGGGCTTTCATTCGATATTTTGTTCTGAAGCGGATTGGATTCCGCGGTACCTACGATCGTGTACTCTGTAATGTCTCCGAATTCCAGATCTTCTACAGTAACGGTTGCACCTACGCTCACCGCATCGGTATCAATCTCATCGCTGTTGATAATCCGCGCATTCCGGAGCATTTTCTCCAGAGTGATGATACGACCCTCAATGAAGGCCTGCTCATTCTTCGCGTCTTCGTATTCGGAGTTTTCACTAATATCCCCATACCCGATGGCTACTTTGATCCGTTCAGCCACTTCGCGGCGCTTAACCGATTTCAGTGTTTCCAGTTCTTCTTCCAGCTTCTTGAGTCCCTCTTGTGTAAGGATAACTTCCTTATCGCTCATCTCAACCGATTCTCCTGTCATGGGAATAATTTGATTGCACGGCAACGGAACCCATGCTGATTACAGAGCTCCGACCGCATATATCTTCAAAACTATATGAAGTTCTCCGGAGAAACAGAACGTTCCTCCTGATGCACTAGCCTTATAACGCACATGGCGAATTTATACTGTGAAATTATAGGGGAACGGTCTCGAAAAGTCAATGTTACACCCCTTGTATCTGTAAACGTTTTACAGGACAGGATTAGGATGCATTTTCGACTACAGCCGATTCTGCATCATTGTACTCTTCATTATGAAGCTGGCCTACAAAGTTCTCCAGAATTTGCACCATCTCATCACGTCTCGTTCCTTCCATGATAACGTCCTTGATGCGCGCAGAACCTTTTAATCCTTTCAGGTACCAAGCCAGATGTTTACGCATCTCCTTCACTGCTACTGCCTCATTCTTCAGAGCAATCAGGCGGTCCATATGGAGAATGGCTACACGGATTTTCTCTTCTGCGCTCGGATCGGGAAGCAATTCCCCGGAACTCAGGTATTGAATGGTACGATACAGCATCCAGGGATTACCCAGTGCGGCTCGGCCGATCATGACTCCGTCACAACCCGTTTCATCCAGCATGCGACGGGCATCTTCCGGTGAAGATACATCTCCGTTCCCGATAACCGGGATGGAGACAGCTTCTTTGACATTTTTAATGTGGGACCAGTCAGCAGTACCCGTGTAAAGCTGCTCACGTGTACGGCCGTGCACACTTACCGCCTGTCCGCCAGCACGTTCAACCGCAAGTGCATTCTCCACAACGTAGATGTGCTCGTTATCCCAGCCGATACGCATCTTGACTGTCACTGGTTTCTCAACCGCGTCCACTACAGCGGATACCATATCGTAGATTTTGTTTGGATCAAGCAACCAACGTGCACCTGCATCGCAGTTCGTCACTTTTGGCACAGGGCAGCCCATGTTGATGTCGATGATATCTGCGTTGGTTTCTTTGTCCACAATTTTGGCTGCTTCTACAAGCGCTTGACGGTCGCCCCCAAAAATTTGCAGGCTCAGCGGTTTCTCACGCTCATCTACAAACAGCATCTCACGTGTACGCTTGTTGCCATGCACGATAGCCTTGCCACTCACCATCTCCGCACATACAAGGCCTGTTCCGAATTCTTTTGCGATCAGACGAAAAGCCGGATTACAAACGCCAGCCATCGGCGCAAGTACGACCTGGTTTTTCATTTCAATGCCACCGATTTTCAGCATTTTATTGTTTCGCTCCTTCTAATTACCACAGATTTTTCTTGCACGAATCCGGGTTATGTTGGCTATATACAATCAACGATTAACGGTAAGTGTCTTCGTGAAACCAATTGTGTAATTCATGATGACAGTGAAGTCTTTCTATTTGCCCTGTAATTCTTCAATGCTGATGCTCAGCACGCTCGCAATGCGATTCAGCTCTTGTTCGGATACCTTGCGGTTCCCCCGTTCAATCGTACCCAGAATGGCCAGCGATATGCCAGTCTCCGCGGCAAGTTCCTGTTGTGTCATACCCTTCAGCTTCCGAAAGGCCCGGATTCGGTTCGCCAGTTGCACGTTTTCCAAAGCTGTATTCCATCCTTTCCATCCAGTACAGATAACGATGTGTGTACATAGGTATACAAGCCTGAAAGCTCGCCTTCAGGTACGATATCTGACAATGGAACAAGCACAAAAGCCCGTTCTCCCATCCGTGGATGCGGTAGTTGAAGCAATTCAGTATCCCGGCTCTCTCCAGCCATCCACAGCAAATCGAGATCTACCGTTCGAGGACCCCAGCGAATATCGCGAACTCGCCCAAGCCGGTTCTCAACTTCAAGCAATTCGGTGAGCAGCTGCTCGGGTGTAAGATTCGTCTGTACAGCAGCCGCCATATTCAGGAACGAAGGCTGATCTATATACCCTACTGGTTCTGTTTCATATAGAGATGAACAGCGCAGGACTACTATATTAGGGTGTGCATCCAGTAACGTTAACGCTTCAAGCAGCGTCTGTTCCCGGTCACCCAAATTGGCCCCTAAAGCAATATAAGCCTCTGAATATTCAGAGGTCGAATGTGCGATCATGATCGGTTCTCACTTTCTTGTGCGGCGAAGCTCTACAGTTACGCCCTCAAAATGAATATCAAACGGCGGATGCGGCTTCGTCACCTTAACTGTCAGTGCATTGATAATAGTATAAGTGTCCAGTAAAGAAGATGCAATATGTTCGCCCAAAGCTTCAATTAACTGGAATGATTTATTTTCAACGATATGTTTAACAAGTTCATGGATCTCCGCATAATTAACCGTCTTGGTCAGATCATCGGTACGTCCCGCTTCCCCCAAGTCCATATCCAGCTCCAGATCGATGTAGTAGCGCTGTCCCAGCTTCCGTTCTTCTGCAAAAACGCCATGATATCCGTAATACTCCATTCGATGCAATACCATTCTGTCCATAATATCCGCCCGCCTTCTATAATGTTGGGATTGTGTATCACTAAGATCGTTCGTTACCTCATGCAAAACGCTGCGCTTCCACCTCACGGGTCATCCATACCCGCTCGATTTATTTCCTCCGCAGACCCGGAGAGGCATACAGCATGGCATCACACATATCCGCCGTCCGCCGGATCGGCTTCACATCATGAACCCGCACCATCTGGCAGCCTTGGGCGATGCCGAATGCAACCGTTGCAGCCGTCCCTTCCACTGCATCATGGGCCTGTACCTGAAGGGTGTTCTGAATGAATCGTTTCCGTGAAGTTGCCAGCAGGACCGGGTACCCCATCTCGTTAAGCAGACCAAGGGATGACATGAGCGTCAGGTTTTCCGTAAGATCCTTCACGAAGCCAATACCAGGGTCAAGAATAATCTGATCCTGGTGTACTCCAGCCTGCAATGCAATTTGGATACTTTCCTGCAGGTCTCGAACCACATCTTTCAGATAATCTGTGTAATCCCGTTCTGGTCGATTGTGCATTAAAATGAGGGGGCATCCCAGTTCTGCGGCAGTGCGTGCCATATCCGGGTCTGCCTTGGCTCCCCATACATCATTAATAATGTGGGCACCCGAAAGAATGGCCTGGCGGGCAACTTCCGCCTTATAGGTATCTACCGATATCGGAATGTGCGGAGCTTCCTGCCGCAACGCTTCGATTACAGGAATGATTCGGCTGAGCTCCTCCTCGGCACCGACGGCTTCGGAACCTGGCCGTGTAGATTCACCGCCGATATCAATCAGATCGGCACCATCCTCCATCATCTGTATCGCATGGGCAACTGCCTGTTCTACCTGGGTATACCGTCCTCCATCAGAGAAAGAATCGGGTGTGACATTCAGAATGCCCATAATCTGTGTCCGTGTGCCAAGCTTCAGTTCTGCTGGCCCCCATGAATAGTTCCGTTCATATATGACTGGTGTAAGTGTCATGAAGTATACCCCGCTTTCTGCCGGTACATACTCAGAAGTGCTGCTGTAACCGGGCCGATATGTCCGTTACTGATTATCGTTTCGTTTCCGTCCTGCCCTCGCAAAGTGGTAACCGGGACAAGCTCTGCAACCGATCCTGTCAAAAATATCTCATCTGCTTCCTGCAGCTCATCCCAAAAGTACAACCCTTCATTACAGGTAACTCCCATATGAGCTGCAAGTTCCATGACTACCGCTCGCGTGATGCCCGGTAATATTCCCGTCTCAATGGAGGGCGTATAGAGGATGCCATGCCGAACCCAGAATATATTGCTGACAATACCTTCAGCTACATGTCCGTCCCGGGTCAATTGCAGGCCTTCTGCTCCCTGGACCCTCTCCCCGTAACCGTTCAACTCCCGCTTGGCAAGGATGCTGTTCATGTAATGCAGTGATTTGAATCGTATATTTCCTTCAGGTGTGTTGCGCACCGTGGATAGGCACTGAAGCAATTTGCCTCTCTCGTATAGAGATGGTGAGGGCTCAGGTAATGCTTTTGCAAATACGATATGATTAGGGCTCTCATAATCCCCGGAGGGCAGGCCAAGCGCAGCTTCACCTGCCGAAATTGTGTAGCGCACATATGCATCCTGAAGCTCGTTTGCCTGCAGCAGACGGTTGACCCAGTCCATCACTTCTTCTGTTGTTGTAGTAAATGGAATACCAAGCTCCGCACACCCTGCAGCCATTCGTTCCAAATGATGCTCCAGTAAAAAGGGAACACCCTGGTACGTCCGAAATGTCTCGAACAACCCAAGTCCGTACAAAAAGCCGTGATCCGTCACCGGAACCACGGCTGCCGCCATATGGACTACATTTCCGTTTATCGCGGCGTATTGCATGCCTATACCTTCACCTTCTGAGACAGGAAGTTGCGCAGCATCTGATGACCATGGTCCGTAATGATCGATTCCGGATGGAACTGCACACCTTCGATGGCGAACTCCTTATGACGCAGTCCCATAATTTCGCCTTCTGCCGTCTCAGCTGTAATCTCCAGGCAATCCGGCAGACTGCTGCGCTCCACAATGAGAGAGTGATAGCGGGTTGCTGTGAATGGAGAAGGCAGTCCGGCAAATACGGATGTTCCGTTATGATGCATCTCCGATGTCTTGCCATGCATCATACGATCGGCACGAATGACGTTACCTCCAAAGGCTTGTCCGATAGCCTGATGTCCCAGGCAAACGCCAAAGATCGGAATACTGCCCTTGAAGTGATCGATGACAGCCAGACTGATGCCCGCTTCATTCGGAGTACATGGTCCAGGGGAGATCAAAATATGTTCAGGTGCCATTGCCTCAATGCCTGCCAGATCAATCTCATCATTCCGGCGGACCTCCACCGTCTCCCCCAGTTCACCCAGGTATTGAACCAGGTTGTACGTGAAGGAATCGTAATTGTCGATGACCAGTATCATATCCTTGTTCCTCCTCTTCTTCCGTCTATACAGAGACGGTTGCATTGTTTATTTTTGTTTGACCGCTACTGCTGCTTCCGCTTCCTCACTATAATTCACGGCCCTCATCATGGCTCTCGCCTTGTTCCGGCACTCCCTGTACTCCCGATACGGATCGGAATCAATGACAATACCCGCTCCAGCTTGTACATAACCAGTACCGTCCTTGATGGCCAGTGTCCGAATGACGATATTCAGCTCCATATTCCCACTATAGTCGATCCACCCGATCGATCCTGTATACGGACCTCGGCGGACGGGCTCAAGTTCCTCGATAATTTCCATCGTTCGCACTTTGGGTGCACCGGTAATCGTTCCACCAGGAAACGTGGCCGCAATGACATCAAATACAGATAAACCCTCTGCCAGTCTGCCTTCCACTTGGGAAACCAAATGCATCACATGCGAATATTTCTCGATGGTCATTAATTCGGGTACATGAACCGAACCATAGGCTGCGATTCTTCCAATATCATTCCGTTCCAGATCAACCAGCATAATATGCTCGGCCCGTTCCTTCTCACTGTTCAGCAGCTCAGCCGCCATTGCCTCATCCTCTGCCTCATTACGGCCTCTTCTCCGTGTACCTGCGATTGGACGTGCACTGACCTTGCCATTGTTTACTTTGACAAGCAGCTCCGGCGAACCGCTCACGAGCTGGAAGTCCGGGCTGCGAAGCATGCCCATATAAGGCGATGGGTTCACAAGGCGCAGCCATTCGTAAATGTGCTCTGCACTGGATTGAATTGGCTTCTCCTGCCGCAGGGAAAGGTTCACCTGAAACACATCACCCTGCCGGATATACTCTTGCACTGTGCGTACAGCCTGTTCAAAGTCCTGTTGAGGAAAAGAGGTCTGCCAGCCCTCTGTTTCCTTATCAGCGTCTTCCTGCTGCTGAGCCAGATGCATCTGCATGCTGCGATGCTCCAATGCCTGCTGCTGCTCTTCCGCCTGTGCAAAGCCCAGAATATGCAACCAGCGCTGCCGCATGGCCTCTGCACGTACTTGAGCCTCTGCATATAAGCTTTGAAGATAGGCCTCGTCCGGTTCAGCTCCTAACGGCAGATGCACCATGCAGTACAGCGCTTCTTGTTCATGATCATATGCCCAAATCTCCTCAAAGCGCATCCACCAATAATCCGGCAGGGCCGGGTTATCTTCAGCCAAGGTTGGCAGCTTCTCCAGTGACCTGGCTACGTCATAGCTTAGATAGCCTGTGCTTCCCCCACCAAAGTCCGGAGCACCGTTCACTTTGGGAGCGGTGTACGGAGCTAACCACCTTTGTAACACGTCCAGCGGCTTACCCGTATCCGTCGATGTTGATCCCTCTTTCAAATCATGAATGACCGCTTCATAACCCTTGCCTGAAATAACGGATACCGGGTGCAACCCCAGAAAGGTATATCTTCCACCCTTGCCATTCTCCAGCACCATTGCATAAGGCGAAGCCTCGTGCCAAGCCGCTTCCCATGTTAACGGTAAACCGCCATGAACCGGCCCTTTATCCGACTTGATCATATAAGGCATCATGGTCCATCCTTGTCCGGCCCACTCTGTCCAGTCGGCGTATGTTGTCATCAGGTGTGTCATCGCGGTTAGCCGCCCTCCATCTGTCGCTAGTTCTGTTGTCTGATAGTATACTAAAGCGCCGCCCCTTTTAAAAGCATTCAGCAAAAAATCCTCCCTACCCATCATGTGGGCAAGGAGGATCAGTTTCATCATGGTTACTCTTAACCTTCGAAGTTGTAAAGTGGTGTGCTTAGGTAACGTTCGCCGTTACTTGGCACGATGACAACGACACGTTTGCCTGCACCCAGCTGTTTGGCTACTTGCAAACCTGCACGAATTGCTGCACCGGAAGAAATACCCGACAGAATGCCCTCTTCCTTCGCTACCTGGCGAGCCGTTTCGAATGCATCATCATTCTCAATGTGAATGATTTCATCATAGATTTCTTGGTCGAGAATCTCAGGGATAAAGTTGGCTCCGATTCCCTGGATTTTGTGAGGACCAGGTTTGCCGCCTGCCAGAATCGGTGATGCAGCTGGCTCTACAGCAACGATTTTGATCGACGGGAAGGCTTCCTTCAGTACTTCACCTGTACCCGTGATTGTTCCGCCTGTACCGATTCCTGCAACAAAAGCATCCAATGTACCGCCAACAGATTGAATCGCTTCAACGATCTCAGGACCTGTTGTCTCACGGTGAATTTTTACGTTCGCTTTATTTTTGAACTGCTCAGCCATAAAGTAACTTGGATTTTCCTTGAGCAATTCTTCCGCTTTTTTGACTGCGCCGTTCATTCCCTCGGATCCCGGCGTGAGCACAAGCTCAGAACCATAGGCACGAAGCAAGTTGCGACGCTCCAAGCTCATCGTTTCAGGCATTACAATGACAGACTTATAGCCTTTAGCTGCAGCTACCATTGCAAGTCCGATTCCCGTATTGCCACTGGTTGCCTCGATGATGGTATCACCTGGTTTCAGCTTGCCTTCTTTTTCCGCTTCTTCCACGATGCTAATCGCAATACGGTCCTTAACGCTCGAACCCGGATTCTGATACTCAAGTTTCACGAATACTTCAGCACTGCCTTCAGGTACGATACGGTTCAGACGAACAAGCGGAGTACCTCCGATGAGTTCTGTTACGTTATTAACAACTTTAGCCATATGAATGCCCTCCTTAGTGGGATGAATAATACTTAAGTCCTGTTACTTATATTGTGCGGCCGGGGCAGCCTCTTGATGTTTATAGAAGAACTGCGGAAATCCCTTAACTCCAGCCGGCCTAATAACTTACCCATAGACTGGATCTGAGGTTTCCGAAGGTTTCTTAGGTATATATACTGCCTTTATTCCGAGTAAACGAGTAGGTATTTATTATTTTTATCTTATCAACCTTGCACCTTATTGTCAATATGAGTACTCAAAAAAATACTCTGTCCTGGGCCCTAAGGCTGTAGACAGAGTATTTTTATCACGATGCAGCGTCACAATCCATCGATCGGTCAAATCAATCAGGAAGCTGGAATCTCGGCAATGATCACGGCCTCATACTTGTTACGAAGCCTCTCTTCCACTTGGGGAAGTGGATCAGCCTCACTGAGAGCCAGCTGCATCCGGATATCTTCACGTACCTCTTCTGCGGACTGAGCCTGAGCATCCTGTTTGTCATTTAGTTTAATAATGGCATATCCTTCTTCGACCTGTACCGGCCCAGCAATATCGCCAATATCGAGTTCTTCGGCCAAATTCATGATGTCTTCGGACTGAAACGGATCATTCTGTTCAATCCAGCCAAGTCGCCCACCGGAGTCACGGGTGAAGCTATCCGTCGATTCAGCTCTCGCCATATCTTCAAAGTTTGCACCCTGCTCCAAATCATCCAGTAACGCATTGGCTTTTGCTTCCTTCTCCACCAAAATCATGGACAGATCGTATTTCTCGGGAGAAACGAAATCCTCGCGGTGATCATTCCAGTAACGCTCAATATCTGCATCCTTGACCTGAATGCCGCTCGTAGCAATCTTCTCTAGCAAAAGCCGATAACCAGCTTCCAGTTCAAGTTCCTGTCGCGTCAGGCCGAGCTGGGACTTCATCTCGTCATAATAGGCCTGTTCCGAATCATAGCCATCCATCGCTGCAGCCAGTTCCTTTGCGATCTCTTCCGGAGTGACTGTCAGGTCTCGAACCACAGCCTCCGCATAAACAGCTTTACGGTTCAGCATCTGAAGGAGCATATCGCTGCCATAACGTCTTTTCAGTGCATCGGTCCATTCCTTGTCCGTAATGACCTCTCCATTAATCGTGGCAATTGTGCTTCCTTCTTCCTGACCGGCATCATGGGGTGCGTCTGCTTCGTCACGTCCCGGTCTGATCCCCTGCACCACCATAACCGTACCCATAACCAACATGCCGAGCGTCAAGACAATTACAGCCGTCCACAGCCCTTTTTCCTGTCTCGTCATTCCGCGTCCCGTCCCCGCTTATATCAGTTCTTGGCTTGCTCTAGAATGGTCTCGAGTTGTTCCTTGTTGAATTCATAGGCTTCATTACAGAACTGGCACACTACTTCGGCTCTGCCTTCTTCTTCAATCAGTTGTTCCATTTCGTGTTGGCCGAGGCTGATCAATGTTTTCTCGACCCGTTCCCTGGAACACTCACATTGGAAATGAATGTCCATTCCATCCATGACCTGTACATCAGGCAGTACGCGTTTAAGCAGCTCTTCCAGTTCAAGCCCTTGTTCCAGCAACGTTGTCACAGGAGGCAATGTACCAATCGCGTTCTCGATTACGGTAATTTCATCATCCGTTAACCCTGGCAGCAGTTGTATAATGAATCCGCCCGAAACAATGACAGAATTATCAGTATCTACAAGTACACCAACTCCTACGGCTGAAGGCGTCTGCTCCGATTTGGCAAAATAGTACGTAAAGTCTTCGCCGAGCTCTCCCGATATGATCGGTACACTGCCACGATAAGGTTCCTTCAAACCAAGATCCTTCGTTACGTTGACAAACCCCTCTGTGCCAACCGCTCCTCTAACGTCAAGCTTACCCATGCTGTTGCTCGGCAAATGTACATGCGGATTCGTCACATAGCCACGAACCTCGCCTTTGGCATTGGCATCGGCAACGATCTGTCCAATGGGGCCATCTCCCTTGACTTGAATGGTCAATTTCTCTTTACCTTTAAGCATTGCACCCATAATGGCTGCAGTTGTAACCGTACGCCCCATGGCAGCTGTAGCCGTGGGAAACGTATCATGTCTTCTGCGCAGTTCTTCAACCAACTCCGTCGTTTGGACAGCAAAGGCTCTAACCCGTCCTTCCATTGCTGTTCCGCGAATCAAGCGGTCCTGTTTGTTGTTGTTTTCCAAGTCATTCAGCCTCCTTTGGCGTATCACCATATTATTTCTGACACACGATATATAAATTGAATTTTTATACGTTGAACTGTGTGAATCATTCGTTTAACTTATAACTTCGTTCAATTTACAGAAAAAACGGCACATTACATAAGACTGTTAAAAGTCAGCCCGCTGTATGCCGTCTCTTTCCTTACCTTTCCCGGTTCCGCTCATAAATGATACGCAGCCCTTCAAGCGTAAGCAGCGGATCGACTTCCTCGATGCTGCGGGTTTCCTCTGCAATCAGTGGTGCAAGTCCCCCGGTTGCAATGACTTTGGGCTGTGCGCCCATCTCTTCCCGAATGCGCTCAACAATCCCGTCGACCTGTCCAGCATAGCCATAAATAATGCCTGCCTGCATGGCATGTACGGTATTGCGTCCTATGACCTTCTTCGGCTTCTCCAATTCAATGCGAGGCAGCTTGGATGCCCGCTCATAGAGCGCTTCGGTGGCAATATGAATCCCCGGTACGATGGCTCCGCCCAGATAGTGGCCTTTTTCATCAATGCAGTCAAATGTCGTAGCTGTACCGAAATCAACGACCACAAGTGGACCACCGTATTTTTCAACGGCTGCCACGGCATTCACAATACGATCTGCGCCTACCTCGCGCGGATTCTCATACCTCAGGTTCAGACCCGTTTTGATACCAGGTCCTACAACCATGGGCTTTTTACCAACATATTTTTCACACATCGCTTCCATGACATGTACCAGCGGAGGAACCACCGATGAGATGATTACTCCTTCAATGTCGCGGGTTGATATATCCGACATATGAAATAAATTATAAATCAATACGCCGTATTCATCCACTGTCGACTGACGGGATGTACTCAAGCGAAAATGATGGAGCAACGCCCGGCCTTGATACACGCCGAGTACGATATTGCTGTTGCCCACGTCTACAACAAGAATCAAAGAGGTTCACCCCTCTTTCTTTTCGTTTAAATCCAGGCTGATGTCGAGGCTCTCGAAAGAATAGGTTAACCTTCCAACGGAAATTACATCCACACCACTCTCGGCAATCCCCCGGATGGTATCCAGAGAGACATTGCCCGATGCTTCCACCTTCACATGCGGAGCCTGTTCGTGAATAACCGCAACGGCTTCACGCATCTGATCCGGGTGCATATTGTCCAGCATAATGATATCTGCGCCTGCCTGCAAGGCTTCCTGTACCTGTGTAAGATTTTCCGTCTCCACCTCAATGGTCATCGTATGCGGAATGACGGCCCGTGCCCGTTGCACAGCTTCTGTGATGCCGCCTGCACCCTTAATGTGGTTATCCTTGATCATAACCGCATCGTATAGTCCGAATCGATGATTGGCCCCTCCACCAATGCGGACAGCATACTTCTCAAGCATGCGATGGCCTGGTGTTGTTTTGCGAGTATCGACCAATCGCGTGGAAAGACCCTCTAATGCATCTACATACGAACGTGTGCGGGTAGCAATGCCGGACATGCGCTGCAGCAGATTCAGAGCCAGCCGTTCACCCGTCAGCAGACTGTGGGTACTTCCCTCCACTTCCACCAGTGTTGTTCCCCGTGTAACCCGGTCTCCGTCCTGCACCATTGGCTTAAAAACAAGCGTAGGGTCTACCACCTGAAATACCAGTTCAGCTACCGGTACGCCTGCAATGATTCCATTGTCTTTGGCGTGAATGACTGCCTTGGATTGGTGGCCTGCCGGAATAGTCACACTTGTGGTAACATCCCCTGATCCAACATCCTCACGAAGCCAGTTTCTAATGGATTCAATGAGTCCTTCATTATATCCGTTCAGTATCATGACATCAATTCCTCCACAATCGCTTGTTCTCGTTGCTGCAAACTATGCTTCTGCCAAACGGCATCGTCACGCAGGGGGAAATCCTCACGGTAGTGTGCCCCTCTACTTTCCTGTCGGTGTAACGCTCCACTGGTTACCAGCCAGGCACAGGTCAAAAGGTTGGCGTATTCCATCTCTTCCTTGTGCGTAAGCACGTGGTCGAAAATGTTCATTTCGCTTCTTAGCTTATCCATGGCTTCTTGCAGATGGACACCGTTACGTCGCAGACCCACCTGACGAACCATCATCTTCTGCAGACGCAATCGCCGTTCGGAAATAGGTTGTTGTCCGGACATTATTTCATTCTCTCTGCTACGCTGTAGGGGGCTTCCTACCTGAGTTGAGTTAAGCATAGGCAGTGATTGAATACGCTCAACAATTCGATGCCCAAACACAATCGCTTCGGACAAAGAGTTGCTCGCTAATCGATTGGCTCCGTGTACCCCAGTGGACGATACCTCTCCACAAGCGAACAACCTGCCGATACTGCTCTCCCCGTTTAAGTCCGTCTTAACGCCGCCCATCATATAGTGAGCTGCAGGAGCGACCGGAATCCAGTCTGTGGTCATATCCAGTCCGTACCGCATACAGGTTTCATATATGGTAGGGAATCGATGCTTGATCATCTCAGCTGGCTCATGAGTTATATCCAGATACACAAATGTGCTGTTTGTCGTCTCCATCTCACTGACAATTGCTCTCGCTACAATATCACGCGGTGCCAGTTCAAGCTGTGCATGGTAACGTTCCATAAACCGCTCGCCTTTTATATTGCGCAAATAAGCACCTTCACCCCGTACCGCTTCAGAAACCAGGAAACGTGGGGCTCCTGGATAACATAAGGAGGTCGGATGGAATTGGATGAATTCCATATCCCGAATGACTGCACCCGCACGATAGGCCATGGCAACACCATCGGCGGTAGCCACCTCCGGATTGGTTGTGTAGCGATACAACTGCCCAGCCCCGCCGGAGCAGAGCACGGTAGCCCGTGCCTTAACGAATACCTGTGAGTCATCCGGCTTCTGAACCAGAGCCCCCACGCATTCTCCGTGATCCGTGATCAGATCGATTACAAAATGCTCATCCCATACCTCTATGCCAGGATGTTCACTTGCTTGAGCTGCAAGAGCCCTCACGATCTCATATCCAGTCGCATCTCCATTCGCATGCAAAATACGGCGGTGGCTGTGCGCACCTTCCTGCGTCAACGCCAGCTCGCCGTTCTCCACATCAAATAACGTGCCCAGACGAATCAGTTCCTTCACTCCATCCGGGCCTTCATTTACCAATGCTTCTACTGCCTCTGGGCGACATAGTCCCGCTCCAGCCACAAGTGTATCCTGCAGATGGTATGCAGGAGAGTCATCTTCAGCGATTACCGCAGCGATGCCTCCCTGTGCATAACGGGTATTGCTCTCCAATAATGACTTCTTCGTGATCATCAACACCCGGTTATGTTCACTCGCCCTGATTGCTGTAAACAACCCAGCGATGCCGGAACCAATAACCAGTACATCCGTCTCTACCATGGGCAGTGCGGACAGATCAAAATCCACTAAATATTGCGGTATCATCCTATTCACCTGTCTCGGAGCAAGAGTAGCGCATGCTACTTCACCAGTAACATGCGCTCTAGCGATTCTCTGGCTTTGTCGGCAACGGCCGGTGGTACGTAGATTTGCGGCTTCATCGTTTCCAGGCATTTAACCAGCTTCTTCAGGTTGTTGACCTTCATATTTGGACACACAAGAAACTTGGTGGCAAAATGGAACTCTTTATCCGGGCTATCGAGACGCAGCTGATAGCCCGTGCCATCTTCTGTTCCTACGATAAATTCCTTGGTCGAAGAATTTTTACAATATTCAAGGATGGCTGTCGTGCTGCCTACAAAATCCCCCATCTCCACTACTTCCGGGCGGCATTCCGGATGCACGACAAACTCGGCATTTGGATATTTTGCTCTCATCTCGACGACGTCTTTTACGGTCAGCATATCGTGAGTGTTGCAGTACCCTTCCCAGATGATCATTTTTTTGTCTGTGTGCTGCTGGACATAATGCCCCAGGTTTTTATCCGGCACCCAGATAATCTCATCGGAATCAACAGATTGAATAACTCGGACCGCATTGGCCGATGTACAACAGATGTCGGTCTCAGCCTTGATCTCCGCTGAGGAATTGATGTAAGTCACTACTTTTGCATTTGGATGCTGCGCTTTCAGTTTGCGTAATCCTTCAACATTCACCATGTCTGCCATCGGGCATCCTGCGCGTTCATCCGGAATAATAACCGTTTTGTTCGGGGCAAGAATTTTAGCGCTTTCACCCATAAAATGAACCCCACAGAACACAATGACATCCGCGTCAGTTTGTGCGGCCTTCTGGGCAAGCAGGAATGAATCTCCGCGAAAGTCGGCGACTTCCTGTACTTCGTCACGTTGGTAATAATGAGCAAGAATAATAGCGTTACGTTCCTTCTTCAACTCCATCAGCCGCTCTCGCAGCTCCCGGTTCATCTCAGCCTTGCGCTCTAAAGCCAGAGCTTCCACCTGTGATCCTCTCCTTTAACGGGACAGCGCCATGCGCTGTTTCCTGTGACTATCTGCGTCGTTATTTTCGCTTGAGAAACGAATCACAAGCGGTTTAACAACTAATGTACACAACGTTCACGACTCTGTCAATAAATGAAAAGGATACAGAACAACGCTCTAATCATCCATTTCCTGCGTAGTTCGCGCTCTAGCTCGCAGTTATCATTATCTCTGCAATTTGAATAATGTGGACAAAAAAAGAGAGCCTTTCGGCTCTCCTCTTATCTGTTCCAAGAAACAGATTGTGTAGCATTTAGATTAAGATGTTGGCTTCGTCCCGCCATCATCCGGATCATTGCTGTTGCCTTTATCCAGATTCGGAGCATCGTTAGGGATATCTCCTGCTGGAGGCTCAGGTGTTTCATCTTTGCCTTGAATACGAACGCGCACATCACCGATGTTGTCGACGATTGGCTCTCCGCCTTCATTTGGCGTACCTTCATTATCATTATCGCTCTCCGCTTTTGGAGAAAGGGAACCTGTCTCGATCAATTGTTTGATCTGATCCATTTCCAGTGTCTCCACTTCAAGCAACGTTTGAGCGATCAGATGCATTTCTTTTGTATGTTTTACGAGCAAGTCTTTACATTTCTCGTAACATTCATTGATAAAGCGCTGCATTTCCTGATCAATCTCATAGGCAATGGAATCCGAGTAATTCTGTTCATGTCCGATATCCCGTCCAAGGAATACCTGTCCTTGTGAACTTCCGAATTGCATAGGTCCCAATTTCTCACTCATACCGTACTCCATAACCATGCTGCGAACAATACCTGTCGCTTGTTGGAAGTCACTGTATGCGCCAGTACCAATTTCACCAATGAACAGTTCTTCTGCCACGCGACCTCCGAGGAGTCCCGTAACTTTGTCCAGAAGTTCTTGCTTGGTAACCAGCATGCGATCTTCTTTTGGCAACATGATTACATATCCACCCGCACGTCCGCGCGGAATAATGGTCACTTTATGTACCATATCGGCATGTTCCAGGAAGTATCCTACGATGGTATGACCTGCCTCGTGATAAGCAACGATCCGTTTCTCGCGATCGCTGATGACACGGCTTTTCTTCTCCGTACCTACGATGACACGGTCAATTGCCTCGTCAACTTCTTTCATGGAAATGTCTCTGCGGTTACGGCGTGCTGCAAGCAATGCCGCTTCGTTCAAGAGATTTTCAAGATCCGCACCAGAGAAGCCTGTCGTACGCTTCGCAATAATGTCCAGCTTCACATCTTTGGTGAGTGGTTTGTTGCGGGAGTGTACTTTCAGTACAGCTTCACGGCCTTTTACATCAGGGCGGTCAACCGTAATTTGACGGTCAAAACGTCCCGGACGCAGCAAGGCAGGGTCCAGAATGTCTGCACGGTTGGTTGCAGCAACAATGATAATTCCCTCATTGGCTCCAAATCCGTCCATTTCAACGAGCAACTGGTTAAGCGTTTGTTCACGTTCATCGTGACCACCGCCAAGGCCAGCTCCACGCTGACGGCCTACTGCATCAATCTCGTCAATAAAGATGATACATGGGGCATTTTTCTTCGCATTTTCAAACAAGTCACGTACACGGGATGCACCGACACCGACAAACATTTCGACGAAGTCGGAACCCGAGATACTGAAGAAAGGTACACCCGCTTCACCGGCAACGGCACGAGCGAGCAACGTTTTACCAGTACCCGGAGGCCCCACGAGCAGTACGCCCTTAGGAATCCGTGCACCTACAGCTGCGAATTTGCGAGGATCCTTGAGGAAGTCAACGACCTCAACCAATTCCTGCTTCTCTTCATCCGCACCTGCGACGTCTTCAAATGTAACCCGCTTCTTCTCTTCGTTGTAGAGACGGGCACGGCTTTTACCAAAGTTCATTACTTTGCCGCCGCCGCCTTGCGCCTGATTGAACAGGAAGAAGAACAGCAGGAACATAATGATCAAAGGAATAAAGGATGTCAGAAGTGTCAGCCAGATGCTGTCACCTCTCATTGGCTCCTGATTTAACTTGAAATTATTAGCTTCACTTGCCGCTACAAGTTCACTAATCGCTTCATCCGTAGGAGGAATGTACGTTGAGAAATTTTCTGATTTGGCTTCGCTAGGCTTCTCTCTATATTGACCGGTCACAAGAAAAGACTGACCGTCGAATTGAACCGTCAATTCCGAGATGTTGTTCGCCTTAACCGCCGTGCGCAACTGATCATATCTAGGATTATCTGTGGCTTCGCCGCCATTGCTGACGAACTGCACTATGCCCACCACGACTAAAAAAAGAATCAAATAAAAACCAGAATTCCGGATGAACCGATTCATCCCCTACCTCCTCTCGAGACACTTTAATTATTTTAACATAGCCCGACATGGCTTCTCAACAGAAGCCACAAGCAGATCAGGGCTTGGAGCTAGCATTTGCATTAACTGCTGTATACTTCCGGTTTCAAAATCCCGATGTAAGGGAGGTTCCGGTACTTCTCGGCATAATCCAGACCATATCCAACGATAAACGCGTCAGGAATGTCAAAGCCGGTGTAATGAGCTTCAAGCTCAACCTTGCGGCCTGAAGGCTTGTCAAAAAGCGTAACCACGCGCACGGATTTGGCGCCGCGATTTTGGAGCAGTTCAATTAAGTAACTGAGCGTCAGTCCACTGTCGATAATATCCTCCACAATGAGCACCTCACGTCCTTCAACCGAAACGTCGAGATCTTTGATGATCTTAACAACGCCCGACGTTTTGGTGGATGCTCCATAACTGGATACTGCCATGAAATCCATCTCAACAGGTACCGTTATGTTTTTAACCAAATCAGCCATAAATATAAACGCACCCTTGAGCACACAAATGACCAAAGGATTGCGACCTGCATATTCGGCACTTAGTGTTGCGCCTAATTCCTTGACTTTACTTTGAATTTCTTCTTCACTGATCAATACTTCCTGAATGTCGTTCTGCAACTGTGCGAACCTCCTAAGTTATACTATGAAAGCCTTACCTGAACCATAACCACTACCCCTGAATCGCTGAATTGCCTACAGTCATGTACAGGATGGCGGAAGTATCCTCCTTCACCGGTGCAATACTTGATCGGCGAACACCCGGCAACCAGACAATGTTGCCTGCTCCATCACAAACCACGGGAATACGTGGACGGACAGAGGGGGGGATTTTTTCATCGATGAAAATATTTTTCACCTTTTTGCTTCCGTTTAATCCCATGACTTTCATGGTATCTCCAGGTAACCGTGAACGCACAACCAGCGGCATGAACAGTTTATCCGCATCAAATGCGGCCTGATCCGCCGATTCCGGTACAATATAGTCCTCGGGACTCATAGGAATGATCCGAAGATATCGGTCAATCTCCCTGAGTGAAAGCTCATAAGTTCCGTTCCATTGCACGAGACGATACTCGAAAGATTGATCCTGTACGTCCGTCCGTTTGCCGAAGGATACCAGATCATACTCCCGGGTACAAGCGAGTGTCTGTCCTATATCTAGGCTCCAGGTCTTCGCATAAGGCTGGGTCACCTTGCGGCGAATGGTTTCGATACGGGTAAAGTCGACAAAATCACTGTCCAAAGGCAGATAATTCAATATTAGTTTAATCAACCTTCGTTGTAAAGCGACATGTAACTTCAAAAAGGAAGGCACCTCAAAGGTTTGCCTTCCGCCGTTCACCTGCACTAGACACCTGTATGCGTCATATGCACCTTGCTCCATGAAATCGTCTTCATCGCCCACAATTTCGGCAAGCCGGTTCAAAGACGGCGTGAGCTGTCCATTATACTGCCCCAAAAAAGGAAGCACATCCAAGCGAATGGCGTTGCGCCGATATTTACGCAGGGCATTGCTTTCATCCATAAAGTACAGAAATCCCTGAGTATTACAAGCTTCTACAAGGTCTGTCTTGTTTATACGAAGACATGGACGAATAAGTTCCACATTTTTTTCGTGCCGTTTAAACTTCATTCCCGCCAGCCCCGATAGTCCGCTGCCACGCAATAAATGAAGCATGACTGTCTCTGCCTGATCATCCGCATGATGTGCAAGAGCGATGCTTGCCGCACCGTATTTCTCAGCCACTTCATGCAGAAATGCATATCTCCTATCGCGTGCTGCTTCCTGCGGTCCCTGACCGGTAAGCTTCATATAAGAAGGTATATCAACCTTTGCGCACTCAAACGGGATATTTAGCTGATCTGCCAGTTTCCCGACCATTTCAGCCTCATCATCAGATTCAATGCGAAACCCATGATGCACATGAGCACAGACCAGTTCCAGTGGAACATGTGTTGTGCTGATCTCATGCATAATATGCAAAAAAGCCACCGAGTCCGGTCCGCCCGATACAGCGACGATGATCCGATCCCCGGGAACCCATAACTGATGCTCTTCCGCTGCCTCCAGCACGTGATTCACCAGCTTGTTCCAGCGTAAAGCCTCCATACCTGTTCCTCATTCCTAGCGTTATGTATATGCACTTGTATAGATTAGAATCGCAGTGCATAGATGAGTACCCCAATAAGTAATATAACGGATATAGCGAATGCATTTTTCAGCCAGCGTGGTGTCGAGCTTGATGATCGCCGGCGAAGAGGTGCAGGCCGGGCCATCATGTCTTTCCAAACTTTAGCTGCATGTCCGGCATCGCGGAACTGTCCCCGAAGCGCCTGAATCGTCCAGTTTCGAAACGGTCGCATCCGTTCGCTGCGCTCCACCAGAGCCGTGAGCTGGTTAACACTCCGCAATTGTGGCAATCCTTCGGCAGCCAGTGCCTTGAGCGCATCCCCCTCCAGTACATGAATCAATAACAATGCGAAAGCGAAAACATCGTAGGTACCATCTGCTGTCCGACTTCCACCATTCCAGAATCCCCTGTCATACCATTCGGTAAACTGTTTCACACTTCGTCCAATTGATGTTACACCACCATAATCAATAAGCTCCACCTGACCAAAATCGGACACCAGTACGTTCTGAGGTTTAAGATCACCAAATACCCAGCCCGCCTGATGCAATTGTGCCAGCTTCTGCAGAAGTCTAAGCCCCACCAAAAGTGTCCAGTCTGTCCCTTGACGCCGAATGAAGTGATGCAGAGCCTCACCCCGAACATAACGCATCACATAAAAAGGAATGTCCCTTCCCTGTATGGCATAGTCGTCCACATCCTTAAGATAGGATGGAATACCACTTTGCTTAAGGGCCTCATGATTACGCTGCAGCTGAAACGATTTGAGCACATTCACCTCCGATTGCAGATCAACCGGATCAAATCCCATCTTTAGTGCATAGTGCTTGCCATTCTCACCCCGCTGGACAAGAAAAACGATGCCGTTGGCGCCTTTGCCCAGCAGCTTGCGAATCGTATAACGGCTGCGATTCCATTTCCCCGTGATTACTGTTCCTGGGGGGAAAGAGGCATCAGACAACGTTGTCACCGAGCATCCCTTCTCTTTCAATGCGATAGTTCCCTTCTATTTCCTGCTGTCCCTCCAGTGTACCATAACGGTAAAAATCAATCACCTTCTGAATCGCAGGACCTGTCGGCGTTGCACCCTTCATCTGCAGACGTCCAAACAGGGAACGAACACTGCCCAGATCAGATGTCCAGTTGATGTCCATCACCGCTTCTTCTCCACTATGACGACCCGGGAAATGAAACACCGAGATCCGGCTTTGCCCTACACGCGCCTGCAAACTCAGCATCAGATCCCGGATTCCTTCTTCCACAGCGGCGAGCTTTGGCTTCATGCTTGCACTTACATCAATTAAAAGGATGACCTGCAGAGGGGTGGTTTCAGCCAAATGATCCATCACTTCCACCACTTGTGCACGCTGAGCAGGTTCAAGGTCGGTTACGGTTTTGGAAGTCTTATCTCCCAGAATTTGTGTTAGCTCTTTATTAACCGCCTGCTGAATGGTCTGAACCACTGTTTTTCTCGTCATCATCTGCATCGTATGGGCAAGCTGCCTTGTACCAACAATCTGGCTGATTCCACCTCCGGCTTTGGCAATATCCTCAATCTCCCGGCTGCCCAGCTCGCCAATCGTTCCGTAATCTATAACCCCAACCACATTGACGGTGATCCCCTCTTCACGGGCTTCTGCTGCCGCCAGCACTGGACTTGTACCTACATTAGAACAACCGTCGGTGATCAACAAGATCTGTTTCATCCGAATCCCTCCGTTTTTCGTTACTCTCCAACTCTATGACTAGCATTGCCAGAATGAAGAGACTTCAAACAGAGAAAGATACAATTAACTGACGGTACGTGGGCGCTCCATCCGGCTAATGCCAGGTACTCGCAGCGTGGCCCATTCCGGGCGATAATGTTCAACTTTTCCTACAACGACGGTCATGTCATCCATAATCTCATGCTGTTGATATCGAATTACACTCTCGAGCAGGCAGTCGGCCACCTCCTGTGGGTCATCACTATCAATCTCCTGAATGAGACGTTTCATCCATAATTCCTTGTTGACGGCATACCCCGGTGCATCATAGATGCCATCTGTCATCATGATCAGTATATCGCCTGGTTGAAGCTGTACGGTGACCAGGTCCACTTCGATATCTTTGATAATGCCAATCGGCAAGTTGCTGGCTGATACCTGAATAACCTCCTGTCCGCGTTTAATAAAGCTCGGTGTCGAGCCGATTTTCATAAAGGTGGTCTCTGCTGTATATTCATCGATCAGAGCCATGTCCACTGTGGCATACATCTCTTCGGGAGAGCGCAGCATAAGCACGGAATTCACGGATTTGATCGCCAGCTTCTCGTCCATGCCGGATTGAAGCAGCTGTTCCAGTATATTTAACGCCGCACTGCTCTCCATGCGTGCCCGTTCTCCGTTGCCCATACCATCACTGAGGGCTACCGCAAATGTACCGTTTCCCAATTCAACTGTACTGAAGCTGTCTCCGGACAGCATATCTCCCCCTTTGGCAGCTGCAGCTACCCCGGTAGTCACTTCATAGGTTTTGGCTGAGCCGAATGTTACGGTAGCCAGGCCCTGACGATGATCTGTCATCGTTTCATGCAAGACGGCAATATGCTCGTCCAGGACATCCGAGATCAGCGGTGCAATCATTTTCCGGCATTCATCGAATCCCCGTGTGTAGGCATGAACAATCTCAATCTCCACGTTGCCTGCCTCCAAATTGATGATTTCAATTGAATGAATGGACAGGCCCAGCGATTCCAGTGCATCCCGAATCTGTTCCTCCTGCTGTACCATTTCCTCGCTTTCCCGTTGAATTTCTTTGGCCAGGTCCTCCATTACCTGAGATACTCCAGACAATTGCTCGGCAACCAGCTGCCGGCTATCCACGATCTGACGCTTCCATTGCATATTATGCTGGTACAGCCCATACTGGGCACGCATAACCTCGAGCACCTCCTCCGGTTTGGCACATACCCTGTTCCACTCTACCGGAATCTGTTTCCCAGACATCTCCGGATTGGCCTCAATGGAACTCATGACATCCGTCATATATTTATAGGTTTGAATAAACTTTGCATCCCAGCACTGGGTTCGTTTGAAGCAGCCTGCGCATGTTCCTTCGGCTACCGCATTCATAAAGTGTTCCATCCCGCCTTCGTTCTGTACCGGTTCCCCGGTGCCTGACATCTGATCAAAGCTGCGTGAGAGCTGACGGAACACCTGCGAGAAACGGGTTACCCGTTCTGCCGTAATATCCCGAATCCGTTTCGCATATTCATGCTGCGATTTGGTATGGTCCTGGGTGCCCGGCACATATTTGGATATGGCCGTCATCATGCTTTTTGGTGTAATCATGAACAGAACGATGGCTGCACATGTTTCCCACAATGAATTCATCACGTCGCCTGGACCGCCCAGATAAATGGACAGAATGGAGGAGCCCAGCAGCATGCCCAGTGCAACCCCCGCACGTTTGCCTTCCTTCAACATACCCGCCAGCATCCCGGCAAAAGCAAGCAAACTCATCTGGTAGACGGCCGACATATCGGCCAGACTTAGGATAAGGCCCGTAATGACCCCGACCGATGCACCAAGGGGGGCTCCGCCCACCAGCGCGAAGATCAGTATCAAATAACGAGAGAGCATATGCTCCACGGAAAGGGACTGAATGGTCCAGCCTACCGCTCCTGTCATGACCGAGGCCAGCAATATGATTAGACAGAGGATCTCCTCGCTCTTTAGGTTGAATTTCTTTTTGCGATACGTAAAAATCGGTATGGCTTGTATAAAAACCAGGGTAAGTACGAAGCTGAGTACAGAGTCCATCGTGAGCATCAACATGGCGTACCAGCTGAAAGACGGCCCAATCACAACGGCGAATAACTTGACCATAAAAGTTGTCGTAAACACCATCGTTGGTGCATAAGATAATTCAGCACGATCGTAAGACTCCAGTCCGCGGAAGAGCAGATAGAAGATGGCCATCTCGGATGCTACAATCAGAGGAACTGGGAACGGGGCAAACAAACTTCCTGCCAACAAAGCAGCCCCAACGGGGATAATGTAATCCCTGCGCATAAAGGCAATAACCGCAAAGTAGGCAATCGCAAAGGGCGATAATTCATTCAATATCATGGCTTTTCCCAATAAGAATCCCATGAACGTGAGGAGCAGCACCCATTTGCGTGCAGCAACGACCTGGACAGCCTTGCGGGAGCTAATCCACTGTTTGAGACGTACAGACAGCTCCTCCCGAGCTTCGGTACCCCCTTTGCCAGCTTTCATTCCCGGAAATTGAATGACATTCCACTTTTCCATCATCCCAAGGCACCCCATTCGATTAATTGTTTTCGTGTTTCATTCTCGATGGTTCTGATTATAGATAGATTAGAAGACGTAGTTTGTCACAATAGGTGGACAGGGTTGAAAAAGTTTACGACAAAAGAAACAGGCCTGGCGCGGAGGAGCAAAACCCCCGGCCTTATTGCTATTCCCTCCTTTACGTCATGATCCACTGGAGATAGGGTTGTCTGATTTTGAACCGGTTTTGTTCTGGGAGAAACATGAATTGGGCGGGATAACTGCGGAATGGCATGGAAATGTGTCGGTAAAAAATGGAAGACGACAAATGTTCTTATTTCCTTTGAATCCTGCGCGAAAAAAACGCAATGTGGGGCGATACTTTACAAAAAAGGCTACAAATCCGTTCCAATGGGCAGAGCCGACGGTAATCCCCAAAAAGTTTAAATAGGAAGTCGAGTGAAGGAATAACCGATAAAACGCAAAAAAGCCGTCGACCCTAACGGGCTAACGGCTTTTCTTATATTTTAAATCAGGTTGAGACAGATTACACGCGCTTGGCTCCACGGCCTCCGCGTTTGCCCTCTGTGTTCTTCTTGAGCGAAGAGATGCGTTCTTCGCTATCTTTCAGGAAGCGTGACATTTTATCCTCAAATGAAGGTTTGCCTGCTGCGGGCTTGAAAGAACGGCCTCCACGGTCACGGTTAAATCCACCGCCGCCGCCACGGCCTTGGCCGCCACTTGGGCCTCCACCGCTGAATCGTTCGCGATCTCCTCCACTGCGTTCCGGTCTTGGAGCTCTTGGGGGTCTGGATTGTGTTTGTTGCTCAACCGGTTTGTCAACAGCTTGCTTAATGGAAAGTCCGATTTTGCCATCCTTGTCAACATTGATGACCTTCACTGTAACGACGTCATTAAGTTTCAGGTGGTCGTTGACATCTTTGACATAATTGTCGGCGATTTCCGAGATGTGAACGAGACCCGTGACACCTCCTGACAGATCCACAAATGCTCCAAAATGCGTGATGCCTGTCACCTTGCCCTCTAACTTGGTGCCCACTTCAATTGCCATAGAATAAAATGATCCTCCCTTAAAAATATACAACCCGATTTTTGAAATGCCAAAATCAATGCTGTGCTAAATGTAATTATACCTTATGCCGTAAACCAAGGTCAACAGAGCTCTACCCCGTAAGGGAGCCTATTTTTAACAGTATGACGGCTTCAGATATATGGATAATAACCCTTGCTCTGTCATGAGCACAATTCCATCAGTTCCCTGACTCTTCAACCTGGATTGGCGTCTCTTCAGGCAAATAATATCCTTTTTTCCGCGCCAGCTGTCCTATGTATTCAGGGTCCTTCAACCGGCTGACTTCATACTTCAACTGATCCAGCTTTTTCTGCGTCTCTTCCTTAGAAGCCTGCTGTGCGGCCAAGTGCGAACTCTTGTCCGAAATCTGTGCATTCTGCACCAGGAACGTATATCCTGCCCAAATGACAAACACAACCATGAATGTCATCCAGAGCATGAGGCGTCTTCGTGCGCCAGCAGATTTCCCTTGGCCTGTTGGGGCTGCAGATCTCCCCACAGGTGTTTTACCCATTATCGGACCTCCTTAAAACCAGCGTTTCCATATCGCTGCAATACTTGAACCCGCACGGATCATCCAACGGGGCGTTACCCAATGTTTCAGGAGCGGCCTAAACATCCAGCGGAACAACTTGCCGAAAGGTACCAAACATTGCAATACCAGCTTGCCCAGGAATAGCAGGATCGCGAGTACAAAACCCAATAACAAGCGTACTAGCTTGTATAATCCCTTAACTGGCATAACGAACAGGATGTTAAGGATATGTCCACACCAATGAATCAGTGTTCTTGCGAGTTTAATTAACATTACCACAAAACGCTGGGTTGTAACACTTAAAAGCCAAAAATAGAAGCAAACCCCTATAATTAGCCCCAAAAAGACATAAAACCGCAGCTGTCCGTGGTTTCCGGCGTACAGCATCCGGAAAACGAACAGCGCGGAAGCAACCCAGTACAACAGGTCGAGTGTATGCATGCTCCATCTCGGGAACCGCAGCTGACCAGACAGCACCCGGTAACTGTCGTAGGCCATTCCCATCACGATTCCCGATAACAGCATCCACGTTAATGTGATCCACTGCGTGTCCGGACTCATCGGAACATCTTGCCGAACAGGCCTTTACCGTTCTTGTTCTGGGAACCGGGGTCCAGATATTGAAGCGAACTGACTGTGCCTTCAATGGACAGTAAACCTTCCTCCAGGCTCAGGTTTTTGATATGTAAATTGTGCCCCCGGATGGTCAGATGCCCAAGTTCAGTCTGCAGCAAAAATTCCTCACTGTCGAAGCTCTCCACATTCGAGACGCCTGTCAGATCCAGCAGTTTGCGATTTTGCATGCTCAAATGATGCTGTTTCGGTTTACCGTGCTCAACCATGGCATGTACCCCTCCTTCTTACACCTAGCTTATGGAACGGAAGGCAGGAATAGAACCATCGATGATGAACGGAATGATCCGTCTTGTCCAGACACAAAAGCGCCCTTCCTGTATAGGGAAAGGCGCTTCTATATCACTTGCTTTCATTTGAAAAAGGAGCATATCGGGCAGAACATTACCAGTTCAGCCCGTTATCCTTGGCGATCGGCTCTTCCTTAACCAAGGTATAGAGGCTGCTCGCCTCATCCTTCTTGGTACTCTCGGCAAGACGTTCTACCTTTACGGTGACCAGCTTCTGACCGAACTGAACCGTCAGCTCATCGCCCACTTTGACAGCAGCGCTTGGCTTCGCTTCACGTCCGTTTATCAGAACACGTCCCTGTTCAGAGACGTCTTTGGCCACAGTACGGCGTTTAATCAGCCGGGAGACCTTCAGGAATTTATCAAGACGCATTATTTTACGGCTTCTTTAAGTTTGTTGCCTGCTTTGAATGCAGGAACAGTGGACTCAGGAATTACGATTTCATTCCCTGTTTGTGGGTTACGGCCGGTACGACCGGAACGTTTGCGGGTTTCAAAAGTGCCAAAGCCGATCAGTTGTACTTTGTCTCCGCTTGCGAGTGCATCTGTAATTTCTCCCAAAAAACCGTTCAATACGGATTCAACATCTTTTTTAGTCAAACCGCTTTTGGTGGAAATGTTGTTAATCAGATCTGTTTTGTTCATTTTTAAAAGCCTCCCAAATTGAAAAAAAAGTATCTGCGAATCCTGCAATCCGTTGATTGCTGCGGTTCCGCACAAGGTTTACTACACATGTATTCTGGCTTTGGTTCTGAATTCCTGCCTCGAACCGCGACTTTTTTTGACTTAATACATACCATTGCCTAAGAATAGTCTAAGTCCAATACCCCAAACGGTATCTGATTACTCAGAAATATCCAGCACCACACATGAACACATGTTCGTATAGCATAACATACCAGATGAAATCATGGAACATGCTTATTGGAATAAGATGCAAGTAGGAAGTGGTTATAACCCTGCCTTCTTCGCTTCTTGCCAAAATTGCTCCATCTCTTCGACATTACTGTCTGCAGGTGTCCGTCCCAATTCACGAAGGCGTTCTTCAATATATCGGAAGCGTCCTGTAAACTTGCGGTTAGTGGCTGCAAGTGCCTCTTCCGGATCCGTATCGATGAACCGAGCCACATTGGCAGTGGCAAACAGCAAGTCGCCTAATTCCAGCTTCTGCTCTTCAGCAGATTGGTTATTCTGCACTGCTTCTTTCAGCTCAGCCAGTTCTTCTTCAATCTTGGCAAATACACCCTCGACATCATCCCAATCGAAACCGACCTTGGCTGCTTTCTTCTGCAACTTGTACCCTTTCATCAAGGCAGGCAGATCGCGGGGAATCCCATCAAGCACAGAAATGTCCTGTTGATCCAACCCTTTGCGCTTCTTCTCCTCTGCCTTCATCTGTTCCCAGTTCTGCAGTGCTTCATTCGCATTCTCCGCCTGATGTTCGCCAAATACATGGGGATGGCGGAATATGAGCTTGTCATGGAGTCCTTCGATGACATCATACACATTAAATGTGCCCACTTCCTCTTCCATCTGGGAATGCAGCAAAATCTGCAGCAATAAGTCCCCAAGCTCCTCCTTCATGTGATCCGGATCGTCCTCATCAATGGTTTCGATGACCTCGTAGGTCTCTTCAATCAGGTTCTTGCGAATGGACTGATGGGTCTGCTCCTGATCCCATGGGCATCCGCCCGGGCTGCGAAGAATGTTTACAATCTCATGCAAACGTGCAAAGGAGCGGCGACGCAGTGCATCTTCCGTATTCTTTGGCACATAGATCAGTGACAGGTTTCCGTATCCTTCAATCCGGTCCAGATCATGAAGTGGTACCTTGTGAATGACCTCCTGGTCCTTCACACCGAGGGCATGACCAACAAATACCGGGTAGTCATCCGGATATACTTCCATCAGACACAGCTTCACGTCAGACGCTGTAAACACGTCGTAAACCTGTCCAATCAGCGTATGTAACTGAGGCTGCACCAGTTCCGTACTCAAGCTGCTGGCATCCAAAAGCTGAAAGCCTTCAATAGGGTCAAATCCAAGGCGAATAAATGCTTCGTCGAGAAAGCTCTCTCCCCCCATGACACGAAGTGAAATACCCATCTGTGGGCAGCGCTCTTTCAGCAGACGTACACTTGCTTCTGCCACCATTGGATGGCCTGGCACAGCGTATACAATCTCAGTTCCTGACTCTCCCTGGCGAGCGGCTTCAATTAAACGATTTGCGATTTCATCATACACTTCCGGGAACGATGCCTTCGCCTCGTAGATGGCATCAAATGATGTCATCTCCAACCCTTCCTGCTTCAGATCATTCAACACGGGATGATCCAGTGTGCGGACATAAAGCGTGGCCGCCTGTTTCATTTTTTTGATAATACCTACTGTCAGCTGGTCTGCATCTCCTGAACCGAGACCAACGACTGTCAAAGCTGCGCTCATCTTCCAACCTCCATCCGAACCATCCTGTTCGCGCACCTCCCTTTTCCCCATGAAAATAAGGAGCTTGTGCAGAACAGCGCTCTATAATTACACGTATTATACCAGAATCAGGTGATTTCCTATAATCCTGCATTCAAAAGCGGTCGAGATCCTGCTAGCGCAAGACACGCAGTCTGCGCAGTAATTTGGCCAGGCGCGGTCCCAGCTTGGGGATCGCGGCCAGGTCTGTGGCGGTCAGCAGCCCCATTCGGGCTGACGCCAGCAAGAACACGGCTGCACCTGCGGCAATGCCAAGCAGGCTTATGCCCACCGCGGCCAGCCTGCGATCGGCCGCGATGCCCATGCCGCCGAGCACCGCTCCGGCAGCCCAGGCCATGCCTGCTGCCGCCACGCTCATGGCGGCGATCACCAGCGCCGGCTTCGCCAGGACGGCGCCAGGAGCAGGGCGCAGGGCGGCACGCCGCGCCAGCAGCGCCACATTCAGGCCAGCCGCCAGCATATAGGCGGCTGCGCCTGCCAGAGCCGCGCCGCTGATGCCCAGCGCCGGCACAAGCAACATGTTCAGCAGCGCCTTGACGCCTGCGGCGGCCAGCATGCTGAACGCGGGTGCGCGTACGGCGCCGAGGCCCTGCAGCAGCGCCGCCGCGATGATGCTGACGGTGCTGCCCGCTGCCGTCAGCGCCATGTACCGCAGGGCTTCGGTGCCTGCGGCATCACCGTACAGCATGCGGTTGATCGGTTCTGCCAGCACCGCCAGACCAGCGGATGCTGCCAGGCCGATTAACCAGAACCAGCGCAGGGCAATGCCTGCCTGCTGCCTCACGGCTTCCGGCCCGCCCTTCAGCCGTGCTTCGGCCATCGCCGGAATGAATAGCACGGATAGTGACGTAGCAAGCATCGTCACCAGCTGCACAAGCGGCAAGCCCCGATTGTAAATTCCGAACGACACCATGGATTCGACTTCATCCAGCCCTTCAATCCTTAGGAGCCGGGGCACCGTGAAGGTATCCACCAGGTTCATCAGGGGCACAGCGAGCGAACCCAGACAGACCGGAATGGCATAGAGCAACAGAGTCCTGATCCATTGACCATTGGTCCGAGCCTGCTCACGCTCATTCGAAATCGCTCCTCCCGTCTGAAGCCTCTGTTGTTCCTTCTTGGTTTCTAATCCTTGTAAGCGATCCATCTCTTTTTCTGATAAACCAGTTTTTTTGCTCTTTCGCCCATGACCATATAGATATGCCAACATGGTTACCAAACCGACAATCCCTCCTGCAACGGAACCAAGCATGGCTCCCGCAGCAATCGTCTCCAGTGATGCATCATGCCTCATAAGCCATAGCAGCAGCACAATCATCACCGTAACACGGATCGTCTGCTCCACGACTTGAGATACAGCGGTAGGCACCATCTGCTGTAACCCCTGGAAATATCCGCGGAGACCCATCATCAATGGGACAAATAACAGCGCGAGCGAAGCAGCCCGTAGGGAAGGAATGACATGTCCATTACCAATAAGATGACCTATAAAGGGTGCACCCATGTACATCAATAATGCCAGAATTAGTCCGATGCTTCCGAGAAGGATGGAAGACAGACGGATAATCCGTCTGCCCTCCTCCGGTCTTCCCAGCGCATTTTCCTCAGCAACAAACTTGGATACTGCAACAGGCAGTCCTGCGGCAGCCACCGTAATGATAAGCATATAGAACGGATATACCGTGTTATAAATACCAAAAACACCGTCTCCCCCTAGATTCTGTAACGGAATCTTCTGAAAAGCACCGATGATTTTGGAAATAATGGCAGCAAGCCCTAGTATAAATGCACCCTGTAACAATCTAGAGCCAGTAGACGGCTGTTTCATAAGTCCCTCCTGCGGTTGTCCAAGCATTATATCCTGTAAGCATACCTTGCTATTATACCTGCCTGAAGCCGCACAGACTAACCTTCTGCATAGATCAGCTTTTTCCGTTCTCACTTCTTGCTCGGAAACATGTCTCCAAACGCAAAAAACTCCTGTCTGCCAGAAAGGCACCAGGAGTTGATCTGCTGTTTATTGTTCCATCTGTTTGCCAAGGAAGCCGGCAGCCGTCTCAGACATTTTAACTTCCATCTGGGACATTTTCACCGATTCATCCTTGTTAAACAGAATAACGGTTCCAATGGGATCTCCACCCGAAATGATGGGTGCAATGACAAAAGAGGATAACGTTTCGTCATGATCCTTGCTTAGCTCGTAGGAGCCACTGCCTGTCTCCACAATGGTCTTCCGGTTTTCCATGCAGCTCTCCACCAGCTGACCTACCTGCTTGTCCAAATATTCCTTCTTGGAGCCACCAGCTACCGTAATAATGGTATCACGGTCAGAGATCATGGTTACATGACCTGTACTTTCGTACAACGATTCAGCATATTCTTTGGCGAAATCGCCCAGTTCGCCGATTGGCGAATATTTTTTCAGAATGACTTCTCCGTCACGGTCCACAAAGATTTCAAGTGGATCTCCTTCACGAATCCGTAACGTACGACGAATTTCTTTTGGAATGACCACACGGCCGAGGTCATCAATACGGCGGACAATACCAGTAGCTTTCATTTCACATGTTGCCCCACTTTCTCGAGAAGATTTTTCAACTACTGTTCCATAATGGGTAGAGGAAAGTCCCAGAACGTTTAGTGTGATATCTTGACCATAGTATTCATCTGTTCCCATTTCCTTATACATGCATTAAAGAATATAGTTGTGTTCATTCCACAGAAGGTGACCATGTACCCAGTACGCTGCAGTACACACAAAAAAAAGCAAGGGGCAGGCCATTAGTCCTCCCCTTGCTTCTCTCTATGCTTGTCCAAAAGGTACCTTTACCCCGTCTTGATTCTTACTTGCTGCTTGTATCTGCACTATCACCTGTTGTTGCATCTGCATCTGTACCAGTTTTACCTTGGTCAGTCTTCTTGTCAGTGCTAGTGGATTCATCGGTTTTGGTTTCCGTAGATTGATCACCTTCGGTTCCAGTTCCCGTGCCAGTACCCGATGTACCATCCGTACCTTCAGTTGTACCTTCTTCAGCTTTGTCTGTTTTTGGCAGGTTTACTTCTTTGACGACCTTGTCCAGTTCGTTCGTCATGAACGTATCGATCTCTGCAGCTGCCAATTGACTTTTGAGTGTTTCTTTCTGTTCATCCGTCAATTTGCTGTAATCCGCTTCCGTACGGGATTCCACCTTCATCACGTGATATCCGTATTCGGTCTCAACCGGATCACTGATTTTGTTGAGAGGCAATGTTTTTGCAGCTTCCTTGAACGCGTCTACCCAGTTGGATACAGGGGTATTTTCGTACAATCCGCCTTTTTCCGCAGAACCTGGATCTTCGGAGTATTCTTTTGCGATTTTTGCAAAGTCCTCACCCGCATCCAGTTTGGTTTTAACTTCTTTTGCAATTTTCAATGCATCTTCTTTTTTACGTTCTTTTTGTGTATCCGGATCGGTGAAATTAATCAGGACGTGACGAACCGAAGCCGTTGTGAACTGATCCTTATTCGTTTCAAATTCCTTTTTGATGGCATCTTCCGTAACGCCAGTCTCTTTGTCCTTAATTACGGTCATGATGCGAGTCATGTAATCCTTGATGTTTTGATCTGTCAGGTTTTGGGCTTTCAACATTTCAGTCCATTGATCAGCTTGAACAGAAGCTTTCATTTTATCGAATTGTTCAGTTGCTGTTTTTGCACCTTCTGTTTTAGCTTCCTTGCTCGCCTTGCCACTCAAATATTCATAAGCAACTTCCTGGCGCACCAGGTAGTCCTTGAAATCATCCATCTCCATCATTTGTGCATATTCCGGATAGAGGAATTTCATGACCCGTTGCTCCATGTCGAATTCATTGGCTGTAATTGTACCACCATCGTAAGTAGCCACAACAGCACTTGTATCATTCGTTTCCGGTGTAGCTGCTTCTTCCTTCTTGCCGCATGCAGCAAGCAATGATAGGGATAATACTGCGACCATACTCACGGAGAGTACTTTCCCTACTTTTTTATACTTTGGTAACATCCTTTAGTTCCCCCTTTGATTTAAAAGCACTCTTCATGGACTCCAGGAATTTCTCTACCAGTTCCATCAGTTGCTTGTCCCCAAGCCCTTTGCCTTTGACATGTATAAGCATATGGGGTCCTTGTTCAAATTGTACACGTCTTTCGAACTGATTTCCAATGTGCGCAATTTTCGAGAGCTCAAATGCATGTTCACGGCCTTCATAGAACTTCACGGTAAGATCATCACCACGCTGAGTAATGGACTCAATTCCGTAGATTTTACCGTAAACCTTTAACCTGGCAACGGCCATGAGATTAATAACGGCTTCCGGAAGATCTCCGAATCGGTCAACCAGTTCGTCTTCCAGTTCCATGGCATCGTCGAAAGAGGCAATAACCGCCACTTTTTTGTAAATTTCAATCTTCTGTATACTGTCATAGATATAATCCGACGGCAAATAGGCATCGATACTGAGATCAAGCGTGGTGTTCCATTGATCAGACGGTACCGGCTCTTCACCAAGCATGGTGACTTTGCGTTTGTTAATTTCCTCAGCCAGCATCTGAGAGTACAGATCGAATCCAACCGAAGCAATGAAGCCGTGCTGCTCTGCACCCAGCAGGTTCCCTGCACCACGGATCGACAGATCGCGCATTGCAATTTTGAAACCTGACCCGAGCTCGGTAAATTCCTTGATCGATTGCAGTCGTTTCTCTGCGACTTCGGTCAGCACCTTGTCCCGTTGGTAGGTAAAGTAAGCATATGCAATTCGATTGGACCGGCCTACGCGCCCACGGAGCTGGTACAGCTGGGAAAGGCCCATTTTGTCCGCATCATGGACAATCAGGGTATTCACGTTCGGAATATCAACCCCTGTCTCGATGATACTTGTGCTGACAAGCACGTCATATTCACCATCCAGGAAGTCCAGAATGGTTTTCTCCAGCTCAGTCTCCGACATCTGACCATGTCCTACGCCAACTTTGGCGCCCGGAACCAATTCCGAGATTTCAGCCGCCATCTCCTGAATTCCTTGGACACGGTTGTACAAATAATAAACCTGACCCCCACGAGCCAGTTCCCGCTCAATCGCTTCCCGAACAAGGGCCTGACTGTGTTCCACAACATAGGTCTGCACCGGGAAACGGTTCTCTGGCGGTGTCTCGATAACCGACAGATCACGGACACCCAGCATGGACATGTGGAGCGTACGCGGAATCGGTGTAGCCGTCAGCGTGAGCACGTCCACGTTTGTTTTCAGCTTCTTCAGTTTTTCTTTATGTGTTACACCGAAGCGCTGCTCTTCATCGACGATGAGCAGTCCAAGATCCTTGAATACCAGATCTTGCGACAACAACCGGTGTGTACCGATGACGATGTCAACCGTACCACTTTTAATGCCTTTGGCCGTCTCATTCTGTTCCTTCCGTGAACGGAAACGGCTAAGGACATGAATATTGAATGGATAACCCGAGAAGCGCTCGCGGAATGTTTCATAATGCTGCTGTGCCAGAATTGTGGTAGGAACGAGTACAGCAACCTGTTTGCCCTCAATTGCCGCTTTAAAGGCAGCACGAATGGCGACCTCGGTTTTCCCGTAACCGACATCTCCGCATAGCAGACGGTCCATGGGACGATTTTGTTCCATGTCCTTTTTAATTTCCTCGATCGCACGCACCTGATCACGGGTCTCATCATAAGGGAACATCGCTTCGAATTCCTGCTGCTCGGCAGAATCCTTCTCGAAGCCAAAACCTTTCGAAGTCTGACGTTCCGCATAGAGCTTGATCAGATCGTCAGCGATATCCTGTACGGATGTACGAACTTTATTTTTGACCCGTGTCCATTCATTACCGCCCAACTTGTAGATTTTGGGTTCTTTCTCTTCTGACCCGACATATTTCTGAATCAGATCGATCTGCTCGATCGGTACCGACAGTTTATCCCCACCGGCGTAGAGAATATGCATATAGTCCTTATGAATGCCGCCAACCTCGAGCGTACCGATGCCAAGATATTTACCAATCCCGTGATTTTGATGGACGACATAATCGCCCACTTTCAGCTCACTATATGATTTAATCCGTTCAGCATTATCGACATTACGGCTTGGTTTGCGCGCTTTGCGCTGCTTCTGGGAGAACATCTCACCTTCGGTTACAACTGCCAGATGTATGGACGGCATCTCGAATCCAGTCTGCAAGTTACCGATGAGCATTTCCGGTTCCGGTATATCGTAATCCATAAGCACGCGCCGCATGCGGTCGAGTCTTTCTTCCCCGCTTGCCAGCATGAGTACATGCACTCCGGCCTTCTGCCAACGTTCCATCTCTGCCTTAAGCACATTCATCTGACCGTGGAAATCCTGCATGCCACGACTGATAAAATTCAGAATGTTCTGAGGCTGTGTATGCGGAACCTGACGCAAAAAGATCGACATAAACAGTGTCTGGAATGGACGTTCATACAGCAGTTCATCCCCGTCTGCCGATAAATGAAGATCAGGAAGAGTTTTCCCGTTTTGCATCAAATGCAGGTTCCACTCCGACTCATCCCTGTCGAGCTGCTTGGAGGTTTCGGCCAGTCGTGCAGGCTCATCAAGAACAAGCAGCGTGTCCTCTGGCATGTAGTCGTAGATTGTCTTATGTTCCGGATATAGAGGTGATATATATTTGTACATTTCAGAGAAATATACATGCTCCCTCAGCAGCTCAATCTCCCGGTGAATCTCTTCACGAAGACGCAGCTTGGCTTGTCGGTCAGTCATTTTCTCGAGCTGCTGATCCAGCAGGACAACAGCCGCATCTGCAGCCTTCTCCATGCGTTCACGGTCAGCAATTAACTCTTTGCATGGCAGCACTGTAACTTCTTCAATTCGTTCAATGGAGCGCTGATCCGCCGGATCAAACGTTCGTATGGAATCAATCTCATCATCAAACAGTTCCACCCGATAGGCAATGGATGAAGTCACAGGATAAAAGTCGATAATTCCGCCGCGTACGCTCATCTCGCCGCGAGATTCAACCCGCTCTACACGTTCATATCCAAGCTTCACCATCTCCAGAAGGAACGAATCCAAGTCTAGTGTACTGCCTTGTTTAATTGTAATTTGGGCACTCGCCATCACTTCCGGAAGAGGGACATAACGCCGCACGCCGGAAAATGGAATAACAACAACGCCCCTAAAACCCTGGGCGCAGCGGACCAACACATCAATACGCTGACCCAATGTTTCCGGACTGGAAACAGCGGCTTCAGCGGCAACAAGTTCATTGGCAGGATAGAGCAGAACCTGATCTGGTGAAAGCGCTTCCTGTAAATCTTCTGCAATTTTTTGTGCGGAAAACATATTGTGTGTAACGACAAGCAGTGGTCGGTTCATCTCTTGATGCAGAGCTGCCAACATGATCTGGCGCGCCGATCCGGACAATCCTGAAACCAGCTGCTCCTTCATACCGGACGTAATACCGGCAGTAATGGATCCAAAATCGGGATCTTTGGAAAAAGCCTGTATAAGTGCTTGTAACAAAAGGGGCACCTCTCTTATAACTTACTTGATTACCTTACGCCTAGGCGCAGCATCATCATTTTAAATTGGATACAAATTCCTTTTTGTCCTGTTTCATCATATAGGATTACTCGCTTCATTGCCACAACAGGTTGAACCGATTAACTGATTTCATGATGGTCATTTTCATTTCAAAACTGAAAAGAAGCCTCAGCAGGCTGCCAAGGCTATAAAGGTGGAGCGGTATTCCGCACCCGCCATCATCTGTTATCAATACTTCGCTGCGAACCAGGCTTATTATTGAAGCGGGCTCGCAAGCAGGCTGAGCTCAGGATTGAGTTCAATTGCTTCCTTGCAGTAATCGCAAGTAATCCGAACGGTAATATCGCCACCGGAATTATACGCTATTATATCCCTCCGCTCGTCGGGGGTCAAGAAATGAAAGCCTAACTGGGCTTCTGATATTCGGGTAGAATCGATTCGTCCAATAAAAGTACGGCAATGCCTGCATACATAATTCACTGACATGTCTATGCCTCCTGAACACGGTTTATACGTCCAGTATGCCCATTATGACTGAATTGAACCCGACTTTGATCAATTTTTCCAGTGTCTTCTCCTTACAAGTCCTACCCGTTGAACTTGGCCATTGTCTGCTCAAACGTATGGTTCAGACTGTGCTCCAGTGCATCACAGGTTTGCTCAATAGTATGCTCAAGTGCTTCCTTCTCTTTCTTCATAAATGTCGACAGCACATAATCCACAATGGCATGTCCTGGCTCTGGACGGGATATACCCATGCGTACCCGGTTAAACTGCTGTGTGCCTGTATGCTGAATAATGGATTTGATTCCATTATGACCTCCGGCACTGCCTTGATAGCGCAGTCTAACTTTGCCAATTTCAGTGTCCATATCGTCATAAACGACAATCAGGTCTTCCAGACTAACTTTATAAAAATCCATATATGCCCGTACCGATTCACCGGACAGATTCATGAACGTCATGGGTTTGATCAGTACGGTTTTGACACCGCCAATATTCCCTTCCCCAATTAACGCCTTGCACTTGCTCTGGGTAATTGAAATTCCATGACGACTGGCCAGTTGATCCAGTGCCATAAATCCGATATTATGTCGTGTTTTGGCATAGTTTGGGCCGGGATTCCCCAGGCCTACAATCCACTTCATCTTATTCCCTCCTTCGGATCACCATGAGGTGAGGCATAGACTTCGAATGTTATATTTCATATAATATCAAGAAAGTGAACTTCCTATTTACTGTAATTTTCACGATTATTATTTCATTAACCCAGGAAGGTGAGCGGGTTTTGCGCGAAGATAACGGACAACTGACTCAACATAGCGATTTTATCTATCATCTCGAATACCATGTACCTGTACAGGTATATGACCGCGACACCCATATTGAGATCGGATTAATTACACGTTTCGATAATCAATTTGTCGAAATTGCCGACACTCTTTTTCATCGGCGGCGCTTCCGCTTCATTTCACGGCCGGGATATTAACATCAATCCATCCGGCTCTTCATGCTTTGCATTAAAATGGCACGCCGACAGGGGTTACATTTTCCGTTCTACCGGAAAACGTAACCCCTCTACTACTTTGTGCAGACATCCTTATTCAATTTCAAACAGCTTGCTGATTGACAATTCCTCATGAACCCGGATAATGGCTTCTCCGAGCAAAGGTGCTACAGACAACACTTTGAGTTTGCTTGTCGGATTGGCATGCGTAATTGGAATGGTATCTGTTACGATAACTTCCTTAAGCGGTGCATTCTCCAAACGTTCCATCGCTGGTCCGGACAAAACCGGGTGCGTACAGCATGCGTATACTTCCTTCACGCCGCCTTCCATCAGTGCGTTTGCACCCAGCACAATCGTCCCCGCCGTATCGATGATATCATCGATCAAAATCGCCGTTTTGCCTTCAATGTTACCGATAATGTTCATAACTTCACTTACATTCGGCTCCGGACGACGCTTGTCAATAATCGCCAGAGGTGCGTTCAGGAAATCAGCCAGCTTCCGTGCACGAACTACACCACCGTGGTCAGGCGATACAACAACGGGATTTTCGATCTGTTTGGAACGGAAATATTGAGCCAGAATAGGCACCCCAAGCAGATGATCCACTGGAATATCGAAAAATCCCTGGATTTGCATGGCGTGCAAGTCCATTGCGATAACACGGGTTGCCCCTGCTTTTTCGATCAGATTCGCTACCAGTTTTGCCGTAATTGGGTCACGCGAACGTGCCTTACGATCCTGTCTTGCGTAGCCGTAATACGGAATTACAACGTTAATTGTCTTGGCTGATGCCCGTTTCAGTGCATCAATCATGACGAGCATTTCCATCAGGTTGTCATTAACCGGCAAGCAAGTGGACTGCACGATATAAACGTGACAGCCCCGAACGCTCTCGGAGAGCTTCACTTGAATCTCACCATCGCTGAAGCTGGTTGTGTGAGATTCGCCCATAGGAATTCCGATATAATCAGCAATTTGATGGGCAAGCTTGGGGTTAGAATTGCAAGTAAATATTTTTAATTTCGAATCAAAATAAGTCATAAAATAAAAACCCTCCGTGCTGGTTCATTGGAATCTATAAGCGTCTGCGACATGTCGGCACCTCCCGATAGATCAGGAGGCAAAATCTTGTTATCAAAACCCCTTATTCGGGTTTGGCATTTTGTTTCTTAGCTTTGGCACGTCCGCGAATCTTCTCCGCGTACCCAGGTTTGTTCTCCTGGCGAGGACGAGCAATAGCCAGATCGTTCTCCGGAACGGAATGTGTAACGGTGGAGCCGGCTACCACATATGCGCCTTTTCCTACCGTGATGGGTGCAATCAGATTGACATTGCTGCCTACGAACGCATCATCTTCGATTGTCGTTACAGCTTTATTATATCCATCATAATTAACCGTTATTGCCCCGCATCCAACATTTACGTTCTTACCTACTTTAGCATCCCCAATATAGCTGAGATGTGATACTTTGGATCCTTCATCAATTGTAGCATTTTTCACTTCGACAAAGTCACCAATTTTTACTTTACGGCCCAGCTTAGTACCTGGACGCAGGTAAGCAAAAGGTCCTATCGTTGTCTCTTCGCCAACTTCGGCTTGGGACAACACGGAATGTTTAATGGTAACACCATTCTGAATGATACTATCTTCAATATCGGCCTGAGGACCAATATGGCAAGCTTCGCCAATGGAAGTTGTCCCTTTCAAAATAGTTCCCGGGTACAATACCGTGTCTGATCCAATCGTAACATCCGCTCCGATATATGTCGATGTCGGATCAATGATTGTAACACCGTTCAACATATGTTTCACTGCCAAACGTTCACGCATATATGCTTCGGCTTGGGAAAGGGCGAGTCGATCATTGACCCCAATGGATTCCGCGATATCATCTGACATGTAAGCTTCAACCACTTCTCCATCGTTGCGGAAAATCCCAACAACATCTGTCAGGTAATATTCACCCTGGGCGTTCTGGTTCGTCACTTTCTCCAGTGCAGCAAACAATTTTGCATTATCAAAGCAGTATGTCCCTGTGTTAATCTCATTCACAGCATCTTCCTGCTCCGTGCAGTCCTTCTGCTCCACAATGCGTTGTACAGAACCGTCTTCTCCGCGAATGACGCGGCCGTAGCCTTTAGGGTTGTCCAATTGAGCCGTCAACACTGTGGCAGCAGCACCGCGACTCTCATGAAGCTTCATCAGTCCTTCCAGTGTTTCACTGGTTACCAGAGGTGTATCCCCACAAACAACGATGGTAGACCCTTCCTCACTGCCAAGCAGAGACTTAACCTGCTTCACTGCGTGACCTGTCCCGAGCTGTTCAGCCTGAAGTGCATACTCTGCCTTGGAACCCAAAAATGACTGTACCGCTTCAGCCCCATGACCGACCACGACTACACTGCGTTCAACGCCTGCGCGAAGAGCCGCATCCAGCACGTGACCCACCATAGGTTTACCACATACGGGATGCAGCACTTTGTACAATTTCGATTTCATTCGTTTACCTTGCCCTGCAGCAAGTACAATTGCCATTCGTTTCAAAATTCACGACCTCCTGTTCTGAAAACCCCATCGAAATGCCCATCTTCATGGATCATTCTCAATGAGTATCGTTCAGCCGGCCTGAAGCCGGTCTTGTTCATCGCCTGCTGTCTCTGTAATCACACGTAACAACGCGGACACGAGCAATCGTGACCTATATGTATACGCCGTGTACCTGCGAGCCTTAACCGAATCCCAATGACTCTTAAGATGCCGCCCTGTCACCAAGCGCACGCTGCGCTATTGTTTTCCTCAACATTTTCCAGCAATGAAGCTGCAAAATGTTCCTCTTTGAATAAACTCAATACTGAATATATCTTATTCCGGTCAAAAAGAAAAGAGAGCCATAAGACATGGCTCTCTTTTCCTTCGAACCCCAATAATGTTCTCAGGCACCTTCTTCAATGACTTCTTCCTCAGTTGCAGCGCGATCATACTCAGTCAAAACAGCAGCCTGAATCTTCTCACGAGTACCGGAAGAGATCGGGTGGGCGATATCACGGAATTCTCCGTCAGGAGTCCGCTTGCTCGGCATAGCAACAAACATTCCGTTGTTCCCATCAATGACGCGAATGTCATGAACGACGAATTCGTTATCGATGGTAATGGATGCGATAGCCTTCATTCTCCCCTCCGAGTTAACACGGCGGAGTCTGACATCCGTAATTTGCATGTGTGTGTTCACCACCTTTTTCCATCAGAACTTGGTGTATAATTCCACACAGCCTATACGAACTCCTTCTTTTTATAACCACAAAAATGTCCTAATTTCAGGAATTTTTTTATTTAATACACAATTCGACAACGTTAGAGCCGGGTCGATGGAATAGAACCTTTCCCGACATGTCATTCGTCAACTTTCTACAAGTCAAAATAGTTTCCAGGCTTCACCGAAATGTGTCTGCTCTTTGCATCCACCGCTGTCAGCTGGGCGAGGGATACGTAATCGGTCAGCAAGCGCTCTTCCGAATCAACCGAACCGGATTCCACCAATACCCCTACGCCAGCTACCGTTGCATTAAACTCGGCCAGCAAATCGATCATGCCCTGTACCGTTCCTCCAGCTTTCATGAAATCATCCACGATCAGCACCCGGGAATGTTCACGCATTGCTCTGCGGGACAGGGACATCGTGTGCAGACTTTTATGGGACCCGGACACATAATTGATACTTACGGCTGATCCTTCCGTAGCCTGATGGTCCCTGCGAACGAGCACAACAGGCAGGTTAAGTTGGGCTCCGGTCGCATATGCGAGGGGGATCCCCTTCGTTTCTACTGTCATGACTACATCGATATCCATGTTGCCAAAAGCAGTCGCAAATATTTTGCCTGCCTCATTCATCAATGCAGGCTGTCCAAGCAAGTCAGACATGTAGAGATATCCGCCAGGCAGAATACGGTCGGGCTGTTCCAGCTGGTTGCTGAGTCGTTCAGCAAAAGCCAGAGCATGCTCTCTGGATACCTTCGGAATCCATTTAACTCCCCCCGCAGCCCCTGCCAGTGTTTGCAGTTCTCCCGACCCACCTTCTTCGAACACTTCCTTGATAATCGCCAAATCTTCACTGATTGACGACTTCGCGGCACCATAACGTTCGGCAAAAGTGGTCAGCGGAATAACCGTATGCGGTCTTGACAATAAATACTGCGTCATTTCAACCAGCCTAGCGCTTCGTTTTAATTTCTTCACAGAGATCCATCCTCACGATCACGGAAAACATCCAAATCCGAATAATTATTTAAAAATATACCACCTTTATACGTGTTTGTACATTATAAAAGCGAATTCTAAGTCAACATGCGTACTGCATACACTTCTTTGCAGAAGCCACGCAGCCCATTATAGATCCGTGCCACCTTGGATTCCTTGGAGACCAGTCCGAAAACGGTTGGACCGCTACCAGACATAAGTACTCCATCTGCACCCAGTTTAACCATGGCATCTTTCAAATGCTGCACTTCCGGGTACAGCTTAAGCGTAACATCCTCAAGCACATTGCCCATCTGTCCACATACGTCTGCAAATGATTGGTTGCGTATGGCCTGCTCCATTTTGGCAGCGCTCGGATGCCGAACGATCTTATCACTGCGGAACCGTCCGTACACGTCTGCTGTCGACACATTGATCGGAGGCTTGGCCAGAATCACCCAGCATTGTGGTGGATTAGGCATCGGTGTCAGCTTCTCTCCACGACCTGTAGCGAGTGCTGTTCCACCCGTTATACAGAAGGGTACATCCGACCCAAGTTCCGCTCCAAGCTCCTGCAGCTCATGATCCGGGATATTCAGACGCCAGAGCCGGTTCAATCCACGCAGCGTAGCTGCGGCATCACTGCTGCCTCCCGCCAGTCCGGCAGCCACCGGAATCTTTTTGTCCAGATGAATATGCACCCCTGTACGCACATTGTAACGCTCTTTAATCAATCTGGCCGCCTGAAATGCCAAGTTCTTCTCATCAAGTGGAATATACCCAGCCTGACTGGAGATAAATATGGTATCTCGAGGCAGTTCCGACATTTCAAGTCGGTCAGCCAGATCGACCATGGTCATGATCATCTCGACCTCATGGAAGCCATCGCTTCTTTTATGTAAAACGTCCAGCATCAAATTAATTTTAGCAGGCGCTTTTTCGTAAATTTTCAAGGCGTTCACCCGTCCTCACCTTTTCCCTAAGACAACTTAACATATTATATCAAAATGGGACTGTCAAGTCATTTTTATTCCGAATCCATGGGGAAAAAGCGAGGTCAACCCAGTGGAAGGCCCCGCTCTCCAAACCGTTAGAACGAATTAGGATTTGCGTGCTGCCTGTTCAGCAAGCTGAATGGCCCGCTTCACCATATTGCCCGCATCCTTTGCTTTAATGCCACCCCAGCCTTCCTGCTGTACGGTATCATAAAAGCCCAGGTCTTTTGCCAGCTCATTCTTGAGTTCATCCGACATCACACTTCTTCTTCTGCGGCTCATGAAACCATCCTCCTTGAAGTAGCTGTTCTGATAAGTCCAATCAACCGGATCGATACTTGACGACGACAGACACACTTTTCCGATAAACTGTTTCAGCATATCGTTAGCGGCCTGTTCAAGTAGTATGCCGTTTCTGGTTAAACCTCATTCCTGAACAAGCCCACCTGGGCAGTTTTGTATAAAATAAAAAGGCGATCCGCCATAAGAGCGGACCGCCTGTAAAACAATGCTTACGTCTCCATATAGGAGTTAGGCGTCTGGCTGCCTGGATCAAATACCATGACTTCCACCGACTCCGTAAGTATATCTGCATAACTGTAAGATACTCGCTTGAAGGTTTCTTGCTCCTCATCAAGCTTGACGATAAAAACAGAAGGGTACGTTTCTTCCAATACACCCGTACGCTCAATAGTCTTACGGCGGCCACCATTAGCCCGCAACATAATTTTTTGACCTATATGAGCATCGAGATTGCGTTTGATATCCAACAGCGTATTTTTAGCCATTGTCGACGACCACCTCTTTTCTTGTCCATTATACCTGAATTTACAGTCACTGTCAAATCAAAACTAAATATTATATCAGCATGGAAAAGTTGCTGTCAATGAATTTTTTTGCAAACAAAAAAAGCCCCGCATTGGGACTTTCATTGGTCGGCATCAAACTGCCGATGGGTTCACTTTTAGCGTGGATAAATCATTCAAACCAGGCAAACCAACGCGGTAGCTACCGCGTGTTTCGACACCACCGACTCCCTGGCTGCCACTAATGGTGTTATGCAGAATATCATTCATGTTCACCGTTTCCCTTACTGAAGTAAAGGCTGCCTTGGCGGCCACATATACCGGATCAAGTGCATGAATCAAAATACGGCCGGGTGAGCTCGCAAAGTTCGCACCTGCCCGCAGAAGGGCTTCAAAATGGGACTGACATGCACCTGCAACAATCGTGAGTGCATCCAGATGACGTTCATATTGCCTCGCCACCTGAATTGCGGCTACAAAATTTTGCGAATTTTTATAACTCCCGAGACTGTATAAGTCATAAGGCTGACGGGTCTTCAGCACCCCATCATGGCCCGTAATGACTACAATGTCAGGCCGCACCTTGGGGAGAAGACGATATAGCGTATCAGCCATAGCCGACTCATGTACATATTGCCCCTCTGCCGGGACACGGAGCTGTTCATAGAGATTCATGCTCTTCTTCAGATAATTTGGGTCCCCATCCAAATGCAGTACCTTGCCTGGCATTTCAAAATAAGCCGGCTCCCGCTGTACAGACCAATCCTGAGCCAGACCTTCGCGATTGCGTTCTGCCTGCTCCATTCTGTTTTGCTGCAGCCTTGACAGTGTTTGATGCGCCTTTACATGTGCCTGCCTGGTCTTGGCACTCTGTGGTTCGTAAGGAACCTGTATCAAATCATCCACCGGGGCGTCGGCAAGCAGCCGGAATTCGGTCCCTTTAATGACCGCACTATCCAACTGGAGGCCTTCCACCCGAAAAGTCACATCTCCGCCGTATGACTTCCGAACGACCAAGTCTCCGATATTCATAACATAATCACCTCTACCCCATCGTATGGGCAGGGACCCGGATTGGTTCATCCGAATTTATTTACAGGCCGGCACGGACGCCTGCTTCCCACATCACCGTGCTGAGGGTCGCATACTCCTGCAGACTGAGCGTCTCCCCGCGTCTGGATGGCTGTATGCCAGCCTGCTCCAGCAACTGGTCTGCCTGCTCCCGATTTTCCTTGGTGAAGAAGCGAGCTTTCAGGTTGTTCGAGATTGTTTTCCTCCGCTGGGCAAAAGAAGCTTGTACCACTTCAAAGAAATGCGCTTCATCTGGAACTTCGACAGGCGGCTGTTCCCGCACTTTGAGCTTGATGACCGCAGATTCCACATTAGGCTGCGGAATGAATACCGTTGGCGGCACAACGCAGACCAACTCCGGCACACTATAATACTGGACTGCAATGCTCAGACTGCCATAGTCCTTCGAGCCAGGTGCTGCTGCCATACGTTCCGCCACTTCCTTCTGAATCATGACGACAATACTGTCTACCGGCAGTTTCTCTTCCAGCAGCTTCATCATAATTGGAGTTGTCACATAATAGGGCAGGTTAGCTACAACACTCACTTTGTCTACACTGGCAAAGTCCGTACGGAAGAGCTCTGCCAAGTCCAGCTTCAGCACATCTCCGTGCTGCACTCTGACGTTAGAATAAGGTTCCATCACTTCGCCCAGGATCGGCAGTAAGCGCTGATCAATTTCCACAGCTGTTACAGGGCCGGCCACCCGAGCCAGCCGCTCTGTAAGTGCTCCAATACCCGGACCGATTTCCAGTGCGCCCTTGGACTCGTCCAGATCGGCTGCATTCACAATTTTATTCAATATATTCTGATCAATCAGAAAGTTCTGACCCAGACTTTTTTTGAATGAGAATCCATGTCTTTGAATAATCTCTTTCGTCCGCTTGGGTGTTGCAATTTCCAAAGTCTCGTCCATGCCTTTCATACGCTCACAATCCTTCACGTTCAATTTGCGATAATGCTGCAGAGAACTCTTCCCGAGTAATCTGGAATACACTCAGCCGCTTGTAAAACTGTTTGCCGTTACAATAGCCTATGCCCAGCAGATTCCCCATTTCCATGCGCCTTGCGGCTGCCTGTGGGTGTACGATCAGTCCTGCTGCAATCAAGTCCTCCCAATCGATCAGGCTCGGTGCACCTTCATACGAGGTATGGACACGAGCCAGTGCATGACGAATTGCCTCAGGCGAGGCGTTCTCGACCCCAATGTCTCCTTTGCGGGTTGCATCAGCCTCCGGAATGAAAGCATGTTTGCAGCCAGGGACCTTATTCGCAATGATTTTGCGAATCCGCTCACCTGCATGATCCGGATCGGTAAGTACAATCACGCCTCGTCTCTCCTGTGCAAGTGCAATTCGCTTCAGGATACGCTGGTTGATGGCAGATCCGCCAGTCTCTATTGTATCAGCCTCAACGGCTCTTCGGATGGCTACGGTATCGTCGCGGCCTTCTACCACGATGACTTCTTTTATCATGTTCCATTTCTTCCTTTCTAACGCAAAAAGAAGAGGAATATCCTCTTCTCTGCCAAACGGCGGCGAGCCTCTTCAGACTCCGCCGCCGCATATTCCGCATGAATCATTCATGCAACTATTTTATAGCATTCCCCATTCAAAGTAAAACGATTTTAGTTCGCTTCCGGCTTCACCGGACCAATTACATATACCGTTTTGCCTTTCTTACGTCCGAAATTCAGGGCATGCTTCACACTGTCATAATACACATCGATTTTGTTGCCTTTAATGGCACCGCCTGTATCTTCCGCACGACGGAAGCCGAGGCCTTCGATATACACCCACCAGCCAATCGGAATCACCTTTGGATCGACCGCAATGGTCCGTCCTTCGGTCACCCGGGTACCGGAAGCTGTTTTTGTACCAATGCCAGGCTCCTCAGAGGAGTAAGCAGTCATCGATACATTTTTAAGTACTTTGGAATATTTAAAAGAATTGCCTGAGACGGTAATCACTTTGCTGCCTGATGCAGCGGTTTTCTTCGAGTTCGTTGTTGCTGTTTTTTTGGTTGTGGAAGTTTGTGCCGATACCGTCTGAATCTCCGGCTCTTTCACAACAGGTTTGGCTTTGGTTCCGACAGCAATCACTTTATCGACACGATTGGTCGAGACCGACTTGCCCACCATCTTTTTGGAGACCAATTCTCCATCCTGAAACACCTTTTCGATATGCTGTACAAGTGTACCTTCTTTACCATTTACGATGACACGATTATCGCCTGTGTACAAGCTGGGGTCAGCCGTTTTGATCACTTTGTAGGCAATCGGCTGTTCCACATCCACTGTACGCTTTGTTACACGCACTACACGAATTTTCATATCTGCTTTGATTGGTGTTGTGAGCGAAGGATAGACTTTATCCTCACTGGCAACTTCAATTCCCGATTTCTGAATTGCATCTTCTACCGATGAATCGGTTGTATACAGAGTCTTGGTGTCTCCGTCTGCCGTAATGTTGACTGGAACGGCCCGCTCAATAACAATGCGGTCTCCATCTGCGATTGCTCCGTTCAAAGGCATCGATACCTCATCATGGGGGCTGACTGTGATTGACTGCTCCTCCAGCATTTCTTGAAGCATTCCTGTACGAGTCTCTACCGCTTGAGCTTTGCCATCAATAACCAGTGAAATTTGTTTTCCGGCTTGACCGTAAACGACTAACAAGATCATGATTGTAAGTGCGATTGAGAAAATAGCGATCAGTGCCATTTGACGCAAGTTCTCATGCTTCCACCGCAACGCGTAAGACTTACTGGATGATCGTGACTCATGGGTCTCTTCTGGTTGGAATGTGCCCACTTCTCCGTCCTCCTTCATAGCCTCGCCGTCTAAAGTAATGCATGATGTCTTTGACGCGACTATACCAAATTTTCTACAGAACACAGGTCGATATCTCATTGACCGGTTCTGCACCATGAACCGCTCTTCGCAACATGATGTCATCACCTGAATACTTACCGTATGACGACCCTATTTCTTTTATTCAAAAACAAAAAAGCCAAAGAAAGAGTGTAAGAGGAACTCTTTCGTGGCTTCCGAATGATTTTGAATATCGGAAATTCATGCACGAGGTTGCCTCTCTTTTTCCGCTTGCGAGGTTAGCTGTCGGGTTCGGGCGAAAGAGAGCCGCCCTATCTCCGGTCACCCGCTCATGGCGGATGCCCTTGAATTCACCCCGAGACCCAAAGAAGAAATCAAATAGCGCTTCGCAAATGCATTCACTGCTTTTGGGTCAGCGAACGATGCGCATCAGCTGCTTTCGCTGATGTTTAAGCCCTATTGGTTCCCCCGCTCTCCGTTAACGGAGACTCAGCGAGATCGGTTCATGAAAGTATTGTTGTGTCATCGGAAAGTGTCCCTTTGTTCATCCCCCGAACATCTGTCCAATTTTCCGCACAACAATTCACTGAAAAGATGATATCCTGTTTCGATGCATGTTGTAAAGCGTTGTTCAAGTACGTTTTTCTAAATATTTGGTTAAAATATTGTAATATTCTTCATTTATTTGGATCAAAAAGCAAATTCGCTCCGTCTACCTCTCTTTTTCACCGGTTTTGCTTCGTTTTTTAACGAATCCCAAATCGTTCCATGGCATTTTTGGTTGTTATTGCAGCAATTTCCTCTACCGAAATGCCTTTAATTTCCGCAGCTGCTTCTGCAACCAGACGTACATGCGCTGTTTCATTTCGTTTTCCACGATAAGGATGTGGTGTTAGATATGGGGAGTCTGTTTCGATAAAAAAACGGTCCATTGGCACCTTCGCCAGTACCTCTTTGGGCTGTTTCGCATTTTTGAACGTAATCGGCCCGCCAAAGGATAGATGAAACCCCAGATCCAGGCATAGTTTTGCTGTTTCCCAGCTTCCTGAGAAAGAGTGCATCACACCTCCGACTTCCCCGGCTTTCTCTTCGCGTAAAATTTTCACAATGTCCTCATGTGCATCCCGGTTATGAATGACAATCGGCATATTAAGCTCACGAGCTAGTCCGATCTGTTGTCTTAATACACGATGCTGTACATCCTTTGGTGAAGTGTCCCAATAATAATCCAGGCCAATCTCACCAATGGCAACTACTTTCTCATGTTTGCACAGAGACGCAATCCACTCGAGGTCACCGTCCTGCATCGTAATGGCATCCTGTGGGTGCCAGCCTACAGCAGCATATATAAAATCATACGTTTCGGCAAGTTTCATCGTAGAAGGAATGGTCTCCCGATTGAAACCGACATTGATCATGCGGCCAACCCCAGCATCCACTGCACGTTGTATCATCTCCTCGCGGTCCTCGTCGAATTGCGGTGCATCCAGGTGTGTATGTGTGTCGAATAACATCATGTTTATTTCTCCCTTCCTGTCGAATAACTGTTTATTGTCCCAAACAAATATTTAAAATCCGCAAATGTTGTTCTTCTCATTTGATTTTCTGGAAGTACCATATATGGACTACAAAAGCATAACTTTCTACTATATATAGGAGACTTCATAAGTCCAACATTTCAAAAAAAGTGTACATTACAAAATTATGTCGATCTACATATACTCTCCATTAAAGCAGATTACTGTATCATGAGAACATCTCTAATTAGAAACTCTTTCTCTCATAGCTAAATTGTAAAAAATTTGCACCTCATGATCATGAGAAATAGGGACGTATATGAGACGGCAGCTCTTGAATGATCGCATCCACCTTATTTTGTGGATAGTACAGATGATGCTTTCCACGATGTATTCCGCTGATTGAACGAACAATGTCTGACACCTCGGACAATTCATGTAACTTGTCTTGTCGATCAAGCAGCAAAATCTGTTTGTCTGTTGATTCATCCGGACGAAAAACATCATACGGAAGATCCGTCGGAAAATCAATTTCCAGATCATATTCAGGATTCAGACCTGCTTTGGCAAAGGCAGTCCGAATTTCTTCAATCGTCTCCACATCGATCTGTTCAACCTCTACATACTTATACAACCTGCGATCCATAAAACGTTCGCACAACTCACTCAGAACAGGGTCGTTTTCTTTGCGCCACTGCATGAATGCTGTCTGTACTAGTGCTTCATCCAATTGCAAATATTCATCAACTGAGAGTGTACCCTCAAAAAGCTGCGGCAATGGCTCAAGCATAAAGCGGAAATTGAAACCCTGCTTCACCAGCTCTTTGGTCCGCTTAAAAATTTGTCGTAAGATGATCTCGGAACTTCGGGTTACCGGATGGAAGTAGATCTGCCAATACATCTGATAGCGCGACATCAGATAATCTTCCACCGCATGCATTCCCGATTCCTTGACCACAATTCTTCCGTGATATGGACGAAGCATCCGCAGGATGCGGTCAAGGTCGATGGTTCCATAGTTCACACCTGTAAAATAAGCATCCCGCAGTAAATAGTCCATCCGATCTGCATCAAGTGGACTAGTGACCAGATTTACGACAATGGGCTGCTCATATGTTTTTTGAATAACAGAGGCTACCTTCTCTGGGAAATCGGGAGCATACCTTCTCAGGATCGCCCCAACCTCGGTATCACCCAGAATAATCCGGCAGGTCCAGTCTTCATGATTCATGTCGAAGGCTTCTTCGATGGAATGAGAGAACGGTCCATGGCCTAGATCATGCAACAAGGCTGCACAGAGGGCGACTGCTTTCTCCTCCTTAGGCCAATCGGAATAGTGACTTCTTTCAAATTGGGAGATGATCTTCCGTGTAATTTCATAAACACCAAGCGAGTGTGAGAATCGGCTGTGTTCTGCACCGTGAAAAGTCAGGTATGAAGTGCCCAACTGGCGAATCCGCCGCAATCGCTGAAACTCTGGTGTATTGATCAACTGCCATATAATCGGATCTTGCACATGAATATAATTATGTACCGGATCTTTAAACACTTTTTCTTCCGTTAATCGCTGTTCCATGTCGCTTCGCTCCCTTATATTTAATCTCTATTTGTCGCTTCCAGCCTTATTCCGCCCGATAATTCGACATAGAATGACGAATTTTGTCGAATAAAGCACTTTTAACGTTTTCCAAATCGACAAACCTGCCATTGATGTTTAAATGTGAAAAATCGCTCCCAATCCCTTACCACCCGTAATCTTATCAAAAACAGCCTTAATTTTAAGCTAATTTTAAGGTTGACTGTTTTGGGAATCGTTGGTATGATGAGTATCATAAAACATAAAATAATGTCGAATAATGACAATGATAGTTAGCTGAGAGGAGCACTGATTATAATGATGAAATCAACAGGTATTGTTAGAAAAGTAGATGAACTGGGACGGGTAGTTATTCCAATCGAATTGCGCCGTACACTGGGTATCGGTGAAAAAGATGCTCTGGAAATCTATGTTGACGGTGAGCGCATCATGTTGAAAAAATACGAGCCAGCTTGTATCTTCTGTGGCAACGCTGAGAACGTGACATACTTCAAAGGTAAAATTGTTTGTAACGAATGTATTTCCGAAATCCCTGCACCTGTGACAAAATAAAAAAAATCAGGTATAATGGACTTATTCAATTGTTAATTCTAACCTTTTTATATTCCTTACTTGCCTTCCCGGTGTGAACCCCACCGTTGGAAGGTCTTTTTTTTATTACCCCTATCCGACTCATCATGGAGCAGTTCACCTTAAATCGGAAAGCGGTGAAAAATTCAAAAAATATTTTGCACCGCCCTATGACATTTAATATTTCATTAAGCTTTCCAATAAGGTACTTTTCAGGTTATGTTCCCCTATTCAAGAGTTGTTTGGTGTAATCATAAGGATCAGATCAACGCATTATATACATCACGCTTTGTTAATCCACGGTCTGTCGCGGTTTTCTTCATTGCATCTTTACGGTTGAGCCCTTCATTCTCATAATGACTTACATGCGCCTCCAAGGACATTAATTGCCACCAAGCTTCACGTTCTGCCTTCCGCTCCTCCTCTTTGATGCCTTCCACAAGCAGACAGTACTCACCTAGTGGTGGATGTTCCTCCAGCCAGTCCATACATTCCCGTACACTGCCTCGTGCAAACTCCTCATGTCGCTTCGTCAGCTCTCGGGCCAGTACAACGGAACGATCGCCAAGAATCTCTTCCAGATACGCTAACGTTTTGCGAATGCGATGGGGAGACTCATAAAACAACAATGTACCATTGGATTCGTCAAAAGCCTCCAGCACTTTTCGCATATCCTTTTTCTCGCGCGGCAAAAAGCCGCCGAACGTGAAGCGTTCCGTCGGTAGTCCGGATACGATCAAGGCAGACAATGCTGCATTGGCACCAGGAATTGGAATGACCGTAATTCCGGCTTCTATAGCTAGTTGTACCAGATCAGAACCCGGGTCGGAAATGGCCGGCAAACCAGCATCACTGACCAGCGCCAGATTTTTTCCTTCTATTATATAGCGTATCAGTTCAGGACCACTTGCCCCCTTATTATGCTCGTGATAACTAAATAACATGGATGGTGTAATCTCATAATGGGTCAGCAGCTTTCGGGTTTGCCTTGTGTCCTCTGCAGCAATTATGTCGCAGCTCTGTAATGTCTTAATTGCTCGAAATGTCATATCATCCAGATTTCCAATCGGTGTCCCAACCAAATATAACTTCCCCATGCCATCATGTGCTTCAGCATAGCTTTTTTGAATGTGCAGTGTCATTTACGCTCCTCCTTTCGACATTGGTGTTGTATGTTGTGAGCCGTAATAAATATCCATAATCTCATCGCAATAGGTTCCCTCTTCATTGTAGACAATGAGTGGTGGAAGCATTCGTACTTCTGGTTTACCATCCTTCAAGGCTTCGATTAACACCATATTGGCTTCGAGGTGAGCACGTGGGTGCACCATTCGAATCCGCTTCGGCTCAAGCTTGTACTCTCTCATCAGAGAGATAATCTCACCCAAACGCTGTGGACGGTGAACCATGGATACTTTACCTCCATTACGTACCAGACGATTGCAGGCTTGAATGACTTCCTCCAATGTACAGCCTAACTCGTGACGGGCCATGGCTTGGTGTGTATTCATCTTGAGGTCACTTCCGTTCAGCGGCATATAAGGTGGATTCACTGTTATTGCATCGTACACAGCATGTCCTGTTTCTTTCACCAGTTCCCGCAGATCACCCTCATGAATGGTAATGGATTGATCCAGAGCATTCAGCTGTACACTTCTCCTTGCCATATCCGCCAGTCGGGGCTGGATCTCGATTCCTTCCAGTTTCGCCTGGGTACGCGTTGTCAGCAGAATGGGAACGACTCCATTCCCTGTACATAAATCGAGCACACGACCACGTTTCGGGACAGAAGCAAATCGAGCGAGCAATACCGCGTCCATGGAAAAACTGAATACTTCATCACTTTGGATAATTTTCAAATCATGAGAGAGCAGATCATCAATCCGTTCTGACTCATGTAAAACGACTTCACTAGCTTCATTAGCTGTCATATGGTACGTTCATCCTCCGGTACTCTATATCTCATCTTAGCTTTAGTTTAGGTTTGAAACCTTGAAAAAAAACCGTAGGGGCTCTTCCCTACGGTCACTTCATTTATTCAAAAAAGACAGGCAGAACAGGCAATCGCCTTCCGTCCGCAAATGTCCGTAATAGACATTGCAGATATGGAATCCTTCGTGATACAGCCGGGCCAGATTATCATATCCTTCACCTACCACATCTTCACCTGTCGCCGGACCTGCTGGTCTAGCGGCTGGAGCCAGTGCAGATGGGACAGGCAGATCTGCCGGAGCTTCACGCTTGAGCAGTTTGCGTAGCTGCTCATTTTCAATCGTAAGCCGCTGATTATCTTCAAGCAGCTCCTTCACAATCATTTTTAACTCTCCTAAATCACTGTGCAACTGACCCAATTGGGTTTCCATTTCGTGAATGTGCGTAAACAGATTTTTCTTTTCCAAGTTTCCACCCCGAAGCAACCTTTATGGTTTACTTGATAACGACGTCATCCAGCGGAAGTTCTTTGACTTTACTGATGTCGAACAGTTGAACATGGACTGTGCGATTACCGGCATTGATGCCGACAACTTTCCCTTCACCCAAAGAGGTGACGACCAACTTGCCTACAGCCGGCAGTTCTTCTCTCACACTTTCATAGTTATCATGCTCAAATTTCAGACAGCACATGAGTCTTCCGCACAACCCTGAAATTTTCGTCGGATTCAGTGACAGGCTCTGATCTTTAGCCATCTTGATTGATACCGGCTCAAAGTCTCCCAGCCAGGAAGAACAACATAACACACGGCCGCAAGGTCCGATCCCTCCAAGCATCTTGGCTTCATCCCGTACACCAATCTGCCGCAGCTCGATCCGTGTCCGGAAAATGCTTGCCAGATCCTTGACCAGCTCCCGGAAATCGACTCTTCCTTCAGCTGTAAAATAAAAAATGATCTTGTTGCGATCAAACGTAAATTCCACATCGACCAGCTTCATCTTGAGGCCATGGTCTTTGATTTTATTTAAACAAGTACCGAAAGCTTCTTTGGCTGCACGCTTGTTCTCATCCACCACACGGGCATCTGTATCTCCAGCAACCCGAATGACTTTTTTGAGCGGCAGCACCACATCGGACTCGCTTACTTCTTTCTTGCCAACAACTACCTTACCGTACTCTACCCCCCGCGCTGTCTCCACGATAACGCAGTTTTCTTTCTCAATGGGAAGGTCCAGGGGATCGAAGTAATAAATTTTGCCCGCTTTTTTGAAACGGACACCCACTACACTGTACAAAAAATTAACCCCCTTGTAAGCCAATCCCACTTCGTCTGAAGCCCTGTCTTCTTAGGGAACCCGCCGAAGTTATAACCGTTTGCATATGAATGGTGTCCTCTCCCAGCCTTATGCCAAACCGATCAAAAATTGCTCCAGACAAAGCTGGCCATTGACGTTGAAACGCAATTTTTTTCTGCATGCTGCGGCCAAATCCATATAGGAGACCCACTGCTCCGTGCTGCGAGTATGTGCCAATTGAGACAGCATGTCCAACTGATCTATAAAAACGATATGTTCATGCCTACCGTGCTGGACGTACAGCATATCCCTAAACCATAAATGGAATAGACTAAGCATAATATCCAGATGTTCTGAGAGTCCGGTTTTAAAAAGCTTCTGCTGTGCAGAGATCAATGATGTGCTCCCTCTACCCAGGGACTCCTTCCCTAATTGTAACATTACGTTTCTAATTTCTGCAAACCAATTCTGCTGGAGAATTTCTCTACATGATTCCAATCCTGACGCCAAATGAACTGCTGAACGTGCCAGATTGGCAGGGTATCCTTCCGCAATCAAAGCTTGCAGCATTTCTTCCGGATTCAGCGCGCTGAAAGGAACAAGCTGTGATCGTGAACGAATGGTCGGAAGCATTGCCTGTCCATTATCGGTAATCAGAATGCCCACCGCAGGCACCTGCGGTTCTTCCAGAAACTTCAGCAGGCTGTTAGCCGCCTGTACGGTCATTTTTTCTGCCTGTTCTATGATATAAACTTTGGGATGTCCAGCCTCTGAGCGATATGAAAAGATACGCTGCAGATCCCGAATCTGATCGATTTTAATGTTGTTTCCATCTGGGGCAAGCATCGTTAAATCAGGATGATTGCCATGCTCCACTTTACGGCACTCAAGACACTGTCCGCAGGCATCATCTTCAAGCTCAGTGCAGAATATGGCCTTGGCAAATGTGACGGCTGTCTTCAGCTGCCCGCTGCCGGATGGCCCGCTAAACAAATACGCATGGCTTATCGCCTGGCGTCTCAAACTACTCTGCAACATCTGCTTCGCCGCCTGCTGACCCATAATTTGTTGAAAGGACATACTTCCTCCTCAGAAGCTTAAATTAATAAGCATTCCCCGAATTTCCCCTACTTGTTGTAATAACGTGATTTTGCCCTCTTCCGTTTCCAGCAGTTCGTCTGCCATGGATAAAAGAGCTGAGTCGATTTCGTCTATTAACTTGTACCTTTTGCCTCTGCCCCGTCGGTCCCATCCTCTTGTCTCTTTCATGGATACACCGCGACGAACGGTTTCCTCCAGAAACCTTTTGACAAGCTGCTTGTATGCTTTCAGCTCACGAATCGTCATGGAACGTGCCAAGCGATCGCCCTGCATCTGGATTTCACTTAACCGGCGGTTAAGCTCCGCTTGTGAGGCCCGTTCGCCCTGGTGATTCATCATGTCAGAAAAACTTTTGGATTGGACCGGTTTGGAACTGGAATCAGTAGAATTGATTCCACTCTGCACCGGTCTGAATCCAGGATTGATTTTCATGGATATGCCCGCTTTCTATCATAGTAGGCCATCGACCATCAGCACAGTGCGCGCTGCGCCTGTGCGTGGAAGATGCCTTGTATAAGCTGTACGAAGCTCTATATATAATGGTAGAAAAACATTCCACCACTGACTTGCTTGATAGTCAACTTCCGCCCGAAAGGAACATCCACTGAAGGGACTGCTTCATTTCGGACGGAAAGCGCCGTTTCCTGATATCAAGAAGGACGCATATAAGCCACCAAGGACGCTAGAAAATCATTTCACATCATTCACGCAAAATGATTCATTAAAAGTGTTCAAAGCGATCTACTGGCAGAACAAACACGGTAGCTCCGCCGACTTGAACTTCAACAGGCAGCGGCAGGTAAGAGTCGGTCGTTCCACTCATTGGTGTGACCGGAGTCACGAGCTGTTCACGAACCTTACAGCTGCTGCGAATGACGTTCATTACAGACTCGACTTGACCATCATCGACACCGATCATAAACGTCGTGTTGCCTGCCTTCAAAAATCCACCGGTACTGGCCAATTTCGTTGCCCGGAAATTTGCTTTGACCAATGCACTGGATAATCGGTTGCTGTCTTTATCCTGTATAATCGCAACAATCAGTTTCATCCTGCATAACCTCCTTTAGAATAAGCACTTAAGAAATGCCCTGTCTATATATTAGACAATTACTCGCCAAAATCCTTCAAAATCCCTGTCTCCAGCGACAAAATCAATGCTGCTGCGACTTCATCCGGCCGCTTGGAAGCATCAATGACCTGAATTCGTTCCGGAAACTGTTCCTTCAACAGGAAATACCCTTCCCGAACCTTACGGTGAAATTCAAGACTTTCCAGGTCCAGACGGTTTACCTCACGTCCATCATGGGCATCAATACGTGCAAGACCTGCTTCCGGCTCGATGTCCAGATACAGTGTAACATCAGGCATAAGCTCACCTATGGCAAACCGATTAATGGCCCACACATTCTCAATCCCGAGTCCACGTGCATAACCTTGATAAGCCAGGCTGCTGTCAACAAAGCGGTCACAGATGACCGTCTTTCCCTCCTTCAGCGCAGGCTCCACCTTCTCCGCCAGGTGCTGGCTGCGTGCAGCTGCATAGAGCAGTGCTTCGGTACGAGCATCCATTGCCGTATGAAGAGGGTCAAGAATGATTGCACGTATTTTCTCTGCGATCTCAATTCCGCCAGGTTCACGGGTAACTACGTAAGGTATACCCTGTTCCTCAAAGTAAGAACCCAATTGGCTGATCATCGTCGTTTTGCCGGATCCCTCTCCCCCTTCCAGCGTAATGAATTTACCTCTGCCCTGCATATGCTTCCCTGCTTTCTATGTCGATAATTGCATCTTCCATGCTGCGAAAATTATATGACTTTGATCTTTCTACTCCAGATTATGAAATTACATGCCCAGAGGTGTATATGTTCATGATCATGGGTAAAGTAGTTTAGCCTGTTGTACAAGCTTCTACTATAATACTATACATGATCAGGCGTTAGCGGTCAGCTATTCCACCAATATTTTCAATAGAGGGAGCCTGATCAACCGTAGATCATCAAGACCCATAACGGGAGGAACAATGATCCGGCTATGGCACTGACAATCATGGATACAGAGCTCAATGCTACAGCATTCTCCCCATATTCGAAGGATCTGGCCATGCCAAGTGCATGAGAGGCCGAGCCAAGTCCAATCCCATAAGCATTATTGCTGTTTACTCTGGCCCATTTCAAAATCATCGGCCCAAGTAATATCCCCGAAAAGCCGGCAATCATCACAAACAAGGATGTAAAGGAAGCATTTCCTCCTGCCTGATCTGCCAACTGGATGGCAACAGGGGTAGTGACTGACTTCGGCAATAAAGCAATCACAATATCTTTGGGATAACCAAGCAGCAGAGCTGCTGATGCTCCGGTAAACATGCCTGCAAAACTGCCTCCAAGCGTGCCACCCAGGATAGGAATGACATTCCGCTTCAACACATCCATATGCTTGGATAAGGGAAAGGCTAATGAAACGACTGCAGGGCCCAGAAGATCCTGTATCCACTTTCCGCCGAGCATGTAGGTCTCCAGCTTGATTCCCGCTAACAGCAGGATTACCACAATGACTGCTGTTGACGTTAATACAGGCATAAGAATAGGCCATTTCACTTGTTTGTATAAATGAGTCGCTGGAATATATAAGACCAGTGTTAGAGCAATCATTCCCATTCCGATGATGAATGTTGACATGGGTTCGCCTCCTTCTTGCCTTGATGCGATGATTTCCACGCCATAAGCCACTCACTGATTTTTGCAGACAACAGACTGGTTACTAATGTACTGAGGATCAACCCCAGCACTAGCAGGATTGTATTAGCAGTAAAGAAATCAAAATGATTAATGATGCCCACCGTAGGCGGGATAAACAATAATTGCAGATGGGACTGGAGCCAGGATGAACCTTCATCTCCCCAGCTAATCCTGATCCACCCCAGTTGAATGACGATGAATAAAAGCAGCATACCAACAATGCTTCCTGTTAATGGTAGATGCAGTATAGATTGCACCCAGGTTCCTATCCAATAAAAGCCATACATCAGCATGACTTGCAGGATTATTCCTGTATATTTTTTTAACGGAATATCCAACGTTAATTCCCTTCTTTCTTATGTCCAGAACACATGCTGTCTTCAATAGTATAAATGAATACCGCTATCTCATTTCAGGTCAAAATTAGCCTGAGTTAGTTGTTAATGATCTTCAAAGACCGAAGAGTAACATCGGCTGCACCATGAAATTTTGCACCTTCATCTCTCAGAAGCTGGATACGTGCTATCACGGGTTCACTTATTTTCTCCCCGGCATAAATAAGAGGAATTCCTGGAGGATACGGAATAATCATCTCAGCCGATCGATAACCTGCACAGTCTTCAAGGGCAACTTCTGTCGTGTCTTTATCCAGAACAGGCTGCAGTGAGAATGGAATCGGCTCCGAAAAGGTAACAAGTGCGCCATGTTGAAAATTGTTCCACGTGGAAATATAGTGCACCCCATTCGTTGTAGCCTGCCCCAATGGCTCAGTCTGTAATTGACTCTGTCCATTAGCTCGGCTTATATGTCCTAGTGCCTGTAACAGATGCTCGGCGTCTTGCATCGTCGAGCCAAGACTGAAGAGCAGGACGACGTATCGTTCGTCGCTCATCTCGGGCACGCAGCCATGTGCTTCCAGCTGTTGCTGCAGCCCATAACCGCTCAGTACCCCTGCCCCGTCATATATGACGACTTTGAAAGGGTCCTGAGCGGTGTAGCCCGCGCCAGATGGCATTGCTGGCGCGGGCAGGGTTGATGGCCGCCCCGATGCGTCGGCGGCCCCGTTATCGCCAGCAGCCGGCTTTGCCTCGGCTGGCGGCTCCTGCTGCAGCGCCTGTGCAGGCTGCAGCAGCTGAAAGCGCGGCAGCTCTGCAAGGCCGCGCTTGAAGGCGTCCACGGCGGCAAGCCCCGCCGTGAAGGTGTCGGCGCCCTGCACATGCAGCAGACGGCGCGCAAGATCAAGCGAAGCCATCACTGGGTATGATGGGCTTGAGCTCTGCACCATGGCCAGGCGCTGACGCAGCAGGGACCGATTCAATCGTGGTCCCTGGACGTGCAGCATGGCTCCCATGGTGAAGGCAGACAGCATCTTATGGGTCGACTGCACCACACCGTCAGCTCCGCAGGACAGTGCTGAGGCAGGCAGCTCCGGATGCTGCCCATAATGCGCGCCATGCGCTTCATCCACGAGCAGTGGCATGCCAGCAGCGTGGCATATCTCGGCTACGGGCGTCAGATCAGCGCCCATGCCGTAATAGTTCGGCAAAGTGGCAAGTACCCCCTTTGCCTCAGGATATGCCTGGACAGCAGCCTCAACCGTCTCCACCGACGGCATAACGGCAAGTCCACTCACAGGATCAACCCATGGCTCCAGAAATACAGCTCTGGCGCCAGCCAACATCAGCCCATGGATGACAGACTTATGTACATTGCGCTGTACCAGTACAATACTATTGGGCTCATCACAGACCGTAAGCAGCACAGCCAAATTACCCGCCGTACTTCCCCCCACAAGAAAAAAGCTCTCTTCAGCCCCAAAACAATCCGCCGCGAGCTGTTGAGCTTCCAGAATAACCCCCTCGGGATGGTGTAGATCATCTGTACCCGAAATCTCCGTTACATCCATCTGCATCATTTCCAGGAATGCCGTTGTTGGAACGACTTCAGACATCCCAGACGGCCCCCTATTTGCTTTTTCGATCAAATCTCTATAGACTTGTCCATTCTTATGTCCAGGGACATGAAAGGAACGATTCCCCGACTCCTGGTAAGTGAGCAATGCCTCGTACAAAGGAGCCTGATATGATTTATTTTTCATAGAATAACCTTCCTGTTACTCGTTAAATTTGGGTACAAGTTACTTCATAATCTTCCTATAATAAGGGACCACTACTGAGCCCGCCTTCTCTTGTTCCGACAATCAAGTAAAAGTCCTGCTTAGACTCTTCTTCTCTTTTTTCTTCTCTCCGTCATTCTTTATTATATCAGCCTTTTTGCTGAATCCACTGCTCTTCTCTCCTCCCTGTCCTTCATTTCTCCGTACAAAACAGAAAAAGGCCCCACGGGCCTCTAGATACACCTACATCAATGGATGTCTTGGTTAGTTTGTCATTATGCGTTTTTTTGCACCCAAATTTGTTTCATTTGGTGTATAAAATAATTGTATTTGGCATCCTGTGCATCGGTATGAACCATCTCTGCTTCGCAAGCATCGCATATAAATTCAGATACAATAAAAATGCCTTCTCTTTTTTTCTGTTCGCAGATAATGCATGTGTGTTCGGTGTGTTCTTCCATCAACCATCCCACCTTGTTTTACGTTTACTATCAGTATTGCACAGTTTCTATTATTTTAAACCTTTTCATAGTGCTTTCTTTCTATAAAACATATATATTCGTTCACCGTGCATTGGGTGTCTGTACCGATTCGAAAGTTCAACAAATCGCCTATCGCTCGTACTTTTCTGAATTCAGCCTGGTTTCCATTACGATATCCTGCCTCCTGTATGCCACACCTTCACCCCTACTGAAAACTTATATTCTATAATCTTAAAAAAACTTTGATTTTCAGCCGATATATAATACAACAGAACCTGACAGCCAAGGAGCCCAAAGGTATACTTGTATAAGTTTCTTCTCCATGCTTGTACAATAACCTTATAGCGCTTCCAGGGTTCATATCGTATATGGATCATTTACAAAATAAACATGCAAAAGGTATACGTCCAACAAGAACGTGATCCCAGAAGGAGGATTTGTAATCGTATGACCGCCGAACCGGAGAATAAAGCTACATTTTATCAGTACCGGCTTCTGAAAAAAAAGGCTATTGCCCGCAGCGTTATCTACAGCTACCTGTGCTTGCCTATCATTATGCTTTTCTTTAACTTACTGGCATTCTCCTGGACTGGCCTCTTCTTTTTCCTGCTGGCAGGGCCGATCACCCTTTGGATTCATTATGTCATTGCCAGAACCATATTGCTTCTGGTCCGCACCTCTTATGCAAAACGCTGGCGGTGGAACTTCCATATGCCTTGGTTAGGATACATACCGGATCAGCATTTCAGCTATCGTATGTTTGTCAGGGTACATTTGAATATGAGCTGGATTGGATTATGCATCATTACCGTTTGTCTGATATGGTCGCCCCTGTCCTTCACGCTTTCACTGATCTTCTGGCATCTGTGGCTGCTCTTCCCCCGTCTGTATGTTGTCATGATCCTCTCACGTGAACGCAAAGACGGATTAATCAAATTAAATGAACAAGACGTTTCGTACTATCTTCAATAAAAGCCTTAACCTCATGTGTCAAAAATAACAATATGTAAATATGCAATACATACACCATATAACTCTACTTCGTCTTTAAGTGTATTTCCTGGCTTTCGTATAACCATGAACTACCTACATGCATCAAATTGATAAAGGTTATCCACAGTGGATAACCTTTATTTATTCTATATGCTCTTCCCTTTATCCACAGCGTGGGTACAAGCTACGAAGGTTATCCCCACTTTTTCATACCATGTCTTCTCCCATTAATTTATTGATAGGACATTTATTCGGACAAAAACTTAGCTTTAGAGGCTCAGCATACTGCAGATCTTCACTTCTCACTCATATCACAGTGCATTTCTTCTGGATTCATTCCACGTCTTTGACCAACAAAAGAAGTACCTACACCCTCAGAGAAGCAGCCTAATACGCCTTCACTATCTCACCAAAGCATCTACATGCTATCAGAGCATCTACGCAGCAAACCTCTACATTCCCCGTTTCCATACTTCTGCATATACCCTATTTACATATCTGAGCTCAACATAAAAAAGTCCCCGCTTGAATACGGGAACTTGTATAGTCTGAACATTACAATGTTACAATTCAAACCGAAAAATCTTACTCATCGTCATCATCCAGGGATTTCACTGTTGTTGTCGCAGTATCATTTTTAGGTACCATAAGCGTAAAGAATCCATCATGTACAGCTAAATGTACAATATGTCCCTCTTTAGCAAACACATGAAGAGAGTTTGAGGTATTGGATGTACTCTTGGCTTGTTTCTCCGTCCAGCCCCAGCTTTTGATCTCGTCTAGATATACTTCAGGCAAGCTGGTGCTCTCACTAATACCAGACAATGTATATCGAACATAATCCATATCCGAGTTGTTTTCGGATTGGTCAGATTTATTCGCTACTTTCGGTACAGGGAAACTCTTCTCGTTTACCGCGCCTTCATATGAAGTCCATGAAGGTCCTGTATCACCGCATCCTGTAAGCACACCCAAGATGCAGATCATTAGAAATGAATACAGCCCAAGTCTCCGCCAACTTAACACACACACCCTCCTTTTCACAGCTGCACATTCCAGCTCTGTGGTCAGGTACTTTTAGCATATTTAACATAGTCCTATTATACTGATTTCCTACTTGCTTTCTGTAACAATACTGTTACCTTCTTTTGATGCTTGTATCCCCACTGCTTCTGTCCTATAAACAAATAAAAACCACCACCGAATATCATCGGCAGTGGTTCTTTGCTTGGCAACGTCCTACTCTCCCAGGACCCTTCGGTCCAAGTACCATCGGCGCTAGAGG
>NZ_JBCIYR010000012.1:0-62669 GCF_050455445.1 Paenibacillus sp. MABNR03
GGGTCCTGGGAGAGTAGGACGTTGCCAAGCAAAGAACCACTGCCGATGATATTCGGTGGTGGTTTTTATTTGTTTATTTTTCTTGCCGTAGGCTTTATGTATAACACACCTATATATTGAATATATGTTCTTACCGGGAGATGCACATGCATCTCTTATTTGACTTTGTTTCACACCTCTGACACACTCATAGAAGTACATACATCACATTTCCGCACACGATTTTGAGTCACTTACAATTCTAGAGAACGGGGTGCAGAACGACATGGACATTCGCAAACTAACCACTGATGATTTCGAAGCGTGTATGACGCTTTCGGAGTACGCTTTTCAGTTTGTATTAAACGAGGAACAGATTGAAAAACGCCGAGAGGAGTTCGCCTCACACAATGTGTTGGGAGTGTATGAGGATGGCCAAGTTGGAGCCAAACTTCAGATCATTCCTTTTCAAACCTATATACAAGGTCGATCATTTGCGATGGGAGGTATAGCGGGTGTGGCAACTTGGCCGGAATACCGGCGAAAAGGTTGGGTAGCAGGGCTGCTTAAATTTGCACTGGAAGAAATGAATCGGAATAAACAGAGCATTTCCTTCCTGCATCCGTTCTCGTTTGCTTTTTACCGGAAATATGGGTGGGAGACCTACGTAGAGTTTAAGCAATATAAGCTGTCCACCGATCAATTACCTGCGAAGAAGCCAACTCTAGGCACCCTTCGGCGGGGTAATCCAGAGCTATCGGTGCTGAAGAAGGTTTATGACACGTATGCAGAACGTTATAACGGAACCTTAAGTCGAGAGGATGCCTGGTGGGAAAATTCAGTTTTTGCCAAGAAAGGGAGCCAGCGGGCTGTTTACTATGATGAGGCGGGACTACCTCAAGGCTACGTACTCTACGAGGTCAAGGAAAGAAAATTTACCATCGGTGAGTTGGTGCACCTAAATGAAGAGGCCAGACAAGGGTTGTGGACGTTTATCGCCAATCATGATTCGATGATTGATGAGGTGACGTTAAAAGCGCCTGCGAACGATACACTGGCCTTTCAACTGGATAATCCACGGATTCAGCAGGAGATTTCCCCATACTTTATGGCGAGAATCGTTAGTGTGGAGCAGTTCATTTCGCAGTATCCTTTTGCAAATCAAGATTCTCCGTTACAGATTCAGCTTGAGGTAGAAGATGCACATGCACCGTGGAATGAGGGGGTATGGCAGCTGAATGTAGCGATGAATGGTACGGCTTCCATATGGAAAACATCGGAACCTGTCTTGGAAGATCAGACGCTTAAGGTCGACATCCAAGCACTTACAGCGATGCTTATGGGATATCGCAGACCTGCAGAGATGGCACGGATGGGCCGAATTGATGGTCCTGCGGAAGTAATTAGTGCACTGGAACACGCGATTCCTGAACGGGAAACCTATTTGCTTGATTTTTTCTAAGTACATTCCAGACACTTATATGTAAGTCGATAACATCGATTCTGCCCCCTTTCAACCTTTATAGAGAAACCGCGCTACAGTAAGACAAATGAACTTCTCCGGCTGTTTTGGAGAGGTTTTTTTGTGTCCGGGGAATATTTCGTGTAAAATCGTAAAAAATGAATAGTGACCCCACTTGGCAAAACCACAAAATATGCTATAATGTATATAAAGTCAAAGAAAGTCAAAGTCAACTGAAGGTTTAATACTTACGTAGCTTTCTTTCTACAATCCGGTGATCACATCTTTAATGCCACATCTAAAGAATCATCGGAAAGAGGCAATATCAAAGGACCTTCGTGCGTCCTTGCTCTCCCGAATAAGCCAGTGGAATTCAAGATTCGCTGTTTCCCCAATTGGTTAAATGGGTTGAGAAGGTGTACTCTGTGGGGGCGTGTGGGTCCTTATTGACTTAACGTTTCAGACAGTGGAGGATGAGTGGATGCGTAATATCTCTGATATTATCGAACAATATCTGAAGAGTATTTTGCATGAAAGTCCCGAAGGAATGGTTGAAATTCAGCGCAATGATCTCGCAGATCAATTCTCATGCGTACCATCCCAGATCAACTATGTAATTAGCACACGTTTTACTCTTGAAAAAGGGTACCTGGTCGAGAGCAAACGTGGCGGTGGCGGTTATGTCCGCATTCAGCGGATTGAATTGCCGGCTCACTCTGCTCTGCATAATCATTTGCACCATAGTATCGGGGATGAGATTGGACAGACAGCTGCCGAAGGCCTGATTTATCAACTGGAAGAAGCGCGTTTTCTAAGTAAACGGGAAGCCGGGTTGATGCGTGCAGCTGTATCAAGAGAAATTTTATTGGTCAAACTTCCTTACCGGGATCAAATTCGTGCCAGAATGTTGAAGGCGATGTTAATATCTTTGCTCGGTAAATGAAAACTATCGGGATCAAGGAGGTACATCTATAAATGCTGTGCCAAGAATGCGACAAACGTCCGGCTACACTTCACTTTACGAAAATCGTGAATGGAGAGAAGACGGAATTCCATATTTGTGAGTCATGTGCCCGTGAAAAGGGAGAAATGATTCCTGGAACAGCAGGAGGATTTTCCATTCATAATCTGTTGTCCGGGTTGCTTGATTTTGAACCCAAGAATGGGAATGCGGGGGCACCCCCTGCTCAAGCCCTTCGTTGTGAAGAGTGCGGCATGACTTACTCACAGTTTAGCAAAATCGGCCGGTTCGGCTGCAGTTCTTGTTATAAATATTTTGACAGTCGGTTGGATCCATTATTTAAAAGAGTCCACGGCAGCACAACCCATGTAGGCAAAGTTCCTGCACGTGCCGGGGGACGCATCAAGGTGAAACGGCAGATTGCCGACCTGAAACGTGATCTTCAGGAGAGTATCGCCCAAGAGGAATTTGAAGAGGCGGCTCAGATTCGTGATCAGATCAGGGAACTTGAAAAAGAAATAGCCCAGGAGTAAAGTTTGCCATGAGTAGGAGGGATGCGTAATGCCTAATCTGCGTTTTACAGAGAAGGCGCTCAGCGACTGGATGCGCAGTGATGCGGCTGATTCCGAAATCGTCATTAGCAGCCGTGTCCGGATCGCACGCAACCTGCAGCATTATCCGTTTCCGATGCTGGCTTCCAATGAGCAATCGGAAGAAGTGCTGAATAAGCTGAGCGAAGTACTTCAATATGATGACGTTCATGCCTTTGGAGATTTCCACACCTTGGATTTGATGGATATTGATGATCTCGACAAGCGGGTGCTGGTGGAGAAACATCTGATCAGCCCCAATCTTGTGAATGAATCCAAAAATGGTGCGGTCATTCTCAGTGAGGATGAATCCGTCAGTATTATGATAAATGAAGAAGACCATCTTCGTATCCAATGCCTCTATCCGGGGTTCCAGGTCAAAGAAGCCTGGGAGAAAGCTTCCGCCATAGATGATGCTTTTGAAGCGCATGTGGATTATGCCTTTGATGACCGCAGAGGATACTTGACCAGCTGTCCTACCAATGTAGGTACAGGTGTGAGAGCATCTGTTATGATGCATCTGCCCGCTCTGGTGATGACACAGCAGATTGGACGTATTCTGACCGCTGTTTCTCAAGTGGGGTTAACCGTACGTGGAATCTACGGTGAAGGCAGCGAGGCGATGGGCAACCTTTTCCAGATCTCCAATCAGATTACGCTTGGACAGACGGAACAAGAGGTTATCGACAATCTGCACGGCGTAGTGCAGCAAATTATTGAGCATGAACGTACTGCCAGAGAGCGGTTAATTTCAGACTCCAAACTGCGGATTACCGATAGAGTGATGCGATCGTATGGAATTTTGTCGCACGCAGCCATCATGGATTCCAAGGAAGCCGCACAGCGTCTCTCTGATGTTCGCCTTGGTGTGGATCTGGGCTTGTTGAATGGCTTGTCCATCACTATAATGAATGAGCTGAATGTGATGACCCAGCCAGGCTTCCTGCAGAAAACATTCGGGGAAGATATGCGCACGGATGAGCGTGACATCTACCGGGCTCAGTTGATTCGTGATACGATCAATTCAGCCAGTCAATCCCAGTAGTTCCATTTGGATTGAACTGTCCTAAGGTTTCATGCCGCTTCTGCGGCTTTTATATAACGAGCATTTCCATAAATGCTGAATGATTTTATTCGCAGCACGGCTGCAGACAAAAATGATATGAAGAATACGGCGGGATCGTTAGTAGGCCCCGTTTTATCCAAAACCATGGAGGTGCAGGAGATATGATGTTTGGAAGATTTACGGAACGGGCCCAGAAGGTGCTCGCACTCGCCCAGGAAGAAGCTGTCCGTCTCGGTCATAATAACATCGGTACTGAGCACATTTTGCTCGGCCTCATTCGTGAAGGCGAAGGCATTGCAGCCAAAGCACTGATCGGCCTGGGACTCGGATTGGAAAAAATTCAGGATGAAGTAGAAACGCTAATTGGCCGCGGCCAGGAGCAGCCTACCAACATTGCATATACGCCTCGTGCGAAAAAAGTAATTGAATTGTCTATGGATGAGGCTCGCAAATTGGGTCACACCTATGTAGGCACAGAGCACATTTTGCTCGGATTGATTCGTGAAGGCGAGGGTGTTGCGGCACGTGTGCTCAATAACCTTGGTATCAGCTTGAACAAAGCACGTCAACAAGTGCTGCAATTGCTTGGCAGCAGTGAGGCAGTATCCAGCCATAACGGAACTCCTGCTAACGTAAGCACGCCAACTCTGGACAGTCTGGCACGTGACCTTACTGCTTACGCGAAGGAAAACAACCTGGATCCGGTGATCGGCCGCAGCAAGGAAATCGAACGTGTCATTCAGGTGCTGAGCCGTCGTACCAAGAATAATCCGGTATTGATCGGTGAACCAGGTGTAGGTAAAACGGCAATTGCCGAAGGTCTTGCACAGAAAATCATCGCTAACGAAATTCCGGAAACATTGCGCGACAAACGGGTTATGACCCTGGATATGGGTTCGGTTGTTGCCGGAACGAAGTATCGTGGTGAATTTGAGGATCGTTTGAAAAAAATCATGGATGAGATTCGTCAAGCGGGTAACATTGTACTCTTTATCGACGAATTGCATACCCTGATCGGTGCTGGCGGAGCAGAAGGTGCCATTGATGCTTCGAACATTCTGAAACCGGCTCTGGCCCGTGGAGAACTGCAATGCATCGGTGCAACAACACTGGATGAATATCGCAAATATATCGAGAAGGATGCCGCGCTGGAGCGTCGTTTCCAACCGATTACAGTAGATCAGCCTTCTCCGGAAGAAGCAATTCAAATCCTGCACGGTTTGCGTGATCGTTACGAGGCACATCACCGCGTAAAAATCACAGACGAAGCCATTGTACAGGCGGTTAAATTGTCTGATCGCTACATCACAGACCGTTTCCTGCCAGACAAAGCGATTGACCTGATTGATGAAGCGGGTTCCAAAGTAAGATTGAACTCATACACCATCCCGCCAAACCTGAAACAACTGGAAAGCCGTCTGGAAGATATCCGTAAGGAAAAAGACGCAGCAGTTCAAAGTCAGGAGTTCGAGAAAGCAGCAGCTCTGCGTGATACGGAACAAAAAATCCGTGAAGAGCTGGATGTAACGAAGAATCAATGGAAAGAAAAACAAGGTCGCACGGATTCCGAAGTGACTCCTGAGGATATCGCACAAGTGGTAGCCAACTGGACAGGAATTCCGGTGAACAAGCTGAAAGAAGAAGAGACACAACGATTGATGAACTTGGAGTCCATCCTGCATGAACGTGTCATCGGTCAGGATGAAGCGGTGAAATCGGTCAGCCGTGCGGTTCGTCGGGCACGTGCCGGATTGAAAGATCCGAAACGTCCAATGGGTTCATTCATCTTCCTTGGTCCTACTGGGGTAGGTAAAACCGAGCTGGCTCGTGCACTCGCAGAAGCCATGTTCGGAGATGAGAATGCAGTGATCCGGATCGATATGTCCGAGTATGGTGAGAAGCATTCGACTTCAAGACTCGTCGGAGCGCCTCCAGGATATGTAGGATATGAAGAAGGCGGCCAGCTGACAGAGAAGGTTCGTCGCAAACCATATTCCGTAGTCCTGCTCGACGAGATCGAAAAAGCACATCCAGAAGTGTTCAACATCCTGCTGCAAGTGCTTGAGGATGGCCGTCTGACAGACTCCAAAGGTCGTGTCGTGGACTTCCGCAACACATTGATCATTCTGACATCCAACGTGGGTGCCGAAGCGATTAAACGCAACTCTACACTTGGTTTCACAGCTGTTGTGGATGCAGGTGCGGATTACGATAACATGAAGGGTAAGGTCATGGATGAGCTGAAGAAAAGCTTCCGTCCAGAGTTCCTTAACCGGATTGATGAAATTATCGTGTTCCACTCTCTTGAAGAGAAACACATTGCTGAGATTGTTACACTGATGAGCGAAGAGCTTCGCAAACGACTGCGTGAATACGAGGTCGACTTCGAACTCACCGACAACGCCAAGGCCTTCCTGGCCAAAGCCGGCTTCGATCCAGCGTATGGTGCCCGTCCGCTTCGTCGGGCGATCCAGAAGCATATTGAAGACAAATTGTCTGAGGAATTGCTCACAGGTACGGTGACCAAAGGCGATTCATTGTTAATCGATGAAGAGAATGGCGCGCTTTCTGTAACCAAAAAGGACGCAGTCGTTCCTTCCAATGAAGAAATCGAAACAAAGTAAGTAAAGTTTTAACATGATTGAAAATGATCCTTTCCGGCTTCGGCCGGGGAGGATTTTTTGCTGTTCATGGAACATGTGTAAAGTTTACGATAATCCTTTACGAAAAATCTCAAACAATGGTAAACTTTTATTAACCCTGCACGTCAGGAAGTTAGGCAAAATTCGTCGAAAAATGCAAAATGCTGTTATAAAATAAATCCTAGGAGTGCTGAAGTGGCCAAAGTTAAAACCAAGTTTCAATGTACGGAATGTGGTTATGAAGCCCCCAAATGGTATGGCAAATGTCCGGGTTGTCAGTCATGGAATTCCATGGTGGAAGAAACAGAAACGGTTGTCAAAACACAAGGGAGAAATTCCCCCCTCTTTGACAGTAAAGATAAACCCCTTCCCATCATAGATATAGATAGCGGTCAGGAACCGCGTGTGCAGACTGGAATCGGTGAGCTAAACCGGGTATTGGGCGGCGGAATTGTTCCGGGTTCTCTCGTGCTGGTGGGCGGAGATCCGGGAATCGGAAAGTCAACGCTGATGTTGCAGACTTCTCATGCTCTAACCCATTCAGGTTTGCGCGTGTTATATGTTTCGGGTGAGGAATCGGTGAAGCAAACCAAATTACGGGCTGACCGTCTGGATGCGCTCTCTCCTGAACTGTATGTGCTGTGTGAAACAAATATGGAACGTGTAGAGGAAGCGGTGGAGCAGATCCAGCCGCATTTTCTTGTCATCGACTCCATTCAGACGGTATATCTGCCAGAAGTCACCAGTGCACCCGGCAGTGTAGCGCAGGTAAGGGAATGTACTTCCCGGTTTATGCGCATCGCCAAAGGGCGAGGCATTGCAACCGTCCTTGTGGGGCATGTTACGAAAGAAGGGGCGATTGCCGGTCCGCGGATGCTGGAACATATGGTGGATTGTGTTCTTTATTTTGAAGGAGAACGACATCATACGTATCGATTGTTGCGTGCGGTGAAAAACCGTTTTGGCTCAACCAATGAGATTGGTATTTTCGAAATGGGTGAGGATGGATTGCGCGAAGTGGGCAACCCTTCGGAACTCTTTTTGTCCGAACGTCCGCTAGGTGTAGCCGGTTCTACCGTAGTCGCCAGTATGGAAGGCACAAGGCCTATGCTGGTTGAGCTGCAGGCACTCATCTCGGCAACTCATTTTCCATCTCCCCGCCGTATGGCAACAGGGATAGACCATCACAGGCTGAACCTGATTATTGCGGTTCTCGAGAAGCGGATGGGCATGTTTTTGCAAACACAGGACGCATACCTGAATGTAGCCGGAGGCGTGCGGCTCGATGAACCGGCAGTAGATTTGGCGGTTGCGGTGAGCATTGCATCCAGTTTGAGAGATGTGCCGACCAAGCCGGATGACGTTATTTTTGGCGAGATTGGTTTGACAGGTGAGGTTCGGGCCGTATCACGGGCTGAACAACGTGTGAAGGAAGCCGAGAAACTGGGCTTCAAGCGAGTCATTTTACCGGAGAAAAGCTTAAAGGGCTGGAAACATCCTCGCGGGATACAACTGATCGGTGTGAATACCGTGGCAGATGCACTAGCGGTTGCTTTAGATTAGGGGGCATAACAAGATGAAGGATACGAGCCAACTGGATAAGATGAATGATTTGTTGAGGCTGATCGCACCAGGTACACCTTTCCGCGAAGGTCTGGAAAACGTGCTGCGCGCCAAGACGGGGGCACTGCTTGTTGTAGGATACAGCCCTGAAGTAATGGAAGTCGTTGACGGGGGATTCTCAATTAATTGTGATTTCTCCCCCAACTATCTATATGAGCTCGCCAAGATGGACGGTGCCATTATTCTTAGTGAGGATTTAAAGCGTATTCTGTACGCCAATACCCAGTTGATCCCGGATTCGTCCATCTCTTCCTCAGAGACAGGGATCCGTCACCGGACGGCAGAGCGGGTAGCAAAGCAAACGGGTAAATTGGTCGTATCGATATCGCAGCGCCGGAATATTATTACCTTGTATCAGGGAACGCTTAGATATTCGCTGAAGGAAATCGGAGTTATTTTAACGAAGGCGAATCAGGCGATCCAAACGCTTGAGAAATACAAAGCTGTACTGACGCAATCCCTTACGAATCTGAGCGCCTCCGAGTTCGAGGAATTGGTAACCATCCCTGAGGTAGTGAATGTGATTCAGCGTACCGAAATGGTGATGCGCATCAAAACGGAAATTAAGCGCTACATCCATGAACTTGGGAATGAGGGGCGGCTGATCTCCATGCAGATGGAAGAATTGGTCGGAACAACGGAGGAAGAGGCGTGGTTGCTCTACAAGGACTATGCTCGGGACGACAGTGACGAGAAAATCCGCGAAATTATCGTGGGCCTCAAACGACTTTCGGATGATGAGTTGCTCGATGCACATCATATCGTTCGTCTGCTCGGCTATCCATCGTCGGCTGCCACTTCGGAAGATTCGGTTGCACCACGCGGATATCGGGTATTGAATAAGATACCACGTCTTCCAAATGTCATTATCCATAACCTGGTGGATCAATTTGAACAATTGCCTCATGTGATTATGGCAACGATTGAAGAGCTGGATGAAGTAGACGGTATTGGTGAGGTACGTGCCCGGACCATTAAGGAAGGTCTGAAGCGTCTGCAGGAGCAGATGTTTATTGACAGACAAATGTAATCCAGAGCGATCATGGATAGATTTGCCTATAACGGCTTGAAGATGATGAGGTGAAGCAACGATGTTAACCAAATTCATTCCGAACCTCTTTACCTTGGGTAATCTGTTTCTTGGAATGATGGCGATACTGCTTGCAATCGATGGGAACTACAGCCTGGCCGCCATTATGGTGATCGTTGCCATGCTGCTGGACGGTTTGGATGGCAGGGTTGCGCGTGCGCTTAATGCACAGAGTGAATTCGGCAAAGAGCTCGACTCCCTGTCCGACATGGTTTCGTTTGGCGCAGCTCCGGCGCTCATTATGTTTATGGTATCCTTTCAGGATGCCTCTCCGGTTCTCGCCTGGGTAGCCACAGCAAGCTTTCCCATCTGCGGAGCCATTCGACTAGCACGTTTCAACGTAAGACCTGGGATTCCCGGATATTTTACGGGTCTGCCCATTCCGGCAGCCGGAGGTGTGCTTGCAACGCTAACGTTGTTTAACAAGGATATTGGTCCGGTTAGCATGATGATAGCCACATTGTTATTATCCTATTTGATGGTAAGTTCACTTAAATACCCGAATTTCAAAAAGGTGGGTCTGCCGCGAAAAGCGATCTGGATTGCACCTTGGGTGGTCGTTTTCGCTGTGGCGGTTGCTGTCATTTTCCCGGAACAGTTGTCGAAGTTGATCTTCATTCCTCTGGTGCTGTACGCCCTGTATGGAATGAAGCATAATATGCGGACGGCAGCCTCGCGTAACCGGGCGAAGAAGCGCAAGGAAGAGAAGTCTTCCCGGTCTTCCGATCGGTGAATTCTTTTAATTCGCATCAATGCCCCAAAAATGCATAATAAAAAGCACGCATTCTCCTTCAGGAGTGTACGTGCTTTTTTTTGTTATTCAAATCTATACAGTACCTATCTTTGTACAGCGAAGTTGCAGTTCATTACGACAAATTGAACATCCCTAACGTCGAACATTTCTGTGACTCGTGATTCACGACTTCTTCCATGTTGATATCCAGCAGATTGCAGAGAGCTGACATATAAAACAGGTTCCTCCCCAGTTCGGAGCTGATGACCTCTTTGCAATTCTCACACAATTCACCTTCCACATGCGTCTCCAGCAGGCCTTTGGTTTGAGCGATACCGCTCTCGGGGGCATATTTCTGCTTGGTGGCGTGCAGCTCAATGCAGCCGCATTCGGTAATGGCCTTGGACACGGCTCGGTTGACAGAAGCTCCGGCTTGTCCTGTTTTGGACAGTACATCAATCAGACTGCGATGACGCAGCAACAGCTCGGAAACCTGATCCTGAAAAGCCTGTAAACTTAGCGTACTCATTTTGCTACTCACCTCGGGATATGAATTGAATTCATTATATGCCAATAATTTACCTTCTTTCAACTGACGATTGCAACAATTCCAAAAAGTTCTTCTGAGCGGGATTAGTATTCAGAGAATTGGATCATACTGGATATGAAGATCAAGAACTTTTGAAGGAGGTGCAGGGACATATGTGGAAAAAAGGCATTTTAACTTTTACAGGATTGTGCGGTGCATGGTTTGGCTACACGGCATATCATCTGGCAGGAAAATCCGTCCCTTGGATGGCTGAATGGATTCAGTCGGCAGGGCTGCTGGGAGCAGGGGTAGCAACGGCACTGGGAGCTGTATTGTTTATGGCCGTGTGCAATATTGGTGGAGCGTTGTTGGCAAACAGACTGCAGAATGGGATCGATGCTCTGGCCAAAGTACCGATGAACGAACTGGCGGCCGGCGCAGCAGGGACGGTTGCAGGATTGCTGGTAGCCTTGCTGCTCTATCCATGTTTGGCTTGGCTGGGGACAGCAGGAGAGGTGCTTCAGGTGGCACTGACGGCAGTTAGTGGATATTCGGGGTACATGCTGGCCATGGCCAAGAAAGACGATCTGGGGGCATTCTGGATGTCTGGGCGGTGGGGTCACCCTGAGGTGGACGAAGACAGACGGATGGAAGAGCATAAAATTTTGGATACCAGTGTCATTATTGATGGCCGCATCGCTGATATATGCAAAACCGGTTTTATCGAAGGCACTATTGTCATTCCGGAATTCGTTCTGGAGGAACTTCAGCATATTGCTGATTCATCGGATCTGCTGAAGCGGAACAGAGGACGGCGCGGGCTTGATATTTTAAACAAAATTCAGAAAGAACTCGACGTCAAGGTACTCATTTACGAGGGTGATTTCGAAGAAATATCGGAAGTGGACAGCAAACTGGTCAAACTCGCGAAAGTGCTTCAGGGCAAGGTCGTCACGAATGACTTTAACTTGAACAAGGTCTGTGAGCTTCAGGGTGTATCCGTGCTCAACATTAACGATCTCGCGAATGCGGTGAAGCCTGTGGTGCTTCCTGGTGAAGAGATTATGGTTCAAATCATCAAGGACGGTAAGGAGCATGGTCAAGGTGTTGCTTATCTGGATGACGGTACGATGATCGTTGTGGAAGGCGGACGAGAGTACATCGGCATGATGATGGAAGTGCTGGTGACCAGTGTGCTGCAAACTTCCGCGGGACGAATGATTTTTGCCAAGCCGAAACTGTTGGAAAAAGCCCAATAAAGCGGTATGATGGGTAGTGTATCGTTACGAGTATATTATAAGTGAATGATATCTCCGGGACGATAAACTGACAGACAAGGCAGGGATTGCGGCATGGATAAAGGGTGGGGTGTCGTCATTGTGGCAGCAGGTCGGGGAACCCGAATGGGCACAACCGAGAGCAAGCAGTTTCTGCTGCTGCAGGACAAGCCCGTTTTCATACATACGCTTGAGGTGTTTGCCGCTCTGAAGGAGATCAGTGAAATGGTGCTGGTAACCGGAGCCGCAGATGTTGAACGCTGCCTGGATTGGGTAAAAGAATACCGACTGGAGTCGCGTGTCCGTGTCATCCCCGGAGGGAAAGAGAGACAGCATTCTGTTCATGAAGGCCTGAAGGCCCTGAAGACGGATTGGGTTCTCGTTCACGACGGGGTACGTCCTTTTGTTGACCGTAAGCAGATTACAGGTTGCATGGAGGCCGCGATGTCGGGGGGAGCCGCTGTACTCGCCGTTCCCGTTAAGGATACGATTAAACAAGTGAATGTGGAGGGGATCGTTACGGCGACGCCTGACCGCAGCAGTCTGTGGAGTATTCAAACCCCGCAGGCTTTTCGTCTTTCTTCGCTGCTGCGTGCTTACGAGTCGGCGGCAAACGACGGATTCCTTGGGACAGATGATGCGATGCTGGCTGAGCGCCAGGGTTTGCCCGTCAAGGTTGTGGAAGGCAGTTATACCAACATCAAATTAACGACGCCGGAAGATTTGAAATATGCCGCGTTTTTGCTTGGGGGAGAGAAGAAGCGATGATACGTGTAGGACAGGGATTTGATGTACACCAGTTGGTGGAAGGACGTCCGTGCATTATTGGCGGAGTAACCATTCCTTATGAAAAAGGCTTGCTTGGACACTCGGACGCAGACGTGCTGCTGCATGCTATAAGTGATGCGATTCTGGGTGCTCTTGCACTCGGGGATATCGGCAAACACTTTCCGGATACCGATCCGGAGTTCAAGGATGCGGACAGCCTCAAACTGCTGGAGCATGTATGGCAGCTCGTGAAAGACCGCGGATATCGTTTGGGCAATATCGATTCAACCATTATTGCACAAAAGCCGAAAATGGCTCCATACATTCCACAGATGGCTGAGGTTATTGCCAAAGCGCTGGAAGCGGATGTTGACCAGGTAAATGTGAAAGCAACGACCACAGAGCAGCTCGGATTCCCTGGACGGGGAGAGGGCATTGCCGCCCAATCGGTTGTTTGCCTTGTTCGTGTATGATATTATCAACCAACTAGATACGGAGGGGATATTTTATGAGCACAGAAGTTCGTGTGCGCTACGCGCCAAGTCCAACGGGACACCTGCATATCGGGAATGCCCGTACGGCGCTGTTCAACTATTTGTATGCTAAGCATAATAACGGGAAATTCATCATTCGTATTGAAGATACTGACGTGAAACGGAACATTGCCGGTGGTGAAGAAAGCCAGCTGAAATATTTGAAATGGCTCGGAATCGAATGGGATGAAAGTATTGATGTGGGCGGAGAATACGGACCTTACCGTCAGACGGAACGTTTGGACATTTACCGCAAATACACCCAGGAACTTCTGGACAAAGGTTTGGCTTACCGCTGCTTCTGTACGGAAGAAGAATTGGAGCAGGAGCGTGAGGAGCAGACGGCACGTGGAGAAACCCCGCGTTATTCGGGCAAGCACCGTGACCTGACCCCAGAGCAAATCAGTGCGTTTGAAGCTGAGGGCCGTATTGCAAGTATTCGTTTCCGTGTACCGGAAGAACGTACATATACGTTCGATGACATGGTTAAAGGCACAATTTCATTCAACAGCAAGGAATCGGGCGACTTCGTCATTGTGAAAAAGGACGGCATTCCCACCTACAACTATGCAGTTGCAGTGGATGATCACCTAATGAAGATTTCCCACGTTCTCCGTGGGGAAGATCACATCTCCAATACACCTCGCCAGCTGATGATCTATGAAGCGCTGGGCTGGGAGCCGCCGCAATTCGGTCACATGACGCTGATCGTGAATGAAAATCACAAGAAGCTGAGTAAACGGGATGAATCCGTCATTCAGTTTATTGAACAATATGATCAGCTCGGCTATTTGCCGGAAGCGATGTTTAACTTCATCTCCCTGCTTGGCTGGTCGCCAGAAGGTGAAGAGGAAATTTTCTCGCAGGAGCAGCTGATTTCCATCTTTGATACCAAACGTTTGTCCAAGAGCCCTGCTGTATTTGATACGCATAAGCTTGCGCACTTGAACAATCACTATATTAAACATGCAGACCCGGAACGTATTGCTGAAATGGCTATTCCACATCTGCAAAAGGCAGGCCGGATTGCTTCTGAGTTGTCACCTGAACAGAAGGAATGGGCAAATACGCTCGTTCACTTGTATCAGGAGCAAATGACGGCAGCTTCCGACATTGTGGAATTGTCTGAGGTGTTCTTCCGCTCCCATCTGGAGCTTGATGCAGAAGCTGCCGCAGTACTTGGGGAAGAACAGGTACCAACGGTTCTGAAGGCCTTTGCCGATAAAGTGCAGGCAAGCGAAGAGTTTACACCAAGCAAAATGGCTGCGTTGATCAAGGAAGTACAGAAGGAAACCGGATTTAAAGGCAAACAGCTCTTTATGCCTATTCGTGTTGCGCTGACTGGGCAGACTCATGGACGTGACCTGAATCAGACGATCGTGCTGCTTGGCCGGGATACGGTTATCGAGCGTCTGCATGCACAGGTGAAAGGCGCGTAATACAGGACGGTTAGCTCCGTGTATTTCTGTTCCTGAACTCAGGTATTTAGTTTGGCCAAAGATGCCGCAAGGCTGTTGTCAGTCCATAACCTTTTCGCTATAATAGCAACACGAAGGTTAAATGACATTAATCATTATTTAAACATTTTACATTAATCCATAGAACAGCAAAGACCGGGAGGAGTAGACTGAACCGGACAGATTCAGAGAGGATGGCCCCGCGGCAAAGAATGAATTTCTTTGGCTGCGGTGGCTGTGAGCCATCCGCTGTCCGTCAGTCGAAATGCGCCCGTGAGCTGCACAGCCGAATCCGGCCCCGCCTCTTGAACGTGCAGAAGAGGAAAACGTCAGGATAGGTTGTGACGGTTGGTTTCCGTTACCGAACCGCTTGAGGGTGCATTTTTATTTGTGCAGGAAAGGAACAGCGTACTTGGCTGACCAATCCTGTTATGTAAGAGTGAACCGAGCAGAGTGGGACCGCGATTAACGCCTCTGCAGCATTATGCTGCAGGGGCGTTTTTTGTTTAGGGCGAGTCAGCAGTACACTACCAAGAGGGCTGCGCCGTCCGGGATGCCGGAGGACGAAGACCTGAACAAGAGGGGAACGAGCATGTTTAAGAAGATCAGATCAGATATCCAGGCGGTGTTTGAAAACGATCCGGCTGCCCGGGGATGGTTCGAGGTCGTATTCACCTATTCGGGGCTGCATGCGATATGGGCGCACCGGATCGCACACTTTTTTTACAAACGCAGTTGGTTCTCGGTCGCCCGGTTCATTTCGCAGATCAGCCGTTTTATGACAGGAATCGAGATTCACCCTGGAGCTACCATTGGGAATCGGTTGTTTATTGACCATGGAATGGGCGTCGTTATTGGAGAAACCTGTGAAATTGGCGATGATGTTGTTATTTACCAGGGGGTTACTCTTGGCGGAACAGGGAAAGAAAAAGGAAAGAGACACCCGACGATTGGCAATAATGTGGTTATCTCATCCGGAGCCAAAGTACTCGGTTCATTCAGCGTTGGTGATCAATGTAACATTGGAGCCAACTCCGTGGTACTCAAAGAAGTGCCATCCAACAGCACCGTTGTAGGCATACCGGGAAGAATCGTCAAACAGGATGGACGACGGGTAGACCGTTTGAGCCAGCAGCTGCCCGATCCGGTCATTGACTCCCTGCGCAGTATGCAGCAAGAGATTGAACGGTTGCGTGAAGAGGTGCGTACACTACAGGATACCCGCAAGAGTGAGAATTCCCGTGATACAATAAATAAATAAGGAAGTATGGATGAAAGGAAAGTGACCATGACGCTTCAAATTTACAATACGATGAGTCGTACCAAAGAGAATTTCGTTCCCCAAGAGCCTGGGAAAGTGAAAATGTATGTATGCGGACCGACAGTGTATGATTACATTCACATCGGAAATGCACGTCCGGTTATTTTTTTCGACACAGTTCGCGGTTATCTGGAACAGACAGGACATGAAGTGAACTACGTTGTAAACTTCACGGATGTTGATGATAAACTGATTCGCAAAGCTGAACAGCTTGGTACGGATGTTCCTCATGTCGCAGAGAAGTTTATTGCGGCGTACTACGAAGATCTTGAGGGACTGGGGATTCCAAAGGCGAGCAGTAACCCGAGAGTAACGGAGAATATGCCGCCCATTATTGATTTTATCCGTGAGCTGGTTGAGAAGGGATTTGCCTATGAAAATGGTGGCGACGTGTATTATCGCACCGGCAAATTCGAGGAGTACGGCAAATTGTCAAAGCAGAACCTGCAGGAATTGCAGTTTGGGATCCGGATTGGTGTAGATGAACGCAAGGAACATCCGGAAGACTTCGTACTCTGGAAAGCGGCTAAACCGGGTGAGATCTATTGGTCCAGCCCTTGGGGGGATGGAAGACCAGGCTGGCATATCGAGTGCTCTGCCATGGCGCGTGAATACCTGGGTGATACGCTCGATATACACGGAGGCGGACAGGATCTGCAGTTCCCGCACCATGAGTGCGAATGCGCCCAATCCGAGGTGTTGACAGGCAAACCGCTCGCCAACTACTGGATGCATAACGGATTTATCCGCATCGATAACGAAAAAATGTCGAAATCGCTCGGTAACGGAGTGCTTGTAAAAGACCTTCGGACACAGTACAAACGTGAAGCCATTCGATATTTCATGTTGTCGACACACTATCGCAATCCGCTGAACTTTACCGAAGATACAATGGAACAAGCGCAAAACAGTGTGGATCGGATCGCGAATGCCGTAGGCAATCTGAAGCATCGTTTGCAGGCAGTAACGGTAGATCAGGATATTACGGCAGAGTTTGCTGCCAAACTGGAGCAGATCCGTCAGCAGTATCATGAGAAAATGCAGGATGATTTCAATACTCCGGATGCGATTACAGCTTTGTTTGAATGGGCTGCTGAAGCAAACCAGCTGGTGCAAAAAGAAGTCGTGAACGCTGCGGAAATCCGTGCGCTGCTTGAACTCTTCAGTGAATTGAATGCGGTACTTCGCATTTATACGGACGCTGAGCCAGAGCTTCTGGATGAAGAGATTGAACGCCTGATTGAAGAGCGTACGGAGGCACGCAAGTCCAAGAACTGGGCACGTGCTGATGAAATCAGAGATGAATTGTCTGCGCAGGGCATATTGCTTGAGGATACGGCTCAAGGGATGAGATGGCGGCGCAAATGAGCGAGGAACAGCTGAAAAAGTTGTCTGAAACTGTCGAACAATCTGAGCAGAGTGAACGTTCAGGTGGAGAACAAACAGAGGTAATGGCACAGGGAGGGTGGTTTCCATACCCGCCTTCCCGTCCTGCAAGGCTGATTCCTCCGATCGCCCTCGCTTACATCGGTGATGCGGTGTATGAGGTAGCGGTAAGGCAGTATTTGTTGTCCAAAGCCAATATGCGCCCAAACCATCTGCACCGCAGTGCAACAGGTTTGGTATCAGCCAAGGCACAGAGCCGCATTCTGACAGGGATAGAGGAAGTATTGACCGAGGAAGAGCGCGACATTGTAAGGCAGGGGCGTAACGCCAAGTCTGGCAGTATCCCCAAAAATGCGGATGTACTGGAATACAGACATGCCACGGCGCTGGAGTGCCTTATTGGTTACCTGTACAGTAGTGGTCGGCATGATCGCATGATCCAACTGATTACCCAGGGCATCGAGCATGCAGAAAACAATTCGCAATCACCGACAAAATAAAACTAAACATAGCCGTCCTTGTGGTACAAGCCTGCAAGGGAGTACTTGCAAGGCGCAATAGAGAGGATCGAACAAAATGGAAGAAGAATGGATTGCTGGTAAGCACTCCGTGACGGAGGCGCTGCGTTCAGGCCGGACCATTAATAAAATATGGATCGCGGATACAGCACAGAAGCATTTGACTCAACCGATTATCGCGGAGGCGAAGAAACTCGGTATCGTGATTCAGCATGTGGACAAGCGTAAACTGGACCAAACGGTACCAGGTATTCAGCATCAAGGGGTTGTTGCCCAAGCAGCGCCATACGCTTATGTGGAGGTAGATGACATCCTCGCAGCGGCACATGCCAAAAATGAACAACCGTTTCTGATTCTACTGGATGAGATTGAGGATCCGCATAACCTTGGTTCGATTTTGCGGACAGCGGACTGCACGGGGGCTCATGGCGTGATTGTACCCAAACGTCGTTCGGCTGCAGTGACGGCTACGGTATCCAAAACATCCGCCGGGGCTGTGGAGTATGTACCCGTGGCACGTGTGAGCAATCTGGGACAAACGATCGATCGTCTCAAGGAAGCAGGCGTTTGGGTTGTGGGTACAGATGTAGCTGCGCAGGAAAGTGTATTTGGTAACGGGGTATTTACTGGTCCAGTGGCATTGGTGATCGGGAACGAGAACAAAGGTATGGGAAGGCTCATTCGGGAAAAATGCGATGTGCTGATCAAGCTGCCGATGCAAGGGCAGATTAACTCTCTGAATGCTTCCGTGGCGGCGGGTGTTGTCATGTACGAAGTGCTCCGTTCGCGCCAAGCACAGGGATAGATGGTATGGCTGATTCCCGGGATGTGCTTCTGGTAGACGGGTATAACATGATTGGCGACTGGCCAGAGCTGTCCAGACTGGCGGAAAGCGGGCTGGAGGAGGCGCGGAATCGTCTCCTCTTCCGTCTTGCTGATTATCAGGCGTTCTCTGGTCGCAAGGTCATCGTTGTTTTTGATGCCTATCTCGTACCCGGACTTGGTAAAACATTTACACAGAGCAAAGTGCAGATATATTTCACCAAGGAAAAAGAGACGGCTGACGAATGCATTGAGAGACTCGTACGGGAACTAAGCTCGCGGAGACGCCAAATCTATGTGGCCACAAGCGATATGGTAGAACAGCATGTCATTTTTGGACAGGGAGCACTGCGTGTATCTGCAAGGGAACTGTTGATTGAAGTCGAGCAGAATGAAAAAGAACTGCAGAAACGTCTGCAGGAAGACCAGGCCAAGTCCAAGCGTAATACACTTGGAGCCAAGCTCAGCCCGGAAGTTCTGAAGCAGTTTGAGCGTTGGCGAAGGGAATAGGAGTATGGTTTTACAAATATTTCAATATTGAAAGTCTTGACAATTATGTTATTGATGTTCTTTTTTAGGCAGAGCGTGGTTGACGGTGTGAGGTGCCATCATATATACTGTTCGTATATTTCATAGAGTAGAGTAACGGTGTACCTTGCGTTGCAGCCGGAGGGATTGTCTGTGAGTGTCGACCTCAAAGATATCATGTTATCTAAGTATGATTACCAAAGTGACGAAGACATTGTCGAAGCGGTCCGTGAAGGTGAAAGCGAAGCGCTGGAGTTTTTGATTAACAAATATCGCAACTTTGTACGCGCCAAGGCAAGATCTTATTTTCTGATTGGGGCAGACCGGGAAGATATTATTCAGGAAGGAATGATTGGCCTCTACAAATCCATCCGTGATTTCAAAGGGGACAAACTGGCTTCGTTCAAAGCTTTTGCCGAGCTGTGTATCACCAGACAGATTATTACGGCAATCAAGACGGCAACACGTCAGAAACATATTCCGCTTAATTCCTATGTATCATTGGACAAGCCCATTTATGACGAAGAATCCGATCGTACGTTACTCGATGTGATTTGTGGAACCCAGGTCAGTGATCCTGAGGAGCTTATCATTAATCAGGAAGAATTTGTGGGCCTGGAAGATAAGATGTCAGAGATTTTAAGTGACTTGGAGCGAAAAGTGTTGATGTTGTATCTGGACGGGAGATCTTATCAAGAGATTGCAGTAGATTTGGATCGGCATGTGAAGTCCATTGACAATGCACTCCAGCGTGTTAAGCGCAAACTTGAAAAGTACCTGGAAGTTCGAGATAATTGAACAATGTTGTTGATGACGGAAAAGGCTCGGGGTTTGAGTCTTTTTTTGCTGCTTTAAGTTTATAAGTCAAAAGATTGATAATACTAGTAATCGCTTGGTCCAAGCAGGAGAAGAGAAAAAATCAGAGACGCCCGAACTACACGTTTTTTGTACGGAACTTTTACCCAGTAATGAAAGGCTATTCTTTCATTGACATGGTTATACCCTTGTGATAAAGTGTTTTAGGTAGGCCTAAATTCGCGGCTTTTTTTTAGGATCAATTTAGAGACTCTCCTTTAAAGTGGAAGTCTTCGGGAGGTGTACATCATGCGGGTAATTATTACTTTGGCTTGTACAAACTGCAAACAAAGAAATTACACTACGACAAAAAACAAGCGTAATCACCCCGACCGCATGGAGATGAAGAAATTTTGCAAGTTTTGTAACGAGCAGACTTCTCATCGCGAAACCAGATAGTTTTTGGGAGGTGTAGTCGGCGTGAAACGTAGTTTCAAATCTCTGATTTCCTTTTTCTCAGAAAGCTGGGCTGAACTTAAAAAAGTTCGCTGGCCTAATCGTAAAGAGCTGACCAACTACACATTGATCGTTCTTGGTACTGTTGTGGTTATGACGCTGTTTTTTTGGGTCGTTGATATCGGCATCTCCGCTGTGATCGAAGCGATTATTTAAGAAGGGTCCCAGGTGGCTTGATATGGAAAAAAGATGGTACGTCGTTCATACCTACTCAGGGTATGAGAATAAGGTCAAAGCCAATTTGGAAAAACGCGTAGAGTCCATGGGCATGGAAGACAAAATATTCCGCGTTCTTGTTCCTATGGAAGAAGAAGTGGTAAACAAGGACGGTAAGAAAAAGACCGTAATGCGTAAAGTTTACCCCGGTTACGTTTTGGTGGAAATGATCCAAACGGATGACTCTTGGTATGTTGTTCGCAATACACCAGGTGTTACGGGATTTGTCGGTTCGACAGGTTCCGGGTCCAAACCAACCGCTCTGCTGCCTGAAGAAGTGGAACAAATTCTGAAGCATATGGGCATGGTTGAGCCGAAGCCGAAAATTGAATTCGACATTAAGGAATCCGTACGTATCAAAGTTGGTCCTTTTGCGAATTTTGTGGGCTCCGTGGAAGAAATCTTGGTAGACAAAAGCAAGTTGAAAGTGCATGTGAACATGTTTGGACGGGAAACACCGCTTGAGTTGGAATATACGCAAGTGGAGAAGATATAGTCTCTTCAAGTTTCTTGTGGGAGGACCGAAAGGTTCGTTAACCACTATTTTGCAAGGAGGTGTCAATCATGGCAAAAAAGGTAATCAAAATGGTAAAACTGCAAATTCCAGCAGGTAAAGCGAATCCAGCGCCTCCGGTAGGTCCAGCTTTGGGTCAAGCAGGTGTCAACATCATGGCATTCTGTAAAGAGTTCAACGCTCGTACAGCCGATCAAGCGGGATTGATTATTCCTGTTGAAATCACAGTATTCGAAGACCGTTCCTTTACTTTCATCACTAAAACTCCACCAGCAGCAGTTCTGTTGAAAGTGGCAGCTAAAGTTGAAAAAGGATCCGGCGAACCGAACAAGAAAAAAGTTGCTACCGTTAAACGTGATGCGGTACGTCAAATCGCAGAACAAAAAATGCCTGACCTGAATGCAGCGAGCGTTGAGTCCGCAATGCGTATGGTCGAAGGTACTGCCCGTAGCATGGGTATCACCATCGAAGACTAATCTTTCATTTGAAACATGGCTTCGTAAAGCCGGCCGATTCGCGGCCGGTTGATGTGGGAGGTATATCCGCTAACACCACAAAGGAGGAATATAACATGGCTAAACACGGTAAAAAATACCTGGAAGCTGCTAAGCTGATTGACAGCGAAGCAACTTACGAGCCTTCAGAAGCTGTAGAGCTTGTGAAAAAGGCAGCCACTGCAAAATTCGATGAAACCATCGAAGCAGCAGTACGCTTGGGCGTTGACCCACGTAAACAAGACCAGGCTGTACGTGGTGTTGTTGTCTTGCCACACGGCACAGGTAAAACACAACGCGTATTGGTATTTGCAAAAGGTGACAAAGCGAAAGAAGCGGAAGCGGCTGGCGCGGACTATGTTGGTGATGCAGACATGATCAACAAAATCCAACAAGGCTGGTTCGAATTCGACGTCTGCGTAGCGACACCAGATATGATGAGTGAAGTAGGTAAATTGGGCCGACTGCTCGGCGGTAAAGGTCTGATGCCTAACCCTAAAGCCGGAACGGTAACTTTCGATGTATCCAAGGCTGTTCAAGAAATCAAAGCCGGTAAAATCGAATATCGTCTGGATCGTGCAGGTCAAATTCATGCACCGATCGGTAAAGCTTCTTTCTCTTCTGAGCAACTGAATGAGAACCTTAAAGCTCTCATGGATGCTTTGAACCGTGCTAAACCGGCGGCAGCAAAAGGTGTTTATCTGAAGAATGTAAGTCTTTCTTCCACGATGGGCCCTGGCGCACGCGTGAACGCAGCAGCTTTTAGATAATAGTTCTTGACAGGCTTGTCCTGTTCTGATATTCTATAAAAGTTGTGAGTCCGAGTGACTGACCGTTGACATTTGAATATGCTTGCCGTAGACAGTAGGTGCCATCAGGCTTAATTTCCTACCGAGGTGTGATTATAGAACTTAGAACGATGTAAATCGATGATGAGTATATATCAAGCCTTCGTGATTCTACGGAGGCTTTTCTTAATGGGATAAATTTGATCAGGAGGTGTACAGTTTGGCAAACGCAAAAGTGATTCAAGCAAAACAAGAGTCCGTTGATGCAGTTACAGCAAAGTTGCGCGAGAGCGCTACGACAGTTGTTGTTGACTATCGCGGTCTGAACGTTGCCCAAGTAACTGAGCTGCGTAAGCAGCTTCGTGAAGCCGGAATCGAATTCCAAGTGCTGAAAAACACATTGCTTCGCCGTGCGACTGCTGCAGCAGAACTGACAGAACTCGATAGCGTTCTTACAGGTCCTACTGCAATTGCATTCAGCGCCGAAGATGCTGTGGCTCCAGCCAAAATTCTGAACGACTTCGCGAAAAAGAACGACGCACTGGAATTGAAAGGTGCAGTTGTTGAAGGTCGTGTAATCGGAGTAGAAGAAGTTAAAGCATTGGCAGAACTGCCATCCCGCGAAGGTCTCCTCTCCATGCTCCTCAGCGTGCTTCAAGCGCCAGTGCGCAACTTCGCGCTTGCGGTTAAAGCTGTTGCGGAAAAAGAAGAACAAGGCGCGTAAGCTACTTGATCTGAAAGCTGCTTAGGTGGCACTGAATTACAAAAAAAATAAAATTATATATGGAGGTTCAATCATGAGTAAAGAGCAAATCTTGGAAGCAATCAAAGGCATGACTGTACTGGAACTGAACGATCTTGTTAAAGCAATCGAAGAAGAATTCGGCGTAACTGCTGCAGCTCCAGTAGCTGTTGCTGGTGGCGGCGCTGCAGCTGCAGAAGCTGAGCAATCCGAATTCGACGTAATCTTGGCAAGCGCTGGCGCTTCCAAAATCAACGTTATCAAAGCAGTTCGCGAAATCACAGGTCTTGGCCTGAAAGAAGCTAAAGAAGTAGTTGACAATGCTCCAAAAGCATTGAAAGAAAAAGTTAGCAAAGAAGAAGCTGAATCCATCAAAGCTAAATTGGAAGAAGCAGGCGCTTCAATCGAAGTTAAATAATTTGGCTTTCATTAGCTAAATGAACAAAACAACAAACCCCTTGACTTATATCAAGGGGTTTGTTGCTGTAATTGTATATGGAAAGTGAGTGAGGACATGTCCAATCATTATTATTCGGACAAACCGCAGGTCGCACATGACAGACGGGCAACTGAGGCGGAGCTTCGTAGATGGAAATTGCGACTCGTTACGGATGCAGGTGTATTTTCCAAAAACGGAATTGATTACGGCAGCAGAGTGCTGATTGATGCAATGGAGTTAACTGCTGGAGCTCATGTTCTGGATGTGGGTTGTGGGTATGGACCGATTGGTCTTACGGCAGCCAAGCTTGCACCGGAAGGACATGTCACCATGATCGATATCAACGAGAGAGCGGTTGAACTTTCCAGGGAAAATGCAAAAGCAAATGGAATTACAAATGTAACAGTAATGCAAAGCAATCTACTGGCTGAAGTAAATAAGAAAGACTTTGATGTAATCCTGACCAACCCGCCAATTCGAGCGGGAAAAGAAACGGTTCATGCCATATTTGAGCAGGCATATCAGCATTTGAAGGTAGGCGGATCGTTGTGGGTTGTCATTCAGAAAAAGCAGGGAGCTCCTTCCGCAAAAGCGAAGTTGGAATCCTTGTTTGGCAGAGTGGAAGAAGTGACGAAGGATAAAGGCTACCGGATTTTCAAAGCGGTGAAAGCGGAGGATTCGTCCATAGACTAGTTTCCGATTTGTAAAGTAAGCAGGGGATGATTTTTTTTGCAATAGGACTATTGACTTGAAAATCAGGTCGTGGTATTATTGTAAAATGTCAGTATTAAGATGCCCTACTTGGCTTTAGCTAACTAAAAATGTCAAGCTTTTTTTACGCCGAACGGGCTTATTATGCCTACGTTTGGCGTATAATATGTACATTTTGGGCAAACTGGGGATAAGTATGATTTGGAAAGACATCCGCCGATCAAAGTTGCTCTTTTTTCGAACGACATTCGAGTAAGGGCTTTTCTTTATTTGTGGATGCATTGCTTTGCTCTGTATGTGTACCATTATAAGGTTACAAACAGAGGTTCGCAACGAAATTTTTAAAGTGAGTAGACATTGAGGGGTGAGTTTAAGTTGGCAGGACATCTTGTTCAATATGGTCGACGCACTCGGCGCAGTTATGCACGAATTAACGAGATACTCGAAGTTCCGAACCTGATTGAGATCCAACAAAAATCTTACGATTGGTTTTTGGAGGAAGGGTTGCGCGAAATGTTCCAGGATATCTCGCCGATCCAGGATTTTACAGGAAACTTGATTTTGGAATTTATCGATTACAGTCTCGGTGAACCGAAGTATACAGTAGACGACGCGAAAGAGCGTGACGTTACTTATGCAGCACCGCTTCGGGTCAAAGTCCGGCTCATTAATAAGGAAACCGGAGAAGTCAAAGAGCAGGAAGTATTCATGGGAGATTTCCCGCTGATGACCGAAACCGGCACATTTATTATTAATGGTGCGGAACGGGTTATTGTCAGCCAGTTGGTTCGCTCTCCTAGCGTTTACTTCAGTACCAAAGTAGATAAGAACGCCAAAAAAACGTATACCGCTACAGTTATTCCTAACCGCGGCGCTTGGCTCGAACTGGAGATGGACGCGAAGGATGTCGTATACGTCCGGATCGACCGTACACGTAAAATACCAGTTACGGTTCTCCTGCGTGCACTTGGTTTTGGCACAGACGCTGAGATTCTGGATCTGCTCGGTAATGACGAATATATTCGCAACACGCTGGACAAAGACAATACTGACTCCACGGAGAAAGCGCTGATTGAGATTTATGAGCGTCTCCGTCCGGGCGAGCCGCCAACGCTGGATAATGCGAAAAGCTTGCTCGTAGCACGTTTCTTTGATCCAAAACGCTATGACCTGGCTAACGTGGGTCGTTACAAAATCAACAAAAAGCTCCACATCAAAAACCGTTTGTTCAATCAACGTTTGGCTGAGTCTCTCGTTGATACTGAAACAGGTGAGATTATCGCCGAAGCAGGTCAAATGGTTGACCGTCGTTTGCTGGATGAAATTATGCCGCATCTGGAGAAAAGCGTTGGCTTCCGCACGTATCACGTGGCTAACGGCGTTCTGGATGCAAATGATATCCCAATGCAAACCATTGATGTATTCTCACCAATTGAAGATGGTAAAGTCGTTAAGCTGATTGCCAATGCAAACATTGATAAATCAGTGAAAAACGTAACACCGGCTGACATCATTTCTTCGATCAGTTATTTCATTAACCTTCTGCACGGCATCGGAAGCACAGATGATATCGATCACCTGGGTAACCGTCGTCTGCGTTCGGTTGGTGAACTCTTGCAAAACCAGTTCCGTATCGGTTTGTCCCGTATGGAACGTGTCGTTCGTGAGAGAATGTCCATTCAGGATGCTAACGTAATCACGCCGCAGGCTCTGATTAACATACGTCCTGTTATCGCATCCATTAAAGAGTTCTTCGGTAGCTCCCAGCTGTCACAGTTTATGGATCAAACGAACCCATTGGGTGAATTGACGCATAAACGTCGTCTGTCCGCACTCGGACCAGGTGGTTTGACGCGTGAGCGTGCAGGCATGGAAGTCCGTGACGTCCATCCATCCCACTATGGACGGATGTGTCCGATCGAGACACCAGAGGGACCAAACATTGGTTTGATCAACTCCTTGTCTACATTTGCCCGTGTGAACGAGTATGGTTTCATTGAAGCTCCGTATCGATGGGTAGATCCGAAGACGGGTGTTGTAACCGAGCAAATCGATTACCTGACAGCAGACGAAGAGGATAACTATGTTATCGCTCAAGCGAATGCGAAGTTGAATGAAGATAGTACATTTGAAGAAGAAGCGATCATTGTACGTTACAACAAGCAATCGGATAACATCCTTACGATGCCGAGTGAGCGAGTTGACTACATGGACGTATCTCCTAAACAGGTTGTATCCGTCGCTACGGCGCTCATTCCGTTCCTTGAGAACGATGACTCCAACCGTGCGCTCATGGGATCGAACATGCAGCGGCAGGCGGTTCCACTCTTGATTCCTAAAGCTCCGCTTGTAGGAACAGGTATGGAACACAAAGCTGCAAAAGATTCCGGTGTATGTATTGTCTCCAAATATGACGGGATTATTGAGCGCTCTTCTGCGAATGAGATCTGGCTCCGTCGTGTGGAAGAGGTAGATGGTCAGGAAGTTAAAGGCGATATCGTTAAATATAAATTACACAAATTTATGCGTTCGAACCAAGGAACATGCATTAACCAACGTCCGATCGTCAAACGGGGTGCTGTTGTCAAAGCTGGTGACATCCTCGCCGATGGTCCTTCGACGGAAATGGGTGAATTGGCTCTGGGACGCAACGTCGTAGTTGCCTTCATGACTTGGGAAGGTTACAACTATGAGGATGCGATTCTGCTTAGTGAAAAACTCGTTAAGGAAGATGTTTATACTTCCATCCACATCGAGGAATATGAGTCAGAAGCGCGTGATACCAAGCTCGGACCTGAAGAGATCACACGTGATATCCCGAACGTTGGGGAAGAAGCGCTGCGTAACCTCGATGAGCGCGGTATTATCCGGATCGGTGCTGAAATTGCCGCTGGCGATATTCTGGTTGGTAAAGTAACACCTAAGGGTGTAACTGAACTGACTGCAGAGGAACGTCTCCTGCATGCGATTTTCGGTGAGAAAGCACGTGAAGTACGTGATACTTCCTTGCGTGTGCCTCACGGTACTGACGGTATCGTAGTTGATGTGAAAGTATTTACCCGTGAAAACGGTGATGAACTGCCTCCTGGTGTTAACCAACTCGTTCGTGTGTATATCGCTCAAAAACGGAAAATCTCCGAGGGTGATAAAATGGCCGGACGTCACGGTAACAAAGGGGTCGTGGCCCGTATCCTGCCGGAAGAAGATATGCCTTTCCTGCCGGACGGTACACCAGTTCAAATCGTTCTTAACCCGCTGGGCGTACCTTCCCGGATGAACATCGGTCAAGTACTCGAAGTTCACTTGGGTATGGCTGCCATGCAGCTCGGTATTCACGTAGCTACCCCTGTATTCGACGGAGCGAAGGAGTATGACGTCTTCGATACGATGGAAGAAGCAGGTATGCAGCGTAATGGTAAAACCGTTCTGTACGATGGCCGTACGGGTGAAGAATTTGAACGTGAAGTAACTGTCGGCGTCATGCACATGATCAAGCTGGCGCACATGGTTGATGATAAAATCCATGCCCGTTCCACAGGTCCTTACTCACTCGTTACGCAACAGCCGCTTGGTGGTAAAGCCCAATTCGGTGGACAACGTTTCGGGGAGATGGAAGTTTGGGCGCTTGAGGCTTACGGCGCTGCTTATACTCTGCAAGAAATCTTGACAGTTAAATCCGATGATGTTGTTGGTCGGGTGAAAACGTATGAGTCCATTGTCAAAGGTGAGAATGTTCCGGAACCAGGTGTTCCTGAATCATTCAAAGTATTGATCAAAGAGCTGCAAAGCTTGGGTATGGACGTTAAGATTTTGAGCGAAGATGAGCAAGAGATTGAAATGAAAGAAATGGACGATGAAGATGACGCTGCGAGCGACAAGCTCAGCCTCAACCTTGAGGGTTCAGAGGTCGGAGTGGAGTAACCGCTTCGGGCGCATGATGACCGGCGTTTTTCATCAGGCTCGCGTCTTGCTCCGGCTTCGGCCGGAGAGGGCGTAACCTAGAATACAGGAATTGGTTAAGGAGGGTTGCTCCTTGTTGGACGTCAACAATTTCGAATACATGAAGATCGGGCTTGCTTCCCCAGAAAAAATTCGTTCTTGGTCCCGCGGAGAAGTGAAAAAACCGGAAACGATCAACTATCGTACGTTGAAACCGGAAAAAGAAGGGCTGTTCTGCGAAAAGATTTTTGGCCCTACGAAAGACTGGGAATGTCACTGTGGTAAATACAAACGCGTCCGTTATAAAGGCGTTGTCTGCGACCGTTGTGGCGTTGAAGTAACACGTGCAAAAGTACGCCGCGAACGGATGGGCCATATTGAGCTCGCTGCTCCGGTATCGCATATCTGGTACTTCAAAGGTATTCCGAGCCGCATGGGTCTCGCTTTGGATATGTCTCCAAGATCACTTGAGGAGATTATCTATTTTGCATCTTATGTAGTAACTGATCCAGGAGAAACTCCACTGGAGAAAAAACAGCTGTTGTCCGAGAAGGAATATCGCAGCTACCGTGAAAAATACGGATATGGGTTCCAGGCTGGCATGGGTGCAGAAGCGGTTAAGAAACTGCTTCAAGACCTTGATGTGGACAAAGAGCTTGAATTCCTGAAGGAAGAGCTCCGCACTGCACAAGGACAACGTCGTAACCGTGCAATCAAACGTTTGGAAGTTATTGAAGCTTTCCGCAACTCGGGTAACAAACCTGAGTGGATGATCATGGATGTACTTCCTGTTATCCCGCCGGAACTTCGCCCAATGGTACAACTGGATGGTGGACGTTTTGCAACGTCTGACCTGAATGATCTGTATCGCCGTGTAATTAACCGGAACAACCGTCTGAAACGCCTGCTGGATTTGGGTGCACCAGACATTATCGTACAAAACGAAAAACGGATGCTGCAGGAAGCTGTTGACGCATTGATCGACAACGGTCGTCGCGGACGCCCGGTAACGGGTCCTGGTAACCGTCCATTGAAATCGCTCAGCCACATGCTGAAAGGTAAACAAGGACGTTTCCGTCAAAACTTGCTCGGTAAACGTGTTGACTATTCCGGTCGTTCCGTTATCGTTGTTGGACCTTACCTGAAAATGTATCAGTGTGGTCTGCCAAAAGATATGGCACTTGAACTGTTCAAGCCTTTCGTTATGAAAGAACTTGTAAATAAAGGGCTTGCCCACAATATCAAGAGCGCGAAACGTAAAGTAGAGCGTGTAAGTCCTGAAGTTTGGGATGTTCTTGAAGAAGTAATCAAGGAGCATCCGGTTTTGCTGAACCGTGCCCCTACGCTTCACCGTCTCGGTATCCAGGCATTTGAACCGATTCTGGTTGAAGGTAAAGCTATTCGTCTTCACCCGCTTGTATGTACAGCATACAATGCCGACTTTGACGGTGACCAAATGGCCGTGCACGTTCCATTGTCCGCTGAGGCACAAGCGGAAGCACGTATCCTGATGCTTGCATCAGGTAACATTTTGAACCCGAAAGACGGTAAACCGGTTGTTACCCCTTCCCAGGATATGGTTTTGGGTTCTTACTACCTGACTATGGACAACAAGGAAGAAAAGGGAACAGGCATGATCCTGCGTACTGTTAACGAAGCTGTATCTGCGTATCAACGTGGTACTGCTGGGTTGCATGCACGTGTAGCGATTCCGGTTAAAGCGCTTGGCAAAACAAGCTTTACTGAAAAACAACAAGATGCAATGTTGCTGACAACTGTCGGTAAAATCATCTTTAACGAAATCTTCCCGGCAAGTTTCCCTTATATCAATGATGCAACTCGTTCGAACCTCTACCAAGGTACTGCGGAGCATTTCTTTGTATATGAGAAGGGGACTGACCTGAGAGAAGCGATCATGAACGCACCTCTAGCTGGTGGTGTTGGTAAGGAATATCTGGGTACAATCATCGCTCGTTGTTTTGAAATTTACCATACAACGGAAACTGCCGTTATTCTGGATAAAATCAAACAACTCGGGTTCACATACTCCACTCGTGCCGGTATTACGGTTGCGGTGTCGGATGTTATCGTTCCAGATGAGAAAACAGATATCCTTAGACAATCCGAAGAAAAAGCACAAATCGTTACGAACCAGTACCGTCGTGGTCTGATCACGAACGAAGAGCGCTATGACCGCATCATTGATATCTGGTCGAAATCGAAAGATGATATCACCGAGATTCTGATGAAGTCGATGGATCGTTACAACTCCATCATGATGATGGTTGACTCCAAAGCACGGGGTAACAAATCGCAGATCACCCAATTGGGCGGTATGCGTGGTCTGATGGCCAACCCGTCCGGTCGTATCATCGAGCTCCCAATCAAATCGAACTTCCGTGAAGGTCTGACAGTACTCGAGTACTTTATCTCGACTCACGGTGCCCGTAAAGGTTTGGCCGATACGGCCCTGCGTACAGCCGACTCAGGTTACCTGACTCGTCGTCTCGTAGACGTGGCACAAGACGTGATCGTGCGTGAAGATGATTGTGGTACAGATAAAGGATTTACGGTAAGCCGTATCCAGGATGGTAAAGAGGTTATTGAAGATCTCTATGACCGTATTGAAGGCAGATACTGCTTCGAGACTGTTCGTCATCCGGAAACAAAAGAAGTTATCGCACATCGCAATGAACTGATTGACTCTGACAAAGCAGAGGCGATCATCAAAGCGGGTGTAACCAAATTGCAAATCCGTTCCGTACTCAGCTGCCGCGCTCGTCACGGTGTCTGCAAAAAATGTTACGGTCGCAACCTGGCGACTGGTAAACATGTGGAGATCGGTGAAGCAGTTGGTATTATTGCTGCCCAATCCATTGGTGAGCCAGGAACACAGCTTACAATGCGTACATTCCATACCGGTGGTGTAGCCGGAGACGATATTACGCAAGGTTTGCCGCGTATCCAAGAGTTGTTTGAAGCTCGTAATCCTAAAGGTCAAGCAACGATCAGTGAGATTGACGGTATTGTCAAAGAGATCCGCGAAGCAAAAGATCGTCGCGAGATCGAAATTCAAGGTGAAGCAGAATCCAAAGTGTACTCTGTTACCTACGGTTCCCGTGTGCGCGTTAGCGAAGGCATGGAAATTGAAGCAGGCGACGAGTTGACGGACGGTTCTATCGATCCAAAAGAAATGCTGCGCATTAAAGGCGTACGTGGCGTACAGAACTACATTTTGCAGGAAGTACAACGCGTATACCGTAACCAAGGCGTAGAAATCAACGATAAACACGTTGAAGTTATGATCCGTCAAATGCTGCGTAAAATCCGCATCGTTGATGCAGGGGATACAACGCTGCTGCCGGGATCATTCGTGGATACGCATGAGTACGAAAGAGCTAACAAAACAGCGATTCTTAGTGATAAAGAGCCAGCGGTTGCGAAACCAATCCTGCTTGGTATTACAAAAGCGTCCCTGGAAACAGACTCCTTCCTCTCTGCGGCGTCATTCCAAGAGACTACACGTGTACTGACAGATGCAGCGATCAAAGGTAAAGTCGATCAGTTGCTCGGTCTGAAGGAAAATGTAATCATTGGTAAACTGATCCCTGCGGGTACAGGTATGAACCGTTACCGCAGCATCAAGTTTGCTGAGCCGGAAGATGGCCAATCTTCAGTAGAAGAACTTGAGCCGGTTTCTGTTGATTAAATAGATTTTCTCTCGCTAGATTGAGGGATAGAAGTTTTGTGCGTCAGGGAGCGGACGGTTGTTTAATACAGACGGACGTTTCCTGATGTGCGAAATCTTTGAATAAATGTTTTGGGATTAGCATTGACATTGCTTGCGCTAGATGCTAATATATCAAAGGTGCGTGAGCAGCTGATTGTATATGTCCTATTCGGAGGAATGAACAATGTCTAATGAAAAAGGCCTGCAAGATGCTCATGTCAAAATAGGTACTAAACAGACCATGCGGATGGTCCAGTCAGGAATGGCTGCTGAGGTCTATGTGGCTGAAGATAGTGATCCGCAGCTCACTTCCAAAATCATTGCCTTGTGTGAACAACACAATGTAAAGTACACGAGAGTGGACACAATGAAAAATCTCGGCAAAGCTTGCGGGATTGGAGTGGGAGCAGCAATGGCTGCTGTCGCAAAATGATAGGGTAAGGAACGTTTTTGTCCGAGAACTTTTTAGTGATTCTCCAAGGCAAAAACTTTTCATTTGTCTTTTTATGAACCGCCTGGGTCTGTGGACTTAGCGAAAAGAGGTTTATAAAGAAACATGAACAATTGAGGAAGGGGGTGGCAATCACATGCCAACTATTAACCAACTGGTACGTAAAGGACGTCAAGCTAAAGTTGAAAAGTCCAAATCACCAGCATTGCAAAAAGGGTTCAACGCTTTGAAACGTGAATCAACTAACATCAGTGCCCCACAAAAACGTGGTGTCTGCACTCGTGTAGGTACAATGACTCCACGTAAACCGAACTCTGCACTTCGTAAGTATGCCCGTGTTCGTTTGACGAACCGTCTCGAGGTAACTGCTTATATCCCGGGTATCGGACATAACCTTCAAGAGCACAGTGTTGTTTTGATTCGCGGAGGTAAAGTTAAGGACCTTGCAGGGGTTCGTTATCACATCGTTCGTGGTGCACTTGATACTGCAGGCGTAAACAACCGTATGCAAGCTCGTTCTAAATACGGTGCTAAACGTCCTAAAGCTAAAAAAGCCTAACACATTATAAGAAGCAATCCTAAATATCTCTCCGGGTTAATGCCCAGAGGATTAGGATCGGCTTAACAAGAAAGAAAGGGGGATATCCATGCCACGCAAAGGTCCAGTTACGAAAAGAGACGTGTTGCCAGATCCGGTATACAACAGCAAGTTGGTTACTCGTTTGATCAACCGCATCATGCTCGACGGAAAACGCGGTGTTGCTCAAAGCATTCTGTATAATGCGTTCAAGTTGATTCAAGAACGTACGGGTAATGACCCGATGGAAGTATTTGAAGCAGCAATCAAGAATATCATGCCAGTCCTGGAAGTTAAAGCTCGCCGTGTCGGCGGTGCCAACTACCAAGTACCAATCGAGGTAAAACCAGAGAGACGTACTTCTTTGGGATTACGTTGGCTCGTGAACTACTCCCGCAACCGCGGTGAGAAAACAATGGAAGAGCGTTTGGCAGCAGAGATCATCGATGCTTCCAACAACACAGGCGCTTCCGTTAAGAAACGTGAAGATACGCACAAAATGGCTGAAGCGAACAAAGCGTTTGCTCACTACCGTTGGTAGGATTCAGTTCACAATAATAACTTCAATTTTGAAGGGAGACCCATTTCATGGCTAGAGAGTTCTCCTTGAAAAATACACGTAATATCGGGATCATGGCTCATATTGATGCGGGTAAAACCACGACAACTGAGCGGATCTTGTTCTACACAGGCCGTACGCACAAAATCGGTGAAGTTCACGAAGGCGCTGCGACAATGGACTGGATGGAACAGGAACAGGAGCGCGGAATTACGATTACTTCCGCTGCGACTACCGCTGCTTGGAAGGGCCACCGCGTTAATATCATTGATACCCCGGGACACGTTGACTTCACTGTTGAAGTTGAACGTTCCCTTCGTGTATTGGACGGAGCAGTTGGTGTATTCAGTGCGAAAGAAGGCGTTGAGCCTCAGTCCGAAACCGTATGGAGACAGGCTGACAAGTACGGCGTACCTCGTATCGCTTACGTAAATAAAATGGATATCATCGGTGCTGACTTCCTGAATGTTGTTTCTGACATGCGTGATCGCCTTCAAGCGAACGCAGTTGCGATCCAACTTCCAATCGGCGCTGAAAATGATTTCAAAGGTATCATTGATATCGTTGGACAAAAGGCTCATATGTACAAAGATGACCTTGGTCAAGATATCGAAGAAACCGAAATTCCTGCGGAATTTGCAGATCAAGTTGAAGAACTCCGCAATGAATTGGTTGAGCGGGTTGCAGAACTTGACGAAGAATTGACTATGAAATACCTGGAAGGCGAAGAGATCACAGTTGATGAGATCAAAGCCGCTCTCCGTAAAGGTGTTGTTGAAGTTAAGATCTTCCCAGTTATCTGTGGATCCTCTTACCGTAACAAAGGTGTTCAACTGATGTTGGATGCTGTTATCGACTACTTGCCAGCTCCTATTGACGTTCCAGCAATCAAGGGTCTCCTTGAAGATGGAACAGAAGCAGTTCGCAAGTCTTCCGATGAAGAGCCATTCTCCGCATTGGCCTTCAAAATCATGACTGACCCTTACGTTGGTAAATTGACATTCTTCCGCGTATACTCCGGGGTTCTTCAATCCGGTTCTTACGTATTGAATGCAACTAAAAACAAACGTGAGCGTATCGGTCGTATCCTTCAAATGCACGCGAACAGCCGTCAAGAAATCACTGAAGTTTACTCCGGTGACATTGCAGCTGCCGTTGGTTTGAAAGATACAGGTACAGGTGATACACTATGTGATGAGAAACACCCGGTTATCCTGGAATCAATGAACTTCCCTGATCCGGTTATCGAAATCGCTGTTGAACCTAAAACCAAAGCTGACCAAGATAAAATGGGTGTTGCTCTCGGTAAGTTGACTGAAGAGGATCCAACTCTTCGTGCTCACACTGACGAAGAAACAGGCCAAACGATCTTGGCTGGTATGGGTGAGCTTCACCTTGATATCATCATCGACCGTATGCGTCGTGAATTCAAGGTTGAAACTACTGTGGGTAAACCACAAGTAGCTTACCGCGAAACATTCCGTGCACCAGCGCGTGTTGAAGGTAAATTCGTTCGTCAATCTGGTGGTCGTGGACAATACGGTCACGTATGGGTTGAGTTCGAACCACTCGAGCCAGGTACAGGCAGCCAGTTCGAAAGTAAGGTTGTCGGTGGATCTGTTCCGAGAGAATACATTCAACCTGCACTGTCAGGAATTGAAGAGCAAATGAAAAACGGCGTTATCGCAGGCTTCCCGCTTGTTGACGTTAAGGCTACTATCGTAGACGGATCTTACCATGATGTCGATTCCAACGAGATGGCATTTAAAATTGCCGGATCCATGGCGCTGAAAGCGGCGAAAGACAAATGTAGTCCAGTTCTGCTTGAGCCAATCATGAAAGTAGAAGTAACCGTTCCAGAAGAGTACATGGGTGACGTTATGGGTATGCTTAACTCCCGTCGTGGCCGCATCGAAGGTATGGATTCCCGTAGTGGAGCTCAAATTATTCGTGCTAAGGTACCTTTGTCTGAAATGTTCGGATACTCTACAACTCTTCGTTCCGGTACTCAAGGTCGCGGCGTATTCTCCATGGAGCTTTCTCACTATGAAGAAGTTCCTAAGAGCATCGCTGAAGAGATCGTTGCCAAAACAAAAGGCACCGAGTAGTTTTCTCACACTGGACGTAAGCGCATAGGATTAATGTTCTGAGCCTTATTGTCCGGTGAAAACATAAAATATAACATTTTAAGGAGGCCACGTTCAAATGGCAAAGGCTAAATACGAACGTAATAAACCACACGTTAACATTGGTACTATCGGTCACGTCGACCATGGTAAAACAACTCTGACTGCTGCAATCACAACTGTATTGTCCAAAACTTACGGTGGTGCAGCAATCGCATTCGATCAAATCGACAAAGCTCCAGAAGAGCGCGAACGCGGTATCACAATCTCCACAGCTCACGTTGAGTACGAAACTGACGCTCGTCACTACGCTCACGTAGACTGCCCAGGTCACGCCGACTATGTTAAAAACATGATCACTGGTGCGGCACAAATGGACGGAGCTATCCTGGTAGTATCCGCAGCTGACGGCCCAATGCCACAAACTCGTGAGCACATCTTGCTCTCCCGTCAAGTAGGCGTACCTTACATCGTTGTATTCTTGAACAAATGCGACATGGTTGAAGACGAAGAGTTGTTGGAATTGGTTGAAATGGAAGTTCGCGACCTGCTCAACGAATATGAGTTCCCAGGTGACGATACTCCAATCACTCGTGGATCCGCTCGTGAAGCTCTGCAAAACCCTGATGGTGAGTGGGCTCAAAAAATCGTTGAGATGTTCAAAGAGATCGATACTTACATCCCAACTCCAGAGCGCGACACTGACAAACCATTCTTGATGCCAGTTGAGGATGTATTCTCCATCACTGGTCGTGGTACAGTTGCTACAGGTCGTGTAGAGCGTGGTACTGTTAAAGTCGGTGAAGAAATCGAAATCGTGGGTATCCACGAAGAAACTAAAAAATCCGTAGTTACGGGCGTTGAAATGTTCCGTAAATTGCTGGATTCCGCTCAAGCGGGTGACAACATCGGCGCATTGCTGCGTGGTGTTGACCGTAACAACATCGAGCGTGGACAAGTATTGTCCAAACCAGGTTCTGTTAAGCCACACACAGAATTTACAGCTCAAGTATACGTTCTGACTAAAGAAGAGGGTGGACGTCACAAACCTTTCTTCACAGGATACCGTCCACAATTCTATTTCCGTACAACTGACGTAACAGGTATCATCAACCTGCCAGAAGGTACTGAAATGGTAATGCCAGGCGACAACATCACAGTAACTGTACAACTGATCAATCCAATCGCGATTGAAGAAGGTACACGCTTCGCGATTCGCGAAGGTGGACGTACAGTTGGTGCCGGTGCAGTAGCATCCATCCAAAAATAATTCAGCCTACTGCTGAATAAGCATATGCAACAGTGTACTGTAACGAGTAACATTGTATTGTAACGAAGCTTCGGAAGAGTTCTTTATCCGACATCGGATAAAGAACTCTTTTATTATGTATAAAGGATTCGGAACCTGCGTCATTAAAAAGAAGGACATTCAAGTATATAAAAGAGATTGGTTAAGGCAGCTTGCATAGCTAAGATAACAGCACATTAAACAACTTCGATTCTATTGAAAGATTAGTTTAAATGTTTTTCTTAAATATGCTTGCATTACGCCCATTTTTTCTATATAATAATGAATGTTGTTCTGAGACGTTGCGATGATGTGAGAGGTTACTGGCACACCCGGCCCCTTTGCCATGGGAGGGTTGTCGGAAAATTTTCACGGAGTATGTCCGATAATAAATTGGGCGATAGAAGGAGGGACTAAAATGGCAAAGCAAAAAATTCGTATTCGTTTGAAAGCTTACGACCACAGAATTCTTGATCAATCCGCGGAGAAAATTGTTGAAACAGCAAAACGTTCGGGTGCAGGTGTATCCGGTCCGATTCCGCTTCCAACTGAAAAACAAATCATTACTATTCTTCGTGCGGTACACAAGTACAAGGATTCTCGGGAACAGTTCGAGCAACGCACACATAAGCGTTTGATCGACATCGTTAACCCGACTCCACAAACTGTGGATGCCTTGATGCGCTTGGATCTGCCGTCCGGTGTAGATATCGAAATCAAACTGTAATATAAAGCAACAAAGACCATGTATAAAGGAAAAGAGGTGTCAACATGAAAGGTATCTTAGGAAAAAAACTTGGAATGACTCAAGTGTTTACCCCTGAAGGTAACGTAGTTCCAGTAACGGTTATCGAAGCAGGACCTTGTGTTGTTTTGCAAAAGAAAGATATTGAGAACGATGGCTATGAAGCAGTTCAAATCGGTTATTCCGATAAGAAAGAGAAAAATGCCAATAAGCCAGAAGCAGGACACGCTAAAAAAGCGAATACTGCCCCTAAGCGCTACGTTCGTGAACTTCGCGGCATCAACATCGCGGAATATGAAGTTGGCCAAGAATTGAAAGCTGACATTTTCGCAGAAGGCGAATTCGTTGACGTAACGGGTATTTCTAAAGGTAAAGGTTTTGCCGGCGTAATCAAACGTTGGGGACAAAGCACTGGACCTATGTCTCACGGTTCTCGTTATCACCGTGGCCCGGGTTCGATGGGTTCGATCCAAGCTAACCGCGTTCCTAAAGGCAAACACTTGCCAGGACACATGGGACATGAGACTGTTACAATTCAACGTCTGGAAGTTGTAAAAGTAGACGCTGAGCGTAACGTGTTGCTCGTGAAGGGTTCCATTCCTGGACCGAAAAACAGTCTTGTAAAAGTTAAAGAAACGGTGAAAAAATAACCACTGAAGAAAGGAGGAACACAAAATGCCAAAAGTATCAGTTTACAATGTAGATGGTAGCCAAGTGGGCGAAGTTGAACTGAACGATGCAGTATTCGGAGTAGAGCCGAACACATCCGTTCTTTACGATGCAGTGCTTATGCAACGCGCTTCCCTTCGTCAAGGTACCCACAAAGTAAAAGGACGTTCTGAAGTACGTGGCGGTGGACGTAAGCCTTGGAAACAAAAAGGTACAGGTCGTGCTCGTCAAGGTTCGATTCGTTCTCCACAATGGAAAGGCGGCGGTATCGTATTTGGTCCGACACCACGGAGCTATGCGTACAAACTGCCTAAGAAAGTTCGCCGTCTGGCGATCAAATCAGCTCTTTCATCCAAAGTGCTCGACAACGACATTATCGTTTTGGACGCTCTCTCACTGAGCACGCCTAAAACTAAAGAATTCGCAGCCATCTTGAACAACTTAAAAGTTGGACGCAAAGCTTTGATCGTAGCTCCTAGCTATGATGATAATGTGGCTCTTTCCGCACGGAATATTCCTGGCGTGAAATTCGTAGCAGCTGACGGCATTAATGTTCTTGACGTGCTTGCGCACGACAAACTGATCATTACGAAAGAAGCAGTTCAGAAGGTAGAGGAGGTGCTCGCGTAATGAAGGATCCTCGTGATATTGTTAAACGTCCGATTATTACGGAACGTACTGCTGACATGATGAATGACTTGAAATATGTATTTGAAGTCGATATCCGTGCAAACAAAACCGAGATCAAAAAAGCCGTGGAAGCTATTTTCAACGTAAAAGTGAAAAACGTGAACACTCTTCGTGTTCCAGCTAAGCCAAAACGGTACGGACGTTATTCCGGATATACTAGCGAATGGAAAAAAGCGTTTGTAACACTGACACAAGACAGCAAAACGCTTGAGTTCTTTGAAACTGTATAATTGAAATTGTTGAAGTAAGGAGGGAAACCCAGTGCCAATCAAAAAGTATAAACCGACATCCCCGGCAAGACGGAACATGTCCGTATCTACATTTGAGGAAATCACCACAGATCAGCCGGAGAAATCGTTGTTGGCCCCACTGAGCAAAAAAGCAGGCCGCAACAACCAAGGTAAAATTACAGTTCGTCACCACGGTGGTGGACACAAACGTAAATACCGTATCATCGACTTCAAACGCACTAAAGATGGAATACCGGGCCGCGTTGCTACGATCGAGTATGACCCGAACCGTACATCGAACATCGCCCTGATTCACTATGCTGATGGTGAGAAACGTTACATCATCGCTCCAAAAGGATTGAAAGTTGGAGATCAAATCTTCTCCGGTCCTGGATCTGACATCAAAATCGGTAACGCACTGCCACTTGAAAATATTCCAGTAGGTACCGTTATCCACAACATCGAGTTGAAACCAGGTAAAGGCGGACAATTGGTTCGTGCTGCTGGTACAGAAGCTCAATTGCTTGGTAAAGAAGATAAATACGTTTCCGTTCGTCTCTCTTCCGGAGAAGTTCGCCGTATTCTGAAAGTTTGCCGCGCAACAATCGGATCTGTTGGTAACCAAGACCACGAGCTCATCAAAATCGGTAAAGCCGGTCGTAGCCGTTGGTTGGGACAACGTCCTGAAGTTCGTGGTGTAGTAATGAACCCTAACGATCACCCTCACGGTGGTGGTGAAGGTCGTGCTCCAATCGGACGTAAATCGCCAATGTCACCATGGGGTAAACCTACTCTTGGTTACAAAACGCGTAAGAAAAATAAAGCTTCTGATAAATACATCATTCGCCGCCGCACGAAGTAATACACACTGTGCATAACTTCGTGAGGCATCTGCGGATGCACAATAGCTACGTTTGAAGGGAGGATCTCCACATGAGTCGCAGTTTGAAAAAAGGGCCATTCATTGATGGCTACATGCTGAAAAAGGTAGAAGAGATGGAAGCTTCCGGTAAAAAGAACGTTATTAAAACCTGGTCCCGTCGCTCTACAATTTTCCCGCAATTCATCGGACACACATTTGGCGTATATGACGGACGTAAACACGTACCTGTATACGTGACTGAGGACATGGTCGGACACAAACTGGGTGAGTTCGCTCCAACCCGTACGTACAAGGGCCATACTGATGATGACAAGAAAACAAGAAGATAAATGATCATCTTTAATGTTTGAGAGGAGGTTACACAATGGAAGCAAAAGCACATGCTAAGTTTATCCGGATTGCTCCTCGTAAAGTTCAACTCGTTGTTGACTTGATTCGCGGCAAGCAAGTTGGTGAGGCGGTTGCCATTCTCCGTCACACTCCGAAATCCGCTTCTCCAATCGTTGAGAAGTTGCTTAACTCCGCTATTGCGAATGCGGAACATAACTATTCTATGGATGTTAATAACTTGGTCATCTCGCAAGCTTACGTGAACCAAGGACCGACAATGAAACGTTTCCGCCCTCGTGCAATGGGACGTGCAAGTCGTATTAACAAACGTACTAGCCACATCACTTTGGTGGTATCTGAAAAGTAGAAGGAGGGAAAACGTGTGGGCCAAAAGGTAAATCCGGTCGGACTCCGTGTCGGAGTAATCCGTGACTGGGAATCTAAATGGTATGCAGGCAAAGACTTCGGTGATCTTTTGATGGAAGACGTGAAAATTCGTGAATTCCTGAAAAATAAATTGAAAGACTCCGCTATGTCTCGTGTTGAAATCGAGAGAGCGGCAAACCGCGTAAACGTAACGATTCACACAGCGAAACCAGGTATGGTAATCGGTAAAGGTGGATCTGAAGTTGAGAATCTTCGTAATCAAATTACGAAAATTGCTGGCGGTAAAAAAGTACACATCAACATCTCTGAAATTAAGAACCAAGACCTGGACGCAATCCTGGTTGCAGAAAGCATTGCACAACAACTGGAACGTCGCGTTTCTTTCCGTCGTGCTCTGAAACAAGCTATTCAAAGAACTATGCGCTCTGGTGCAAAAGGTATTAAAACTCAAGTGGGCGGACGTCTTGGCGGAGCTGAGATCGCACGTTCGGAAGGCTACAGCGAAGGAACTGTTCCACTGCACACGCTTCGTGCCGACATCGACTACGGTACAGCAGAGGCTCATACAACTTACGGCCGTATCGGCGTAAAAGTATGGATCTATCGTGGAGAGGTTCTTCCTACGGCTAAGAAACAAGCTGCTAAGGAAGGAGGCAACTAATCATGTTGGTACCAAAACGTGTAAAACACCGTAAGCAACAACGCGGACATATGAAAGGCCAAGCTAAAGGCGGAACTACGCTGAACTTTGGCGAATACGGTCTGCAAGCTACGGAACCGGCTTGGATTACGAACCGTCAGATCGAAGCGGCTCGTATTGCGATGACTCGTTACATCAAACGTGGTGGTAAAGTCTGGATCAAAATTTTCCCTGACAAACCAATCACTCAAAAGCCTCTCGAGGTTCGGATGGGTAGCGGTAAAGGTAACGTAGAAAAATGGGTTGCAGTTGTGAAACCAGGTAAGATCATGTTTGAACTTGCTGGTGTACCGGAGGATATCGCACGCGAAGCGATGCGTCTTGCCGCTCACAAACTGCCAATCAAAACGAAGTTTGTGAAACGTGAAGAATTGGGTGGTGAAGCAAATGAAAGCTAGTGAATTTCGCAACCTAACCTCTGCTGAAATCGAGCAAAAGATTGCCGGATTTAAAGAAGAACTCTTTAACCTCCGCTTTCAACTCGCTACCGGTCAGCTGGATAACCCGACTCGAATCCGTGATGTGCGGAAAGAAATAGCTCGTGCTAAAACCATTATCCGTGAAAGAGAACTGGGAATCGGTTAATTAGGGATCGGATGTACAGTCCGTCCGTAATCAGGAAGGAGGCCAACAATGAGCGAAGAACGTAACGCACGTAAAGTGCAAATCGGTAAAGTGGTCAGCGATAAAATGGATAAAACGATCGTTGTTGCTGTAGAAACCTACAAAAAACACGAATTGTACCATAAACGTATCAAAGTCACTAAAAAATTCAAAGCGCATGACGAAGAAAACACTGCGAAAATCGGTGACACGGTGAAAATCATGGAAACTCGTCCGCTTTCGAAAGATAAACGCTGGAGACTTGCTGAAATCGTTGAAAAAGCGGTTATCATCTAATGCATCAGCAGCATAGCTGAAAGGAGGAATACTAAATGATTCAACCATTTACACGTTTGGCTGTAGCCGACAACTCCGGTGCGAAGGAACTGATGTGTATCCGCGTACTCGGCGGTACGGGACGTCGTACAGCACAAATCGGTGATCTGATCGTTTGTTCTGTAAAACAAGCAACACCAGGCGGCGTTGTCAAAAAAGGTGATGTAGTTAGAGCGGTTGTCGTTCGTACTAAACGTTCTGTGCGTCGTAAAGACGGTTCCTACATCGGTTTTGATGAAAATGCAGCAGTTGTTGTAAAAGACGACAGAAGCCCACGTGGAACACGTATTTTCGGACCTGTTGCTCGTGAACTTCGCGAGAAAGACTTCATGAAAATCGTTTCCTTGGCCCCAGAAGTTATCTAAAGCGTAAAGCTTAATCTCGTGATGTTAGAAACAGGAGGTGTACGAAATGCCAAGAGTGAAAAAAGTTCTGGAATCCCATAACAACAAACTTCACGTTAAAAAAGAAGATACGGTTATGGTGATCAGCGGTAAAGACAAAGGTAAAAAAGGCCGTGTCATCGCTGCTTATCCTCGTGAGAACCGCGTCCTTGTGGAAGGTGTTAACATGATCAAAAAACACCAGAAGCCTAACCAGCAAAATCCGCAAGGCGGCATTATCGAGAAGGAAGCTCCGATTCACGTTTCCAACGTAATGCACATCGATCCAAAGAGCGGAAAAGTAACCCGTGTAGGTTACAAAGTGTTGGATAACGGAAAGAAAGTGCGCGTTGCTAAACGTTCCGGAGAAATTATCGACTAATTGAACCGAATGAGAAAGGAGGGCTATGATTCATGGCATCAAGAATGAAAGAACGTTACCTGCAAGAAATCGCTCCTGCTTTGATGCAGAAGTTTAACTATACAACGGTAATGCAAGTGCCGAAAATCGAGAAAATCGTTATCAACATGGGTGTGGGCGACGCTGTCCAAAACTCCAAAGTGTTGGATTCCGCAGTAAACGATTTGCAACTGATCGCAGGTCAAAAACCTGTAATCACTCGTGCTAAAAAATCTATCGCAGGTTTCAAACTGCGTGAGAACATGCCTATCGGTGTGAAAGTTACATTGCGCGGCGAGCGTATGTACTACTTCCTCGATAAACTGTTCAACGTTACATTGCCTCGTGTCCGCGACTTCCGTGGTGTATCGAGCAAAGCGTTCGATGGACGTGGTAACTATACACTGGGTCTGAAAGAACAACTGATCTTCCCAGAGATCGAGTACGATAAAGTAGACAAAGTCCGCGGTATGGATATTGTTATTGTAACAACGGCGAAAACAGACGAAGAGTCCCGTGAATTGCTCACGCAACTGGGAATGCCTTTCGTAAAATAAGTTGGCATAACGTTTCCGGGTGTCTGGAAGGACTCCCTTTTCTCCGAAATTATTTAGGAGGTGTCAGGCTAAAGTGGCAAAAACTTCGATGAAAGTTAAACAACAACGCACACCAAAGTTTAAAGTACGTGCTTATACACGCTGTGAGCGTTGCGGACGTCCACATTCGGTACTGCAGAAGTTCAAAATTTGCAGAATTTGCTTCCGTGAATTAGCTTATAAAGGCCAGATTCCTGGCGTGAAAAAAGCAAGCTGGTAAAAAGTCCTGAACGGGAAGGAGGTTAACTCACAATGACTATGTCTGATCCAATTGCAGATATGCTTACTCGTATTCGTAATGCGAACACAGTTCGTCACGAAACAGTAGAAATGCCTGCTTCGACAATGAAAAAACAAATCGCCGATATCCTGAAGCGTGAAGGTTTCATCCGTGACGCTGAAGTTATCGATGATAACAAACAAGGGATTATCCGTGTTTTCCTGAAATACGGTCAAAATAACGAGCGCGTTATCACTGGTCTGAAAAGAATCAGTAAACCTGGTCTTCGTGTTTACACGAAAAGCAACGAAGTACCTCGTGTACTTGGTGGCCTGGGTATCGCGATCATCTCGACATCCAAAGGTGTTATGACGGACAAAGAAGCTCGTCAATCGAAATCCGGCGGAGAAGTCGTTTGCTACGTTTGGTAATATAACGTCACAAGATAGGAGGTGCAACATATGTCTCGTATTGGTCGCAAACCAATTACAGTACCAAGTGGTGTGGACATCACACTGGACAACACCGTTATTACGGTAAAAGGACCAAAAGGAACTCTGACTCGTGAACTTCATAAAGACATGAAGGTTACAGTTGAGAACAACGAAATTACAGTTGTGCGTCCTTCCGATAACAAAACTCATCGTTCTTTGCACGGCACAACGCGCAGCGTTGTAAACAACATGGTGAGTGGCGTTACTGAAGGATTCGCAAAATCTCTGGAGCTGGTTGGGGTCGGATATCGTGCAAGCAAATCCGGAGATAAAATCGTTCTGAACGTTGGGTACTCTCACCCGGTTGAAATTACACCGGAAGCGGGAATCGAATTCGAAGTTCCTTCGAATACGAAAATCATCGTTCGCGGGATCGATAAAGAGCGTGTAGGTGCTTACGCTGCTAAAATTCGTTCCGTTCGTGAACCTGAGCCGTACAAAGGTAAAGGTATTAAATATGAAGGCGAGCGTATCATCCGTAAGGAAGGTAAAGCCGGTAAGAAGAAATAAGATTTCTCTTACCGCCTTTGCGCGGCTTTCGGCTTGCTTGCTTCGTGTGTTTCTAATATACCCCGTGGCTTCCGGTTTGAAGCCAGCGAGGTAACCTGAAAGGAGTGAATCCCTGAGATGATTACGAAACCAGATAAAAACAAGGCTCGTCTGAAAAGACACCTTCGTGTTCGTAAGAAAATCCAAGGAACGGCAGCACGTCCTCGTTTGAACGTATTCCGTTCTGGTAAACATATGTATGCTCAAATTATCGATGATGTAGCTGGTGTAACAATCGCTTCCGCGTCTACCGTAGACAAAGAATTGAGCAGCGACATCAAAAATGGTGCATCTGTTGAATCAGCTCGTAAAGTCGGCGAACTCGTTGCTAAACGTGCGAAAGACAAAGGTGTTTCCAACATCGTATTTGACCGTAGCGGATATCTGTACCATGGTCGTATCGCAGCATTGGCTGAAGCGGCTCGTGAAGCAGGACTTGAGTTTTAAGATATTTTTCAAAAGGAGGTTAACGACTTGCGTGTAGATCCGAATACTTTGGAACTGACTGAAAGAGTTGTAAATATTAATCGCGTAGCTAAAGTAGTAAAAGGCGGACGCCGTTTCAGCTTTAGCGCACTGGTTGTAGTCGGCGACGGCAACGGCTGGGTTGGAGCTGGTATCGGTAAAGCGGGCGAAGTACCTGATGCAATTCGCAAAGGTATTGAAGACGCTAAGAAAAACCTTGTACACGTTCCACTCGTAGGAACATCGATTCCTCACTTGGTAACAGGTAAGTTCGGCGCAGGACGCGTTCTGTTGAAACCAGCATCTGAAGGTACTGGTGTTATCGCTGGTGGTCCTGTACGTGCGGTTCTCGAACTTGCTGGTGTAGGTGACATTTTGACAAAATCTCTGGGTTCTTCGAATTCCATGAACATGGTCAATGCGACTTTGGAAGGTTTGTCCCGTTTGAAGCGTGCTGAAGACGTGGCTAAACTGCGCGGAAAATCCGTCGAAGAGCTTCTGGGTTAAGGAGGGAATCTCATGGCTAAATTAGAAATTACCCTCGTCCGCAGCTTGATCGGACGTCCGGAGACGCAAAGAACAACTGTGAAAACATTGGGCTTGCGCAAAATCAACAGCAAAGTGGTTCAAAACGATAATCCTGCTATTCGTGGCATGATTAACAAAGTAAGTCACTTGGTTGCTGTTAAAGAAGTAGAAGCTTAATATCGGGATAATCCCACAAATCTTTAAGGAGGTGCAACGAACGATGAAGTTACATGAGCTTTCCCCAGCTCCTGGATCCCGCAAAGAACGCAAACGTCTTGGTCGCGGTCCAAGTAGTGGTACGGGTAAAACATCAGGTCGCGGTCACAAAGGACAAAACGCTCGTTCCGGCGGTGGTGTGCGTCCGGGCTTCGAAGGTGGACAAAATCCATTGTATCGTCGCTTGCCAAAACGCGGTTTCGTAAACCCAACTCGCAAAGAATATGCGGTTGTGAATATTGAAGACCTGAACAGTTTTGCTGCGGGTACTGAAGTAACTCCAGAATTCTTGATGACGAATGGCGTAGTTAAAAACGCTAAATCCGGAATCAAAATCCTGGGTAACGGTGAAGTCACTGTGAAGCTGACTGTTAAAGCTAACAAGTTTTCTCAATCTGCGGTGGAGAAAATTGAAGCTGCCGGCGGTACAACCGAGGTGATTTAATGTTCAAGACCCTAAAGAATATCTGGCGGGTTGAAGATCTGCGCAAAAGGGTATTATTTACCCTTTTTGTACTGATCATTTACCGCATCGGATCCTTCGTTCCAGTACCTGGAGTTAACAAAGAGGTTTTCGAAGCGACAAATTCTGCGGGTAAAGAAGTTTTTGGACTTCTCAATACGTTCTCGGGTGGAGCACTGTTCCAGTTCTCGATCTTTGCACTCGGGATCGTACCTTACATCACTGCGTCTATCATAGTACAGTTGCTTTCCATGGACGTTATCCCTAAGTTAGCGGAATGGGCAAAGCAAGGTGAACAAGGTAAGAAAAAATCAGCACAGCTTACTCGTTATTTGACGATTGGGCTGGCATTGATTCAAGCGTTTGGTACGTCGATCGGATTCAACCGCTTGTACAATACAGAGATGGTGCCTAACGCCACTTTTGCTGATTATATCTTGATTGCGATTGTACTTACGGCCGGTACTTCATTCCTGATGTGGCTTGGTGAGCAGATCACCGAGAAGGGCATAGGAAACGGGATCTCGATCTTGATCTTCGCAGGTATCCTATCAACGGTGCCTAACATTATCAAACAAACAATCGAGTCCGACTTCATCCAACCTGATCAGTTGTTTATGAACATCCTTAAAGGGGTAATCGTCGCAATTGTTATTGTGCTGATTATCATCGGTGTCATTTACATTCAGCAGGCGATTCGGAAAATTCCTGTACAGTACGCTAAACGTGTTGTAGGTAACAAAATGTACGGTGGACAGAATACACATATCCCGCTGAAGATTAACGCAGCAGGTGTTATCCCTGTCATCTTTGCTTCATCTCTGTTGATGTTCCCTACGATTATCGCCAACTTCTGGGCTGATCGTTTATGGGCACAGTGGATCGGACAAAATCTGACTACTCACAAACCTTTGGGTATGTTATTGTATGTTGTGATGATCTTCGGTTTCACTTTCTTCTATACTTTTGTACAGATGAATCCACAGCAGATGGCTGATAATATGAAAAAGAACGGCGGTTACATCCCAGGCATTCGCCCGGGTAAAGCAACCGAGAAATATCTGACCCGTGTCATGACTCGTTTGACAATGGCCGGAGCCATCTTCTTGGCAGTCATTTCCGTTCTGCCTGTATTCTTAGGGGCACTTTCTGGTTTGCCTCAATCAGCGCAAATTGGAGGAACATCTCTCCTGATCGTTATCGGTGTTGCGCTGGATACCATGAAGCAAATCGAAAGCCAATTGATCAAACGCCACTACAAAGGTTTTATCAATAAATAGGCAATAGGTACCGGTCAAGCTAAGATTTACTTGCCGGCACCTATTGTGCTGTTTGTTGATGTAGGGTAGTCTTGGAGGGAGTGACATAACGTGAACATCCTATTCATGGGCCCTCCGGGGGCAGGAAAAGGAACGCAAGCAGACGTCATCGTGAAAGAGTTCGGTATTCCCCACATTTCAACAGGCGATGCATTTCGTCTCGCGATTAAGCAGGGAACTCCCATTGGCCTGAAAGCCAAGGAATATATGGATCAAGGATTGCTTGTACCAGATGATGTAACCATTGGCATCGTTGAAGAACGATTGCAGCAGCCTGACTGCAGAGAAGGTTTCCTCTTGGATGGTTTTCCGAGAACCCTGTCTCAAGCTGAAGCGCTCGATGGCATTCTGGACCGACTGAACTCAGGTCTCGATCATGTAATCAACCTGAAAGTGGACCGCGACAAATTGCTAGCCCGTCTGACGGGTCGTCGCATTTGCAAAAACTGTGGCGCCACTTATCATGTCGTATTCAATCCGCCTAAGCAGGAAGGTATTTGTGATAGATGCGGCGGCGAGTTGTACCAACGTTCGGATGATAACGAAGAGAGCGTGGGCACCCGTCTCGACGAATATATCAACAAAACAGCACCACTCCTCACGTTTTATGAGAACAAAGGTCTTCTTCGTCAAATGGACGGAGAACAGGATATTGATCAAGTCTCTCAAGAGATCGTGTCCTTACTGCGAGGTTAATTGAATGATCATTGGTAAGTCCGAAACGGAACTGGGCTTGATGAGGGAAGCAGGGAGAATTGTTGCGGAAACGCATCGTCTCTTGGCAGAGCATATCGCTCCCGGTATTACGACTGGAGAACTTGACCATATGGCCGATCAATACATCCGCAGTCAAGGAGCTGTGCCGTCTTTCAAAGGTTATAACGGTTTTCCTGCCAGTGTGTGCGCTTCAGTAAATGAAGAGTTGGTGCATGGATTTCCCGGCAAACGCAAGTTGAACGAGGGCGATATTGTTACGTTTGACATTGGCGCGCAGTACCAGGGGTATCATGGAGATTCTGCCTGGACTTATCCGGTCGGCCGTATTTCCGAAGAAGCCCGTCGTCTTCTGGACGTTACCGAGGCTTCGTTATACGCAGGTCTGGCGCTGGTTAAACCGGACGTTCGCTTGTTTACTATATCTCATGCGATTCAGAAATATATTGAGGATGCCGGTTTTTCTGTAGTTCGTGAATATGTCGGTCACGGCATAGGCGCAGATCTGCACGAAGAACCACAAATTCCGAACTATGGTCTTCCTGATCGGGGACCACGGCTTAAAGCGGGCATGGTGCTGGCCATAGAGCCGATGGTTAACGCAGGCAGACGGTATGTGAAAACGTTGGAAGATAACTGGACTGTCGTAACTGTTGACGGATCGTTATGTGCCCACTTTGAACACACCGTAGCAGTTACACCAGATGGCATGGAAATTTTCACAAAACTGAATGCGTAGGTGATGAGGCATGAACAATCAGTCTAATCCGCAGCTCGGTCAACTTGTGAAGATCCGTAAAGGCCGCAATGCGGACCAAGCCGCGGTAATTGTTGCTATAGCGGACAGTAAGTTCGTGTATATTGCGGATGGAGACAAACGAAAGTTTGATCAGCCTAAGAAGAAGAATATTCTTCATTTGGAGCTCCAGCCAATGATCAGCAGTGAGGTCGTAAACAGTTTAAACGAGAGTGGTCGGGTGACAAACGGAAAGCTCCGCTATGCGGTTCATTCGTTTCTGGAATCCACCAACATTCAAGCTGAAGAGAAAGGAGACTGACTAATGGCCAAGGAAGATGTCATTGAAGTGGAAGGTACGGTTCTTGAACCGCTGCCGAATGCAACATTCAAGGTTGAGCTTGAGAACGGTCATCAAATTCTCGCTCACGTTTCCGGCAAGCTGCGGATGCACTTTATCCGTATCCTGACTGGTGACAAAGTAGTTGTTCAGTTATCGCCTTATGATTTGACAAAAGGACGTATAACTTACCGTAAATAGTAGTAGACAGTTGCAATGAACTGTGAAGCTTGAAGCGGGTTTTGCCCGGCAAAACTTGCGAAAGCTTCGAAGCCGGTTTTACAATGGTAAAACGAGGTCAATGCTTACGAAGAGAGTTTTGCTAAGCAGAACTTTGAGGAGGTAATTCACATGAAGGTAAGACCTTCGGTCAAACCGATTTGCGAAAAATGCAAAGTCATTCGCCGCAAAGGGAATGTTATGGTTATCTGTGAAAATCCGAAACACAAACAAAAACAAGGTTAATGAAGGGGGTGTAGCGTAAAATGGCACGTATAGCTGGTGTGGATTTGCCACGTGATAAGCGCGTTGAGATCGCCTTGACTTATATTTTCGGAATCGGTAAAACGACTTCCCAGAAAATTCTGAGCTCTACAGGCATCAATCCGGACACTCGTGTTCGTGATTTGACGGAAGATGAAGTCAGCAAATTGCGTGAAAGTATCGACAAAGAGGTCAAAGTAGAAGGTGACCTGCGTCGTGAAATCTCTTTGAATATTAAACGTTTGACGGAGATCGGTTGTTACCGTGGAGTTCGTCATCGTCGTGGTCTGCCTGTTCGTGGACAACGTACGAAAACGAATGCTCGTACTCGTAAAGGTCCTCGTCGTACAGTAGCGAACAAGAAGAAATAATAAGGGGGGATAAGAGAAAATGGCTAAACCGAAAAAAGTCGTACGTACTAAACGTCGTGACCGTAAAAATATTGAATCTGGCGTGGCACATATCCGTTCCACTTTCAATAACACTATCGTTACCATTACGGATCCTCACGGAAATGCAATTTCGTGGGCAAGCTCCGGCGGCCTCGGATTCAGAGGTTCCCGTAAATCGACTCCGTTTGCTGCACAAATGGCTGCTGAGACTGCTGCCAAAGCTGCAATGGAACATGGGATGAAAGCCGTTGAGGTTATGGTTAAAGGACCAGGCGCAGGCCGTGAAGCAGCGATCCGCTCTTTGCAAGCTGCAGGTCTTGAAGTTAACCTGATCAAAGACGTAACTCCAGTCCCGCATAACGGATGCCGTCCTCCAAAACGTCGTCGTGTCTAATGAGATTTGCCCCTGCGTGTGGTATAAATCCAGCACAATCTGCTAATAATGGTTGTTTAGGCATACTACTACATGTTTTCGCAAGAGAAGGTAAATGTTTCATAGAGGACCGACGTTTTGAAGGAGGGGTATTGCAGTGATTGAAATCGAAAAGCCGAAAATTGAGACGGTAGACGTCAACGATGATGGCACCTATGGGAAATTCGTAGTAGAACCGCTGGAGCGCGGATACGGTACGACGCTTGGAAACTCGCTTCGCCGAATCTTGCTCTCGTCACTGCCGGGTGCGGCAGTGTCTTCGGTTCAAATCGATGGCGTTCTGCATGAATTTGCTACAGTTCCTGGCGTAATGGAAGATGTAACGGAGATTATTCTTAACCTGAAAGCTTTGTCGCTTAAGATTCATTCGGATGAGGAGAAAGTGCTCGAGATTGATGCTGAAGGCGAAGGAGCAATCACGGCTGGAGATATCCGTGCTGACTCTGATGTGGAAATCCTTAACCCGGATTTGCATATTGCTACGCTCGGACCAGGTTCGAGACTTCACATGCGTATTTTTGCCAATCGCGGTCGCGGCTACGTCCAGGCAGATCGGAATAAACGCGATGACCAGCCGATCGGCGTCATCCCTGTCGATTCCATCTTCACCCCGATCAGCCGCGTTAACTACGCTGTGGAAAATACGCGTGTCGGCCAAGTAACCAACTATGACAAGCTCACGTTGGAAGTTTGGACTGACGGAAGTATTCGTCCTGAAGAGGCTGTAAGCCTTGGCGCTAAAATTTTGACCGAGCATTTGATGCTCTTCGTGGGTCTTACAGACGAAGCGAAAGACGCTGAGATCATGGTCGAAAAAGAAGAAGACAAAAAAGAAAAAGTACTCGAAATGACGATCGAAGAGCTGGATCTCTCTGTTCGTTCCTACAACTGCCTTAAACGTGCCGGTATTAATACCGTACAAGAGCTGACTACGAAAACGGAAGAAGACATGATGAAAGTCCGTAACCTCGGACGCAAGTCTTTGGAAGAAGTTCAAGAGAAGCTCGAGGAACTCGGTTTGGGACTCCGTACAGAAGAATAGACAGCCGAGTGCTTGAAGTGAAGGAGGGAAAACAATGGCATACCAAAAGTTGGGCCGTAACTCCAGCGCACGTAAAGCTTTGTTCCGTGACCTGGTAACCGACCTGTTCTTATACGAACGCATTCAGACAACTGAAGCGAAAGCAAAAGAGGTTCGCTCTATTGCTGAAAAACTGATCACTAAAGCGAAAAAGGGAGATCTTCATGCCCGTCGCCAAGTGGCAGCTTATGTTCGCCGCGAAACTATCGATGGGGAGCAAGATGCAATCCAAAAACTGTTTAGCGAATTGTCCGGTCGTTACGCTGAGCGTCCAGGTGGATACACTCGTATCCTGAAACTGGGACCTCGTCGTGGTGACGCTGCGCCTATGGTTTACTTGGAACTGGTTGACCGCGCGTAAAACAGATGAGATGAGGAAAGGGGACAGAGTCGTTGATTCTGGGTTAACCCTTTTTTTCACTTCATTTCGGAATTCGTGCTGTAATAGAAGCTCCGGAAGGGGCTTCTTTTGCTGTTCGGGATAGGCATGTATAGTATGGAACAAAGGTGTGGTAATGATGCGCAACTTGTGCATGACGCTAACTTATGATGGCACTGCTTATTATGGCTTCCAGGTACAGCCGGGAGGGAATACCATTCAGGATCATCTTGAAGATGCCATTTGTGCATTAACAGGTGAGAAGGTAAAGATCACGGGGTCTGGTAGAACGGACGCGGGTGTTCATGCCCGTAGACAGATCTTCAATTTTACCACGGAATCTCAAATCCCGATTGAACGCTGGTGTATTGCGCTTAACTCTAGACTACCCTCGGATATTGTTGTTATTGACGCCATGGAAGTGCCGCTCGATTTTCATTCTCGCTATGCAGCGAAAACGAAGACGTACCGCTATACTGTCAATGCAAATCAATTCCCGGATGTATTCAACAGAAGACTGCAATACCACCATCATGCCAGGTTGGACATAACTGCAATGCAGGAGGGGCTCCGTCATTTTATCGGTACGTATGATTTCACCTCCTTTGCTTCTCGCAAGTCTCAGAAAGACAATCATGTGCGATCGGTATATGATGCATGGATAGATGTGGACCGCTCAATGTGCAGAGACCATCCGCGCGATCAAGGTGTCATTCATATTTATGTGAGCGGCAACGGCTTTTTGCAGCATATGGTACGCATCATTGTTGGTACACTGCTGGAGATCGGAGAGGGTAAACGGAAAGCCTCTGATGTACCGGATATGATTGCTGCATGCAATCGTTCTGCTGCAGGACCAACTGCGGTAAGCAGCGGTTTAATGCTCTGGGATCTTGAATATAAAAAAGATTAAATTTGGTGAGTGAAAAGGTTAATTAACACTTGCGATTTAAGCTGCTATCATGTAATATAAAAGTTGTGTTTTCTTAATGGCTTTCCCACAGCCCCAATTAAGAGGTTCACATCGCAACAACTATCCATCAACACCTAAAGTTATCACTTAATGAACGAAGATAAATGAAAATGATGATTTTGAACATTTTAAGGAGGAACTTTTCATGCGTACCACGTACATGGCGAAGCCTAACGAAGTTGAGCGCCAATGGCACATCATTGATGCCGAAGGCAAAACGCTCGGACGTTTGGCAAGCGAAGCAGCTGCTTTGATCCGCGGCAAACATAAGCCACAATTCACTCCACATGTGGACACTGGCGATTTCGTAGTTATCATCAATGCGGAGAAAATCGTATTGACTGGTAAAAAAATGCAAGACAAAAAATACTACCGTCACTCGATGCACCCAGGTGGTTTGAAAGTAACTACTGCTGAAGAGATGGTTAAAAACAAACCGGAACGTATGTTGGAATTGGCTGTTCGCGGTATGCTTCCTAAAACTCGCATGGGCGAAAAAATGAAGCTGAGACTTAAAGCGTACAGAGGCACTGAGCATCCACATGCAGCACAAAAACCAGAAGTTTACGAACTTCGCGGTTAATTAAAAGGAGGACAGTTTCATGGCACAAGTACAATACTATGGGACAGGTCGTCGTAAACATTCGGTAGCTCGTGTTCGCCTTGTACCGGGTGAAGGACGCATTGTCATCAATAAACGTGATATTAATGAATACTTCGGTTTGGAAACACTCAAACTGATCGTAAAACAACCACTGACTTTGACAGAAACGCTCAGCAACTATGACGTTCTGGTTATCGCTCATGGTGGCGGAATCTCCGGTCAAGCCGGCGCAATCCGTCATGGTATCTCCCGTGCTCTGTTGAAAGCAGATCCGGAATACCGTGCTTCCCTGAAAAAAGCAGGATTCCTGACTCGTGACCCACGGATGAAAGAACGTAAAAAATACGGTCTCAAAGCCGCTCGTCGCGCTCCTCAGTTCTCCAAACGTTAAGATGTTTTACAAGCCTCTGGCCTTCAGCCAGAGGCTTTTTTGTTGTCTATAAAACATGGATTAGTTAATCCAATAGGATGATGCGGACAATTTGTCATATGTATGTGATCTAACATAGCTTATTTCTCATCTTAAACTTGGCTCAAGATAGATCATTCCGGACAGGGTATACGAGACCACAACCATCAGCATTTCCTATGAAATCAATAAAAGACACTTATATGTAAGCACGGAGAATTTAAAGTTTTTTCATGTTCGGTTTATCTCTATGCATCTCATATTTGGTTTTTGGCACGAGCATTATCATTACGAATTTTAGTACAGTTTAATCCAAATAGCCCAGTAGGGACAAAGGATTTCACAATTAGCATAGCGAATTGGACTCTAATACCTTCTAACCTGCTTAAGTTAATTGCAATGGATTCATTTGAAGAGAATCTAAGTGTTTACAAAATGATTGGTAATCCACTCACAAAAATGGGCTGCAAATGAATCATTTTACCATGTGGCAGGCATTGACATCCCCCCTGAAAGATTTATACTATACTTAATTCATATTAGATTAGTCGGCATTAAAGTTTTGGGGAAAAGCAGAATGGGGGAAATTCAGAATGAACTTGTTGGAAAAAGAAAATCTTGCGCGGGTGAAAGCAGAAGAATTGGAAAACGCAAGCCCTGAGGATATTATCCGTTACGCTGTTGAGACATTCCCAAATATCACTTTTGCATGCAGCTTTGGTGCGGAAGATGTTGTACTTGTTGATATGCTTCAAAAGATCAGTCCATCTACGGATATTTTTTATCTCGACACCGATTTTCATTTTAAGGAAACGTATGAGACGCGTGACGCCATGAAGGAGAAATACAATCTTGATTTCGTACGGGTCTCTCCCAAAATCACTCCTGAAGAACAGGCAGCTCAACATGGAGAGGAATTATGGAAATCGGACCCTAATGCTTGCTGCAATATTCGCAAAGTTGAGCCGCTGACACGTATACTCTCCAAATATGATGCTTGGATTACGGGAATTCGTAGAGATCAGGCGCCGACTCGTGCCAATGCGAAGAAGGTGGAGTACGACACCAAATTTGGACTTATGAAATTTAATCCGATTGCTCATTGGACATCAGAGGATGTGTGGGAATATATTCGCGCCAATAATGTTGTATACAATCCTCTGCATGACCAGAACTACCCGAGCATCGGTTGTGAATATTGCACACGTCAAGTTATGCCTGGAGAAGATCCGCGTGCAGGACGATGGTCCGGTAATGACAAAACAGAATGCGGACTTCATAAATAAAGTTCTCCAACTTCACTGCGGAAGAGATGGATATAGCAGCGTTGTTATTCGAGCATAGTTTTTACTGCACCAAATGTGGCAACATGGCATCAAGCCAAAACTCGCCCACATGGCAAAGAGCATCACATGACGTTGTCCGGTACGAAAGTGGTGGTTTGCTTCGTGATGGAGAGTGCCCTCCACCAGAGTTTACGCGTCCTGAGGTAGCTGAAGTATTGATCGAAGGAATGGCTGAGCAAGTCCGCTCCTAACGGTATATTTGTCCACCTTGTCCCATATAGATGATTAGAGTCATTTATAGGGACGAGGTGGTTTTTTATGCGCAGGAAAAATATGGGGAAGCATTTTGTTGTTTGGATTCGTCTTCGCACAGTGAAGAGGGTTCTGTTAAGCCTCTGTCTGCTAGCCATGTTGGTAGCTGTGGTGACGTATGAGCTCCCTTCATCCAAGATGTCCGGATACTGGGGCTTGCCATTAGCGGGCAAGGTCATCGCCATAGATGCAGGGCATGGCGGACCTGATGGAGGAGCTGTGAGCAAGCAGGGGGTCATTGAGAAAGATATCAATTTGTCGATAGCCTTGTATGTGCGGGATTATCTTCAGCAAGCTGGAGCGCTGGTGGTCATGACACGCGAGATCGATACAGATTTGGCTGAGTCAGATACCAGGGGGTACTCCAAACGCAAGACAGAAGATCTTAAACAAAGAGTAAGGCGCATTGAAGACAAACAGGCAGATTTGTTTATCAGCATTCACATGAACAGTGTGCCTTCGAACCGCTGGAGTGGTGCGCAGGTATTTTATACACCTAACCACCCGGACAATGAAGGATTGGCCAATCTGCTTCAGCAAGAAATGATTCGTAATCTTGAAAATACTGATCGAATTGCGAAAACGGTAAATACCGTCTATCTGCTGCAGGCGTTGAAAATTCCCTCTGCTCTAGTCGAGGTTGGGTTCCTTTCTCATCCGGAAGAAGCGCGTCTTCTTGCCGATGAAGCATACCAGCGTAAAGTAGCCGCTTCCATTTATAACGGGATCCTGCGATATTCCTCTGGCGAACGTCCCAAAAGTTAGTCACAAGGTAAAGGAGAATGGTATAATTAACGCAGCATACCTAATTACATGCCAATAGATAAAGCTGAGGTGCTGTCTGATGATATCAAAAGAACAGATACTTGAACTATTGCAACCTTTACAGGAACCGCAATTGGGAGTGAGTCTGACCGAGCTGCAATGGATCCGTGATGTCATGGTAAAGGAAAATCATGTGGCACTGACCATTGTAACATTGGACAATCAGACTGAGGATACAACTGCTCTTAGTGATGCCGCGCGTAACCTGATGTCCCAGCACGGTATTAATGATGTACATATACGTCTGCGTGCAGCATCAGAGCATGAACGAGAGAGCTTGAATGCAGGACAACCCGGGAATGAACCAAATGATGAAGAAGTACTTGTTAAAGGCCATGCAGCAGGTCTGGATGGACATGAGCTGCTAAGCCCCGAATCGGGTGTTCGTTATATTGCAGTAGCAAGTGGCAAAGGTGGGGTAGGTAAATCTACAGTCACAGTGAATTTGGCAGCTGCTCTGGCTCGGCAAGGTAAAAAGGTCGGACTGATTGATGCGGACATCTATGGCTTTAGTGTTCCTGATATGATGGGGATCGAAGAATACCCTGTTGTAGAGGACGGTGTGATTCAGCCAGTAGAACGTTTCGGTGTGAAAGTGATGTCCATGGGATTTTTCATTCGTGAAAACAACCCTGTAATCTGGCGTGGCCCTATGCTGGGTCGGATGCTGCGTCAGTTCTTCACTGATGTGAATTGGGGAGAACTTGATTACATGCTGCTTGATTTGCCTCCAGGGACGGGTGACGTCGCTTTGGATGTTCATCAAATGCTGCCACAGAGTAAAGAGATCATCGTTACCACACCTCATGCAACAGCAGCATTTGTAGCTGCCAGGGCTGGTGCAATGGCGATTCAGACAGAGCATGAGCTGCTCGGTGTGGTGGAGAACATGGCTTATTATGAATGTGGCAAATGTGGAGAGAAGGACTATGTATTTGGTCGTGGGGGTGGCGGACGTCTTGCGGAGAGTCTGCACACAGAGTTACTAGCGCAGATTCCTTTAGGAACACCCGATAATCATCCATCGGAGCCTGATTTCTCTCCATCTGTATACAAGACCGATACACGAATCGGTGCTATCTACGATGAAGTAGCCCAATCCATCGACGCGAAATTTTAATGGCTCAACACTCTAATCTACAGCTAAAAAGCCTGCATCCCATCGGATGCGGGCTTTTATTTAGCTGTAAAGCTGACAAGCGACCTTCATTAAATTTGAATTTAGCTTGGTGATCTTTTATGAGCCACCGCCACCGCCACCGCCGGAGTCACCACCGCTTCCACCATCTCCGCTGTCACCGCCGCCCTCACCACTACCGCCTTCACCTTCCTGGCCGCCGCCTTGTCCACCTTGTTCTTGTCCACCCGATTCAACCTTTGGCTGCAGCTCTTCCTGTACTACTTTCTTAAGCAGGGTGAGTACTTCCATTCGGAATAACGGATTCTGCATGACTTCCTGCATAACGGTCATGGTCTGTTTGCGGTATTCTGGTGTTTTGGTCATGTCCATAAACATTTTGGATACTTCTGGAGATTTCATGATATCCCCGATCGATTTCTGATATGTTGGATCCTTGATTAGCTCCATATGGAGCTGTTTGCTCTGCGAGTTGATGGCTTTGGCAAACTCACCGGCAAATTTCGGGTCTGTCATGATTTTTTCAAATTCTTTTTGATACTCGGGAGCTGTAATGGTATCTTTAACCGCAATACGTATTTGTTCCGAAGATTGCATAGGCATTAACATTTTCATACCAATGGTTCCAGATCCACCACCTGATCCGCTTCCACCTTGTTCTGATTCCCCGCCTTCACCACCACCTGATGAACTTTGCCCCGTAAGAGCTTCTTCAACAGCTTTCTTGCCTTCATCACTTTTTAAAATATCCACGACCATCGTTTTCATCTCTTTATAACTGCCCTGAGGAGGCGAAGAACTCTGATCTGAACCACAGCCGGCGAGCATGACGGAAAGCCCGAATACGACACAGCATAGCTGCCACAAAGGCCGTTTCATGTGCATAACCCCTCCTTGAATAGATACTGCATGTAGTATGTGATGGCAAAGCACTAAATATGTTGAACGATGATGGTTTTTTGCTGAGAAGGTTGGTAAAATAAACTCTCGGGGGTGGAAAACATTTGAATTTACGTAAATGGTTTTTCCTATTTTGGACAGCCTTACTTATTGGGGCTGCGGGATCGTTAGTGACAGGCTTGATTATGATGTTCGTGAACGGGGAAAAAACGAATGGAATGACCGATTTCCTACTGTATCTCCTCATTTTGTTTGGTTCAGGCGTTATGATTAGTGTGTATTCTCAAATGGGTTTTTTCGCTTACTTGATATTGAATTATATGGGCAAAGGTGTATTTCCGAAACGCGGATGGCAAATAGTACAGCTTGTATTAACCGTGTTGGCCCTGCTGGACGTCATGTTTTTACGTTTGTTCGTCGGTGGCGGAAGAGAACGTCTATCCGATATTGTACTGGGAATTATTATTTTGGCAGCTGCAATTGTTACCGCTTACGTGAAGGTGAAACAGACACATATCTCGGCAATGGTGCCAACGCTCTTTTTTATGATTGCAGTCACCGTGGTGGAAACGATCGGTGTGTTGCGAATAGATGTGAATGCAGCTACCATCTTTATTGTGATCCCATTGCTGGTATGTAATGCGTACCAAATGCTTATATTACATAAGCTGGTGGATGGATCTGTGGAGCAGACAGTGAGTGGGAGAACGGAGCAAGTGTAGGAAAGGCTGGCATTGTGAGTTGATTTATAAAAACGCCAAAAAAGAGCTAACCATGTTAGCTCTCTTTTCATTTGTGCTGCTGTACCTTTAATATTAGTTATACCGTCTATGGATGAATGATGAATTTCTGTAGTGTAGTATTATTGTGCACTGGCTTGATCACGAACTTCGGTCCCTTTGGCACTGGAATGATTCAGCAACTCGGAAACTGTAACAAATTCATACCCTTGGTTTCGTAACTTATCTATAATGACAGGCAATGCTTCATGAGTCTGCTTGGAAGAATCACTGGCGTGCAGCAATACGATATCCCCAGGGTGAGCTTTGCTGACCACACGATCTACAATGGTCTGTACCCCGGGATTTTTCCAATCCTGCGAGTCAGTGTCCCATTGTACAACCTGATAGTTTAGACTGCTGGCTACCTGAAGTACGCGTTTGTCAAAATCCCCATTGGGCAGACGGAGCAAATTCGGTTCTTTACCCGTTAAATCGGTTAAAATGCTATGAGCTGTCGAAATTTCCTTGCGAATTTCTTCTTCGGTCATGCTGCTGTAATTATCGTGCTTATGCCCGTGGCTGCCAATTTCGTATCCTGCTTCCTTAATGGAGGTTACGATCTCGGGGTGAGTCTTGCTCCAAGGGGAGGATAAGAAAAAGGTTGCCTTCTCTACCTTATTATCCTGCAGTACTTTCAGAATTGGCTCTGTGCGCTTGTCTCCCCAGCTAATATCAAAGGTAAGTGCAATGACTTTCTTCTCTGTTGGTACGTTGTACACAGCCGACGGTGCATCCTCTGAGAATACAGAAACATTGCCACTTTCCAGATAAATAATCCCGATAGCAAAGACGGCAGCAGCCAGCACAATCAGGAAACGTTTAATCTTTTTCCCACTGAATACATAGAACGAGTTCATTTCAATAAGCGCCCCTCTCCCATAAGAAATGCTTGTTTACTCTCCAATGTATGCTCGTACCGCGTAGTTATTCGCTCAGAAATTTGTTTGTCCATCATCTTTATTTAACAGGAGGTAATTATGCTGAAATTGAGTACATTTCTAAAAGATCTAGGATCCATTCGTAGCGCTCTAATCTGGTCAGTCCTATTGTTCGTTGCAGGTATAGGCGCCGGGTGGGTGAGTACTGGACCGCTGCAGGAGATATTATTGAATCAAATAGGTGGATTGCGTGAAGTTAGCGAACGACTTGAACAGGGCGGGAATGTGCAGTGGAATTTCTTTATATTTATCTTTTTTAATAATGCCATTAAAAGTGTGCTTGTAATCTATGCGGGTATTTTCTTTGGCATTTTGCCGGTTATCTTTTTAATTATCAATGGAATGGTTATCGGTTTTCTTGTGCACTTTACCACGAACAATGGGGCAAGCCTTTTTGATATTGTGGTGAAGGGACTATTACCCCATGGGATCATTGAAATTCCAGTTATCATCATTGCCTGTGCGTTTGGACTCAAATTCGGGGGACTGGCATTCAGAAGTTTGGTACAGCTTGGAAGCGCCAAGCGGCAGATGTTAGGAAAACAGTGGGAGACTTTCTTAAAGAGAACATTAACCGCTTCCTGTTGGATTGTTATTCTGCTGTTCATTGCAGCCATTATCGAAAGTACAATTACCTTCAGTATTGTGCGTGGATAAATTTGTATGGAATGACATTCATAAATTTTCAGAAAGTTGACCATAACAATAAAACGGGTTTCAGCAATCTCCCTCAATATGCAAGTTATACAGAAATTATGAGGGGGAGCTGGGATCGGCGCGCTCTAAAATATCTCCGACTACAGAGAAGCGGGGGACGTCCCAAACAAACGGGAGTGCGCCATTATCCATATGCAGAAAAAGGAGAACTCTTAATGCTGGGTATGCTGTTTAACGAGAAGGAATGTAAGGAGCTCGATTATGTATTACGTAAAGAGCTGGATGAAATGTTGTTTGACCTAAGTGATAATCGTCTCGACCAGGAGATTAAATACGCAATAGCAAGTAGATACAAAACAGTATTCCGCATGTACGCAAGATTTGCTCCTCCGAAGGAGTTGTCCAAATACGCAAGAAGCGGCAAACTTAAAAAATCCAAACCGTAAGAGGCAATGCAGGGGATCAGGATATGTCGTTTGAATGAAGAGCGAGGTGCGGCCGCTGCACCCAGCGCTGTACCTCTATACTGGAATAATCAATGAATAGAATAAGATGCTGATCATTTTGTCGAAAAAGGGTTGACCTTTTTGATAAGATATGATAAATTAATTTTCGTTCCTTTTTTAGGACAAACCGAACAAAACAAGCACTGACATGAAATCGAATGAAAAACATTTGAAAAAAAAGTTCTTGCAAAGTTAGGTTGAACATGATATATTATAAAAGTCGCCGCTGAAACGACGACGATAAGAAAAACAGTAATAAATTGAATGTTTGATCTTTGAAAACTGAACAACGAGTGAGTAACGATCTTGCTTGCAAGATCGACGCTTCGAAATCGGTACACGTCATCTGACTGTATGATTTCGAAGCACAAATGAGATTTTAATCTCGTCAGATTCAAAATGAGC
>NZ_JBCIYR010000013.1:0-50005 GCF_050455445.1 Paenibacillus sp. MABNR03
GAAGGGTCCTGGGAGAGTAGGACGTTGCCAAGCAAAGAACCACTGCCGATGATATTCGGTGGTGGTTTTTATTTGTTCAGGCACTAATTTGTGGAAGTTCGTTGAAACAAAATTATAGAAGTTTTTAGAGTAAACACCATTTTAAAGAGCATGGTGTTTTTGTTATATTCGATGCTTGTCCGCACAAGAGATACAGTTGTATGCATGAGACAGTACACCTGATATAACCAGGGACTTTTCCTTGACAGTCTAAATATCGCTTTGCTAAGATGGCAATAATAAATTTTTCAGAAAACGTATTTTCGGCATAAATACTGCCTGAGATCTTCGGGTTTTGGACCGTAAAGCTGAGCAAACATAAGGAGGAACACCTGCGTGTGGGAAGATAAGTTTGGTAAGGAAGGTTTAACCTTTGACGATGTATTGCTGGTGCCACGGAAATCCGAGACACTGCCAAAAGAAGTGGATGTATCTGTTCGTTTGAGCGACAGCGTAAAGCTGAATATTCCTTTGATCAGTGCGGGTATGGATACTGTTACTGAAGCAACATTGGCTATTGCCATTGCCCGTGAAGGTGGTATTGGTATCATCCACAAAAATATGTCTGTTGAGCAGCAGGCAGAAGAAGTGGACCGGGTTAAACGCTCGGAGAGTGGTGTTATTACCAATCCGTTCTCACTGACTGCTGAACACCTGGTATCCGATGCAGAAGAAGTTATGGCAAAATACCGGATCTCCGGTGTACCGATTGTTGAAGGTGATCAGAAGCTCGTTGGTATTTTGACAAACCGAGATTTGCGTTTTATCCATGACTACGGTATTAAAATCAGTGAAGTCATGACTCGCGAAAATCTGGTTACTGCTCCTGTAGGTACAACCCTGCAAGAAGCAGAAGGGATTCTCCAAAAGCACAAAATTGAGAAACTTCCATTAGTGGATGAGTCCAATACGCTGAAAGGCCTCATCACGATTAAAGATATTGAAAAAGCCATTCAATTCCCTAATGCAGCCAAAGATGCTCAGGGGCGCCTGCTGGTTGGTGCAGCAATTGGTATCTCCAAAGATACATTTGAACGTGCGGATGCACTCGTACAAGCTGGTGTAGACCTGATCACCGTTGACTCGGCTCATGGACACCACATCAACATCATTGAAGCGGTTCGTCAACTTCGGGAGCGTTTCCCGAATTTGACTATCATTGCAGGTAACGTTGCTACGGGTGATGCTACTCGCGATCTGATCGAGGCCGGCGCATCTGTTGTCAAAGTCGGTATTGGTCCAGGTTCCATTTGTACAACGCGCGTTATTGCGGGTATAGGTGTACCTCAAGTCACTGCTGTTTACGATTGTGCGACGGTAGCACGTGAATACGGAGTTCCGATCATCGCCGATGGCGGGATCAAATACTCAGGTGAAATTACTAAGGCACTGGCTGCAGGAGCACATGCAGTTATGCTGGGAAGCCTGTTTGCAGGTACCGCAGAAAGCCCGGGAGAAACTGAAATCTTCCAAGGACGAAGCTATAAAGTGTACCGCGGTATGGGTTCAATGGCTGCGATGAAACAAGGCAGTAAAGATCGTTACTTCCAGGACGATGACAAGAAGCTGGTTCCGGAAGGCATCGAGGGCCGTGTAGCTTACAAAGGTCCATTGTCTGATACCATTCACCAACTGATCGGTGGCCTGCGCTCGGGTATGGGATATTGCGGAACAAGCAACCTTGAGCAGCTTCGCAACGATACAGGCTTTATCCGTATTACAGGTGCGGGACTTCGCGAAAGTCATCCGCATGATGTACAAATTACTAAAGAAGCACCTAACTACTCGTTGTAATCCGAAGAGAGTTAATTATTCCCAGGACAGGCTTGGCGATTTTCGCCGGGTCTGTCTTTTTTTGCGGATACCCCTGTGATAGAATAGAAAAAGCGGTGACGATCCTTTAACGGATTAGGGCGTTGCGGCGGCTTTTTGACGTGAATCTATGAATATTGCTTTATATGGTATGTTGGGAACAAAAGGCTGCCCAGCGGTAAAGAAGCGCGGACGTCCTTTTACATAAGCATTCGCGTAATGCTAACTAAGTGACAATCGATAATGAATTTCTGGAGCAATGATATTGCTCTTTCGATACAGCGCATAAATGACACATCTCACAACATCTTCTACACCCGTTAGGGATCAAGAAAATCGCAGCTCTAGCTGCACTGGGGCATTAAGTTATGCTTCGGAACGAAGGGAGTATTCATCATTGAAAGCCAAACAAATGAATAAAAAGAAACGCCAAATGCTCAAAAAAAGCGTAGCCTCGGTTATGCTGGTAAATATGCTGTGCATGTCTGCAGTAATGCCAGTTATGGCTGCGGCGAATGATTCAGGTCAGGTACTGACAGCTGCGGCAACAACGACGAAGGCAGAGAAAGCAGTGCAAGTCCCTTCTGTCGATTCACTTGGACTTGAAGTTAGATCTGCGGTGCTGATGGAGGCTTCAACAGGCCAGATTTTGCTCAATGTGAATGCAGATAAAGCCATGCCGCCTGCCAGCATGACGAAGATGATGACCGAGTATATTGTCGCTGAGCAGGTGAAACAAGGAAAATTAAGCTGGGATGATGTAGTCACAGTCAAAAGAAATGCTGCAGAGAGCATAGGTTCACGTATTTTCCTGGCAGAAGGCGATCAGCATACAGTTAAAGAACTGTATATTGCGATGGCTGTAGGATCGGCAAACGATGCTACGGTAGCTTTGGCTGAACATGTGGCTGGGTCTGAGGAAGACTTTGTCAAAATGATGAATGAAGAGGCGAAACGGATGGGGATGAAGGATACATACTTCATAAACTCCTCAGGTCTGGATCGTGCTGATATGCCTGCGGACTTCCGTCCAGCCGAAGATAAAGAAACGGTCATGTCAGCATTGGACGCAGCGATTCTGTGCAGATACATCATTCAGGATCACCCGGACTACAAAGATTTTACAACTATACAATCTTACAAATTCCGTCCCAATGATAAAGATCCAATTATCAACTACAACTGGATGTTGGAAGCGAATAAAAATATAACCAATTTCAAAAGCTATGCCTATGAAGGTCTGGACGGGATGAAAACAGGCCATACCACGAATGCAGGAAATAACTTTACTGGTACAGCTGAGCGTGATGGCATGCGTTTGATCAGTGTGGTCATGGGTACCGATTCAGAGCCGGCACGTTTCAGAGAAACGAAGAAAGTTTTGGATTATGGTTATAACAACTTCGAAGTGAAGCAAGCGGTCGCTGGCAAAACCAAAGTGACTGGCTGGGAAACTGTCCCTCTGAAAAAAGGTAAAGAAACGAATGTGCCTGTCGTAACCGATAATGCGGTAAGCTTTGTTGTTCCCAAAGGCACTGAAAACCTGGATGTCACTTTCAAAGCCAACGTTACAGAAGCAGACAAGCTGGTTGCTCCAATTAAAGCAGGAACAAAAGTCGGAACGGTTACTTATACCTATAAGGCCGACGGCATGGAGCCTCAAGAGAAAACAGTAAACCTGATTACCGCAGAAGAGGCTGAAAAAGGCGGCTGGTTCCGTCTGTTCTTCCGTGCTGTCAAGGATTTCTTCGTTGATCTGTTTGATGGCATTAAAAACCTGTTCTAATCGTCTATAGTTTAGTATTTCGGCATAGAAATACAGTGTTTTGCTATTTGTATCGCTTACAACAGACAATATGCAATTAATTCCGACTGAATGCATTGTATATTTACAAATTTTCCGGTAAAATATCAAGTTAGAATTCTACGTATGAATCAGTTGAAAAGTCTAATGTTCTTCTACCCATTACAGCGGATTATTCGCTTTATATAAGGGAAGGAACGGCACATACATTACGGGGGGCATGGAATATGGAAACAGGAACATCACGCGTTAAAAGAGGTATGGCTGAAATGCAAAAAGGCGGCGTCATTATGGACGTCATGAATGCCGAGCAAGCTAAAATCGCTGAAGCAGCAGGTGCAACAGCTGTTATGGCTTTGGAACGTGTTCCTTCTGATATTCGTGCAGCAGGCGGAGTAGCTCGTATGGCTGATCCGACAATTGTTGAAGAAGTGATGAAAGTTGTATCGATTCCGGTAATGGCAAAAGCACGGATTGGTCATTATGTTGAAGCAAAAGTGCTTGAATCACTCGGTGTCGACTATTTGGATGAGAGTGAAGTACTGACTCCAGCGGATGAAGTATTCCATATCGATAAGCACGAATTCACTGTACCATTTGTATGTGGTGCCAAAGACTTGGGAGAAGCATTGCGCCGGATCGGTGAAGGAGCTTCCATGATTCGTACCAAAGGTGAACCGGGAACGGGAAATATCGTAGAAGCAGTACGTCACATGCGTTTTATCAACAGCCAGATTCGTAAAGTAACCAACATGTCTAAGGACGAGCTGTATGCAGAAGCTAAAAACCTTGGCGTTGCTTATGAGCTGCTCCTTGATGTACATGAAAATGGAAAACTGCCTGTCGTGAACTTTGCAGCTGGCGGAGTAGCCACTCCTGCAGATGCGGCCCTGATGATGCACTTGGGTGCAGATGGCGTATTTGTAGGCTCAGGGATCTTTAAATCGGACAGCCCTGAGAAATTTGCACGTGCTATCGTGGAAGCGACGACGCATTACACAGATTACAAACTGATTGCTGAAGTGTCCAAAAACATTGGAACACCGATGAAAGGTATCGAAATCTCCAAACTTACGGCTTCTGAACGTATGCAGGATCGTGGCTGGTAAGAGAAGGGGAATTGCAGATGAAGATTGGTGTTTTAGCACTTCAGGGTGCAGTTACCGAACATATTCGCAGTGTTGAACGGGCAGGAGCAGAGGGACTGGCTGTAAAACAGGTAGCACAGTTGGATGAGCTGGACGGCCTGATCCTTCCTGGCGGTGAGAGCACCACGATCGGCAAATTGATGCGTAAATATGGGTTCATGGAAGCCATTCGGGACTTCGCTGCAAAGGGGAAACCGGTGTTTGGTACCTGTGCGGGCCTGATTGTAATGGCAGAACGTATTACGGGACAGGAAGAGGCCCATTTGGAATTGATGGATATGACGGTATCCAGAAATGCATTTGGCCGCCAGAGAGAAAGTTTTGAAACGGATCTGCCTGTCAAAGGGATTGAGGAAACAGTAAGAGCGGTGTTTATCCGTGCGCCTTTGATCGAGAGTGTCGGGGAAAAGGTTGAAGTACTTTCCACTTACAAAGGTGAAATTGTTACTGCGCGTCAAGGACACTTGCTAGCCTGCTCTTATCATCCTGAATTGACCGATGATTATCGCCTGCATGCTTATTTCGTTGACATGGCCCAAACGTATAAGCAGTCGGCCCAGAACCAATAGTGTATGATATACAACCTATGATATCCCGGTGAAATTGGATCACTTCCTACTGCAGCCTGTAAGGCTGCATGGGGAGCTGTATCTGGTCGGATGCCTGATGTTGCCCGTATCTGCTTCCAAAGCGGGAATCGCAGCGTAGGGTGTCACCGGGGTTCTATAGGTTGTTTTTTTATTTTAGAATTTGATTAAGATTAAGTTATACGGGACTCCACAAAGACTGTGTGTAGGTTTAGGCTTATTTGTATGGTTTTTGTGTGGTTATTTAGGAGGAATATGTCATGCTAGATGTGAAGATATTGCGGAATGAATATGCACGTGTGGAAGAAGCGTTAACGAATCGGGGTAAGTCACTCGACCTCATTGCTGGATTTTCCGAGATGGATGCGAAGCGTCGGGAATTGCTGCAAGAGAGTGAAACGCTGAAGAATCGCCGGAATACGGTATCGGGTGAAGTGGCCAAGCTTAAAAAGAATCGTGAGAATGCAGACGAATTGATTGTTGAGATGCGTGAAGTATCCGATCGGATCAAAGCAATGGACGAAGAAGTCCGTGATTTGGAAGCAAAGATTAACGATTTAACTATGGCAATCCCTAACATCCCGAATGAGAGTGTACCTGTTGGTGCGTCTGAGGACGATAATGTGGAGATTCGCCGCTGGTCAGAACCCAAGTCATTTGCTTTTACTCCAAAAGCACACTGGGAAATCGCGCAGGATCTCGATATCCTTGATTTTGAAGCTGCTGCCAAAGTAACGGGTTCCCGTTTTACGTTCTATAAAGGGCTTGGTGCACGTCTGGAGCGTGCCCTGATTAACTTCATGATGGATCTGCACAGTGATCAGCATGGATACGAGGAGATTTTGCCTCCATACATCGTTAACCGTGACAGTCTTTTCGGAACAGGTCAATTGCCGAAGTTCGAAGAGGATCTATTCAAGCTGAAGGACACTGAATATTACCTGATTCCTACGGCAGAAGTTCCGGTAACGAACTACCATCGCGAAGAGATTCTGAATGCAGAAGATCTGCCTAAGCACTTTGTGGCATACAGCTCATGTTTCCGCTCCGAGGCCGGTTCGGCTGGACGTGATACACGCGGATTGATCCGTCAGCACCAATTCAACAAGGTTGAGCTGCTCAAACTGTCTTCCCCCGAGACTTCTTACGAGGAATTGGAGAAAATGACGCAAAATGCAGAGCGTGTGCTTCAGCTGCTGGAACTGCCGTACCGCGTTCTTACGCTGTGCACAGCAGATATGGGCTTTACTTCTGCCAAAACCTACGATCTTGAGGTATGGTTGCCAGAGAGCAATACATATCGTGAAATCTCTTCCTGCTCGAACTGTGAGGATTTCCAGGCACGCCGTGCCAACATTCGTTTCCGCAGAGAGCCAAAAGCTAAACCTGAGTTTGTTCATACGCTGAACGGATCTGGATTGGCAGTTGGACGCACAGTAGCTGCCATTTTGGAGAATTATCAACAGGAAGACGGAACGGTAGTTATTCCGGAAGCGCTGCGTCCATACATGGGCGGAATCAGTGTAATTGCACGTCGTTCTTAACATAAGAAGAGTACGGTTCTATCCTTAGAATAAAACAAATCAGCCCGTCATTCATTTGATGACGGGTTATTTTGTAGAAAGGCTTGCTTTTTACTCTGAGAATGTGGTATAATCTATTTCGTGGCAAGTTTATAAAACTTCATTTTCTGGAGAGGTACCGAAGCGGTCATAACGGGGCGGTCTTGAAAACCGTTAGGGTGCAAGCCCACGTGGGTTCGAATCCCACCCTCTCCGCCATACTACACTTATAACAAGGATTCGAGCGTTAAGCTCGGGTCCTTTTTTGCGTCTGCATTTTCTGACCTGCAGCGAGAGTACATACGATGAGAATGGATCAGTTATGATATCTATACTCAGCTATTTGAGCTCCTTCGAATGTATAAAAACATCTTTTTCGCCGCATTTTATAGGAGTGGAGGTGGTTAGATGAACCGCGAGTTAAACATAGATCAGACAGAGCTTGTAGGCGCGTGGCAGGAACGTTTGCCTGAAGTCCTGAATGTCGGGGATCAGGCTCAGGTGATGGCAGATGAAGCTGATCAGAAGGCAATTCGGATTCATATCGCGACTGCAGGGCACCAAATGTACTCATTCGATTTCAAATGTGCGTATGTGGACTCCCGTGAGGTCAGTGTACAGCTGATTGATGTGGAACGGGATGGACAAACGACAGATGAGCGTACAGAACCCATTCAGGAACTGGCTCAAGATTATACACGGCATATTCATGAATGTGCCCAGTCGTTGCAGTCCAAGACAAGACCATAGACCGAATTGAAGGAGTGAATCGGAGTGAGCAAAGGCAAAGCCGGGATTGACAAAAACTTGCAGAATGTTGTCGCTGATCTGGAACAGCCGGCCGTAAATAGCCATCATGCGCAGCAGATTCAGCAGGATACAAATGATCGTCGTCATCAGGATTCGCTGAATCATGACAAAACGGAAGATATGGATCCATCCCATTCCTAATACATGAAGAGGGGGTAACTGCATGAGCAAACCCAAAGCGATACCAGTACCTGAAGTTCAAGCTGCTGAACAACATCGGCGCCCGGAAAAGCATTCATCTGGACAGGAACCGTTGTCCGGATCCAAAAAAGTCAAAAATCAGAATCATGTGGATCATAACAACCCTCAAGGATAAGAGAATGAACAAGGTGTCACTTAAAGTTTGAGAAACATATACTTCTTCTTCTATACAAAACCCCCCTGTTACCTAACAGGGGGTTTTTGCGTATTCATACATAGGTAGAGACCAGTGGTTGAGGATATGTAAAGCTAACATAGGTCTTTGTAGCCATTTTAGAGTGGAAAGATCACAAATTTCCCAAATCGTGTTTCCGTTTCAGAATAAATGGTATATCATTGATGTTGAATTACTTTTTTGGGGTTATCACGAGAGGAGAGAAACAAATGACTAAACGTATGGGGGCGCTGCTTCTTACGTTGCTGTTAACCGTATCCTTGGCATTGACAGCATGTAGCAGCAAACAAGAACCAAAAGAGGCACTGAAGACGGCCGCAGCCAATGCTTCTAAACTGACTTCGTATGAGATGAGTTCCAATTTTACAATTAATGAATTGAGCTATAAACCTGCAGACGAGTCACAACAAGATCCAACAATGACACAGTTTATGAGCATGCTGAAGGATGCCCAATTTAACGTAACGGGCGTTTACCAAAGCGAGCCAATGCAAACAGAAATGACAGTTAGCCTTGAGCTCAAGGGTGATATGGGTATGACATTCACCATTCCTATGGTGATGACAGCAGAGAAGCTTTATGTGAAAGTACCGAGCATTCCGTTCTTCCCAATTCCGGAGACAGTGGTTGGCAAATTCCTGGAGCTTGATCTGAAAGAACTGGCTGAGCAAGAGGGTACCGAATGGAATCCTGACGCTATGGACGCAGCCAAAACACAAAAGCTGAGTAACGAAGTTATGGACGCTGTTCTGAGTGAATATGACCAGGATAAATTCTTCAAAAACGTAGATGTTAAGGATGCACAGCTTCCAGAAGGTGTAGATGCCAAACAGGTCGTGCAGTTCTCCGTTAACAATGACAACGTAAAAGAAGCAATTACTGTACTGGTGACTAAAGCAATGCCTAAAGTGCTGGATATCTTGTCCAAGGAAGAATATCGCGATATGCTGCAAATGGATCAAGCTGATATTGATCAAGCCAAAGAGGATCTGAATATCACTGAAGCAGATCAGGCTGAAATGTCGAAGGATCTGGATCAGTTGAAAGACATTTTGACAATCAACATGTTCAACATCGATTTCGCATTGGATAAGCAAGACTTCCCAGTGTATCAAAAGATTGCTGCTGATCTGCTGATCAAACCAGTGGATACCAAAGATGAAGTGAAGTTGGCCTTCACCGGTTCCAACACTTACACGAAAATCAATGAGAAGGCAGCTTTCAAAATCAATATCCCTACAGGTGAAAACGTGATAACTATGGAAAAGTTCGAGGAACTGATGAACACTTCCTACGGATACTAAGTTCACCGTTAACAATGAGTAAGAAAAAAGCCGCTTCGACATTAAGTCGGGCGGCTTTTTGTTGTTTTAACGTGTAAAGCTGTCATTGCAGTAATTCAGATAAGTCCTCAGCAAGGACAGCATAAATCCGGTGATCCTGATAGCTTCCGTTAATTTTCAAATATTTACGAGCGATTCCTTCCGCTTGAAAGCCGTTCTTCTCCAGCACACGCATGGAACCGGTGTTGGAGGGCAGGATGGCTGCCTGAACACGGTTCAGCTTCAGGGCACGGAAGGCATAGCCTACAGCCAGTTTAACAGCGGCAGTCATCCGTCCACCGCCTTGATAGTCAGGATGGATAAAGTAGCCCATATCGGCATAATTGGCAACACCGTATGAAACGTTGTTTAGACTAACTTGTCCAATCAGAATGTCATCCGTAATGGTGTAAATTCCAAATTGATAACCGCTTCCTTCTTCTGCCGCTTTTAATCTATCTTCAATCCGTCTTCTTTGAGCATTCAGCGTATAGTACTCATCATCCCGAAGAGGCTCTACAGCTTGATAGGGAATGCGGGTGACCAGAATCAAGTCAAGGTAGGCTTGTGTATCATCGATCGTGAGCAGCCGAAGGCTAATCCCGTTCGGGGTATCATATAGTGTCAAGGCCATCGTTATGCACGTCCTTTCAAGAGTGGGAATATAGATATTACTTTTTGCGTAAACGACGGAAAAATTGAGTCAGCATAGTGGAGCATTCAGGCTGGAGGACATCAGGGATCACTTCGGTACGATGGTTGAACCGGGGTTCCTGCAGCAGATTCATTAGGGTCCCGGCACATCCTGCCTTGGGATCGGCGGTGCCATATATGACGCGGGGCACTCGGGACTGCACGATTGCTCCTGCGCACATCGGACATGGCTCCAGTGTGACATACAGACTGCAGTCAAGCAGACGCCATGCTCCAATCGTTTCGCTCGCCTGGCGAATTGCGACCATCTCCGCATGAGCTGTGGAATCGAGAGTGGTTTCACGCAAATTATATCCTCGCCCGATGATCTGATTGTTTTGCACAATTACAGCTCCAATAGGTACCTCTCCGAGCGCCTCAGCCTTATAAGCCTCAGCAATCGCTTCCCGCATCCAAAATTCGTGCTGTGATTCCTCCGAAAGATGAGAGAGATCAAGCGTAGTTGAGTGTTCGTTCATTACAGTGAAGCTCCTTCCAAAGCATTTATTCAGCGAACAGATATTCGTTTGTTAACATGATGTGCGTAAGTCTGTGGATAACTGCCGAGTTGCTCACATAGTTATGAACATACTATCCACAAGCCTGTGGATTTGTGTATAATTTTAGTGATTAATCTCATTGTAGGCACGGAAAAGACAAAAAACAATGAAATTCGCGCTTTTCAGCCAAGCGGTAACTTTTGGACTAGGGGCATTTATCCTTTTCAAAACCCCACACAACCGTTATGATGGAGATAGGTTTTGCCATATATCGCCAGAGGGTACAAGCCGAGAGGTGAACAAAAAAAGTTGTCTATTAAAACGAAATTATCCATGATTATGTCGTGCTCGGTGCTTGTTATTCTGGTTCTGAATATCGCGCTGAGTTATTATACTACAGAGGAAAATCTTAGACAGGACAGCGAAACTAAAATGGTCCTCACGGCCAAACAGATTGCAATTTCTGTCGAACAAAATCAAAATAGTTTGGATTATGTAAAACGCCAGATTGGAAATAATCTATGGCTTGCTTCAGTCATGGCTGCAGAAGAATTGGACCCGGATATTAATAATATCACAAATGAAGAACTCGTACGCTTGAGCAAAAAAGTTGGGGTATCGCATATCTCTCTCATGGAGCAAACAGAGGATGATATCGTTGTAACCCGTTCTTCAGATCCACGGGAAGTCGGTTTATCCACAAAGAAGATGACGTATTGGTATCAGGCATTTAAGCAATTGTTCGAAAAACATCAAGTTACCATCACCGAGGGACAGAAATTGGACCATTTTTGGTCCGATGGCTTCGAGTACTCTACATCCAGTCCATCGGATATTGATATCTGGGGTTATTATCATGATGGGAAGAGGAACTACATAATCAATCCCTTCTATAATAATGCTGAAGTTGATGGCTATGTAAAGATCTCTGGTCCGGATGAGATTTTGACCAAGATTCGTGAAGTGAATCCTTCCATTTTGGAGATAACAGGTATCAATCCATTGACCTTTGGCAGTCCAAACATGAGCGACGATGGAAGGGATAGCAATTACAGCAAGTTGAATAATAGACCGATTCGTTTTGGTACTTACCAGTATGGTACAGCAGCTGAAGACCACCGTGCGGTGGTGAGGGCCATCCGTACCGGGCAGAACGTTTCTTTTGTCAGTGAGACGCATGATCAGAAGGTGTTAAAAAGTTTTATACCTATTTTTACTCCAAATGAAGCGTCCTATGTGATCAGTATTGTCATGGACTATAAACAAATATCCTCCATGGTATCCGAACAATTGGTCAGCCATGCATCCATATCACTGGTACTGCTGGAAATCGTCATCTTTGGCAGCTATTTGCTAGCAGGATACATCACACGTCCGATTCAGTCCATTCTGGGCAAGGTCAATGATGTGGCCGATGGACACTTCGACTTCCGTCTGAAAGTGAGAAGGAAGGATGAACTGGGTCAACTGGCCAATCGGATTAATGCCATGATTCGCAATCTGGGTCACTATACCAACCGGCTGAAACAGATGTATGAAGAGAACAGGGCTGTCAAAGAACATCTGGAATCCATCATTAATCAGACCGCAGATGCCATTCATATTACGGATCTTGATGGAAAGGTGCTGCGGGTAAACCGGGCGTTCGAGCAGTTATATGGCTGGCGGAGCCGTGAAGTTGAAAACCGCAAGCTGAAGATTATCCCGCCTGAAGCAGAAGAGGAAATGAAGGAACAGCATGCTCAGTTAGTCGAAGGGCTGTCCATCACCTCTAATGAAACCGTTTGGATGAAAAAAGATGGCACACGGGTTGAGGTTAGTGTCAGCACCGCACCCGTACGAGACGAATTGGGCGAAATTACAGCACTGATCAGCGTATCCAGGGACATCACAAGCCGCAACCGTATGGAAGAGCTGCTTCGCCGCTCAGAGAAGCTGACAACCGTAGGCCAACTGGCTGCAGGTGTTGCGCATGAGATCCGTAATCCGCTTACGACGCTGCGCGGCTTCCTACAGCTTCAGCAAGAGACGAACAAGCTTAATCATCGTCATCTCGATTTGATGTTGTCTGAGCTTGATCGCATCAATCTGATTGTAGGAGAGTTCCTGATTCTGGCCAAGCCGCAGGCTGTTCACTTCCAGGAACGGGATATTCGCTTCATTCTTGGCGATGTCATCTCCCTGCTGGATAGTCAGGCGCATCTGCATGGGGTGGAATTTGTATTAAGTGCGTCACCTGATTCAGCTATGGTACACTGTGAAGAGAATCAGCTGAAGCAGGTGTTTATCAATCTGCTCAAGAACGGTATGGAAGCCATGCCGGATGGAGGCAGCATTCGGATTCGGCTTCATCATGACAAGGAGCTGAACCGGGTACGGATTGAAATTAAGGATGAGGGCATTGGGATTCCGGAAGAGATGATGCCGAAGCTTGGCGAGCCGTTCTTTACCAACAAGGAGTCTGGGACAGGGCTTGGTTTAATGGTCAGTCAGCGCATCATTCAATCACATAAGGGCATGATGGATATTAAAAGCGTCATGAACAAGGGCACGACCGTTATCATTGACCTTCCTGCTTCCAAACAGCTTTCGGAGAGCGTGGAGGGAGAGAATCAGGCGGATCATGCTCCTAAAGACGAAGAGAACTAGATGAGGTGAGATTACCTTTTGCGTATTAATAAATTTATTAGTGAAACAGGTTATTGTTCCCGGCGTGAAGCGGACAAATTGGTGGAGAGCGGGAAAGTGACCATTAATGGTGCAACCGCTGAACTGGGCAGTCAGGCAGAAGAAGGCGATGATGTACGCATCAGTGGTCAGCCCATTAAGGAAAAAAGAAAACATGTATACATTGCACTGAATAAACCTGTCGGCATAACGAGCACAACCGAACGGCATATTCAGGGGAATATTGTTGACTTTGTAGGCCACAAGGAGCGCATTTTTCCGATCGGTCGACTGGATAAGGATTCGGAAGGACTTATTCTGATGACTAACGATGGGGATATCGTTAATCGGATCCTCAGAGCAGAGGGACGGCACGAGAAGGAATACATTGTTACAGTAGACCGTCCGGTCACGCCGAGTTTTCTGAAGGGTATGAGTACAGGTGTCAAAATTCTTGGTGAAATGACGCTGCCCTGCACCGTTACAAGGATCTCCGAGCGGGTATTCCGCATTATACTGACCGAAGGGAAAAACCGGCAGATTCGCAGGATGTGTAGTGCATTTGGTTATGAGGTGCGCAAACTGAAGCGTGTTCGTATCATGAATATTCATCTTGGTGAGCAGGCTTCAGGCAAATGGAGAGAACTGACAGCAGCAGAAAAATCGGAATTGGGTAGTCTGCTGGACTACACTTTGGAGTAAGATTTCATTTTCTTACAAAGCTCTACCTCCCTTGCTGAAGGGCAGGGAGAGCTTTTTTTATTTTAACAAACGGAGCATACAAAAAAAGTCGCTCTCCTCTAACCTAGAGAAGAACGACCTATGGAACCGTATAAGCTTCTAGTTTGCTTGATCGACTGCTTTGACAGCCTTATTGTTACTTTGGTACTTCCGGATGATCGAAACCTCTACACGGCGGTTCTGTGCCCGTCCGACATTGGTTTGGTTGCTGGCGATCGGGTGGTACTCTCCATAACCGCTAGGTGTGAATTTCGCAGGATCGAGTGCATCGTTCAATAACAGGATTTTAAGGAAGTTCAGCGCGCGATCTGCACTCAGATCCCAGTTATCCTTATATTGGCTGTTCGAAATGGGAATATTATCAGTGTGGCCAGATACAACCACCTCATATTCCGGGAATTCCTGCAGCATGTTGGATATGGCTTTCGCCAGTGAGCGTGATTCAGGCTTCACATCTGCCCGGCCTGAAGAGAACAGAGCATTATCACTGATGGTGATCTTCAGTTCAGACTGATTCAGCTTGGTGTTGAGTTGGTCGGAAAGCCCGTTTTTGCCAATATATTGATCCAGTTGTTTCTTGAGTTTTTCGAGATCTTCCTGCTCTTTTTGAGCCATCTGTGCATCGGTTATCTGAGACTTGTTTTTGGTGATCTCTTCAGGCACCTGTTTGTTTTTGCCCAGGTCTGTAGTGGCTTCCGTAGGGTTCATGGATGTATGATCCAGTACACCTGCGCCACCGTTCAGCGCACTGCTCAGTGCCGAAGCCATCTGCTCAAACTTGGCTGCATCGAGTGAACTCATGGAGAACAGGGTGATAAACAGGGCAAGCAGCAGTGTCATCAAGTCAGAATACGGGAGCAGCCAGCTCTCGTCTATATGTTCTTCATGCGGCTCATGTTTTTTAGCCTTTTTCACCTGATGATCCCTCCTTCTCTTCCAGCTGTCTACGTTCGGAAGGTGTCAGGAATACAGATAATTTTTGGTTGATGGCAATGGTGGATACACCGGATTGAATGGATAACAATCCTTCAACCATCATCAGCTTGATCTCCATCTCTTTCTTGGACATCCGCTTCAACTTGTTGGACATGGGATGCCACAACACGTAACCACTAAAAATACCAAGGAGTGTAGCGATAAACGCAGCCGCAATAGCGTGAGACAGTTTTTCCATATCACTAAGGTCAGCCAGGGCTGCAATCAGACCTACAACGGCCCCGAGAACCCCGAGTGTTGGTGCGTACATCCCCGCTTGTGCGAAGATTAATGCTCCACCACGGTGACGTTCCTCAGTGGCATGGATATCTTCCATCAAAACATCACTAACAAATTCCTGGTCGTTGCCGTCAATAATCATGCGCATACCGCTGCGAAGGAATTGATCATCAATCTCTTCGACTTTTGATTCAAGTGCCAGCAAACCTTCACGACGGGTAGTGGAAGCCCAATCCATAAATGTGCCGATCAGGGAAACACGGTCAATCAGTTGCTGTTTTTTGAACAATACCCCGAAAAGCTTGGGGATTTTCTTAACTTCAGACATTGGAAATGCCATGAAGATTGTTGCTGCTGTACCAACAAAGATAATAACGTAGGCTGCAGGGTTGTTAACCAGATTGATCAGGGGAGCACCCTTCAGGAACATCCCGAGTACAAGTGAAACCAGCCCCAAAACTAGTCCGATAATCGTTGAAATTTCCATCATACACCTCATCCATGAGATAAAATTGAATCCTTTCAAGCGGCTGTATTCGGGCTTCCGGACGAATGTTTGGCCGCAATCCGTTTAACCTTTGGCATTTTATAGAAATGCTGTAACAGTTAAAACGGTCATGTATAGTATTTATCGACCAGTAGGCCTTTTTTTTTAAGGGTTATTTTCAGGTATAATAAGAACAAATCAGCTCTTTAGGGGCCAAACAGGAGTGAAAAAGCCAATGGGCGTAAAGCATGGACGGGATTATGAAGGAATATTGACAGATTTGACACAGGCGATTGGCCGCATACCGGACCGGTATGTATTCTTTGAAATGGATGCGGAAGAGTGGGGCCGCCTGGGTGAAAATGAGCAGCTGGAGGTGGATGAGGCTCTGGCAGAGGATTTGTTCTATGCTCTGGGCACTCAGTCTGTCATTCCTGTAGGGAGTGGTGTGGTTATTCATGACAAGGAACAGCACCGCATTCATATTTTGATTGGAGAAGAAGAACTGACATTTGTACCGCTAATCTAGTGGGAAATCAAGGGCTGTTTTAGCGTGGAAACGGAGAGGGGAAACTCCTGGAAGCCTTACGGGTATTGGCTCTAACCCGGTTCGCAGTATTGGATTTTGAGTTGTGTACGTGGTAAGATGATAGTCATGAAACGGGCGGGCCGCAGAGCGGTTAACCTATGACGGTTGGGGTTACTGTGGTAGCACCAAGGTTTCGATGACATGAGGAACGGGGACAGATACTACCCTAGTGTCATCTTATGGGGAGGAAGATAACGTATGGTTTTTACGCAAGAGGAAGTCGAAGCTCATCTGGGAAGGCTGGAAGGCTGGGAACTGGAAGAGGGACGGTGGATTATCCGCAAGTTCGTATTTTCCAACTACATGAAGGGGATTGCATTCGTGGATGAGGTCGCCGCGATCTCGGAAGCATTCAATCATCATCCTTTTATTACAATTGATTATACAACGGTTACCCTTCGTCTCACGTCGTGGGATGAGGGTGGAATTACATCTGTAGATATTAAGGAAGCAGAGCAGTTTAACGAAACGTTTGAGAAAATGAGGACGACGTAACCGGAAGTCGGTTAATGTTGTGCTGCCAGAAATGAGTGAAGCGTACATGTCAGACTCGAATCAGAATAAGCCTCTTATCGCGGTTGTCGGCAGTCTCAATATGGACCTCGTGGTGAAAACCGATACGATTCCAGAGGAGGGAGAAACCGTAAGCGGGGAAGAACTTCACTACCTGGCAGGGGGTAAGGGAGCCAACCAGGCTGTGGCTGCTGCACGTCTGGGGGGACAGACGACCATGATTGGGGCGGTGGGCTCGGATGTTTTTGGTGAACGCCTGCTGCACAGTCTGACCGAGAGTGGGGCAGATGCCTCGCAGGTTCGCGTATTGGAAGATACGGTTACCGGTACAGCCTCCATCTGGCTCTCCCAGGGAGATAATCGGATTATCGTTATTCCTGGTGCGAATGGGCAGGTGGTGCCGGAGATGCTGGAAGAGGCGGATACGGTAAAAAGCCTGACTGCAGCCGCAGCGGTGCTGCTGCAGCTTGAGACCCCGCTGCCAGCGGTTACCCGCGCCGCCGAACTGGCGGCAGAAGGCAGCGCACTGGTGGTGCTCAACCCGGCTCCAGCAGTGCCGGGTCTGCCCCAGGAGCTCCTGCGGTGCGTCGACGTGGTCACGCCGAACCGCAGCGAGCTCGCCGTGCTCACCGGCCGGGATGATCTCCGGCCGGAAGACGTGGATGCGGCGGTCGCAGAGCTCGCCGCATCGCTCGGGGCCGCTGTCGTCACGACGCTCGGCCCCGAGGGGGCTGTGTACGCGGCGGCGCCAGGCGGCCGCGTACAGGCAGGGCGTGCCGGCGCGTGCCGTGCACCCGGCTACGCCGTAAGCGCCGTCGATACGACCGGCGCTGGCGATTGCTTCAACGGCGCGCTGGCGGTCGCCCTCGCGCGCGGAGAAACACTGGACGCGGCAGTAGGCTACGCCATGGGAGCGGCCGCGTTATCCGTGACGAAGCTCGGCGCCCAGTCCGGGATGCCGTCTGCACATGAAGTCGAGGCCTTTTTGGCAGAACACGCTGCCAAAGGCTGAACCCTATGACAAAGAGGCCCTTACTTTCCCGAAAGGGAAGGCAGGGGCCTCTTTGCTGTTTATCCAAATTATCATTATTTCTTCTCAGCCAGCCACATCGCAATATTGGCAATTTCCTCGTCCTTCAGTTTGTCCTTGAAGGATGGCATGCCGCCTTTACCTTTGATAATGGTAGAGTAGATCTTCTCCACATCATCCTTGCTGCCGATGTTTGCGAGAGCAGGTCCTACGCCACCTTGAAGCTGATCTCCGTGACACGTGATACAATTGGCTTTGACCAGTGCTTCGGCCTGTCCGGCATCCATTGCCACTTCGGGCATGGTTGGTTTCGCTTCTTCAGCCACTTCCTCTTTCCCTGGAAGCGTAAACATTAATACAATAGCCAATGCGCATGCTGCAAAAAATACCCCGCTCATGATCCATTTGTGCATCCGTTATGTCCCCTCCAGAATGAAAGATCATCTAAACTGAAACTGTCCATATCATTATAACGGAACCTGTTATGACATCATAGCATTTTGTGGTAATTTTTTGAACTAATCACATAACCGGATATAAAATCCGTCCATGGCGGGCCAAAATGCTAACGAGGTCCTTCATAAACCATGCAGTAAAAAGGCATTAAACCGCTCGGTGTCTGTCGTTCGTATGTGTCCTGAGTGACAAATCCCGCCTTGAGGTAAACCCGAATGGCCCGCGTATTCCAGGTGAGCACTTCAAGATCAATCTCATGGGTAGGGTTTCGCCGAATGGCTTCCTTCACGATAGCAGAGACGAAGGCAGTACCATGGCCTTGTCCACACTGTTCGGGATGCATGCCAAGCCCAATCCGCGTTACGCCTTCGAGCGGAAAGAATTGAGCGAATCCACAGAGCTGATCCTGCTCTCCGAGTACAACTGCATATTGCTCTTTTCGAAGCTGCTCATCGCCGAATTCAACCTCAAGCGCCTTCATCTGTTCCCAGGGCAGCCAGCTATAGATGTTATAAGGCGGATCATACTGCCAGCTGCAGATCAATTCTGCATGCTCTTCTTGCATCGGCACAACGTGAAACGTTACAGAAGCTTCATCCATACCACTGCACGCTCCTCTCATGGTGTGCAGGTCACCTGAATTCATTTCATAAAGGTTTTGCTGCATATGTCATTCCATATTTAATCCTGATGATTTCACTCTACAAAAGAGGAGGGCATTTGGCAAGTTTCCGTTCATTGAAAAAAATTGAAACAAAAGTTCCGGTAATTCCGTTTATATTATAGTAGGATGGGTAAAAACATCATAAGGGCATGGACGAACAAGCACAAAAAAACCGCCGGATACATTCCTGCGGAGAATGTACCGGGCGGTTGATTTATGCTTCGTTACAGTATGATGTTGCTCAGCTTGTCCCTAGTCGAGGGCCAGTGACTCATATGCGTCCGTGCTCATAATCCGTTTAGCGCCAACATAGCGGTTAGCCCAGTAGTTCTCACTCAAAGAACTGATGGTAACCCCTTTGGAAGACGAGGAGTGTGCAAACTTCCCTTCCCCCACGAAAATGCCTACGTGTGAAACCCCTTTACCCGATGTATTGAAGAATACCAGGTCGCCTGGTCTCATGTCCATGCGGGATACCGAGTCACCCATGTCGAATTGGGAGCTGGATTGGCGAGCCAAATCAATGCCCAGCTTTTCGAATACATACCGTGTGAATCCAGAGCAGTCAAAGCCGTTAAGCGTTGTTCCGCCGCTTTTGTATGTAGTTCCCATTGCTGAATCAATTACTTTATCCATTTTTGAATCTGCGAACGCGCTGCCTGCTCCAAGCGATAGTGCGAATGTTAAGCTAAGTACAGCTGCGGTTAATTTCTTTTTGAACAAGAGATATACCCCTTCCAACGCCTGCGAGGTTAGCTTAAGGATTCGGTTGAAGGTCCCCTATGATCCCTCTGTAGCAAGATCAATTCACCCATAACTGGTTCCCCCGCTTCCCAGGTGCCAGGAATTTGGCTATGCTAGTTGTGCACCTGCGAAATCAAGAAATGACGATTTAATTTTAAGTAGTTACAATTCATAAGGTAAAGATTACAAAGTTGTTACTAAAAACTCACTGCGATTATTGTAACAGAGGAGCAAGGCTTTGGCAACGTTTAACAGCAAAATTAGCAAAAAAAACCTCGACCTTTGACGGGGAAAGGTCGAGGTTTGCTTTTGTGAAGCGTTATCATTGACACGAGTTTACATGAAGATGGTAACAATTTTCAAATGGTTCATTACACTTTTTAACCTTTGGAAGACTTGGACTGCCACAGACGGAAATGAGCACATATTTTCCACAGGTCCAATAAACATCTGGCAAGCGGGTACGTCTGCTGCAGAATAAGCCCGATTAGTCCGGTTAAAAACCAGGAAGCGGATGTAAAGGTACCGAAGATGAGCAAATGGAGTCCTCCCAAAAGCACTGCAATGCCAATGACAGAAATGATATGACGCAGGGCAAGCAGCAGAGCCTGAAATGTACCTCGTGTCCCGCCCTGTCCATCAGGTGCGGAGACACCAAACTGCATATAAAGCAACGCATGATGTATGAACCACCCATAAATGATCCAACCCGCTACGTATGGAATGCCTGGCAGCAGCAGCTGCAGGGAGTGGAACCCATCCAGGAAGATGCCATACAGCTTGGGGACAAGCCAGTATGCAGGCAGCAGCAATAATAACGTTTTAATGAAGTGCAGCAGCATCATGGGTTTCCATAATACCTTGATCCCTCGTACAAATGGAATACGTTCCTCTGTGTGATTGAAGTGCTGCAACGAATAGATCAGCCCTGCCTGGATAAGGGGGGTGAGCAGCATGCGAAGCAGCAGCATGGCTCCCATTATCCAGAGATAGCGATGTACCTCGGGATGTGTAGACAGACTGAGCTGGCTTTCCATTTTGAATAGAATCGTACTGAGCTCTCCAGCGTCAGGGTCCGGATAACGCAGCAGCAAGGGAACGACAGCCGAATGTACCATCCTATAGATGAAATAACCCCATACCAGTTGATAGAGAAACAAGAGTGCCGCAATGAACATATGCTGACGGACGAGAAACCAACCCTCACGTATTTTTGCTTTCACTGTCTCCACCTCACCATGACAGACCTCCGAATATGGCTTCAATAATTTTGGTTGCACTCATGCTCCAGCGGAATTTGGTTGGTTCATCCAGCCCTGCCTTCAGAAAGTTGTTCATATGACGATTCTCCAACACAACGGTATATAAAGGGTCGATCATTGCCCAGGATACAGGTGAACTATAAGTTAACCGGTAGGTAATTCTCCCATTACTGCCATCCCACTCCTTGGCGACAATGTGTCCATCTTCAAAGACAATACGAACGGGGACCTTCTCGTAGTCGCTGCCTTTCTTCAATAATGTAACCGATGACTCGTACAACGTCTGACCGTCTTTCTCCACAGGCTTGATCTCGATGTTCTCCACAGTGAAGTCAGCCATGCCATCCCCATATACGTATTGATCAAAATACTCAGTCCAGGACGTACGGGTCACTTGTTCCACGACCTTTTGAAAATCGGCTGACGTGGGATGTTTGAACCGGTACTTTTTCACATAAGTCGATAGAATGCGTTCCATCGTTTTTGTCCCCACTTGTTGTTCGATGCCTAACAGGACGAGCTTGCCCCTAGTGTAGGCATTGGCTGCGTAATGATTCTGGGAATCAAACTTCCAGGATTCCTGTGTAAGTGAGGCGGGAGAAGTGATTAAACCAGATTGAACCGGAAGGTTCGGAATAAGTCCGTATTCCTGCTCCATCAGTTTGTCTTCTGCATAGGAGGTGAACCCTTCGTCCAACCAGGCTTCTTCAAATTCATTGCTGGCAACCATGCCGTAAAAGTACTGATGGCCAATCTCATGTACAACAGTGCGTTCCAGATCGTAGCCTGGTGTCGCTTCGTCGGCCCCGAAGGCCGTAACTAAGGTAGGGTACTCCATACCGCCTGCACCATTACTCGTTTTTGGGGGAACAACAATGGATAGCGTTGAGTACGGATACGGACCAAACCACTTGCTGTAATTGGAGAGTGCTGCCTTGGCCGCATAGAAGTAACGTTCCTTCAGATCCTGGTGTGCAGGGTCCAGATAAAGCTTGATTCGAACACCGGGAACGTTGGGAGCAGAGAAGGGCTCTTCAGCATAGACAAAATCGGGTGAGGCTGCCCAGGCAAAGTCGTGCACATCGTCAGCATAGAATTGATAGATCTTCTCGCCGTTCTTAACAACGGCTTGCTTCGTTGGAAATCCGGTCGCGGCCACTTTGTATGTTTCCGGTACCCGAATACGTACACTATAGATGCCAAAATCGGCATAAAACTCGGAGTTGCCATGATACTGGTGCAAATTCCAGCCCTCTACTGTACGTCCTCGCGTGCCTGCGGGCTCGTATACACTAAGTTTGGGAAACCACTGTCCTGCCATAACAAAATCTTCGGCTGTTCCCATGCGGGCAAAAATTTTGGGCAGCTTGACCTCAAATCGGGTGTGAAGTGTAATGCTCTCTCCGCCCTTGACAGGTTTGGGCAGCCTGACTTTAATGAGCGTTTTGTCTTTCATGTTTCCGTCATCCGGCTGTACATACTGCATTCGATGGAGGAGAGAGAGCCCGTCCTCCGTTTTCATCTCTGTAATGTTCATGGAGCCGTAGCCGTCCGTTGGCATCACATCACCGCGAAGTTTTCCGCCAGATTCTTTCATAAATGTCGTGTCGGAAGAAGAAAATGCGTTGGGGTACAGGTGAAAATAAAGTTCGCTGACTGTTTTCTTCCCCGGATGAGTCCAGGTAAGTGTCTGCGTTCCCTCCAGTACATTACCGTCCACCAGCTTCACATCCATGTGATATTCCACCACGCGGTTGCTGAATACCTCAGCAGTTGGTGTCTGTACGCTTTCTGGAGGTGCCGGAGTTTGGACTTTTCCTGGAGGCTTGCCCAATTCCGGGGCGAGCGTTGGCAAGTCGGATGTCGTAGAGCGAGTGTAGCCCAGAGCGATCCATATGCCTCCGGTAAACACACACAGGGCGAGGAATGCAGTGAGCCAGCTCTTGGCGCGTAGTGGAATCATCGTTAAATACCTCCCGTTGACAAGCATCTACAGCATGTATATGTTTGCAATGGGACGATTATTAGTTAAAATATTTGTATCAACCCTTGGAGGCTATAAATATGGATCAAAACGAGCAAAACGGCAAAAAACAGATTGCCTTGAATATCGTAAGTGCCAAAAGCAAACACAAAGGTTTCGGTGCAGGCTCCATTGATCTGAACAATCTGTCGCCGGTCATTATTGATAATGGCGAAGCGAAGATTGATATTGGTGCCATGCACGCCAAGAGCAAGGTGGAACGCGGTATCAAGTTTTCCACGAACCGGGAAGATGTACCTAACGGACGCCAGGTATGGCTCGTATGGGTAGCTGTGGATCGTACGGAGCAGGGTCAATTGTATGGCGGTGCAACGGCATGCGAGATGTGGATTGATACAGAGGCAAAACGCGGATGGAAACTGCTGGCTGACCATGTGAACCGGATGGATTATGCGATGAAGCGTCGTTTCATGCTGGATGAACTTGGTCCAGAAGACCGTGCTGCCCTCAAAAAGTTGCTGGTTACACACAACGAAGAGTGGTGGAATGCTTCTCCGGATGAATTGAAAGAAGCGCTCGCCTGATTACTGTGTTCATGCTGTTTCACCCAAAAAGAACATGAAAAGCCCCATAACCGAAAATATCGGTTTGGGGCTTTTGTTTTATAGGTGGGGAAAGAACTGAATGAGTCGTACACAACGGAATGTACGAGTGAGTTAGAGGTGACCCAACCCAATATTATAGTGACGCAACTAAGTCATTACGTATTTGCGTCATTCTACCCACCAGCGTTTGAAGTCCTTCCACCACGAATGCTTCTCTTCCTGTACTCCTTGTTGATTCTCTGCTTGACGGCTGCCATCGTCCTTCTCGGAATCTGTCCCATCTGTTGTGCCGCGGCAGGTTTCTGTTGGCTCTGTGCCATCAATGAATACTTCAAGCCGCTTCTCTTCACAGCCGTTGCCTGCCAATTTGCCGGATTCCGGGTCGATATACACGCTGACCACATGATCAGGGACAGGGAAAATCTTCGGCGGCACACTCGCAAGAGCCTGCTCTGTAAATTGGGCAAACATCGGTGCTGCACGGCGGCCATCCGAAGTGGAAATGGCTTTGCCCTGATCATAACCAACCCATACGGCAGTGGAGAGCTCGGGAGTGAAGCCGACCATCCAGGCATCGGTATTGGTCGTGCCTGTTTTGCCGGCAACCGGACGCTTAATGGTTGTAGCTACCCGATTCCCTGTACCACCATTCTCGAAAACACTTTCCATTAAACGTGTTAAAACATAAGCGGCAGCAGGTTCTACTACTTTTTCAGCCTTGGTTTGTGGTGCTTCGTAAATTACACGTCCTGCCGCATCTGTCACTTGCAGGATGGCAACAGGAGGTGTTCGTTGTCCGCCTGCAGCGATAACAGAAAAGGCTGAGGCCATTTCCAATGGACTCACGGGTGAGGTGCCCAGAGCGAGAGAGGGGACAGCACTCAGTTTGCTGGTAATGCCCAGGTTTTTAGCCATGTCCACGACCTGCTCAGGTCCGATCTGCATGATCGTGTTCACCGCATAGATGTTGTCCGAGGCGGCAATTGCCTGCCTTAAATCAATTTCCCCCAGATATTTGTCACCAAAATTGCCAGGTTTGTAGGTTTTACGGTCATTGTCATAGTGGAACAAAGTTGGTTCGCTATTGAAGATGGATGCACTGGTCAGCTGTTTGGATTCCAGCGCAGCCAGATACATAATTGGTTTAAATGCCGACCCTGGCTGACGTGTTGTCGCCAGTACATGGTTGATCTGATTGGTGCGATAATTTTTGCCGCCTACCATTGCCTTGATATATCCAGTGCGAGGGTCTATGGACACAATGGCCGTCTCCAGCTCGCCTTTAGGGTCCATGCCTTTGGCTACGGCGTCTTCAGCAGCCTTTTGCACACGCAGATCCAGTGTGGTGTATATATTTAGTCCCCCGTGGTCCAGCATCGCTTCGCTAATGCCCAGCTCCTTAACTGCCAGGCTGCGGATGTAGTCCCGGAAATAGGGAGCACTTTCTACCGTTTTTCGTTCACTTTCTGGCTTGAAGGAGAGCATTTGCTCATAGGCCTTGTCTGCTTCGGCTTTTGTTATTTTACCGATATCGACCATAGCGGCAAGTACAATCTTTTGCCGATCCTTCGCATTCTTCATATGGTTATATGGAGAGTAGTAGGTTGGACCCTTCGGAATGCCTGCAAGCATGGCGCTTTCCGCCAAATCCAGTTGTTTGGCTGATTTGCCAAAATACATGCGAGAAGCAGCTTCAATCCCGTAAGCACCATGACCATAATAAATTTCATTGAGGTACATTTGAAGAATTTCTTCCTTGCTGTATTTCATTTCAAGCTGTGCGGTGTACATCGCCTCTTTTGCCTTCCGAGTCCATGTCTTCTCATGGGAGAGATACAGATTACGCGCAAGCTGCTGTGTGAGGGTGCTGGCTCCTTGAGACATCTCCATATGTTCCAGGTTAACGAGCACAGCTCGTCCCATTCCTTGAATGTCGAAGCCATAATGGTTATAAAATTTGCGATCCTCGACAGCCAGTGTAGCGTTAATCAGGTCTGGTGAGATATCTGTCAGCAGCACGGGTACGGAATCTTTGCCGCCTGCAGAAAAGGTAGCAATGACCTCACCCTGGCTATCGAGCAGTCTTGAGTTGCGATCCGAATCGGCCAGGGGCAGGCTGGTAGCATATAGATAGACCAATCCTGCAACAGTGGCGATCATCACAAGAACAGCGAGCAGGGAGAGGCTTTTAATCCATTTGAATAAACGGAACCCGCGTTTGCGGGTCTTCTGGCGAGTTTGAGTCATGGAACGGGCCCCTTTCTCTCTTTTCTTTCCAGTATGGGATTTCATTGACAGGGATATTCAGTCTTCTGCTGAACAGTTTAAAATGTAGCATTGATGCAGTAAAAACCGTTTTGCAGTATAAACATCTATCGCGTATAATGCAAAAGGTAATGAAAAGGTACAGTTCGGCACAACATACAATAAGGCACGGAAGAACGAACAGCATCAATCGTCATTGATTTGTTGATTCAATCAAACGCTTCGCACGTTCTGGTCAAGTTTAATCTATATAATGAAGTGAAACGCGGATCTTTCCGCAGCCAGCAACCATAACGCTAAATGGCGCTGGACGCTGGAGTGCTTGGGTGAACCGGCGGGCACAAGTGCTATGCTGGGTACGGCTGATCATTAACTTTACGGAAAGAAGGTAGAGATCATGGAATTATGGTTCACGGAGAAACAGACCCCGGCATTCGGGATCACCGCGAAGATTAAGCAGACATATGTAAGCGAAAAGACGGACTTTCAAGATTTGGCCATGGTAGAAACCGAGGAATTCGGGAACATGTTGCTGCTCGACGGCATGGTAATGACTACGGTGAAAGACGAATTCGTTTATCATGAGATGGCTGCTCACCCTGCGCTGAACACTCACCCGAATCCGAAAAAAGTTTTGGTTGTAGGTGGCGGCGATGGCGGGGTCATTCGTGAAGTCATTAAGCATGCTGCAGTAGAAAAAGCAGTTCTGGTCGAAATCGACGGTAAAGTCATTGAATATTCCAAAAAATATTTGCCTGAAATTGCCGGCAAACTGGACGAGCCCAATGTTGAAGTGCTCGTCAATGACGGCTATATGCATATTATTGAACATAAAAATGAATACGATGTAATCATCGTGGATTCCACGGAGCCTGTAGGCCCGGCTGCTCCACTGTTTGAGCGTGGTTTTTACCAGGGTATCCATGAAGCGCTGAAAGAAGACGGCATCTTCGTTGCTCAAACTGATAACCCTTGGTTCAAGGCGGATTTGATTCAAAAGGTAAACAAGGATGTTAAAGAGATCTTCCCCATCGTACACGTATACGGCTGTAACATTCCAACTTACCCAAGTGGTCTGTGGACATTTACAATGGGCAGCAAAAAATATGATCCACTTGAAGTGGACGAGACCCAAATTCCAGAGATGGATACCAAATATTACTCACCACGTTTGCACAAGGCAGCCTTTGTACTTCCTAAATTCGTGGAAGACTTAACGAAATAAAGGGGAAATCATTCATGAAATTGGATCAAGCTTATTCTGGTAACGTATTTATTTGCAGTTCTGAGGATTATGAGAATTCCAAAGCGGTCATCTATGGGATGCCGATGGACTACACTGTCAGCTTCCGTCCGGGTTCTCGGTTCGGTCCTTCCCATATCCGTCAGGCATCGGTTGGACTAGAAGAGTACAGCCCATACCTCGATAAAAGCATTGTCGATATGACATACTTTGATGCAGGAGACTTGCTTCTGCCTTTCGGTAACGCAGGACGCAGCCTTGAAGTGATCAGTGAATATATCGGCAGCCTGCTGGCTGACGACAAATTCCCGATAGGTCTCGGTGGAGAGCATCTGGTTACTTGGCCGGTCATCCAACAAATGTACAAAAAATATCCGGACCTTATCCTGATTCATATTGATGCCCACGCGGACCTTCGTGAACATTATGAAGGCGAGCCATTGTCCCACTCGACGCCAGTGCGCAAAGCAGCCGAGCTGATGGGCGGCAAAAATATTTATCAGTTCGGAATCCGTTCCGGCTCCCGTGAGGAGTTCCAATATGGACGGGAGAACATTAACTTCTATCCATTTGAAGTGGCAGCTCCGATGAAAGAAGCCCTTCCAAAAATGGGCAACCGTCCGGTGTACGTAACCATCGACATCGACGTGCTTGATCCGTCCGCAGCACCGGGAACAGGTACAGCAGAAGCGGGTGGCATTACATCCAAAGAACTGCTGGAAGCCGTTCACATGATTGCAGCTTCTGATGTAAATGTAGTCGGCTGCGACCTGGTTGAAGTAGCGCCGATCTATGATCCAACACAACAAACACAGATTGTCGCTGCGAAGATGATCCGTGAAATGCTGCTTGGATTCGTGAAGTAACAGCCAAGTTGAAGTTGACTTCATTGGAACATCAGCCAGGGTGTTCTGGTTCAGCCATATACGGCAAAAAGAGCCTTTGTCATTGGTAGCAACAAAGACTCTAGGTTTAGAAGGCTGTGGATCGCCACGGCGCCCTTTAAACTTCATAGCTTAGTTCAAGCGAACCCCACCGTCATGCTCCTACCTATGAGGTGGGTTTTTGCTTGTTACGCAACTTTTTACGCAACCAGCGGTATAGCCTTTGTACACTCAGTGCTAGACTGAGAATGGCAGCAATCTACCGGATTACATCAAGCAACGCCACAAGTTTGACCTTCGACGTCACTCCCTTTTGGGAAGCTGCGCCGTGTCATGAAAACATCCACCATGATTTAAAGTCCATAAGAGCAATTATGGTACATTTGTTCCCATGACAATACCATTTGTTGTAGATTTGATGCAATTATGAGGGATAATTCTGTATAATATGGGAATAGAGGAAGGTGGATATTTATGAATGCGATTCGGGCTCATTTGAGTATGGTTCCCAAGTGGTTTAGTGTGGTACTTATGATATTTATAATCAATCTAATATTAATGATGACAGTATTCTTTAATTTATCTTTCATATTGGTTAATCTAGCGATCCTTTTCGCTGCATATAGTATTCGGGAATTTAAGTATAACAAACTGCATTTCGGATTTTGCCTGTTTTTAAGTATCAGTTTTGTTATTATTGCTATTGAGACATTTCCGGTTTAACTTAGATCACACAACGTTTAGTGAAGGACCACCCATACCTACTGATACCAATCGTAGGTACAGGTGGTTTTTTTATTGCAATAATGTCACTCGGGATAAACAGATTGTTACGTTAGAACTCGCATAATCGGGTAAAAACATAGAAGGAGGTGTCGCGATGACAACCAAGAGTACAACGACATGGAAACGGATTGGCGCACTGGCTTTATCGTTAACAATGGCTTGGGGACTGGGATCGGTACATATGCAGTCAGGTGCAAGTGCTGCATCTTCCCCGACATGCGGAAGTGGAGATCACGGATTGTCTGCTACATTGAACAAGGGCAGCGGTGTGGAAGATCAGCAACTGCAGTTTACTGACATTGATTTCCTTAACAACACAACTGGCCGGGCAGCCGGAGAGGGTTTCCTCATCGGCACCTCGAATGCAGGGTGTACATGGCAGTCCATCTATACCGGGCAATGGCAGTTCACACAGCTTGATTTTCCTAATAATGTGAACGGATTTGCTCTTGCGCAAATGAAAGATTCAGCCAAGACATACTTTATTCGCACAACCGATGGTGGATCACACTGGAAGCGGCTTGATACTCCTGGCATTCAGTTCAAGCGAATTGATTTTAAAAACAAAAATGAAGGCTACGGCTACACCTACAATGGAGCGTATCGGACACAGGACGGCGGATTGACCTGGACTAAAATCAACACTCCGGCGAATACGCGATCAGCAGCTTTCGCAACAGATAAACAAGGGTATGCCGTTGTAGTCGTGCCTGGCTCAGGCTATCACTTGCTCTGGACTTCGGATGGAGGCAAGAACTGGACAACCTCTCTCCGAATCGTTTCTGCTGCATGGAACGGGGCAGACCTATATGCAAACGGGAAACAGGTATGGGCTGTCTTATATGGTGATGCAGGTATGTCGCAACAATCCTATTCTCTCTATGCAAGCGGGAATGAAGGCAGAAACTGGCGGCAGGTGTTTGCCCAGTCGACAGCAGGTGGAGGCCCTGCACCTGGTGGAAATAGCTTGGGTAAAGGTAAAGGACCGGCTGATCCCGGTGGACATCCTGGGAATATGGCATTGATCGGAAACCAGACTGCATACCTTTCAGGCGGGTCTCCCGCAGCAGGCAAAGTGGGTATTGGGCGCTCTTACGACGCTGGTTCCACGTGGAAAAATGCAGACTTGGATGGAACGGGCTACAGTTCCCGAATCTCGTTTCCCTCCGTCAAAACCGGATGGCTTGTCGTTACAAGCAATGATTCCCCTGCGATTTATGAAACAACCAACGGAGGAAGCACGTGGAAACAAAAATTCTTATTGCCCGGAGAGTAGGGTGAAACGACACTTTATTTGAAATAACAATATGATAAATTCAGGCACAAAGAGGACCAATATTGGGTATTTATTGTCTATTGGCCTATGCAGCTAGAAACAAGCCCTTTCCTAGAACTATTTGTCAGGAAGGGCTTGTTTTCGTCTGAATAAAAACGGTTGAAACCTGTTCAAAAACAAGTTAATGTAAGCGATAACAACAGTTTTTGGGAGGTTGAAATGATGGTAGATGTTATTTTAAAAGCCAATTCAGAACAAGGATTAATAAACCGCAATATTTACGGACACTTCTCCGAGCACTTGGGGCGTTGCATTTACGAAGGGTTATGGGTGGGAAAGGACTCACCCATTCCAAATACGGAAGGGATCCGGAATGATGTCTTGACGGCGCTGCAAAAGCTTAATATTCCTGTGCTGCGCTGGCCTGGGGGATGTTTTGCCGATGAGTATCACTGGAAAGATGGCGTGGGCCCGCTGAGTGAACGTGCACGCATGATTAACACAAACTGGGGTGGTGTAGAAGAGAACAACCATTTTGGTACGCATGAATTTCTGAGATTATGTGAGCTGCTGGGAACCGAGCCTTACATCAGTGGCAATGTGGGCAGCGGTACGGTGCATGAAATGCAGCAGTGGGTTGAATACATTACGTTTGACGGAGAATCACCCATGGCAAATTGGCGGAAGGAAAATGGCAGGGAGCAGCCCTGGAAGCTGACTTATTTCGGTGTAGGAAATGAGAACTGGGGATGCGGCGGCAACATGCGTGCAGAATACTATGCGGATGAGTATCGCCGATATGCTACATACGTACGCAATTACTCCGATAATCAGATTTACAAAATCGCCTGTGGCCCCAACGAGGATAATTATCATTGGACCGAAGTATTGATGCGTGAAGCAGGGCAGCATATGAATGGATTGAGTCTTCATTATTATACATTGCCAACGGGTGTATGGCAGGACAAAGGGGAGTCTACAGGATTTGACGATCAAGCCTGGTTTCAGACCCTGAAGCGTACATTGCATATGGAAGAACTGATCGTGAAGCATTCCGAAATTATGGATAAATATGATCCGGATTGCAAAGTGGGACTCATTATTGATGAGTGGGGAACTTGGTATAACGTAGAACCGGGAACAAATCCAGGATTCCTGTACCAGCAAAATACGATGAGGGATGCGCTTGTGGCGGGCATTAACCTGAATCTGTTCAATCGCTACAATAAACGGGTGCAAATGGCCAACCTGGCACAGATCGTTAACGTTCTGCAGGCATTGGTGCTGACAGAAGGTGAGCGTATGCTTCTCACGCCAACGTACCATGTGTTTGATATGTATCAGGTTCATATGGACGCACAGCGATTGGAACTAAACTATGAGAGTCCTGGATACACTCTCGGGGAAGACACCATTCCCCAGCTTAGTTTGTCCGCTTCCCGCAGTAAGGATGGAGTTATCCATGTAACCGCATGCAATTTGAGTCACACGGATGAACTGGAAGTGGTATGCCAACTTGAAGCTGTGGAGTCATCTTCGGTGTCGGGACGAATTTTGCATCATGCCGATTTTGGTGCATTCAATACGTTTGAAGATCCGAGCCGGGTGGAGCCTGTTGAATGGAAGGGTGTTACCCTTGCTAATCAGGAGCTGCGCTTCGTTCTGCCGCCTGCATCCGTAGGGGTTATTGCCGTCCAAGGGTAATGCGATGAGTACATCCGGTTCAAGTCGTTTTGTGACAAGGCAAGAGCATTGCAAGGGATGTAGTGATCAGCATGCTGTAAACATCAGTGAATCCAAAATGGCTCGACTGGTGGAAATGGCCTCACGTTCACGTCCTGTGGTACCGGATGAGGAGTACGCGCAGCGGCTATCCTCGTGTGCAGACTGCCCGGCACTGCAATACGGCACCACGTGTCGCTACTGTGGCTGTTTGGTCCAAGTACGTGCCAAGCTGGTGGAATCTACTTGCCCGTTTCCGTATGAATCTCGATGGACCTGATCTTTCCGTATGATCTTATTATAATGTAGCGAAGCAGGGCTGCACTTTGAGGGTGCAGCTCTGCTTTTTTTGTGATGCAGAGCAAAAACTCTGAATTTGGATTTGAATTGAGCGAGTGAACTGGATATAGTTATACAGTAGAGTGTAGGATAGAGAGCTATCCGGTAATATTAGCGCGTATAGCGGTACTTGAATTCGGGAAGGGCTGTTCTCACCGGTCCTGCCCGATTTTGCGCCGCCTCGAATATATTGGAGGTTAACATTCATGTCGAACATGCGACCGGTTCAGATCCGGCTGCACAGCCGTTATGAAGGCGAAGATGTGCTGCAGGAAATGAAGGGTGAAGCCGTGTTAAAAGGATCTGTGCTCTACGTTCGTTACGAAGAGCCGCAGGCTGGACCGGAAGGCGGTATTACCCGAACAACATTGAAGCTTGGCGGACAAGCGCTCAAGATTATACGCCATGGTGAGGTGGAATCGGAGCAAACGTTTGAAATGAATCGCAAGCTCCCAGGTTTTTACCGATCACCTTACATGTCATTCACCCTGTCCACGCATACACATAAGCTGGACCTTTCCATACAGGGATTAAGCGCACGCGCAGCGTGGAGCTATGACTTTTACCGCTTTGAGGAAGAAGCCGGACATTTCGAGATTAGTTTGCACATACAGGAGGAACCAATTTCATGACACGTAATCCATTGGATACTATTAACGAACGGGTAAGTACCGCGATTGGCAATGCTGTTGTAGCTGCCGGTATCGTTTCACAAGAGGAACAACTGCCAGCTATTACACTTGAAGTGCCACGCGACAAATCGCACGGGGATCTGGCAACCAATGCAGCGATGCAGCTGACCAAGATTGCCAAACGCAATCCTCGTCAGATCGCAGAAGAGATTATTGCAAACCTGAACCTTGCAGAAGCCGGAATCGAGAAGGCAGAGATTGCCGGACCAGGGTTCATTAACTTCAAATTGGACAAGAGTTATCTCTATCCGGTGCTTGGACTTGTTCACGAACAGGGTGAGAACTACGGACGAATCAATGTCGGCGAAGGACGAAAGGTCGAGATGGAATTCGTCAGTGCGAACCCGACAGGCAGTCTTCACCTGGGACATGCCCGCGGAGCAGCTGTGGGTGATGCACTTTGTAACATCCTCGATTACGCCGGCTATGATGTAACGCGTGAATACTACATTAACGATGCTGGTAATCAGGTGTTTAATCTGGCACGTTCGATTGAAGCACGTTATTTGCAAGAACTGGGTCAGGATGCCGAGATGCCGGAAGATGGATACCATGGCGAAGATATCAAAGGGTTTGCGAAGCAGCTTGTTGCCGAAAAGGGAGACAGCTTGCTGTCGATGCATCCAGGTGACCGCGCCGCTTATTTCCGTGACTTTGGTCTGGAGAAAGAGCTGGACAAGATCAAACGCGATCTGAATCGCTTCCGTGTTGAATTCGACATCTGGTTCAGCGAGACGTCGTTGTATGACAATGGAGAAGTCCTTCGCGTTCTGGACGAATTGCGTGATCGTGACGAGATTTATGAGAAAGATGGCGCTACCTGGCTGAAAACCATGCAATATGGTGATGACAAGGAACGTGTATTGATCAAAAACGATGGTACGTACACCTATCTGACACCGGATATTGCGTATCACCGTGACAAGTATTCCCGTGGATATGACACAATGATTAACATTTGGGGAGCCGATCACCACGGATATATTCCGCGGATGAAAGCGGCAATGCAAGCACTGGGCAACGATCCATCCAAGCTGGTGGTACTGATTGCACAGATGGTGAGCTTGTTCCAGAACGGGGAAAAAGTGAAGATGTCGAAGCGTACCGGTAAGGCGGTAACGATGGAGGATCTGATGGATGAAGTAGGCATTGATGCGATCCGGTACTTCTTCACCATGCGCAGTATGGATTCCCATTTGGACTTTGATATGGACCTCGCAATTTCGACGTCTAATGAAAATCCGGTGTTTTATGTACAATATGCACATGCCCGTGTATGCAGTGTATACCGTCAAGCCGAAGAGCAGGGCATCGAGCTGCTGCCACTGGCGCAGATTGATCTGTCCAAGCTGACAACGGAACATGAATTCGATCTTCTTCGCAAAATGGGCGAGCTGCCTGAAGAGATTGCCGCAGCTGCTACCGGATATGCGCCTCACCGCATTATCCGTTATGTATATGAGTTGGCATCGCTGTTCCACAGCTATTACCGTGCTGAACGCGTCATTACAGAAGACGCGGGTCAGACCCAAGCGCGTCTGGCGCTGATTGGTGCAGTGCGCACCGTCATCGCGACAGCGCTCCGTCTGGTGGGCGTATCCGCACCGGACAAAATGTAACCCCGAGACCAAGCGGCGCACCTGCCGCTCGGCGAGTGGCAAAAAGTCTCCATGCATCACGCCTGCAATTGCAGCGTGGACATGGAGACTTTTTGCTGTGCCCGGTGGTCAATCCCGCCATTTCAGTGGCGGACCACCCGGGCACCAGGGCAGGCCAGCCTGCCATTGGCTGCAGCTGCCCGTTACCCGCCGCCCTCCTGCATCAGCCGGAGGGCGTCAATCTCTCCACCGCGTATTTTGCTCTTTGCGGTGGTGGACTTGCGTGCGCGCAGTGGTACGGTTGCACGCTTGACAAGCATCTTGATCTCGCCAGGCGAGAGACCCGGATGCTTCGCGAGCAGCAGCGCAATGGCGCCGCTCACATGGGACGTTGCCATGGATGTACCACTCATCTCATGGTGCTTGCCCTGCACCCAGGAAGAGACGATTTTGTCGCCGGGTGCATAGACATCGACGTATGCACCGCGATTACTAAAGGAAGCAATTCGCCGATTCTTGTCGGTGGCCCCTACGGAAATGGTCTGCGGATAACGTGCAGGATAATCAATGCTTCGCCGTTTGCCGTCGTTTCCTGACGAGGCCACAATGACAATACCGGCTTGATATGCCCGATTAACCACATCAAGGAGAGCCTTGCTGCGGGTCTTCATGCCGAAACTCATATTGATAATATCGACCCGGTTACGCACACACCAGTCGATCCCCAGTACAATATCGGATACGTAGGCTGAACCGTTATGGTCAAACGCCTTGACCGGATAGATCAGAGAGCGCGGAGCTACGCCAATCATGCCTTCCATGCTATTGGCTGCAGCGATCGTTCCCGCAATGTGGGTACCGTGGCCGTTGTCATCATGGGGAAGCATACTCCGGTTTAACAGATTGATCCCACGTGCCAGGGAGTATCGAAGGTCGGGATGTTGATAGTCGGCCCCTGTGTCAATCACACCAATTTTGACCCGGTGTCCTGTAGAGACGGACCACACTTTGGGGGCACGAATCTGTTTAACTCCCCATGGAACTCCTTGTACTGTGGCCGGTTTATTGTGAAGTGCCGTTGCATGAAGCGAGATCTGCACATCTTCCTCCACTGTAATCTCGTCGCTGTATTGTTTCAATTCCTCCGGACAATGTACTGGAGCAATAATGGAACGAGCCAGCCGTGAAGAGCGCACCATTCCAAGGTGGGTATACTCATTCCGCATCCGCGAGAGCTCAAGCAGACAGGCTTCATATTGTCCTGGTTTGGCGAACCGGATCAGGTACCGCCCTGCCTGTTCCGGTTCAGGACGCTGCATTCCTTCAACTAATTGATGCAAAAAACCAGTATAGTCCATTATGGGCTGCCCCCTTCGGGATGAACATGCTGAGGTATTCTATGAATGCATTCATCCCGCCGCATGGGGAACTTGCCCTTTTTTTACAAAAAGACGTTCTCTCCGTGTCAAAACGGGCGCAGGGACATATGATGAATGGAGGGCGAGAGGGCTCTTGCGGGGACCCTGGTAAGGAGCAATCCTTCAAGGGTATACAGTCAGAAGGCGGAGGGGACTCCGTCTTTTTCAATGTTCACTCACTTTTACAGAAAGGGGATCGTTGCCAATAGGAAGTGTAGTGTTCCGAATTTGTATCTCATGCCTACATAAAAACTTGCTTTTTACCGCTAAATAGGTTTTACTTAGGTTTGTTAATGGATATGTTATACGTAACGGTCCAGCTCGTAGGGATATAAAGTGAATTATGTGTGAGAGGAAGTGTCTGTCAGTGAGTACCTCGCTCAATTTGAAAATTGATAAAGAAAAGGTAAGAGAGATTCCTTTGGTTGACCTCGCCTTTATGGTGCTGAAAGCGGCCAATACGCCGTACTACTACCGTGATTTGATGAATGAGGTAGCAAAACAGCGCGGAATGACTGATGAAGAAATCAACGAGTTTATCGCCCAGCTATATACCGAGATCAATATCGATGGCCGTTTTGCCTGTGTCGGTACAAGTCTTTGGGGATTGAAACGCTGGTATCCAGTTGGTGGAACAGAAGATTCCATGACAGGTGCGAAGCGTCCGCGTATCATCAACGATGAAGATGATGATCTGGAAGATGAGGACTTTGGCGAAGAGGAAGACAGCTACAACAGCGACGAAGACTTCGACAATGCAGATGATGATCAAGATGACGATGACGACGACGACGATGACGACGACGATGATGACATCTTTGATGAAGATGACAGCGATGAAGAAGTTCTGGTTGAAGATGACGATTTGGAAGAAGAAGACCTCGATGAAGACGATGAAGATGAGTCCGAAGACGAGGATGAATTTGACGACGATTCCGATAAGTAACCGTCATTTTTGATGTCGATAATTTACCCGTTTCCCCCAGATAGTCAGCCTTGACAGCGCACGGGGGAACGGGTAAACTATTGCATGGGCTTATGAATGAGCGAGAATATATTTATGTTTTTTATAAAAAAGTGCCCCGTCCTGCGGGAGTACTTTTTTTTGTATTTTTAGAGGCAGAATATTGCAAAATGATTGATTTCCGCACGCTCCCGGCCAAACATCCGTGGCCCATTTTTTGTATATAAAAAAACGTCAGCAAGAGATGGCTTGATACTATTTTTGGGGACAGGCATGGATGAATGGCTTTCGGAAAATTTGCACCATTCTTAGCTGTAGAGCAAGTTTGTACACATGGTCTTCGCGCAAAAGAGCAGTTCGCAGATGCAGGGAATTTCTGCCATTGCTCTTTTTAACGATGATTACCTGGGAAACGGGTTACGATAACACCATATATCGCCTGAATTTCTGTATTTATATTAGGAGGGTAATAACAGTGACAAAGTATATTTTCGTGACGGGCGGAGTTGTGTCTTCCCTGGGTAAAGGGATCACCGCTGCCTCGTTGGGCAGACTGCTGAAGAACAGAGGTCTCAAGGTAACCATTCAAAAATTTGATCCATACATCAACATCGACCCGGGAACAATGAGTCCTTATCAACATGGTGAGGTTTTTGTAACCGATGATGGCGCGGAAACGGATTTGGACCTTGGTCACTACGAACGTTTTATCGATATCAACCTCTCCAAAAACAGCAACGTCACGACCGGTAAAGTGTATTCCTCCGTTATCAGCAAAGAGCGGCGCGGAGAGTATCTGGGCGGTACGGTACAAGTTATCCCGCACATTACGAACGAAATCAAGGAGCGCGTTTTCCGAGCTGGACGTGAAGCGGGTTCGGACGTTGTTATTACGGAGATTGGCGGAACAGTAGGCGATATCGAGAGCTTGCCTTTCCTGGAAGCTATTCGTCAAATCAAGAGTGATGTGGGCCGTGACAACGTAATGTACATCCATGTAACGCTGATCCCTTACATCAAGGCAGCTGGTGAAGTGAAAACAAAACCAACCCAGCACAGCGTGAAGGAATTGCGCAGCATCGGAATTCAGCCGAACGTTATTGTATGCCGTACAGAGTACGAGCTATCCAAAGACATGAAAGCCAAAATCGCTCTCTTCTGTGACATCGATGAGAACGCCGTAGTTGAATGTCGCGATGCGGATACATTGTATGAAGTACCTTTGAACCTGCGTGAAGAAGGTTTGGATGAAATCGTGGTAAATCACCTGAAACTGACCACTCCTGCACCGGACATGAGCGAGTGGGAAGGGCTGGTTGACCGCATCAGCAAATTGGAGCGTACGGTTGAGATTGCAATCGTAGGTAAATATGTAGCATTGCACGATGCTTATCTAAGTGTTGTTGAATCCCTGTCGCATGCAGGATTTGCATCCAATGCAGATGTGAAGATCCGTTGGATCCATTCTGAAGATATCACGGATGAGAATGTAGGCGATCTGCTGCACGGCGTTGGCGGTATCCTTGTTCCTGGTGGTTTCGGAGATCGTGGTATTGAAGGAAAAGTGTCGGCGATTCGTTATGCCCGTGAGAAGAACATTCCGTTCTTCGGTATTTGCCTGGGTATGCAGGTATCCGTAATCGAGTATGCACGTTCCATTGTGGGTCTGAATGGTGCGAACAGCTCCGAGATTAATCCGGCTACCGAATTCCCGGTAATCGATCTGCTTCCAGAACAAAAAGATATTGAGAATCTGGGCGGTACGATGCGTCTGGGTCTCTATCCTTGTAAGCTGCAGGAAGGTTCTTTGGCAATGGCTTGTTATGATGACGAGCTGGTGTATGAGAGACACCGTCACCGGTATGAGTTCAACAATGAGTACCGTGAAGCGATTGAAAAAGCAGGTCTGGTCATCTCCGGTACATCTCCGGATGGTCGTCTGGTTGAGATCGTGGAACTTCCGGGACATCCTTGGTTCCTGGCTGTACAATTCCATCCGGAATTTACTTCCCGTCCGAACCGTCCACAGCCATTGTTCCGTGAATTCGTAAAAGCTTCTTTGGAGAATGCGGAAAAATAATATAGAATTAACCCGATGATAAAGAGGGGTGTTTGCCGATAGCCTGGGATTACAGGCTGGTGCGGTGAGCATCCCTTTTTTGATTTTATAATAGGTTTCCCTCAAGCGGAGAGGAGATAAAATGTTTAGCTGTAATTTGTGTGTGGGGCAGGATTTTAATGGGAAGGGTAGAATACTTATCATGACGACTATGGGATAGTTATCCAGATTCGGAGACATACATGCTTTCCTAAATCCAGGAGGTTACAGAGTGGAAAATAAAAAAAGTGTTAATCGTTGATGACCAGAACGGGATTCGAATCCTCTTAATGGAAGTGTTCAGCAGTGAAGGATATAACACGTTCCAGGCGCCCAATGGCAAGATCGCACTGGAGATTGTGAACAACGATAAGCCTGATCTGGTGTTGCTTGATATGAAGATTCCTGGCATGGATGGCCTTGAAATTTTGAAACATATTAAGGAGATTGATCCCGATATCAAAGTCATCATGATGACAGCATATGGTGAGCTGGACATGATCAAGGAAGCGACTGATCTCGGTGCGCTAATGCATTTCACGAAACCTTTTGATATCGATGAAATGCGTGTGGCGGTCAACATGCAGCTTCGTAATGACACGGCCAATAGGTGCAGCTGAATCCTGTGAATGCAGGATTTTTTTGTCTGTATGAAACGGGTGTGTACTTCTTGGGGGTTATGGGTATTTCGGCCAATTAACGAGGGAATATTGAAAATGGGAGCGGCTTCATGCGCTATCTATGAAAACTGTGCTGCAAAGCACAGCATTTTTGCAAATGCTTGTTTAGTATTTGACATGGGATGTGGTATAATAAGCCCGTATGTGATTTCGGCTAAAAACCATAGACACAACCCAAACCCCTAGGAGGATTGAAACCATGCCATTAGTATCTATGACAGACATGTTGAACAAAGCGCTTGAAGGAAAATATGCAGTAGGTCAATACAACATCAATAACCTTGAGTGGACTCAAGCCATTCTGGGTGCTGCTGAAGAAGAAAAATCCCCAGTAATCCTGGGTGTATCCGAAGGTGCAGCACGTCACATGGGCGGCTTCTACACGGTAGTTAAAATGGTAGAAGGACTCATTCACGACATGAAAATTACCGTTCCGGTTGCTATTCACCTGGACCACGGTTCCAGCTTCGACAAGTGTAAAGAAGCGATCGATGCCGGATTTACATCCGTTATGATCGACGGTTCCCACCACCCAATCGACGAAAACATCGAAATGACTAAAAAAGTCGTTGAATATGCACACGCTAAAGGCGTTTCTGTTGAAGCCGAAGTAGGTACAGTTGGCGGACAAGAAGACGACGTAATCGGCGGCATCATGTACGCTGACCTCGAAGAGTGTGTTCGCATCGTGAAAGAAACAGGTATCGACACATTGGCACCAGCTCTTGGTTCCGTTCATGGTCCTTACCACGGCGAGCCTAACCTGGGCTTCAAAGAAATGGAAGAAGTTCGTGACGCGGTACAAGTTCCACTCGTATTGCACGGTGGTACAGGCATTCCTAAACACGACATCGACAAAGCCATTTCCCTGGGTACTTCCAAAATCAACGTAAACACAGAGAACCAAATTGCTTTCTCCAAAGTGGTTCGCGAAGTGCTTGCAGCTAAACCAGATGCTTACGATCCACGTACGTTCATCGTACCAGGCCGTGATGCAATCAAAGAAACCGTTAAAGGTAAAATCCGCGAGTTTGGTTCCAACAACAAAGCGTAATTTATCTTTACCAGTTCCATACTGTGAAGTGGAAAGAACACCGCCTAGCCGGTGTCTTTCCATTTTCACACCTTATTTCACGTAGGAAGCCATCAGCAGGTAATGCCGTTATTCGGCTGCAAAACACGTAGGGGGACATTAAGCTTTATGGAAAAATTGATGATTAGTGGCGGACGTCCGTTACAGGGGACTGTAACCATAAGCGGCGCCAAGAACAGCGCCATTGCGCTTATTCCTGCAGCATTGCTTGCCGAATCAGAGGTCGTGCTGGACAACCTGCCGCTTTTGAGTGATGTGGCGGTTTATGCGGAAATTTTGGAGGAACTCGGAGCTCGTGTAGTTTGGGAAGGCAGTCAGATGAGGATTGATCCTTCAGATATCAAATCCATACCCATGCCCAATGGACCAGTGAAGAAGCTGCGTGCTTCGTATTATATGATGGGAGCATTGCTTGGGCGGTTCAAAGAAGCAACAATTGGTTTACCTGGGGGCTGTAACTTTGAGCCTCGTCCGATTGATCAACACATCAAAGGTTTTGAAGCGCTTGGCGCAACAGTAACAAATGAACACGGCTCCATTCATTTGCATGCCAAAGAGCTGCGCGGAGCAAAGATTTACCTGGATGTAAGCAGTGTAGGTGCAACCATTAACATTATGCTGGCGGCAACTCGTGCCAAAGGCTCTACAATTATCGAAAACGCGGCTAAAGAGCCTGAGATTATAGATGTAGCAACACTTTTGAATTCAATGGGTGCCAGCATTAAAGGTGCAGGTACTGAAACCATCCGCATTGAAGGTGTGTCGGAGCTCAAGGGCTGCCGTCATTCCATCATTCCGGACCGCATACAGGCGGGTACGTATATGATTGCTGCAGCAGCAACGCGTGGTAATGTTCTGATTGACAACGTCATTCCGAAACACCTGGAGGCTTTGACGGCCAAACTGCTGGAGATGGGCGTGGGCATTGAAGAACTGGACGAAAGTATTCGTGTCATTGGACAACCTTTATACAGCCATGTGGATGTTAAAGCGCTCGTGTATCCTGGCTTTCCAACCGATTTGCAGTCTCCAATGACAAGTGTACTAACTCAAGCAACAGGTGTAAGTGTTCTGAGTGATTTTGTTTACAGTAACCGATTTAAGCACGTTCCAGAGCTGGTGCGTATGGGTGCCAAAATTCGCGTAGAAGGTCGTTCAGCCATTATCGAGGGCGGGGCACTGAATGCGGCCAAGGTAAAAGCATCTGATCTTCGTGCCGGTGCAGCGCTGGTCATCGCCGGTCTTACAGTTAGTGAAGGTGTGACTGAAGTGACAGGCGTCGAATTTATCGATCGTGGCTATGACCATCTTGTTACGAATCTGCGAATGCTTGGTGCAGATGTATGGCGTGAGACCGATTAATGAATTAGGCATATTCAGGATTGGTGACTTGCCGTTATTATTTTGACAGAACTGCATATCTTTACAACAATTGGGTAAACCTATTCTAATAGAGTTCTCAGCCTCTCCGGGATAAGATGAAATAGTTCTTTTTCCTTACCCGGAGGGTCTTTTTTTGGATCAAATATCATATGGCTGTAAGAACTGACATCATTCCTTTTCCCCAAACCCCGGTTTGTCTGTGCTCCTTGCCTGGTACCCGGATCGAAAGCCTCGTGAATTATGTATTCACTCACAAGCGGATAGCACTGTATGTTGGTCATCCCGCCCGGTAACTTACACTCAACGACAAGTATTTGCATTATAACGGTTACATTCCGTACAATGGACAGAAGAGAATGCAGCAGAGCAGAATTATGCTGTTCTCCATAGCCGGATCATCAAGCGAAACTATCCATTTCACGGACTTATTAATTGAATAGGTGGTTATTATATGGATCTACAAATTTCCGATTTGGAAGAAATGAAACTAACGGACCTCTACAAACTGGCCAAAAAATATCAGATTCCCTACTACGGCACACTGAAGAAGAAAGAATTGATCTTTGCCATACTTCGGGCTCAGGCTGAACAGAGTGGTTTGATGTTTATGCAGGGTGTGCTCGAAATTTTGCCCGAGGGTTACGGATTTCTTCGCCCGATTAACTACCTCCCTAGCACCGAGGACATTTATATTTCTGCCTCACAGATTCGTAAGTTTGACCTCAGGACAGGTGACCTGGTATCAGGCAAATGTAGAACACCGAAGGAAAACGAAAGATATTTCGGTTTATTGCAAGTCAATGCCGTGAATGGTGAGAACCCATCAGCGGCTGCGGAAAGACTTCATTTCCCGGCATTAACCCCATTGTATCCGCAGAAAAAACTGGTTCTCGAAACATCCCCCAACCATTTGTCCACACGCATTATGGATGTGCTGGCCCCTGTAGGATTGGGACAGCGCGGATTGATCGTAGCACCTCCCAAAGCAGGTAAGACGCTTCTCCTCAAAGAAATTGCCAACAGCATTTCAACCAACAACCCAGAAATTGAATTGTTTGTCCTGTTGATTGATGAACGTCCGGAGGAAGTGACGGATATGTCTCGTTCGGTTAAAGGGGAAGTTGTGGCTTCTACATTCGATGAGTTGCCTGAAAATCATATCAAGGTTGCGGAATTGGTGTTAGAGCGTGCTCTTCGTCTGGTTGAGGCCAAAAAGGATGTAGTTATTCTGCTGGACAGCATTACACGTCTTGCTCGCGCATACAACCTGGTTATCCCGCCATCCGGCCGAACACTTAGTGGTGGTATTGATCCTGCAGCATTCCACCGTCCAAAACGTTTCTTTGGATCTGCACGGAATGTGGAGGAAGGAGGAAGCCTGACTATTCTGGCGACAGCGTTAATCGATACGGGGTCACGTATGGATGATATTATCTATGAAGAGTTTAAGGGTACGGGCAATATGGAGCTTCATCTGGACCGCAAACTGGCAGAACGCCGTATTTTCCCGGCCATCGATATTCGTCGTTCCGGTACACGTCGGGAAGAAGTGCTGCTAAGCAAGGAAGAGCTGGATACGATCTGGGCCATTCGCAAAAATATGAATGACTCACATGACTTTGTGGAAGGCTTCCTGAAAAAACTGCGCAACAGCAAAACGAATGCAGAATTTTTGGCAGCATTTGATGCAGCGGGCAACAGCCCGACGAGTAATTCGGGGACCACGACAACTCGTCGTTCGCCAAGACAGACGGCCACCTCGGCAACAACAACATAAAATAGCATTATTTGATCAACTCTAATTTGGCAGTCATACTGCTGAATTCACCATAATACTCGTCGTTCGGTTTAACCCATTAGATGTGAGGAGAACATCATGTATTTAGTATACGCAGATGAAAAAGGCAATGTATTTGATCATCCATCGCTGTATGGGCTTGCCCGTAGTGGAGATATGATCGTTGAAATTATGGAGGATGAACTTATTCCTCTACCAGAAGGTGCAACACTTGTTGGATTACCAAGCACTCGTCCCATCGGGATGGATCCGGATACCGGCGAAATGATGCCTCTCCCGAGTGACACACAGGCCGTAGGAGCTTTGCTTCCGCAAGGCTTCACTCGGCTGTGTTTGCCGGGTTATGTGAAAACAGACAAAGAGTACAAGCTCCCATTGTTCGGGTATTCGGCTGTCGTGTGGAAAGATGACGCATTCTACGTCACTGCCCGTATGTCCGATCATCCGGATCAATGGAATCCGTTGAACTGTGATCGCGATGATGTGCGTGCCGGAGTTAAGCGTCTGACGGAACAGTATCCTGAAAACCGCCTGTACACTCATTTGTCCAACTGTGCGCTTGGGTATGAGTGTCTGACATCATCCAATACGTTCCTGAATCGTTGGGAAGGCGGAGTCCCTGTATCGTATTCCTGTAATGCAGGCTGCTTTGGGTGCATTTCCGAACAGCCGGATGACAGTGGCTTTGTTTCCCCGCAGACTCGGATGAACTTCCGGCCACGTGTGGACGAGATTGTTGAGGTTATGCTGGAGCATCTGAAAACGCCGGAGTCCATTATCAGCTTTGGACAGGGGTGTGAAGGTGAGCCTTCAACTCAAGCCAAATTGATAATTGAAGCGATTCGTGAAGTGCGTTCGATCACGGACATGGGGTATATCAACATTAATACCAACGCTGGTTTGAATGATCACATCCGGGGTATCGTGGATGCTGGTCTCGACTTGATGCGTGTAAGCACCATCAGTGCACTCGATGACCACTATAATGCATACTACAAACCGCGCGGATATACGCTTGCCAATGTGGAGAAGTCGATGAAGTATGCGGCTCAACAGGGTGTGTATACATCCATTAACTATTTGATCTTCCCGGGTGTTACGGATCGTGAGGAAGAGATTGAAGCGATGATCGAGTTTGCCCGCAGAACAGACCTGCGTTTGATTCAAATGCGTAATCTGAATATCGACCCGGAGAGCTACCTGGAATTGATTCCTCCAGCTCAAGGCGATATTTTGGGAATGAAGCAGATGATTGAAATCTTTGAAGAAGAGCTGCCTGATGTTGTTATTGGCTCGTATACCCACGTTCCGCCAGCCGGAATGGCACGTCCCAAACGCCTAATCACCTCTTGATAATAATGGATTGCAACCGGCATTAGGCCGTGTTATAATCTCTGAAGTTGTGCCATTTACTCTGGGTCCGCTTGAGGCTCAGGGCGGAAAGAGGTGAAAGGTAATGAAAGCAGCAATTCATCCTAAATACACGATTGGTCAAGTAACCTGCGCTTGCGGGAATACTTTTGAAACTGGTTCGGTTAAAGACGGACTTCGTGTAGAGATTTGCTCCGCGTGCCACCCGTTCTTCACCGGTAAACAGAAGTTTATCGATGCTGGCGGCCGTGTCGATCGTTTCAAGAAAAAATACGGAATCTAATTCAGCAATTCCCCGGGAATTGTCTGCTAATTGCATCCAAGCCACCCCTGCCTTTGGCAGGGGTTTTTATATAGGGATAAAGGTTCCAGCTCGCAGCTGGTTGCAATTTGGATAACCTTACGTTATACTATTTCTTACCGTGCTAGATGGGGAGGTAGCGGTGCCCTGTAACTCGCAATCCGCTATAGCGAGGTTGAATTCCTGCTAGAGGTATTGTCGATGTGAGGTTTGGTCCCTGAACGTGGTGTTGACGGTTGGGTCCTCCGCAATGAGTACTCATGAACCTGGTCAGGTCCGGAAGGAAGCAGCCATAAGTGAGATCACTCTTGTGCCGGAGGGTTGCCTAGCCTGAGCCGTTGTTCAGGGGTGCCACTTGGATCGCAATTATCGATAGCAGGTGCACGGCTTACCATTTGAATGTAGAGACCTTTGCAGTTGTATGTATGCAGAGGTCTTTTTGATATGTACAAAAAAACCGCGCATGATGGGTCAGATAAAGTTTGGAATCACCCCGGAATATAGTATAATGGGGGAACGACAAAGGACTCGAATGCGAAGTGGAAGGAAGGTAACGCATCATGGAGCATATCGCGTTATACCGGGCTTGGCGTCCCCAGTCGTTTCAAGATATGGTGGGACAACAGCATATTATTCAGACCTTGCAGAACGCGATTCGTGAACAGCGGACTTCCCACGCCTACTTGTTTAACGGGCCCAGAGGAACAGGGAAGACAAGTGCCGCCAAGATTTTGGCCAAAGCTGTAAACTGCGAACGCGGGCCTGCGCCTGAGCCTTGTAACGAATGTGAAGCTTGCCGTAGGATTACGACTGGTGCTGTAATGGATGTGCAGGAGATTGATGCTGCATCCAACCGGGGTGTTGAAGAGATCCGTGATCTTCGCGAAAAGGTTAAATATGCCCCGACCGAAGTGCGGCAAAAAGTCTATATTATTGATGAAGTACACATGTTAACAACAGAAGCGTTCAACGCTTTGCTCAAAACATTGGAGGAACCGCCTCCGCATGTAATGTTTATTTTGGCAACGACCGAACCACATCGCCTTCCGGCTACCATTATTTCCAGATGCCAGCGATTTGATTTTCGCCGGGTTTCTCTGGAAGAGCAGACGGCCCGCCTCACGCTGATCTGTGAGCAGGAGGGCATGGAGGCTGATCAGGATGCGCTCCAATACATTGCTCGTCTGTCTGACGGAGGGATGCGGGATGCGCTCAGTGTGCTGGACCAGATCTCTTCCTTCACAGATGGAAGGGTAACGTACCAACAGGTCATGGATATGACCGGAGGAATCCCTTCAGAGCAATTTGCGAAGCTCGCTGCTTCGCTGCTCAAGGGTGATGTCGGACATATTTTGCAGATGATCGAAGGATTTATGCATGAAGGCAAGAGCGCAGATAAATGCATGGAAAATTTGCTGTATTACTTCCGCGATTTGCTTATGATCAAGATGGTGCCGGATGCAGATAAGCTGACCGATCGGGTGCTTAATCCGGAGTCGTTCCGCGATATGGCAGAATCATTCACGAAGGAGCAGCTGTTCCAGATGATTGATACGCTTAATCGATACCAGAGTGAAATGAAATATGCAGTACAGCCGCAAACGCTATTTGAGGTCGCTCTCCTCAAGCTGTGCAGCATACCTGCGCAGGGAGAGGCATCAGGTCAGACTTCTGCCTCGGTAGGTTCAGCTGCGACTTCACAGGCTGACAGCGGGGAGATTAACCGTTTGAAACAACAGCTTGTTGAGTTGGAGAAGAAACTGGATCGTGCTCTGAAGAGTGGTTTGTCTGGAGGAGAGGCTGCACCAAGTGGCCCATCTCGGCCGGCAACGCGAGCTCCGGTATCGCGAGGGAATTCTCCGGCAAAGTTGCCTGCACAGCTGGATCAATACGTTGCGCGCAAAGGATCTCCTGAATTCATGGAGGTCAGCAAAAAATGGAGCCAGATCTTGCAGCGTGTAAAAGAAGAGAAGGTTACAGTCCATGCTTGGTTTATGGATGGTGAGCCGGTTTCTGTGCTGGAAGACAGCGTATTGGTGGCATTTAAGAATAATATTCACCGTGAAACGACAGAGAAGCAGGCCAATCGTGAAGTGATTGAGCGTGTATTGTCCGAACAACTCGGACGTTCAGCGCGTCTGGTGACAATGATGCTCAAGGATTGGACAGGAGCAATGGAAGGAGCTACTGAAGCGCCAAAGGAGGACTTTAAGCTTGAACCTGAGCATGAAGACGGCGGTTCAGGCAGTAAGCAGCCTTGGATTGATGAAGCCATCCAGCTCTTCGGTGAAGATCTTGTAGTGATCAAGGAATAGATATATCAAGCGCATAGCGTTATAACTATTACAAAGGAGATGAATAATCATGAACAACATGAACCAAATGATGAAACAAGTGAAGAAAATGCAGGAGCAAATGCTGAAGGCACAAGAGGAATTGGCGGACAAAACAGTCCAAGGTACTTCTGGTGGCGGTGTAGTAACGGCTGAGGTTAACGGACATAAAAAATTGCTGTCCATCACGATCAAACCTGAGGCAGTAGATCCGGAAGATGTAGAAATGCTTCAGGATCTCGTTATGACGGCAGTGAATGATGCAATGAGCAAAGCTGATGAAATTGCTAACCAGGACATGGGCAAATTCACAGGTGGCATGAAAATTCCGGGATTGTTTTAATTAAAATTGATCCTGTCAAAGGAGACGCAATCGATTGTATTATCCCGAACCGATAGCAAAGCTGATTGATGCTTTTACCCGATTGCCGGGTATTGGCCCCAAGACAGCTGCGCGACTAGCCTTTCATGTGCTTAACATGAAGGAAGATGACGTTATTGATTTTGCCAAAGCGCTCGTCAGTGTGAAGCGTAACCTTCATTACTGCTCGGTGTGCTGTAATATTACGGATACTGATCCGTGCCGTATTTGTCAGGATAAGTCCAGGGATGCTTCGGTTATCTGTGTAGTTCAGGACTCCAAGGATCTTGTCGCGATGGAGCGTACCAAGGAATTTGACGGGTACTATCATGTATTGCAAGGTGCCATTTCTCCGATGGAGGGAATCGGCCCAGACGATATCCGCTTGAAAGAGCTTTTGACCAGGCTGAGTGATGAACGGGTACAGGAATTGATCCTTGCAACGAATCCAAATATCGAGGGTGAGGCTACGGCGATGTATATATCGCGCCTGGTTCGTCCATTTGAAATTACGGTAACCCGGATAGCCCATGGACTGCCTGTAGGGGGAGACCTGGAGTATGCGGATGAAGTGACACTGTCGAAGGCACTGGAAGGCCGCAGAGAGATCCGATAAGGGTGCGTAGCGGGATTTAGGTGACCATACAGGTTTAATAGGAAGTTGTTTGATGGAGAGTGGAATACGTTTAGTAGGAGAGCCGAGAGGCTCTCTTTTTTAATTGGGTGTGAAATAGATTTGCTTCGGATTTTATATGGCTCATAGTTCTAAGTTTGTCCTTTCCTTGATAAGTATGAGAATATATCGTGCTGAATCAAAGGGGGAAGAGCTTATGTTTTTCTGGAAAAGTGCAAGAAACTCGGTGGAGAGACGTACTCAATTACAGAAGGAGATGGAAGAAGAGCAGATCTATCTGGAGATTGAAAAGGCCAAAGCGGAATGGGAGCGCGCAGTGAGGCAGTTTGAAGAGGCCCAGGGGAAAGATGAGATTGATTATGCGATATTTGTTCTGGAAGCGGCTGAGCGTAAGTACCAGATCCATCTGAAACGGGCCAAACGGGCAGGGATGAAAAAGTCGCCTGTAATGGACCGAGGCATGAGTGTGTGACGAGAGGAATACGAGAAGGGGGTATGAACTATGAAAAGTGTGATCTTAGGGAGTGTGCTTGTAGCTTCGTTGCTGGCGCTGGTAGTTATCTTGTTTCGGAAACGAATCGGGCTGTCATGGCTCACGTCATTCGGGATACATCTCGCTCTGGCTGCGATTGGCATCTATGTTGTTAATTACTCGGGTTGGATCACTGGTGCATATATACCGCTGAACCCTGCTACAATCGGTACTGTGAGTATTTTGGGTTTACCGGGAGTAGGGCTGCTGCTGGGCTTGAAAATTTCTTTGTTCGGGTAGTTGACTCTGGAATTGAATCTATGGTACATTATATCTCGTTGCTTTGCTTGCTTGGTCAAGAGCGTTTGAAGACAAAACGAAGTTTAATAAGAACTTCAAAAAAGAACTTCAAAAAAAAGCTTGACGAAAACAAACGAAGTATGATATATTATAAAAGTCGCCGCTGAGAGAAAATGGTGACGACAAAGAACGAAGTTTGATCTTTGAAAACTGAACAACGAGTGAGTAATCATCCTGCTTGCAGGATGAACGTGAAGGTTTTTGGTACATGTCATCTGGCTGTATGAAAACTGGAACACAATTGAGATTTTAATCTCGTCAGATTCAAAATGAGCTAATCGCTCTTTTCAATACTTTATTGGAGAGTTTGATCCTGGCTCAGGA
>NZ_JBCIYR010000014.1:0-41729 GCF_050455445.1 Paenibacillus sp. MABNR03
ATGCGGGTGTAGTTCAATGGTAGAACTTTAGCCTTCCAAGCTAATAGCGTGGGTTCGATTCCCATCACCCGCTTAATATCGTGAAACAAGAGATGGTATATACTATCTCTTTTTTTTGCGTTCATAGAGTTTCATCAAGATTAATGCCTGGTATAGTCCACATATCTAAATGGACGATTTCTTCAGAGTGTGGTCGACGCAGTTTAGCAGCGCACGGATAATTAACGTTACTATATTTTATAAAACGCTTACAAAAATATCTTGCCTATTTCATCAAGTTATAATACCATATCAATTAAGCGCTTAACCTTTATGGGTAAGGCGCTTATCCTTAACGTAGATTAAGCGCTTTACCCATAAAGGGGAAGGAGACGAAATCCATGACAACGATTCGGCTGACAATGGCTCAGGCACTGCTCCGCTACCTGGATCAGCAGTACATTTCCGTAGATGGGGTAGAAACCAAATTTGTGAAGGGCGTCATCGGCATTTTCGGACACGGTAATGTAACAGGAATTGGAGAAGCATTGGAACGCAGTTCGGGCAGCTTGACGTATATGCAGGGCAAAAACGAACAGGGCATGGTACATACGGCAGCGGCCTATGCCAAGCAGAAGAACCGCAGACAGATCTACGCATGTACGACATCGATCGGACCCGGTGCGCTGAACATGATTACTGCAGCGGCAACAGCAACGGTTAACCGGATTCCTGTACTTCTGCTTCCCGGTGATAACTTTGCCACACGAGAGCCGGACCCGGTACTGCAACAGCTGGAAGTGAGCAGTGATTATACAGTCTCGGCTACAGACCCATTTAAAGCGGTCAGCAAATACTGGGATCGCATTGTTCGTCCTGAACAGTTGATGATCGCTGTCACGCAGGCGATGCGCATCCTCACGGACCCGGCGGAGACAGGTGCGGTAACACTGGCGCTCCCACAGGATGTACAGGCGGAGGCGTACGATTACCCGGAATCGTTCTTCGCCCGCAAAGTGCATTACCTGGACCGCCGCCCCCCGGTGCATGCGGCCATTGAACGGGCAGTGGAACAGCTTGCCCGTGGCAGGAGGCCACTGCTGATTGCAGGCGGCGGTGTGCTGTATTCCGAGGCTTCCACACAGCTTGCTGCGTTCGCCGAGGCGTTTGGTATTCCGGTTGCCGAGACACAGGCCGGCAAGAGTGCATTGCCCTGGGATCACCCTCTCAATGTGGGGGCCATTGGGGTTACCGGCTCGTTAGCGGCCAACCGGCTCGCTAGAGAAGCCGATGTAGTGATCGGCGTCGGCACCCGGTTCTCGGATTTCACGACGGCCTCCCGGTCCGCTTTTCAGCATCCTGAGATTACATTTATCAACATTAACCTGAACGGCATGGACGCAGCCAAGCTGGGCGGGGAAGCGATTCTGGCAGATGCGCGGGAAGGTCTACATGCTTTGCAAACGGCATTGCAGGAACGGAAGTATCAGAGCGGATACAGCTCATCCGAAATTGCTGATCTGCGGGTCGAATGGAATCGTGAGGTAGATCGGCTGTATGAACTCCAGCACGAAGCAGGGCTGGCGCAGACCACCGCTGTTGGAGTCATTAACCGGACAATTGATCCATCTTCCGTCATTGTGTGCGCGGCGGGAAGCCTACCCGGAGACTTGCATCGCCTTTGGCGTGCGGCAGCACCGAAGACGTATCACATGGAATATGGCTTTTCCTGCATGGGATATGAGGTGAGTGGAGCGTTTGGAGCAGCGCTTGCAGAGCCGAATCGTGAGGTATACGCCATGGTTGGCGATGGCAGTTACCTGATGCTGCATTCCGAGCTAGTGACCAGCTTGCAGGAACAGAAGAAGTTTACCATTTTGCTATTCAACAACAACGGCTTCCAGTGTATTCATAATTTACAGCGCGAGCACGGCAGTGATGGGTTTGGCAACGAGTTTCGCTACCGTGAGTCGGAGACAGGGCAACTGAGTGGAGATTACATGCCAATGGATTTTGCAGCACATGCCCGCAGTCTGGGAGCAAAAGCGTATCAAGTGGAAACAGCAGAGCAGCTGGAGCAGGCGCTCAGAGATGCACGGAACGAAACGATAACCACACTGATCGAAATCTTGGTTGTGCCGGGGACGAACGCAGGAGGATATGAATCCTGGTGGAATGTAGGGGTGCCGGAAGTATCTACGGAAGAAAAGGTTATTAGTGCTCACCACGCAATGCAAGCCAGCCGAGCCAAAGCAAGGCCCATTTAATTCAGCACAGTGCATCTGAACGAACATTACGCTGAACTCAAAAAAAGGAGACGTGGAGCAATGAATAAGCTGCCATTTCAGCTCGGGATTCATCCGATCAACTGGGTCGGCGAGGATGTAAAGGAGCATGGAGACGACACCACGTGTGAGCAGATTTTGGATGACATTCAGCGACTTGGTCTGACAGGTACCGAGATGGGGCGCAAATATCCGACAGACCCAGCTGCATTGCGAGAGGAATTAGGGAAGCGGAATATCCGTCTGGTTTCTCAGTGGAAATCGGTGCTGCTCTCCGATCCGGCTTATCGACAGTCTGAGCTGGACAGCTACCGCAGACATGCTGAATTTCTGCAATCGATGGGCAGTACGGTGATTAGCACAGCAGAGGTAGGTGGTTCCTTACATTTTGATCCCCGGCGGACTCCACATGAAAAGGAAGTACTACGGCTCAGTGAATCTGAGTGGCATATCCTTGCCGAAGGATTGAACGAAGCAGGAGCTATAGCCCGCGAATATGGACTAAAGCTGACGTACCATCACCACGGCGGCACAGTGGTAGAACAACCGGATGAGATCGACCGTTTGATGGAATTGACCGATCCCTCTCTCGTGTATTTGCTCTATGACACGGGTCATGCCTACTACGGAGGAGCAGATCCACTCGCATTGCTGCGAAAACATTATGACCGGATTGCCTATATCCACTTGAAGGATATTCGTCCGGATGTACTGGATGAAGCGCGGGCAGCACAATCTGATTTTGTGGGCTGTATTCGCCAAGGAGTGTTCACCGTACCTGGAGATGGATGTATTGATTTTGCTCCGATTCTGCAAGAGTTGATCGACCGGGGATATGATGGCTGGGCGATGCTTGAAGGGGAGCAGGACCCCGCAATTCATAATCCATATGAGTATGCAAAACGATCCCTTTTGTATATGAATTCATTGATTGATCAGCCCAGCTGATTCGGCATGGCGTCAACTTGAAGCCCATACGATGAGGTAACGAAGTGTTTTTCAAGTCCACGTACACATAGAAGTTGTAGACAGTAGGTGCAGACCGAAAGTCAGTCTGTTCAACATAAGTCGGTCAGCACCTTCCATCCGGATCACTATCCCATCACCGAAAGGGGTTCAGAACCAATGACTTACGTTTCCTTTCCTTCATCCAGGAAGATGGATTTCACCGCGATCGGCCGTCTGTGTATCGACTTGAATGCCAATGAGATCAACCGTCCGATGGAAGAGACGATGACGTTTACGAAATATGTGGGTGGTTCTCCGGCCAATATTACGATTGGCATGTCCAGGCTCGGCATGGAAACGGCCTTTATCGGCAAAATCGCCAATGACCAGATGGGCAGGTTCATCCAAGGTTATCTGGAACGCAACGGAATCGATATTTCGAATGTGGTAACGGACGACACAGGAGCGGTGACAGGTCTCGCTTTTACCGAAATCAAAAGTCCAACGGACTGCAGCATTCTGATGTACCGCGACCATGCAGCAGATCTGTTGCTGCAGGCGCGTGAAGTGCAGGAGCAGCTGATCGCTGACTCCAAGGTGCTCCTGATCTCCGGAACGGCTCTGGCCCAGAGTCCATCCCGTGAAGCGGTATTCCAGGCTTTAACCTACGCGAAAAAACATGGAACCGTCATTATATTTGATCTTGATTATCGCCCCTACACATGGACATCAGCCGAAGAAACGGCAGTCTATTACAACCTCGCAGCTGAAAAATGCGACATCATTCTGGGTACCCGCGAAGAGTTCGACATGATGGAGACGTTTGACCATAATCCACAACATAGTGATCAGGTAACTGCGCAAAAGTGGTTTGATTACTCAGCAAAAATCGTCGTGATTAAGCATGGCAAAGAAGGCTCCATTGCGTATACCCGTGAGGGGCTATCCCATCGAGCGGAAAGCTATCCTGCGCGTGTGGTGAAGACATTTGGAGCAGGCGATTCCTATGCAGCAGGATTCCTATACGGCATTATGCAGAACTGGACGATTGAACGAAGCATGGCGTTTGGCAGTGCGGCGGCGAGTATCGTCATCTCCAGTCACAGCTGTTCGGATGCGATGCCGACGGTGGAGCAGGTGAATGACTATATCGAACGCTGCAATCGGGGCGAAATTACCGTGTCCTGAATCGCGTTGGAGTAATCGGAACATACGGAACACATATAAGCGAAGGGAGACAGGGCTATGGGAAAAGGGCTTTCAGAAGCGTCTGCAACAGTAACGATGGTACAAAACTGGATTGGGGGTGCCTGGGTGACCCCGGCGGCAACCCGTACCGAGCCGGTCGTAAATCCGGCCACGGAAGAGGTTATTGCACACGTGCCGCTGTCGGAACAAGCGGACGTTGATCTTGCCGTGCAGACGGCACGGGACGCATTCCCATCTTGGAGCGGCACACCGGTTCCCCGTCGTGCACGTGTTTTGTTCCGCTATCAGCAATTGCTGGTGGAGCACTGGGAAGAACTCGCACGGCTGGTCACACTGGAGAATGGCAAAAGCTACGCTGAAGCCTATGGGGAAGTTCAGCGAGGCATTGAATGTGTGGAATTCGCGGCAGGTGCCCCGAATCTGATGATGGGCAAGCAGCTGCCCGACATCGCCACCGGGCTGGAATCGGGCATGTATCGGTACCCAATTGGCGTAATCGGGGGAATTACCCCCTTCAACTTCCCGATGATGGTACCGTGCTGGATGTTCCCGCTGGCCATTGCGTGCGGGAATACCTTTGTCCTGAAGCCGTCCGAGCGTACACCGCTGCTGGCGGGCCGCCTGGCTGAACTGTTCAAGGAAGCGGGGCTTCCGGACGGCGTGCTGAACATCGTTCACGGTGCACATGACGTCGTGAACGGACTGCTTGAACACAAGGATGTTCAAGCGATCTCTTTTGTCGGCTCACAGCCTGTGGCTGAATACGTCTATACCACCGCATCCGCGCATGGTAAACGGGTGCAGGCGCTCGCCGGTGCCAAAAACCACTCGATCGTGATGCCAGATGCCGACCTTGATCTGACGGTGAAAGAGATCACCAGCGCGGCTTTCGGCTCGGCAGGAGAACGCTGCATGGCCTGTTCGGTTGTTGTCGCTGTTGGCGATGTTGCGGACACGCTAGTACAACAGCTGGTGGAAGCAGCGGATCGCATTACAATTGGTAATGGCATGGATGAGGGTATATTCCTGGGCCCCGTGATTCGCGGACCACATAAAGAACGTACACTCAGCTACATTGAATCCGGAGAACAGGAAGGTGCTGCCTTGATTCGGGATGGTCGCAAGGATGAAGCGGCGGGCAAACCCGGTTATTTTGTTGGACCCACGGTATTCGATGAGGTGCAGAGCAGCATGAAAATCTGGAAGGATGAAATCTTTGCCCCGGTGCTCTCTGTGGCAAGAGTGGCTACACTGGAGGAAGCGATTGAGCTGGCGAACCGTTCCGATTTTGCCAATGGAGCTTGTCTGTTTACCCGCAGCGGAGCGAGCATGCGGCAGTTCCGTGAAACAATTGATGCAGGCATGCTTGGTATTAACCTGGGTGTACCTGCACCGATGGCATTTTTCCCTTTTTCCGGCTGGAAGAAATCGTTCTACGGTGATCTGCATGCCAATGGCACGGATGGCGTTGAATTTTATACTCGCAAAAAAATGGTGACTGCTCGCTGGTAATAACATAGGGTGATCCGGGCGAAGGGGGATCCCAGCCCATATGGGCGTAGACAGGGAGGATAACGGGATGGGCAAGGATAAAGTGAAAATTGGCATCATCGGTGCTGGGCGGATTGGCAAGATTCATGCAGATAATCTCATGCGCAATCCGCATGCCGAGATCGTAGGTATCAGTGATTTGTTTGCAGGGCCAGAACTGGAGGCTTGGGCATCCATAAGGGGTATTCCTGTCGTGACGACAGATAGCAGCCAACTGATTGAAATGCCGGACGTGGATGCGGTGCTGATCTGCTCTTCAACAGATACACATGTGCCGCTGATCGTGCAGGCAGCCCGGGCAGGGAAACACATTTTCTGCGAAAAACCGGTCAGTATGAATTTGAGCCAGACCCAAGCCGCTGTTACTGCCGTGCAGGAGGCCGGCGTGAAACTGCAGATCGGATTCAACCGCCGTTTCGATCATAACTTCAAGCGGGTGCGTGCCCATGTTCAGGAAGGAACGATTGGTGATCCACATATTATCAAAATCACTTCACGCGACCCGAGTCCGCCGCCTGCAGAGTACCTTCGGGTGTCTGGCGGGATTTTCATGGATATGATGATTCACGATTTTGATATGGCGCGTTACCTGTCGGGAAGTGAAGTGGAGGAAGTGTACGCTCAGGGCAATGTGCTGATTCAGCCGGTTTTTGCAGAGCATGGAGATGTAGATACGGCGATTGTAACGATGAGTTTTGAAAATGGAGCCATCGGCGTCATCGATAACAGCCGCCAGGCCGTCTATGGATATGATCAGCGAGTTGAAGTATTTGGATCCCTGGGCAGTGCAACTGCCGGGAACGATCATCCCAATACGGCAGAGATCAGTACAGCGGCCGGACTCATGCGCGATAAGCCGCTGCACTTCTTTCTGGAAAGATACAATGAAGCATATGTGCAGGAGACAGCCCTTTTTATCGAAGCGATCCTGAATGATACACCCGTTACTGTGGACGGTCATGATGCGGTTCAGGCGGAACGGATTGCACTTGCGGCACGGATGTCGATGGAACAGGGAAGACCTGTGAAGCTTCGGGAGGTACCCGGAGTAACGATGGAATCAACTGCTCCATAAATTAATTCTTTCTAAGAACCTTATTTATTGCAGACGATGTGTTTCTGTTTGGCAGGAACATGGCTTGTTATGGATAGTTACAGAAAGGAGTGGGTGGCAGCATGTCAGAACGTATCGTGAAGCCGGTAGTGAATCCGGAGGGAGACGGCACACTTTTAACAGTAACACCGGAATCTGCGGGCTGGGAATACGTAGAATTTCAGGTAGTACAGCTTGCGAAAGGACAGTCCTTTACCCGTGACAGCGGCGATCAGGAGCTCTGTATCGTACTTCTCAGTGGTTTGGCGAACGTGAGTACAAGGGAGCATACGTGGAAGAATATTGGGAAAAGAATGAGCATATTCGAAAAAATACCTCCCTATTCGGTCTATTTATCCAGCACGGATCAGGTCGAGATCACAGCCATTTCCGCTTTAGAAATAGCCATATGTGCGGCACCAGGAAAGGGAACACATCCAGCCCGTCTCATTACACCGGAAGAGGTCGGGGTAGAGACTCGTGGATACGGCAATCTGGAGCGCCAGATTCACAATATTTTACCGGAACAAAAGGAAGCAGACAGCCTGCTCGTCGTCGAAGTGTTCACGCCAGATGGGCATTGGTCCAGTTATCCGCCGCATAAACATGATCGGGATGCTTTGCCTGAAGAATCTTTGCTGGAAGAGACGTATTACTTCCGTGTGCAGCCAGAGCAGGGATTTGCCATTCAGCGCATTTATACGGATGATCGCTCCGTGGATGAGACGCTTGCAGTGAACAATGGTGAAGTGGTGCTTGTTCCTTGCGGATACCATCCAGTGGGCGCTCCACCAGGATATGAGGTGTACTACCTCAATGTGATGGCGGGTCCAACCCGAACCTGGAAGTTTCATAACGACCCTGACCATGAGTGGCTGATGAAAAGGTAATACTGCCCTATATACACCTTCTTCAATGGCTTCAAGTTGCGTATGCGGACTTCCCCCTGCATAATGAGAAGAAAACGATTACCTATATATAAGGATCTTGTATATAGCACAGATGGGGAATTAACAATGAAAGCAACCATTTACGATATCGCACGGGAGGCGGGTGTATCCATTGCTACGGTCTCCCAGGTTATTAACGGCAAAGGGAAAATCAGTGAAAAGCGCCGCGCCGAAGTGATGGAGATCATGGAACGTCTTAACTATCAGCCCAGCGCGATTGCCGCTGCACTTACAGGCAAGCAAACGTATACGCTTGGGCTGCTTGTCCCGGATATATCCAATCCGTATTTTGCCGAGCTTGCCAGAGCGGTAGAGGATCGAAGTCGCCAGCTGGGGTATAGCGTCGTGATCTGCAGCACGGACAATAAGGACGAGCGGGTAGAGCGTTACCTGAACCTGCTTCAGCAGAAAAGAGTCGATGGCATGATGATCGGAACGGGCATTGATAATGCCGAGATCCTGTCACCGCTTCTGCAGCAATCCATACCCGTTGCGCTGATTGCTCGCCATATGCCATCACTTTCGGTACATACCGTTGCGATTGACGATAGACTTGGCGGTGCACTGGCTGCGCAGCATCTGCTTGAAATGGGTCATACCCGCATTGCGGTACTGTCAGAACCATTCAAGGTCAGCAGCAGTCAGGAACGCATACGCGGATTCCGTGAAGCGGTAGAGGCAGTGGGTCTTTCTCTTGAACCATGGCAGATCAGAGAGTCCGCTGCGGACCTGAACTCGGCCAAAAAGGAGATGCTTGTGCTGCTTGATGAAGCCAATCGGCCAACCGGCATATTCTGTTGTAATGATATGCAGGCTATTGGCGCATTGCAGGCAGCCAAAGAGCTCGGCTTGCGAGTGCCAGAAGACGTATCCATCATTGGATTCGATAATACCATTCTTGCATCCGTGACCAACCCGCCACTTACAACGGTTGCCCAGCCTATTGAGGATTTGGGGCGTCTTGCTGTGGATCTGTTAATAGACGAGCTGAAGGATGACCGTAAACCGCCACAGAAAATCGTACTGAAACCTGAACTGGTTATTAGAGAGTCAACAGGTGTTGCATCCGTTTAATCTTGAAATCAGCAATCCGGTATGACATCAATTCGACCCATGAAAAAACAAGCCGCATTCAACCTCCATAGGGTTGACCGCGGCTTGTTGCGTTTGAATGACGAGATTAGACTGCTCTGCATTTGAAAAGCATCAAAAATCTATCTGATTTTAGTAGGCTATGCAGTAATTTGTTAGTCCGATGTATGGTAACGTGGAAATACAAAAGATGGATTGGATAGATATATTGCTATAGAACAATATATGGATGAAATGGTATACTAGATCAAAATACCTTTTTCCAGTATTTATATTTTATTAGGTTTGAGGGATGGGTGGTTCTATTAAAAAGTGGGGATTGGTTGCATCCATTTGTTTCGTTGCGGCATTATTATTACTTGATTTTCCCCTTGTTCAAAAGGAATTCCATACAGAGTCGCCAAGTGGATCTTTTATAAGGGATACTTCACAGACTAACGTAATTAACTGGGAGATTACGAATTTATCGCATGAACAATTTCAAGTGAGATATACCGAAATCACGGGTGAGGATGCACCAAAGATAATCAACGATCAGGACAAAGAGAGTCAGGGGATTAATTTTGCGGAAGAACAGTTTTCGCCCGACATAATCGAAAGTTACGAGGCAGAGTATGCGGCCATTATAGACTTGGGTGAAGAGATTTTTGTGCAGGCGGGAGTTCTGGTGCAGGTCCAGGAGGTTAGGGATGGAGAAACGATACGCAAAGAGTTCCGCAAAGTGTATGAGAATACCGGCTATCTGTCAGCCCAGAATTCCAACTCAATAGAACTTGTAAAAAACTATGTTGTGGGTACGCTGCAACATAGCTCCCAATTACAGATCAGCTTCAATGGTTATACAGAACACAAAGTAAACGAAGATGAATCGGGAGGCCAGCATCAGAAGGTAGAAGATTCAAAACATTTTAGCGGTTCAGGGTTTATCCATCCATAGGTTTTTCCAAAGGCATACAGCTTAATGAGAGGGGAGATTGTGTGAAAAATAGAAAGAGACTTATCGTTGGTATCGTCATTTTGGTTGCCATAGCAGCTTTCGCCATACCGATGTACATATCTCAGCAACACACCACGTTTCGGGCAGAGGTTACGGATCATATGACCATGCTGGACAAGTTTGACCGCTTGGAAATTACGAGATTCTCCAGTGCATCAGGTGACAGGGAAGAAGTGATCATCAAGGATACGGAGGAAATCCAGGATATTTTAAAAGACTATAAGGATGTTGAGTTGAAAAAAGTAAATCAAAGAAATCCAGAACAGGAGACTCCCTATTATTATGAATGGCGTCTTATGATGAACAAAGAGGGGCGGGAAATCAATGGTTTTGGAATTACCTTTTATAACAAACATTCAATGACCATTTATAACGGCAGCAGCACGCGCGATAAAACTCAGGAGTATAAGGTGGAGCAAGAAATGAATTGGTACAAGATGGAGCATCTCTTTGATCAAACAAAGGAGGAGAACTCATGACAGGTTGCCAATTGCGTCCCATAGAGGCAGAGGATATTCCTTTCCTGTGGGAAATGTTATATGCTTCGCTGTTTACGAAGGAGGGTGATGAACCTTTGGAACCCGATATCATACACAGCCCGGAACTGTCCAAGTACGTGGAAGGATGGGGAAGAGAAGGGGACTTTGGATTCATTGCTGTAGACGGACAAGGCAGCAGACTGGGTGCAGTCACATTGCGGTTCTATAGTGATCACAGTGCCGGGTACGGTTACGTGAACGCTGCTACACCTGAATTGGGAATGGCGGTCATTGAGGAGGCTAGGGGCAGAGGAGTTGGCACCCTGTTGATGCAAGCGGCATTGGAGGAAGCTCGGAAGCGGGAGATCGAGGCGGTGTCACTCAGTGTAGATCCAGACAATGCAGCCATCCGACTTTATCGACGTTTTGGATTTGAGGAGAGAGAGATGTGCGGCACATCGGTCACCATGCTATGCACGCTTCATCCAACATCCTGACTATAAGCGAGCTCAACAGAGAATATATTAAAAAGGCGTTCCCCTAAGGGAACGCTTCTCTTATTTCAGCAAAAACGCCAATGCTTCATCATAGGTTTCCCATTGAAATTCCGTCTGATGTTCAGATTCCTTGGAAATCCGGTTCAGCTGCATTAGGGCAATCGCACGGTAGGACTACTGAAATGATTTTTTACGACATAGATAGCTCTATAACCATGCACAATCCCATATGCTTGTTCATTCGATAGCATTACACATTTACACGTTGTCCGGATTGGCTGCCTTAATCGCCTCAGCAATTTTCAGTGCATCAGGTTCCCCGGTCTTTTTTAAATGCCTAATGACATTATTGCGACGCTCGGGGGAGTGATCCTGATGCAATTTCCACTGAGCCTGCATGTCGGTGATTTTGATTTTGAACCCCATCACACCCTGGATCAGACGATGATAGATATGGTCAGGAATTTGTCCGTCCCAGGGCTCATCCATACCGGATTCGTAATAGGTTATCGTCTGTTCCATAATGGTCCGGAGCCCCTCTGCATCGTCAACATGCATGAATTCACCATACACATGAACGGCCATATAATCCCAGGTAGGTACAAATCCTTTTTGCTCATACCAGGTGGGAGAGACGTAGGCATGCGGTCCGGAAAAAACCGTCAGCACTTGGCTGTCAATGCTGCGCCACTGGGGGTTGGCCCGGGACATATGACTGACCAGATATAAGTCCCCGTCTGCTCCGGTTTCGATCAGGAAGGGCAGGTGTGTGCCATGTGGCAGACCGTTTTGCTGTGAGAACAGCACACCAAAGCTATGCTTACGGATGAACTGGATCATCTTCTGTTGATCCTTCATTTGATATTCCGCTGGGACGTACATCCTGATCACGTTCCTTTCAGTTGTGGATCTCCTGCTGGCTTCGCTCATGGATACGTTTGGTGACAATCAGGCCGCTCTCCGTTTGAATGCGAACCAGCTTCTGAATCGGAATAACCGAATAGTCCAGCCTGGATTCGAGCTCTTCGCAGTGTTGGATCAGGAAATCACTAGCCGTGTGTCGCGCATGTTGCAGCAGGGACAAAGCCTCTTGGGTATCTGTGCCGTCCCGTTCCAGTCGTTCAATCTCGAATTCAACTGCACGGAGGGACAAGGCGAGAGACAGTCCGTTATAGAACGCAGCGGTCTCCACATTATCGAACAATTGAGCAAACGTAGCTGCTTCTTGAAACTCCGGCAGGCTATCTGCCCAGTTTTTCTTCGCGGCACCACCTTGCTTCATGTGATCCAGCGACATATTGACCAGCTTGATGAACCGATTCTCTTCTGTAATGTATGGACGAACGGGTTGCAATAACTCATCTACTTTGGTGAGAAACAGAGTTGTGCGGTCCACGTTAGCATGGACAGCATCCCGTCGGCTAATGTTGGATAGACGGAGATCCTGCACACGAGCATCGAAGAAATAAGGCAGCTCAGCCAGCAAGGTAACACAGCCCTCTGCATGCGCAGATGCGTAATCGCCACTGGATGTGCCACAGTTGAAACCGACTGGGGGTTCACCTGTATTTTGCTCTACATAATTGTATTCCTGTGCAATGCCCATCGTCTGGAATACAGCGGGTGAAAACTCTGTCAAAAAAGGCGCTTCCGGCTCGCCCAGATTCAGAGCAACATCCTGCTTTTCGGCGGCAGCCCGCAGATCGTCATAGATTTCCGGCATATCCTCAGAGATGTACCAGTAGGCTCCGCCGAATCCTGCATTATGAAGGGAATAGAGAAAGGCAGGCTGTTTTTCCTGAATGAGCCTCATAACCGCCTGCGTTTCGGGAAGCGGATTATCGAAGTGCAATTCCTTATAATCAACCGGAAAGGTCCACTCCACCTGTTCATACCCGATCGGACGATAAAAATGCCTCATATAGTTATAGATCGTGTACGGGCCTTTGATCCAGCCTTCATTCAACCGGAACCCATCCGGGTCAATACACTTGATAATGTACCAGGTGAATCCGAGTTCTTCCCGAAGCCCTGCATTCTCCGCCAGCTCACGAGACAGAAACTCCATCGTCATTGCGCCAATTGGTTCATTGGGATGAGGACAAGCAAAACATACGGCGTTCAGCGGACCGTTGCCCACTTTGATTCCGAGAATGGAATGCCCCTCACGTGAGGTACCCGCTTCAAAGACTGTCACCACATCAGGATAATCCCATGCCAGCTTGCGTGTGCTTTCATCCATCTCATCGATCGTCATGAACGTCTCATAATCGGGCACGCGGCCAATCACTTCTTCGATATTCACTGAACATACCTCCCGTTTTTTGAAAGTCTACCTCTATGATTCATCAAGGTTAGTTGCCCAGGTGCATTCGCACCTGGGCCTTTTGATCAGTTATCCAGCCATACATAGTTGTACTCGGAAAAGGATGTATACGGCAGTGCTTCAGCAGAAGAAGGATCACCCTTCACATATTGATGCACCGGATTGGAACCGACATATTCACTGATGGGAATGATGGGCAGATCTTCTGACAGAATGCGTTGAACTTCCGCATATTTCGGCTTGCGCTCGTCTTCCTTGACGAGTTTTCCGCCCTCAGCCAGCAGCTGATCCAATTCTTTATTGCTGTAGCCCATAATGTTGGATGGACGGTCGGTACCGATCCGGTTCGTAATCGCCCCTACATCGGGACCTTGATAGCCACCGAGAATGCTGAGCTGATATTTCCGTTCCTGCACGACCTGTGTATCCCAGGCAGCATAATCGCTCACGTTAATCGTCACATTAATGCCTACTTTGCCGAGTTGGTCCTTAATTACAGTAGCGATATCCTGGTAAACATCATATTGGAAAATATCAAGGGTAACGTTCAGATAGTTTCCATTGCCGTCTGGTGTAAGTCCTGCCTGTTCAAGCAAAGCTTTGGCTTTGGCAGCGTCTGGTTCAGGGACTGTATAAGTGTCATCAATGGCCCAGTCATAGACAGGAGATATGAAAGTTTCAGCAACTTGACCCTGTCCCTTCAGGGCTTTATCCAGAATTTCCTGATTGTTCATGGCATAAGCAACAGCTTGACGAACTTCAAGTTTATTGAATGGCTCCTGATCAAAATTAAACAGAAGATAGGTTCTGGATGGCCAAAGGCTGCTCTTCATAACGACTTCTGGTTTTTGCATCATCACCTGTAGCTCGGAAGACGGCGGATCACCGCCGAAGACATCCAGCTCACCGTTATAGAAGGATTGCAGCATGGTATTAGGATCGGTAATGATGGAGAAGATCAGTTTATCGACATGGGGAACCTGCCCAAAATAATGTTCATTGCGTTCCAGTGACACGTTCACGCCAGTGGTGTATTCAGAAAATTTGAATGGCCCACTGCCAATGGGCGTACCCGATGTACCTGTATTCCATTCAGCGGTGCTGTAGATATGTTCCGGCAGAATGAACGTTCCATACCAGGCCAGATAACCAAGGAAGGACGCATCCGGTTCGCCCAGCGTAATGACAACCGTATGCTCGTCGGGGGTTTCGATACCTGTAATGCCACTGATGCTTTCCACCGCAAGGCCACTGTTTTCCTTAATGGCTTCAAACGTATACTTAACATCGGCGGAGGTAACCGGCTCGCCGTCATGCCAAGTGGCCTCCGGATGAAGATGGAACGTATACGTTAATCCATCATCCGAGATCTCCCACTTTTCGGCCAGATCGGAGATGATCTGTTGATCGTTGTTGATTTTGACCAGGCGGCTGAACAGATTCTGTGCAACAGGGTATAGATAATCGTCGGAAGTTCCGTCAGGATTGAATGATAACGGATCACCGGTTAGGCCAACGAGTAGAGTGCCGCCTTCCTTCACACCATTTTCCGCCGTATTGCCCGAAGGTTCAGTTGTTCCTTCCGAATTGCTTCCGCTCCCGCCCCCCGTACAGGCTGCGAGCAGACCCACCATCAGAATCAGTACCGAGAATAAGGCCAACCTTTTTTTCATGTCTCCACTCCCTTTGTCGTAGTTAAATTAACTGCGGATCCTGCTTTTGTTGCCAACTCGCTTCTGTGGGATCATCCTCTGTATATGGGCAGCTGACCCAATGACCGTTGCCCAAATCAACAGCTTCGGGATATTGGGAAAGGCATGAATCTCTCCTCTGATAACAACGGGAATAAAAGTAGCAACCTGGACCGGTATGAATGGGAGTTGGAGGCTCACCTTGAATCCGAATCGTTTCCTGCGGCTGGCCAATGGACTCCAGTTTGGATGAACTGGCGATGAGTGCTTTGGTATACGGATGCTTCGGATGATGCAGCACTTCATCTGTGGGGCCAGTTTCCACGAAACGCCCCAGGTACATGACAGCAACCTGATCGGATACATAACGGGTGGATATAATGTCGTGGCTGATAAACACCATGGCCGTATTCTCTTCACGGCAGATGTTAGTCAGCATATTGATGATATCAGCCCGAACGGAAACGTCGAGCATGGAAACAGGTTCATCTGCTACGATAAAAAGAGGATTGAGCAGCATCGAGCGCAGGATGGATATGCGCTGCAGTTGACCACCAGATAGCTGATGCGGGTAACGATACAGGAAGTCGGAAGCAGGACGCAGTCCGGCTTGCTCCATTCGTTCCGAGCATAGCGCGAGGCGATCGGCATCATTTTGACCTATTCGATGCAGTTTCAGGGTATCTGTCAGAATCTTGGCAATCGTGAAGCGAGGGTCGAACGTATCAAACGGATTTTGAAAGATCATCTGGGCTGTACGGCGGAATTCGGATGGGCTCCGTTTGTACAACTCTTGTGAGGGAACGCCTGCATAATTGATCTGCCCTGACGTAACCTCCTCCAGCTTGGTGAGCAGTCGGCCGAGTGTGGATTTGCCGCAGCCACTCTCGCCAATAACGCCAAGTACCTGCCCCTGTTCCAAAGAAAAACTGACACCATCGACCGATTTGACGTCCTGTTTGCGTGATACTTTGCCATTGATGACCATGCGTTTGCGCTGCGTGTAATACTTGACCAGATCCTGGGCTACAATCGCTTTGGGGGAATTAGTGGGCATGTGCGAGTTCACCTCCAACGAGATGACAGGCCACGCGATGCCCTTGCTGGAACAAGGTTTCGTCCGGATTGACTTGGCGGCATAGCTCTACGGCATGATCACAGCGGCTGGCGAAAATACATCCGGTAGGCAAGAGTGCCAGATCGGGAATGGAACCCGGAATGCCACGAACATTTTCCTTTTCCCCCGTAAACGACGGAATGGACCTTAATAATCCTTGCGTATAAGGATGAAGGGGGTGAGTCAGTACCTGTTTCACCAGTCCCGTTTCCACGATTCGTCCTGCATACATTACAGCAACCTTGTTGCAGGCAGAGGCCACCACCGACATATCATGAGTAATCATGATGCGAGTAATGCCCAGTTTACGTTCCAATTCAAGCATTTCATTCAAAATCTGACCCTGGGTCACGACATCAAGAGCCGTTGTGGCCTCGTCAAGAATGAGCAGCTTGGGCTGGTGCATCAGACTGAGCGCGATTGCAACCCGCTGCATCATACCGCCTGACAGTTCATGCGGATACAGGTCATATACACGTTCCGGGAGATTGACCATGCGCAGCAGCGCAACCATGCGACTTCTTGCTTCACGCTTGGAGACTTTGGTCTCGTGCATGCGGTAAATGTCAGACATTTGGGCACCTATGCGATGTACCGGGCTTAATGCACTCATTGACTTCTGAAACACGACAGCAAGTTCAGTCCAACGCAGACGAGCCAGCTCACTTTCGTTAAGTGATAATAGATCAGTTCCGTTAAACTGCACTTCACCTGTAACTTCGGCTGCCTGTTCGGGGAGCAATCGGAGAATAGCCATGGCCAGTGTGGATTTGCCGGAACCTGATTCGCCAACGATGCCGATGGAATCACGCTCATCGATGGTTAACGACACCCGGTCCACGGCAGTGACATGTCTTTGTTTCGTTTTATAGGTGACGCTGAGATTATTCAATTTAACCATGGGCATAATGTTTGCCTCCTCTTGTGGGGATGGACTGCAGGGATGCCTAGTGGATTATAAGTAATGAAGTCTAGTGATGGCCGCGCAGCTTGGGACTGAGTATGCGATTCAATCCGTCTCCGATCAGATAAAATGCCAGCACGGTAATCACAATGGTCAAGCCGGAGAAGGTAGAGATCCACCAGCCGGAAGTCAGATAGGCACGTCCGTTGAAAACAATCTGTCCCCAGCTGACCACGTTGGGATCGCCCAATCCAAGGAAACTGAGGCCTGCCTCGGTTAGAATGGCACCGGAGATGTTCATGGTGGTGTTGGCGATAATCGGGAAAATGCCGTTGGGAATGATATGTTTGAATAAAATGCGAATGCGGCTCTCACCAATGGCTGTTGAGCTAAGTATGAAGGTTCGTTCACGCAGTGACATTGCCTGTGCGCGCATGAGCCTGGCATTACCCACCCAACTGGTTAAGCCGATAATCAGCATGACATTCAGCATGCTGCTGCCAAACAGGGCAATGACGAGAAGGATGAGGAAGAAGGTAGGCATGATGAGAAAAATATTGTTGACCTCGGTGAGCACTTTGTCCAATGGTCCACGATAAAATCCGGCGATACCGCCGAGCAGGGTACCGATGACCCCGGAGATCAGAGCAGCTACTACGCCAATGAGCAGTGAAGTCCTTGCACCGTAGATAATCATGCTGAATACGTCACGCCCCAGTCCATCAGTACCGAGCAGATGCACGGCCCCAGGGGGAGCTGTCAGTTCTTCACCAAGTGCATATGGGTCATGCGTAGCTATAAGTGGAGCAAAGATGGCGACCAGCACCAGCAAGGCCAGAATGCCGAGACCTATTTTTAGTGGAAGAATGCCATTGACTGTAAGAACCATCCGTTTGAAGGAGCTTTGTGTGGTTATTGTCGTTTCCATGGGACATGGCCTCCTTACTTGTACCTGATCCTGGGATCGATAAATGCATAGAGCAGATCAACGATAATCATGGTGACGGCAACCGAGATGGATAAGATGAGGTAGATGCCCATAAGCAGTGGGTAATCCCGGCTGCTGATTGCCTTGAGCATGAAGCTGCCCATGCCAGGCCAGCTGAAGACAATTTCGATGATGGCTACACCCGTGAAGATATAGGCTAATGTAATCCCGAAAACAGTGATGGTAGGAAGTACAGCATTTTTGAAAACATATTTGCGGAATATCCGGCCCTCATTCATGCCGGTTGCCCGTAGTGTGGTTACAAAATCCTCTGACATGACCTGAAGTACGGAAGAGCGGGCAATTCTGAAAAAGTAGGGGGCGCTGATCAGAGTTAACGTCATTCCTGGCAGAATGAGATGTTTCATGACATCCATTATATGGGCGAATCCCGTGTACCCGCCTCTCAGGTCAACCATGCCTGCGGTGGGAAGGATATTCAGCCATGAAGCGAAAATCATGATGAGCATCATGCCAAGCCAAAACCCTGGCATGGCATCGAAGAGATAGGATATGCCGTTCATGGCAGTATCCAGTTTGGAGCCTGCGCGCCGGGCGCAGTAGATTCCCAGTACTGTTCCGATAATAAGGGAGAGTATCGCCGTGGTGAGTGACAGCAGCAGGGTAGGTCCGATCCGTTCGCCAATCATCTCGGTGACGGGTCGATTATTGGAGATAGACTGTCCCAGATCTCCTTGAAGCAGGTTTTTGAAATACGTGAGCAGCTGCATGCCGACGGACTGGTCCAACCCGTACTTTTCGCGCAGAGCCTGCTCCATTGCCGGCGAAGGGTTATCCCGGCCTGACAAAATGCTGACGGGGTCTCCAGGCGCGAGATGGATAAGCAAAAAGCTAAACACTATGGCCACGATGACAGTCAGCGTTCCGGTGACCGCTCGCCTTGCGATATATCTGCCCACACGCTTCCCTCCTGATTTACGGTCCGGAACGCCGTTTATGCGGGCATACTCTGCGTGGAGAGTGAGCATTAGTGCGTTCCGTCTTCCGGTGAGATTTAGCTTGAAATTGTTTCTTTCCGTAATACGGAAAACTTTTCCGAAAATATAACAAGCAATAAGTCGGGTCGCTCTTGACAGGGTTACCAAGTGATAGAGTGTGATCAGGCTGATATTTTTCTTACATCATAAAAGAGAAGTTATTCGGTGTCAATTAGAATAACATATGAGTGACGCAAAATCTTTTATTCACCCTAAAATGTTCGGAGTTTTATAATTAAATCACTTATTGTGTCATATTAATGTACATTAATAGCCGGAGTAATGCATTTTTGCCATGAATACTGTCAACATGAGTCGTATTATGAAGTCTGTACGATATGAAACTATACCGCTTGTGTAGAAGCTCCGGCTGCAAGCGCCATGGTAATGCAGGTGGAGAGCAAATCAGGCATCGTAACAAAGGCATAGTGCACATTCAGACGTTCAGTCCATTTGTGCGCATCCTTGCCGTAAGGACCCAAATTCATGACAGGTATGGCGAGCTGCTCCATTTCGTTCAGCGGAATGGAATAACCGTTGTTCCACAGCGGCATGTTGTCTGCCAGGCGGTCATGTGAAATTGTGCCTGAAGTGGAGCCTACATAACTCAGATCAGTCATGGCGCTATGAAAGTTGGCATGATGAAGCTCGAACTGATGGTGTGCCAGAGCATACTCGGACAGGCTGTTGCATATTTCAGTCACCATCTGGGACTGGTACGAGCTGTTTGGCGGGTAGTAAGGCGGCGCGAAAAACAGCACGATCATGGGAGACAGAGTCTTGCACAGAAGAGATAGAGCATCAACAACGGCTGAGGTATTACCGCGGTCATCCGCTTCAGGGTTGCGATGAAGTGCCTCCTGGATGACGGCTGTTACCTGCTCTTCACCATAGGTTTGATGGGCATAACGGAGCAGCTCTTCATACGTCATCACCTTTACCTGAATGTTTGTCTCCTCTGAGGAATCACCAAGGTAGGCGGATGCGCGTGCATGGTATTTCTGTTCAATACGGGCAGCGGCGCGGCGAGCTACATCCAGCAGGGGTTCGATCAGTTGATCCACCGATTTCTCCAGCAGCAGAAGGTTGCTCATGGTCACAGCACGATAGGGGATCGTTACCGAATAGGCATTCATCATGCTGTGTTGAATCAGGTTGGTTGGAGGCGGAGTGGATTGCCCCTCAACATGTTCGCTGAAGGTGGTGTCCATCTCCAGCTCGGCTGTAATTTCGGCAGCCATGTAGTTGCCATTGAGACCTTTAAATGGATAAACGACATGGGTTTCTTTGCCGTAACACAAAAATCCGGGCAGTGCTTTGCCGATCGAGCCTTTCTCCAGATATCGTCCGCTTTCATCACCATCCCCGAAATGGGATTCCGAATTAATCAGCAGTGCATATTCCAGGCCGTGGCGTTTGGCAAGTTCGAGCAATACAGGAATGGAGGCGCGCATGCCAACAGAATTAACCTCCTCATCGGGGACTGCAAGCAGCAGCAGATTGCCGTCAAATTCTCCGTGACAAGCTCGTTCGATCATGGACATCTGGAGGGCGAGACCGCACTTCATGTCCATTACACCACGTCCAAAGATCCAATCATCCGTCTCAATATCGGCCCGGACTTTCTCCGGCAGACGCTCCTTGTTGCTGTGGAAAAGTTCTGTCAGTTTCTCCACATTGAAGGCATAAGGCTTCCAGTCTCCGTAACAATCCACCTCTACCACGTCGAAATGGCTGAGTACAATAATCGTTCGTGCTGTGGGTATTTGGCTTTTGACCAAAGCGGTTACGAGTGTGCGGCCATCTCCAGTGGGATGGGATTGAAGATATTCAGGATGCTGTCTGTAATAATCGAGCTCGCTTAGTTGTTGTGTGATAAAAAGAGGAAATTCAGCCTCGGCTTCCGATTCGCTGATGCTCGGGATGCGGATCAGATCGCTTAGCAATGCGGCGATTTGTTGTGGAGTAGACCATTTTTTCATAGGGAACACCTCTTCTTATGGAATGATGGTGCAGATGAGTCGCAAGAAAACGTGTGCTCTGGTTATAGACTGGCAAAAACATCGATGATGGCATCTGCAGCCCAGTGCAGGTCTTCTTCGGAAATTATGAGTGGGGGTGCCAGGCGGATAACATGCTCGTGTGTTTCCTTGCAGAGCAGTCCAGCGTGCTGCAGCTTCTCACATACAGGTCTTGCCGGACCGCTCAGCTCAATGGCGATGAATAATCCCCTTCCGCGGATGTCAATAATCATCGGATGGTTAATGGCCTTTAACCTGGACAGGAGTTGCTCGCCCAACCGAAGAGAGCGCTCAGCCAGTTTTTCACCTTCAGTCACCTGAAGTGCGGCTATGGCTACGGCGCAAGCCAGCGGGTTGCCGCCGAAGGTGGAACCGTGGGAGCCGGGCTCGAACAGACCGAGAATACTGCGATCTGCAGCGACAGCAGACACAGGGAGTACACCGCCGCCCAATGCCTTGCCCATCAGGTACATATCTGGGACAACTGCTTCCCAATCACAGGCAAAGGGTTTACCGGTTCGGCCAAATCCGGTTTGGATCTCGTCAGCAATGAGCAGTAGATGATGCTGACGACAGAGCGCCGCCGCTTGCTGCAGATACCCATCCGGTGGGATGACAATGCCAGCTTCACCCTGGATCGGTTCAACGAGAAATGCTGCTGTGTTTGCTGTGATGGCCTGCTCCAAAGCTCGAATATCACCGTAAGGAATAATGGTAAAGCCCGGTGTAAATGGACCAAAATCCTCCCGATAGGAAGGTTCGGAGGAGAATGATGTTACCGTAAGGGTCCTCCCGTGAAAATTGCCGGAACAGACAATAATCTCGGCCTGCCCTTGAGGAATTCCTTTTACCCGGTAACCCCAGCGCCGTGCCGCTTTGATGGCGGTCTCTACAGCTTCGACACCTGTATTCATGGGCAAAATCATATTTTTGCCGGTGTACTGGGTCAGCTTCTCCAGTAATTCGGCTAATGGTTCATTGTAGAAGGCGCGCGAGGTGAGTGTGACCTTGGCGGATTGCTTATGCAGTGCTGCGATGATGTGGGGATGACGATGCCCTTGATTCAAGGCGGAGTATCCGCTAAGCATATCCATATAACGCTTGCCGTCCGGATCCTCGACCCAGACGCCTTCTGCTTGGGCGATTACAATGGGAAGGGGGTGGTAATTGTGTGCTCCCAAGCGTTCTGTCTGTTCAATGGTGGTCTGTACGTTATTCATCGAATCCCTCTTTTCATGTCAAGTGAAATTTCCGTAATTCGGAAAGTGTTTCCGATTATAGTGACAGAGATGATGGACAATAAAGCTTCAGGAAGGCGGATCAGTGTGTGTAACTGGAGTGCTGGTTGAATATCTTGATGTAGGGTTGAGTGAAGTGGTCATGATGTAAGGGGCTGAATCGTTGAATGTGAAGAGACAGACTTCTTGAAAATGAGACCCGGTACAGGCCGGATCAGGCGGGCTATCCGCCAATCCGGTTGGATATTTCAAGCGCCGCATGGGTGACCAGCTTGCCAAGAAAGGCAACCCGTTCATCCGTGAGCTGGTAACTGACAACACCAATGCCAATGGCTCCCTCTACTTTGCGGCCGAATCCCATAATGGGGGAGGAGATGGCCACGGTCCCTTCGGTAAGTTCCGCATAACTGACACAATAGCCGGCCTGCTTAATCGAGGGTAATGTCTGCAACAGCTCATTGCGCTTGTTGGTGTCATCGATGAGTCGAATGAGAATGGCCTCAGCTTCTCTGGGGTCCATGCTGGCAAGCATGGCCTTGTTGGGTGCGCCGATATGCATGGCGATGCGCTCGCCCAGGTTTTCTACCACGCGAAGCTTGGTTTGGCTCTCTACTTTGTCCACGCCCATGGAGTAGAGCCCGTAAGGCATGCTCAGAAATACAGTTTCTTTAACTTCATCCGCCAATTGTTCCATGATGGGTCTCGCAGCAAGGCGCATATCGGATTCCTCCAACTGCTGTAGGCCGACTTCCATCCAGCGTGACCCGGTTTTGTAGCGCTTGGTATCCGGAATCTGCGTGACAAGTCCGTGTTCCATCATGGAGCTGATGAGCCGGTGGGTGGTGCTTAGAGGCAAGCCTACACGTTCTGAGATGTCTGATATAGCCCAGCCGGAGCGGGTGTTTCCGGATAACAGAAGCTGAACAATATGCATTGCGCGATCAATGGATTGAACCAACGAAATCCCTCATTTGTTAAGCTGCTAACAGGTAGAAGCTGGTGTTTTTTTTAGATTATAGGGGGAGGGAATATGCTTGTCAACAAACATATCCCCTCCTGTGTTAATATATATGCCATCGAGATTACAATAAGCACTTCATTTTTTATTGAAAAATCTAACTTTTCATTTCATACATGCTGCATTTTGCAGCATGTAATTCAAACGGCTCAACTAAAATCCAATCTTCAAACTGGTTCCTTCAGCAGCTATTCCCTTGGACCGGGTGATCGAGAGCTTCTGCTCGGCTGTAAATCCGAGAGTCTCTCCGTCATGCAAAGTGACATCATTTTCAACCACGTAAGTCATGGTCATGAACATCATTTCAAAAACATCGCTTAACGGGTTGGCTGAATGTATGATCTCGATCTCTTCTTTTCCGAAGTTTCGCAATCCATGCGTATAGGCTGAGGCGCCTTCAGGACTCTGGTACATACCGATAAAAATCCAAAGGGAGACCGGCAGCTCATCCTGCTTGAGACTGTGACTCGTCTCCACATATTGACGTGCCTCGACAACGAGCGGCGCCAAATATATGGCGAGTGCGTGGTCAAGCTGCAACAGGGCGCTCGCTGTCTTGGTAAACAGGATATGTCCCTGGATGGCATCCGCTGCGTTCAGAACAGAAACGATAATCTGTGACTGATGCCTGGAAGTAACTTGCTCCGCTTCACGCCACAATATATTTAATTTGGCATTCTCCTCCACTTCGTGGTTGGGGACAGGGGCACCGATATGAGCACATACCACCTGCATTCCATCTACCTCAAAGAAAAGATTGCCCTCTTCCGAATTCTCATCGATATGAATATCCCAATCATTCTTCATCGTTTGGATGAAGCGATCAAAATCACAGTCATCCTGTTCCAATAGTATAAAACCAACAATGGTTTCACTATGCGAAGAAGATTCCACGGCTCCGCCTGCGGGTACAGGTTCCTTTTTGCGACGCCGAAGCTTGTCAAACAGTCCCATGAGACGTTCTCCTTTCCAGATCAATCACGGTGATTGGCATGACTTGTTGCCACTATTACCTTACCATACCATGCTTGGTTTGTAATGAATCAGGGCGGCGAGCTGCCAAGCATGCGGTGATTAAAGGAAAAGGACCAAGAGCAGTGCGATAATCGCAGGCAATCCCTGTTTGACGATAATAGACCGCGAAGCTGTCGCCCCTCCATATAGGGCTGCAATGATTACGCAAGCCAGGAAGAAGATCTGAATGTGCTGACTAACAATGGGGTCGGGGTACAACAGCCCCCAGATTAGCCCCGCCGCGAGAAATCCATTGTATAGCCCCTGATTGGCAGCCAGAGACTTGGTCGATTCTGCTAATTCAGGAGTGAGACCGAAGGTTTTCATTGTGCGTGGGCGGGTCCACATAAACATTTCCATCACCAGGATATAGATGTGTTCAATGGCTACGAGAGCTACAAAAATTGCACCAATCAATGGGAACACCTAGCTTTCTTTTATGTATTTTAGTTCATTGCCTTCTCAGTATAAATGTTCGTAACGAGAACTAAAAGTGTAAATTTAATTTTGCACAAATTAATTGTGTAATTAAATATATCCAAAGCGAACGATCTGATAAACTTGTTGCTTATAAACAAACATTATTATATATTGTCTATAAATAAACAAACAAAATTCATTAAAATTATGTTTGGTGGAATTTAAAGGAGGAGTTGAAGTTGTTTCGTAATCCGTATGTGCGAACGATTGTCGTTTCGCGAATTCTTTTGCAGTTGGGGATTTGGATACGCAATTTTGCCATTCTGTTGTATGTGACGGATCTGACCAACAATGACCCGCAGGCCGTATCTTGGATCTCTGTAGCGGAGTATGCTCCGATTTTTGTGTTTGCCATCATCGGAGGAACGTTTGCGGATCGCTGGAGGCCCAAGCGTACCATGGTGTGGTGTGATGTGCTCTCCTCATTGTCTGCGGTGGCTGTGCTGGTTGCATTAATGTTTGGTCCATGGTATTCAGTATTGCTGGGTACCTTGGTGTCGGCTGTTTTTTCCCAGTTCTCTCAGCCTTCGGCAATGAAGCTGTTCAAGCAGCACGTGCCGGGTGAGGAACTGCAGGGAGTAATGGCTATGTTCCAAACAATGGTGGCAGTCTTTATGGTGGTTGGCCCCATGATCGGAACGGTCATCTATCAGAACTACGGGATTGAAGTATCTCTTGTCGTTACAGCGGTGATGTTCCTCGTTTCGGGTTTTGTCCTTTCGCGGTTACCTAAGGATGAAATGACGTCTGTAGGTGCAGTCATTCAGGGGTCTTTTCGTCAAGAGCTGGCTGAAGGATTTCGATATGTGTATGCGAGTTCGGCTTTGCGGACACTGGTTATGACCTTTGCTGTATCCGGGCTTGCAGCAGGGTTGATTCAGCCGTTAATGCTTTTTGTTGCCATCGATAATCTAGGTCAGGACAAAACCTTTCTTCAGTGGTTGCTCATGGTTAATGGAGCGGCCATGCTGATTGGAGGCGGGGTTATCATGAGTGCAGCCAAAAAACTTCAGCCGCAGGTCCTGCTCGCGGTAGGGCTGCTACTCAGTGCATTGGGAACGGTTATGATGGGATGGTCCGAGAGCATTCTGCTTACCATGGCGGCACAGATGATCAATGGATTCTTTTACCCTTGGATTCATGTAGGGATTCAGACGATGATCATGCGTAATACGGATACAGCCTTTATTGGCCGTGTGGGGGGAGCGGTTACCCCGGTATTTATGGGCATGATGGTAATTAGCATGTCGTTCGCAGGTTATTTGATGGATCAGTTGAGCCTAGTGACGGTATTTACCGTGAGTGGTGTGCTGTTTCTGGCAGGGGCGTCCATTTTGGGGCCAGTGCTGCCGAAGGGAAGGAAGTCAGCAGATTTTACATGACGAATGATGCTCAGCGCGCGAGTCAGGTCTCAAGATCAACATATGCCGATTGCTGAAATATCCCCATTGGGTAATAATGTATATCATGGGAAATGAAAAGCTCATGGAAAAGAGGGGATTGGCATGGGGACCGTTCAATTTGTGCTGCTTGCGGATAATCCGGCGACATTTGTTACACGGGTAGTACCCTTTATTGATATTGAGCTCGCTGGTATTCCGGGAGACCGCCATTACGGTCTGCTGCGTCCAGCGGACTCCAGACAGAAAATATATAAGCGAGGCACACCGATTGCCAATCGTCGGCAGATCAGTATTGTTTCTGAAGAGGAATGCGCTCTTATTGCCGAGAAAATGAATATTCCTGAAGTGCGTCCGGAATGGCTTGGGGCCAACATGCTGGTCCGAGGCATTGATCAATTGACTGAGCTGCCTGCCGGAACGCGGCTTCTGTTTCCTGATGGAACGGGTTTGATATGCGAAGGGGAGAATCTTCCTTGTTTACATCCGGGAAAAGTCATTGAGCAAGTGTATGAACAGGATGGTTTGCGTAAAAAATTCGTGCCAGCCGCCCGCAAAAAACGCGGTATCGTCTGTTCGGTTGAACGGGAAGGTGTAATCCATACGGGTGATACGATTGAAGTTATCCGCCTGTCCTGATATTTGAGGACAGGTTTTTTCGTGAGTTGACGTATTCTTCGGGCGTACTCCCGATAATCGATTTGAAGTCTTTGATGAAATGGGACTGATCATGATATCCGAGCTCCTGAGAGAGCTTAACCAGATCGCAGTGAAGACCGCGGTCAATCAGATCGGCGGCATTTTGCAGACGATACAGCTTGATTACGGTTTTGGGGCCGATTCCCACATATTGATTAAACAGACGTTGGAGTTTTCTGGTGTGAATGTTCCAAGAAGATGACAGGTCATCCACTCGCAACATCTCCCGATCCTGCTCAATCTGCTGCACGATATTGTGAACCAGCCTCGCTTGCGCATCCTCAGCTGGAAGGTGTGCGCATAAAAGCGAATCCATATAACGGGCTTTATCCGCATCACAGCCATCTCCTAGCAGTCGTTCTTCCAATGATTCAGCGCTGACGTCAAGAACACCGGAAACCTCCATGGGTTGTCCATACAGTGATGAGACAGGAACCCGAATGAATGGAAAGAATCCACCTGGTTTGAATTTCACACCAAACACACTGCCCTTTCCGTTGATCAAATAGGAGAATTTGCGTCCGGAAGGTCCGAAGAAGAAGGTGTTGCCCCGCTCTATGACCAGATTGACACAGGGATTCGGCACCACATGTTGGGGATACGAATCAAGTCCATTGAGATCCCACGATACCACCCAGAAATGTTTAACAAAAGGGCTAAGTGCTTCGGAAGGAGCATGCCGTGTCAGCTGATATCTTTTATCGCCTTCATTCAGATTCAACAGTCCCATGCTGGGCCTGCTGAAATGAGTTGTGGAATCCATTCTGTTCATCCCCTCTGCATTTGGTGTGGCTGTCCCTTCCTGTTCCTGTGAAGATGTTGAAACGTGTAGGTGTTATCCTGTCACTTTTGCTCTCTGAACAGCAGCGCTCGAACAGCAAAACGAGGCAAAATAAGCTGTCTGCGCCATCTTGAAGGCTGGCTGAGAAGTCGATACAACCATTCCAGGTTAAGTTTCTGCCACAGGGCGGGAGCGCGTTTGGTTTTGCCTGCGACGATATCCAGACTTCCGCCGACGCCTATAGCTACACGAGCGTTCAGTTGGTGACGGTATTTATCGATCCATTGTTCTGCATTGGGTGCCCCAAGCGCCACGATGAGAAAGTCGGGATTTGCATCGCGAATCTCCTCCACAATCTGTTGCTCCTCATCGGTTGAGAAGTAACCATGGTGTCTGCCGCTAACCACCACGTTTGGATAATTCTGCTCAATGACTTCCAATGCCCGTTCACTGACATGTTCCTCTGCTCCGAGCATATAAAAGGACCACCTTTTCCGGTTTCCTTCTTCCAGTAAACGAAATAAAAGATCACAGCCGGTTACCCGCTCGGTTAATTGTCCACCTCGAACGCGTGATACCATTACGATGCCTGCCCCGTCTGCAGTCACCAATCCAGCTTGGTCCACCACCGCGCGAAGTGTGCGGTTCTTTTGACAGGACATGACGATTTCCGGGTTTCCCGTAATCACATGGAAGAGTTCCGTTCTGCGCTGTTCGACAACATGGCTAAGGATGGCAACGGTTTGATCCATCGTTACATTGGGAAAAGAAATGCCCATGATATTTGTGGTTTGGCTCATGTCTCGTTTCCTTTCTGATTAAGCCCTATCAATACATAGGGAACAAGCTGTTATTTCATTCCATTTTAGTATATCTGATCTTCTGGGAAAGCACTATACGGGGATATAATCCTTGTATATGGATGGGGCTGTCAGCATTCAAAAATGAATTTTATTTTTCCGTTGTCGTGTTTTTACAATACGAAGTTAAGGGTATAACGGTAGGATAGGTATGCGAGTTGGTAGATCGCACATCCAATGCATAGGGGAGTGAGTTCATGGAATTGAAATATGAATTTTATATCAATGCCGGGCTGGAAGACGTGTGGAATGCCCTGATTTCTCCTGACGGCACACGAAGCAGTTTCTTTGGCAGTGAACTTCGTTCCAATTTTCAACCGGGTCAGCCGTTTGCTTATGTAGGGCCTGGCAATGATGGTACTGAAACAGTCCATGTGTACGGTGATATTTTGGAATTTGAACCGTTGTCCAGACTCAGCTATCGTGAGCATCCCGGACCATCGTACCATGCGAATCATACCGAGCTTGAATCCAGAGTGGTCTTCCAGCTCGAGACCGTGGGTGAATGTACGAAGCTGACCTTGATCAATGATCAATTTACAGACAACCATCCTTCCTTTGCGAATGCGCAGAGCAGCTGGTGGATGATTTTGAGCAGTATCAAATCCTGGGCCGAAACAGGAAAGACATTGAATTTTGGCTGGTAGAACGTTATAAACTATAGTCTGATATAAAAAATCCACCGGATGGCATTTGAGCCTCGGTGGATTTTATTTGTTTAATTTAACTGCGTGAAATGAATTAGACTTGTTGAACCTTGATCAGGTTTGTATTACCGGATTGGCCGATAGGTACACCTGCAGACAATACAATGATGTCACCTTTTTCGATATAGCCCGTTTTGATTGCGTTACGTGTAGCGGACTCAAACATTTCGTCTGTTGTCGTTACTTTATCGCCCATAACCGGAATGACACCGGAGAGCAGGCAGATTTTAGCGAGTACTTCTTCATGCTGAGTAACGGCGATGATGGGCGCCTTTGGACGGTATTTGGAGATCATGCGCGCCGTGAAGCCACTCTCTGTTGAAGTAATAATCGCTTTGGCATTCAGTACGAGGGAAGAGCTTACAGCTCCCTGGCTGATTACTTCTGTAATGTCGGCTACTTGTTGAGCTGACTTTTGTCCAAATTGCTCTTTGTAATCAATCATCGTTTCTGCACGGCGGGCAACAGCAGCCATCGTGCGAACCGATTGTACAGGATATTTACCTGCGGCCGATTCACCTGACAACATGACAACGTCTGCGCCTTGGAGTACTGCGTTTGCAACGTCACTGACCTCGGAGCGTGTTGGACGCGGATTAACCTGCATGGATTCCAGCATGTGTGTAGCAACGATAACCGGTTTACCGACACGGTTACATTTGTCGATCATTTCTTTTTGCATCATAGGTACGTCTTCAATCGGTACTTCAACCCCGAGATCACCACGAGCTACCATGATACCGTCAGATGCCTCGATGATGTCGTTCAGGTTGGTCATACCTTCCTGGTTTTCGATTTTGGAGATGATTTGTACGTGCTCAGCACCGCGTTCTTTCAAAATGCTGCGAATTTCACGGATGTCATCGCCTTTACGAACAAAAGAAGCTGCAATAATTTCGATATCGTTTTCGATTCCGAATCCGATATGCATGACGTCACGCTCGGTTACACCCGGCAGTGTCGTTTTGATCCCTGGCAGGTTTACACCTTTACGTGGTTTCAGGATGCCTCCGCTGATGATTTTGCAATGAATATCCGAACCTTCTACAGAGAGTACAGTCAGATCTACCAGACCATCATCAATCAGGATGCGATCGCCAGGTTTCACAACGAGATTCAGTTCCGGGTAGTTTACCGAGATCCGTTCTGCGTCACCAAGAATTTCTTCCGTTGTCAGGATCAGTTCTTTGCCAGCCTGCAGGTGGCAGGATGCTTCTTTCAGTTTGCCAATACGAACTTCAGGTCCTTTGATATCCATCATAATGGGTATATATTTGTTCAGTTCGGAAGCCGCTTTGCGAATGTTGTTGATCCGGGTAACGTGATCTTCCAGCTCGCCGTGAGCCATATTCAGACGGGCAACCGTCATCCCTTCCTGAATCATTACCTTCAATGTTTCGATCGAGTCACAAGCAGGTCCCATAGTACAAATAATCTTTGTTTTCAACATGCTGATTTCCTCCTCATATGTTTTGCTTATGTGTGTATTGTAGCGTTTTCTGTCGAATCAGGGTATGAACTATAGTACAATGATTGGAGTATAGTCCAGTAATGAGGTGTGTTATGATCACTCCGTTAGAAGTCCGGCACATTAATGGTGTCGGTTGGTACGAAGAAGCAGTGCAGTCCGAAGGGATATGGCGACTGAGCTTGGTTACTTATGGGAAATGTGTATATTGGGTGAACGGTGAGAAACAGATCATGGAGAAGGGTGAATTGCTCTTGATTCCTGGTGGTGTCTCCTATTATGGCAAAAGCATTCCCACGGTAACGCATACGCAAATTGTTGTGCATTTGCAAGGAGATCAGGCAGATGCATTGCCTGCATTGGAACGAACGGAAGTTGTGCGCCATAAACCGGGATGTTACGAGCTAATCCATGAACGCATGAAGGCGATTCACCAGCAGTGGCAGGAACGTCAGTCTTATTATGTCATGATGAGCCAGGCCTTATTGATGGAAGTATTGATTTATGTGAATCGTGAACTGGATCGGGGAGTCATTCCACCAGAGAAGCATATGCATGCAGAGCGAATGAAACGATATATCGAGCGGCATTACCGGGAGAAACTGACGAAGGAAGATCTCGGAGATGAGATTGGCAAGACACCCAACTACGCAGCAGCGTTGTTCAAAAGCGTGACGAACCAAACGATCAGCCAGTATGTACATGACCAGCGGATGAAACGGGCATTATATCTGCTCACTGAGTCGCAGCTCTCTATACAGGAAATTGCTGAATTTCTTGGATATCGTGATTTGTCATACTTTTACCGGATATTCAAACGCATAACCGGAACCCAGCCTTCCGACTGGCTCCATGAGCGTCCACCGGTGATCTAACATTTGAAAGAATGCATCACGGAATTTGGGCCACAGTTTATCGGTTTCTTCTATAATATACTTATGTTAAAAAAAGAGGGCCTCGGCCCTCTTTTGATTTCATGCAGCATGTTTCATGTCTGCCTTTGAAAATGTTAGGCGTTGCTGCTTGTGTTGGTGGCACCAACGCGCTGCTTTGCTTTTTTGCGAGCAAGGCCGCTGCGAACCAAGAAAACATGAACCACCCAATATGCTGCTTCCGCAAACAGAATTCCACCTGCCACATCCAGCAGGGAATGCTGCTTCACAAACACCGTTGAAGCGATGATCAGCCAGAGCCACACGGACCAGGAGATTCTTGCGAGTGGTCTGAAATTCAAGTGCCGGTTGATGATGATGAACAGCAGATAACTTGTGAGACAGTGAATGCTTGGGAAACAGTTGAACGGAGCATCATTTGCATAGATAAATTGTACAAGCGTGCTGCTCAGGTCTGTTCCGCCAACCAAGGGACGCGGTACATGCGTTGGAAAAACTGCGAAACAGATGTTGGCCGCAATCACCCCGACATTGTATGTGAGCAGTGTGCGCCAAAATAACGTTTTATTCGTCAGTCCCAAATAGATGAATCCAAGATACAGAATCGGCATCCAACTGATGTATGGGTAAATAAATTCTTTGATAAATGGAATTTGTGTATCGATCCAGGCGTAATTGTAGAAGACATCGTTCCCCGTATTGCTGCCAAGGATTACATATATGGTGCCTTGAAGCGGTATACACAGTATAGCCAGCAGATGCCCCCAGCGCAGAAATAGTTCTTTCATAGTGACCCCCTGATTTGTTATGCATCGTGCATGTTCGTTATTTTCTCTCTATATAAGACGTTGCGGAGTTGAGGTAACCCTGCAGCCGCTAACTTGCGTACTACTATGATGACAGTTTGGAACACAAGCCATACCTGATTTTAGGGGAAAAGAAGTTGGAGAAAGTCTCTATTTTGTTACTTTTATAATTTTATCCAAATAAGGATATTCGAAATTCCGTTGATGTGATACAACTAAATGGTCATATCATTTCGTATGACAACGACAAATGAAGATGAAATGAGGCTGATCCAACCATGACATCCCCGCAAACTGGTAGAAATCCGTCTTTTTCCGAGCGCAAACCGGTGTTGACCGTAATCATCATTGAACTGCTGCTCTTGCTCGCTGTATTTGCGGCAGGAGCTGTAGCGACAGTGAAGCAGCTGGACTATACTTCGCCTGTACTGATGTCTTTTACACCGATGGCTGTTGTACTCATGATTTATCTAACTGTGCGGCGTAAGTGGGGGGAGACCGGTTTTCGTTCGCTTCGGACGATTCCGGTTCAGCATGCAAGGTATTATATTCCGTTACTCCTTGTACTGGGTACAATCGCCCTGAAAGGTTTTACAACACTGACTTTGACGAAAGTGATCTTTTTTGTCTTTTTCACCCTTCTTGTCGCTTTTGTGGAAGAAACCGTCTACCGTGGACTCATATTCAAGACATTACTTCGCAGGAGTGCAATGGCAGCGGTAGTGACCTCGAGCATCTTGTTTTCCGTTACGCATATGTTGAATGCACTCTCGGGCCAAAGCGTGGCTGATACGATGCTGCAGCTGGTCTATGCACTGCTGCTCGGAGCCGTACTGGCACTGCTAATGCTCAAAAATGGGAACATCATTCCCCTGATTCTGTTTCATTTCATACATAATCTGATTCAATTCCTGAGCGATGACCTCCAGGATGCCAATACCTTGCCGTATGATCTTTTCCTATTAGTTGTTCTTGTTTTTTACTGTATATGGTTAACATTTAGTGTCCGGACAACGAAACGATCCTCATCTGATCCAGGGACTACAGGACATAAGGTTATTCATTAAGGGCTTCGTTAGTGTAGCTTGCCAGCTCCATTTACCGTCAGCGGTGTACTCGTGGTATACTCAGTCTGGCGGTAAGGCTGACTGGGGTTGCTGTTGTAGTCATTCCTCCGCACAATGGGATAGACGGCAGGTGATAAGAATGGAAAAAACAGCACAGGACGTAGCTGAGTGGATGGTTCAGGAAATTAAATTTACTGGAACACTCCGTCAGGAAGCCGCAATTGAATATGTGAAGACTCATTTTGGCGATGAGTTTGTTTTTGTAAATGAGAATGGCAATGCTTCTTTATCGAAAGAGGTGAAGAAAGCGTTCCGGAAACTTCATGGCGGGCAAATTGCCTGGGATCGGGATGCCTTCATGTGGGCCTGGACGTAGTTTTATTGATGTATTGGAACAGGTGATTCCAGTTGAAATGGATATGCATGCCAAAATCTTTTATAAAAAATGTATAAGTTGGTTCGAATCTGCATATCCTTTCATAAGACCGCACAACAGCGGCAGACCTACTGAACAAGACTTGTCCAAGTACGCAGCAATAACATGTATTTCCAAAGCTGTTTGAAAAGAAAATACAAAGATTTGCTTTTTGGCAGAAATGGAGTTATAATAAGAACAAGTTGTAGAGAGAGTGGAAAACCTAATTCACATATTGTAAAGGGCGATCACTTATAGGTTATGACTGGTACCTTTTTCAATGTGTGAATTTTTATTTGCTTGCTGCAAAGAACAAAGGAACATGTTAATCTTTATTTGGAGGTGTAATTCACATGCAAAACGGAACAGTAAAATGGTTCAACGCTGATAAAGGCTTCGGTTTCATCGAAGTTGAAGGCGGAGAAGATGTATTCGTACACTTCAGCGCTATTACAGGCGAAGGCTTCAAAACGCTGGACGAAGGTCAACGCGTGCAATTTAAAATTGTACAAGGAAACCGTGGTCCTCAAGCAGAAGAAGTTGTAAAACTGTAATTAAAGCATAGCTGCCTTTAACATGTTATAATGGTAAAGGCAGCTTCTTTTTTTTGAGCAGATAGATGAAAGTCGGCCCAATAAGTTGTCGAGGCAGTAGCCTAAGCGGGATGCAAAACTTCAGCTAAGTATAGGCTTCTGTGAAATAACGTCGGTTAGATGTTTTTCCATAACAAAGGGGGTAGAAGTCATGTATAATCGCAAAAAGCCATTGGAAGAGATTCCACAAGCGGATGCGGCAATCTGGGAGTGTACGAGTGATACGTGCAAAGGATGGATGCGGGACAATTTTGCGTTTGATAGCGTGCCTACTTGTCCGATATGTGCTTCTGAGATGGTTAGCACGACTAGGATGCTGCCATTGCTTGAAAATTCGAATAGCAACCTGAAAACGATGTCTAAAGGAAATCGGATTTAACATAGCTTACCCGCCTCTTACGAGGTGTTTTTTTTTAATTAAGACCTGACATCTTGTGCAAAGATAAGGGTTTGAAAATATGAAGTTCCCGGCATTCGTTATGGCGAATGCCTTTTTTTATTTTGCAGAGGATTACGATAACAAAAATCCCCCTTATTGCAGCAGTGCAATGTGGGGGATTTTTGCTGTTAACTAGGCATAAAAGGTGAAAAGGGTTTGTTGATTTAGATGAAAAGGAATGGAAGCAGCAGTAATGTGGTCACCAGAGCAAGATCATATCCAGCCCCGTAGCCATAACCTCCGCCATATCCGTAACCGTAAGGACCGAAAGCTGAAGACTTCACTTTCTTGGCTGCAACGGCGTTGCTTTTCCCTTTTCTGCGGAGCTGTTGTTTGGATTTGACAGAGCATAAACGTGGCCCTTCGAAACTTCCGCTTACATAAATCTTGCCATCCCGGCATCCCCCAAGTGTGCCGTATATGTGCTTGCCGTCTTTCATAATCATACAAACAGGGCGTCCTACGTGCGGAGACACCGTCTCTTCACATACCGGATGAATTCTGTGCATGCATATCCCCCTCAGATTTTGCGGTTTGCCGCTTGAATCAACGGTTTGTATATCATAGTAAAAAAAGAACGAAATGGTATGGACGAGTACCCGGAAAATGCATAGGGATGTGCCGCTTTTGAAGTTGCTCCATACACTGAAGGGAGGAAAGGAGCTGGAGATTGTGGATTATCATGACTTATTGGCAAAACTTGGTGAAGGAAGCGCGCATCCTGGTGGATTTACAGCAACAGTTCAACTTATAGATTCCTTGTCTCTCCCGGCGCATGGTCAAGTGCTGGAAGTAGGATGTGGTACAGGGAGAACGGCTTGTTATCTCGCACGAAATGGTTATCGGGTGACTGCGGTTGATCTTCACCGCGAAATGCTGGAGAAAGCAGTGAGGCGAGCAAGACGAGAACGCCTGGATATTCGTTTTATTCAGGCGGATGTCACTGCATTACCCTTTCCGGATCACCGCTTCGATCTGGTGTTTGTAGAGTCGGTTACGATATTTACCCGCTGGCGCGCTGCGCTTGCCGAATATAGGCGAGTTTTGAAACCGGGTGGACGTTTAATAGATCGTGAGATGATATTGTGTGGACGGAAGACCGATCTGATGCGACGCAGGTTGAAGCGGTTTTACGGTATGAGGACACTGGCTACGATGACGGAATGGAAGAAGCGTCTCAAACAGAGCGGATTTGCGGATGTGTCAGTTCATGAGCATTCGCGTTCCATTGGGAAATGGGGTGTGGATCATGATCCACACCGGGAGCTGGATATGGCGCTGTTCGAGGATGAGCAGGTCCGGCGAATGAGTCAAACCAATGATCGATTGCTCGCAAGGTATGGTAAAAAGTTGGGGTACGCTGTGTTGGAAGCAAGAGCACCGCTTAACGAGACAGAGAAGGGATAAGATGAGTTTCAGACGCTATGAACGTTGTCGATGTATGGGAAAACGTAAAAGAAAAGGCAACCCACGACGTGAGTTGCCTTGTTTGCGCTGCATTTTGCTGATGGGCTGATAGCAGACGGAGGCTTTACAGCATATCATTGTCGATAATGCGCCAGTGGTGTTTGAGAAGGGCCTCCAATTGCGGTTTGTCTTTGGTGCGAAAAGCGCCTAGAATCTGGCGATGCTCTTCGTTAACTTCCTGAAGCACACTGGATAACTTCGGTTTATTATCACTAACATACGACTGGCGAATAAAGCTGTTTTTCAGCGTATTTAACATCTCGATCACCGTTGCGTTCCCGCAGCGCTGGATGTACAAGTTGTGGAATTGATATTGATCTTTGCTGTAGGCGGTGAGATCGAGCTGGGCGATGTCCTCGTCCATTCTCGCAACGAGTGCTTCCATCTCCAGTAGGTCAGATGTTCTCAGATTATCTGCTGCGAGCGTGGCAGCAAGTGCCTCCAGTACCCCGATGGCCTGGGAGAATTCGAGTTTCTTGCCGGAATCAAACGGTGCAACGATGAATCCCCGGCGCGGAATGTATTGCAGCAAATTGTCTGATGTAAGCTGGAACAATGCCTCTCTTGTGGGGGTGCGGCTGATGTCCAGCTTTTTGCATATCTCCGCTTCATTGATCTTTTGATTGGGAAGCAGTGTTCCATCCTGAATCTTCTGGGCAATGTAATCGTAAACGTGATCTTTCAAGGACCGGTATTTAGGTACTTCCATACCGAATCCCCCCTTCTGTATATAGTGATGATAGGATGTGTGGGGCATAAGCCCAGTGTAGTGCGCCGTTCAGGTGTAACAAGTTTTTATCATCTTAACACCGAGGGGGAAGTTGGGCAAGCAAACTTAAATACCTATTTTGCGTCATGTGTATGTAATGTATTGCTGCTAATTTGGAATATAAGTCCATAAATGTGTAAAAACCATTGCTGAAAATTCAAATGTTTGTTAGTATAACTTACATAAAAGCCCTTATATTGTGTTATGTATATTGTATACAAATTTAAAATGCTTATCATCCAAAAAAAGAATAGGGGTATGATTTGTGAAAAGAGTGCTTTTGCCAGTGATACTGATGTTAATGGTTGTAATCATGTCGGCTTGTGGGCAGAAACAAACCACAGGCAGCGCTTCGGAACCTGCTTCCTCCGCTGGAGGAGATGCCAAAGAGAAGGAAGTGATTGTGCTCGGTACCAGTGCAGATTACGCACCCTATGAATTTCACAAGAGTATGGATGGCAAAGACACCATTGTAGGTTTCGATATCGAGATAGCCAAGGCCATAGCAGCCGATCTGGGAGCTGAATTGAAGATTGAAGACATGGATTTTGACGGTCTGCTAATGGCGCTCGATACGGGAAAGGTTGATTTTGTGATTTCGGGTTTGACTCCTACAGAAGAGCGGAAGAAGAATGTTGATTTCACGGACATCTATTACTATGCAGAGCAGGCCGTGCTTGTCAGGGAAGGTGAAGGTGATGCATTAAACTCGTTGGATGATCTGTCTGGCAAACTGGTCGGTGTACAGAAAAGTTCCATTCAAGAAGGGATTGCTCAAGCAGTAGAAGGTGCCAAGCTTACATCTCTGGCCAAAATTCCTGAGTTGATCCTGGAATTGCAGACTGGTCGTGTGGATGCCCTTATTCTGGAGAAACCGGTCGCGGAACAATATGTGAAAAATCAGCAGGGGCTAGCCTTGTCGGATGTGAAGATTGAACAAGCTGAAGATGAAGCCGGTTCGGCGATCGCTGTGAAAAAAGGAAATCAGGAGTTGGTTGATCAGATCAACAGCACTCTGGCAAAGCTCAAAAGTAATGGTGATATCGAACGGTTCGTCGTTGAAGCGAATGAGTTGGTCGGTGACTAAACCGGGCGAGTGAGGGATATGCCGTGAATTTAGATTTTTCTTTTCTTTCGGAGCATTGGCAGGATTACGCACGAAGTGCGTGGGTGACGCTGGAGTTATCTTTCTTTGGTGTCCTGCTGGGGACGATCCTTGGCGTTATTGTTGCACTGATGCGTATATCACGCGTATGGCCAATCAAATTTGTGGTGTCAGCTTATATCGAGCTCATTCGGGGCACGCCGATGCTGGTGCAAATTCTTATCATTCATTATGGTCTGACTGTTATCGGTGTGAATCTGCCAGCATTTATGTCTGGGGTTGTAGCTCTGACCATGAATAGTTCTGCTTATATGGCCGAAGTGTTCCGAGCTGGAATCCAGGCGATCGATAAAGGGCAGACGGAAGCTTCCCGTTCACTTGGTTTGACTCATGGCATGACGCTTCGCTACATTATACTACCACAAGCATTCCGCAATATGCTGCCGGCAATCGGCAATGAATTCATTATTATCATTAAAGACTCCTCCCTTGTTTCCATGATTGGAATTGCTGAAATTATCTATACGGCCAGGGCTGTTCAAGGTGTCACTTTCCAACCGCTTGCCCCGCTTCTCGTTGCCGCTGCTCTCTATTTTGTGATCACATTTACACTGGCAAATCTGCTCGCCTGGGTGGAACGCAAAATTTCCACTTCCCGTTAAACAGGGGCTATGGTGTATGAATATGTGGAACCACCGGGCTGTTGTGGAAATAGCTGTATTGGGGTCGTAAATGGGGATGGCAGAGCATACATTGATATTGTATTTTGTATACAAAATCGGCAGGAGGTGCTGGGGGTTATGTCAGACTCGCAAAAATGGTTAGAATGGTCGGAACATTATGCTGCGCCTAACTATCATCCGCTCCCCATTGTCATTGAAAAGGCCGAGGGAGTTTGGGTTGAAGATCCCGAGGGCCTTCGGTATATGGATATGTTAAGTGCCTATTCGGCGTTGAATCATGGACATAGACATCCAGTCCTTATTCAGGCGCTGAAGGACCAGGCTGACCTGGTTACGTTGACATCGCGGGCATTTCACAGCAGTGCAGCCTCTCTTTTTTATCAAAAACTTTCGCAATTTACAGGCAAATCGAAGATTCTTGCTATGAACACGGGAGCTGAAGCGGTGGAAACCGCGGTTAAGGCAGTGCGCAGATGGGCTTATCGTTGCAAAGGAGTACCTGAGAACCAAGCTGAGATTATCGTATGCTCTGGTAACTTTCACGGAAGAACGTTGACTGTCACGTCTTTCTCATCTTCCCCGGAGTACAAAAAAGACTTTGGTCCCTTTACACCCGGGTTTCGGATTATTCCTTATGGGGATGTCGAGGCGTTGAGGCAAGCAATCACTCCTTATACTGCGGCATTTCTTGTGGAGCCGATTCAGGGAGAGGCTGGCATAATCATTCCGCCGGATGGCTATCTTGCGGAAGCCTTTGCTCTATGCAGGGAGATGCAGGTATTGACGGTAGCGGATGAAATCCAGACAGGGTTCGGACGAACAGGACGTCGTTTTGCCTCTGATTGGGAGGGGGCCGTGCCTGATCTCTGGATCATGGGTAAAGCGCTTGGCGGAGGGATCATGCCGATCTCGGCTGTGGCAGCGGATGCTGAGATTCTTAATTTGTTTGAGCCAGGTTCTCATGGTTCCACGTTTGGTGGCAATCCGCTTGCTTGTGCAGTGGCGGTTGCAGCGCTGCAGGTTTATGAAGATGAGCGGCTGGCGGAGCGATCGGAGCGTCTTGGGAATTATTTTATGAAGAGACTTGAGGGGATTAGGAGTACGGCTGTGAAAGAGATACGTGGAAGAGGGTTGTTTATTGGTGTTGATCTTCATGTGCCTGCCCGCCCGTATTGCGAGCAACTGATGTCGGCAGGATTGCTGTGCAAGGAAACGCATGAAACAACGATTCGATTTGCGCCGCCGCTTACCATTACAGAGGATGAAATCAATTGGGCAGTAGAGAGGATTGAACAGGTATTAAGAGACTGAGGTCTAGGTTAGGCGGTATCCATCGGTTCTTATTATTAAATTCATTACTTCTTAATTAAGCAGTGAAGGAGCTGACCTCAATGGGGAATCATAAAACGGAAGCTGCAGACATCCTAAGTACTTGTAATGAAACGAGTCTGTTATCTATGGAACAACGCCAGGTAGCCATTATCAAAGTTCCTTTTGGTCTCGGTGGTGCAAGAGGTGGTGCTGAGTTAGGCCCTGATGAGCTAATTACAGCTGGACTGAAGCGGGAGATTGCGAGACTGGGATTGGTTCTCTCAGAGGAAGTGCGAGTGGAATGTCCTTCGGTATCCGATGCTCCGATTGAGCGTAACCGTGTAAAGTATTTAGATGAAGTGCGACAAGTGAGTGAGCGAGTATGCACTGAAGTATCGCGTGCCGTGGCAGATGGCTCTTTTCCACTTGTTCTCGGCGGGGATCACAGTGTGGCGATCGGTACTCTTGCCGGGCTCACGTCCCATTATTCCAACCTGGGTGTAATCTGGTTTGATGCACATGCAGATCTGAATACCGAAGAACGCAGTCTGTCTGGTAACATGCACGGGATGAGTTTGGCAGCAGCGCTTGGGCATTCTGCCTTTAATTTGTCTCATATTCCTGGAGTGGGTCCGTTCATTAATCCTTCCAATCTGGTATACGTTGGTCTGCGTGATCTGGATGAGTATGAGAAAGAGCAGATTAGAGCACATGGAATTAAAAGCTTCACGATGCATGATATAGACCGAATGGGGATACAGTGTGTTGTTGAACAAGCATTGGCCGTAGCAGGAAAAGGAAGTGATGGGATTCATCTTAGCTTTGATATGGATTGTCTTGATCCTCGTGAAGCTCCGGGCGTCGGTACGCCGGTGCCTGGCGGATTGAATTACCGGGAAGCTCATTTTGCTCTAGAGTTATTGGCTTCGACAAACCGGATAACATCCATGGAACTTGTAGAGGTAAATCCGCTGTTTGACCACAATAGACATACCGCAAGATTAGGTGTAGAACTGATCGCTTCACTGCTCGGTAAACGCATCTTATAACGGTCTCTTGATGGAGTGCTTATATCACATGATTCGAAACGTGTCTTATATAGAAGAAAAGAGTTTTATAAAAAGCCAGATACGAGTCTCAACTGTATCTTCCTGATGGAGGAGGATGGGGCTTGCCTGGCTTTTGTTAGGGTTTGTATAAGCGATAGTGTTTAAGATGATATATGGTGCTATATATAGAAGATAAGCAAAGAAAGGGAGGGGAGAATCGAGATTGAAGATTTTTTTAAAAAAAGTACTTGCATAAAAAATATGAACATGGTATATTCTAATTCCGGCCAAGAAAACACGAGAAACACGGTGCGGTAAGCAAACCAAATAAGCTTCGAAAGA
>NZ_JBCIYR010000015.1:0-1386 GCF_050455445.1 Paenibacillus sp. MABNR03
TAAGGCTGAGCTGTGATGGGGAGTGAAAATTACAGTAGCGAAGGTCATGATCTCACACTGCCAAGAAAAGCCTCTAGCCAGGTGATGGTGCCCGTACCGCAAACCGACACAGGTAGGCGAGAAGAGAATTCTAAGGCGCGCGGAAGAACTCTCGTTAAGGAACTCGGCAAAATGACCCCGTAACTTCGGGAGAAGGGGTGCCCCGGTAGTGTGAATAGCACGAGGGGGCCGCAGTGAAAAGGCCCAAGCGACTGTTTAGCAAAAACACAGGTCTGTGCGAAGCCGTAAGGCGAAGTATACGGGCTGACGCCTGCCCGGTGCTGGAAGGTTAAGGGGAGCGGTTAGGGAGTAATCCCGAAGCTGTGAACCGAAGCCCCAGTAAACGGCGGCCGTAACTATAACGGTCCTAAGGTAGCGAAATTCCTTGTCAGGTAAATTCTGACCCGCACGAATGGCGTAACGACTTGGGCGCTGTCTCAACGAGAGATCCGGTGAAATTTTAATACCTGTGAAGATGCAGGTTACCCGCGACAAGACGGAAAGACCCCATGGAGCTTTACTGCAGCTTGATATTGAATTTGGGTACGATCTGTACAGGATAGGTGGGAGCCTTTGAAGCATGAGCGCCAGCTTGTGTGGAGGCACCGTTGGGATACCACCCTGATCGTATCTAGGTTCTAACCTGGTACCGTAAACCGGTGCGGGGACAGTGTCAGGTGGGCAGTTTGACTGGGGCGGTCGCCTCCTAAAGAGTAACGGAGGCGCCCAAAGGTTCCCTCAGAATGGTTGGAAATCATTCGAAGAGTGCAAAGGCATAAGGGAGCTTGACTGCGAGACCTACAAGTCGAGCAGGGACGAAAGTCGGGCTTAGTGATCCGGTGGTACCGCATGGAAGGGCCATCGCTCAACGGATAAAAGCTACCCTGGGGATAACAGGCTTATCTCCCCCAAGAGTCCACATCGACGGGGAGGTTTGGCACCTCGATGTCGGCTCATCGCATCCTGGGGCTGAAGTAGGTCCCAAGGGTTGGGCTGTTCGCCCATTAAAGCGGTACGCGAGCTGGGTTCAGAACGTCGTGAGACAGTTCGGTCCCTATCTGTCGTGGGCGTAGGAAATTTGAGAGGAGCTGTCCTTAGTACGAGAGGACCGGGATGGACGTACCGCTGGTGTACCAGTTGTTCCGCCAGGAGCACCGCTGGGTAGCTATGTACGGACGGGATAAGCGCTGAAAGCATCTAAGCGTGAAGCCCCCCTCAAGATGAGATTTCCCAGTATGTAAGACCCCTTGAAGACGACGAGGTAGATAGGCTGGGGGTGGAAGTGCAGCAATGCATGGAGCTGACCAGTACTAATCGGTCGAGGGCTTATCCAATATGCAGGTTTTA
>NZ_JBCIYR010000017.1:0-922 GCF_050455445.1 Paenibacillus sp. MABNR03
CAAGCCATAGCTTCGGTGGTGTGTTTAGCCCCGTTACATTTTCGGCGCAGAGTCACTCGACCAGTGAGCTATTACGCACTCTTTCAATGGTGGCTGCTTCTAAGCCAACATCCTGGTTGTCTGTGCAACTCCACATCCTTTCCCACTTAACACACACTTGGGGACCTTAGCTGATGGTCTGGGCTGTTTCCCTTTTGACAATGGATCTTAGCACTCACTGTCTGACTCCCGGAAGTAAGTCTATGGCATTCGGAGTTTGACTGAGCTTGGTAACCCTTGCGGGCCCCGCACCCAATCAGTGCTCTACCTCCACGACTCTGTTTTCCGAGGCTAGCCCTAAAGCTATTTCGGGGAGAACCAGCTATCTCCGAGTTCGATTGGAATTTCTCCGCTACCCCCACCTCATCCCCGCACTTTTCAACGTGCGTGGGTTCGGGCCTCCAGTGCGTGTTACCGCACCTTCACCCTGGACAGGGGTAGATCACCCGGTTTCGGGTCTACGTCCACGTACTATGTCGCCCTATTCAGACTCGCTTTCGCTGCGGCTCCGGCTCTTCACCTTAACCTTGCACGGGAACGTAACTCGCCGGTTCATTCTACAAAAGGCACGCCATCACCCCTAAAACGGGCTCTGACTTCTTGTAAGCACACGGTTTCAGGTTCTATTTCACTCCCCTTCCGGGGTGCTTTTCACCTTTCCCTCACGGTACTGCTTCACTATCGGTCGCTAGGAAGTATTTAGCCTTGGCAGATGGTCCTGCCGGATTCATACGGGGTTTCACGTGCCCCGCACTACTCGGGATCCGTCTCGGAGGGAACAGACTTTCAATTACAGGGCTTTTACCTTCTTTGGCGGGCCTTTCCAGACCTCTTCGTTTAACCGGTTCCTTTGTAACTCCATGTGAGACGTCCCACAACCCCA
>NZ_JBCIYR010000018.1:0-780 GCF_050455445.1 Paenibacillus sp. MABNR03
TTCTTTGGCGGGCCTTTCCAGACCTCTTCGTTTAACCGGTTCCTTTGTAACTCCATGTGAGACGTCCCACAACCCCAGAGAGCAAGCTCTCTGGTTTGGGCTTCTCCGCGTTCGCTCGCCGCTACTGACGGAATCACTATTGTTTTCTCTTCCTCAAGGTACTTAGATGTTTCAGTTCCCCTGGTATGCCTCTACATAACCTATGTATTCAGTTATGAGTAACTGGAAATTACCCCAGCTGGGTTTCCCCATTCGGACACCCCCGGATCAAAGCTTGCTTACAGCTCCCCGAGGCAGTTTCGTTGTTCGCCACGTCCTTCATCGGCTCCTAGCGCCTAGGCATCCTCCGTGTGCTCTTAGTAGCTTAACCAGTTGCTCCGGTTTCGACTGCTCACTTCCCTTGTTTTGCTTACGCAAAGCCAAAAGTCGCTCCCATTCGATACCATCGCAATACAGTTTTCACTATTTATTAAACTTGTTTGACACAAGTTCAGCTAGGATGATTGTTGATCGGTCACTTGAACCGAACAAGCATTCATCCCTAAAAGGAATGTTCTAATTCGCAATTTTCGTTTCGATATCTAGTTTTCAAAGAACAAGCTCCATGCAAAAGCAAGCTGTTTTGAGAGTTTGAGCTCTCAAAACTGAGCAACGAGTGAGTTGCGCAGGTTCAGTGAACCTGCTTATTTGAATGTTTCCGCTGCGGGAAACGATTCTCCATAGAAAGGAGGTGATCCAGCCGCACCTTCCGATACGGCTACCTTGTTACGACTTCACCCC